>NZ_LIWC01000003.1:4956-506810 GCF_001905755.1 Amycolatopsis sp. CB00013 | reverse complement strand
CCCCCCCCCCCCCCCCCCCCCAGAGAACGTGTACCAGATCTGCCGCCCTTATCGATCATGGCGGCAACGACCGGAACGTCCGGAAATGCCGACGACAGGAGGTTGCGCACTACGGGTCGTAGTGGTGGCAACTGTTACCGGCCATCGTCGATACGCTTCACAGGTGTCGACTGACGAGAACGCGCCGCAGGTGTTCCCCAATCGGTTCGCCGACGCCGTCGGAGCCGCGCCGGATGGGCTCGATCGGGATCACTGCCGGTGCGTCGGCTATTCGAAGACGACTCGACCGGTGACCGTCTCGTTCCATAAGGACACACAAGACCAAGCGGCAGAGGGCTGGCAGCACCTCCTGGCGCTGATCGACGAGGCTGTCGAGGATGGTCGGACGGAGTTCGCGCCCTTCAGGGGGATGAGTGCCGTGGAACGGCGGCAGATCATCACGTTGCCGTCCACGATCGCGAAGCTGACTGCGGTCACGCGCCTGGTCCTGTACGGAACGAACCTGGTCCGCCTGCCACCCGAGATCGGAGCGATGACCAGCCTTGAGGTGTTCGAGCCCTATACGTCGCACCGGCTGCACTGGTACCCGTATGAACTCACCAGGTGCGCAAGTGTCATCGACAGCACGGTGAGCACCCGTGTCCTCTACGGCAACGTCAAGTTCCGGCCACCGTTTCCGGCGTTGCGGCCGGTGACCCATGCCGACCAGGCGGACTTCGCCGAGCTCGATCCGGGCGTGTGGGGCACCACGGTCGTACGGACGTGCAGCGTCTGCGACAGGCTGATCGATCGAGAACTGCATCAGGTGTGGGTTTCCCGCCGGGTCGGTACCGACGTGCTGCCGCTGCTGGTGAACGCGTGCTCCGCGAACTGCGTGGCGACGCTGCCGACGTCGGCGCAAGGCTACGTTCCGACACCTCATACCGGCGGCCCGGACATCGTCCAGCCCGCTGGCCGCTAAGGACGAACCAGAGGGCCCGGGGCGAACCCAGCTGAACTCATGCTCGAGCCGGTCCTTCGGTTGAGTCCTCGGGCGAGGCCTTTATGGACTCCGCCCGCCGCACCCGCCGCACCCGCCGCGGCAGCACGGGACTAGTCGCGTGGCCAACATCCGCTCATGCCGCTGACCGCGCTGTCGCGAGGCGCGCATGTGCCGAGTTGAGGATGACGTCGGTAACGCTGCGGGCTGGGGTATTTGGTTTAAGGCAAAGGTTCGATACTTGTATCGTCCATGGCGTGTTGTCGTGGATATGCGGGGAGTGACGTCTGTGTCGGTTGACCTGCCGGTGGTGATGGCCGGGGTTGCGCTCTACGAGCACATTCGCCGGAATCTTGATCCGTCCGGGCGGCTGCCGGCAGAGGTGGGGTTGCCGGATGACGCCAGGGTGATGTCCGATCGGCTGCGGTGGGTGCCTGGTGCCATGGATGGGGTCATCGGTCACCATGGATCCGCCGATGGCACTGACCGCGCCACTGAGGTCGCACGCTTGCTGGCGATGGCGTGCCGGCGGCCATCGGCCAGGCAGCTCCGCAAGCTCTATGCCGGTGTCATGGATGACGACGTCATGGACTACGTCGACGCGTTGATGGAAAGGCTGGGCCGCGAGCGGCTGGACGGGAGGGCGCTGCATAGGGTTGGGAAGTGGCTTGCCGTCACGGCTCCCGATCGAGGGCCGGTCAAGCTGGGTATCGCACTGCTTGGTGTTACCGGGCTCGGAGACGATGTGGCCGTCGTGCGGACGCTCGGTGCACACGAAGAGTTCACCCTTTTTTGCGCAGTGGCCATCTCCAACGGGCTACCCGCCCCGGAGTCGGAGTTGTGGGCGCTGGCCGCGTCGGTGGATGGCTGGGGCCGGATTCATTGCGTGGAGCGATTGCGGGACACGACCGATCCGGACATTCGCTCGTGGATCCTGCGTGAGGGATTCCGAAACTCCATCATGTACGAGTACTTGGCCTACATTGCCGCCACGACCGGAGGTCTGCTCGAAGCTCTGCGCGGTGAGACGGTCGATCGAGGGTTGTTGACCTCCGCTGGTGAAATTCTGGAAGCGTTGATCACGGGTGGACCGGCGGAAGACGTCGACGACTACGAGTCCGGCGCCGACGCCGTGGAGGCGTTTCTCGCCACGATGACCACCCAGGCGCAGACCCTTCAGGACTTCTCGACCGTGGCTACGATCCGCTCCTTCCTCGCCCGCGAGACCGGGTGGGACCAGCGCAGCCAGAACGGCTGGACCGCCACCCGCCGACAAGCCTTCGAGCACGCCAGTGACCAGATCCTGAGCCAGGACTCATGGATCGGCCGCATCACCGCGGGGCTGGCATCAGACGACCCCGTTGAGTTCTCCCTGGCAGACCGTGCTGCCCGTGTCCGGGGCATGGACACCTTCGACGCACACCTCGAGAAGATCAAGACCGATCCGTTCGGCAGCGGGTGGTTCCACGCTTGGCAACAGGCAGACACCGGGCGTGCTCAGCAGTTGGCGGACCTGGCGCATACCCTCCTGCCGATCGACCAGATCACGACCGGGCCAGCCGACGAGCTGGGAATGGGCCCGCAATGGCGCGCCCACAATGCGCTGGACTGGACCCTGCAAGCCCTGCGCGACCATCCCGGCACCGGAGCCGATCTGCTGCTGGCTGGACTGCACAGCCCGGTTACTCGCAACCGGAACATGGCCCTGACAGCGTTCCAACAGTGGCCGCGAACCGCATGGCCGGCCGACGCTCGCGACGTGATTCACGACCTTGCACGTTCCGATCCCAACGACAATGCACGCCGGTTCGCCCTCGAACTGACTACCGGACAGATAGAGGAGGACGAGCAGCATGATCGGTAAGACAACCACCCTCCGCTGAAAATCCACATCTCGAAGAGAACGAGCTCTCCATTCGCACGCTCATGCCGATGAGCGGATAGGTCAGCGCCGATCTGGAGCGGGTACTGGGACCCGAGCGCCCCACAACTCCTCGATCCTTCGCTTCCTGGCACACCCAGTCCAGCGCTGGACTGGGTGGCCCTGTCCAGGGCGCTCGTCACGACTAGCCCGGATCCCATCAAGGTGACAAGGACCGATCACTGCTGTTCAGGCCATATCCGCCTGGAATATCCCGGGCACTACGGCGACCCCGATACGTCACGGCGATCCCAGGTGGTGTCGGCCAGCGTCGGTGCCGTCGGGAATGTCCATCCCTTGTCGCCCTTCGGGTTGGTGCCCTACCGTCCGGGGTGTGACCGTTTCCGATGAGGACGAACGACGACAACAAGTGCTCAGTGAGCTACGGCCACTGCTCGACCGGGTTTCTCTTCCTTCTGCCGCTATACGGGTCGGTGACGGGCCTCCGGTGTCGGCGACCGGGTCATTTCTCGCCGGGTATCCCTATCTGCCCGAGGGTGCGTCGTGGCCGATGTACAACGGTGTTCCGATGTTCAGTGTCGTTCAGATCAACTTCGCCGAGGTCGGGCCGTTGCCAGGTTTCCCCACGACGGGGGTGTTGCAGTGGTTCGTCGGCGCTGACAGTGAAAGTTTCGGGCGCACCTTCGATGAGACGGAGGGAAAGGCCGGTTTCGAGGTCCGCTGGTATCCCGACACGTCGGCACCGTCGATGGCGTCTCCGACGGCCCTGACCCCATGGCAGGCGGTCAGCGACCGGCCCGGGGTGTACGCGCCGTTCACTCCTACCGAGGCACGCGCTGTGACGTTCACGATCGGCCGGGCCTTGCCGCAGATGGCCGAGTTCTATGTCGACGAGGAGGGGGATCTGGCCCGGCTGGTCCGCGAACTGGCCACGCTCAACGGCGAGCGCAGCGACTGCGCGTCCGATCTCCTGCGCAACGGATGGAGGTTCCACGTACTCGGCGCTTACAGCCCGTTCGATGATGACGACTTCGTCAGCAGGAGCTCGCTGGGCGGCAGCGCCGATTTCACCCAGGAGGACCCACGCGGGCATGGCAACTACCCCTCGATCGGTGAGCCCGCCGGTCAGGTCCTGATCACCATCGACTCGGACGTCTACACCAGAGGGTGGGGTGACCACGGCATCGCGCACCTGTTCGGTGACCCGACCGCGGTGGCCCGCGGCGATCTCTCGTCAGTGACCTACTACTGGGACTGCACCTGAGAGGCGGCCACCGAGTGGCGGCCGCCTCGTGAGGCCGGTAGGACAGACACAGGGAGGCCCGGCCGGCGACGACCGGGCCTTCCGCTCTCATCTCAGTCGGGGCAGGTTCCGAGCAGTGTCCGCAACGCGTCTTTTTCGGTGATTTGCATGGTCAAGCCCCAGCGGAACTTCGAGTGGATCCAGTGCTTGGCGTATCCGCAGTGCGCACCTGTCCGTGGGGGGACCCAGTCCGCCGGATCCCTGTCGTTCTTCGAGGTATTGACAGTACTGGTCACCGCTCGAAGCAGTGGTCCCGCGAGATCGTTGGCGAAGTCACGGCGCCTGTCGACGGTCCACGTGCTGGCGCCGGAGCGCCACGCGTCGGCCAGCGGCACCACGTGGTCGATCTCAAGTTTTTTGGGGTCGGTGTGAATTAGGCCGTCGTATTCGCTGAACCAAATACCGGACGCCGGTTGACAGCCAGCGCCTAGCTGCACCGCCCTGCCGTCACGCCGGAGCACGGTCTGCCGCGTGCTGCACGTCTTGACCTCATTCCAATGCGGGAAGGACTTCACGCGGTCGTACCCCTCCATCGACCCCTCCGGGGTCGGGACGAAAGTATCCAGTTCCAGTCGTGCCTGGGTCGTGGGGACTCCGGGCTGGGAGACGCCATCGCCACGGTGGGCGTGGTCGCTGACGCTCACCGTCCGCCAGGCCGTGAGCACCATGCCCGGGTGATGCACGTTCGCGACGTCGGAGTCGGCCCAGTTCAGGTTGTAGCTCTGGATCAGCGACCACAGGGGAAAGTCGACCACGTCCGGTGAGTGATAGCTCACCAGCGGACCGCTGGAGTCGAAGCCGGTGACGATCATCGACCGGTTCTCTTTGGTTTTGGCCTCCGGCAGGGCCAGCTGCACCACGTCGCCGAGACCGACGTCACTCAGGTATTTGATCTTGGTGACCCGGCCAGATTTTCTCGCGAACGAACTCCAGGTCTCGGCGTTGACCCAGGACCAGGTGGTGGCGCCGACCCCGTTGCCGTTCCCCGCGTTTCCCCGGTAGTACCAGTAGTTGCTGCTTTGATGATCACCAGGCGCACCGTCGGCGGGTTCGTACCATTGCCAGCCGCCTGCGGCGAGAGCCTGGCTCGCGAAGTTCGGACTGTCACCACCCACCGCGGGTCCCCGGTGGTTCCAGTTCCAGTAGTTGCTGTTGTAGTTGCGGGCATGCGTCCGGGCGTAGGCGGCGGTCGCGTTGGGGTCGAACCCGGGCGCAGGACCGATCTTCGCCGGCAGTCCGGTGTCACCCTCGAGCAACGTCTCACCCAGCGCCTTGCCGACAAGGTGGTACCGGGAAGGCTCGAACCGCAGTGACCTCACCGCTTCGAGGTGATAGAAAAAGCCACCCTTTTTCCGCGTATGTTTCGCCTGTGGATTGATCGTCGCGCCGACCGCCGGATAGTTTCTCGACGCCTTGGAGCAGGCGGCGTCTCCCTCGAACACGCCGGCAGAAACTCCCTTGTGCCGAACCTTCTCGGCGAAAAGGCGGAGTTTGGCATGCGGCTGGCAGCTTCCGTTGCTGACCACGAGTTCCGGGTATCCCGCGCGTGCTTCGAAACCGTGTACTTGGGCCACATGGGTGGGGCTCCACGTACCGCCGGTGATGTCAGGGTGCCCGGTGGTGAAGTTGGTGTGCACTTTGTGGAACAAGCTCTCGTAGCTGCGCGCCATGTCGGATACCCGGCTCTTGGGATACTTCACCGGGTCGCGCACCTCAGTGCTGTTGTAACGGTGGGTACCCGCCATCGCGAACATCTTCCCGTCCAGGTCGACGAAAGTCTTGATGCCGAACTTGGCCGACAGCTCGTCGTGAATCGGGTGGGGCGCTTCGACCGCCAGGTTGGTGGGCGCCGATGTCGCATCATAGCGAAGTACGTACAGCCCCCATCCGCGGTTGAACGGATTCACCTCATAGAACAGAAGATAGCTACGGCCAGTGACGGTGTCGGTCATGAATTCGAGCTCGTAGCCAAACTCCTCCAGTTCCCTGTCTGCCTGTATTCGCCCCTCGGGTGTGCCGGTGTTCGCCTTCTTCATCGAGGTGATGATCTTCGCGATCTCACCGGCACTCGCGGCGTTCCACTCGAAGTCGTTGGTGTTCTCCGTTGCAGGGATCCTGGCCTGGTAGGCCAGAACGATCATCTCCAGATCACCTGGGATCGGCTGGTCGTCATCGTGCTCGCCTTCCTTGCAGGTCCCATCGTCGGCGAGGTGGTACTTTCTTACGTTGGAGATCCGCCCATCGGTTGCGTGTTCCCAGCCGGCTAGCGAGGCCCAGTCCCCTTCGCAGGCGGAAATGCCATTGCTGACATATAAATTGGTTCCGAGCGTGATCTCGCGGACCGCGCAATCTTTGATATTGTCCGTATACGGCAGCGCGACGGCGCAGACCTCGATGAACTGCCCCTGGCACTTGGCGACTTGATCGTCGGTCAGTCTGACCTTCCCGAACAGTCTATTGAGTGCCACGACCGAGAATTCGGGCAGTTCCACGCTGAAGTCGCTGCTGGTGCACACCTCAGCAGCGTTCTTCCTGGCGTCTCGCTGCGCCCGAGTCGAATGTTTCCCGCTGATCAACGCTTCGCGAACCCGCACCAGCGAATCGTCACGATCCCCAGCTCCTGCCGCCGTGCCAGCGGGCGAACTGGCCGGCGGGGCGTCGGCTTCTGTGTCCTCTTCCGGAGCTTGATCGTCCGTACCGTCCGCGGTGGTCTCAGTGGCCGTCACGTCCACCGGAGTCCCCACATCAGTATCGACGAGCGGCGCCTCCGTTGTCGACGTGGAGGAACCAGAACTACTGTTCGCCGGCCGGTCGCGGTCGGGTGCCGCCGCCACCGGCGCCCCAGTGAGCACGCTCAGCGCCATGACGGCCGCGGTGAACACCGCGGCCGTCCGGCCTCTGCGTTGCCGCGACGGACGGGTTACCGCCGTCGGTCTGCCGGAACGTCTCATAACAATTCCCCCTTGTGCTCGCATGTCAATAGAACAAATCACGTATCCACACGTAACCGCGCATCTCGGACGCGGGCGCGTGTACGGAAAGTGGGCAGACTGGAGGTAGGCAAGTTTGGATACCCGATATGTGGACGTTGCCAACGAACTACTATAAATTCCGTGGTTCGTGGTCATGAACGAATTCTGAACTCGGCAAGAATAGCGCGGCGGCACTACTTGTCGCCGGACCGATGTCGACAAGGTTGCAGCGGACATCATCGCCACATAAGCGGCATGAGAAAATGCGAATGTTTCGTTGCATGAAACCCCCACCAAAGCACGCCAGGCTTCCGCGCCCGTCGCCGTCAGGCTAGCGTCGGATGATCAGCATCCGGAAGCGAGAATGTTACAGACCACTCGAATGTCTCACACATCAAGAGCCCTGCTGCGCTATTCAGCCGCCGCATTTCCGGCGTTTGGAGCCATGCCGGCCAGGCGAGATGCTCATGCCCAGTGGCGCCGCAGGCATTTACGCCGCGACCCGCTGATGCGGTCGTGGTCGCCATTCCCCTTGGAGCGGCGGATTTCCGCGTGCTGGTCGAGACACGACGTCAAGTTCCCGGTCGGCGTCGGTGTCGCGCCAGGAGCGCCGACCGTGGCGCCCTTCCCGAGTTCCCGGCCACTGCGGGTGACTGGCCGCCGCGGACCTCATCGTCGAGGCGGGTCAACGCGACGGTGATCTCGCTACCGACGCGGTCGGGGAGCGCGGCCTGGTTCTCGTAGGCAAGGCCCATGGCGGCCGGCACCGGCGGGGGCGCGAACGGCCGTTGCGGGTGATGAAGGAGACGTACTCGGCGTGGGAGTCGTCGAGGATGTCCACCCAGCTGACGATGCACCTGATGGTCTACCTCGGGGCCCGCGTCCCCGAGATCTACAACCTCGACGCCGGTGACATCGGCTACTGCGCAGACAGCGGCGGAACCGAGTTCAGGTTGATTACACTGCTGAGGAAGTGCAACAAGATCCGCGTCCGGCCGATCCCGGTCCAGCTTGCCCCGTTGCTGGGCACCTGGCTCGCCCAGCGCATCGCCGACCCGCACGACACCGCGTTACTGGTCGACCGCGGCGGGCGCCGGATCACCCGATACCAAGTCGAGTACCTCGCGACGGCCTCCGGCGTCCCCGGACCCGCGCCAACCTGCTCGCTGCGCGCACGTCGACGGTGTCAAAGCCCTCGAGTGGACCGCGAGGGACGTGACCACTGCGGCGAACGTCTCTCGCGAGACGGCCCGCCTGCTCGCCTTGGATCAGGCCGGTCACAGCTACCACCCGGAGCTGTATCGGCGCGCGAAGGACGACGTCGCCCGCCAGGGTCGATATCCTGCTTCAGAACGGGATGCCGCGCGGTGCTCAGTGGGCGAAGGTCGTGGACGGGATAGCCGCCACTGCGGTTGCGGCGAACGCGGCCATCGAGACCGCCGCGCACGCCACCGACGCCGGTCCACGCCGACGCCGCGGTCGCCGAAGCCCACCAGGAAACGCCCGGCAATGGCTCCTGGCCGCCCCAATCCCCACGCGCCGCTGCGGCCCGCTCGGCCAGACCGCCAAGGACCAGGCCACCGGAAGGCGGAAGCCAAGCCCACCCAGTCCTCGGATTTAAGTCCGGTGTCCGACAGAGTGGTGTTGCTGGCGGCCCGCCAACTCGCTGAACTTCATCAACAGACAGCAACTCAAGTGCCCGATGAGCATCCGCTCATGCCGCTGACCGGTCCTCCGCCGGGCATGTCCCGTTCGCCTGAACTCGTCGGGAGACAACGCGGGCGACCTGTGGTTCGCCAACTAGGTCCGGACAGGTTGGCGTGCGTTTGTCCGGACCTAGTTAGTGGAATGCGGCAGCCCCTCGGAAGTCGTCGCCGAGGAGCGATCAGGCCGGCGCGGTCCCCGTCGTCCGCAAGGTCCGCAGCTGCGCCAAGGACAACTCCCGCGTCCGGTCCGACACGGGCGAGGATGTCCAGTCGTTCAGATGACGATTCGCCGTCACCTGGCTCGTGTCCGGGGTGACGTCGTGACCGTCGGAGGCCACGATCTTCTCGATCATCTCAGCGAACTTCCCGGGCCCACCGCCGCCATAGCCGACGCTGTAGCCCGCGCCGGTCTTCTCGGGTAGGAAGTGCAGCTCGCCGCGGTCGTTGCGCAGCCACATGACGCCAGCGTCCTGATCGATGATCAACCGCTCCAGCACCTGGCCCTCAGGCAGCGACAACGGGGAAAAGGTCCAGTAAGTCCACTCATCGATGTTCCCGCTGACCGTGCGGTAGTGCTGCTTCACCACCGGCATCCAGGTAAGCGGATCGTACAAGGTCGTCAGGCACAGGCAGCCGTCGCCAGCGATTGCCGACGGCGAGTCGGGATCGTCGAAAACGCAGGGATGCCACAGTCGCGGAGCGTCGTCATTGGAGACCAGGGCCATGTGAAGTGGGGTCGGCCCGGTGTCCTGCAACCGGCCAATCCATTCCTCCGTGTACTGGCTGGGTTTGCGCAGTTGCTGGGTGGCGTTGAGTGCAGATCCCCACAGCGTCGGTGTTTCGCTATAGAGCACGAAGTGGAACCATCCTCGCTGCGGGTCGTAGGTCAGGTTCAACTCGCGCTCAGGCTGGTAGGTCATCAGTCGGGAATCCCTTCCGTGGTCGGTTCCGCCAGCGTCCCATTCGTCGCCGACACGAGGGTTCGGCAGACCCCGGTTGAAGGGGACTTCAGCCAATCGGCGCAACCCCGACCACGGAGCCTCGGACGGCACTGACCAGGTCTCGGTCAGCGCACCCGCCGCTGACCGCCCTCATCGGCGTACGCGAGCTCCAGCCGCACGGTCAGCATGGCGGCGCCCCGCCGGCCCCGCCATGTATTCCCAATCCGCCACGACCTCCGCCAACTAGGTCCGAACACCGCCGCCTTCGTCGAGATACGACAGGATGCACGCTCATGCCGCTTATCGGTCGATCCGGGGCAGCGGCGTTCGCCAATCGATCGCACGATAACTTGTCCCTTTTTCGCGCTACTTTCGACGGTCCCTGTGAGGCTGGCGAAGTGGCAGTCCCGCACCGACGCACGCGACTCAGTGGAGCGCTCGTAGTGAAGCGGAGGCTGGACGACCTGGAGGTGCGTCGCGTACCGCCACGCTTAATCGCGGGCAACGCCACAGCGCGGTCGAAAGCGGCCGACATTGATCATGCCATGTGATCAACATGTGCGGCCAGAATTCACGGACATAATTAGCTGTCGGTAACGCGGTCCCCTACCCCCTTTGTTTGACGGCGGGGCGTACCTGATTACACGGCGATCAGGTCATGCAACAGGGCGCGGGTTTCGGCGTCGGTGGAGTAGAGCACGGTGCCTGCGGTGGCGCGGGTGAGCAGCACACGATAGGTGCGGCGCACCCACCGATCGACGTCAGCGGCCGTCGCGCCGTCGAGGGCGTCGTCGCTGTTGGCGGCGGGGTCGGTGACCCACCGGTCGTCGCGCCATAGGAGCTCGGGGCCGAGGATGACGCCGCCGTAGTAGTACTCGAAGCCTTGCGCGCTGTAGACGTTGCCGATCTGGCCGGCGCCCGCGGGGTCGATTGCCCACAGCGGCGAGGGCGGAAGGCCGTTGACAGCGCGCTGGCCCTTCACGCTCCATGGGCGGCGCCAGTCACCGATCACGATGTCCTTGGCCAGCGGATTTCCGGGCCTCGGGTCGCTCCAGGGCCAGCACAACCCGGCCGTGATCCGGGTGCTCGCTCCGACCTCGGTCTTCGCGCGCAGCAGCTGCTCCAGCTCTCCGGGGCTGTCGGCAACCCTCAGCTCGAACCGCCGCGCGGACTCTCCGCCTGGGTTCCATGAGGTCGGCGGGCACGGTGGGTCGTCGAGTGCGAGCAGACGACGGATCCAGCTGTCGTAGTGGGCGCTGTGATGGCGGTGCTGGTTCGTCAGCTCGGCGCAGTGCACGGTGGCGCCGCTGGCCCGGGCCGCTGCCGCGAGGTAGTCGCGGCAGCCGATCTGGCCGGGGCGGATCGCCTGGTCCTCGTCGAGGAGGAACACCACGACGCGGGCGGCCTCGAGCAGCTGTGCGGCCTGGGTGCGGTCGCTGCGGCGTGAGGCGGGGGTGTAGCGGGTGTTCGAGGTTGCCCGCAGCTGGTGCGCGTCGTCGCACACCAGAAGATCCAGCCCGTCGGGCTCGGTGTCAGAGGCGGTGCCGAAGTACTGGAAGAGCTTCTGGGTGGCGCGAGAGCCGTGTCCGGCGGTCTTGCGGAGCGCGGTGGTGAACGCCTGCGAGCCGGTGGCGTGCCGGGCGCAGTAGCCGGCGCGCAGGGCCTCGCCGAGCAGAGTCAGCGCGAGGGCGCTCTTGCCCGTGCCCGCAGCGCCGGCGACCACCACTACTGCTCTTGTGTCGCCCTGGTCGGCGAGGCCCTGTCTTACGTGGTGTAGGACGGCTCGCTGATCGTCTGTCAGGGCGAGTACGTCGGCGTGGGTGAGCGCGCGGGCTGCGAGGTCGAACAGTGTGGGCGCCGCGGAGCGCGAAGATGATCCGGTGGTCGGCATGAGGATTACGGTCCTCTTCTGTGCGGGACGAACCCTGCGCCAGGTCTCAATACTCGGCTGCCGCCGCGCCAGGATGTGGCACAGGGCGCGCAAGCTGGCGTCCTGTTCGCGGGTGAAACCTAACCTAGGCCAGGTCGTACCGGGTTTCCTTGTCAGATCAATGCCACGGCCGTGCGCACCTCACCCTCGGATTTCTCAGAGCAGCGTGGAAAAGTGCCTTTCCCGGCGCAGGCCGGGTCGCACCCGCAGCTCATTGATGGCTTTGGGCGGCCAGTACTTAGCCCGATCCAGCCGAGGTCAAAGGTGCCCGCGGGGCGAATCCAAGGCCAGTGGCGAGCGTGGTCATCGTGACTCTCCTTCGACAGTCCAACGGTGCGTGACGGGATCCCAGGTGGCCGTGGTCATCAAGCGGTTAAGGTCGGGCAGGCCAGGCCCGTACACCCACCCGAACTCGATGCATTCGGCTTCCCCGGGCCACAATCCGGACCACGTGTCCTGCGGACACTGGCATGTCTCGTCGTGACCGAGGCGCTGCAGCCCGGTGGCCAGACATCGGGCTACGTCGCACCCTTCGAGGTGAACATGCCCGATCCCGGCGTGACAGTCCGGGCATGACGGCTCCAGCGCCGGGGGCATGGCCTGGGAGCTCATGCCGACTTCCTGGTCGCGTCGTGCTTGGTCTTGAAGTACTCGTTCCACTGCTGTGTTTCGGCGCCCACGTAGGTGTCCTGCAGGCGGACGTCGGGGTTCGCGAGCAGGCTCCGGTGCGCGAAGACAAGTCCGGCTCCTGCGGTGGCGACCTCGGCAAGGCGCAGGTGCATGCGTGCCCAGTCGAGGCAGCGCTTGTACTCGTTCTGGTGATACGCGCGGCTGCTGAGGTCCGGGTATATCGCCCGGGCTTGAGCGAACAGGGACTCGGCGGCCGCGTAGTGCTCGGCGGCACTGCGTGGCTCGCCCACCTCTGCGGCGGCCGGGTCAGCGGGCGTGGCGTGTGACGACATGGGGTGCCCTTTCCAAGTTTTCGATGATGAGTACGCGGTGAACACGGCGCGAGCGCGGGAAGTCGGCCAGCGCCGGATACGTGCTGTGGCGGCGGTCGTCGGCGGCGAGCACGCGTACGCCGAAGCGGAGCGGCCCGCCGGAGCGGTCGGTCCAGCCGTAGAGGGCGGGTAGCTGGGCGAGCGCGTGCGCGGGGACGATGAAATCGCCCGCGGACCGGGCTCGCCTGATCTCGCCGAGCCCACCGCCGTTCCTAATGCCGAGGCGGACCGAGCCGAGCCACTCGGCGTCCGGGCCACACCCGAGGTAGAAGTCGTGCGTCATGCTGCTCATCGGGGATCACCGCCGATGATGGGCAGGTCAGCGGGCTTCTCTCGCATCAGAGGCATCGGCACCGACGGCGACGCGGCCGGATCCCGCAACCACGCGTACAGATAGGGCGGGCCGAGCGAGTCGTCTCCCTCGGGAAACCATGGGTTGAGCGGGTCGAGGCGGTGCCAGCGGACGCCTCCGCCCACCGTGGCGAACACCGCGCTGTCGCTGGGGGTCGAAGGTGATGATCCAGCTGCTGTTGTGGCTGGAATACCACGGCCACGGCCAGCCGCCCTTGCGGTGATACACGTGTCCGAGACTTTCTTCCTCCCACACGTCGAAAGCGTCGGCCACAGCCTCGCGGAAGACGGTCTCGTCGGTCGCTGTGATCGCCAGCCGCACAGGCGGGACGGCGAGGAAGTTCTCGGGATAACACTCCCCGTGCAGAGAGCCGATCCACTCGGCCTCATCGCCGCGTCCGAGGTAGAAGTCGGTGTTGCTCGACATCGCCAAGTCCTCCCTATCGTGACGCATCGGGATTCAGGCCAACAGGCACCGGGACACAGGCGTAGGGATCAGGCGGTGGATACGGCGGAGCGGCGCCGTTATGCGTGGCATCCTGCTCATGTTCGGTGGCGCGGTCGAGGATGTAAGCCAGCACGATCACCGGTGTCCACGGGCCGGGAAGCACCACGGCCAGCACTGTCCACATGAGTCGCTTCCTGTCGTGCATGATGTGTCGTCCTCTGGAGTGGAGAGGAAATGGGGCATCAGCTCAGTCGGTGGCGGGCGTATCGGGCAGGCGGTGCACCGGGAGGGGAACCGCTGGCGCCGCACGGGGGTCACGTAGCCACCTCGCGAAGTCCGGCGGTCCACACCGCAGCGGCGGGCGCGGGTCGTCGGGGTCGAGGCGGTGCCAGCGGTCCCCGCCGCCACCTGTCATGTGCGCGGCGCCGTCGAAGTGGGTGATGATCCAGTCGTTGCTGTGGCTTGTGTCCCAGCCCCACGGCCATCCGTTCCGGGGCTCGTGCGCCGCACCGAGGCGCTCGGCCGCCCACATCAACAGGAGGTCGTTCACCGCCGCCCGGTAGGCCGACGGTTCGCGCGCGGTCAGCGCGGTCCGGCCGTGGGGATCTTTGAGTAGGTTGTCGGGGTGGCAGGCGAACTGCAGGGACCCAAGCCAGTGCGCCGTCGGTCCGGTGCCGAGATAGAAGTCGGTGCGCGTGGCCATCACGAACTCCTCTCCTAGGGCGTCACAGGTCCTCGCGGACGGGGCAGCCGGGTGTGTGTCCGACGCCGAAGGTCAGTCCGGGCGGGCACGGCACCGGGGTCCCCGTGGCCTGTGCGTCGAGGTAGCGGCCGAGCGCGGCAGGATCGTTGGCCGCGAGCAGCGGCACCTCGGCAGCGCAATCCGGGCACGGCCCGAGGACACGTAGGTCGTCCACCGTGCCGTTGCAACAGGCGAGCCGGTACTCGGTGCCGCCGTCGGTGATGGTCACCCGGAACCAGTGCCACCCGCCGTGCTGACGGTCCGGGTCGTCGGTGACCGTCACCGCCGTCCTCGGCACGCCGAACTCCTCGGCCACGTCACGCCCCAGGGCTCGGCGGAGGGCAGCGCGCTTGAGGTAGGCGGGATCGCGGCCGAGGTCGAGACGAGGGTCTTGCCGTCGAGCCCGGTCGAAGGCCGTACGCGCTCGTCCAGCGAGCGTGGTATCTCCGCGAGCCGGAGGCTGTTGGTGGCCGAGAGTGATGGTGTGCCAGTCGTTCTCGGCGTTGTCGATGGCGACGACGCATTCGGGCAAGTACAGCACTCGCCCGCCGTCAAAGGTGTATGCGCTTTCCACATGGAGGTCCTTGCGCCGCCACGTCTTCCACGTCGCGAGGTCGTGATTGCAGCCCGACACCGCTGACCCGAACCCGCACATCGACCATGCCTCGGTCAGGGTGTCCAGCGCGGCATAGAAGTCGGTCTCGGTGGTAGCGGTCAAGAATTGCCGTCCGACAGGCAGCAAGGCGACGGTCGCGGGGATGGGTGTCTTGTCCGGGTATGCGGATTCGAGGTAGCCGACGTACTGGGTACGTGGGCCCGTGCCGAGGAAGACCTCAACGCGGGAGGCCTTGCGAGGATCGTGGGGGCGTGCGGGGGTGGCGTTGATCGTGGTCATGTCGTCTCCTGGGTTTCGGTCGGTGTGGACGGTGCGGCGGTGCTGTCATCGGCACGGAGTGCCTGTGCGAGCGCGGGAATGCGGGCGAGCGCGTCGTCGACAGCCATGGTCAGCGTGATGCTCACGAGGTCACCGCTCATGAAGTAGATGCGGGCGGGCTCGGGTGCCTGCGGGAACGCGCTCTGCAGCTGATCGGCGATCGCGCGCTCAGCCTCGTACTTGCGCGTTTGGGCTTCGAGGTGTTCGCGTCGAGCGGTCCAGGCGCGATCGAGCCACTGGTGGAAGGCCGGGATCAGCCGCTGGTGGATGTCGGTCGCGACCTCCGTGGCCGGAGCACCGACTGCGAACGTGGCTACGGGGAGCGGGTCTTTGCGGTACCAGAGCCACGCGTCGGCAAGTTCTCGCGGCACGTCCCCCGGAACGAGCCAGTAGCGCCACGCGCCCGGTCCTGGTACCGGCTGGAAGCCGACGCTGACCCCGGTGGCCAAGCACTCGACGTCGGCAACCTGGTCTCGGGCCCGGCCACGGCCGACCGTCCACTTACCCGGTAGCGCGGTCGCGACGTCGATCGCGGCGAGTGCCACCCTGTCTTCTTTGCTGATACGCGCGGGTTTGTCGGCCGTCTCGACTGTGGTCGTTGTCATGACAGGGGCTCCTTTCGGTGTCCCGCACGAAGTTCCGGTGCGTGTGCGGAGTAGCGGCAGTGCGGGTGGTGGGCGGGGTCGCCGTGGAATTCGAAGGGCGCGGTTTCGGAGAAGGGCTCCTCGGACTCGGCGAGGTGGGCGCCGAGGTCGGCGAGGCCGGCGACTCGCGCGATGGGGACCCGCGGTGCCTCGCAGTCCGGGCACGGGCCGAGCAGCAGCCAGGACCACATCACGAACCCGGACAGGTCGGGGATGAAATACCAGCGGCGGCCGTCGCTGGTGACCTCGATCAAATCCCCCGGGGTGAGGGCCCCGGGGCCGTAATGGCGGTCCGGGTCGTCCCGCACGAGCACGGTGTCGACAGCGACGCCGAGCGCGGCCGCGATATGGCTTGTGGTGATCGCGCGGCGATTCCACGGCGACCGGACACCGTGACGATCGGCGAACGCGCGCGGCGCTATGGCGCGGTGAAGGCGGGCGACGGTGATCGCGCGATCGGCCAGCGAGGCGGGTGCGTCGCTGGGTGTTTCGGCGGTGGTCATCACGACCACCCCAGCGCGTCGGCGACGGGCGCGGGCACGTATCCGACCTGGTCGCTCGCGCCGAGCCACACCAGGGGCTGATCGGCGCGATCCGGGGTGCACGCGACGCGCCCGAGCAGGTGCTCCAGGGGGTAGGTGGGTTGTGTCGCGAGCCGTACGGGGGTGGCGGGGTCGTAGTGGTCGAGGGCGGCGATCAGCTCGCCCATGGTGGCGATGGTGGTGTCGGTCATGGGTGGTCATCTCCAGTTCGTGGGTGGTCGTGGGCCCGGGCGGGGCGGGACATGAGGGGGAGGGTGTCCGCCCCGCCCGGGGTCTGTGGGTGGTTAGCGGGTGGCGCGGAGTGCGGCGGTGGCGGCTTGGCCGATAGCGCGGGCGGTGGCGGCGGGGTCGGTGAGCGTGTGATTCGTGACGCCGTCCATCGGCCGATTCCATTTGCTACCGCCGGGAAGCAGCCACAGAACCGCGCATCCGCTGGCACGTAAGCGATCGAGGAGCCGCTGGCCCGGGTCGCGGGTCTCGTCTTCGAAGTCACCGTCGGAGATGACCACCAGGAGGCGGGCGGCGTTCGGGCGGGACAGTTCCAGGGCGCCGTCGAGGGCTTCGATGGCGTCGTCGATGACGTGACCTGCTAAACCTGTGCCGAATTCGGTGATCCGGGCCGGGGTGGCCCCGGGGTGCGTGACCGGAGTGACCAGGCCCGAGCCGAAGGTCACGGTCGCGGTGGTGGCGGGCACGTCGGTGTGGTGGGCGGCGTGGGCGAGGATCCATGCGGCCGAGGCGACCGGTGCCGTGTAGGCCTTCATGGAATCGGTGACGTCGCAGGCGATGCCGAGCCGCAGTGGTGGCGCGGGCACGGTTTTGCGGGTGGTGCGTGTGAACGGTTCGGCGGTGGGGATGGCGCCCGCCGCGCGTTGCGCGGCGGCGGTCATCGCCCCTCGCACCCGCAGCCGTCCGGGTGGGATGGCCGAGGTGATCGTGGTGGTAGTGCGGTCACGTACTCCGGCGGTGGTCAGCGCGCGGCCGAGTTGCCGCGCGGCGGTGCGTTCGGCCGTGGTCGGCAAGCGGGTGCCCGTGATGTGGGTGGCGTACGGGCTCATCCCGCCGCCGAAGGTCGTGCTCGCCGCGCTGACCGCGCGGGCGCGAGCGGCATCCTCGGCCGCGCGTGCCTCCATGGCGTCGGTGACGGGGTCGGAGGGCGCGGGGTCGGCGGCAGCCGCGTTGACGATGGCGATAGCGGCGGCGGTGATCGCTTGCGTCAACGGTGTCGGGGCCCCGTTCCCGCTACCGGGCTGCGCGCCCGGGTCGGCGGCGCCACGCTGGGGCGGCGGCTGGTCGGGGTCGTCGCCGAGTGCTTCGCACCAGCGGCGCCCGAGTTCGATCATGGCGGTAGCGTCGTCGTCGGCGACACGGTGCGCCGTACGCCAGATGGCCCGCAATTTGGCGAGGGTGTCGTCGCCGAGAATGCCGCGCACGACCCGTTGGACCCGGGCAACTTCCCGCCCGTTGAGGACACCGCCGTCCACGCGTGCCAGCAGCAGCGCGGCGGACTGCGCGGCATCCAGTTTCGTCATGGTCGGTGCGGCGGCTGGGTCGGTGGCGCGGGTGTCGGCGAGGATGAGCTTCGTCGCGCTCCCGCGCAGCCAGTACCGGTCCTGCGGGCGGCGCCGCAGGTGCGCGGCTTCGATGCGGGACTCTTCCAGCAGGATCGCGGCCGCCGCCGCGCCCGGTGGCACCCCGGGAGGCTTACGCCACACCGAGTGTTGCGCGTGGGCGCATTCATGGGTGAGCAGCCCCCATGCGGTGCGGTAGCGCTTGCGGTCCCCGACCCGGTGCGGTTCGACGGTGGCGGGGTCGACCCCGCTGGGGAGGTGGGTTCCGTCGACTTCGATGGCGGCGAGGTCGGGGAAGAAACACGCGGGGGCGTCGTGTCCGGCCCCGGGGGCGACGGTGACCACGAGGTCGTCTCGGTCTGCGATGGCGGGCACCTCGTCCCCGAACCGGGCGGAGAGGGTCAGCCATCCCGGGGCGGCGGGGAACACGGCGGTCGGGGTGGCGGCGGGTGCGGCGATGTGCGTGGTCATTGTTGTGTCCTTTCCGGACGGTCGCGGGGCGGCGGGAACCGGTGGGGGCTAGAACTGTTCGCCGACGGTGAGCGGGGCGACGTGGGCGCCGAAGACGTTGCGGACCACGTCGGCGACGATGTCCTGGTCTTCTTCCGGCGCTGCGGCGATCAGGTTCCCGGCGGCGACCATCGGGTCCAGCGCGGCGGCGGTGTCTTTCGCGGCGAGGAGTTCGCGCATCTGTGGCGCCCACCCGATCTCGCCCTTCTTCTGCCGTCCGGCGAGGTTTTTCGCGACCCGCACCACTTTCGGGTCGACCCCGATCCGGGCGGCGAGGTCGTAGTCGGTGGTCACCTCGATTTTGACCCGGAACCGCGACGCCAGCGCGGGGCTGAGTACCGCGCCGTGTACCCCGGGGTTGTGCCCGCCCACGACGTAGAACCCGGGGGCAGCGTCGACACGTTCCCAGTTGTTGGCCTTGATCGTGATGTGCCCGCGCCCGTCCATGACCGGGTACACCACCGCCAGCACGGGTGCCGGGATGAGGGTGAAGTCGTCGATGAAGAACGCGCGCCCCTCACGCATCGCGGTCACCAGCGGCCCGTGCGCGAACGCGTAGGTTCCGCCCGACGTGGGCACGTACCCGCCCACGATGTCGTCCACCGTGGTGTCACTGTCGCCCGGAAGGGTCACCGCGTCACCGAACGCGGCCTCGACCAGCGACGTCTTGCCCGTCCCCGGGGGCCCGTACAGCAGCGAGGGAATTTTGTTGTGCCGCAACCGCCGCAACACCGTGACGTCCGAACTCCCCGCCAGCTTGCGCGGGTGGTAGAGCTGCCCGTTCGGGCGCCGTACCGGTGCGGTCACCAGCGCGGGCGCTTTTTTCGGCCCGGGGCAGCGTTTCGGTGTGACGGGCGCGGGCGGCGTCGCGGCGTCGGCCGTCGCGGGGTCGGCGGCCCGTGCGCTGATCACGGCAGTCGCGGCGGCCGTGGGGGTGTTGGCGTTGGCGCGGTAAGCGCGGGACGGCTGCCCCATGTAGTCCGCTTCCCCGCGCGTGGTCAGGGTTTCCAAGGCGTTGCCCACCGCGCCGGATGACCGGTTCAGGAGCCGGGCGGCGGCACCCGCCGTCAGTCCGGCATTGGCGGGTTGCCGGGTGAGCAGTTCGGCCACCATGCGGCGGAGTTCGCCATTGGGTAACCGATGTGCCGCGCCCGGGGCGGCGGGCGCGGCGCCCGTGGCCGGAGTCGTGGCGTTCGTGGTCATCGTGCTGGTTTCCCTTCACAGCAATGGGTTTCGGCGGACTTGGCGCGGCAGGGACCGGGTGTTACGCGCGTCGCAACGTGGTGGTGAGCGCGAGCACGGCATGCCCTTCGCTGGGGGCGGGGTATTCGGCGCCATCAGCGGTCACCACCCGCCATTCCGATTGCCGCACGATGTCGGCCGGGAAGTAGCTACCGACGAAACGCCCGTCGGGACCGGTTACCGTGCCGTACAACAGTTGTTGACGGTCGGCGGGATCGATCAGCACACCGGTGACGGTGCACTCGTTTTCGGTGTTGGCGCGGGTCACCACTTCGGGTTGCACGTCGCGGCTCATGGTCGGGTCGACCACGTACACCACGCGTTCCGGCGCGTCGTCGGTGTCATTCATCGTTGTTGCCCCTTTTCGGTGTCGGGTGCGGCGGGCGCGGTCAGTGAGTGGCGGCGAATTCGGCTTCCGCCGCTTCGGCGTCGCGCGTGTGGTTTTCGGCGGCCGCTTCGGCGGCGTCGTGGTCGGGGCACGGGTTGGACCAACCGCAATAGCAATGCGCGGTGGCGGTGCCGTCGGGGTTGGCGGTGGTGTCGGCGTAGCACATAGCGATCCCCAATCACGTGTTTGCGGGCTTCCGCTTTCCGGGGCCATTCGCGCCCGGCGCGGTTGATTTTCGCGGTTTCCGGTTTTTCCCGGTACCCAATAAAAGTAGCTCGACCCCGGGCGCCGCACAATAGTTTTTCGGGGTCAATTTCGGGGAATTTTGCCAATCTTTCGCCGCCAACAATGCCGCATTCATTTAATTGTTTGCGCAGGCCAGGCGCCCGCCAACCATTCCAACAACGGGAGCGCCGGCCACAGGCGAGCCCGCGGACAGAAATAGTTACAAATAAAAAGAGGCCGGAGAGAACAAGGGACGGCGAGCGAAGCGGACAGGTGAGCGCTGATGAAACAAGGACGAAGCCGCGCGACATCGCCGCCGGGCCTGATGTGTTCACCTGCTTGGTGTCAAGCGAGTCTGGGATACCGATGGATCCCCCTTCAGGGGGCGTAACCTGCGAGAACGGCCGACACGGGGGGATCCGACTTAGGCGGATACCGGAGGACGAGGCTGATAGGCCGGGTCGGTGGCCCCACGGTTGGCAGTCACGCTCCGCGTCGCCGGAGGCGACGGGGGCGTCACCGAGTGACCGCGCCGACGGCCCGGACCCGGCATGCAAGGTGGGGTCGCCACGGTGGCGTCGGAGTGTCTTTATGGCGCGCGGCTCTCGCCGATAACTCTCGGCGAGAGCCGATGTCGAAGATGCCGGGGAATGCGATTGTGCGCCCACGAAGTTCTTTTTCTTTGGCCTCGATGGTTGTGCTGCCACGGTCGACGCTAGCATCGGCACGGGCGCAATCATGGCGGGAAATCGAGGTATTTCACTGTTCCACACAAATACCTTTACCGCACAGTCAACTTGCTTCGATCCCCGAATGGACAGGTCGTGGTCGCGAACCGGTGGCGTGTTCATTCATGGCGCCGTGGATCGGGAGAAGTCCTCGACCGGGATCCCGGTGTCGCGGGCGCGTAACCGCTGGGCGAGGTCGACGGTGTCCGCAGTGGGCATCGTGTCGATTTCGGCGAGGCGGGTTCGCAGGAGGTCCAGAGTGCGGGAGATGGCGTCGTGCCGGCCGAGTGTGTGTTGCAGGCGCATGATGTCGCGGTAGATCAGTTCGTTGTGCGGGTCGAATGCCCGCGCGGTTTCCAGCAGATCCAAGGTGTGGTCGGGATCGGCCTCGACACGGGAGCGGGCGAGCGCGGCGACGGCATCGAGCGCGTCGCGCCGTGTCGCTTCCCGGGCCGCGGTGAGCCAGTCGGAATCCAGGCCCTCGGCCAGGGCTCCACCGTAGTGGGCCACGATCGCCTCGTAGGCGTCACGACGCCCCTCGGCGGTGCCGGCGGTGCGGCGACGTGTCACCGCGTCGGCGAACGACCAATAGTCCACCTCCACCACAGCTGGGTCGAGCCGGTACTGACCGTGCTCAGCCAGGACAAGGTCGCCGACGGTGCCGCGGGTGGCGATGTCGAGGGCGCGACGGATTCGGGAGCGGACGGTGCGCAGCACGCTGGCGGGGTTACGGGGCGGGTCGTTCGGCCAGAGGGCATCGACGATGGCGTCCCGGGATACTCCGCCGGGATGCACCGCGAGGAAGACCAACAGTTCGAGCGGGCGGCTGCTCAGCTCGCCGGACAGGTCACGCCGCTCGGTATCGGCTCGTGCAGGTTCGGTACACCAGTGCAGGGCTGGAGTTCCGAAGACCGTCAGCGCAAGCGGCGCGGGTGTCAGCTCGTTCCTGTGTGCCGCTCGCAGGCGCGGGTCGTCACCGGGTTCGTCGCCGTGGGCGGCGGGCGATTCTGGGGCGAGTGTTCCTGCGGTGATTTCCAGGCGTTGCGGGTCGCTTCCGGAGTTTTGCTGCGGGACGGGGGAAGTCTCGTCCGGTGGTGCCGTCACCTGACGGCGCGGGTCGGAGTCGGCGGCCCCGCTGGCGGTGCTGCCGCGGAGGTCAACGGTGCGCAGGAAGGCGAGTAGGTCGCGGGTCGCGGTTTCGGGCAGGGTGAAGGCGCGGGTCCCGCGTAGCGGTTCACCAAGGCCAGGGTCGGTGGCCGAGATGATCCCGCCAGCTGTGACGTAGGCCGTCACCCCGGCACGCCACTGCCCCAGCACAAGCGCGGTGAGCCCGTGCTGGCCGTGGTTGTCGAGCAGGTGCTGCAGCCGCGCGTGCTGATCGTGCTCGCCGGGAGGGGCGGTGACGAGGACAGCGGGCCGGCGCGCGGGCGCGTCGAGGTCGGTCAACGCGGTATCCAGGTCGGCCACGACCGTGATCGCCGCCGGCAGATCGATGGACGCTCTCGGCACGCCGAGCAGGCGAGCCAGATCGGCAGCGGGCACGTACACCGACGGCGCCGGTGCGTTCTCGGGGACGGTGGTGAGAAGAGTGAGCAGCAGGGCACGGGCGGCGGCGTAGCCGCCGGGGCCGACCACACCGAGCCCGTGCACGCGGGCCAGGTCCAGGGCGATCTGGGTTCCCTCGCTTGGGGCGGCGGTGTCGTCGCGCGCGGCTCGCGTGCTCGCCGCGAGCGCGACGTCGACGACGGACGGCGGTGTCGCCGGACCGCCACCGATCACGCGGACTCGAGACCCTCGCGCCTCTCGCAGAATCGGCTCGCCACCGGATTCAGGACCTTGCTCACGCGTGGCCGGGTCGTCGTCGGTCTCGGTATTCAAGTCGAGGTCTTCATCGTGGTGCTGGGCGCGCAGGTGGGCCAGGTGCAGCTGGTACACCACTGGGGCGACAGGAAGGTCGTCGTCGCGTCGGCCGCTGCCGGGCCGGTAGCGGGCGTGGTACCGGCGTCGCGCGAGGAAGAGCAGGGCGCTAACGGCTGCGGCCAGGCCCAGGCTGACGAACACCTCACCGCCGCCCCAGGTCACCGCACCTCCGGCGGACCTGTCCCCCGCCGGGTCGGCGGCGGGCTTCGCGGCCGCGCCTCCGGACGGAGCTGGAGCCCCCGTGGTCGGCGCTGGGGACGCTATGTCGGGCGCCGGGGACACGGGCGGTGTGGGCGGGGCAGGCGGCGGGCTGGTCGTCGGGACACGGAGGGTATCGCCGGGGTGGATCAGGTTGGGGTTGGCCAGGATCCGTCCGCCGGGCTGGGCGCTGCCCTGGTTGAGCGCCCAGATCTCGGGCCAGCGATCACCGTCGCCTAGGCAGCGCTGCGCGATCCGCCACAGGGAGTCGTGGACGCCGTTCTCCGGTGGCCGGGCTTGTTCGGTCCCCCCTTCGA
Organism: Amycolatopsis sp. CB00013; assembly: GCF_001905755.1. NCBI lineage: Bacteria > Bacillati > Actinomycetota > Actinomycetes > Pseudonocardiales > Pseudonocardiaceae > Amycolatopsis > Amycolatopsis sp. CB00013. The sequence goes on along the minus strand of NZ_LIWC01000003.1, from coordinate 483,336 downwards.
CGCGCGGCTGCTGGTGGGTGACAGGGACGGTCGACGCGGGGGCGGTCACGGCCACGAGGGCGTGGCCCGTGGGGCGTGCGGCGTCGGCGGGAGTGAGGGGCGCGGCGGTGGCGGTGCGGCCCAGCACGGCGACGAGCAGGGCGCCGACGAGCACGGCCGCGACGCGCCGCACCGGCCCTGTCTGCCGTTTCAGGGCCGGCAGCCCGCCGCGGGCGGCGTCGACCGCGCACGCGGCGAGGTCGAGAACGAACACCAGCCACAGCAGCCAGGCCAGACAGGCGAGGACGTCGAGCAGGAACCGTGCCGACATGGGCGTCATCAGCGCCGTGCCGATCTCGTCCAGGCTCGGCAGGTGATCTGGCAACGGCCAGCCCACGCCGTGGATCAGCGTCCACGGCAATCCCGTCACCAGCGCGGCCAGTAAGACGGCGGCGAGCAGCCCTCGCGTCACCCGGCTCAGCAGCCGCGTGGCGAGTGCGAGGGGCTCGCGGCCGAGCATCAGATGCTCGCCACGCTGACCGCTACTCCGTCATGGTCGGCGGATTCCGGTGCGGTGGTTCGGGCGGCGCGCGGGTCGGTGGTCGCCGGGGTGTCCTTGCCGGGGACGCCGTTGTTCTTCGCGGTGCCAGGGCGTTTGCGTTTGCCGCCGCGGGCGGGCTTGGCTGCCTGGTCTCGCCAGCGGGTGAGGTCGGCGGCGGGGACGTCGGTGACCTCGGCGAGCTCGGGCACGTCGATGACGTCGCCGGCCGCGGTGAGGACCTCGCCGAGTTCGCGTTCAAGGCCGGCGAGCCGCCCTGCCAGGTCGGCATGCCGGCGGGCCAGCTCGCCCACGGTGCCGGCCGCCTGGGCGCGGCGCGCGCTGCGCGCGGAATCTCGTTCCTCGAGGCGGCGGGTGATCTCGTCGTCGGTGGTGACCATGCCGGTGTTCTCCCTCCAGTACGTGCCAGCCGGGGTCAGGGCTCGATGCCGGTGACCCCGCGCTGTGGATGGGCGGCGCCGCGCCCGTGGGTGTGGATGTCGTCGATCCCGGCCAGCGACAGCAGCTGTGTCCGGTAGACGGCGGTGATCTCGACGGTCACCGTGTCCTCGGTGGCCGTGACGGTGCCGGTGGCGCCGACGCTGGCCAGGTATCGCTGCGCGAGGTCACGTGCCCGCACCGGATCGATGCGAACGACCCCGTTCGCGCGATATGCGGCGAGGTCGAGCGCTTGGGCGCCGGCACGGGCGGCGGACTCGGCCTGGCCGCCGGCGCGGACTTTGCTCGCCAGGGCGAGGCCGCCGTCCAGGCACAGCCCGGTCAGGGCGAGTAGCCCGAGCAGAAGGGCGAGCACGAACGCGGTCACCCGACCTTCATCCGCCCGCCACCACCAGCGCACGCGGTACACGGACGTGCCGCTGTCCGGCGTGCTTGCGGAGTGAGCAGAATGGGCGGCGTGACCGCGCCCGAGACGGAACCGCCCGACCTGGGCGAGGATCGTGTGACCGCGTGGCATGAGGCTGGGCACGTGGTCGTCTATCTGTTGCAGGGCCGGTCGCTGCGCTACGTGACGCTGCGGCCCCGCGGCACCGGCCGCGTGGGCTTCACCGCGGTCCGGCCGCGTCGCGTCGATGTGTCGTCGGTGGCGGTCGTCGCCCACGCCGGGCCGCTCGCCCAGGCCCGTCATGTCATCGAGGTGACCAGCGAGGCCGAACGGCTGAATGAGGGCGTGACCGCGGAGGACGTTCGCCTCGGCGCCTACCTGCACGGCGGGCACGACGATCTCGCCCTGATTGACGAAGCCCGCCGCGCGTACGGGCTCGCCGTCGATCAGCCCGATCTGTGGGCCGAGATCGCGCAGGACATCGTCGACCGGCACTGGGCGGACATCAGCCGTATCGCCGAGGCGCTGCTCGAGCACCGGACGCTGACCGGCGCCCAGCTCCGCGCTCTCGTGCCGGGGCTTCCGCTCGGGCGCTGACGACGTCATCGGGCACCGCCCGGGCGAGCTTGGGATCGGTAGGTGTCCACCATTTCGCTGGCGGACGATTCCAGGGTTCTCCTGCCGGGGACGCCGAGCAGCGCGGCTTGTCCGAAGTCGACGGTGCACCTGATGTGCACGGTCACCGCGGCGGCGGGAACCAGTGTTCCCGACAGCGTGGTGGCCACCTCGCGGCACACCACACCCGCCTGGGCCAGTGCGGCGCCGGCGGTGTCACGCGCGGCGGTGGCGGCGGCCGTGGTGGTGCGGTGCAGGGTGGCGGCGCGGGCTGCCTGGTGGGCGGCGTCGTCGAGCCGCAGCCGCGCGTCGACACCACGGTGCACCACCACGGCCAGCAACACCAGCAGCATGACCAGCACCGGCGTCACCAGCACGGCTTCGGCGGTCACCGAGCCGCGCTCAGCACACCACCAGACCCGGAGCCTTCCCATCTGTCGGCTCGCTCGCCGCGTCACGACGATCCCTCCCCTGCCTGGCCGCCGGCATCGGGCGGCTTGGTCGTCGCACGGTGAGGTGGGACCAGCGTCAGCCGGGGCCACTCCGTCGATGGCCGTTCCCAGGGGAATTCCCCAGTCTGGGTGAGGTCGCGGGCCGCGGTGACGTGAGCGAACACGTTCTGCGGTAGCTCTTCCGCGGCCTGGGTCAGCCGGCGAAGGTGGTCGTGGCCGGGCAGAGCTGCCAGGACATGACCGGTTCGGTGAGTCCAGTCGGTGCGCCGCAGTTTCGCTTCCCACGCTCGGGTGAGCAGCAGGCAGCCGTGCAGATGCCGGGCGACCTCGCCCAGGCCGTGGTCGATGGTGGTGACCGCCTGGTGTGCCGCGGCCACCAAGTCCTCGCCGGCGTCGGGATCGGTGGCGAGTTCCTCGGCGAGAGTGCGCGCGTCGCGGCTGCGGTCGAGACAACACAGGGCCTGCCACACCACCCGGTGCGCCTCACCGGGCAGCGCGGGGTCGATCCAGGCGCGGGCCGATGTGCGATGCAACTCCTCGACTCCGGCCAGCAGGTCTCGCACCTGCCTCGCGGTATCGGGCCCGAGGTCGGCGAAATCCTTGCTGCGCCAACCCTCGCCGCGGCGCAAGCGAGTCCGGGGAGTGTGATCGTGCAGCCCCCGGCCCTCGCGGACGGTGCACACGGCACGCCAGCCGGCCAGTACGACGATCAGGACCGCGGCGGCGAGGATGAACTTGCCAGCGAATCCGCTTCCCGCTACAAGGGCGAGTCCTACGCCGATAGCGCTGACAAGGCCTTTCAGGACGGTTTCAGGTCGCACGGCGGCGAGGGCCAGCCGACGCGGCCAGTGGCGCGCGGTGACGGCGGGATTCAGCAGCACGGTGTCGTGCCCGTCCGGGAACACACCATCGAGCACCGGCGACACCATGCCGGAACGACTGAGGTTGCCCATCAGCAGACTCCTGTCGGTCGTACACCAAACTCGGCTCTGGATAAGGAAAAGTCAGGGTGTTGTGCCCGTATCGGGCACGAAACGCTCGACCTCGCCGACGGTTTCGGCGTGCACGTGCAGCTGCACACCAGGCAGGACAGCGGCGGCCTCGCCACGGACACTCACCGCCACCGAGGTCGCGTCACGGGTCACGGTGAGCTGGGGCTCGCGTAGCGGGCCAGCAGCGAGGTCGGCGAGCAGCCGCTGTCCCGCGGCGTGCCCGGCGCCGGCGGTGCCGTGCTGGACACGGGCCGCGGCAAGGGCTTGCGAGGCGGCGGTCTGGGCGACGTGGGTCGCGTGGGACCACACGGCGAGCTGGATGATCGCCAGCAACGCCAGCAGCAGCAACGGTGTCGCGATGACCAGCTCGACGGTGACCTCGCCTCGGTCCCCGGACAGCGCGTGCCGGACACGGTGAGCCAGCGGGCCGCGAGTCCGCCGCGGCGAGGGGTTTCGGGCCGGCATGCTCAGCCGATCCCGAGGTTGATCGAATTGGCTTTCTCGGTCAGTTTCGCGACGATGATCGCGATGATCGCGATCGCGGCGATGGCCATCAGCGCGGTGACGATGACGGTGGTGGTGATCTCGCCACGCTCGGGTTCGGCTCGCAGCACGGCGATCCTCGCCGCGATCACTGCCCACACCGTACGGATGTATTGCACCATGACTGCCCTTCCTTTCTTTGTCGTATAGGACTTTTTTCGCCACACGGGCTGGGTATTCAGCGCGCGGGATGCGACGGCTTTGACCGGCGTTCTCTTGCCCGAGCGCATCCTGACCGGGACGGACTTGTTGGAAGATGCCCTGCTGATCACGAAATGCAGTGGTCCACATGATCGGCGGCGTGGTCGAATGCGTTGGTGGGTGGAGACCGAGTTCATCAGCGTGAGCAGCGGGATGCGGCACGGCGGGCGGAGGTGATGGCACTGCCCACGGTCCGGGCGCGTCATCATGCACGGCTTGTCTCGCCGCAGCAGGGTGACGTGCGGGTGACCGCATCGGTGGGCCCTGCGGGTGAGGTTGTCGCATTGTGGTCGGCGGCCGAGGACCACCCGGCGTTGACATCGACGACAACACAACCAGGATGGGCTACGTTCCCCGACTCTCATGCGCCGCGACCAGTGGCAGCCCGCGTGACAGTGCACGCACCGGACCTGACGAGCACGACACGGCTCCCCAGTCTTTCGCTGGCGCATCCCTTGGTGCAGTCGCTGCCGAACGGCCACGTGCTTGTAGTCGGCGCTCGAAGCAAATGGCGGCCGGAGGGCGCGGACCGCAACGCGATCGTGTACGACTCCGCCGGTGTAGTGGTTGCCGAGCACACCGTCGGAGACGGCATCGAACACGTGCAGGCCACCCCTCGAGGCGAAATCTGGGTGGGCTACTTCGATGAAGGGATTTACGGCAACTACGGCTGGGGCGAGCCGGACGGCGAACCTCCCATGGGGGCTTGTGGACTGACCCGGTTCTCCGCCGCTTTCACCCAGGAATGGCGGTATCCGTCGCATGTCGACAACACGTGGGGTGCAATCAGCGACTGCGACGCTCTCAACGTCGACGGCGACACCGTCTGGACCTGCTACTACAACAAGTTCCCCATCGTCAGAATCCAGAACGACACCCTGACTGGCTGGCACAACAACGTGTATGGAGCTCGCGCTCTTGCTGTCGGCGGGTCGGGTATCGCGCTGTTCGGTGGTTTCGGGCCCGAACATGACCGGCTGGTCGTCGGTGTTCTGAGCGACGACCGGTTCCTTGTGACCAGCGAGTATCGGCTCGTCCAGCCCAGCGGACAACCACTGCCCGCGACTGCGCACGTTGTCGGCAGAGGCCCTGATCTGCACCTTTTCGTCGACGACGACTGGTCGCGGCTCAACATCGACGACCTCGCCGTCGGACTGCCACACTGAACCGGGCAAGAGCCCACCACCTGGTCGATTCTGAGAGAACACGCCGCTTCGGGAACTCCTTGCGTCGGCCGAGGCTTGCCCGAGGCCATACAAGTCCGTTCTCGTCAACGCCTGCTTCAGGTTTTGCGAACCCATGGCCTCTCAACTCCTTCCTTCAGTTCCGTTTGGTCAGCGCTTCACGAATCGCGAACTCGCGGGTCTATCTAGAGGCCATTGAGGACTTGGATGACCGCCGGGTAGGCGATGAAGGCCAGGAAGCCGAGAAACAACAGGGTGACCGGCAGGGCCATGCGTTCGGTGGCGGCCTGGGCGTCGGCTTCGGCGTCAGTGACCTGGTGGGTCCGCAGCGCTTGGGCCTTTGCCGCCAGGGAGGCTCGGACGCGAGCGCCTTCGGTGCCCGCCAGCGAGATCGAGGCGGCGAGTTCGGCGAGCTCGGCGATGCCGAGTTCCTCACCGAGCCGGCGCAGGGTGACCCATGGGGTGGTGCGGGTCAGCTGCGCGGCGTACAGAACGCGGCGGATCTTGCCGAACGCCGGGCCGGTGCCGACGGTCGCGGCGTCGCCGAGCGCGGCTTCCACCCCTGCTCCCCCGGCGAGGGTGATCCACACCAGATCCAGGAAGGCGGACAGGGCGTCCCGGAACTCACGCCGAGACCGGGTCGCTTTGGCTCGCACCTCGAGATCCGGAGTCACGAACCCGAGCGCGGCGAGCCCGAGTCCGGCCAGCAACGGCACCTCGACCCCCAGCGACGAACCGCCGAGAACCAGCAGCGCCTGGAGCAGCCACGGCGCCAGCAGCCCGGCTACGGCAAGCACGGCCTTCGACGCCAGGTGGGTGTCGACGCCGCGGCCGGTGACCCGCAGATCGGCCTCGATCGTCGTGCCGGGCAGCCCGAGCATGCGCAGGCCAGGAACGAAAACACGGCCACCGGCGCGCACCCACGCAGCGTCGCTGGTGAGGACGATCGGCGTGGCCGGCCGCCTGGCACGGACCTGGGCGAGCTGGTCGCCCAGCGCGAGGCGAGGCGGCACGGCCCAGGCCAGGAGCAGCCAGAGCCCGGCGCCAGTACCTGCGCCGAAGACGAGCGCCGGGATCATGGACGCTCACCTCCCCCGGCGGTCACGCCCCCGCCGTCTCGCGCAAGAGTCGCCTCTGGGGTGTCCAGAGCGAGGACCCGTGGTTGCCGTCCGCCGGTGGCGATCCGGGCGAGCCAGGCGAACCCGGCGGTGAACAAGCTCCCGATGAGCAGCAGGATGAGCTGGCCGGTGGCGGTGTTGTAGACGTCGAGGTAGGCCCGGTTGAACAGCACGACCCCTGCGGCGAAGGCGAGGGTGGTGGCGACGATGACCCGTACCGAGGTCCGGGTGCGGGCGCGGCCGGTCTCCACGCGCATCCGCATCGCGGCCTGTTCGCGGGCGGTGGCGGCCAGGGAGCCGAGCAGGTCGCCGAGCTGGCGGGCCTGGTGCTCGGCCGCGAGGACGAGCGCGGCGAGGACGAGGTCCGCGGTCGGGTCGTCCAGCTCGCGCGCGAGAGCCCGCAACGCGGGCGCCAGGCGCTGCCCGCTCTCCAGCCTCGCGGTGAGGGTGGTGACCTCGCCGCGGATGGCCGCGGGCGCGAGGCCGGCGGTGGCGAGGATGGCTTGCTCGAGCCCCGCCGCGGCGGACAGGACGTCGCGCAGCATCTCCGTCCAGGACGCGATGGCCTCGATCCGCGCGACCCGGCGGGCGTGGGCGCGGTCCGGGCCGCCCAGCCGAGGTAGGAACCACGCTGCCGCCGCGGCCAGCACCGCGCCGACAACCCAGCCGGTCGCGGCCCCGGTCAGTGCGCCCGCGCCGATGGCCACGGCCAGGCGGAGCAGACCCCGCCGGTCTCCGGCCCGGTCGCGTGCGGAGCGCATCAACGCGTACGGACGCGAAGACGGCGGCACAGCCGCGGGCCGGCGCCAGACGGCCACGATCAACAGCAGGCCGATGGCGGCGCCCAAGCCGAGCGCGGCGGCGATCATGGTCGTGGTGTCGATGCTCATGGCGTCCACCACCCCTCCGGACGGCTCAGCAGGTCCGGGTCGAATCCGGCTGCGGCGAGGTCGTCGAGGGTGTCGGCGCGCAAGGCGCCGGCCACCGGGACGGCGCGGCGGTCCGGGCCGCGGCGGTAGACCTCGTTGGAGATCACCGCCCCGTCCTCGGCGTCGATCACCTCGCGGATCGAGGCGATCACCCGCGTCGTCCGGTCGACGGCTCGGTCGAGATGGACCACGAAATGGACCGCGCTGGCGACGAGCAGCGCGGTGGCTTCCAGCGGTAGCCGTTCCGGTCCTTGGGCGGCGTAGGAGGCGAGGCGGGTGAACGCGATCTTCGAACTGCTGGCGTGCAGGGTGGCCATGGAGCCGTCATTGCCCTGGGACATCGCGTTGCACATCGGGATGACCTCAGGCCCGCGGATCTCGCCGACGATGACCCGGTCCGGCGACATCCGCAGGCCCCAGCGGACCAGCTCGGCCTGATCGATGGCACCCTCGCCCTCGACGTTGGGTTCGCGGGCCTGCAGGGCGGTGACGTCGGCGTGCAGCTCGGGATCCCGGTCAAGGCCGAGTTCGAAGGCGTCCTCGACCGTGACGATCCGCTCCAGCGGGTCCATCTCCGCGGCCAGGCCCCGCAGGAGCGTGGTCTTCCCGGCGCCGGTGCCGCCGGTGATCAGCACGTTCTTCCGCGCCCGCACCATCGCGCGCAAGAACCGTTCCAGACCGATGTCGAGGGTGCCGCGGCGACGCAACTGCGGAAGGGTGGCGGTGAGGTAGCCGTGCCGGCGGATCGTGCACGCCGTCACCCCGCCCGCCGTCAGGCCGAGGACAGCGAAGAGCCGCTCGCCGCCGGGCAGCTGAAGATTCAGCGCCGGACTGCCACGATCGAATCTGCGTTCTTCCGACGACGCCCGCGCCGCGAGAGTGCGGATCAGGTCGGTGAATTCCACGTCCGAGGCCGCCACCGGCGCCACCTGGGCACGGCGACCGTCGTTGTACTGCACGAACACCCTGTCGAAACGGTTGACCGCGATCGTCTCCACCGACCGATCCGCCAGCAGAGGCTGCAGACCGCCCAAGCCGAACACTTCGTCCAAAACCTGGTCGACGACCCGCTGCTCCGTAGCCGAATCCACCAAGGCACGCCCGGCCAGGAGCTCGGTTTCGCTGTGCCCGGCGACCGCGGTGTCGAGGACCTCGCGGCCGATCTCGCGACGCCGCGCCACGCTCAACCCGCCACCGCTCGTACGGGCCACAGTCTCGACCCGGCCGGGCAGGTCCGTGGTCAGCGCCTGCCGGAGCCGGGCGCGTAACCGCTGCTCGGCATCCCTCTGGCCGGTCGCGGCTGCGGGCATGGCGGAGTGGTCTGTCTGAGTCATGCGCGGGGCTCCTTCCCTGCAGGGCTGGGCTGATTGCCGTTGCGTCGCGGATTCCTCGTTTGCGGCGGCGCGGACGCAGGTTGTGGACCGTTGCTGGGCGGGGTGATGAGCACGCCACCGGGCCGGCGCACCTGCTGGGCAGGGACACCCGGGACTCCGGCCGGTGTGGTCGCCGGTGGTGAGGCGATGGGAGTGGCGGGTTCGGCCAACGTGCGAGCGAGAGCGGCGGCGTGGCGGGCGAGGCCACCGTTGTTGCCGCGGCGGCGGGCCAGCGGCTGCCGATGACCGGTCAGCGTGGCGGCAGTGGCCGGTTCGTGCGGGAGACGCCCGATCGCAGGTATCCCCAGCTCGCGCTCGACATCCACGGTCGGATAGCCATCACCGGTCAACAGCAAGCCGGGACGCGGCGTCCAGCGCGCCAGCTCCCCCAGCCGCGCCGCGGCGTGAGCGAGGTCGTCGCTCTGAGCACCAGACACCAACACCAGAGCATCGGCGCGCCGCGCGATCGCCTCGGCCGGTGATCCGGGATCCACCCGCCCGCAATCCGCGAACACCACCACACCCGCGTCACGGGCCACAACGGGCAGCAGCGGCACGTCCGAGGCCGTGACCAGGGTCGACAGCGTGGCACGCGCATGCGTGCCGCCCGGTGGGGCCACCAACGCGCGGGCGCCGCCGGGCAGGGCCTGGGTGTGGTCCCACACCACCGCAGGATCACGGGTGCGGCGTGCCGCGGCGGCGAGGCTCACCAGCCCTGGAGCGGCCGGCAAGCCGAACCGCATCGCCAGATCGCCTCCAGACGGGTCGACCTCGGCGACCAGACGACGCATGCTCTCGGCATGCGGCCAGGTCATGGCCAGCGCGACAGCCAGGGTCGTCACACCCGGCGAGCCCTTCACCGAACACAGAGCGATCAGCATCACCGCTCACCGCCCGCCGGCTGCAGCACCAACGCCAGCTGCCCGGCCGGGACCTGAGCCAGTTGTGACGCCCCAGTGGTGTCGATGTCCAGCGACACCACGGTGGTCTGCTCCGATCCCGCTGGGGTGACCCCAACGACCGTGGCACGCCAGGACGTTCCTGGTGCTTGTCCGGTGGCCGAGGTTCCTGCTGTGGTGGCGGCGGTCACGACGACGGTCACCGGCGCTCCGGCGGCCATCTCGGGCGGGGCCTGCCCAGGCTTCACGACAACCGCGACCACCGCCCGACCCACCGCCGGGAGCGCGGCAGCGCCCACCGCGTCCGGCGTCAGCAGCGTTCCCGCGCCGAGGCTGGTCGCCATCGGCCTCCCCAGCACACTCGCCGCCCGACCCGCCGGTATCAATGCCACACCCGGCCCGGCGGACACGTCGATGCTGCGCAAGTCCGCAGGCGTCAGCACATGCCCGAGCGGGGCCGGCTTCGCCAGCGCCAGCACCGGAACCCGGTCCTGGGTGCTGGTCGTCCACCACACCGCGCCACCGACACACAGCACCACCAGCAGCACCCCCGCCACCAGATGCGGCAACCGGCGCCGCCGGCCCCGGCGCGCAGCCGACCTCGACGGCGAACCCGAGGAATCCAGCCACGACACCGGCCGCGCTTCGCCGGCCGCGCTGTCACCGCCCGCGGAACTGTCAGTACTGGTCACGAGAAACCCTCCAGGCAAAGCTCACCCGCACCACGTATTCACCCGGCCAGCAAATGCCACCGCGAATACACCGTCAGGAAAGGAAAGAGAAAACTGCTGATTCAGTTGAGAACGTCGTCCGGGTTATCCGATGCCCAAGGCTTGAGCTTCGGCAACCCGGAAGGACGCCGCTGCGCTGGTGGTCATGTCCGGGAACGTGCCCGACGCCCCGGCACCCGACCACGTGATCCGCCACGACACCGTCGCCACTGCCGGAAATCGCTCTCCCGGCGCACCGGCCGACGAACGCTGGTAGGTGTGGCCGCAATCCGGCGAAGCCGCCTGCGGGTCACCCTGAGCAGGAAAAGGAGTGCCCGGTCCAGCGCACGACACGGTGCTGCCATCGCCCATTACCCAGGCCACCCCGGTCGGGGTCGCGGTCGCGGTGACCGACACCCCGGGCACCGAAGCCGTCGCCGACTGCGGCCGCCACATCGCCCGGTCCAACCACAACCACGTCGGCAGCCGCACCAACTGGGTTCCGGCCGGACTTGAGCCAATCACCGGACTCGGCAACCGCAGCTGCGACCGCGCCCGCTCGGCCAACTCTTCGGGCGAGGGCAGCGGCGCGGCACCTGGTGCCTGACCATCGGGAATCCACACCGGGGCCCGGTATAGCGCGTCCCGCTGCCCCTGACCGGAACACTGATAGAGGTACCACGCGCCGCCTGGACCTGGCCCCTGCGCCGGAACCACATCCTGGGGTCGCGGACGAAGCGGCGACACGAACTGCACCCCACCAGAGCCCCAGCGGTGTCGGTGGAAACGGATCGTCTGCACACCGTTTGCCGGTGGCTGGTAGTTGCTGCGCACGTACGAGCAATCGGCTTGGTTGCCGTTGCCGCCGACAACCCGGTCGCCAGGGGGCGGAGCGGATTTGCCCTGTTCGCCTGCCGGCGATTTCGGGCCACCAGGTTTCGGGCCGGGTACTGGGCCCGGGATGGGAGCGGAGTGGCCGCGGCGGCCAGCGCCGAGATCGCAGGACGGGTTTCCGGCTTCACCGCATTTGACGTTGCCCCAACCATCGGCCAAAGCCGGGCCTGCCACAGCGAGAGATAGGACGATCGCCGCGCCCGCTGTCAGCGCGACCCTGCTTACCCGGTGCATGATCCGACCTCGTGTACCGCGAAGGTCGTCACTTTCCAAGAGCCGTCGACGGCCTTCTTCACCAACGCCTCGATCTGCCGGCGTCCGCTTGGCCCGTCGTTGGCTGGTTGACCATTGTCAGCCCGATACTTGAGCCAGTTCGTCGAGTCGCCGCAATCGGTGAGTGTGACCGAAGTCGGGTTGTCCAGTGGCTCTACCGAAGCTGGCTTCGGGTGATTGACAGGCTGTCCTTTGGTGACCAGGCCATTGTAGTGATCGGCGTACAAACTTCGGGAAATGGTCTGCAGCGCTTCGCCTGTCGCGTTCTGAGCCAGTTTCGGTGTTTGCCAGTCGGAGGTCATCGCGGCTTCGGCCATGTCGCTCCACATGCCCAGATACGCAGCAGTGGCCTTCTGCTTGGCGATGTCGGCGGGCGAGGCGGCCGTGGTGCTGGGCGCGATTGGCGGTGCTGACGTCGCGGAAGCCGGGGTTGCGCTATCGTCCGAGCTGCAGGCGCTCAAGCCAAGTCCGGCTGCAGCGGCAAGGCCGGTCAGGGCGAGGCGGGTGCTGCGGTAGTGGGTCATTACTCTCCCCCATTTCATCGACGATCGCAGGTCAGCGTGGGCGAGCCGCACCGCCGTGACGCTCCACTGCGGCAGGTTCGCCTCAAGACCGACCTTCGTGGTGATAGTGCTCCGGGCAGCAGCTCTCGCCTGAAGTTCACCCATTGGTTTGAGAGCCCGTCGGCCGGAAGATCGGGCGGGCAGGATGGCGTACAAGGTGATCGGGCGAGGGTCGGAGGAGTTGTGCAACTGACGGCGAGCAGCTGGTGGTGGATTGGCAGCGCGGCCGTCGGCCCAGTGCTCGGTGCGGCGGCGAGCGGACTCACGCGCCGGTTCCTGCGACAGGAGCGGAGGCTGGCAGGGGCATGGTGGTTCGGGGCGGTGCTCACGGCGGCCGCCCTGGGGTTGCTGGGCTGGAGTGTGGGAGGACGCGGCGAACTCGCCGTCTACGGCTTCGTGGCCGTAATGGCGGTTCCCTTGGCGGTAATCGACTGGTGCGAACACCGGCTTCCCCGGGCCTTGATATGGCCTCTGCTTGCCGGCGCCATGGCGGGTTTCGCGGTGCTGTGTTTGGTCCGTCGCGACCCCGCGCCGGGTGTACGAGCGCTTGCCGCACTCGCCGCAGCGGGTGGACTGTTCCTGGTCCTCGCCGTGGCCACCGGCGGGGGTATCGGTGCCGGCGACGTCAGCGCCGCCGCGGTAGTCGGACTGGTGACCGGCTGGATCGGCTGGGCCCAGGTCGCCGGGGCAGTGCTGACGGCCTCGCTGCTCGCGCTGGTCATGGTCAGTGCACCCGGCGTCCGACGCCGTGATGAAGACGGCGCCGTAGTGGTGCCGTTCGGGCCATGCCTTCTGGCGGGCACGCTGGCTATGGTGCTGGCGAACGGTTAGAACGCCTGTCACCGTGTGATGTGCCTCCACGGTTGTCTGGCTCGTCATCGTTCTTCCCTGCTTCCCTGACAACGCTTGTAGCGGGACTGTCCTACTGCTGGCTTGGTTTGCTTGCGGGGTTGCCGGGGTGGCGCTTGAGGGGAGGGGCGCCACCCCGGCGGCTTCCGTCGATCCCCGATGACACCGACGGAGCGCTTGCCGCTAAGCGGCCAGTCGAGGTGCGGCGTGACGGGCCAAACTGGGGCGGAGAGCTTGGATTCCCGCCACGCCGCGTCCGGGGTGCTGACTCCCCGGAGCACCAGAGCAACCCGCCGATCAGCAAGTCCCAGGCCGGCGATGACAACTCTGGCAGTTCTCGATCACGCTGGGCCGTAATAGCCCGGAATACAGCCGAAGCCCCCATTCCACCAGGCACCAGTTACCCGCCATCTGATGACCGCCTGGAGATCGGTCGTGCCGGGTCCGACACAGTAGCGGAAGAGACCACCAAAGATATCCTCGACGTCCAGCATCACAGTGGACCCGGTACCGCCATCGCAGTGCCGATACTTTCCCCAGCCGAGAAAGCCACATCCCTCGCTGACGGTGACAGGTCCGTCAGCCGCTGCTTCCCTTGCCATAGCAGCGTTTGCAGTCACACCCGACCCCGCGACCGCGAGCGCTGCGACCGCACCAGCCAAACCGTATCGAACCGCACGAGTCCTCGAAATTCCAATCATATCCTCACCCTTTAAGAGTAACGGAACTGAATATTCGAACAATTAGCCACTGATATCCACAAAATCGAAGAAATCGATCCGCGGCGGGTTGTGCTGTTCTGCTATTCACTATCCACCGCCACAAGAGGAGCGGGAACCCATCGGGCGAGCACAACGTTGTGCCGATTCTGTGTTGATTTTGTCATGACCCCGTCAAGGCAGCAACGATTTTCATTAACCACTCAGACCTGCGTCCCTTAGGAAGAGCACGGTCGCCCGGCGCCGAAACTAGCTGAGCCGCAGCCAGATCTAGCCTGACTGGGCTCACACTGAATGCCAGAATCATGAACTCGAGAGCGCGTGCCCGCTTGGCCACGCGGTAGGCCAGATCATCGAGTTCAACCGTGACTACGAATGCTTTACCGTGCCCACGAGGGAAAGTTCAGCACTGTGCCAGCTGGCTCGTTCTTCGCTGCCCACTCAGGTTTGCCCCCCAACGCGGCGCGCGCGCGAATTTCGTGTGCCCGTGAATCGCGGAGGCTTTCCAGCATGTCGGCTGCTTTTTCGTAGGCGGCCGTGGCCTGCGGACGAAATCCCAGGGCAAGCAGGGATTCTGCTCGGGCGATCAGCGTGTCAGCGAGGTTCCATCGTTGCCACGGACGTTGCCGAAGGGAGGCCGCGGCATCGAAGTGTGTAAGGGCGGCCCTATGTTCGCCTCTGCGCTGCAGCAGGATGCCGAGGCTGTGGTGCGCGAGGCTGTGGATGCCGTCGGAGTCGTGCCTTTGGGCGAGGCGTAGCGCCTCGCGCGCGGTGTCGACGGCTCGCTCGCGATCGCCGGCTTCGTGGAAGGCAAGGGCGGATGCCGCCTGGTTCATGACGACGCCGATGCCGTGGTGAAGCGCCTGGAACCGGTCGTCCGCCGCCAGGAAGTGGGCGATCGCTTCTCCGTGCCGTTGGCAATTGGTGAGAGTAAGCGCCAAACCGTGTGCGGTCCATGCTGCGGGCAGCTCGTCACCGAGTTCAACGAAGAGCTCGAGGGCTTGCGTGAGATGCGAGATGGCGTCTGATGTCCGGCCGAGGTCACGCTCGGCCCAGCCGAGGACTTGCAGGCTACGAGCAGTGCCTGCAGTGCTTTCCGCCGTGGTCGCGGCGTCGAGCCCGTCGTTGGCGGCGATGAGCCAGTCCGTCCAGCTTCGGGTGATGGCGAAGTACGGCAGGAATGCCGTCGGCAGGACCCAGAGGAGGTACTTTGCGAGGTGGCTGCGGGTGTTCTTCGCGATTTGCAGGGCGGTCGCGACCTCGGTCTGGCACCAGGACATCGCCTCATCGAAGCTAGGGCTGCCTTGGTCGTACTCTGCGAGCAGGCTGTCGATCGTCGAGTCACGCCAGTTCGGGATGAGCGAGTTGTTGGCGGACAGCGCTCGTGCCGTGTACCACCTGAGAACCCGGTCTTGGGCCTTCTCGACGTCGCGGAGGTGTTCCTCGACCAGCGCGCGCTGGTGTGCGTATGCCCGGAGGAGGTAGTCGATGCTGTAGCGGCCGTCCGGCATGGGCGTCACCAGGTGAGCCTGCCGAAGCACGGTAAGAAGTGACTCCGCAAGGTCGGGTTCGATGTCGGCGAGCACGGCAGCGGAGTCCGCGCTGACAGTGTACGCGGGGCTGATTCCCAGCAGCCGGAACAGTCGTGCCGCGGCCGGTGGCAGAGCGAGGTAGGACAGGTCGATCACGCCATGGATGTTGACCGTGGGGTCCGGCGAGGTGAAGAGGTCCAGTCGGTGGCGGTCGGTCGCCAGCTGGGCGGCGATCTTGCCCAGCGTGCTGTCGGGACGCTGTTGGAGGTGTTCTGCGACGATAAGGACCGCCATGGGAAGCCGGCCGCAGCGCCGTACGACCGCTTCAGCGGCAACGGGGTCCGCGGCGAGGCGATGACGGCCGACGCGGCTGGCGAGCAAGGTCAGTGCGTCGGCGGGCGACAAGGCGGGCAAGTCGATCGACACGCCACCGGTCCGCAGCAGCAGGCTGGCTTGGTGCTCGCGGCTGGTAGCGACGACGACGCTGCCACCGCCAGGCAGCAGATGCCGCACCTGGCTGTAGTCGGCGATGTTGTCGAGGACCACCACGGCGGGGCGTTCGGCGAGGATCGATCGGAAGCGTGCGGCCCGGACCTCAAGTGCGCCATTCAGGTCTGCCTGACCGGCGCCCAATGCTTGCAAGAAGCCATCGAGTACTTCCTCCGGGTTCCTGGGTGCCCCGGGGCCCAACCCGCGCATATCGGCGAAGAGGCAGCCGCCGGGAAACCGATGCAGGTTTTGGGTGACCCAATGCACGGCTAGGGCCGTTTTCCCGACCCAGAAGCCTCCTTCGATCACGACTGTGTGGGCACCCCCGCTCGCCTGGCTCGCGAGTGCGGCGTCCATCGCCCGCAGAACGTCTGTGCGGCCTATGAAGCCTGGGACGTCGGCGGGCAGTTGCATCGGCTTGTCCCCGACGGCCGAGCCTTCGGAGCGTTGTCGTTCGGCAAGGCGTTCGAGCTGCCCCTTCGCGTCGAGGACCGTGTCGATCTGGCGCACGACTTCCGGCAGAAGGCGCCGGTGGCCGTGGAGCAGCTTGGAAAGGTAGCTCGGGCTGTAGCGGGCTTTCGCGGCCACGTCACCCAGGCTCATTCCCCGCTCACGGCGCAGCCGGTGCACCGCCTCGGCAAAGCTGTTGATTTGTCGCATCTGCGTCTCCCCATCCGCAGAGCAATCGATCGCGCTAGACGCGAGTCGCTCTTGCCCCGCTGCGCCGGGGCGAGCCCGGACCTGCCTCCTGCACTGGCGCCATTGCGGTCACCATCAACTTCCTCGGACCTTGAGGCTCTACGCCCGCTAGCCCACCTGGGTGGCGAACTTTCTCCTCAGTTGAGGCTTTGTGGACTCGAGACTATTCTCAGGAGAAAGTTCTTTTCAACTGAGGAGAAAGTGATCACCCGATTGGGTGTCTCAACAATGAAGACACGACGGCTGTCATGGAGGCCTGGGGTGACAGGGCAAGCGACGCGAACGCTCGCCGCGAAGCTGAACGACCTCTTCGCGACGAAGAAGCGACCGGACGCCAAGGAGTACAGCAACGAGCAGGTCGCCGAATTCATTGTTGCCGGCGGACACGCCAGGACGGCATCTCAGAGCTACATCTGGGGACTCCGTAACGGCACGAAGACCAACCCGACGAAGAGCTACCTGGAAGGGCTAGCCGCCTTCTTCGAGGTCCCAGTCGCGTACTTCTTCGATGACGACAACGAGCTGGTGCGGCAAGTCGACCAGCAGCTGGAAGCGCTGAAGGCGGAGCGCGCCAAGATGGCCGGCCTTTCCGGTGACGAGGAGATTCAGCTGCTGGCGATGCGCGCCGGGCAACTGTCACCCGAACGCCTGAAGCTGGTGAAGGACATGCTCGAACTCGTCTACCAGCAAGAGCAAGCCGAGAGGCCCCCGCCACCCGATGGAGGGCTTCCAGACGTCTAGAACGGACTGGCCATAGCGATTTCTGCGATGCTGCCTGAAGTCGCTGCTGCGAAGGGAGGGTGCGGGTGTCTGAGCGGCGCATACGCCGACAATGCCGTGAGATGCTGAGCAAGCTCGATATTCGCCCACCCCTGGACGTGACCGAGCTATGCCGTCAGATGGGCGAGATCCGCGGTAAACCCATCCGCCTGATCGCCTACCCCATCCCCGTCCCTGGCCCTTTCGGCATGTGGATCTCCACCCGAGAAGCGGACTACATTCTCTTCCAGCAGGAAACGTCCAAACTGCACCAAGACCACATCGTCCTGCACGAACTCGGCCACATCCTCGGTGGCCATCAGGGTGCTCTCGACAGTGACGTACTTCCCGACGGGCTCACAACGCCAGGCACACGGTCGCTGAGCGAGCAGTACCCGGATATCGGCGAGGACGCGGTGAAACGAGCGCTCCGGAGAACTGCCTACGACACCGACCATGAACGGGAGGCCGAAGCAGTCGCGACGATCATCCTCGAGTGGGCGTCGATCCTGAATATCGCGGCCCCGCGGCCATCTGTCGGCGCCGCGCGCGGCATGGACACCGCTCTCGGTGCCCGGATCGGCTGGCTATGAGCTGGCTCATCAGTGCCGCACTGATCAGTTGTCTCCTCGGCGGCCTGATCTGGAAGGGCTATCAGCTCAGCCGACAGCCCTGGAACCTCCCCTTACAAGGCATCGTCGGCTTCCTCGCCTTCGCGCTCATTGGGCGCATCCTGCGTGATGTCGTCGGCGACGCGTCGCTCGTGCGCGGGGGTCCGGTGTGGTCAGCGGTCGCCTGGCACGCCCCTACCTCGGCCGCGGTTCTGTCCCTGCTGTTCTTCTTCGATGCGGCAACGCTGCCTCGACAGGTGGCCAAACGCCGCACTCGCCGGAACTTACTCGTCCTCCTCGCCGCCGAAGCCGTCATGATCGGTGCCGCCGCCCTGGCGCCAGCGCCGATGTCCGTCCCGTACATGTCGGTCATCTACTTCGCCGCGAACACCTTTATGGGCTGTGCGTTGGCCGCGTGCGCGGTCTCGGCTCTGCGCTACGCGCGCCAGGCCGAACGGCGGTTGGCCTTGGGACTCCGCGTCGCGGCCGTCGGCTTCTCGTTGACGGCGGTGACCAGCGGGATATTCGCCGCGATCGACGTCGAGTACTGGCTCACTGGCACGCTGTTCATGGACATCATCGCCGTGAACGGAACGCTCTCCTTCTCTGGCATCGTCGCTATCGTGATAGGCCTGCTCTATCCAGCGGCCCGTATGCGATTGGCGGCCATTCGTATCTGGTGGCGGCAGCGCAGCGCCTACCACGCGCTTGGTCCGCTGTGGACGGCTCTCCACCACGCGTTCCCTGAAGACGAGTTTCTCCGTGCCTCCACCACGCCTTGGGACTCCCTGCGCGTGTGGGACGTTCACCGGCGTTATTACCGACGCATGATCGAGTGCCGAGACGGGCTCGTACGGATCAGCCCGCAGGTCGCGGAACTCCGCAAACACCGCGCCGCGACCACACCGCTGGCCGACCTCATCAACGAAGCTCTCCAAACCGCCCCGGCCGACCATCCCGAGCAACGACGAGCAATCCCCCTCGCGATCCCGGAGATGAACTCTCCCCGCGACGAGGTGGACGAACTCGTGGCGCTCTCCCGCAACTTCGCCGCCCGGAGCCAGCTCACTTCAGCAGGAAGGACGTCGTGACCCACCACGCGATCATCGTCGGCGGCGGCATCGCGGGATCGGCGGCCGCCATCGCCCTGCGCAAGGCGGGTATAACCGCCGACCTCTACGAAGCGCGCCACGACGGAGGCGACTACACCGGCGCCGCTCTACGACTCCCCCGCAACGGCCTCAGCGCGCTGCGGGCCATCGACGCGCACGATCTCGTCGCCGATATCTCCTACCCCATCGCCAGCACCGAACTCAGCTCAGGAACCGGCCGCCACCTCGGAACGGTCTCCTTCGCCAGCGATGGGCACGGCGAAGTCCCTCGTACGATGCCCCGCGCTCGCCTCGCCCGCACACTGCGCAGCGCAGCAGAAGCCCGCGGAGCACGTGCCTTCATGAACAAGCGCCTGAGCAGGGCCGCCACCCGCGCCGACAGCGTCATAGCAACCTTCGACGACGGATCCACCGCCGAAGGCACCGTGCTCGTCGGCGCAGACGGACTCAACTCCACAATCCGTCGGCTCGTCTCCCCCACCGCACCAGAACCCCAGTACGCCGGCACCCACCTCGTCTACGGCTACGCCCCCGCGAACACAGCCGCACCACCTTCGCCAGACGCTTTTCACATCTACTGGGGAAAGAAGGCGACCTTCGGCTATACAACTGCCGCCGGCGAGATCTACTGGTACGCCAACATCGCATCACCAGAACCACTGGTGGCAGAACAACCGCGCGACACCGAAACCTGGCGTAAGCACCTCACCAAGCTCTTCCGACGCGACCGGACGCCGGCGATGAAAGTCATCGAGGCCGCGAACGTCATAATCCCCTCCAACACGCGCACACTCGGCCCCGTGCCGAGTTGGCACACCGCCCACATGGTCCTCATCGGCGACGCCGCACACGCCGTCCCACCCGCCACAGAACAAGGTGCCGCGCTTGCCATCGAAGACGCCGTCGTCCTAGCCCAATTTCTCCGCGACCAGGACGAGACAGCAACAGCGCTCGAGGCATTCGAAGCCGCACGCCGCGAACGGGTCACACGGGCCGGAGCAAGTCGCCGCAGCCGCACGACACACCGTCGAGGCACACCACGCTGGATCGAGCAACGACGCCGCGACAAGAACGTCGCTCAAGCAGTCCGAAGCGGCGCCATGAACCCGCCCGCATGGCTGCACGACCACCAAACATCCTGGAAGTAGCCGGGAGCCAACGACAACACCGCTCGACCAAGCCAGTCATGCCAGGCCGAACGGGGTTCACGCGCCAGCATCAGGCTTCCCGAAATCTCCAGTATGGCCCATCAGAGGAAGGGCATCGAGAAGATTCTCCCACACGAATGGGTCCTTCTTTTCAGCTGGCCGAACGAGCTCATTGGGAAGAATATTCACTCTCCAACTTTTCAGCCGGGACAAGCTTTCCGCGAATGCCGGATGCGCCGCCAAAGTACTCTTCGCGTACGGCATCGCATAGGTCGGCACCTTGAAGCCGAAGGTCTCGTTCAGTAGACCAAGCGCAGAGTTATCTGAAATACCTGCCGCCCACTTGTTAACAGTATTGAACGTCACTGGGCACGCCAGGATCAAGTCCGGATCCGGCAGGACAACCGGCTCAGCACCGGGCTGGCCGTTCCTTACCGGAAATCCGGTCTGCTCGGTGAGAGCGTCCGCATCTATCCATGTGGCTGCCGTCGGAGTGGCAAAGACGCAGACGCGCCAACCCACACGGTGAAGATGGGCGATCAGAGTACCAAGATCACGAACAGGAGGCGCGGCACTACCGACCAGGTAAACCACTCTGTCAGGCATCTACACCCGCCCTCAGGGCAAGCGCACGAAGTCCCGGAGTAGCACCGTGGCGTTCTCGGTCAAGCAATACTTGGATAACCTCGCGTGCACCGGCATTACGTGAAACAGCCTGCTTGGCGACCCGTTCCGCTTCAAGTAGATGAAGTACCGCCAGACTGTCGTCCGCGACGCTCATAGCCGCTCGCCCCAGATCCAGGTGAACCTGCGAGCGGCGCCCGACTAGCACATCCGGAAGCCGGTCCGTGTCCAGAAACGAACCGAGTTCGTAGGACCGCCGCGCCTCGCCAAGTTGCACAGTGACGGACAACTCGTGGATCGCGACATTGGTCGGCCCGAACCCCGTCCACAGGAAGTTGCCCTCGCAACCCAAGTCGGCGGCGAACTCGCCCGCCTGCCGCAGCCGTCTACGCGCGTTCTGACCGGCACCACTCCGGGCAGCCATGACAGCAGCCAGCAACGAGAGTGCGCCTTGTACGGAGATTTTCACTCGCACATCGTCGCCACCCTTCGCTAACCGCAGGTCTTCGATGGCTTCTTCGACGACTTCTTCGGCATCATCAAGGTGCCCATTCAGCAACAGTGCACACGCGACTTGATAACGGGCAATTCCGGCAAGCTCGGCACTCCCGGCGTCCAGCGCTGCCAGGTTTGCACGGTCCGCGGCAAGCCACGCCAAACTGCCGCTACCGAGTTTCGTCGCCAGCTTTGCAGCAGCAACGTAGCCACAAGCCTTCTGCATAGCCACCGTAGGGCTCGGCAACTGCCCATTGAGCCGGTCTATCACTTGCGGAAGCATCTTCGCGGCCGCCTCATAGTCGGCATGTTGATAAAGCCTGTGCGCTCGATTGACGGCCTGCATGAGCTGCCTCTGATCAGACGACTTCCCGGCGAGCGCTGACCGACCGATGATCGATCGCCGTAGGTCATCCAGCAGCGAGAGCTGGCTTAGGCGCGAACCAACACCAGGATCGGTCCACGCTGATTTCGTGGCCCGATGGCTTGACTGGGCTTTGACTGTACGAAGCAGTTGGTCGAGCTCCACGAGGGACAGGCGAAGAAGCTTGGCGAGCTTAGGTCGCGTGGTCGGAAGTGGCGCACTCGTACCAGTCTCCCAGCGGCCGACCGTGCTGACGTCGACGCCCAGTGCAAACGCGAACTTTTCCTGCGTGTACCCAGCAGCCGAACGGGCACCTGCCAAAACGGAAGACTTCGTCGCCATCAGTTTCCTTATCGCCACACATCGTTACAACAACACATTACCGCAGGTCAGCTGCCTGTGCGCAAGGTTCGTGCGTGGTAATTGCGTGGTTCGTGCCCTGGTCTACGCCACGTGGCCATACCAATGTCGTGACATCACGTCCCCAAGGAGCTGATGTCTGTGACTGCCGACTGCCTCGATCCGGTTGAGCGCACATCCCGAGGCCGTGCGTTGCCGGTACGCGTCGACCCGCGCCCCGAGCGGTTTACGCCTACGCGAGCCAGCATCCTATTCTCCACCTCCTTTCCGCTGCCGATCGTCACAAACCCCAGCTTGGCGCTGATGTCGCGTGTCCGTCAGGGCTTGTGTGAGTTGCGCACGGAGCTTGCCAGCACACCCTCATCGGCAGTCACGCCAACGGTATCCGCCCTATCTGCAGGTGATGTTCCGGTGCAGAAGAAAGCATTCCCCCAGGTATCCATGCCGTGTGACCTGTGCCTGGGAGACGTGCTTGCCCTCGACTGGGAAGGGTGGAGTGTGGGCCCGGATTCGGCCCCATTCGGCGAGGTCTTCGTCTACCGGTGGCCGGATTACGCGGACGTATTGGTCGTCACGAGGCACATCTCCGCCGAGGCCTACCGAACTCCCCTCACGAAGGATGCTGATCCGTTCACGCCTGAACTGATTTGCTGGTCGTTCGGCGGCAGGACCAAGGATTCCTTGCGACGGCTCCTCGCTCTTCCGCACCCAGCTGACAGCAGGGCTCCGAATTGGGGGCAACGGTTTCATGGAACCGCTCGTGTTCCGTCGCCCTGGCGCCAGGTCTTATGGCGTCGCATCGTTTTGTCCAGCCAGCAGCCTTGCAGTTGCGAGCCGTCGTCTGAACTAGGTGTATCTCCGGATTCCACCCGGTCCCGAGCGCGGCTGGACCGCTGACTGTCGCCTTACACCACCCGATTTGCAGCCCGCTCTCGCTCAGACCATCACAGGACTCCATCATGCTCGAAAAGCTTCGGTCTTCCCCTACGTCTGACACGTGCTCGGTGACCTGTGTCATCACGAAGGTCGAGCACCAGGTGGCCAAGGATAAGCGGGCTGCGGGTCGACCGAACGTCGGGATGACCGCGCTTTGCGGGGCGGTGATCCTTCCTCAGGTCGATGACTGGCCCTCGGGACGTGCCTGCCGAGAGTGCGCCCGGGTGCTCAAACGTCCCCGGGCTCAGGAGGCCCCGGCGGCGATTCCTCTCGATGTCCGAGACCTGTACGAGCGCGAAAAAAGGACCCCACCGCGACGTGGACGGGCCGGCCATCGACGACGCTGCGCCCTTGTCCGCCTTGTGCGGCGCCACTGCTGCACCACCACAACCCGGAGCGACATACCTGTGCCGAGGACCGGGGATCCGGTGACCGCCGATACGAACGAGGCCGAATGAACCCGGACCCGTCGCCTCAATCGGAGCGCCCGCGGAGCGTCGAAGAGTGCCTCTCGCATGATCGCGCGCCATTGCCAGCGGGTTCCATCCGCTCTACCCCGGCATGGCGGATCCACTTGCCGCCGCGTGGTGGTACGTACCGGTCGGCGAGAACGACACGGACGTTCTATTCCTGCTTCCTGGCAAGCGGGCCTGCGTTCACCTCTACCTCGGAGACCGGGTGGGTAAGGGACCTCGAGCTCGCGCCCAGCCGACTGCGGGCGGCTTTGCGGACGCGGTCGTCGACGCGGTCCTGGAGTGGTCTCGCGGGTAGGGCGATCGGGCGGCCTCATGACCCGGCACCACGCCCTGGATCCGAGGAACCGGTCCTGTGACCGGCGTGGCCGGCCAGGTGATGCGCGGACCTCTCGACGGGGCCTGGCCGGAGCTGGTCGAGTACTGGTTCTTCCGCCGCGTTGTCCTGCACCGTGTCCCGCCTCGCTATCTGCGTCGACTGCGTTACGGCCGGATCACCGTGAGCGTGAGCCACTGCGGGAAGCTCTGCGGCCCACCGTTCCCCACGGGCGAGCGGACAGTCACCTGGTGCGGCGTCTGCTACCCGCCGTCATCACAGCCATAGCCCCCGGCTCCCCAGGTCATCCGAGAACTCCAAGGCTCCGTGCCACCGCTCACACCCCGAAAGGAACAGAATCCATGTCCCACCAACCCACCGACAACACCGTCCTGCTCGAGACGGTCAGTGGTCGCGACTACGCCGAGGTCTTCGCGGCCGCGGCCGCGTGGTTCGCCGACTCCGCCCAGACCGACGTGGTCGTGTGGGGCCTCAACCTGGACGAGCAAGGCCCGCTGTACGTCGAGTCCGACGACCTGTTCTACCTGGAACTGTTCTACCAGCGCTTCGACAGGCCTCGCCTCGTGCGCGAGACCCTCGAATCAGGCATAGCCGTGATCCGGCATTAGTGGCGAAACCCCGCCAGAGCGGGCGTCGTACACGACGAAGCCCTCCAGTAACGTCCCGAGAATATCACGAGGAACTGCGAGCATGAGCAGGAAAAGCATCAATTCTTTATCCACCGCGAAGAGGAGAGAGCTGGGTATCGAGCTCCTGCGAATCCGCAAGCGGGCTGGGATCGACGGAGGGACATTGGGGGAATTACTGGATTGCAACGCGTCCACTATTTCACGTTTGGAGAACGGTCTCAGCAAGGTCGAAGATGGAAAAGTTGCGCTCTATCTGGCACGAGCCAACGCCACACCCGCCGAACTCGCGGAGCTCGTGGCGTTGGATCGCCGCGCAGACGACGGCTACCAGGTCAGGCCTCACCCCTCAGGCTTCCCGGACGAACTCCCCATCATCGACATGCTCGACCGCGAAAGTCCCTCCATCACGAGCTACGAGCCCATGGAGGTACCACGTCACCTCCAGATCGAACCCTACATTCGCGACACCCTCAGCCAGCACGGGCACGACAAGCAGACACTCGGCGCAGCGGCGATGACTCGACTCTCACGCCACCCATCCTCACTTCACCCGCCAGGCTCGTTCACCTTCTACATCTCCGAGGCAGCGCTCGGCGACAACACCGCAAATCCCGCGGTCATGCAACAACAGCTGACACATCTGATGACCGTGTCCTCGCTGCCACACTTCCGCATCCATCTCGTCCCAGCGGACGCACCCCTGACGGACATTCGGACCGGGTTCACCTTCTTCCGGCACGACGAGTACCGGCCCGTGCTGCATCACCAACTCCCTACCCTCAGCCTATTCCTTGAACACGAGGCCGAAGTCATCTTCTACGAGAGTTATGAGAAACGCATCACCGGTTTCGCCCTCAGTCGCGATGAGACCCGACTCTGGATTAAAGCACGGCTCGCGCAGCTGGATCACCACCTTCGCGATTGACCTACACCGACCGGACACTATCCAAGCAACGAGAGC
Source organism: Amycolatopsis sp. CB00013 (assembly GCF_001905755.1). Classification (NCBI taxonomy): domain Bacteria; kingdom Bacillati; phylum Actinomycetota; class Actinomycetes; order Pseudonocardiales; family Pseudonocardiaceae; genus Amycolatopsis; species Amycolatopsis sp. CB00013. The sequence continues at coordinate 458,132 of NZ_LIWC01000003.1, read as the reverse complement.
TGGGCTCCGAACTTCGCCGAATCCGCAAACGCGCAGGCTATCTCGCCACCCACATGGCCTCCATGCTGGGCTGGGGTGAGCCTACGATTTCACACGCGGAGAATGGCTTTCGAAATCTCCCAGATGGGAAAATTGCACTTTATCTCGCACGAGCGAAAGCGACCACCGAGGAATTCGATCGCCTGGTGGCGCTCGATCGCCACCCCGACAACGGCTACCAGGTCAGGCCGCACCCGGCAGGTATTCCCGACGCGCTTCCCGCCATCACCCTGCTCGACGCCGAAAGTACGTCTTACTCAACCTATGACGCAGTCGACATCCCCCGCCATCTGCAAATCGAGCCATATGTCCACACCAACCTCGGCAAGCATGGCCATTGCCAGGGACCCGCGCTCGACGCCGCGGCGCAAGCACGCCTTACCAGGAACCCTTCTTCCACGCATAAACCCGGACCTTTTGTCTTTTATGTTCCTGAGTCAGTGCTCCTCGGCACCCTCGAGAACCCGGTCATCGCATGCGAACAGTTGGTGCACCTGATCCTGCTGTCGTCGCTTCCCCGGTGTCACATTCACCTTGTTCCCGCTGGCGCGCCGGTAGCCGATCTCGGTACGGGGTTCACTCTGTACCGGCACGAGGACCATCCCCCTGTCGTCCACCACCAGCTACCCACCGCCAGCCTCTTCTTCGAGAAAGAACACGACGTCGCCTACTACGAGCGATACTTGGAACAGCTCGCGGCTCTGTCACTCGGCCGGCGGGAGACACGAGAATGGCTCTCTCGAACGCAAGCAGATGCCGAGCGATGTTTGGTCGAGGCCCAACCGGTCGTGCTGAGCCGTTGCGCCACTGGGGCGGCGGCCGGGACATGAGACTCCCCTACGCCATCGACGATGAGCATGCTGCTGTCATCGCGGTCGGCCAGGAAATCAACCATCCTGACACCGCACGCTGGCGAGCGATGACCGCTGAGGATGACCGGCTCCGGCAGACTTACCGCGCGCTCGGCTTGCTGATCAAACAGGTCGAGGTTTCCTTCCTTAAGCGCAAGGCCGATCTGCGCGCCTTCGAGGGCACCCGCAAGGAGTATCGGCAAGCGGCAGCCGAATATGAGCACTGGAAGTCACGAACGGTGCACTTCGCGAACCGCGCGTGTGAACGCCGAGCCGAGCTGGAGGACCGGGTCCGCCTCCTCAAGCAGAGCCACGGGTTCGACGAGATCCGGACGGCGCTGCGGACGCTAGCGCAGGCTGTAGCCGACCACCGTGACACGATCCGTCGTAGCGGACGTCAGGAGACGACTGCGGACAGGATGTTGTGGATCCGGCTCGATCTGTTGCCGGGCGGTACCTTGGCAGACCACGCCTCCGAATCCACCGCCCCTTGATCTCGACCATAAGCGGCACGACGTCAGCACACCCTGGGCGGAGGTCAGGCGTCCTGTTCGATGCGTTCGAAGATGTCGATGTCGGTTGCCTGCTGCCACTCGGGCAGGGCGTCCCAGTCCGCGACATAGGAGGGTTTCGGGTCGGGGAAGTGTTTGAAGATCTGACCGATCCAGCACAGGGCGACGAAGCGGCCCTTCTGCTCTGGCGTGAGTTTGGTCGTGGCGCCGTTGGTGGTGGCGATGAAGGCGGCAACCTGGTCGTAGACGGCTGTGGCGGCGTCGCGTTCCCAGTCCGGTGTCTCGTCCCAGGGCGTGATGTAGCCGGGTTTCGGTTCGCCGGGGTAGTGCTTGGTGACTCCGGCGATCCAGGCTTCGCGGAACACTCGGCCACGTTCGTTGGACATGGGTTTCCTCCACTATGCGGCGTGGCCGCTGACGAGGTCGGTGATCTCGGCATCGAGTCGCTGAATGCTCTGGTCGCCGAGCATAGGGACAAGGTGTGGCTGGAGGTCGCGCAGTTTACGGGCGACCACTCCGGAGCCGGTCTTGCGAGCGGTGGCCAGAACGGCGTCGGCGTAGGTGACGACCTGCTCAGGATCGGCGCGGTGGACGCCGATCATGGCCAGGTCGGTCAGGACGCCGGCTTTACGCCGGGCGGTGAGAGCTCCGTTGAGCGCATCGGTCAGGGCCGCTTCGGCCAGATCGAGCCGGCCAAGTGTCACGAAGCAGGTCCCGCGCTCCTCGGCCAAGCGCGAGCCGTCGAAGCGGAGCCAGCCGCCGTTGTGCACCTGTCCTCTTAAATGCTGAACTTCCGCGGCGGTGTCGAGCGCGCGCTGGCAGGCGTCGAAATCGCCGAGTCTGGCGAAGGTTTCCGCCTGCACGGCGGCGACCCAGTGCCGGGTCGAAAGAGCGGTGTCACCCCTGTAGGCGAGGTTGGAGGCAAGATCGAGCAGAGGTGCGGCCTCGGAGAACTTGTGTTCGTAGACGGCGATGAACGCGTGCCGGGTCAGCGCACAGGCCCATAAGTCCGGCGCTCCGGCCTCCTTACTCGCGGCCGCGGCCAGGCTATAGCAGTGGGCCGCGTCGGTGTAGCGGTCACCATCGAAATAGATCTCACCGGCCAGCTGGAACAAGTCCGCGGCCAGCTGGCACAGTCGTTGCCGAATCGCGGGTGTCTGCGACTGGCGCAGGGCGTCGGCGAGCAGGCCGAGCTGAGTGCGCACGAGCGGCAGCACTTGCCGCTTGTTTGACGCCATGCCGTACACCCGCCACAGCTGGCCCGCGAACGCGGCGAATTCCTCCGCCCCCTCCGGGTCGAGAGCGCCGCTGCTCGCCGCCGCGACAGCCCGGTCGGCATCTACGGCCACCGGCAGCGCCAGCAGCGCCCCTGTCGCGCTGAACAAGCGCAGCAGGTCGCGACGGTTCATGTCGTCGGCCTCCGCAAGATCGGGTGGGACTACGGCTGCGGTCGCTGGGCACCGCTCCGGAGCCGACGCCTGCTCTAGCAACGTACCGAGTTCGTGCAAGGTCACGCCGAGCGCCTTCGCGATCCGAGGCCTGTAGGCCGGGCTCGGCGTCGCCTCGCCCCGTTCCCAGCGGCTCACGGTGGAACACTCGACCTTCAGCACGGCCGCGAGAGTTTCCTGTGTGTAGCTCATCTTTTTTCGCCGTGCGGCAAGCGCGACTCGTCGGCTGTTCATCGACACCACCCGCCCTGTTGGTCAGCGATCACGATAGCCACCCGGGGGCCAAGGTTAATTACCTCTCGGTGAGCTGCACCCGTTCGGACTACCACCTCGACAGCGACGTTTATGCAGGTCAGACGCTACATGCCTGGTTAATGCCTAGCCGACGCCGGGTTCTTGCTCTGGCTGCCGCGAGCCAGTGAGCCGTTGACTGAACTCGCAACAGCCAACTGTCCGTTCCGACATGGGAATGCCGCCACGGGCGCGAACCGACAAGGAGAAACGCGATGGACGTGGACGTGATGTTCACCGGAGAGCTGGTGCTCGGGGTGCCTTCGATGGACGGGCTCTACGCACCGAAGATGCCCGGCGATGCCGACGGTGCCGACAAGGGCGACCACTGCGCCAGCTGACCCGCCACCCACCGCTGCGGCTCGGGCGGTGTGTACTGCCCGAGCCGCGCCGCGGAAAGGAGCTACTCCGCAATGCTCTCGTTTCGCCTGACGCTCAACTCCGACATCGCCTCGACGTGGCACTGGGACACCGACCGATGGCGCCGTGGGGACTGTTGGATTCGACCGGTCGTTCATCCGGCACTGCGGCACGACATCGACGACCGTCTGGGGACCACCACGGTCCTGGTCCGTGACGCCGCGACCCGGTTGTCATTGCCGGAGGCGAGCCGTATCGGTGGCGGTACGAGCGTGATGGGTGACGCGCGGGGAGACGCCCTGCTACTCCAGGTCCGACCAGAACAGATCACCCTCACTGCGGGCATCGGTGGAACCGTGCCGCTCTACCTGGCCGTCGACGGAGACACCCTGCGCGGCACCTGGGACCTGCCCACGCTCCGCAGGCACACACAGCGGTCCAGCCTGCTCGATCGCGCTGTGGCCCGCGTTCTGACCAGGCGGCACCGCTACAGCAGCGACACGTTGTTCACCAACGTGATGGCGCTGACCGAACGCGCGGCCGCGACGTTCACCACGTCTGGTTTGAACATCACGTACCCACCTCCAGCCAAGCACGTCACCCGGGCACGGACGCTACGGCCTGGCGTCGACACCACAGCCGCACTCGGCCATCTGCTCGCCGACGCGATGCGCCCCTGGCAGGACAGCAGCTCCACGCTGGGCCTGGAGCTGTCTGGCGGCCTGGACTCCGCCACCATCGCGGTCGCCGCCCGCATGGCGTCCCCGGCTCCGCTGCGCACCTTCGGCCTCATCGTCGACGGCGCCCTCGGCGCGGAGCAGCACCGCCGTCGCGTGACGATCACCGAACAGGTCGGAGCGGTCGACGACATCGTCTCAGCTCACGACCACGCGCCTTTCTGCGAGAGCGGCATCCGCGCCAGCGGCGCCGCGCACGACCCGCGCGGCGAATTCTACCGCGAGGCGTTCGAAGCCCTCGTCGACAGAGCAACCTGCAGCGGCGTGGAGATCATGCTGACCGGCCACGGCGGCGACGAGATCATGGCACCCCGCATCGACGAGCTACCCCCACCAGCGCCCCTGTCTCTGAGCGACGTCTCCTGGCTCGGGCCACGCGCCCGCGATGCGGTCGCCCACATCGACGACAACCTCGCGCCCTCCGCCGTGCTACCGACACCGACCCTCATGGGGTTCGCCGTCCACCACCCGGCCTACTTGCGGTCGGGAATCTGGCCAGTTGCCCCCTTCACTCATCAGCCCCTGGTCCGGTTCGCCGAGCAACTACCGTTTGAACTCCGCAGGCACAAAAAGCTTTACCGCGACTTCCTCACCCGTGCCGGCCTACCGTCCCTGGTCACCCACCCGCAGCGAACCGAGCACTTCCGAGGCCTGATGCAACACGGCCTGCGACACAACGGACTCCAGCTGGCCGAGCGTCTGCTGGCCGACGGGATGCTCCTCGCAGACCACGACTTCATCGACCCCGATTCGCTCCGCCGCACCGTGCAGCGCGCCCGCCAGAGCGCTACCGTGCCGTCCGTGCTGTGCGACACCCTCGTCCTCGAAGTCGGCCTCCGATCACTGCAGGCCCCGACCACCACGCGGGCCGCATGAACCTGGCCGCCCACAACATCGCCTACCGGCGCCCCGACCTCTACGACGCACTCACCCGCAACAGCGCCACCGCAGCGACCTGCCGGCGCCTCATCGACCAGCACGGAACCGTAGCCACCGGCAGTCTCCTCGACCTCGGCTGCGGAACAGCCCGCGACCTCGCCCAGCTCGCGACCACCCACCGCTGCGTCGGCGTCGATCTCCAACCAGCACTCATCGAACACGCACGACAGCGGTATCCCGACCTCGAACTCCATATCGGAGACCTCCGCGACCTACGACTGAACCGCACGTTCGACGTCATCACGTGCCTCGGAAACACCCTCGCTTACCTGCACCACAACAACGACATCCAGGCCGCGTTCGCCACCTTCGCCGCCCACGCGCACCCCGGCGCACTGTTGATCATCGTCACTCAAATAGCACCCACCACCACAACCACACCGAGCCACGGCCGCATCGACGCAGCAGGACTCCACGCCGACGTCACCACCGAACACGACTGGAACCCCCGTACACAGATCGCCACCGTCCACCGCACCTGGCGACTCGATGACGGCACTACCGAACACGACCTGCTCCAACGCCGTGTCCTCTTCCCCCTCGAACTCGACCTCTACGCCACCCTCGCCGGTTTCATGCCCCTCGCACTGTTCACCGACCCCCACCACCCCACCGGGCCACTGACCAGCTCCACAGCGCACTTCGTCGCCAAATACACCCCGCGTGGCGGCCACGCCCACAGCTGAGTATCCGGCCGACGGCCAGCCGGCTGACTGAGACCGCGGAAACAGCCAAACGGGGCGAACTGAAGTTTTACCTCGGAGCCGCACCCGGCGTCGGCAAAACCCCCGCCATGCTCGGCGACGCGCATCGACGCAGGCAACGCGGTACCGATGTGGTGATCGGCTATGTCGAAACACATGGCCGCACGAAGACCGCCGGCCTGGAGGTCGTGCCGCGCGAACGGATCAAGCACCGTGGTCGAGTTCACGGGGATGGGCCTCGACGCGGTCCTGGCTCGTGCGCCCGAGGTCGTGGTGGTGGACGAACTCGCCCCACCGACGTGCCCGGCTCGCGCAACGCCAAACAGTGGCCGGACGTCGAGCAGTTGCTGACAGCAGGAATCGATCTGCTGCCCACGGTCAACCTCCAGCATCTGGAGTCGCTCAATGAGGTCGTCCAGTGCATCACCGGCGTCCAGTAGCGCGAGACGATTCCGGACGAGGTGGTTCGCCGGGCCGAACAGGTGGAGCTCGTCGACATTACGTCGCAGGCGCCGCGCAGAAGGTCGACGCCGCGCTCGCCAACTACTTCTGGGACGGCAATCTCACGGCCTTACGAGAGCTGGCTCGGCAGCGGGTGGCCGCCCAAGTAGACGTAACGCTGCAGCGCTGCCGCAGCGACCGATCCTCGGTACCGGGGAACCTCGTGAACGGGTGTTTCCCGCGATCACCGGCGGTCCCGAGAACGAGCCCTGCTCCGCGGGGCCCGACGCATCGCGCTGCGCGCCGGTACCGCGAGCTGCTGGAGGTCTACGTCATGCGCGGCGACGAACAAGCCGATGCTCCCCGAACAGGACGCTGGGCCGGCATGACCGCGAGTCTCAGACCACCGGAACCTTCGGGGTCAGCAATGCAATCTACGTTCCGTAGTGAACGTAAGGCCCGCCAGTGGAACCGATCTCCGTCACGCTGGTCCATGTTCCGTCCGTGCCGGAGTTCCAGGGCCGGCTTCGCCGACACCAGAACTAGGGTGGCGGCAAAACTTTGCTGTCCAGCACTAAACTCGTCGTTTAGATTTGCGCGAGCGAATTGCCGCGCCCAGTAGGGCGCCGATCGCGGCACCGATCAGGGGAATCCCGATCGAAGGAACCTGGTTGGCCCAAAATACGACTCCTGTTCCGCCCAGCACTATCAAGAAAATGTAGCCCGCACTGTTCTTTGACATATTCGTCCAATCTGCGGCTCGGGCAGCTCAGTCTGTGCTTGTCGAAGGGAGCATAGGTTGAGCCGTTGGGATTGTTGCAGCGATAGGTTACGGCGAGGCCGACTCCGCCACCTGCCAACCCGCTGCCCACCATGCCAAAGGGGACCGTGGGCGGCAGGGAGTCAGTCCCGGTCGAGCATTCCGGGGCCAAAGACCTCGTAGTGGATGCGCTCGGCGGCTAGGCCTCGGCGGATCAGCCCGGCGCGGATTCCGTGCATGAACGGCAAGGGGCCGCACAGGTAGGCGGTGGTGTCCGGAGGAAGCGGTAGCGCGTCGACATCCATGAAACCGGGCTGCGAGCGGTCGTCGTGGCCGGACTCGTACCAGTACAACTCGTCGACCTCGCCCAGCCCCGTCGCGGTCTGGGCGCATTCGCGGCGGAATGCGTGGTGGGCGGGCGAGCGGTCGGCGTGGGCGAGGATGATCTGCCGCGTCGGCTGGATGCGGGCGAGGAGATCCAGCATGGCGGCCATCGGGGTGATCCCGATCCCGGCGCTGACCAGGAGCACCGGTCCGTCGCCGGTGTCGAGGGTCGTCTCGCCCGCGGGCGGCCCGAGCAGCAGGGTCTCGTCTTCGGTCACGTGATCGTGCAGGTGGGTGGACACCGCGCCGTCCGGAGCGCCGTCGCGGCCGCGGACCCGGCGGACGGTGATCCGCAGCGAGCCTCCCGGGGCCGTGCGACAGCGAGTACTGGCGGGGCTGGCGACGGCCGTCCGGCAGGTCGACCGCGACCGAAACGTACTGACCGGGCACGAAGTCCGGGACGGCCGCGCCGTCGTCGGGCACCAGGGTGAACGACACCGCGTCGACGGCTTCATCAAGGCGCTTCGCCACCCGCCAGCGGCGCCAGAGACCGGCGGGATCGAGGTCACCACGTTCGTAGAGGCGGGCTTCGGCGGCGATCAGCCGGCACGCGAGCAGCCAATAGACCTCGTGCCACGCCGCGGAGATCTCATGGGTGACCGCGGCACCGAGTACCGTGCCGACGGCCGTGAGCAGATGGTGACCGACGATCGGGTACTGCTCGGCCCGGATGCCGAGCGACACGTGCTTGTGCGCGATCCGCTCGGCGACGTGTTCGAACGACGCCTCGCCGTCTTCGGCGAGCAGGCTCTCGGCGAAGCCGACCACGGCCGAAGCCAGTGCGAGCTTCTGGCTGCCGTCGGCCTGGTTGCCCTGGTTGAACAGGTCGAGCAGTTCCGGATGCGCGGTGAACATCGACGAGTAGAACTCACCGGTGATTTCCACGGCGTGCGCGCGTACGACGGGCAAGGTGGCACGAACCACCACGGCGGATGCTGGGGACAGCAAGGAGTTCTCCTTCTTCGGGAAGTAGGACCAGGCCTTGCGGAGGCCCCGATGCGGCCACGGCCGGGCTCCGCTCCGATCCTGCCGGGAACGGGGTACGGCACCAAGTGATCTTCGACGTACTCGGCTGGGGACCTTGGTCCTTCGAAACTCGCCGATCGGACCAGTCCCTCGTTCGCCCGGCCATGCCATCTGTGCGCAGGCACCATCCCGCAGAACGTCGTTATGGACACTTTCGAACAGCTGACGGGGGCTTTCTGCGAGTCGCCACCTGTAACGCCCGAAACCCGAATGGCGACTATCCGGCCGGTCGAGTTAGACACACTGCGCGGTCAACGACTGAGGAGATCGGATGCGCCTGCTGCTCAGGTATATAACAGGCGGTCCTGGCCATCCGCATACGGATGCTTCGAACGAAGGTGTCAGAAATGTTCTGGCCGGGCTGGGGTGGATGCCGTCCGACGTCAAGTTCTCGAAGGTGAAGCTGGCGGAAATCATCGACAGACTGCCATCGACGATCCGTGAGCAGGTGGCCGGAGCCAATCCGGTGCTCATCAGCACCAGGCCCGGAACCTGGGGCATCGTCAGCCACGAGAACCGCAATCGCCTGCATATCCGCCTCCTGCACGACGATCTGCAGACGTTGCGCGAGGAGGCCGAGGAAGTGGTCGTCAAGTTCCCGGACGCGTTCGGCGCCGAGTTCGAGCGCGATCTGGGATTCGAGCCGGAGGTGGTCATTCGCAGGTTCGACAGCGAGGAACGAATGGTCGCGGGCAGGGTCCGGCGTATGCGTGATTACGGATTCTGGCGTTACCTCAGAGAGGAGCGCAGGCGCGAACTCATGACAATATACATTCTGGCGCTGTTCACCCTGATGACCCTGATCGGATCGATCGCACTGTTCCTCGTCACTTCTTCGACGACCAACGACTATTGGCGAGGATTCCTCGACCGGGCTAGCACGACGTTCCTCACCGCGGTCTTGACCATTCTGATCAACATGATTCTCGAGTACCGCACATGGGCGAATTCGCGGGTACGCATCAAGTGGGCTTTCGAGTAGCCTCGCACGAACCGGACAATACCTCGGGCCGAAGCGTCCACTCCAGGTCTCAGCGCGACGCCTGGCTCGCGACGGCGATCATCAACCTCGCCATCGGGCTGGTCATCAAGCCGACCCCGAAATACGCGGACGCCGGAGTGACTGACCTTGGCGCCCGGCGGGCAGCGACTCACCGATCACTCACCCGGGACTTCGGGTACTCGCACGATGCCGCTATCCGGCTCCACCGCCCCGGAGACGATCGCTTCGCCCTGACCGAAGACCGCCTCGACGACCAGGCGGTCACGATCCCCGGAACGCGGATCCGCGGTGAAGATGACTCCGGAGCGATCGGCGGCGATCATCTTCTGCACCACCACCGTGATCGCGGGCTCCCCGCTGAAACCACGCCCGGCGCGGTACCCGATCACCCGCGGCGAGAACAACGACGCCCAGCAGTCGACGATCCGCTCCCGGACGGCGTTGCCACACACACGTTGGTGAAACTGGCGTTCATCCCGGCGAACGACGCTTCCGCGCCGTCCTCTCCCGTCGCCGAGGACCGGACCGCGATCGGTGTCGACTGCCCGAACCCGTGGTAAGCCTCGATCACGTCCGTCAGGACGCCGGCCGTCATCCCCGCCCGGTGGACCAAAACACGCAGCTCGTCGCACAACCCGGACAGCTGTTCCGGCGCATCCGCCGACGCGAGCGCCTTCTCGTGCAGCTCCGCGATCTCAGCGCGCACTCCTGCTTCGTCGAGCGAGGCCAGGTATGCCTCGCGGAGCACGACGAACCCCGGAGGGACGGAAAACCCCGCAGTGATCAGCTCGCCGAGATTCGCGCCTTTGCCGCCCGCCGTTTCGGCGTCGGCGAGGCTGACCGTCGACAGGTCGCGTACGTAGCTCATCGCTTTCCCTCCAGACGTCGCCTCTTTATGGAGTCCCTGTTCACCGGTTCGCCTCGTCGTCCCATCCGAACCGGACGTGATCGACGATCTCGACGACGCCGGCGATCCGACGCACCAACGCCGCCAGCAGGACAGCTTGACTTCGTCGCTCGACCTCACCGCGCAGGGTCACGGTCCCGTTCTCCACCTCCGCCCGCACCTCACCTCGCGACGGGCGACGGGTCAGTTCCGAGATGTCCCGCAGGACCTCGTCCCGGATCTCCGCGTCCGTCCGGACGAAGGCGTGCACGAGGTCGGCCCGGCTGACGATGCCGGTCAGCTTGCCGTGGCGGTCGACCACCGGCAGCCGCTTGACCCGGTGCCCCACCATCAACCGGGCCGCCTCCACGACCGGCCGACCGGCTTCGACGATCACAGCGGGGGCGCTCATCACGTCCTCCGCGGTTCGCCCGTCCGCTTTGGACCGGATGCCCGGCACTCTCGGCCTCGACGCGGTGACCGACTCGACGTGTTTGAGCAACAGGTCCGCCTCCGAGACGACCCCTATGACATATCGGTCGTCATTCACCACGGGGACCGCGCTGATCCCACGGCCGGCAAGGATCCCGGCGATATCCGCGATCAGAGTGCTCTTCCGCACCGAGTGGACGTCCCGGGTCATGACGTCGCGGACGGCCATTCCGGTCATCGGACGCTCTTCGTCCTCTTCGGACCGTTCCTCGCGCTTCCGCGCGCGATAGGATTCCGCGGCGAAGTATCTCCGCATCGCCGCTTCCGCCAAGTCACCCGAAGAGCGATACGAGCCGGATCCGGCAGCGATCGCGTCACGTGCTTCCTTGGCCGCGCGCGCGTTCTCGACGTCGTTCATGTTCTGCCTCTTTCCTTTGGGGTTGGCGACTCGTACCCGTGAGGCCCTCAGCCAGCCGCGGTCTGCATCAGCCGCGTGGCGAGCGTGGCTCCCCATGCCTCAGCGCGTTCCTGCTCGCCGTCGCACAGGACCGTGGCGTTCTTGCCGGCGTCCACGAAGAAGCTCTCCGGCGGCACCAAGGGAACGCCACGGCGCTTCAGCAGCAGCTTCCGCGCGCCCACCGCGGCGGAACCGGTGAGCCACCGAGCCCGGGGAAGCCTCGTGTCGAAAACCGCGAAGGGAACCCTCCGCGCCGCCGGCGGCAAGGAACCCAGCCACTCCCGCAGGCCGGTCGCCGAACGAACTCCGCCCTCGCCCTGGCGACCGTTCGCGTTGGGAGTCCGAAGACCTCGATCTCGTGGGCCTTTCGGCCCAATCCCGCACCGGGCCGATTGCCCTATCAGCCGCCGGGCGATTTCGCGGTTAGACGAGGTTCAAGCGGTCGACGCAGGGAGGGGTGTCAGACGCCGGGCGTCCGCATACTCCTGCTGCCGGCGGGACTCGCCGAAGACATCGGGCCTGGGTAGCCGTCGGGAGCGCCGACCACCCGTTCACCGATGACGTGGACTTCGAAACGGCCTGGATCGTAGCCGCCTGCCTCCCAAGCCATGTCGCTTGTCTCGACGCGCCACTCATGCCCGGTGGCACGCTCTCGCACCAGCCAGCTCAGCCCGCCCACCTCCTTGACCTGTGCTTCATACCTCGATCAACCGCGCACCCTAGCACGGCAATAGAACACATGTTCGCATGCGACTGACACTGTCCCGCTGCCCAAGACAGGGCTTGGGGAGACTGTGCGGACGAGCGGCGCGGACGTGCGGTGCCATCCAAGCCAGCCCGGAGAGCCACGGCACTTTTCCACAGTGCGCGAGCGCGTCCTCAATGGACTGTTTTCGACAGGGCGCAAAGTTCTGGCCGATTCCAGCCAGTCGCCATAGCCTCTTTGCGTAGCTGCGGGTGATCGGGAGCCTGCCACCATAGAGACCACTCCGGACAAGCTCGGAGAATCGCCGACACTGGGTCGGGAGAATAGTCCAGCGTGGTCAGTTCTCGCGGTCACGTCAAGCAGTGACGCTCCCGCTCACAGTCCGGGCGGTGGAACCAAGGCCTGCAACAGGGACACCACGCCCAGCTGGACAACGGAAGGAGATCAAAGTGAAAGCACTTTGCCTGCATAGCGGATGTGGGTAAGCGGGTTCAAGACCGACACAGGGTGCCTACAGGGTCGGGTCAGCATGATGGTGCCGGTAGCAATCGGCGGGATACGGGCCTCGGACGGCCGGCGCAGGAGGAGCACAGATGTCTTTCAAGGTCCAAACAGACGCACTACGTGATTTCTTCGACTTTCTCGACGAGTATGCTGGCGACGCGCAGTTCTTGGTGAACGGCAACTTGGACATTCCCAACTTGGACGTGCACGAGCAAGGGCTATTGATGTACCTCTCCGGCGCCTACGACGAGGGGTGTGACGAGATGTACGCACGCGCGTGTGAGCTGAAAGAGATAGCGCGCCAGTCGCGCGATGCCATCGGATTGGCCGCGAGGTTTTACGACAGCAAGGACAAGTCGAACGCCGCAGCACTGGACGCCAAGTACGACCCTGTGCCGGCGGGCGAGATTGATGCCCCGCCCGACAATTCCGCGAAGGCCAGCTTCAAGTACCACCCCTTGCACGACTTGAAGCACACCGACGAGGAAGTGAAGGACCTGAAACCGAAGGGGTGGTGGATAGAAGACGACTATCGGAGTCTGACCGAAAAAATCAGTGCCATCGGGAACCTTCGCTCGTGGATGAAGACGACGTTCGGCTGGGACCCGCTCACCTGGATGAACGAACTGTTCAACGGCGAGTGGGAGAAGTTCGCGCAGGCCGCACTCGAGTGGAAGATATGTGGCGCCGTCGCGAAAGGCATGGCAGAGAACCTCAACCCAGCGCTGCTGAAGCTCCCCGACGTATGGGAAGGCAACGCCGCCGACAACGCTATCCGGTACTTCACCGAGCTGCAGAAGGCGACCGAGGTCGAGGCGGAGACCTACCAGCTACGCTACGAGCTGGTAAAACTCTACGTTGAGTACGTGTACGAGCAGCAACAGGTGCTGAACGACCAAATCAACACGGCGATCGACCTCGCGGTCGACGCGCTGCTCCTACTGTTCACCGGCGCGTCACCCCCCGCCCTCGTGGACACCGTCAACAACCTCATCATGGTCGTCAACTGTGCTCTCGACTACGCAAAGATCATCGAAACCTACGTTGCCGCCTGGAACATGCAAGACTTTCCGGAGTGCACCTTGAGGAAGCTTCCCGCGCCGGACACAGATGGAGACAAGATTAAGGCATGGGAGCACCCGGATCCTGCCGCTGCCGACGAGTTGAGCCTGTCATGACCGAGATGCCCAGCGGTACGTCATTGCCAGCCGTGAATCCGGAGAAACTCCGGCAACTGCACGAGACGGCGCTCCAAGCGGCTGCGAAGAGTCGCCATCCGGTCATCGCCGAAATGGCACGCGAGGTACTCGCCGGTCGTCTGACGCTCCGCGAGGCGGTCACCGGCGCCGCATACCGCGAGGCGTTCACCGAAGCCAGCGATCGGGCCATGGAGTCCCTACAGGGCAAGACCATCGATGACCTCCGGCGGGCCGCGACGGAGGTTCCCCACGCCACACCCGACGATGAGCCCGCGGAGGGCGGACCACTGCCGGGCGACCGGCTCGCCGGGATCGCGGAGACCGAACCGGACGACGCGTACTTCGACCAGCCGATCATGTCTGCGCCTTCGACAAAGTCGCGGGCCGGCAGTACGCCATCGAACCCCGATCACCAACCGCCAACCCGGCCTCGTCGGTCCAGGTGGTCGCGCCCGCTGCGTGAAACCCGATGATCCGGACGAGGACGATGATCACTTCACCACATCGATCATAACCACTTCGGCAAAGAGCGTGAAGGGCGTTGCCTGAGCCGAAGGCTTCCTCACCTTCGCAAGAACTAGCGCGGGATCTGTCAATTTTGGACCACCGCATCATTGTCGACGCCGACCGGACCGCACTGGGCACCGCCGCCACGGCGGTGCAACCGCCGATCCCGATCCTGGACGAATGTCTGAAGTCACAATGCCGGATCGACCGAATGTCAGGCCCTCAGCCGGAAATTCTTTTGCCAGCAAGGAAAGACCTGGGCCTCGTTCCGGATCTGGCATGGGACTGTGGCCTCTCCCTGCGCGCATTCCGTGATGCACCAGTTCCGGCGTGACGCGAAGCCCTCGCGAGGGTTCTGATCGGCGCGGGTACGGTACAGCGTCCCATTCGGGAACGCGGGCAGTTCGGGGGGTACCGGTGAGCAGAACCTCGGCGAGCGGATCCTCCGGGGCTGCTCAATCAGGTTGGCGATCAGAGCGGTGCGGGTGAGGTCGTCGCCGAGCCATAGCCCGCGGCGCTCGGCGAGGGTGGCCAGAGCCTTATCGATCAACCGGCTGCAGCCGGGCGCAGTTCCCCTGAAGAGGTTCTTAAGCGAGATGGCAACTTGGATGCTCTCGGGTTGAGACCTGATCCCGAGAACGTCGACAGATCGACCCGGCGGACAGCGGCGACCGAGGATCCCGGTTACGGCGTGGACAGTGCCCAATTCGATCGTGGCGCCAAGCCCGAGAATCCCTACCAGTACATCGAGTACCCCGACTGCCGCGCGAACGACGACGCCGCCAGGCCGATCGGCTGGATCAAGAACAGGTTCTCGTACTGCCAGAAGTTCCTGTTCCCGATCTCGTACTACGATGTCACGACCGGCCTGACCAGCACAGCTACCATCCAGAACACGATCATCGGGTACGGCAAGATCGGCCCATACCCCGGCAATCCCACGCGGCGCTTCGCCGACTTCCGCTTCACCGCCCAGGTCCTCGAACCCAACGGGATCTTCCTCGACCCGCGCAGTGAGATGGAGATCGCCGTCAAATGCGCCGGCGAATACCGGGTCGACATCGGCATCGACAACGATCGGGCCTGCTACCCGAACAGTGCCCTGGAGCGCCACGACAAGAGCTTTATCGGATGGGGCCTCGACCCGCAAGTCCACTACGAGCTCTTCTCCGAAGGACAGAGCCCCAGCGTGCAGTACGGCGAACAGCTCGCCCAGGGAGTGTTCCACTTCGAGTACGACTTCGACTTCCCCGGCGTGAACACCGACCCGACCAAGAAGACCTACGAGGGTGGACTGCGTTTCGACAGCGCGTACTACCTGTGGGACAAACAAGGCAGCATCTTCGACCGTGCCGTGCCGGGAATCGCCTATTCGAAGAGCGACCCCAAGGTCGCACGCCACGCAGTGTTCGTCGACGAGGCACGCGCCAACCCCGGAGCCTCCTGGCCCCCCAAAGCAGGCAAGCGACTACTCGGCGGCAGTCCACTGCATGCCGACTCCCTGCACCGCGTGGCCGTGGCGAAAGGCCACGACATCATCCGCGACCGAAACCGCGCCACGGCACGCGACGTGTGCTACACACGGCCGAACATGCCCCCAGCGCTCCCCGAGGAAGGCCCGGACGTCGACTGCGACGAGTACTCCTACGCCACCACCTACGAAGGAGCCGCCGGCTGGCGTGACCCGGGAGGCGTCTTCGACCCGAACAAGTACCGGGATGAGTTCGCCGTACGGCTCGTGAACAGGGCACACAATCAGGAGGCCGGCAACCGGCTGAACTCCTTTACCAAACCCACCGGATTCTCGACGTGGATCGCCTCATCCCACCGTGGAATCAGGAATTGGACCCGAACGACCAAGAACGTTTCTGGGTTCCCATCACCCCCTAGACTGCCACGGTCGCCTGACTGACAAGGCGGGTGCGTCCCGGTGCGGCCGGACGCACCCCGCCCGCACCCCATTCGGATGCACGCCGACGAGAAGGTGGCATTTGTGACTGCACCGGTCGACCAGCTATGGCAGCAGATAACGACCTTGCTCCAGGAACACGCCCCAGCAACCTCGCGGGCGATCCGCCCAGCGGGTCCCGCGGAGGAGATCCGCGGTCTCGAGCGCGTCGTCGGACTGTCCCTGCCAGCGGATCTCGTCGACTGGTGGTCACTCACGGACGGCGTCGACGACCGCCACGACCAACGAGCCGGGACTCTGGTGCCGAACCGGTTCGTCCCCCTCTCCGCGAGCCGCGCCCGCGAGGAATACCAACGACTCTCCGAGTCGACCGCCACAGACCCCACCTGCTGCGGCCCAGACCAAACACACCAGAACCAAGCAGGCGAGGACGGCAGTCCCTTCTGCTCAGCACTGGTCCCCATCAGCACCGACGGCACCGGAGCCGCCCTCTGCGTTGACCTGCGCAGCGGCGACGACCACGGCATGATCATGATCATGGCACCCGGTGACGGCTTCAGCGCGACCCACTGGGGCAGCGTGACCGACATGCTCACCGAGATCACCGAACGACTCGACTCCTACGCCCACGGAACCGACCTTCCCTACGGCGAAAAACACCCAACGGTCACCACCGAGGGCATGCTCCACTGGGCCTAGAGACATCCAGCCAGCGTCCCAAGGATCGCCAGCGCGCCGCGCTAGGGGTTCACGGGGTTCCACACCCGCGCCCCGCGCCGGAATCGGTCGAGCCTGTGAGAGAGCATGCGCGCGCCGAGACGAGCGTCTTCAACAGGGGACGCTGCGTGGCGACTGGTCCCCTGGCGCTGGCCTCGCGTGCTCATCGACGATGCGGTGTCTCTCATTCACCGTCGTGCACACCGGATGGCTGCGCCGCAGGCGGTCACCGCGTCCGCGAGGGCCCGGGCCACCCGCACCTCCAGTGCCGACAGCACCGGCTCCTGGGTGTTCACCAGCATCAGAACACCCGCCTTCGCATCCTGCGTGCGTACAGGAATCGCCGTGACCGCGGCGACACCGGCCTCCCCGGCAGACCGGTCGAACCGTGGCCACCGCGGATCTCCCGAGCCGCATCTGACCGGCCCCAGGGCTTCCCGGCTGCGCATGCTGTCCCAGCACGGCCCCTCGGCCATCGCCAGCTGCGTCTCCAGCAGATCACGGCACAGGTCGGTCGACGCGACCGTACTGCCGGCCCGTCCCCGCCTGTCCAGCTGGGTGATAGCGACAGCCTGGACGGTCAGCAGATCGCGAACGTGAACAGTGAGACCACCGAGCAAGTCCAGGGCATCGGGCTCGCCCGCCCGATGGGAGAGATCGAGTACCGCGTCAGCGATGCGCACCTCGCGTTCAGTGGCCACCGCCGCCTCCCGAACACTCCGGTCATTTCTCCACTGCCCACATCGGGCGCGGGAAACTTGCAAGCTTCACAATGAGCTGGAGGATTACGTTAATGCACTGAGCACGCGGACACCATCGACACATTCTTCACAGAATAATCTGGTGATCATCCCCGCCGAATGCCCTGTCGGCCAGCAGGATGACATCACTTGCCCCCTGAGAATCCGTTTTCTTACGCTCTGTACCCGAAGTGAGGCCTTGCACCAGCCGTCACCAGAAGGCCCGCTCGCCTGGACACCGCCTCCGAGGGCTGTCGGCACGAGCCGCCACGGTATGCCTCACTCGAGGTTGGAGGACAGGATAACAACGAGCAGGATCGACTTCGCCTTGCTGGGCGTCGATGGGATCACCACATCCGTGACGACCGCCGCCACCGTCGAGATGACCTGGTTCAGTGACGAGATCAGCGCCCGGCTCGACGATGACCAGTTCACAACAGGAGAAGGACCGGTCTTCGACGCCATCACCGGCCACCGGCCGATCCTGTGTCCCTCCCTCGCCACCACCTCCCGCTGGCCGGGGTTCACCGCCTGCGCCCTGAAACTCGGCGTGCACGCCGTCTTCGCCTTCCCCGTGCTCCACGGACCGACCTGCGTCGGGGCGATGATGTGCCATCGAGGAGAAGCAGCGCCGATGAGCGACGTCCAGGTAGCCGCCGCCATGACACTCACCGACCTGCTCCGCTCCGACGTCATGGCCTGGGACACCGACAGCAGCGACCCGGACGCCCCCTCGTTTCACCGGGCGGTGGTGCACCAGGCCGCCGGGATCCTGTTTGCACGCCTCGCCATCCCGGTCGACGACGCGCTCGCACGCCTCAGGGCGCACGCCTTCAGCCACCAGCGAGCGATCACCGACGTAGCCCACGACGTCATCACCGGACACCTGCACCTCCCCCAGGACACCGCCTGACCCCATGTTGTGCCGTTCCCCGGCCGGTGCCGTTCTGAACGGGATTTCCCGGCACCTCTTTCACCTGCACCGATGGGACTTCCCGTCCGAAGTCGTTCGGAACCCCCTGCTGCCTTGCGACGACAGGCACAGTGATTCACCGACAGAACACCGACGGCTGGAGCACTCATGACCGGCAGCAGAGACCGCAAACCCCCGTAGCCTCGTCCACACCATCATCGGCGGGGTCGTCTCAGGAGTGGTGCGTGCCGCGCTGGGATGGCCCCGTTGTGGAACACCGACACTGATCAGCAGATCGGTGCCGCCACGGGCGGCACCGGCGCCGGGCTCGCGTTCAGCCCGGACGGCCGCACCCTCGCCGCCAGAGGAAGAAGCGGGAACTGGGCTACCCCGTCACGACGCCACAGCCTGGTGTCATGAACACCAGATCCGGCGACCGTCGCTGCTCTCATAAGCACCGCACCAGCAGTTCTTGATCATACGGGCGACAGCACCTTCTCGTCCGCGGCGAAACTACGGCCTCCATTTTCGCACGAGTACCGGGGGCCAAGAAATATCGAAATTGACCCAGCTCAGCGCGACACCCGAGTTACCTCCGAAGATCTTGAGTCGCTCGAACAGCGGAAACCTGACGAGCGAGAACCCGAATCTCATGACTGCATCGACGTGCTCGACCAAGTCCGCTTCGCTCAGCGCATGGGTCCCGCCAGGCTCAGGGCCGCGTTGACGGCTTTCGACACCCTGCCCGAGGTCGGCTGGTGCTCCTTCGAACTCGTAGGTGACGAACACGCCCGGCGCGGAGTCGATCGACAAGAACGCCTGCATCTCTTCGACGACGACCGTCAAGGTCGGACCGCTTCGACGCGCAGCGCTGACCCGGACGATCTGCGGAAGATTCGAGGCCTCGCTATTGACGACCGCTTTGAACAGCCCATTGGTGGTGTGCGCCAGTGCGTTTACCTCGCGGACCAGCGCTTCAGCCCACAGACGTGACATTTCGGCCGGCGTAAGCTCGTCGTCACCCATTTCAGTAACGCTTCGGCCCCTTCATGATGTGATAGTGCCGAAACCTTTTCGGCAGCCTCGAGTACGAGATACGGAACGTGGAGTTCTTCGGGTTCTTGCCGACGCTCCAGCCGATCCGCAGCTTCCGGTGCTTGTTGTTCCACTTTCCGCCGGGAAGTATCTTGTGCATCGACTGACGAACACGGTTCGGCATGGCACTGCTGTTTCCGAACCGTTTGCTCACGAACCCGAGCCTTCGAGAACGTGACACGACACTGCCGACGATGCGAGTGTAACGGGAGACACCTTGGGTAAGTGCGACCGCGGCGAAGCTGGCTGCCCGGGCCCAGTTGCCTTGGATCGCGTTACCCGCGGCCGCGATCCCCGCGGCGACGGTTCCGATCGGGCCCGGCACCCAGGAAACCCATTCAGCGACGGGGGTCACTACCCGGGCAACCGCCTTGACACCATTCCAGAGCGAGCCCCAGAACCCATGACCGTCAAGGTCGACACTGTTGATGGGATCGCCGGCGACGTAGTCGTAGTCGTTGGCGGAGCCGCCCTCTTCGGGGTCGACAGACAAGAACCGACCGAGCAGCGGGCTGTATGGGCGTGCGCCCATCTGCACCAAAGCCAGGGCCCCAGTGTGTTCGTAGGACCGCTGGTGCTGGCCCAGCCACCCGTAGTCCATAGAACCTGGTGAGTTGTCCGGGACGTTCTGCGGATCGACAGCACCCGCAGTGGTCAGTGGCTGGCCGTACGGGTCATACGAGCGCAGGTCGCCGACCTGGTGCCCGACCGCGTCGGTGGACAGGACCAGGTCACCCCGGACCGACGGGTGGTCATACGACGGGGTGAACGCGCCGTCGTTTCCGACCTTACTGGTGTACAGAACCCCACCCGGAAGAGTAACCGACAGCGACGTGAGACGGTTCTCGGCGTTGAGGGTCAGGTCGGCGGAGTCGCCGTCGCCAGTGAAGCCGTAGCGGACGACGGTGTTGTTGTCGCAGTCACGCGGGTCGCGGCGGACGATGCGGTCGGTGGCGTCGCGGGTATAGGCGATGTCCGCGTTCAGTGCGGAGGTGGGGCCGATGGTGCGGGCGCCGGTGTTGCGGTTGGAACCGTCCCAGGTCAGCGTGGTGGTGCTGCCGTCCGCGGACTTCCAGCTGGTGATGTTGCCGTCGACGTCGTAGGCGAATCCGGTAAGAGTGGTGGCACCTTCGGTGGCCAGGATCCGGTCTGCGGCGTCGTAGCAGTAGCGGGTTTCCGCGGTTCCGGCCGCGGTTTGGTCGAGCAGCCGCATCCGGTTGGTGTTGAGGCCCGCGTTCGCCTGGGTGCCGACGGGGCAGGTCGCGGACGCGGTGGAGGTGTAGTCGTAGGTGTAGTGATGGCCGGTGACGTAGGCCTCGGTCAGTCGGCCGGCGCCGTCGTAGAGGTAGTTCGGTGCGTTCGGGCGGGCGTCGGTCCCGGCGAGGGACTCGTCGATGATCGTGCCCGCCGTGGTGCGTCCGACCTGGGAGACGATGTCCTTGTCGTCACTGGTCTTCCAGCCCAGCGACAGCGCGCGGGCGGCGTTGTCTTTGCTCACCGAGGCCAGCGAGGTGCCGTTGGCGTAGGTGACGGTGGCGAGTTCGCCGGCGTTGTCGTAGCCGACCGTGGCCAGGGTCGTGCCGTCGAGCTTCTGGGTCTGCACGCGTCCGGCGTCGTCGTAGGTGAATGAGAGAGTCCGCGACGCGTCGGCGGTGTCGGGCGGGGTGACAGTGGTCGACGTGACGCGTCCGGCCTGGTCGTAGAGGGTGCCTGTGCGGACTCCGTTGACGTCGGTGTAGGTGGTGACCCGGCCGAGCAGGTCGGACGTGGTGGTGATGGTGCCTTTGTCGTCGGAGACCGAGCGGGTGAGCGGGTCCCCGCCGACCGCGTAGTCGTGCTTGACCGTCACTGCCGGCGAGGTCGCCGACGCCGGGACACGTATCTCGACGGGACGGTCACGATTGTCGTAAGTGGTGCAGGTCCAGCCACTACCGGTGGACTCGGCCAGCACCCTGCCGGTCGCGTCGTAGACCTGCTCGTCGACCCGCGCGGGCCCGGTGGCGGGTGCGGTGGAAGTGATCAGTTTGGCCATTCCGCCCTGGTTCACTGCGGCGCTGCCGGGAACGCACGGGTTCGCGCGCGTTTCGGTGTCGCCGTAGTAGGCGTAACCGGTCTTGGCGCCAGTGGCCATCGTTTTGCCGGTCTTGCGCAGGTATCCGCTGCCCGGCTGTTCATAGCTGACCGAGCCGTTGATCTTGAGCCCGCCCGGGTTGCCCTGGCCGGAGGTGGCGAGGCCGTAGACCGGGTCGAGCCCGTTCTCGTCGAATCGGGTGGTGCCGACCTTGTCCGCCACCCCGCCGGACTCGGCCGCGGTGGTGGAGGTGGTCAGTCCGTACCGCGGCTTGAGCTGCGCGCCGGGGACGGGTTCCTGTGTGCCGGACGGGGTGGTCCAGTGCAGTTCGAGCTGGGCGGTTTGATCGAACTCGTAGTAGTCGATCCGGATCCGCTTCGCCGCCCCCGGAGTGGTGTTGTTCACGACGCCGGTGCGCCACTTCGGAGTGGTGTTGACCCAGTCGTCGATGACGATCTGGTCGTCCACCCATACGCGGACCCCGTCGTCGGCCAGCACGCGCAGGGTGTAGTTCCCGGCGGCCGGGAACACGATGTCACCAGTGGCGCGCAGGGAGAAGTGGTCCGCGGGGATGCCGTCTGCGGGCGCGGCGGTGTTCCAGTTCTTCACCAGCTGCCCGCCGGGGCCGGCGATGCCGGTGGTGTAGGTCTTCGGGGCGCCGGAAAGGCTGTCATTGTCGTGATAGGCGACGGACAGGCCGTTGATGCCCTCGTCGTAGCCGGTGTGTCCGTGCGACATCCCGCACGTGCCGTTCGGCTGCTGGCCGTTGAAGCACGACGTCGGCGCGGGGCCGTAGGAGTCGGTGGCGCGGTCGGCGTAGTCGTAGACGGTGGTCGCCTTGCGACCGGCCGCGTCGGTGGTGGACAGGGCTTGGTCCTTCGCGCCCCATTCCTGCGTCGAGGTCTTGCCCGCGGCGTCCGTGGTGGACAGTGTGCGGTCGGCCTCGTCGTAGGTGACCTTGCTGGCGAACCCGGTGGCCGGGTTCAGGCCGGCTGTGTCGGTAAAGGACGTGCGGTTGGCCGGGTCGTAGCGGTAGGTCGTTTTCGGCCGCGGCTGGCCGGGTGCCGGAGCAGGTTCGGTGACGTTGACGACCTGGGTTTTGCCGTTCTGGTCGGCGTAACCGATGGTCGTGTAATAGTCGATCAGGTTGCGGCTCGCCGGGTCGGCGGCGACCCAGTCGGTGACCAGCGGGCTGCGGACGGCGGTGACTCGACCGCCGCTGTCGTAGAGGTAGTCGTTGTTCTCCGAACCCGGGTCCTCGATCCGGGCGAGGCGGCCTTGGGCGTACCACAGGAACGTCTGGCTGCCGTCCCAATAGGACACACGGCAGAGCATCTGCGACGGCGCGAGCGTGTCAGTCCCGGCTGGCGCGTTGGTGCCGCCGTAGCAGTCGTCGCCGGCGCGGTTGTAGTGCAGGGTGTGAACTCGGCCGGAGACCGGGTCCTTGATCTGCGTCAGCCGGGACGGGGTGCCGGTGTAGATGTTCTGCAGCGCCGCCGGCTTGCGCGAATCCGTGACGGAGGCTTGGGTGTCGAGCTTGCCGTCCACGCGGAAGGTGAACACGTCACCACCGTCGCGCAGGGTGACGCGGCCGGCAGAGTCGAGGCCGAGGACGCCGTCCTCGCCCACCGGCGGGGTGTATCCGCCAGTGGACTTCTTGGTCCAGGTGTGCTTGGCGCCGGTGGCGTCGGTGAGCACGATGTTCTGGTCGGTGACCTTGGCTTCGGTGTAGCTGGTGCCGTCACCGTCGAGGTCTGCCGAAAGAGTCCAGCCTTGCGGCAGCGCGGGCAGATCGCTGGAGAACAGCCAGTCCGCCGGGACGATCTGCGGGGCGACAGTGGTGTTGTCGCTGGTCCGAACGAACAGCCGCATCTTCGCCGCGCCCGTCGCCTCGGCGTTCTCGACCTTGATCGGGACACGCTGACCGGCGGTCAGGGTGACGTTGGTGGACTGGGTCCAGTTCACGTCGCTGGGAACACCTACGTCGTAGACCTTCGCGCCGTTTATCCACACCACCGCGCCGTCGTCGTGCACCCCGGCGAACTGGTAGGTCCCGGCGACCGGGGCCTGGAAAAAGCCCTCCCAGCGGGCGACGAACCAGTCCGCGGGCAACGCTGGCGCGAACGGTGAGTCGGTGCCCCAGTCGACGTTCACCTGCGGCTCGGTGCGGGTCAGCACGGGCTGCTGAGCGTCACTGATCAACCCGTTGTGCGACAGGTCGACGAAATAGGAGGCTTTGAGGCCCTTGTTCTCCTGCTGCTGTGAGTTGAAGGTGAAGTTCAGCCCGGCGTTACCGCCGACGGTGGTGAACGACGGGGTCTGCTGTGATAGCGAGGCGTTGCCGTTGGCGAGGTTGACCGTGACCGGCCCGGCGTCGTCGGTTGGGGACGGGCCGTGGTCACCGATGCGCTGGTCGACCTTGAGGTGCCCGATCCATGTCGGGGTGATCGTGGTCCCGCCGCTCGAGGTCATCGCCTGCCAGGTGTAGGCGACGCCGTCCTGCAGGATCCCCGCCGGAACGGTCCACGTCGGCGTCGGCAGACAGCCGGACTCGACCACGACACCGGACTTGCCGTCCGCGCCGGTCGCGATGCGGAAGCAATACTTCACCGCGTCACCATCGGGATCGGTGACCGGCTTCACCGACAACGTCGGCGTCAGAGTGGTCGACACCGAGTTATCCGCAGGGCCGACAAGTGTGGTCGCGGGGGCGGGACTGCCGGTGTCGACGGTGAGGGTGGCGTTGAGGTTCTTGTAAGTCCAGGTTCCCGGGTTCTCGGCGCCGATCAGCATGAAAAACACGCTGCCGTCGCGGGCGTTCACGCGGTCCCGGATGAAGCCGGTCAAGCCTTCACCGACGAAGCTGCCGACGTCACCGACCAGGGCGCTGGTCATGTAGCCACCGACGCCGTTGAAGTTGAACGCGGACGCGTGATGCAGGTTCGCGTTCCAGGTCTTCAACGAGCCGACGACGCTGGTGTTGCGGGTCAAGTCCATGCGGGCCCCGACGACGGTCTTGCCGAACAGCGGCGTGTAATCCACGTTGAAGACACTGCGGTTGTAGGTGTCGCCCTTGGCCTGGCTGTTGCCGATCCGCAAGCCACACGCGTCACAATTCGTGCCGTCCGAACGGTACGAATGGGACTCCTTGACCCCGTAGGTGAAGGTCGGATCCACATAGACCGGGTAGACGCGCTTGGGGTCACGCAGCCAATTCGCGTCGACGGCGACGGTGAGCCACCAGTCCGTCCCGGCCTGCTCGAGGGAGTAGGTGCCGCCTGTCATCGCGGGCGCGGACTCGCCGTTGCCCGCGGAATCCCAGGTCTCGATCGGCGGCATCACGATCTTCGCCGCCCCGGTCTGGTCAGCGAGGACGACGGTGCCGTTCTCCAGTTTCGGGGTCAGGCCACCGGTGTTGAGCTTGAACTTCCACGACGACCGGCCGTCAGCGGGCAGGCGCTTGAGCTTGATGGTCTCCTTGACCGCGCCCGGCGTGACCTCGTACTCCAGATCCGTCCCGGCCGCGACCTCCGGATACGTGACGGAATCACCCTTCACCGCGGCTGTCGATCCAGCAGCCTTGTCCATCGCGAGGCTCGCGATGTGCCCACCCGACTCGACCTGCAGCACCGCACCGTCGTCGGCCTTCGTCGCCAGCGACGGGCTCAGCGGATGCTGATCCGCGTCGGCGCGCTTGGTCGCGGGATCGGTCGACAGAGTGGTCTGGACCGGCTGCCAATTCCCCGCCGCGTCCTGCACGTTCAGCGGCTGGTTCGACTGCCGCACCGACCGGGTGCCGTCGGGGTTCTCGTACTCGGTCACGAACATCGACCGTGACACCGGCTTCGACCGCTGCGGATCGAAATGACTGCCCGCACCACCGTCAAGCCGGGACCTGGCACCGAAATCCGCCGTAGACGGCGCCTGTTGCGTGACCGGCGCGGCCGGTTCGGACGGCAGGACGCCGACCTCACGCGGATCGATCCGCTCGGCCGCCGCTGCCTTCGGCGAAGCCGAGACAGCCTCCGTGCTCCCGATCACCAGGACCGCGATCAACAGGAAGATCAGAGCT
Source organism: Amycolatopsis sp. CB00013 (assembly GCF_001905755.1). Classification (NCBI taxonomy): domain Bacteria; kingdom Bacillati; phylum Actinomycetota; class Actinomycetes; order Pseudonocardiales; family Pseudonocardiaceae; genus Amycolatopsis; species Amycolatopsis sp. CB00013. The sequence goes on along the minus strand of NZ_LIWC01000003.1, from coordinate 432,429 downwards.
CTGATCCACCGAGTTCTTTCGATCTCACGGTGCAACAGGAACACGAACGCCCCCTCCATCGCGACGGCGAACGCCGTCGACGCAGTCTCGCCTCGGCCTGTCGGGGACCGGGGCGTGATCGAGGGGATGACCCGCCCGACCGAGCCGTTCATCGTCACGACCACGGGTAGTCGTTACATCACTTCCTGAGTTGAACCTCACTCTTGCCAAGCGCCACCAAGTCCCGTAAAGACACAGCTCACAGCACACCCGGAACGCAATCGGGCAGACCGCCCAACTCCGGAACGCGTGCTCACTCACCCCGGCAGGAGATTCGTGAATCAGTACGCCCCCGCTCGTCCCGCGGATACGGATGAACTTCCGCGCCCCGCGCAGGCCCGCCTGTGGCGGCGAAGTGGCCCGGTCGCATTGTGGCTTTTCGCGGTCGTCCCGTTCGGGCTTGCTCTCTTCACCGCCGTGCGAGCTCCGAAAATGCACGTGCTGCTCGATTACTGGCATGTACTGGCGAAAATCACCGACGACAATGGCGATCTGCTGTTCGGTCAGGTGTTCACCTATCACCTCGACCAGCCCTTCGTCCTGCCTTCGCTGTTGTTCTGGGCGGACGCGGCGTGGTTCGGCGGGGACAACCGGATCCTCACCATCCTCACGGTGCTGCTCACGGCCGGGATCGTGGCCTGCCTGTACTCGATGCTCCCGGATTCTCTTTCCACTACGAAGAAATCCGTTTCTCTGGCAGGCTTTTCGTGGTTGCTGTTCACTTCCCATGCGGCGGAGCTGTGGTTGCAGGGCACCAACGGGATCAGCTGGATCCCCGCGGTGTTCTTCTGCGTGCTCGCGATCGCCTGTGCGCACCGTGGCCTGAACTGGGCAGCAGGTGTCGCTGCGGCGCTGGGCTGCCTCAGTTTCGGCGCGGCGCTGCCGATCTGGTTCGTCCTGGCACTGATCGCCTGGCTGCGCAAGGACTCCCGCCTGCGGGTCCTCATTCCCGGCACGATCGGAGTTCTCGTTGTCACGGCGTGGTTTCTGACCAAACCGTCCGGTCAGCACTCGCTGGCCACGTCGGCGTTCGACCCCGACGGCAGGCTGTCCGTTCTCGCCGCCGCGCTCGGAGGACTGTGGTCGGCCGACGTCGCGGTCGTCGCGGTGATCGCGGGCGGGATCACGATCGCCGCCCTGGTTCACTTCGCCCGAGAAGCAAGTCCTCGAGTCTCTGGCTGGATCGCGCTCGCCACCCATGCCACCTTGCTCGCGGGCATGCTGGCGCTGGGTCGTACGACCGATCAGGTGCCCGGCGGCAATGTCGGACTCATCAGCCGATATGTCGTCATCGGCGCGCTCGCCACCAGCGCCCTGCTGGCATTGGCGGCCATCAACCGTCCACAATGGTCACTACGGCACCTGCTCATCGCCACTGTGACCGTCGCACTGGTCACTCACGCCATCGGCGGCGCCAAAGCAGAGCGCGTCCGGCACGACTACGCCCCCTTGAATCTCGCGGCCATCGCCCTGCGCGTGGACGCACCCACCGTCCTCGACACACTGCACATCCAACGCACGGCCGCGCCCGCGGCGCGCTCACTCGGCGCCTACCCCTTCAACGACACCTTCACCCTCGGCTGCGGCGGACCCGAACTCGGCACCCACCTCTCGACTCCGGCCCCACTCCCCCGTGGCACCGAACCCGGGAACACACGCGGCGAAACCGATATCTCACTGGCGGGAGACATGGTCCTCAGCGGCTGGGCCACCATCGGCGGCACGCGAGCCGACTGCGTTCTCGTCGTCGATCAGAACAACGTCGTCATCGGCGGCGGCCTCATCGGCCTGCCAAGTTCAGCCGCCAGGACGAAGACTCCCGCACCGGAAGGAATGGCCTGGCAAGCCGTCGCACCAGCCGGTACCGCGATCGGCGGGATTATCGCCGTGAAGGCGGGCGCACTCTACCGACTGCAACAACAAAAGTGATGATCACCGCGTAGCCGCGTCGGGCGACTGCAGGTCCGGCTCCGATTGCGCCCGCGAGGCGCCCGCGCAGCGTCCGAGGTATGCCGTGGCGGCCACTTGCAATACCGTGTCGTTACGGTTTGAGGGTTCCATGACCTCCCATGCTGAGCGGATACAGTCAGGCTTACGCCTGGGGAGGCGCACGTCACGCGTACTTGCGCTGACCTGTCGCGCTCGCTGATGCGCTATCCGCGGCAATATGGCTTTCGTTCCTCTCGGCGGATGCGCCCTCGCCGCATCCGCCGAGCAGAACACCCCCAGCAGGTGATGACTCAGCCTGGGTAGGCGCAGACGGTCGTGTAGTTCGCGCCCGGCCGTGTCGTTTCCAATCCACCTGTCCACGCACGTGCGCCGGTACCACGGTGCCGTCCCGCTCGACGCCGCAGTCGACAAAACCGCGACCGCGGCGGTGGGGTGTCGTCGGCGGCACGGTGGATTCCGTGGCATCGGATGTCGTGCGGCCCGCGGTCCGGGACGTGGTCCAGCCATTCGCGGGCGCGGCCAGGCCCACCACCCCGGTCGTGACCGGCCACCCCGGCAAAGGCCTCTCGGCGCGCGACAATCGGACGTGCGCATGCGGGGAGCACCCGTGGCTGGTGTGGTGTCGTACATGGTTCTCCGGATCATCCCCGCGCATGCTGGGAGCACAGACCGGTGGTGTGTGAACCGCGCGGCGCTTCCGGATCATCCCCGCACATGCGGGGAGCACGTCATCTGCTGCGCGGGGACAGCCCAGCCGCCGGATCATCCCCGCGCCTGCGGGGAGCACCGGACACCGATGCCGCGGTCGTCGCAGAGCTTCGGATCATCCCCGCGCCTGCAGGGAGCACCACGTGGAGGCGTCAGCGACGATGTCGACGCCGGATCCATCCCCGCGCCTGCGGGGAGCACTGGTACCGCGGCCTCATCCAGAAGAACCCGAACGGATCATCCCCGCGCCTGCGGGGAGCACGAGCGGACGGTGAGGGCGACGTCCGGAGCCAGCGGATCATCCCCGCGCCTGCGGGGAGCACACGATGAACTGGCTGGCGATTGGTCTTGTCAGGCCACACAAGCCCGCCGCAACTAACCATCAACGCCGAACATGTCGTGGAAGCAGACCTCGACGTTCCGGCCGGGGTTGTGTCAATCGTCGGCTGCACTCAGCCGCCGCGGGCCCGTCTCCCTGGGCAGGCTGATCCTGCTTCACAGAGACGCGCATTGGAATCTGCCACGTTCCTGTGAGCCACGTCCTCGTCGACGGCACTGCCGGAGTGCTTCTCGGCGGCTGGTCCGTCCGCGTGCCGCCGAGAAGCACCTGCCGTTACGCCGCTGCCTCACGTGCGACGAGTTCCAACACCACCACTGGAATGACTCGGCGGCTGTATGCCTCGTAGTTCCGGTACACCGGGGCAAGTTCGACCATCAGCCGCCACAGTCGCTCACGCTCCGTGCCCTCCGCGGTGCGGGCCCGGGCGGCGAAACGCTCGCCGCGGATCTGGACGCCGACCTCGGGGGTCGCAACCAGGTTCAGGTACCACTGCGGATGGGTGTGCGTGATCGCTGAGCCCGACGCCACCAGCACGTACCGGCCACCGTCCTCACCGTAGAACAGACCTGTGCGGTACAGCTTTCCCGATCTGCGGCCGCGGTGGGCGAGCACGAGGTTGGTCACTCCGCCCTCGCGGTAGCCGCTCTCACCGTTCGTCGCGAGATACCTGCGCACGTGTTCGGCGACGGACGGGTCCGGGCTGTCGAGCGCCTCGACCATCTCAGTGTCCGAGCCCTTGTGCGAGGCCGCCGTCAACGGCTAGTTCGACGTTCGTGGTGAACGTCGCTGTTTCGGCCAGGAAGAGCGCCGCCGCGGCGACCTCCTCGACGGTGCCCATGCGGCGCAGCGGGGTCGACTCGTCGCCCTGCCGTTCGAACTCCCTGCGCTGCTCCTCGGTCAGGTCGGTCACACCCATCGACGGGGTCTTGATGTACCCAGGCGCCACGCTGTTCACTCGAATCTTCCTGGGCAGCAGCTCCACCGCGAGCACGTGTGCGAACGCGCGCATTGCCTCCTTCGACGCCGAGTATGCGGCGAGCCCCGGGAATACGACGTCGTTGGCGACGGTGGTGAACACCACCGCGCCGCCGTCGTTGAGCAGTGGGGCGAGCCGCTGCACAGTGAAGAACGCACCCTTGGTGTTGACCGCGAAGTGCCTGTCCCACGCCTCCTCCGTCACCTCGGCCAGTTCGGCGAACTGCGCGATGCCGTGGTTGACGAAGAGGTAGTCGACGCTGCCGAGCCGCTCGGTGACGAGCTCGCCGAGCGCGGCGATGTCGGCCATGCTGGCCGCGTCGGAGCGCACCACGTGCGCCGCCTCGCCCTTGAGCGTCGTGCGTGTCTCCTCGAGGTTCCGCTCGTTGCGGCCCGTCAGCACCACCTCGGCACCGCGCGCGAGCAGTTCCCGCACGATCGCCAGTCCCATGCCGTGGGTGCCACCGGTGACTACAGCCTTCTTCATCGTTCACTCCGTTTCGTCGCTGACGAGGTGACTGTGCTCTGGCGGGCTGTCGGTCTGCCGTCGGTTCGCTGGCGGCTACCGTGGTCGCATGCGTTTCGGGGTGTTGGGACCGCTCGCGGTGTGGACGTCGGGTGGTGATCCCGTCACCGTTCTCGAGGCGAGGGTTCGCATGTTGCTGGCGCGCCTGCTGGTCGCCCCTGGGCGGGTCGTGTCCACCGACCGGCTGATCGACGACTTGTGGGGCGAGGTACTCCCGGCCAACCCCACGAACACTCTGCAGACCGTCGTGTCGCGCCTACGTCGCGCCGTCGGCACCGGTCTCGTCGTGCACCGCCGGCCGGGTTACCTGCTGGACGTGTCGCTCGACGCCGTGGACAGCGGCCGGTTCACCGAGCTCGCCGGCCACGCGCGGCGCGCGACCGACCCGGGCAGGCAGGCGGCGCTGCTCGCCGAGGCACTCGGGCTGTGGCGAGGCGAGGCGTTCGCCGGGTTCGCTGACGAGCCCTTCGCTGCCACGGCGTCCGCCACCCTCGACGAGCAGCGCCTCGTGGTCTGGGAGGACTACGCTGAGGCGCGGCTGCGGCTCGGGGACCATGCGGCGCTCGCCGGTGAGCTGCGCGAGCTCGTCGAACAGCACCCTCTGCGCGAACGCCTCCGCGCAGCACGCCTGCGCGCACTGCACCACGCGGGTCGGACCACCGAGGCGCTCGACGACTACCGCCGGCTGCGCGTGCTGCTCCGCGACGAGCTCGGACTTGAACCGGGCGCCGAACTCACGGCGCTGCACCAGCAACTGTTGCGTGGCGATGCGCCCGCGCCACCGACCCCGCGGCCACCCATCCCGCTGCCCACGCCGGCGACCGAACTCATCGGCCGGGACGGCGCCGTCGCCAACGTGCGCACCCTGCTCGGCACTCACCGCCTGGTGACGCTGACGGGGCCGGGTGGAGTGGGCAAGACCAGGCTCGCACTCGATGTGGCGCGCGGCGTCGACGAGATGCGCCTCGTCGAGCTCGCCGGCCTGCCCCGAGAGACCACAGTGGACGGGCTGGCGGACGTCGCCGCCGCCGCGCTGGACATCCGCGACGGCGGCGGGCCGAGTGCCCCCGTCGAGCGGCTCGCCGACGCGCTACGCGACAGGCGGTTGCTGCTCGTCATGGACAACTGCGAGCATGTCGTCGAGCCAGTAGCCGCACTCGTGCCCCACCTGCTGCGGGCACCGGGCGTGCGCGTGCTCACGACAAGCCGGGAGCCGCTCGGCGTCTCCGGCGAGCACCTGTGGGAAGTGCCGACGCTCGATGTCCCGGCACCGGGCACACCGCCGGCGGACGTGCTGCGCTCAGGGGCGGTGCGGCTCTTCGCCGCGCGAGCAGCGGCGGCCTCCCCCGGATTCGGGCTGTCGGCCGACAACGCCGAGACCGTCGCCACGATCTGCCGCCGTGTCGACGGAATACCACTCGCCATCGAGCTGGCGGCGGCTCGCGTCCGCGTCCTCGGCACGGCCGAACTGGCCGACCGCCTCAGCGACCGGTTCGCGGTGCTCACCGGCGGACCTCGGGACGCGCCACTGCGCCAGCGCACGCTGCGCGCCGTGCTCGACTGGAGCTGGGAACTGCTGACCGCGGCTGAACGTACGGTGCTGCGCAGGCTCTCGATCGTCGCCGACGGCTGCACGCTCGACGCCGCCGAAACCGTGTGCTCCGCCAACGGCGTACAAGGCTCGCAGGTGCTCGACCTGCTGGCGCGCCTGGTCGACCGCTCGCTGGTGGTCGTCGCACACACCACCGACGGCCCTCGTTATCGGTTGCTGGAATCGGTGTCCGCCTACTGCGAGCAGCAGCTCGACCCGGGCGAGCGGGACCAGCTACGGCACATACACGCCATGTACTACACCTCACTTGCCGAGGAGGCTGCCTCACACCTGTGTGGCCCGGACCAACAGCGCTGGCTGCGCCGCCTCGACACCGAGACCGGCAACCTGCGCCACGCTCTCGGCGATGACCGCCTCGCGCCACGCCTGACGCGTGCGCTGACCTGGTACTGGTTCCTGCGCGGACGACTCACCGAGGCGCGGCGAGCGACGGCAGCCGCGAGCGAGGCGGTGACCGCAGCCTGGCACGCCGGGTTCCGACTACTCACCGGCGAGCCCACGGACAGCCACGCCGCACCGCACCTACGCGACGCCGTCACTGACCCCCGCGAGCACGCGATGGCGGGCTGGTTCCTCGGCTACGCCGCGACCAGGTTCGGCGAGATGCCGGTCGGCGAGACGCTCATCGGTACGGCGCTCGCCGAGTTCACCGACCTCGACGACCGCTGGGGCGTCGCGGCCGCCCTCAGCGTGCGCGCCGTACAACGCCACGTCCGAGGCGACCTGAATGAGTCCACTATGGACGCTCGACGGAGCCGCGCGCTGTTCGACGAGACCGGGGACCGATGGGGGCAGGTCCAGGCCGGGGCGGTGCTCGGCAGACTCTCCGAGATCGCGGGCGACTACCCTGCTGCGACGGCCTGGCACCGCGAAGGAGCCGAGCTGGCCGAGGAACTCGGGCTGTGGCCAGAAGTGTCCACGCGCTGGTCCGAGCTCGGCCGCATCGCACTGCTCGAGGGCGACCACATCCGCGCCGACGAGCTGCACGAACGAGGACGGGCGCTGGCCGCCGAGCACGGCGACACAGCCGGCCAGGAATTCGCCGAAGTCGGGCTCGCACTGTCCGCACGCCGCCGCGGCCGGTTCACCGAGGCCGAAACCCTGCTACGGCCATGGCTGGCATGGAACCGCCAGTTCGAGGCGGACAACGGTGCGGCCCTAATCCTCGCTGAGCTGGGCTTCGCCGCCGAACAACGCGGCGACGCCGAAGCCGCGCTCGACCTACACGCACAGGGCCTCGCCGCAGCCCAGCGCACCGGGGACCCGCGAGCGGTCGCTCTCGCCATGGAGGGACTCGCCGGCGCCCACCTGCTCACGGGCCAACCCCAGCGCGCGAATGACCTGCTCCATGCGGCGACACGACTGAGGGAATCCACCGGCGCACCGCTACCACCCGGCGAACGCGGAGACGTCGACCGCATCCAGGCGACGCTGCACATACTCAAGGACACAGCGCAGCAGAGCGCCGACCACGAGCTGCAGGAGTACCGGTAGCGGAAGGCACCAGCAGACATTGCCGGCTCAGACCAAGCGCACGCCCGGCACGGACTTGCTTCTCGCAAGACTCCGCCCTTATCTCGCGCGGGCCCCCAGCCGCACAATGGATGTCCTGGCCTGCAACCTCGGAGGCTGCGGTCACATCACGCGGACAAAACCCCTGCCCGGTATCGAATGCTGGCCGGCCGAGCAGCGCAACATCTCCCGCTACGTATTCTGCCACCCGGCCGCTCGCGACCTGTTCGCCGAACGGGACCAGGTGCTAGGCGGGTGCGTAGCCCGCCTACGCGCCCTCGCCGGCATCGAGCCCGACGCCGCGGACCTGACCCAGCTCGTCAACGAGCTACTCACCACGAGCCCAGAGCTCACCCGCCTGTGGGAACTCTACGAAGTACGGCCTCCCGCCCCGACAGCCAAGAAGATCAACCACCCCGAGGCCGGGACACTCGCCCTCAGCTTCCAGTCCATGCAGATCGAAGACACACCCAGGCATCGGCTGGTGACCTACTACGCCGACCCCGGAACACGGGACCACACCGCGATGGTCCATCTCGACCGAGTCAATGACGAACAATCCGGAGAACCTGTCCAACCACAACTCAGCTGACCTCACCCCAGGCGGACTTCGATACGCCACTCCGGCACCCGTTCGAGAGGTTCTGCCATTACCCCGGATAGCCGTCAAGATTCTCGCCGCAGGCGGTTAGATACCAGCGCAATCAACGATCAACCACACGCATGAATCGCCGGCCCACGGGAACCCGACACTCAGGCTGCCGGTCTGCCGCGGACGACCGTCAGCCCAGGCCTCGCCGGTTGACCTACCAGCCGGCGAGGCCGATCCGTTCGACGCCCCTCCCGCTCGGCCCGCAACGAGATCATGCGACGAAAGGATGGCGGCTTGGTCGCTTGTGGTAGCCCTGGCGGCCCGCCGGACAGCAGTAGCAGCGGAGGGCCATCCCGGGACCCCAACCCGGAATCCGGATGCCGCTTCGTAACAGGGGATCAGAGTGCGAAGGTCACGGCATCGCGGGCGGGCCAGATCTGGGGCCGACCGTGTTCGTGGTCGTCATGAGGACCAGGCGATAAGAAGCGAGGCTCCCGCAGGGGATGACCTCGGACCAGTGTCGGCCGTCACACAATTTCACTAAATTAGTTAGTGACTTATCTAGTAGTCTACTGTCATGACTTCCTCTGCTCGCGGCTCGCGTCGCGCCGCCATGTCGCCCACCACCGGGCGGGACCGCCTGTCTGGTCGGCGGCCGGTCGAGTCCCCTGGCGCGGGCAACGCGGTGATGGAGCGTCTGCAAGAGGTAGGGGTGCTGACGCGGGTGGTCGAGCAGGGTCTGAGTGGTGCTCTGGGGATCAATGCCACCGACCTGGCGGCGATGGAGCATCTCACTACCGACGGCCCGCTGACCGCCAAGGACCTCGCGGACCGGCTGCGGGTGTCGACCGCGGCGAGCACGCACATCGTGGACCGGCTCGAGAAGGCCGGGCATATCGTCCGCCGCCCGCACCCCACCGATCGCCGCAAGGTGATGGTCGAGCCGGTCGCGGAGTCGATGGACCGGCTCTTCGGTCACCTGCGTCCGCTGCTGCGTGGTGTGGAGGGCCTCGTCGAAGCGCTGGCCCCCCGCGACAGGGATGTCGTGGAGGCATTCCTGGCCGGAGTCGTGCAGGTCTACACGGACACGGCGGACTCCTTCCCCCAGGGCTGATCTCTCGCCGCGGCAGGCAAGCCGCCACACCTACCCAGCGGGGGCGCGTTCGTTCCGCGCGGATGTCCTCCGGCGTACGAACACGCCCTGAAAACGGGCGCTATAACCAGAATCCGGAGAAAATCATGGCTGTATCAGAGAAGACATCACCGAGGGCGGTGTGGTGGCTGCTGGCCACCGTGCTCGTCGTCGAGCTGATGGATCTGCTCGACTCGACGATCGTCAACGTGGCAGGACCGTCGCTGGAAAAGTCCCTGCGTTCGAGCCCTGTCGGCTTGCAGTGGGTGATCGGCGGCTACGCCCTGACTCTCGGCGCAGGCCTCGTGCTGGGCGGGCGGCTCGGCGACCGCTACGGACGCCGCCCGATATTCCTGTTCGGGCTCGTGGCCTTCACTCTCGCGTCGTTGCTGTGCGCGATCGCGCCGAGCATCGAAACGCTGATCACCTTCCGGCTGGTCCAGGGCGTGGCGGGGGCGATGATGCTGCCGCAGGGCCTCGGCATCCTGCGCGACAACCTGGCTCCCCGCGATCTCACCAAGGCCCTGGCGATCTTCGGGCCGGTGCTGGGGCTCGGCGGTGTCCTGGGCCCGGTACTGGGTGGCGCGCTGGTCGACTGGGACCTGTTCGGTCTCGGCTGGCGCCTGGTGTTCCTGGTCAACGTCCCGGTCGGTCTCGCGGCGTTGGTGTTCGCCTGGCGGCTGGTGCCCCGCGGCGGCGGGACCAGGACCCTGCGCGTGGACGTCGTCGGAGCCGTGTTCGTCGCCGCCGCGTCCGCGCTGCTGGTCCTTCCGCTCAACGAGGGACAGGCCGCGGGATGGCCGTTGTGGACGTGGCTTTCGCTGTCCGCCGCCGCGCTCGGCTACGTCGGATTCGCGCTGTGGCAGCGCCGGGTCGTGCGCTTGGGCCGCGATCCGCTGGTCACCCCGGCCCTGTTCGGCAAACCCACGTTCACCGTCGGGCTGGTCGCGGTCGCGTTGTTCTTCGGCGGCATGATCGGCACCCAGCTGGTGTTGACGTTCTTCCTGCAGATCGGCCAGGGGTTCACCGCCGGACAGGCCGGGCTGGGCAACCTCCCGGTCGCACTGGGAACCGCCGTCGGCGGCACGATCAGCGGAGGCCTGCTCGCCGCCAAACTCGGCCGCCGGGTGTTGCAGGCCGGAGCCATCGTCCAGCTCGCCGGTGTCGCCTGGCTGTGGCTCGCCCTTGCCGACACCACCGACTTCACGATCTGGCGGATCGTGCCCGGCAGCGCCGTCGCCGGCATCGGCTCGGGAATCGTGATCGCCGCGGTGTTCAACACCGTGCTCGGTGCCGTCGACGATGACGAGGTCGGCTCCGCCTCCGGCGTCCTGTCCGCGGTCCAGTCCATCGGCGGCTCGGTCGGTGTCGCGGTGTTCAGCACCGTGTTCTTCGCCGGCGCCCTCAGCGGCGCGGTCACCGAGAGCTTCCGTGACGCCCTCGTGGTCCAGGCGATCGTCATCGGACTGTTCCTGCTCATCTCACCGCTGTTCCCCCGACGCGCCCGCCCGGACGACGCGGACCTCGCCGCCGGTACCGACGCCACGACACCGGCGGACATCGTGGACGCGGACACCACGCTGGCGAGCGCCGCGCCAGCGTCCCGGACCGCCGAAGGCTCCCGCTGATCAAGGGCACCGGTCACCGCACCCGTGCCCATGACCAGACCCCGCCACCCCTTCGCGAGGAGGACACCCATGTCCCGCACCGTCCTGATCTCCGGCGCCAGCATCGCTGGACCCGCACTCGCCTACTGGCTCCACCAGCACGGCATGACCGCGACCGTGATCGAACGCGCACCGGAACTACGTCCTGGCGGGCAGACCGTCGACCTGCGCGGCGCCGGTCGCACCGTCATCGAACGGATGGGCCTCGAGCAGGCCGCCCGCGACCGCGTCACCCACGAGGAGGGAGTGCACTTCGTCGACGACCGCAACCGGATCCGCGCGTCGTTCGGCACCGATTCCCTTGATGGCGACGGGTTCGTCACCGAACTGGAACTCCTGCGCGGCGAACTCGCCGGCCTGCTCTACCAGCGCACCCGAGACGACGTCGACTACGTCTTCGGCGACGAGATCACCGGGCTGACCGACACCGACGACGGCGTGGACGTCACCTTCCGAACCGGCGCGGACCGGCGATTCGACCTCGTCGTCCTCGCCGACGGCCTCCGATCCCGAACCCGCGACCTCGTCTTCGCCGACATCGCCCGCACCCGCTCATTCGGCCTCTACACCGCCTACTTCACCATCCCCCGCGCCGCGTCCGACGGCCGCTGGGCCCGCTGGTACAACGCCCCCGACCGCCGCGTCGTCCTCCTGCGCCCCGACAACCAAGGCACCACCCGCGCCTCACTGTCCTTCCTGTACCCGCAAGCCGGGCTCGAACGGCTGCAAGCCCCTGCACAACAGGACTTCCTGCGCCGCCACTACGCCGACGCCGGCTGGGAAACCCCACGCGTGCTCGACACCATGGCCGACTCCCCGGACTTCTACTTCGAATCCATCGGCCAGATGCACCTCAAGAAGTGGTCACGCGGCCGCATCGCCACCGTCGGCGACGCCGCCTACTGCGCCTCCCCGCTCAGCGGCATGGGCACCAGCCTCGCCCTCGTCGGCGCCTACGTCCTCGCCGGCGAACTCAGCCGGCACACCGACCACAGCAACGCCTTCCACGCCTACGAAACCCTCCTGCGGCCCTACGTCGCACAAGCACAGAAAGTCCCCTGGATCGCACCCCGGCTGGCCTCCCCGAAAACCCGCACCGGCATCCGGCTCCTCAACACCATCGCAAGCCTCGCCACCAACCCCAAAATCAGCCGCCTCGCCACCCGATTCACCAACCCACCCTCAGACGCCATCGACCTCCCCACCTACCCCCACACCCAGCCGACCCCGCCCTGAGCAACGCACGCCCCCGCACCGGACGCCGAGACGCGTCGCTGCGATGTCGGATGCACATAGCCAACATGGGCACCGGAAGCCGGCCTGCACCTACGCTCTAAGCTTTGCAGCCGACAAAACCCTTGGCGTGCCAGGATTATCCCTCCATACGCCCTATCCGGTTGGGACTGTTCCAAGATCGGTGTTTCCGGCCCGACACGCCGGGCTGAGGGCCGGCGGGATGGGCGCTGTGAGTGATGACATCGGAGCTTGTGAGTCCACATAAGCGTGAGTCCAGGTCGGCGCGGGAGCTGTCGCCGGAGCAGGCCGCCGCGGCGGCGATGGTGGCCGAAGCGAAGGCGCGGGGCCGGCATTGACCGGCCCGGATGGCTTGCTGAAGCTATTCACCAAGAACGTGCTGGAAACCGCACTGAACGAGGAGATGACCGAGCACCTCGGGCATGAGAAGGATCAGGCCGAGCCGGACCGTGGCTCGACGAATGTCCGGAACGGTACTCGGCCGAAACGGTGGTTTCGGACGCGGCGGGCGAGGTCGGTATCAACGTTCCTCGGGATCGGGAGAGCACGTTCGAGCCACAGATCGTGAAGAAGCGGCAACGTCGGCTTACCGAGGTGGATGAGATCGTGTTGTCGTTGTATGCGAAGGGAATGACGACAGGGGAGATCTCGGCGCATTTCGCTGAGATCTACGGATCCTCGGTCAGCAAGGAAACGGTCTCGCGGATCACTGACAAGGTTGTCGCTGAAATGAACGACTGGGCTAGCCGTCCGCTGGACGCGGTGTATGTGGCTGTGTTCATCGACGCGATCCATGTCAAGGTCCGTGACGGGCAGGTCGCCAACCGGCCTGTCTACGCGGCCATCGGCGTGACCGTGGAGGGCCGCAAGGACGTCCTGGGCTTGTGGATGGGTGTCGGCGGCGAGGGCGCGAAGTTCTGGATGAGTGTGCTGATCGACCTGAAAAACGGGGCGTGCGGGACGAGTTCTTCCTCGTCTGCGACGGACTCAAAGGCCTGCCCGACGTCGTGGCGAACGTCTGGACGCAGACCATTGTTCAGACCTGCCTCGTTCACTTGATCCGCAACACCTTCCGGCTCGTTTCCCGCCGGGACTGGGATGCGGTGAAACGCGAGATCACCGGCCCCGGCGGCGGACCGAGCGATTACAGCGGTCTGGTTTGGCTGACGGAAACGGATATACGGTCGCTGTCCTCGCCGCGGCTCGAATCCGCGTACGCGATGCACCTGCGCTTGGCCGATCCAGCAGGCGCACCGGCTTTCAAGCGCTCCTTCCGGCACGGTGACGACGTCCGCCTGCACCTTCGCGCTTGGCAGGACCTGTCCGCCCAGGACGCGAAAGTGTTCAGAGACACCGAACCGACGCTCTTGTGGGCGGCTGGCTGCTCGCGATGTCCGCCGAAGCCGGGGCCGCGGTCCTGGCCTCGCATCGGGCGTCCGAGCAGACCCGCCGGGCAGGCTTGCTCAAAGCGGTCGGCGCCACCCCCGGCGTGGTCAGCACGGTCTTGCTGGCCGAATACCTGCTCCTCGGGCTGACCGCGGCCGGGCTCGGCATCGCCACCGGCAGACTCGTCACTCCCGCGGTGGCCGGCCCCAACCCGGGTCTGCTCGACACCGACCTCCCGATCACGACCGGAACGGTACTACCGGTTCTGGTCCTGGCTTTGCTCATCGCGCTGGCCGGCACCGCCGGGCGGCCCTCCGCTCGGCGCGCACCGCCACGGTGCCCGCGCTCTCCGCACCGGCCCGCCCCGTCGACCATTCGACCTGGCTCACAGCGCTCGCGGGACGGTTGCCCGTGCCGCTGTTGCTCGGGTTCCGGCTGGTCGCCCGGCGACCGGCCCGTGCCGTGCTCAACGCCACCGGCATCGCCACCGTCGGCATCGCGGTCGGTGCCGCGCTGACCCTGCGGGCGCAGCCCCCGCACGGCTACGACCTCGGCGGCATCACGCTCGTCAACCTGCGTGACGACCAGACCGAGCGCGCCGTCCTGGCCGTCACCGCGGCGCTGCTCGCCCTGGCCGTCGTCAACACGATCATCATCACCTGGACCACGGCACGGGACGCGCGGCGCTCCTTGGCGGTCGCCCGGGCCTTCGGAGCCACGCCGGAGCAGGTCACCGCCGCGCTCGCGGTCGCCCAGATCCCGTCCGCGCTGGGCGGCGCCATCTTCGGCCTGCCGCTCGGGCTGTTGCTGCACCGAACCGTGTCCGCCGGTCCCACTCTGACTTCACCGCCGGCTTGGTGGCTGGCGGCGGCCGGGGCCGGCCTCACGCTCTCCGTCGCCGCGATCGCCACCATCCCCGCCGTCTTCGACGCACGCGTCCCGGTCACTCCGGTACTCAAAGCGGAAACCGCTTAGCAGCGCCACGCGAATCGGACCCGACCACACCGAAGGCCGAGGGCCACACGCGCCTGGCTCATCCACAGGTTTACCGTCGCTGACAACGGGAACCCGAGGTAGATGGCTGGTCACGAAGCCGACCCGAACACCCACACGTGGACGATCGACGTCAGCGGCAACGGGCCGTTCGCGATGTCCCGGGTGCGCCGCTGGCTCCGCCGCGCACTTCCCCCGAGCGCCGACGATGTACTTGAGGATGTACTCGTCGTCGCGGACGAGTTACTCGCCAATGCCTATGAGCACACTCCCGGTCCGCGTGAAGTGCGTTTGACCTACCTACCGACGCCATGCCGGGTGGTGGTCGAAGTCGACGACACTTCATCCGCGCTGCCGACACTCCACAACCCCGCTCCTCAAGACCTCCGGGGGCACGGTATGCGCCTGATCAACGACCTCAGCGACGCGTGGGGCGTCCATCGTGACGACTCCACGCCTGGCAAGACGATCTGGTCCCGCATCTCCCGCAACCCCTCCATCGGCTGATCATCCCAATCGAAATCGGCCGGACGAAACTCGTCGGGTCGCTTCGCAGTACGAAGCCGTCGTCGTGGGTATCACCACGGCCCCAACACCACGATCCGCGTGCAGTCACCCATGGTCAGCGGCGACGCAATCAGCCCCCGGCTCGGGCGCGACGCACCACACGGCTTCGGTCGTCTGTGGGCTATTCGCTGAACCGGACGTCGTGAACGGCGGCGGGAGCGGCGAACTCCAGTAGCCGCAGGGCTTCGGCTTCGATTGCTTCTCGGTCGGTAGCGGAGATCGAGCGCAGCGGTACGACCAGTCAAGGCGAGGTTGCGTCCGTTCACCCGGCCGAGGGTCAGGCTGGCCACCGCGCCGGCGTGGCCGATGAGCGGCTGATCCGCAGAGCCTATTCCGGGCTCTCCCCCACCGCTGTGAGGCATTCCCGCACCACGGTCACCACGGCTCCCTTCGGATCCGCCACTTGCTGTAAACCGTACCGGTCCAGCAGCAGGCCGCCGAGGAAGACGTCGACCATCGACGCCCCTACCTCTTCGGGGGTCTGGGGCCCCTTGGGGTCGAACCAGACCCACATCCATTGCACAGAGCCGAAAAGCTGCAGGGTGGTGACGCGGACGTCGATTTTCCGGAAGAGTCCGGCGTCGACGCCCTGCTGCAGTTCGGCTTCGGTCAGGCGCTGCATCTCGCCGCGCAGTTTGCGGACTTCCTGCATCGCCGGGTCATCCGACAGCTGCACGACCTCGCGCTGGGTCGCGACGGTGGCGTGGCGATCGACGACGTGCAGGAGAACCGAGGCGTAGATGATCGCGGCCACGCGCTCTTGCGGTTTCTCCAGGCGCTCCCACATTCCGTGGACCGCGTGAAGCTGGCGGCGCATGTAGTTCTCTTCCACTTCGCGCAGCATCTGGGCCTTGGTCCCGAAGTGGTGGACGATGGTGCCCTTGGACATGCCGAGTTCGTCGGCGATGTCGCCCAGGTTGGTCTGGTCGTAGCCGCGTTCGGCGACGTGCCGAGCGAACGTCTCCAGGATCTCTGCTCGCCTGCCGACTGGTCGGGGCACCGCGTTCTCCCTGTGTCTCGCTTGGTCACCGTACGGACGGTCGATCCTGGCCAGTCTAGAAGACCGGCCAGGATTCAGGGCAGGTAGATGGATTTGTATCGCTGGTACGCGGTCAGGCCTTCCGGGCCGAGTTCGCGGCCGAGGCCGCTGGCTTTGACGCCGCCGAACGGCGCACCGGGGTCCATGGTGAAGCCGTTGACGCCGATGGTGCCGGTGGCCACCTTGCGGGCGAGGGCGTGTCCGCGGTCGGTGTCGGTCGTCCAGACGGTGCCGCCGAGGCCGTAGTCGGAGTCGTTGGCGATGCGGATGGCGTCGTCGTCATCGGTGAAGGGGATGATCGCCAGCACCGGGCCGAAGATCTCTTCCCTGGCGATGGTGTGGTCGTTGGCGACGTCGGCGAAGATCGTCGGCTCGAGGTACCAGCCGCGGTCGAAGCCCGTGGGGCGGCGGCCTCCTGTGGTGATCCGGCCGCCTTCGGCCGTGCCTGTGGCGATGTAGGCCTCGACGCTGTCGCGTTGCTTCCGACTGGCCAGCGGGCCGATCACGGTGGCCTTGTCCAGCGGGTCGCCGACGGGCAGGGACGAGGCCAGCGCGGTGAAGGCGTCGACCACTTCGTCGTAGCGGCTTCGCGGGGCGAGGATGCGGGTGCTGATGAAGCAGCTCTGTCCCTGGTTGAGCAGGCAGGAACTGAACATCCCCTTCATGCTCACCGTGAGGTCGGCGTCGTCGAGGATGATCCCGGCGGACTTGCCTCCCAGCTCGAGGGTCACCGGACGCAGCAGCCGTCCACACGTTTCCGCGATCGACCTGCCCGCTTCGGTGGAGCCGGTGAAGGCGATCTTGTCCACGCCGGGGTGGCGTACCAGGTGTGCTCCCGCTCCGCGGCCTGAGCCGGGCACGATGTTGAGTACGCCGGGCGGGAGGCCGGCGGCGATTGCGGCGTCGGCGATCAGGAGGGCGTCGAGCACCGTCTCCGAGGAGGGTTTGAGCACCACGGTGCATCCCGCGGCGAGGGAGGGGGCGAGTTTGAAGAAAGTCAGGGACTGGGGGAAGTTCCAGGGCACGATCGCCCCGACCACCCCGATCGGTTCCTTGCGGACGGCGGTGGTGCCGCTGACCAGGGATGTCCGGAGCTCTTCGGGTGGCTGCTCGCGGATCAGGCCCGCGTAGTACCGCAGGAGGTTGGCCGGGACGAGCCCTTCGGTCTGCTGTGCGATGCGAATGGGCATGCCGTTCTGGCTGCTCACGTGCCGCACGATCTCACCGCTGCGGGCCGACAGTTCGGCGGCGAACCGTTCCAGGACTTCGGCCCGTGCCGCTGCTTCCCAGGATGACCAGCCGCGAGGGTCGTCGAAGGCGCGGCGGGCCGCGGCGACAGCGGCGTCGATGTCGGCTTCCACCCCGGCGGCGACGTGTCCGAGCAGTTCCTCGGTGCTCGCGGAATGGACCGCGATCCGCTGGGAGGTCGACGGCCGCGTCCAGCCACCGTCGATGAACAGGGCCTCGGCTTGGACTGTCATCACAGCTCCTTGGTCGGGGTGGGCAACAGGACGGGTTTCACGACGGAACCGGCATGCATCGCGGCCTCCGCGTCGTTGATCTCGTCCAGGGGGAAGGTGGTGATGAGCTTGTCGAACGGGAACCGGCCCTGCCGCCACAGCGCGATGAGCCGCGGAATCAGCAGCTTGGGCACGGCGTCGCCTTCGAGGATTCCCTTGACGGTGCGGCCGAGCGCGAACTGATCGGGCCTGATCGCGAGCGCCCCGCGCTGCACTCCGAGCAGCCCGCACACTCCGCGCAGGCGGAGCACGTCGATCGCGGTGGTGATCACCGTGGGGACACCGGTGGTGTCCAAGGTGTACTCGAGACCGCCGCCCGTGAGTTTCTTCAGGTGCTGGGTCAGGTCCGGGGTCGTGGCGTCGACGACGTGGGTGGCGCCCAGTTCTTCGGCGAGCCGCAACCGTTCCGGATTGAGATCGACCGCGACGATGGTCGTCGCCCCGGCGACGCGGGCGGCCATGATCGCGGAGAGCCCGACGGTTCCGGCGCCGAACACGGCCAGGCCGGTTCCGGGTCCGAGATCGAGGGAGTTGAAGACCGACCCGGCGCCGGTCAGGACACCGCAGGCCAGCGGGCCGAGCAGTTCCAGCGGCAGCGCCGGGTCGACCTTGATGGTGTTGCGCGCCGCGACGACGGCGTGTGTGGCGAAGGAGGACTGGCCGAACCACCGGCCTTTGACGGCGTTGCCCTCGGCGTCGCGGGCCCCCGTCGAGCGGTCGGCACGCTTGCCCGACATGTTGCGGGGCCAGAACGACTCGCAGTACGCAGGCTGGGCGGCCAGGCAGTTCGCGCAGTCACCGCAGGAGTCGAAGGAGAGCACGACGTGGTCGCCGACCAGCGGGTCGGCGACGCCGTCACCGACGGCCTCCACCACTCCGGCGGCCTCGTGGCCGGCGATCACCGGTGGCTTCACGACCGGCGTGCGGGGCAGCAGGTCGGTGTGGCAGAGCCCGACCCCGGCGATCCGCACGACGACCTCGCCGCGGCCGGGGGCGTCCAGGACGACGTCTTCGAGCCGGAACGGCCCGTCCGGTGTGCGGAGCACGGCGGCGGTCGCTCGCACGGTGCCGGTCGTGATGGTCATGGATACCCGTCTTCCTCGGTGAACGGCGGAGGTGTTCCCCCTCACTGTCTACAGACCGTACGTGCGGTCAGTCAAGTTCTCCGCTACGGTCGGGTGTAGTCGGGCAGCTCGGGTTCGGCGGGCAGCTTCGGCTGAGTCAGGCCCAGGATGCCGCCGAGAGCGCTGCCGACCGTGGGAATGGCATCGGCGAGACCGAGCAGGTTCACGTTGGGCAGGAAGGGTTTCCAGCATCGGGCCTTGATGCGGCTCGCGACAGCGGGGCCGTCGTGGGTGAGGGCGTCGGCGGCGATCTGCCAGGCGACGTCGTCGGCGAGCATCGTGACGTGGTCGGCGAGGCGGCCGGGACAGAAGTCCTGGACGGTGAAGTTCGCCGCGCCGTCGAGCCGTCCCGCTTGCGGCGCCGGGGTGACGACCTCGTCGAACACGGTCTGGACGGTGGTGTAGGACGGCCCTGGAGGGAGGGGGTCACGGGTCATCCTGGTCAGCAGGTTCGAACCGATCCGGGCCTGCCAGGAAATCGCCGTGCAGGGGCCTGCGCAGACGAGGTTGCCGATCACGGTGCCGTGGAAGTCACCGGACAGTGCGACCACGTCGTCGACCTTGCCCGGCAGGTCGGGCCAGAACCGCAGGGACCACAGGATGTGCGTGCCGCCCTGGCTGTGGCCCAGGAGGGAAACCTTGCGGCCGCTCAGGTCGTGGACGTGGCGGATGGCGTGGACGAGGTACTCGTTGGCGACGGGAACGCTGATCAGCGCTCGTTCCGGCAGCGCCACCGCGCACACCGGGACCCCCAGCGCGGGCAGGGCGCGTTCGTAGTTCCAGCTCCAGGACTCCCTCGGCGTCGAGCCGGTGCCGTGCACCAGCAGCACCGGGTTGGCCTTGGCGTCCTCGATGTCAGGGGTGCACGTGACGGCCGCGTCCATCGCGGCCTCCGGCGCCGCCAGCGGCGGGCCGGGGTCTTCGGCCGCCGCCGCGGGCACCCCGAAAAGGGTCATGGCCAGGACGGCGAACACCGCCGGGATCGTGCGAGCAACCATGGTGTCTCACCCATCTCGCGCTTCGTTGCGCGGTGAGGTCGGAGCACGTCGCAGCCTTCTGAACACCTCGGACGATGTATTGACTGTACGTGCGGTCGGGCTCATAGTTGCTCAAAGTCAACGTCGACACAAGGCGGCCGTCGCGCCGATCTAGGAGAGCCATGACCGAGCCCCTGACCTTTCCCGAGGCGTTCCAGCACACCGTCTCGGTCAAGCCGGACGCCGTCTCGCTGCGCACTTTGGACGACAGCCCGGACCTCACCTGGCGCGCCTACGGAGAGGCGGTACGCCGCATCGCGGGCGGGCTCGCCGCGCTGGGTGTCCACCGTGGACAGACCGTCGCGACGATGTTGACCAACCGCACCGAGTTCCATTTGAGCGAGACCGCCGCCTCTCATCTCGGAGCGACGACGTTCTCGATCTACAACACCAGCTCCCCGGAGCAGATCGGCTACCTGCTCGGCCACGCCGGCACGAGGGTGGTGATCTGTGAACGGCAGTTCGCCGGCCGGATCAGCGTGGCGGGCGGCCCGGTCGAGCATCTCCTGGTCGTCGACGACGGCGACCTCGACCGGCTGACACCCTCCCCCGGCTTCGACTTCGAGGCTTCCTGGCGTTCGGTGCGGCCGGATGACGTGCTCTGCCTGCTCTACACGTCGGGGACGACCGGGCCCCCGAAAGGCGTCGAGCACACCCACCGCGGCGCGCTCGCGCTGGCGAGGAGCTTCAGCTCGTCTTTTCCGATGGGCGACGACGACACGGAGATCTCGTATCTGCCCGCAGCCCACGCCGCGGACCGGTTCCTCAGCCATTACTTCGCCATGCGCTACGGCGTCGAAGTCACTCCGGTCGCCGATCTGCGGCAACTACCCGCCGCGTTGGCCGCCGTGCACCCGACGACGTTCGCGGCGGTACCGCGGGTCTGGGAGAAGATCAAGCTGGGACTGGAGATGCGGCTGCAAGCCGATCCCGGACTCGCCGCGGGCTTCCGGGCCGGTGAACCACGGGTACTGGCCGCCGTACGCGCCCAGTCCGGCTTGGACAAGCTTCGCTGGGCCCTGTCCGGCGCCGCCGCGATCCCGCCCGACGTCTACGCCTTCCTCGAACTTCTCGGAATTCCCGTCAGCGAGGCATGGGGCATGTCGGAGTGCGGCCTCGGCATCGGCTCGCCGCCCGCACAGGCTCGAGCGGGAACGATCGGTGCACCCCTGCCCGGACTCGAAACCCGCCTGACCGAGGACGGCGAACTCCTGGTGCGCGGGCCCTTCCTGATGAAGGGGTACCGCAACGACCCGGCCAAGACCGCCGAGACGATCGACCCGGAAGGCTGGTTGCACACCGGCGACATCGTGACCGTCGCCGACGACGGTCACATCACGATCGTCGACCGCAAGAAGGAGCTGATCATCAACGCGAGCGGCAAGAACATGTCCCCCACCAACATCGAGAACGCCATCAGCTCAGGCTCCCCGCTCATCGGCCCGATGATGGTGGTCGGTGACAACAAGCCCTACAACGTCGCACTGATCACCCTGGACCCCGACGTCGCCGCGGCCTTCGGCGAGAAACTCGGCCTCGAACCCGACCCCGCCGTCCTGGTCAAGGACGAGCGCATCCGGCACGCGGTCCAGGACGCGGTCGACACCGGAAACGCGAAGCTCTCGCGAGTGGAGCAGGTCAAGCAGTTCACCCTGGTCCCGGCGTTCTGGGAACCCGGCGGCGACGAGATCACCCCGACGATGAAGGTCCGGCGCAAACCCATCGCCCAGAAGTACGCGACCGAGATCGCCGAGCTGTACACCCGGCGCGCGGACGGCTGACCCACCCCGAAACGACGGGGGCACGCTCTTGCCTTTTTAACTGACCGTCCGTACGGTCATCCTAGTATCTAGGCTGCGGAGGAGACATGGCAGACACCTTGCCCACCGACGAACCCCCGGCGACCTTGCGCCGGATCGGGCACGTCGCGCTCATCACCTTGAACCGGCCCCAGGTGATGAACGCCGTCAACGCCGCGATGTCGGTGGCGGTGGAGGCCGCGGTCGACGAGTTCGCCGCCGACCCCGAGCTGCGTGTCGGTGTGCTGACCGGCGCGGGCCGCGCCTTCAGCGCCGGAGCGGACCTCAAGGAGGTCGCGGCCGGCCGTCCGCTCATCACCCGGGAGCAGCGCGAACGCGGCTTCGGCGGGTTCCTCAAGCGCCGGCTGGACAAACCGGTGATCGCCGCGGTCAACGGCTACGCGTTCGGCGGTGGCACGGAGCTCATGCTCGCCTGCGACCTGGCGGTGATGAGCGACAGCGCCGAGCTCGGGCTGCCCGAGGTCACCCGCGGCATCATCGCCGCGGGTGGGGGCCTGTTGCGGCTGGCCCGGCGCGTCCCGCTGGCGATCGCCCTGGAGGCCACCCTCACCGGCGCGCCGATCACGGCCGAGTCCGCGTTGCACTGGGGTCTGGTCAACCGGGTCGTTCCTCAGGAGAAGGTGCTCGACGAGGCTCTGGCGCTGGCGAACGTGATCGCGGCGAACGCGCCATTGGCGGTGCAGGCCAGCAAACGTGTCATTCACCAGATGCTCGCGCTCGGTTCGGACTGGGAGCCTGCCGCTTGGGAGCTGTCCGACGCCGAGGCGGTCACGGTCATGAAGACCGCCGACGCCAAGGAGGGGCCCCGCGCGTTCGCGGAGAAACGTAAGCCCAGCTGGGAAGGCCGGTGACGCGCATGGGTGGGACGGCGATCGCCGGACTCGGTCTCACCGACGTCGGCAAGATCTATGACCGCAGCGCGACCGACCTGGCCGCCGAGGCCGTACGTCTGGCCGCCGTCGACGCCGGACTGGCGATGTCCGAAGTGGACGGGCTGCTCGTCACCCCCGGTGTGCGAGGAGCGCCGCGGTTGTCGCTGCAGAAAGTCCTCGGGTTGACCGACCTGTGCCTGCTCGCCGAGATCAGCGCGCTGGGCGCCGGTCCGGCGGTGATGATCGCCCACGCCGCGGCGGCGATCGAGCGTGGCGAGGCGACCGCCGTCGCCTGCGTGTTCGCCGACACGCCGCTCAAGCCGCAGGGTTCCGGCCGGGACGCGTTCGGCGGGTCCGGGCGTTCACTGCCGAAGGGTTTCGCCGGGTATCACGCGGGAATCGGGGCGGTGACCCCTAACCTGTTCTACGCCTTGGCCGCGCGCAGGCACTTCGAGACCTACGGCACGACCAGCGAACAGCTCGGCGCGATCGCCGTGGCCCAGCGCGCGTGGGCGGCGGACAACCCCGACGCTCAGCACCGCGCACCGCTGACACTGGCCGAACACCAGAACTCGCCGCTCATCGCCGACCCGCTGCGTCTGCTGGACTGCTGCCTGGTGTCCAACGGCGCCGCCGCGGTCATCGTCACCAGCGCCGGCCGCGCCCGCGACCTCGCCCAGCCCCCGGTCGGCGTCCTCGGCTGGGGTCAGGCACATCCGGGGCGGGTGATGCACCGCGACTCACGCTTCGGCCTGCGCACGGGCGCCGCCGAGTCCGGGCCGCGGGCGCTGCGCATGGCCGGGGTCACCGTAGACGACGTCGACCTCCTGCAGCTGTACGACTGCTACACCTACACCGTCCTGGTCACGCTCGAGGACTACGGCTTCTGCCCGAAAGGCGAGGGCGGGAAGTTCGTCGCCGACGGACGGCTCGCCCCCGGCGGTTCCCTGCCGTGCAACACCGGCGGCGGCCAGCTGTCGGCCTACTACCTGACCGGGTTCACCCCCATCGTCGAAGCCGTGATCCAGGGGCGCGGACAGGCCGGAGCACGCCAAGCCGCCCGGCGGGACGTGATCATGGTCAGCGGCAACGGCGGCATCCTCGAACACCACGCGACCCTGATCCTGAGCGGAGCGGGCCGATGACCGAGCACGCCTGGCCTCCCATCACCCGTGACGCGAAGAGCGGCCCGTTCTTCGACGCCGCGGCACGGGACGAACTGCTGATCAAACACTGCGACCGCTGCGCGCAGGCGGCGGCACCGGATGCCGCCGTGTGCCCGGGCTGTGGCGGTATCGAACTGAGCTGGGTTCGCGCGGCGGGAACGGCGACGTTGGTGTCCTGGACCGTCGTGCACCGTGCACCCAACCGGGCCTACACCGACCTCGTTCCCTACACCGTCGGGATCGTCGAACTCACCGAAGGCCCCTGGCTCCACACACGGGTGGACACCGCCACGCCGTCGGCCGGGATGCCCCTGCGCGCCGGGTTCGTGCACGCCGACGGCAGCGAAAGCCATCCGATCTTCACCGCGGGAGTGTGATTCCGATGCCCGAACTGGACTTGGCGTCCCTGCACGAAGCCATCGCCGCCGAACTCGGCGACGAACCCTGTGTGATCGCCGACCGCGTGGTGTCCTGGCGCGAGATGACCGACCGCACCCGCAGGCTCGCCGCGGTCCTGAGGGATCACGGCCTGGGCCGCCGCGCCGAGGACGTCGAGGCGTGGGAGACCGGGCAGGACCATCTCGGGGTGTTGCTGCACAACGGATCCGAATACCTCGAAGGGGTGCTCGGCGCGCACAAGGCGTCCGTGGCGCCCTTCAACATCAACTACCGGTACACCCAGGAGGAACTCGCGTATCTGCTGCGCGACGCACACCCGAGCGCGCTGCTGTACGCGGCCCGCTTCGCCCCCGCGCTCGCGGAGGTACTTCCCCGGCTCGACCACTCGCCGCTCCTGCTGCAAGTCGACGATGGAACACCCGGACCGCTGCTGCCGGGCGCGCTCGACTACGAGACAGCGCTCGCCGGGGCCGACCCGGCCGACGGAGCGCCGGAAACGAGCCCGGCCGACGCTCACCTGCTCTACACCGGCGGTACAACCGGGATGCCCAAGGGCGTCATCTGGCGGGTCGGTGACCTGGTCGCCGGGCCGATGGGGGTGCGCGACCGCGACGGCTCCGCCCTCACCGACGTCGAGCAGGCCGTCCGCCGGGCCCTCGCGATCCGAGGCCGCGTCCTGCCCGCTCCCCCGCTGATGCACGGCGCCGGCACCGGTATCGCGCTCGGCGGCTGGCTCAGCGGTGCCACCGTGGTGATCCAGCCCCGTCCCGAACACTTCGACGCGGCCACGCTGCTCGAGACCTGCGAGCGCCGGCACGTCACGTCGCTGGCCATCGTCGGCGACGCGTTCGGTGCTCCCCTGGTGGCCGAGCTCGAACTGCGGCCGCGGCCGTTGCCGGACCTGCGGCTGATCGTCAACAGTGGAGCGGCCCTGCGCGAGGAAATCAAGACCCGCCTGAAGGAACTGCTGCCACAGCTGCGGATCACGGACATGCTCGGCTCCTCCGAAACGGGGCTGCACGCCAAACGGGGCTCCGGCAACCGGTTCGCGGGCAAGGGCAACGCCGTGGTGCTCGCCGACGACCGCGCCCGTATCCTCGCCCCCGGCGATGACGAGATCGGCTGGCTGGCCCAGGGCGGCCACATCCCTCGCGGTTACCTCGGCGACCGGGACAAGACCGCCGCCACCTTCGTCACCGTGGACGAGACGCGGTACTCGGTGCCGGGTGACCGGGCGCGACTGCTCGCCGACGGCGGCATCGAGTTCTTCGGCCGTGAGGCCACCACCATCAACACCGGGGGCGAGAAGGTCTTCGCCGAGGAAGTCGAACAGGTCCTCCGGGCCTTGCCGGGCGTCGCGGACGCCCTGGTCGTGGGACGCGCCAGCGAACGCTGGGGCCAGGAAGTCGTCGCGCTCTACCAATCCGCCACCGAGGTCCCCCCGACCGCGGACGAGCTCGCCGCGGGCTGCCGAGAACGGCTCGCGGGCTACAAGGTCCCGAAGGAATTCATCCGGACCGACAAAGTCCACCGGCACGACAACGGCAAGGCCGACTACACGTGGGCCCGCGACGCCGCGGAGACGAGGAAGGGCGGGACGCCCGCCTGCTCGGCATCGGCGGCGGCGCGAACGAAGTCATGAACGAGACCATCGCCAAGAACCTGAACCTCGACACCATAGGGAGCGCGCGATGAAGATCGTGCTGGACAGGGGCCGCTGCACCGGCCTGGGAATCTGCGAATCGCTGGCGCCGGACCATTTCGAGATCGACGACAACGGCGATCTCGTCCTGCTCGACGAGGTCGCCGAGGGGGACGCGCTCGCGGAGGTCGAAGCGGCCGTGGCGGGTTGTCCCACCGAGGCGTTGCGGCTGGAGCACTGAGGTGGGCGGCCTTGTCGTGGTCGGCGCGTCACTGGCCGGGCTGCGCGCGGTCGAGGCCGCCCGCAAGACCGGCTTCGACGGGCCGATCACCCTCATCGGCGCCGAAGAACACCTGCCCTACGACCGGCCCCCGCTGTCGAAAGCCTTTCTGGCAAAGGAAGACACCGCGCCGCCGATGTTCCGCGACGAGCAGGTACTGCGCGACGAACTCGGCGTGCACCTGGCCCTCGGCCGGCCGGCGTCCGGTGTGGACACCCGTCGCAGGACGGTCCGCGTCGGCGACGAGGAGTACGGGTACGACGCGCTGGTGATCGCGACCGGTGCCCGCGCCCGCACCGTCCCCGGCTGGGACACGCTGCGCGGCGTGTACACCCTGCGCACCCTCGACGACGCGATCGCCGTGCGCACGGCCCTCACCCCCGGCACGAACCTGGTCGTGGTCGGGGCCGGCTTCATCGGCTCCGAGGTCGCCTCCAGCGCACGGGACCGCGGGCTCACGGTGACCATCGTGGAAGCCCAGCCCACTCCCCTGGTCCGGGCCGTCGGCGCGCACATGGGCGCGGCGTGCTCGTCGCTGCACGCACGCAACGGCACCACGTTGCGCTGTGGCGTCGGTGTGGCCGCGATCGAAGGCGACGGCGCGGTGGAACGGGTCCGGCTTTCCGACGGCACAGTGCTCACGGCGGACATGGTCGTCGTGGGAGTGGGCGCGTCCCCGGCCACCCAGTGGCTGGCCGGTTCCGGCCTGACACTGGAAGACGGCGTGGTCTGCGACGAGACGCTCCACACCGGAGCTCCCGGCGTCTACGCCGCGGGCGACGTCGCCCGCTGGCACAACCCGATGTTCTCCCGGCACATGCGGCTGGAGCATTGGACCAGTGCGGCCGAACAGGGTGCGCTGGCGGCGCGCAACGCACTGGATCCCGCCAACGCCCGGCCGTACGCGACCGTGCCGTACTTCTGGTCGGACTGGTACGGCAGCCGCTTCCAGTTCGTCGGCATCCCGGCGAGCGACGAAGTACGCGTCGTCGACGGCGACACCGACGGTGCCGGCTTCACCGCGCTCTACCGCGAAGGCGACCGGCTCGCCGGGGCACTCACCCTGAACCGGCCGCGGGACATCATGAAGTACCGCCGGCTCATCGCCGGAGAGTCCTCCTGGGACGACGGCCTCGCCTTCGCGAAGACTCGCACCACTTGACTGACCGTCCGTACGGTCATAACCTCATCCCTGCACGTCCATACGACTTGAGGAGGCGGCGTGACACTTCCCGACCTGGGCGATCCCGACACGTATCAGGACGGCTTCCCGCACGCCTTGTTCGCCCGCTTGCGCCGCGAGAGCCCGGTCGTGTGGTGCCCTGAACCGGCCACCGACGGCTTCGACGGCGGCCCCGGCCTCTGGGCCGTCACCCGTCACGCCGACGTCGTGGCGGCAGGCAAACGCACCGAGGTGTTCAGCTCCCACGAGGGCGGCACGTTCATCCGCGACAGCAGCCCCCGGGAGCTGCGCGACATGCGCCGCGCGATGCTCAACACCGACCCACCGGAGCATTCGAAACTGCGCCGGATCGTCAGCAAGGCGTTCACCCCGCGCGTCGTGGCGGGGATGAGCGAATCGATCACCCGCCATGCCCGCGATGTGGTGGACAAGCTCGGCGACGGCGGCGATCTGGACTTCGTCGAGCACGTTTCGGCCGAGATGCCTCTGCTCGTGCTCGCGGACATCCTCGGTGTCCCACCCGGCGACCGCCATCTGCTCTACGACTGGACCAACCGCATGGTCGGCTTCGGTGACCCGCAGGTCGGCGATCCCAAGTCGTATGTCTCGGCGTTCATCGAGTTGTTCGCCTACGCCGCGGAGCTGACCAAGCGGAAGCGGGCGCATCCGACCGACGATGTCTGGAGTCTGGCGGTCAACGCCGAGGTCGACGGCGAACGGCTGTCCGACGACGACCTCGACCGGTTCTTCCAGCTGCTGGTCATCGCCGGCAACGAGACCACGCGGAACCTGTTCAACGGCACCATCCTGACGCTGTCACAGCACCCGGACCAATGGCGGCGGCTGCGGGCCGACCCCGGACTGCTGCCGACCGCGATCGAAGAGATCCTGCGCTACTTCCCGCCGGTCACCCAGTTCCGGCGGACCGCGGTGCAGGACATCGAATTGGGTGGGCAGCGGATCCGGGCGGGCGACAAGGTGGTGCTCTGCTACGCCTCGGCGAACCGGGACGAGGACGTCTTCACCGAGCCCGACCGGTTCGACATCACCCGTACCGAGAACCCGCACG
Source organism: Amycolatopsis sp. CB00013 (assembly GCF_001905755.1). Classification (NCBI taxonomy): domain Bacteria; kingdom Bacillati; phylum Actinomycetota; class Actinomycetes; order Pseudonocardiales; family Pseudonocardiaceae; genus Amycolatopsis; species Amycolatopsis sp. CB00013. Next base: position 404,025 of record NZ_LIWC01000003.1, on the reverse strand, counting down.
TGTCCTTCGGCGCCGGCCCGCACTTCTGCCTCGGCAACGCCGTGGCACGCCTCGAAGCACGGGCGCTGCTGCCGATCCTGTTCGACCGGTTCCCCACCATCGAGGTGATCGGCGAACCGGTGCGCGCGCGATCCAACTTCATCAACGGGATCAGCGAGCTCCCCGTCCGCTTGTCCACCGCAGTCGGCGCTCTCGCCTGAAGACCTAAAAGGACATCCACTATGGACATCACAGGAACCGTCGCGGTCGTCACCGGCGGCGCCTCCGGGCTGGGCCTGGCCACCGCACGCCGCATCGTGCAGGCGGGCGGGAACGTCGTCCTGCTCGACCTGCCCTCTTCTTCCGGTGAGCAGGCCGCGCGGGATTTGGGCGCCACCGCACGTTTCGCCCCCGCCGACGTGACCGACGAGACCGCGGTCGCCGCCGCGCTGGACGTGGCCGAGCAGCTCGGCCCGCTACGCGCGGCCGTCAACTGCGCCGGAATCGGCAACGCCTACAAGACCGTCGGCAAGGACGGCCCGTTCCCACTGGCCCAGTTCCGCAAGGTCATCGAGGTCAACCTGATCGGCACGTTCAACGTCACCCGGCTCGCCGCCGAGCGCATCCTCGCCCACGACGCGGTGGGAGGGGAACGCGGCGTGATCGTGTGCACCGCGTCGGTCGCCGCGTTCGACGGCCAGGTCGGCCAGGCCGCGTACTCCGCGTCCAAGGGCGGGATCGCGAGTATGACCCTGCCCATCGCCCGCGACCTCGCCGCCAAACAGGTCCGGATCATGACCGTCGCACCCGGGCTGTTCGACACTCCCCTGCTGGCCGGCCTGCCCGACGAGGCGAAAGCTTCACTGGGCGCACAGGTGCCGCATCCCGCGCGGCTCGGCGACCCCGACGAGTACGCCGCGCTGGTCGAGCACATCATCGCCAACCCCATGCTCAACGGCGAAACGATCCGGCTCGACGGAGCCATCCGCATGGCCCCGCGCTAGCGCCGTGTCAGCCCACCCGTCACGCCACCACACACCCGCTACGACACCCCCTGAGGTACATCCATGAGCCGCGAACCCGTGCGCCTCGACTGCGGGGACGGTGTCGCCCGCATCGGACTCGCCGTCCCCGAACGGAAGAACGCGATCGACCTCGAGCTCGCCACGGCGCTGGCGGAAGCTGTCAGCACGGTGGCCGCCATGCCCGATCTCGGCGCCACCGTGCTCTACGCCGAAGGTGACTCATTCTGCGTCGGCGGCGATCTCCGCACCTTCGCGGACACCACGACCCCGGGAGCCCTCGTCGGAAAAGTCGCCCACGCCGCCCACGCCGCCATTCGCGGCCTTCGTGCGCTGAAGATGCCGGTCATCAGCGCCGTCCAAGGAGCGTGTGCAGGCGGCGGTCTCGGCATCGCGCTCGCCGCGGACATCGTCATCGCCGGAAGCGACGCCCGCTTCCGCACCGCCTACACCGCGGCAGGGCTCTCACCCGACGGCGGCGTCTCCTGGATCCTGACCAGAACCCTCGGCCCCGCCCGAGCCGCCGACCTCATCCTCACCAACCGCCAACTCGACGCCGGCACGGCCGAGCGCTACGGCCTGGTCAGCCGCGTGACCGACAACCCCCTCGATGACGCCTGCAAGTTGGCCCACTCGCTGGCCCGTGGGCCACGGCAGGCGCTGGCCGCGTCCGCCCGCCTCGTCCGCGAAGCTCCGACTACGACACTGGAGCCGTATCTCGACAACGAAGCCCGTCAGATCGCCGCATTGGCCGATACCGCGGAAGGATCGGAAGGGATCACCGCGTTCCTCGAACACCGGCCGGCCGATTTCGGCAAAGCCAGAACGAGAACCCAAGCAGGGCACCGAATGTCTGAGGTACCTGGCAAGCTCAGGAAATCCTGGGATCTGGTGGAATAGCGGTCAGTCGCCCGGCTGGCTGCGTCGGGAAGGCAGAACCGCAGCGTATCGGTGGCTGTGTCCTACTGCGGGCTTTGCCCATTTCGCTGCGTCGTCGGGCAGATGCCGAGCAGGTTCGCCAGGACGGACGCCGGTGGCTGTTCGGCGAGGGCGAACGTGGCACTGTTGCCCCCAGCCATCCCCTGACTGACGGACTTGGAGTCCGGCCGGCGCACGCCGGGCGAATTGCTGCCCGGTGTCGGTGTTCGCAGGCGTGTGCACGCTGAGCTGGGCTTTCACGATGGCGTGCACGGAAGTTCGGGGCTGTGCGTTGTAGGGTCTGGTGATCGACACAGCGTCGTGGAGACGGTTCGGGAGTGGTCCATGTCGGCAGTCGTTCAGCCGGGCGGGGCGCGTGGTGTGCCGGTGGCCGTGACCACCTATGTGGGTCGTGATCGTGAGGTCGCCGAGCTACGCGCGCTGTCGAAGGCCAAGCGACTGGTGAACGTGGTCGGGCCACCCGGGGTGGGTAAGACTCGGCTGGCCGCGCGGGTCGCGACCGAGCTGGCCGGGGAACTGGCGGACGGCGTGGTGTTCGTCGAGTTGGCCGAGTTGCGCGACGCCGCACTGCTGGCGAACACGATCACGGTGGCGCTCGGGCCGGCCGGACAGGCCAGATCCGAGGAACAGGTGTTGATCAACTATCTGCGGGACCGGCAAGTCATGCTGGTACTGGACAACTGCGAGCACCTGATCGACGCGTGCGCCGACCTGGCCGCGGCGATGGTGCGGGACTGCCCGCGGGTGATCGTGCTGGCCACCAGCCGCCAGTCGCTCGGCGTCGTCGGTGAGCATCTGTACCCGCTGCCGCCACTCGCGGTACCGGAACCGGACAGCCTGCGATCCCCTGCCGAGCTCCGCGGGTTCGACGCGGTGGCGCTGTTCGTCGATCGGGCGACTTCGGTGGTGCCCTCGTTCGAGATCACCGAGGACAACTACCACGATGTGGCACGGGTGATCCGCCGCCTGGACGGCATACCGCTGGCCATCGAGCTGGCGGCGGTGCGACTACGGTCGTTGTCCGTTCGCCAGCTGGCCGAGCGGTTGACCAGGCGACTGCCGCTGCTGACCGGTGCGCCGCGGACCGCTTCGTCACGGCACCGGAGCCTGCATGGCACGCTGGACTGGAGTTTCGCGCTGTGCACGCCGGACGAGCAGCTGGTGTGGGCGCGAGCCTGGGTGTTCTCCGGATCGTTCGACCTGACCGCGGCCGAGCAAGTGTGCGGCGGCGACGGGCTCGCCCCGGACGCGCTGCTGGACGCGATCATCGGCTTGGTCGACAAGTCCGTCCTCATCCCGCGGCAGCACGCCGGGGACATCCGGTATCGCATGCTCGGCGTGTTGCGCGAGTACGGCCGAGAACAGCTCTCCGCCGGGGAGGTACTTCGACTCGGCCGACGACACCGGGACTGCTATGCCACCCGGTCCGCTCGCCTGCGCGAGGCGCGCGGGACAACGGACGCCGTGCCATCGTGTCACCGGATGCGGCCGGATCACCCGAACCTGCGGGTCGCCCTCGAGTACTGCCTGACCACGCCAGGCGAGGCCGATGCCGGACTCGCGATCGTGAACGACCTGAACCTGTACTGGCAGCTGTGGCGCCTGCGCGCCGAGGCCCGCACCTGGCTGGACCGCTTGCTGCGGAAAGCCTCGCCCGATACGCCCTTGTCGGGCCTAGCCCTGATCCACGACGCCAACTATTCGCTGTTCGAAGGCGATCTGGCCCGGTGCACCGAGTTGCTGGCCGAAGCCGACGGCGTCGTCACCCGCACGAACGAGGGATCCCTGTTGTCCAGGGCCAAAGTCTCCGCCGGCCTACTCGCCGAGTACCAGGGCGAGCCGGACCGGGCCGCCGGCATCTTCGCGGAGTTGGTGACAGAGTTCCGCGCGACGGGTGACCGGCCACGTGAGCTCGTCAGCTACTACCACCACGGCTGGTGCACCGGCTTCTCCGGCGACCCGAACGGCGCCCGGGTCATCCTGCGGGACGGCTTGGCGCTCAGCCGCGAGTACGGCGACCTGAATGCCCGGCGTTTCCTGCTGGAGGCGCTGACCATGATCGAGGCGGAATACGGAGACGCGGCCACCGCCGTCCACTGTCTGCGGGACATGCTGACGGCCGCAGGCGACGCCGGAATCGAGCTTTTGGACGGCGAAGCCCTGGCTACCGTCGGCTGGGTCGCCGACAGCCAGGGTCACCACGCTCGCGCGGCCACCCTGTACGGGATCACCGAAGCCGCCAACCGGAAAGCAGGCTACGCCCTGCACACGTCGGCCATGATCGAGGAACGACACGTCCGCCACATCCAGCGAACCCGCGAAGCCCTCGGCGACGACAAATTCGAGGCCTGCTTCACCGCTGGAGCCGCCATGTCCGAGGCGGACAGCATCCGCTACGTCTTCGGCACCCCGCAGGCCCTGCGCCCACCACCCGGCGCCGACCGGCTCACCAGCCGGGAGTGGGAGATCACCGGCCTGATCCGCCAGGGTATGACCAACCGCGAGATCGCCGAGCACCTGGTCATCTCCACACGCACCGCCGAAGCCCACGTCGCCCACATCCTGGCCAAGCTCGGCCTGAGCAGGCGCTCCCAGGTCGCGGTCTGGGCTGTCCGCCAGGACACCACCGATCCAGCCTGAACCGCGTCCCGGCCCGCCCGCAGCGCGCAGGCGGCACCGAGCACCTCGTCCGCCTGCGCGGCCGCGACGCGACCACGATCAACACCGGCGGCGAGAAGCAGTAAGCCGACAAGGTCGAGGCCGTCCTCCGCGGCCTGCCGGGCGCCGCCGACGCGGTCGTCGTCGGCAGGCCGAGCGAGAGGTGGGGCCAGGAGGTCGTCGGCCGCCGCCAACGAGTTACGCCCGCTGTGGACGCGCCGAGCCCACCGATTACAAGGCCCCAAAGCTGTTCATGTGTCGACGAGGTCAGGCGGCACGCCAACGGCAAGACCGACTACACCTGGCCGTACGGGCCTAGCGGCGTGCCCCCTCTGCCGAACGACCAGATGTCCCGGGCCGATCGGTCGAGGTCAGTCTCTGGAAGGCGTCACACGCCGTGAAGGGTTTTAGCGCGACCGCGTGCGCGTCTCCGTGTGGAAGGGATTGCCGAGATGACCTTATGACGCGTTTCTCCGCAAGGTCCTCACCGATCCTCGTCGAGCGTTACGCCTGCTTCCGTTGACGAAATCGTTGAAGCGGTCGACTGTCCAGATAATGCGAAGCCCCAACGGGCTCATCATCAGCGGGCGCGGGAACTTGGGCTTCTTCTGCCACAATCCCGCCAGGTCTTCGTGTCGCTCGCCGTCGACGATCAGGTCGGCGATGAGGGAGCCGACATAAGGGGCCTGAGCCAGACCGTGGCCGTTGCAGGCGATCGAGTAATAGACGGCGTCGTCGATCTGTCCGGCGACGGGCAGCCAGGACGGCGTGATCGCGATCCATCCTCCCCACGCGCGATCGATCGCGACATCGGACAGAGCCGGAAACCGTGTCGCGAAGGCTTCGGCGAGTTCTTCGACGAGCGCCGGGTCCGGTTCCTTCTGCGGGAGAGGGTATGTCCGGCCGCGCTCGAGCCGCCGGACGCCGAAGACGATGGTGTTACGCGGTGTCAGGTGGTAGTTCTCCATGATGTTGTGCTGGGTCACGAGTCCGGAGCGGCTGGTCCACCCCAGCGCCGTCAATCGGGCGGGGTCGATGGGCTCGGTCTCCACCTCGATGACCCAGATGGGCACGGAGAGCCGCGGCGGCGTGATGTCCCACTCCCCCGCGTACGCGTTCGTCGCCAGCACCACCTTGTTCGCCCGCACTTCACCCCGAGGGGTGGTGATGACCACCTGGCCGCGGTCGCGCGCGACGTCGGTGACCTTCGTCCGCTCGAAGACTCGCGCAGGCGTGCGGAGCAGGACACGTCGCAGCCCCAAGGTGAATCGGCCGGGATTCATGATCCCACCGACCTTTTCGCGCATACCGCCGAGGAATCCGCGAGGGATCCCGAGTTCTTCGCTCGTGCCCAGTTCCACGTCGGCGCCGGCCCGCTGAAGGATCTTGGTCACCCGGCGCACGCGGCCCAGCTGGCCACGGGACGTCGCCGCGAAGACATTGCCCGTCCGTTCGTAGTCGCAGTCGATATCGTGCTTCTCGATCAGGCTCTCGACGTGGTGTGCGGCACGCTCGGCAAGGCGGATCATTCCGGGCATCTTCTTGCGGTAGAGGAGATTCAGCAGCTGAAGATCCCCGCCCGGCGCACCCGCCAGCTGCCCGGCGTTACGGGAGCTGGCTCCGTGCCCGCAGAATTCGGCCTCCAGCAGCACCACGTCCTGCCCGCGGTCGGCCAGCCGCAGCGCCGTCGACATGCCGCCGATTCCGCCGCCGACGACCGCGACATCGCAGACGAGGTCCTCGGCCAGGGGAGGCAGGACGTCCTCGGGCGGATCGACCCAGCCACTGAAGGTGGTGTACTCGACGTTGTCGGTCTTCATCGCTCAGGCCCTCGCCACGCTCGGCCGGCTCGACTCCGGCTCGACACCCGCCGCCACGTTGTGGTCGTGCAGGGCGCGATAGGCGAAGAAGCACACGAACATCTGGAATCCCCAGGTCGCCAGCGCCGCGGTGTAGAAGAGCGTCCGGTGCGCGTCGTCGCCCGGGATCGGGAAGAAGTCATACGTGATCGCGATGACGGATCCCGCGAGGGTGACCAGCGCCGTGGCGAGGGCCAGCTTTCGGGCGCCGATGCGCCAAAGCCGCCATACGAAATAGGCGAGGAAGATCGTCGTGAGCACGTTGACCACGACGTAGAACGTCGCCGGACCGAGGTGCAGCTTGTCGGCGCGGAACTGCTGGAGGTACAGCCCGGCGGCGGCGGCGAGCGCGAACACGCCGATATCGACCGCCACGGAGGGCTTGTACCGGTGCGTCACGCGCATCAGGCCCAGGACGAGGATGAGGGTGATGCCCACGGAGCGCGAGAAAGCGTCGAAGAAGTACGCGATGGTGTAGAGAAAGCTGTCCTCGTCCCCGCCAAGGAGTGCCCACAGGAGAAAGTTCGAGCCCGACGTGGCGACGATCATCCATTCCAGGCCGAGCAGGTAGTTGCCGTAGCGCCGGATGAATTTCCAGCCGAAGAAGAAGCCGGCGAAGATCATCCAGAGATCGGCCAGCATGAAGAGCATTTCCTTCATGTCCTTGTTTCCTTCGAGTCGTGCCTTCACCTCTGAGCTGAAGGCGGTGTTCGGGCCGGCGGCCGGAGCCCTGGAGACGCTGCGCGGATTTGTGATCCGGCCCATAGCGTACGCCCCACTTAGCCATCCGATCAAGTCGCTTGACTAAGAACTTCCACTGCTAGGCTGGCGTTGACTTAATCAAGCGTCCAACTACGTGCACCGGGAGGATTTCGTGCCTCGGATCTCCGCCGCCCAACGGCGCAGCGACTTCATCAAGGCTGCTGTGGAGGTCATCGCGACCTACGGCATCGAGGGCGCGACGACCCGGCGGATCGCCGAGCAGGCTCAGGCGAACCTGGCGATGCTGCACTACTGCTACGACTCCAAAGAGGATCTCTTCGCCGATGTCTACGAGTTCGTGGCGGGCAGATACCGCGACGCGCTCGAGAACAACGACTCCCCCGGCGACGTGGCGGAGACGGCTCGACGGCTCCTGCGCGGAGTCATGGAGTGCTATCTCGAGTCGGCCAGTTTCACTATGGCGGCGATGGAACTCATCAGCTGGGCCCGGCGCCAGCACGGAGACCGCGGTATCGAGGTGTACGACAAGGCCCTCGAGACGGTGCGCACCGCGCTGCGCGATGCCGGTTCGGACCAACCGATCGAACCGGAGATCGTCGAGGAGATCGCCTTCGTCATCGCTGCCTTGGCCGACGGTTTCGCCGCGAACTGGTTGACCTACGGGGATCGCTCCGCCGCGCTGGGCCAGATGGAGCTCGCCACGTCAGTTCTCGACAGCTGGCTCGCTGCCCGGCTCGGCTCCACGCCCGTGGCACCCTCACAACGGTAAGTCGGGCGAATCGACACCGACGACCCGGTCGCCGCAGAAGACGCGCACCGACTCCGCCGGCCCATGCCCGCCGATGCCGGCCGGGCCCCAGAAGCTCTGAGCCGAGTCGTCACCGAGGTCGGCGATCTTGGCGCCGTTGACACGCACCTCGCCGGACAGGATGCGGGAGCCGACGTCTATGGCGCGATCGGTGTCGGTGCCGAACACGTAGGCGTCGAGTCCTGAGGGGCTGGCATTGGCGATCCGTAGCGCCTGTTCGTCGGAGTCCACGGCGTGCAGGGAGACGACCGGGCCGAACAGCTCGGCCGTCGCCTGAGCCGGGTCCGCGCCGACCGCGATGGTCGGTGACAGGAAGTAGCCGCCGAGCTCGGGCAGCCGAGCGGGCCGGTGGATGGCCGCCCCGAGGTTCCGCAGCCCCTCGATCCTGTTTTGGAGCGTCTGGAAGTGCGGGGCGTTGGAGATCGGGCCGATCCGGACGTCCTCGTCGAGCGAGTGGCCGACGACGAGCTTGGAGATCCGCTCGGTCAACGCGTCGAGAAGAGGTGCGACCAGGCTTCGGTGGGCGAGGATCTTGCCCGGCCCCTCACACCACTGACCGTTGAGCTTGGTCATGCCGTCGAGGATGCCGTCCGCGGTGACGTCGAGGTCGGCGTCGTCCAGTACGAGCACCGGGTTGTTGCCGCCGAGTTCCAGTTGCAGGACCTTGAAGTCCTCCGCGCCCGCTCGCGCGATGGCGCGCCCGGCGGCGGGTCCGCCGGTGAACGAGACGATCTTGACGCGCGGGTCGGCGGTCAGCCTGGCGCCGACGTCGCCCGCGCCGTGCACCAGTTGCAGGGCGCCGCTGGGCAGTCCCGCTTCGAGGAAGCACTCGACGATGATCTGCGCGCTGCCGGGCGCGTGTTCCGAGGGCTTGAGGATGACGGGACAGCCCGCGGCTATCGCGCTGGCGATCTTGGCCGCGGGGATGAAACTCGGGCCGTTCCACGGGGTGAGGATCGCGGCGGGTCCCCATGGCACTTTGTAGAGGCGGACGTCCCTGCCACCGGCCGCCAGCGCGGTGACGCGCGGGATGGTCACCAGGTCCGCCGCCGCCGCCCGGATCCGCGCGGGCAGGAAGGCCGCGACCTTGCGCGTGACGCCGATGGGCGTACCGCTGGTCAGTGAGTCCGTGCGCGCGATGTCCTCGACACGGCTCTCGACGATGTTGGCGACGCGCTCGAACATGTCAGCGCGTTCACGCCGGGCGTCCTCGTCCCAGCGACCGACGTCGTACACGCGCTCCGCGTGCCGAAGCGCGCGCTCGACGTCGTCGGGTGCCGTCGTGACAGTGCGGTGGATGGGCTCGCGCGTATTGGGGTCGAGGTTCCACGCGTCGGGGACGGTCTGGCATTCGCTCCAGTCGTCGGCGATGTAGTTCACCGGCCGGGGAATCTCGTTGCTCATCTTCACGTTTCCTTCGCTGGTCAGGACTGGAGATCGACGACGATGCGGGTCACGTCACCGGATTTCATCGCCTCGAAGCCCTCGTTGATCTCGCCGAAGGGGATGACGCGCGTGACCATCTCGTCGAGCAGCAGGCGTCCCTGCTGGTACAGGCGGGCGAGTTGCAGGATGTCCTGCCGCGCCTGCCCTGAGCCCATGTAGGAGCCGATGAGCCGCTTCTCCTCGAAGAAGAAGTCCGACGCCGGGACGCAGAGCTCGGTGCCTCCGGGCGCGATCCCGACCAGGCACGCGGTCCCCGTCGGGCGCACGAGGGCCAGGGCCGTCGCGGCGGTGCGGGCCGAGCCGACCGCCTCGAAGGCGTAGTCCACTCCGTCCCCGAGCAGGCGGTGGAGTTCCGCGACCGGGTCGCCGTCCCCGCCGTTGACGACATGGGTGGCGCCGTAGCCGCGTGCGGCCTTGAGGCGCGCGTCGTCCAGGTCGATCGCGACGATCGCCGAGGCGCCGGCGAGCCTGGCGCCCTGGATGATGGCCGATCCGACGCCGCCGCAGCCGACGACCGCGACCGTGCTGCCCGGGCGCACCTTGGCGCCGCGGAACACGGCGCCGACACCGGTGATGACACAGCAGGCCAGGAGACAGCCGACGTGCAGCGGAACGTCGTCAGGAAGCTTCACCAGCGAGTTCTCACGCATGAGGACGTGCCGGGAGAACGCCCCGATGTCGCCCAGCCGCTCGATCGGCTCGCCCGCCGTGGTCTGGAACGCGGGCCGGGGGCGACGGCGGATCTCCTCCACCCGTCCACACTGGGTCGACCGTCCCGCCTCACAGTTGGCGCAGCGGCCGCAGGACGGCGTCAGCGCGCCGACCACGCGGTCCCCGGGACGCAGCCCGGACACCTGCGCACCGACCGCCTCGACCACACCCGCCACCTCGTGGCCGACCACGACCGGCAGGCCGGTCGGCACCGTTCCGGTCATGTAGTGCAGATCGCTGTGGCACAGCCCCACGTTCGTGACCGCGACCCGCACCTCGTGCGGCTCCGGGTCGTCCACCCGGATGACGGTCAGTTCGAGCGGTTCGCCGACGGCGGTCAGCACCGCGGCCTGGGTGTCGATCATGTCGACGCCTCCTCTTTGGATTCTCTGTCAGTGGACAAAAAGCCCTCGATGCCCGCGGTCAGAAGCCCGCTCTCCCACGCCTGGGCCGCGGCGAGGTCTTCCCGGGCGAACGCCGCTTCGACGTCCTCTGCCCGCGGACGCAGGAGCGCGAGATGAAGGGCCGTCGTGTTCCCCTCGGGCGTCCACTCGATGACGATGTCGACGGCGCGGCCGATCAGGGCGCCGGGCTCGACGATCTCGTCGAGAAGGCCGATCCGTAAGGCTTCGTCGGCCGGGAGACGGGGGGATCCGAGCACCACGCGCATCGCGTGGTTTCCGACGAGCCGCCTCAACAGCACACTGGACGCGTTCGAAATCGTGATGCCCCGGCCGTTTTCCGGTTGGTAGTACTCCGTCGCCGGGGTTCCGATGCGGGCGTCGCAGCACAACGTCAGCTCCGAGGCTCCGCCGACCGCGAGCCCGTTGACGGCCGCGACCACGGGCACCCGCGTCTCCAGGATCGCGCGGGTGATGTCGTGGAAACTCGCGAACGCTTCCCGCATCTCGGCGCCCGAGGACGGCGTGCTCTGGAGATCCATTCCCGCGGAGAAGGCTCGCCCCTCGCCGGTGAGCACGATCCCGCGCACACGCTCACCGGTGCCCAATTCGCGGATGACGGCCGCCAGCCGCAGCCGGGTGGCGACATCCAGGGCGTTGAGCTTCTCGGGGCGCCGGAGTGTCAGCACCGCCACGTCCCGGACGAGGTCGACGCTGACGAATCCCCGTCGTGTGCCGAGGTCGTAGGTCACGCCGGGATCGGCCGCGGCACGGGCCTTCAGCGCCGGTTTGGAAACGCGTTCGGACGGAGTGCGGGGGAATTCGGCGACGAACTCGATGTAGCGCGGCACCTTGAAACGCGCGAGTTCCTTGCCCGCCCGCTCGACGATCCGCTCGGCCGTCGCACGACAGGAAGGCACTCCGGCCGCCAGCTGGACAAAAGCCTTGACCTCCTCACCGAGGGTCTCGTCGGGTTCGGCGACGACGGCGGCCGAGACCACCAGGTCGTCCCGCTCCAGGGCGGCTTCGACCTCGACGCTCGCGACGTTCTCGCCGCCGCGCCGGACCATGTCCTTGATCCGGCCGACCAGCCGGATTCCGTCGTCCGAGTGGCGGATGACGACGTCGCCAGTGTGGAGCCAGCCGTCCCGCAACACCCTGGCGGTGTCCTCCGGACGATTCCAGTAGCCGTTCATCATCGGCGTGCCCGCGATGACCAGCTCCCCAGCCTCGCCGTCAGGCACCTCGGCGCCATCGGGATCGACGACGCGGACCTGTTTCGTCGGCACCGGACGCCCCAGGCTCCCGCTTCCCACCGCGCCGGCGTCGGCGAAGGGGCTGAACAGGTCGATCCCGGACTCGGTCATCCCGTAGATCTCGCGCCACGGCGCTCCCCAGCGCTCCTCCAGCCGGGCGTGAAGTCCGACCGGGATTCCCGAGCAGAACACGAGACGGAGGTCGTTGTCGCGGTCTTCGGGGGTGGGCGGCTGTTTGAACAGCAGCGTCGGCATGGACCCGAGGACGTAGAAGAAGGTCGCGCGGTGCCTCCGGACGTCCGCCATGAAGGTCGACGCGGAGAACCGGGGCAGTACGACCAGCGGGGCGCCGACCGTGAGGGCCAGCGCGGTGTTCCACTGGGGATCCATGTAGGAAAACGGTTGCGCTGTAAGAAGAACGTCTTCGGGTCCGAGCCCGGTCGCCGACGCGCAGATCCAGCCCAGCCGCACCCAGTAGTCGTGGGTGAGCATGCACGCCTTGGGGAAACCGGTCGTGCCGGACGTGTACTGCAGGTTCGCCAGTGCCCCGCCGTCGATCGGCACCGCCGGAGGTGTCGCCGGAAACGGCTCCGCCCCGTCGTCGGCGACATCCACGACGCGGATGTCCTCACCGGCGACGACACTCGCGATCAGATCCGAGCGGTCGGCGTCGGTGAACACGACACGCGCACCGGAGTCCCGCAGCACGAAGGCGAGGTCGGCGCGCTGGTAGGAACTGTTGATCGGTACTGCGATCGCGCCTGCCTTCAGCGCGGCGAGCCACACCACGGGCCAGTGCACGACGTTCGGGAGCATGATCGCGACCCGGTCGCCCGGCTGGACACCGTCGACCTCGATCAGCCGGTGCGCCAGCCTGGAGGTCCAGTCGTCGATCTCGGCGAAGCTCCAGGACCACTCGCCGAACCGCAGGAACTCCCGTTCCGGGGAGTCCCGCGCCCGATGCGCCAGCAACTCGGTCACCGTCGGGACGGCGGGATCGTCGCCCGCCTGTCCGGCCGTCACTTTCGCGGTCATGGCAAGCTCCTCTGCCTCTTCGCCGCGGCCTGCACGATCCACGTCATCGCCGGGTCCTCACTCTTCATCCACTCCGGATGCCACTGGACTCCGAGCACCGGGGCACCGGGCAGCTCGACCGACTCGATCACGCCGTCACTCGTCCGCCCGGTCACGACCAGCCCGGTGCCGCAGCGGTCGACGGCCTGGTGGTGCCAGGAGTTGGTCATCGCGTGCTCGCCGAACAGGCCGGCGGCGATCGAGCCTTTTTCAAAGGACACAAGGTGATCAGCGGTGCCGTCGGTGGGCGCGGCCTCCGCCGACAGATGACTCACCCGCCCCCGTGGGAGATCGGGGACGAGTGTCCCGCCGAGGGCGACGTTGAGCACCTGCATGCCGCGGCACACGCCCAGCACGGGAATCCCCCGCCCCAGAGCGGCCCGGGCGAGCTCGATCTCATACTCGTCACGCACCTCGTCGTGGGCCATCGGGTCCAGTCTCGGATCGACGTCACGGACCACTCCCGGGTCGCCACCCCAGAACGCCGGGTGGACGTCCTGCCCGCCGGTGATCACGACCCCGGACAGCCGCTGACAGATCGCCGTCACGTCGGTGTCGTAGGACAGGTGCACCGGAAGCCCGCCGGCTTCCGCGATCCGGCTCGCGAAGTCCGACATGTAGCTGTCGAGACAACGGTCGCCGTACCGTTCGTCGGCTCCCTTGATCAGCTCCAGCCGGAACCGCCTGCCGGTGATGCCGATCAGCGGACGCGCGCTCACGGGAACTCGAAGTAGCGGGTGGACTCCCACTGGGAGAGTTCGGCGAACGGATCGCCGCCTTTGGTGTGGAACTCCATCCACTCCCATCGTCGCGACGCGACCCAGAAGTCCACGAACTCGTCACCGAGGTACTCGCGCAGCAGGGGATCGGCGTCCAGGGCGGCACCCGCCTTCGACATCGTGTCGGGAATCCGGGGCACGCCCTCGGGCAAGCACCAGGCCATGTCCGTGACCTGCTCCGGCGGCTCGATCTCCCGCTCGATGCCTGCCAGCACTCCGGCAAGCACCCCCGCCAACGCGAGGTACGGGTTGACGTCGGCACCGGGAAGCCGGTACTCGAGGCGCGAGTACTTGGAGTGGCCGGTGATGGCGCGCACCGCGGCCGTCTTGTTGTTGACGCCCCAGCTCACGGTGGTGGGCGGTCCGGTGAAGTCCACCAGCCGCCGATAGGAGGTGATCTGCGGCAACGCGAGCGAGGTGTTGCCCTCCATCGTGGCCAGCAGTCCCCCGACCGCGTGCCGCATCAGCGGGGACGGGCCGTCTTCGGCGAAGAACCGGTTCACTCCGTCGCTCTGGAGCGAAAGGTTGATGTGGGCGCCCTGTCCGTAGCCCGCCGTCGGCTTGGCCATGAAGGTCACCGTGTGGCCCTGGTCGAAGGCAACCTCGCGCATCACCTGCCGCGTACGCGCCCAGGAATCGGCCAGCGTGATCGGATCCGCGGGCGCCAGGTTCAGTTCCGTCTGGCCGGCGGCGGCCTCGTCGGTCCACGCCTCCCAGACGATGCCGACCCGATCGAGGCGATCGACGACCGCTTCCATGTAGTCGACCCAGTCCTTGGACCTCGCCAAGTGGTACGTGGCTCCCGCGCCGCCGCCCAACGGCGTCAGCTCCCGGTACCCGCGTTTTCGCGCCTCCTGAACGGACTCCTCGAAAAGCGTCGCTTCGATCTCCACGGCGATCGTCGCGGTGTACCCGAGAACCGCCAGCCGGGCCACCAGCTTCCGCACGAGGTTCCGCGGGCAGATCGGCACAGGTGTGCCGTCCTTCAGCCAGTAGTCGCCGATGACCGCATCCAGCCCCGGTTTCCACGCGACGAGGGTCGACAGGTCGGGGACCATCTGGATGTCGTAGAGATTGCCGCGCCAGTCCGGAAAAGCGTCACCGAGGACGATCTCGTTGCCCAGATCGATCGCGAACAGGATGTCGGCGAAGGCGAAGCCGGATTCTTTGCCCGAGGCGAACTTCGTCATCGACACGTTCTTGCCGAGAAAGCTTCCGTCGTGATTCGTCGCCTCGAGGCGAACAGCGCGTGGATCAGACATCGAAACGAACCCTCCAGGAAGCGGCCGTCATGACCGACATCTGCGACAACGTGCCCTTGACCCGCAGACCGGCTCCCAAGGACGCGACAAAATCGTCCGCGCCGCTGAAGACACCGGCGAGAACGTCGGGCGGTCCCGCCATCAGGTACTCGGTCGCCCCGTCGCCGAAGCGGTGCCGTTCCGGACCGCCGGGACCGTCGGCATCGACGATCAGAACCTCGGGAATTCCCGGTATTCCCCTTGTCACCGCCCAGAAATTCCGGGCGGCCTCGCGCCAGTGCGGTAGCGGCGGCGTCAACGCGCGCAAGATGCCGGTGGCCAGGACGACATCACCGGCGGGCTCCCGCGCGGAAGCGAAGCGCGCCCGCAGGTCGACCACGACCGTCGCGTCCGGCTCGGCCACGACTCCACCGGTCACCGTGATCGTCTTGCGGCCGAAGGAAATCGTCGCGGCCTGCGGTGTGTCGTGGGAGCGGATCGCCACGGTACCGGCGGATCGGCCAAGGACCTCCGGCGCGTAACCGATCCGCGCCGAGTCACGCAAGGTGCGTCCGATCAGCCGGACGACCGGACTCGCGTCGTCTTCGATCGTGATGGAGAAAGTCGAGCCCTCCCTCACGGGCGCCTCGGGGAACGTCATGATCTCGGCCATCGCGGGCCCTTTCGATCTTGGCGAGTGTCGCGTCATAGTTAGTCAAATGACTCGATCAATTGACGAAGATGATGGGCGCCTGGTCGCGCGTTGTCAACAGCCCCTTTCGGGCGAGCACCTGAACCGCCCCTTGACGAGAGATGAAAGTTGTCACACACTCGGCCAACTGACTTAATCGGATGACCTACTCGGTCAGGAGCTCTCATGAAAGTCATCCATCGGCGCTACGTCGCCTACTCCGAGGCCCACTACGCCGGCAACCTCGTCGACGGGGCGTTCGGCCTGGCGCTGTTCGGCGACGCCGGAACGCATCTCGCGATCGTCACGGACGGCCACGAGAGCCTCTTCGCGGGTTACTCGTCCGTGGAATTCCTGGCGCCGGTGCGTGGCGGCGACGTCATCGAGGTCGAGGCCCGGCTCGCGGCGAAAGGCAACCGGAGCCGGACGGTCGACTTCGAGCTGCGCGTCATCGCCAGGGCCATCGACCGCACGGGCCGAGCGGAGGTCCTCGCCGAGCCCATCATCGCCACCCGGGCTCGCGGGACCGGCGTCGTCCCTGCCCTCCCGCAGGACCAAAACCCAGAAGGAAGTGCAGCATGAAGGACACAGGCGCAATGGAGTCCGCCGACATCGTCGTCATCGGCGCCGGCATCTCCGGGATCGGCGCGGCCCGGCATCTGATGGCCGACTTCCCCGACAAGAAGGTCATCCTGCTGGAATCCCGCGACTCGATCGGCGGCACCTGGGACCTGTTCCGCTATCCGGGCGTCCGGTCCGATTCCGATCTGCACACCTACGCCTACGAGTTCAAACCGTGGCGGCACCGGAGCGCGATCGCCGAAGCGCCATTGATCCGCGAATACCTCGGCGAGACGGTGAGCGAGTTCGGCCTGGACGAGGTCCTCCGGCTCCGGCACCGGGTGACCTCCGCCGACTGGTCCACCGACGAGGCGCGGTGGACGCTACAGGTGACCGTGACCGACGAGGCCGGCACCGAACACACGAAGACCATCAAGGCCCGCTTCGTCTTCAGCGCCACCGGTTACTACCGCTACGAATCCGGGTACACGCCCCACTTCGAGGGTCGCGACGATTTCCGGGGAGACATCCTGCATCCCCAGCAGTGGCCCGAAGACTACGACCACAGCGGCAAACGCGTGGTGATCATCGGTAGCGGCGCGACGGCGGTGACGATGCTCCCGGCCATGCTGATGGGGGACGGCGCCGCGGCACACGTGACGATGCTCCAGCGCACCCCCAGCTACATCGCCTCCCAGCCGAGGGTCGACGGCATCGCCCTGAGGCTCACCAAGCTGCTCGGGGCCAAGCTCGGCTACGCGGCCACGCGCCGCAAGAACATCTGGATCGACTTCCTGCTCGTCAGCACCCTGCGCAAGTTCCCCGACTTCGGGCGGAAGGCGCTGCGCAAGTGGACGCTCAAGGAGCTTCCGGCGGACGTCGACGTGGACACCCATTTCAATCCGCCGTACGCGCCGTGGGACGAGCGCCTCTGTGTCACGCCGGACGGCGAGTTCTTCAAGGCACTCCGCGACGGCGACGCCGAGGTGGTCACCGACCGGATCGACCGCTTCACCGAGGACGGCATCCTCCTGCAGTCGGGCAAGACGTTGAAGGCCGATCTCATCGTCACCGCGACCGGCCTCGTCATGCAGATGCTGGGCGGCATCCAGCCCACAGTGGACGGTCGTCCGGTGAAGATGTCCGACGCCGTCCTCTATCGCGGCGCCCTCATCTCCGGGATGCCGAACTGGGCCATGATGCTCGGCTACACGAAAGCGTCGTGGACCCTTCGGCTGGGCAACGTGTGCCGCCTGGTCGGCGACGTGCTCCGCCGCATGGACACGAACGGCTACGACATCGCGGTCCCGGTGGTGCCGGAAGGACTCGCCACCACGGATCTCCTCGACCTCACCGCGGGCTACATGCAGCGGGCGAAGCCCGAACTCCCCCGGCAGGGCACCGAATTGCCGTGGCGGATGCACACGACGTTCGTGAAGGACAACCGGCTGTTCAAGGGACGGCTGGTCGACCGGAACATCCGTTTCTCCGTCCGGACACCCGCCGCCGACCTCACGAGCGCGGCGGCTGACTCATGACCGCGGCGAACCTTACGCTGGGCCAGCGCCTTCAGCGAGCCTTCGTCATCGCCCTGAGCCGTACCCCGGCCCCGCTCCTCAGGCCGCTGGTCCGCCCGCCGGTCAACAGCGCAGGCGATCGGATGGCCGCCGACGTCGCCTTCCTGATGAGACTCACGGAAGCCGGTGACGACTACAGCGACCTGCCGGTCACGGCCGCCCGGGAGGTGACCGAACGCGACGCCGCCTTGTTCGCCGACCGGATCGACCCTTGCGCGGTCGAGCAGGAGGTCGATCTCGGCGAGGGGTTGCAGGCGACCCGCTACAGCACCTGCACCCCTTCCCGGGGTTTGATCCTTTTCTTCCACGGCGGCGGTTTCGCACTGGGGAGCCGCGCCGGTTACGCCGCCCCGGCGCGGATGCTCGCACGGGGAACGGGCACCGACGTCCTGTCCGTCGAGTACCGGCTCGCACCCGAGCACTCGTTCCCGGCGGCGCACGACGACGCGCTCGCCGCGTGGCGGTACGCCGCCGAGCACGCGGCCGACTGGGGTATCGACCCGCACCGGATCGTCGTCGCCGGTGAAAGCGCCGGAGGGAACATCGCCGCCGTGCTCTGCCAGCGGCTTCGTGGCGAAGCCGTCCAGCCGATGATGCAGGTGCTCATCCAGCCGGTCACCGACATCTCGGAACGGCGTCCCTCTCAGCACGAGTTCGCCGGGTCGCCCGCGTTGTCGGCCAAACAGATCGCGTGGTTCATGGGGCACTACCTCCCCGATGGGACCGACCATCTCGACCCGCGGGTCTCCCCTCTACTGGCAGGCGATCTGACAGGGCTTCCCCGCGCCATCGTGACGGTCGCCGGTTTCGATCCGCTCCGCGACGACGGACTCGCTTACGCGGCCGCGCTGACGGCGAGCGACGTTCCCACCGAGGTGATCCACGAGCGCGAGCTCGTGCACGGCTACATCTCCTTCACGGCAGTCAGCCGGAGCAGCAGGACCGCCACGAGACGCCTGGTCCGAGCCATCGCCACGGCACTGACATCGACACCGGAATGGAGCAGCACATGACCGAGTCCCTTCACGAGCACGCAACGGAAGTCGTCGTGGTCGGCGCCGGAATGGCGGGATTGATGGCGGCGACCACCCTGTCCGATCGAGACGTCGTCGTACTCGAAGCCTCCGGCCGGGCCGGCGGCCGCGTGGAGTCAGTTCGCCGCGGCGACTACTGGATCAACCTCGGAACCCAGTTCACCGAAGGCACCGGAACACTGATCGAAGCCCTCGAACGCCATCAGGTCAGCATGGGTACGTTGGCCGGCAAGACGGTCGCCCTCTCGCTCCACGGAAAACAGGTCGACACCTCGAATCCGTTCGGCTTGATGTTCCGCTCCCGGATGACCTTCATGGACCGGGTCGGGCTGGCAGCCGTCGGCGCCCGCATCCTCGCGGCGACACCGTTCCTTCAGATGAACCCCGAGAACTGCCTGGCGAAACGGGTCCGCGCGAAGCTCGACACGCTCTCCGCATCATACGTACTGCGAGGAATCGGCTCCGAGGTCGCGCGGGACATGGTCCGGTCCTGGTCCGGGCAATGGATGGGATGCGAACCCGAGGAGACCGCCGCGACCCAGTTCGTCATGTCGATGGGCATCCTCCTGACCGACCCGGCGAAGGTTCCCAACCTTTCCTTGCCGGAAGGGGGAAATCAGACCCTCACCGACATCCTGGCGGCCGACCTCGGCGATCGCCTGCGGCTGAACTCGCCGGTGACGTCGGTCGAGCGGACCGAGGACGGCGTCGTCGTGGACTACGAGGACGAGAACGGGCCGGTGCGGATTCGTGCCCGCCGTGCGATCGTCACCGTTCCCGGCGACGTGGCCGTGAAGATCCTGCCGAGCCTCCCGGCCGGGTACCGCACAGCGTTCGACGACATTCGCTACGGCCGGTACGTGGTGGTGGGCTTCTTCACCCGCGAAGAAGGCCCTCAGCGGTGGGACGACTACATCGCCGTGTCGACGCCCCAGCTCTCGTTCCAGGCGATGTTCAACCACGCTGCGGCGTTGCGCGGTTCTGGCCCGCGGAAGCCGGGCGGCGCGCTGGCCTGCTTCGCGGGCGGCGCCGTGGCCGACAGCCTGTTCGAGCTCACCGACGAGGAGATCGTCAGCCGGTTCACCGCGGACCTTCTCTCGCTTTACCCCGAGCTCGAAGGCAAACTCGACGAGGGAATCGTCCGGCGTCACCACCGGGTCGTGCCGTTCTGGGCACCCGGCGGACGTGCCTCGCTGCCGACGCTGCGCCGCAATCTCGGCCCCGTCCACCTGGCCGGCGACTACCAGCTCGACATGCCCTCACTCGCCGACGCCGCCGCATCGGGTGAACGGGCCGCGAAGCAGGTCCTGGCGAGCCTGCCCCGCGGACGGTTCAGCTGATGAAGCCCACCGAAGAAGCCGAGCACAACAGCAAGACCGCGACCAGACCAGCCGCCTAGCCACCTCTACACCGGATCTCGGTTGTCACAGTGAATCGTGCTGACCCGCCTGCCTCCCAACCATTTCGCTCATGGAAGTCCAGTGGGTACCACTCTCGCTTCGGACCTGATATGTGCAGGCATGCGGGGGGACTGTAAAACGCTTGGCTCTGGCGCACTTTCGGTGGTGGTGCTGTGGATCCCTGGCCGGATGGACTGCCACCGCTACCACCAACAGACCGGCTCTCACACCAATTTTTCTGGAGCAGATCTGGAGCAGAACGCCGCCTGCAACAGCGCCCAACAACGATGATCCGCACTGAACGGAGCACAACTACGCCAGCCGACCAGCGGGTTCTCTATAACCGCAGGTCAGCGCCTTGATCGAACCTGACTGGCAGTGAGGGGGTCACGAGTGCTGTTCTTGCAGGTCAGGTGCTGTCGCTGACATCGCGCTAAAAGCATCCAAGACGGCACGCACAAAGTACTGATCGACGTCTATCACTATTGGTTGCACATAGTCGGTAGACACTGCCAAAGGATCGGCGCGGTCAGTGTCGCCCCACTAAAACCGTGTACGTCACTGGCCTCCTGCTCGAGAACACGGATCACACCCAGCCGACTGCGACCACACCCAGCTTGTCCAGCTGTGGAAGCAAAGAACTCCGGACCTGCTGAAGTCCCCACCGCAACGGCTGTGGCGAGGAGGCAAAAGTTGCTACGCCACCAACCGGCTCCGCGGAGCACTTCGCCTGCTATTGGCACACCGGAGCAAACGGAGACATAACGGAGCCCAGCCGCAATTAACGCCGAGGCGAAATTGACATCGAAGGACCAACATTCCTGCAGGTCAGCAGCGATGTTGATGTTGTGGGCCGGGTCGGGCTCGAACCGACGGCCAAGGGATTATGAGTCCCCTGCTCTAACCAACTGAGCTACCGGCCCCAACGGTGCCCTGGCACCTCCGCGGGAGCCGTCCCCGCCCGAACAGCGGGTTTGCGAACGCACAGAAGTCCCAGTTCGCTCCAAGCTATCACAGCGTTCACCTGCCCCGATCGCCTAGGCCGATCAGCTGGTTTCCGGCGCCGGGCAAAGCCGGCTCGTCTAGGTTTCAGGGACCAGCGCCGGGCGGCTCGCCGTCCGGGCCCATCGGGCAGGGAGGCGCTCGTGGCGAATCCGGTCGCCATCGGGCTCGGTGTCGTGGTCGTCATCGGCATCGTGTTGCCACTGAGGGCGAGCATCCGGGTACTGCGGCGAGCCGGTCTCCGGATCGACGTGATCCTGTCCGACGAGCTGGACGACCGGCCGCCGCAGTAGTCGATTACTTGTCCTTTTTGGACAGTCTGCCACCCGAGCCCGAACCGCCTCCCGGAGGCGTAGTGCCAGGGATAGGCGTCTCACTTGTCGGAGGCGTCGTAGTCGGCGCCTGTGTCGCGCTGGTCGGCGTCGGCTTCGGCGTTGTCGACGGCGGAAGCTTCGTCGGTGTCGGACTGGTCGTCACCGGCGCCCCGCCATAGGCCGCATAGTTGAACCAGATCGCCCCGCCCACCTTCGGCGTGGTCTGGTCGAACATCGCCCGCACCTTGAACGTGGTCGCCGTGTACGAACCCTGCACCGTGTTCAGCATGTACGCGTTGAACTGTCCCGGCGTGTTCGCCGAGACGACCACCACCGCCGGGACCGCGCCCAGCGCGTGCTGCACGGTGCACATCCCGGCGCCGTCGGTCACACACGACGTCTCCGCGGCCTGCACGCTCGGCGCCGGCGACGGGCCGACGGCGCCGGACGTGCCGGCGAACACCGTGCCCCCGGCCGCGGCGACGGCCAGCCCCGCCACGGCGAGCGCGGCCTTCTCCCTGGTCCTCATGTTCGTCCTCCCTCACTCGGAACCCGAAGGCAAGGGTCGGCGGACGCGTCGCGACCGTTACGCCACCCCGAGCCGCCGCAGCGCCGGTCGCCACCGGTTCCCGCCGGTCGCCAGCCCCAGCGCCACGAGGCCCGCGCAGTACTTGCTGACCGACTGCTCCCGGATCCGCAGTTTCGCCAGAGCCTCGGTGACGCTGTTGCGCTCGGAAGCCGACTTCACCTCCAACAGCACCAGGTCGTCCCCCGCTGCCAGACTTCGCGCGCCGGAGCGCCAGACCAGCGACGTGTCGCAGGTAATCCGCGTGTCGGCGGTGACGAGGGTGGTCCGCCGGTAGTCGGTGACCAGCGCCGGGAGCAGCGGCCGGGGCGCGGGGCGGCCGTAGGCGGCGGTGAGGGCGTCGTCCAGGAACGTCAGCGCGGGCGTGGTCAGGCCATGCGCCGCCTCGGCCGGATGCGGACGGCGGACCTTGACCGTTTCGTCGCGCCGTCCGCTGACCTTGAGCTCGCAGTAGGTGTCGGCCGAGTCGGTGTAGGTCCGCGTGCGGATCTTGAACCGGCGACGGCGATCCTGCCGGTGCGCGCGGAAGATCGCCAGATCCGGCGTGTCGAAATAGGTCGACGAGTAGCCGAACACCCGTTGCCCGCCGATTTCCAGGCAGCGGAGCGACAGCACGTCGGTGACGGCCAGGAAGTCGTTGAGCGACAGGACGTACTTGCGGTCCGTCCGGCTCATCAGCCCGCTCGTGGCGACGACTTCGGTCAGCGACAGCGAAGGAAGCTTCTTCGCCACCGCGGCGACGGTGGCCGTCCCGCGCGCGTTCACCGGTGCCCCGCCGGAGCGCCGTGGACGACGGCTGCGGTGTCCGGCCGGAACCGGACGTCGACGACGGTGACCTCGCGAACATAGTCCACTTCGGACACACTGTGCCGCACGACCGTTCCGCCGAGCCGCGCGCGCAGTTCCATCAGCATCGTCTGCTCGTCGGGATACACGGTGTCGAGCACGACCGTCCGCCGCTGCGGACCACGAGTGCGCGACGGGTGGTCGGCGACGTACATGACGGCCAGCAGCAGCACGTTGAAGACGGCGACGATCCGCCAGTCCGCGGACGGCAGCCCGTTCACCAGGCCGAGCACCAACGCGACGAAGTAGTACGCGACCTCCTGCTGGCTGATCGAATCGGACCGCAGCCGGATGATCGACAGTACCCCGAAAAGGCCGAGCCCGAGCGCGCTCGCGGTCGACACGGACAGCAGCACGGCGACCGAAACGCAGACGCCGACGTTCAGCGCGAGATAGGCACACGCGAGGTCACCACGATGATGGCGACGGGCGTAGATGCCGTAGGCGAGGATCACGGCGGCGACGAGGTCGACGGCGAGATGAAGCAGTGTCGTGGTCATGGAAACCACTGTGCCGCCCGAGAAAGAGACCGTCGTGAGAGCGCGATGAGAACCGTCTCATCAGGACTCACCGAGACGGTAGCCCATCCCCCGCACGGTTTCGATCCGCTCGGCGCCGATCTTCCCGCGCAGGTAACGGATGTAGACGTCCACCACGTTCGAGCCCGGATCGAAATCGAAACCCCAGACCCCGCCGAGCAGTTGCTCGCGGGACAGCACCTGGCCGCGGTTGCGCAGCAACGTCTCCAGCAGCGCGAACTCGCGGGCGGTGAGATCCTTCTCCTCCCCCGCCACCGAAACCCGCCGTGTGCGCAGGTCGAGGGCGAGGTCCCCGGCTCGCAGCACCGCCGGCTCGACTTCGGTATTTCCCCTTAGCCGCAACCGGATCCGCGCCAGCAATTCCTCGAAGGCGAAGGGTTTCGCCAGGTAGTCGTCGGCGCCGCCGGACAGCCCGGCGACCCGGTCGACGACACTGTCCCGCGCGGTCAGGATGATCACCGGCACCGTCCGGCCCGCCGCGCGCAGGGCCCGCAGCAGATCCGAGCCGTCGAGGTCCGGGAGACCGAGGTCGAGGACGACGAGGTCGTGCGCGCCGGTCAGCGCCTCGGTCAGGCCTTCGGAGCCGGTCTTCACCCAGCGGGTGGCGAAACCCTGCGCCCGCAGGCCTTTCTCGACGAAGGCACCGATCCTGGCGGAATCCTCCACCACGAGCACACTGGTCACCGGTCCGCACCTTCCGCGACGGGGATCTCCATGGTGAACGTCGCTCCTTCGCCGGGCACGGTGTCGAGCAGCACCCGGCCGCCGTGCGCTTCGGCGATCGCGGCGACGATCGCCAGGCCGAGCCCGGCTCCGTCGTCACCACTGGAGTTGCTGCCGCGTTTGAACCGGTCGAAGATCCGGCTCCTCGAATCCGGCGGGACACCCTCGCCGGTGTCACGGACCCAGAGCCGCGCCGTCGTCGCCGTCACCTCGGAGCCGAGGGCGATCTCCTCGCCGGGCGAAGTGTGCCGTACGGCGTTCGAGACCAGCTGCAGCAAGGCCTGCGCGAGCCGTTGCCCGTCCGCGCGGACCTTCACCTCGGCCACCGCGTCGAGCCGCCAGACGCGGTCGGCCAGCGGACGGGATTTGGCCAGGGTCTCGACGGTGAGATCGGCGAGGTCGGTCTCACCGGGTGCGAGGAAGCCGGGGTTGCCGGATTTGGCGAGCACCAGCAGATCGTCCACGATCCGTTGCATCCGCCCGAGTTCGTCGAGGACCAGCCGCCGCGTCTCCGCGTTCTCCTCGGGATCTTCGCCCATCAGCTCGATATGGCCGCGGACGATCGTGATCGGTGTGCGCAGTTCGTGCCCGGCGTCGTCGATGAAGTCGCGCTGCCCGGCGAAGGCGCTTTCGAGCCGGTCCAGCATCGTGTTGAAGGTGCGGCCGAGCGCGGCGACGTCATCCGAGCCCCGGACCTCGATCCGGCAGGCAAGGTCGGTTTCGCCGATCTGCTCGGCGGCCAGGCGCACCTCGCGGACCGGCGCGAGGATGCGGCCGGCGACCAGCCAGCCGATCAGCCCGGCCAGTACCAGCGCGGCGCCCGACATCGCGGCCATCACGCCGACGACGTCGTTGATCTCACCCGCGGCGTGGTCGACGAACTCGACGATCACCAGCGCGCCACGGCCCGGCGAGCCTTCGATGGTCACCGGGACGACGCCGTAGCGCGCGGACCCGACAGCGGTGGTGACCGTGCCGTACGCCGGGCTCGTGGCCCTGGAGAGTTCGGCGACGAATTTCGGGTCCGTGTCGAGGCGGACCGGCGGCTCGATCGCGCTCCGCCTCGACGCGGCACCGTCGCTGATCGAGAAGAACGTCTCGTACTTCTCGGGCAGGTTCCGTTCCAGGTGGCGGCCGAGGACCGCCTCGACGGTGGCGGGCTGCCCGGCCGGACGGGCATCCGGCGACGCCAGGAAGGCGCGGAGTTTGCCGGTCTCGTGCGCGATCTCGTTGTCGAGGCGCTGGTCCAGCTGGTTGTGCAGGACGGTCCGGGTCGCCAGCAGCGAACCGGCGAGCGCGAGCAGCACGACCAGCAGGACCCACGCGAGGATCCGGGCGCGGGCGCTCATCGGCCCCGCTCAGTCGTCGAGGTCGAAGTCGAAATGGTCGTCACCGTCATGGTCTTCACCATCATCGACGTCGTCGTCGTGCCCGGCCAGCCGGGGCGGGACGACGGCGGGCGGGGCGCCCGATTCCCCCGCTCCGGAGACCGCGCGGCCCGCGGGGGCCACCACGGCAGGACCGAGATCGGGCGGCGAGACCGCGGTGGCCGCGATGACGGCGAACGTGCCGGTGGCCGCCACCACGGCGGCGGCGACCCCGGCCAGGACGATGATTCGGACTCGCATACCCCCAGGCTGCCCGGACCGGGTGAGCCGCCGATGAGGGCTCGATGAGAACTTTCTCATCGAGCCCTCCCGCTCATTTGAACGCCGCCGCGTTCCGTGCCGCCCATTCGGCGAACGTGCGTCCCGGCCGGCCGAGGACCTTTTCGACGTCGGGGCTGACCCGCAGTTCGTCCTCCGTGGGCGCGCCGAGGATCGAGAGCGTGGCCTCCACGACCACCGGCGGCATGAACTCCGACATCGCGGCGCGGGCCTCGTCCTCGCTCAGCTCGGTGAATCGCAGCGGCTCGCCCAGCGCCTCGCCGAGGTCGGCCGCCTGCCGACGGGGCGAGATCGGCTCGGGTCCGGTGAGCACGTAGGTCCGGCCGTGGTGGCCGGGTTCGCGCAGCACTGCCGCCGCGACGTCGGCGATGTCCGCCGGATCGATGACGGGCAAGGCGATGTCGCCGAACGGAGCGGCGACCACTCGGTCGGCCCGGATCGCCGGCGCCCACTGGAGGGCGTTCGACGCGAAACCGCCGGGCCGCAGCACCGTCCATTCAGGACTCGACGCTTTGACCGCCTCTTCGAACGCGGGCGCGTGCCGCCCGGACCCGACACCTTGGGAAGACAGGAGAACGATCCCCGCTCCCCCGGCCGCCGCGACGATTTCCGCGACGTCACCACCCGCCGCCATGAATTCCCCTGAGGTCAACAGGAAAATCCGATCCGCGCCGTCGAAGACCTGCTTCAATCCGTCGGACCTGGCGAGGTCGGCCTGCACGGTCCGCACCCCGTCGGGCACGTCCGCCGCCGAGATCCGGCGCGACACCGCCGTCACCTCTTCTCCCGCCGCGGCAAGGGTTTCCACCAACAGCCGTCCCACGTTCCCGGTCGCTCCGGTCACCACGATCATGGTCTCTCCTCGAATCACGTTGCGTTGACGCGACCGAAGCTACCTTCCTGGAGATAGTAGGTACCTAGAGGAAAGTATTGGGTTCGTGAGCGCGATCACAACTTCGAAGACGCGAAGGTCCGCTTAGGGTCGGGCCATGTCCGAAACCGCACTCGGCCCGCTCCGCATCCTCGATTTCTCGCGGGTGCTCGCCGGCCCGTTCGCCACCATGCTGCTGGCCGACCTCGGCGCGACGGTGATCAAGGTCGAGCGGCCGGGCACGGGCGACGACACCCGCAGCTGGGGCCCGCCCTACGACGCGGCCGGTCAGGCGACGTACTTCCAGTCGGTGAACCGGAACAAGACGAGTGTGGCGCTGGACCTCGGGAATCCGGACGACCTCGCCCAGGCCCGCGCGCTCGCGCTGGAGGCCGACGTCGTGGTCGAGAACTTCCGGCCAGGCGTGATGGAGCGGCTCGGCCTCGGCCCGGAGGTGCTGCTGGCGGCGAACCCCGGCCTCGTCCTCTGTTCCGTCACGGGTTTCGGCTCGGGCGGCGGCGCCGCGCTGCCCGGTTACGACCTGCTCATCCAGGCCGTCGGCGGGCTGATGAGCATCACCGGCGACCCGGCGGGCGAGCCGCAGAAGGTCGGCGTCGCGCTCGTTGACGTCCTGGCCGGGCTGTTCGCGAGCGTCGGCATCCTCGCCGCCCTGCGCCACCGCGACCGCACCGGGCAGGGACAGCGCGTCGAGATCGACCTGCTGTCCAGCCTGCTCGCCGCCCTGGTCAACCAGGGCAGCGCCTACACCTCCGGCGGGACGGTCCCGGCGCGGATGGGCAACCGGCATCCCAGCATCGCCCCGTACGAACTCGTCCCCTGCGCCGATCACGAACTCGCGCTCGCCGTCGGCAACGACCGGCAGTTCGCGGCGCTGTGCGAGGTCATCGGCCTGCCGGAACTCGCGGAGGACAGCCGGTTCGCGACCAATCCGGCGCGGGTCGCGCACCGGACCGGGCTCCGCGCGCTGCTCGAAGACCACTTGGGCAAGCGGCCCGCGGCCGAGTGGGCGGCGGAGCTGAGCGCGGCAGGCGTTCCCGCCGGGGAAGTCAACGACGTCGCGGGCGCGTTCGCGCTGGCCGAACGGCTCGGCCTGAACCCGACGGTCGATCTCCCGCGGCCCGACGGCACCTCCGTGCGGCTGACCCGCAACCCGATCGGGCTGTCGGCGACACCACCGCGCTACGAGACGGCGCCGCCGGACGCCCCTGGGCAACTCACCCTTCCCCTGCCCGGCTGGAGCTGACGAGGAGCGGTCAGCGGACTGTCAGTGCTTCGTCAACGCCGGCCGTGAAGCTCCTGCCATGACGAACAAGACAGTCCTCATCTCCGGCGCCAGCATCGCCGGTCCCGCGCTCGCCTTCTGGCTCTCCCGCCAGGGTTACGCGGTCACCGTCGTCGAACGGTCGCCGGAACTCCGGGGCGGCGGTCAGGCCGTCGACTTCAAGGGCGCCACCCACCGCGCCGTACTCGAGCGGATGGGCATCCTCGACGAGATCGAGCGGCAGCAGACCGGCGGGCTCGACCAGACCATCGTCGACGCCGAGGGGCGGCCGCTCGCCGTCCTGCCCGGTGAGTTCACCGGCGGCGACGTCGAGATCCGGCGCGGCGATCTGGCCCGGATCCTGTACGACCGGACCTCAGCGGACTGCGAGTACGTCTTCGGCGACTCGATCACTTCGCTGACCGCGACCTCCGACGGCGTCGACGTCACCTTCGAGCGCGAAGCCCCGAGGCGGTTCGACCTCGTCTTCGGCGCCGACGGCATCCACTCGACCGTGCGACGGCTGGCGTTCGGCCCGGAAGCCGGCTACGTGCAGCACCTCGGCCACTACTACGCCCTGGTCGAGACCGGCGAAACCGACGGCGGCCCGGCCGTGATGTACAACGAGCCCGGCCGCATGGCCGCCACCGGCGGGCCCAAGGCGACCGCTTTCTTCGTGTTCGCCTCCCCGGAAATCAGCTACGACCGGTACGACACCGGCCGGCAGAAGGAGATCCTGGCCGCCGCGTTCGAGGGCGGTGGCTGGCGGCTGCCCGAGCTGATGGAGATGGTGAAGCGCTCGGACGACATCTACCTGGACTCGATCGCCCGGGTGACGATGGACGGCTACTCCACCGGACGCGTCGCGCTGCTCGGCGACGCGGCGTACGGCAACACGCTGGGCGGCTTCGGCACGGGGCTCGCCGTCGTGGCCGCGTACGTCATCGCGGGCGAACTCGCCGCGGCGGACGGCGACCACGAACTCGCCTTCCGCCGGTACGACGAGAAGTTCCTCGGCTACGCCAAGATCGCCCGCAACGCCAACGCCGGGCCGTTCCTCGCACCGCCGACCACCCTGCGGATCAAGCTGCGCGACCAGATGTTCAAGCGCCGGTTCCTGCTGCGCGGGATGCTGTGGGTGACCGACAGGTTCGCCACCGACATCACCCTCGACGAGTACCCCGCGCTCGCCCGGCAGGGCTGATTCAGAGCGGCGGCGCGGCCCCGTGTCCGCGTCCTTCCCCGGATCCGTGTTCGGCGACCTGGAGCAGAAGTCCCGCCGCCACCCGCACGATCTCGCGTTCCGCGGGGGTCAGTGTTTCGTCGAGGGCCCCGGCCAGCCAGCGGTTGCCGTCGCGGACGTGTGCGCGCAGGGCTTCGCGGCCGTCGTCGGTGATCGCGATCCGCTGAGCCCGGCGGTCGTGCTCGTCGGGACGCCGGGCCACGCGGCCTTCCGTTTCGAGCGCGTTGAGCACCCTGGTCAGGGACTGCGGCTGCAATCCCTCGATCGCGGCGAGCGCGCTGACGGTCGACGGCCCGCTGTGCCGCAGGTTCGCCAGCACCGACGCGGCCAGCCTGCTCAAGCTCCCGTCTTCGCCGGGCTGCTCGGCCCGGAGCCGGGACGACAACCGCGAAACGGCCCAGCGAACCGACTCCGCGGTCTGCGTGGCTTCATTCATGATGCAACGCTAACACTTCGCAACATCGGGCTAATTTCACCGAACGAGCGGATATAAGCAAGCGTAAGCTTCGTATATGACCCCGGACCCGTGGCGCGTGTTCTGGGGGCTGCTGGAACACGATCTGCTCATCACCCGGAAGCAGCTCGGCGGAGTGCTGGCGCAGGTGCTCATGCAACCCCTGCTGATGCTCCTGGTGTTCGGAAAGGTCCTCGGCGCGCTCGGCTACACCCCACCCGGGTACGCGCGGCTGCTCCTGCCCGGTCTGGTCGCGCTGAACGCGTTCTTCGCCGCCGCTCAGAACGCGTCCTTCCCGCTGGCCATGGAGTTCGCCACCCGCACCATCGAGAACAGGCTGCGGGCACCCGTGCCGCTCGCCTGGATCGTCGTCGAGCGGATCTTCGCGGCGGCGTCGCGGGGCCTGGTCACGGCCGTCCTCATGGTCCCGGTCGGCGCGCTCGTGCTCGGCGACCTGTCCTGGCGGGCCGCCGGTCTCCCGGCGGCGCTCGGGTACACCGTGCTCGGCGCGCTGGCGGGCGGCGCGGCCGGGGTGACTATCGGCTCCCTCGTCTCCCCCGCCCGGATCGGGATCACCTTCTCACTGGTGATGCCGCCGTTGCTGTTCACCGGCTCCGCCCAGTTCCCGTTCCCCGAGCTCACCGCCGTCCCCTGGTTCCGCGCCTTGTGCACACTGAATCCGATGACCTACGTCAGCGAGGGCCTGCGCGGCGCACTGACCCCCGAATTCGCCCACCTGCCCGCGTGGCTCTGCGCGCTCGCGCTGACCCTCGCGCTGGTCGTGCTCACTCCCGCGGGTCTCTGGGCGTTCCGCCGCCGGGCGATCACCTGACTTCGGCGTGCGCGATCCGCCGTGCCGTGGTCGGCTGGATCGGGTTTCCCGCGTGACGTTTCCGGGGAAGCGGTGTCTTAAGGGTGACCACCTGCCCGGGTGGGGTGAAGGGAGCTTCGGCATGACGGCGCTGCACAGGTGCGCTCGATGACGACTTCAGCGAGAACAGAGCCGCTCGCGGCCGGCGAAACGGTGCTGGACGACGCGACGCTGGTGGCGCGCGCCCGCGACGGCGAGATCCGCGCGTACGAGCAGCTCGTCCTGCGGTTCCAGGGGCCGATGTACCGGCTGGCGCTGCGGATGCTGGGGAACAAGGGCGACGCCGAAGACGTCGTCCAGGAGGTGTTCCTCGTCGCCTGGCGGCGGCTCGACCAGTTGCAGGAGGACGCGGCGTTCGTCGGCTGGCTCTACCGGATGACGACCAACCGGTGCCTGAACGTGATCCGCGCCAGGAAGCCGGTGGCCGACGTCGAGCTGGACCAGCAGGAGTCCACCGGTTCGGCGGGCCGTCCGGACCGCGCGGCCGAGACGAGCGCGCAGATGACGGCGCTCACCGGGGCGCTGGACCAGCTGACCGCCGAGCAACGGGCCTGCTGGCTGTTGCGCGAGGTCCACGGTCGCTCCTACGAGGAGATCGCGAAGGCGATCGGGGCGACCACCACCGCGGTGCGCGGACGCATCGCGCGAGCACGAGCACAGTTGGCGGAGGTGATGGCGCCATGGCGATGAACCACGCGACCCGCGACTACCTGCTGCCGTGCGGCCGTGATGTGGAACAGGTCTGGGAACGGCTCGACGAGGTCGACGCCGGCCGGGCGGACGCGCACGAACTCGACTGCCCGCACTGCCGGGCGACCCGCGAAAGCCTGCTGGTGCTGCGCGGGCTGACCAGGGAGCTGGCCGACGACGACGCCGAGCCGTCGCCGGACCTCACCGGCCGCATCATGTCCGCGATCCGCGCCGAGGTGCGACGTCGCGATCTGGTGCCGCTGGCGAGCCCGGAGCCGGGCGAGGTCCAGGTGAGCGATCAGGCGGTCGCGGCCGTGCTGCGGTTCGCCGCGGACTCCGTCGACGGCGTCCGCGCGCGGCGCTGCCGGGTCCTGCCCGCACCCGACATCACCGACCCGCTGGCCGTGAACGTGGAGCTGAACCTGGCGATCGCGCATGATTTCGACGGTGACTCGCTGGACGTCGTCCGCGAGCGGGTCACCGCGGCGGCGGGTGCCAGGGTCGGCGTCCGCCTGGCCCGGCTCGATCTGGTGGTGGAGGACCTCTATGACGCGTGAGCAGGCACCGGCCCGGCACCTGGTCGAGACGGTGATCGCCCCGCCGGTGATCGCGGCGGTCGCCGCGCACGCCGCGGCCCGGGTCCCCGGCGTGGTACGCCTGGAACCCGGGCTGCGCGGGCTGGCCGGTTCGCTGACCAGGATCGCGCGGCAGCGGATCAAGGGCCTCGAACCGGCGCCCACGGAAGGGGTCCGCGCGTTCGTCGAGCACGACCCGCCGGACGTGCGGGTGGAGATCGACCTTTCGCTCTCCGGCCTGGACCAGGCCGCCGCGACCGCACAGGCGGTGCAGCGGGCCGTGGGCAAGGCGGTCACCGAGGCGACCGGGCTCACCCCGTCCGCCGTCTCGGTGTCCATTTTGGACATCGAAATCCGTGGAGGACTGTTGTGACCGCACGTTCCGAACTGACCGCTTCGCTGCTCAGCGCTCTCCGCGAGATACCGGGACTGCGCGCGGCCACGCCGTCGACCACGGCCGCCGCGTCGGCGGTGCCGTGGGATCTCGACGTGATGGCCGTCGACATCTCCGAGGACGTCGTCGAGATCCGCGTGGTCGCGCTGGAGGTGCCGATCCCACCGCTCACGGAGGTCGCCGGGGCCGCGTTGCGTGCCGTGCTGACCGGAA
The DNA here is from genome assembly GCF_001905755.1 of Amycolatopsis sp. CB00013. NCBI lineage: Bacteria > Bacillati > Actinomycetota > Actinomycetes > Pseudonocardiales > Pseudonocardiaceae > Amycolatopsis > Amycolatopsis sp. CB00013. The sequence goes on along the minus strand of NZ_LIWC01000003.1, from coordinate 371,596 downwards.
CCCCTTGGGAGAACGCGAGTCTGCGGCTCGTGGTGACCGATGTGGACGCCGCCGCGCTCGTTCCCTGACACGAAGATCGCGGTAGCCGCGCCCGAAGGCGTGGCCACCGCGATCGCCGGGGCGGGGACCTAGTTCTTGTTGGTACCCGGGGTCAGCACCTTGTCGATGACGAAGACGGTGGCGTTCTTGGTGGGGATGTTGCCGCACAGGATCTTCGCGCCGTTGACGGTCATGTTCTCGCCGGAGCCCTCGATCTTGACCGGGCCGCCCGCGGTGTTCAGGCTCTCCACGGACTTGGCGGACTCCAGGCCCTTGGCGTCGTAACGCTTGCCGACGACGTGGTACTGCAGGATCGGGGCCAGCTGGTCCGGCTTGCCGGCCAGCTCGGTGAACTTGGCCTCGCCCAAGGCTTCGAAGGCCGGGTCCGCCGGGGCGAACACGGTGATGGCCTGCTGGCTGTTGAGCGTGTCCACCAGGTTGGTGGCCTTCACCGCGGCGACCAGCTTGGTCAGCAACGGGTTGGTCGAGGCGGCACTGGCGACCGGCTGCGGGCCCATCGAGTCCAGCGAACCCGGCGCACTGCCCTGCGGCAGCTGCGAACAGGCCGGGCCGAACACGTCGGCGTTGGTGGTGACCCCGTCACCGGAAGCGGCACTGGACATCGGGGCCGACATCGACGAGGACGGGGCGGGCGCGGGGGCGCTACTGGAGCTGCCGGACGAAGCGCTGTCGTTGCTGCTGCAGGCGGCCAGGGCCAGCGCGGTGACCGCGGTGAAACCGATTCCTGCGACGCGAAGCTTGCTCACGGAAAATCACTCCATTTGTTTTTCGGACTCTTGCCGGGTATTCGGAACCACGGTGAAATCGGATTGCCACCCATTCGAGTGACGCCGATCACCGCGCGGTGAAACTGATGACGTGCCAGCCGGTCGCCCCGTCGGGAACGGTTCCGGCGCGCGCGTCGGTCTGGGTGTAGCCGGATTTGTCGACGGCCCGGACGGTGACCTGATGGCTGCCTACCGGAACGTCGAATTCGGTCCACCACATCCGCCAGGTGTTCAGCCCCACCTCACGGGAAAGCGTTGCGGGCAGCCAGCTTCCGTTCGCGCCGAGCCGGACTTCGACCCGCTCGATCCCGGTGTGCTGCGCCCACGCGACACCCGAGACCCGGACCTTGCCGGCGGGCACCGTTTCGAATCCTTTCGGACTGTCGATCCTGGACTGCGTTTTGATCGGGGCCTGCTCACCCCAGCCGCGATCGAGCCAGTACGCGCGGCGCGCTTTCCACGTGGTGATCTCCAGGTCCTTGACCCATTTCGTCGCCGAAACATAGCCATAGAGGCCGGGGATGACCATGCGCGCGGGAAATCCGTGTTCCACCGGCAGTGGTTCGCCGTTCATCCCGATCGCGAGCATCGCGCCCCGCTCCGGATCGAGCGCAGCGACCACCGGGCTGCCCGCGGTCCAGCCGTCGACACTGGTGGAGAAGATCTGCTCGGCACCGGGCAGGATCCCGGCCTCCCGCACCAAGTCCCCGAGGTCCACGCCGATGAAGTTCGCGGTGGACACGTACGTCCCGCCGACCTCGTTGGACACGCAGGTCATGGTGATCGTGCGTTCGATCAGCGGCCGGTCGCGGATGTCGTCGTAGCTGAACCGTTTTTCCTCACGCACCATGCCGTGCAGCCGGAGGCTCCAGTCCTCGGCCCGGACCTGCGGCACCGAAAGCGCCGTGTCGACGCGGTAGAAGTCGCGGTTCGAGGTGAGGAACGTCGGTGTGCCGAGTTTCGCGAAGTCCGCGTCGGCCGGAATGGGCGGCGCCGGCTCGGCGGGAACGAGCCGCCCGACGGCCGTCCGCGAGGACTCCGCGTCTCGCGTACCTGCGAGAAGCTGTCCTCCGGCTCCCGCCGCTCCTGCGGCCACGACGGCACCGGCTCCGGCCAGCAACACCGACCTGCGCGAGGGTGTGGCGCCCGCGACTTCGTCCCGAGGACCGGCCGAGGCCAGGCGATGCAACCAGAAGAAGACGCCGACCCCGGCGATCAGGCTGGCCAGCGGCGCGAGCAGCGCGACCGCCGAGAGGTCGGGCCGCAGCGCCACGGCGAGCCCGCCCAGCAGGCCGAAGGCGGCGATCAGCACGATGCCCGGAACGGGTGACCGGCGCGAGGCGATCCCGGCCACGGCGGCGGCGAGCACCATCACCACGGCCATCCCGCCGAGCAGCACGAGCTTGTCGTAGACGCCGAACGTGCGGACCGCGAAATCCTTCAGCCCGACCGGCGTCAGATCGATCGCCCCGTTGCCGACCGCGAGGTACGGCGAGGCGTTGGCGCTGATGAACCCGGCCACCAGATGGCCGGCCGCCAAGGCCGCGGCGAGGGCCACGACCCCGATCAGCGCCGCCCCGAAGAAGGGAAGGCGTGGTTGCCGAGCGGCCCGCGAAGTCTCCATGCCAGGTATTCGAGGCGGCCGGGCCGGCGGACAGGTCGCGTGGGTCGTGAGTGGCGATTCGGGTTAGAACCAACCGTGTCCTGAGTACCTACTGGCGGTCTTGCGTGACTGGATGGACGACACACGTGATCCGACGGACGACACGCGTGTCTGGACGGACGACTCACGGCGAAAGCTTCACCGCGAGCGTGTCGTCCATCTGATCACGTGTGTCGTCCGTCGGATCACACGTGCCGTCCGCCCAATCACGCGAAGCCACCGTCTCGGTACAGGTGGTCGTGAGTGGCGATTCGGGTTAGAACACGAAACGCCACTCACGACCCACGCGAGCACCCACCCGAGTTGCGCCGCTCACCCCGGCTTGCATGGTCATACACACCTATGCATATACTTCCATCATGTCCAAGGTACTCACCTCTCTGCCTGTCGGCGAACGCGTCGGGATCGCCTTCTCCGGCGGCCTCGACACCTCGGTAGCGGTCGCGTGGATGCGCGAGAAGGGTGCAGTGCCGTGCACCTACACCGCTGACATCGGCCAATACGACGAACCCGACATCGCGTCGGTCCCTGGCCGGGCGAAGGCCTACGGCGCCGAGATCGCGCGCGCCGTCAACTGCAAGGCCGCGCTGGTCGAGGAAGGTCTCGCGGCGCTGTCCTGCGGCGCCTTCCACATCCGCAACGGCGGCCGCACCTACTTCAACACGACCCCGCTCGGCCGCGCGGTCACCGGCACCCTGCTGGTGCGCGCGATGCTCGAGGACGACGTCCAGATCTGGGGCGACGGCTCCACCTTCAAGGGCAACGACATCGAGCGGTTCTACCGCTACGGCCTGCTCGCGAACCCGTCCCTGCGGATCTACAAGCCGTGGCTGGACGCCGCGTTCGTCAGCGAGCTCGGCGGCCGCAAGGAGATGTCCGAGTGGCTGCAGGCCCACGGCCTGCCGTATCGGGACAGCACCGAGAAGGCCTACTCCACCGACGCGAACATCTGGGGTGCGACGCACGAGGCCAAGTCGCTGGAGCACCTCGACACCGGCATCGAGATCGTGAACCCGATCATGGGCGTCCGGTTCTGGGACCCCGAGGTCGAGATCGCGACCGAGGACGTCACGATCGGCTTCGAGCAGGGCCGCCCGGTGACGATCAACGGCAAGGAGTTCGCCACCGCCGTCGACCTGGTCCTGGAGGCCAACGCCATCGGCGGACGGCACGGGCTCGGCATGTCCGACCAGATCGAGAACCGGATCATCGAGGCCAAGAGCCGCGGTATCTACGAGGCGCCGGGCATGGCGCTGCTGCACGCGGCGTACGAGCGGCTCGTCAACGCGATCCACAACGAGGACACCCTCGCCAGCTACCACAACGAGGGCCGCCGCCTCGGCAGGCTGATGTACGAAGGCCGCTGGCTGGACCCGCAGGCGATGATGCTGCGCGAGTCGCTGCAGCGGTGGGTCGGCGCGGCCGTCACCGGCGAGGTCACCCTGCGGCTGCGTCGCGGCGAGGACTACTCGATCCTCGACACCACCGGCCCGTTCTTCAGCTACCACCCGGACAAGCTGTCCATGGAGCGCACCGAAGACTCGGCGTTCGGCCCGGTGGACCGGATCGGCCAGCTCACCATGCGGAACCTCGACATCGCGGACTCGCGCGCCAAGCTCGAGCAGTACGCCGGGCTCGGCATGGTCGGCGGCGGGCACCCGACGCTGATCGGCGCCGCGCAGGCCGCGTCGACCGGCCTGATCGGGGCGATGGACGCGGGCGGCGCGCAGGCGATCGCCTCGCGCGGCAAGGCCTCGGGCGAGGACGAACTGCTCGACCACGCCGCGATCGAATCCGGTACGGACTGACCCGAATAGACGGGACGCGAAAGCGCCGGGCGCGCGGCATCGAAGCCGTTCGCCCGGCGCTGTTTCTTTACTTGCCGCCGAGCTGGGACCGCCGCTGTCCCAGCTCGTCCACGAGCCGGGTGATCTCGACCTGCCCGATCGCTTCGGCCAGCACGGAAACCGAGGCGATGCTCTCGATCTGGTACTGGACCGGAACGCCGCCCGACGCCCGCGACCGCGCTTCCGCGTCCGCCTTCTTCTCCGCCTCGACGGCCGAGAAGACGCTGCCGGCCCCGCCGTTGACGCAGCTGATCGAACCGGAGCCGTTCAGCGGCAGTGTGGCCGTGTTCCGGCAACTGCCCGCCGAGCGGCCGCCGATGGTGACGTTCGCGGTCATCGTGGCGTTGACCTGGCCGGTGACCTTCCCGCCACTCGCCGAGGCGGAACTCGAGACGTTCGCGGTCACCGTGCAGCCCGAGGCACTGCACGCGACCGTGGCCGCGCCGTCCATGTCGAACCGCACACCGGTATTGACGGCACCGGTCAGCTTCTTGGTGTTCGACGTCAGTTCTTCGTAGACGGCGTCGGTCTCCTGCGGCGACAAGGCGTCCACATCGGAGTCACCGAGACCGGCGCCCGACGGCAGCTGCGGCCGCGAACCCGCGCCGGGCAGGGAAGGCATGCCGCCGGGCATCTTCACGGAGTACCGGAGAAGCCGGTGCGGCGCTTCCTTCGACACGTACAGGTCACCGGCGGGCGTGCTCGCCTTGAGCGCCGGGACGTCCCGGATGTTCGGGCCCTCGGTGATCTCATCCGCCCGCTCCAGCGCCTCGCGCAACCGGGTCGCGAGTTTCTCCGGAGACTCGAACTGTTGCAGGACGGGGCCGAACAGCTCGTCCTCACCGGTGATCCACCGGTCCTTGAGCTCCTCGGCCGACTCCGCGGACGCCCCGGGCAGCATCCCGTCGGGCGCCTTGAAGAAGACCTTGCCGCCGACGACGAGGATCTCGATCTTCTTGCCCTGGAAGGACATCGTGCCGGACGTCTCGCCGTACGCCGTGGTCTTGACGTCCGTCTCGATCATCCCGCCGACCGCGGAGGTGCTGTTCCGGACGGCGGGCGCCGAGGAAAGCCCGGCCAGTGCCTGCTCGAAGGGTTCGTGGCCGGCTTTCGACGGCCACAGCAACCAGGTCGTCAGACCCGCGAGGAGCACCACCACCAGCCCGGCGATCCCCGCGAACAGCGGCCACCGGGGTTTCCGGACGGGTGGCGCCGGTACCGGTTGCGGGACCCAGCCCTGCGGCGGCGGCCACTGCGCGCCCTCGGGTGGGAATGATTGCTCCACGTCGCCCTCCATCACTGAATTCACCGAACGAACCCAAGCTATGGAGGGAGGATGAAAACTTGATGAAACGAGATCAGGTCCCCTGCCGCGCCGGGCGGACGCGGCAGGGGAAGCCGGTTCAGCCCTTGCGCGCGAACGAGATCCGGTGCAGTCCGCCGGGCTGTTCGTCGGCCAGGTACAGCTCGCCGTTCTGATCGGTGCCGAACGTGGTGGCGTCGAGCGGGAACTGGCCGATCCGGGCGCTTTCGTAAGTGCCGTCGGCCTTCTTGCGGACGGCCCACGCCGTACCCTGGCAGAAGTCGGTGGCGAGATACGTCCCGCCCGCCAGCGAGGCGTACTTCCGGCCCCGGTAGACGTGCCCGCCGATCACCGCGCAGCCCTCCGCGCCGGAGATGTAGTGGAAGACCGGTTCGGTGTAGGTCACGCCGTCCTCGCATCGCGTCTCGTCGAACACGACCGGCCCCTCCTTGCAGGACCAGCCGAAGTTCGCGCCGCCCTTGCCCTTGGCGAGGTGGTCGACCTCCTCGAAGCGGCCTTGGCCGACGTCGCCGATCCACAGCGAACCGTCGGCCGGGTCGAAGGAGAACCGCCAGGGATTGCGCAGCCCGTACGACCAGATCTCCGGCCGCGCGCCCGCAACCCCGATGAACGGGTTGCCCGCCGGGACGCAGTACTTCAGCGGACGACACGCACGGTTGACGTCGACGCGCAGGATCTTGCCCAGCAGCGTGTCCAGCCGCTGCCCGCTGGCCAGCGGATCGCCGCCTCCGCCGCCGTCGCCGATTCCCCAGTACAGATAGCCGTCCGGGCCGAACGCCAGCTGGCCACCGTTGTGGTTGGGGAACTCGGCGTGCGGCTGGGTGATCAGCTCGGTGAGCTCACCGGTGTCGAACCGGACGCGGGACAACGTCACCGCGCTGTCGGACTTGCGGGTGTACGCGACGTACGCACGCCTGTCCTTGGCGATCGCGAGCCCGAGCAGCCCGCGTTCGACGTCCGCGCCGTTCACCTTGTCACTGATGTCGAGGACCGGTTTGGCGGCGAGTCCGGTCCTGGGGTGGTAAGCCCGGACGACTCCTCGTTTCTCCACGATGAGGATCCGGCCGCTCCCGTCGTCGAGCGCCGTGATCGCGGTCGGGTTCACCAGCCCGGACGCGACCTTGGTCGCCGTGGCGGTCAGCTCGCCGAGCGGAACACCCCGCGCTTCCTGGGTCTCCGCGCTGCTCGCGGCCGGGAGCAGCGCCCCGGCCAAGGCGAGCCCGGCCACCAGGGACAACCCCCGGCGGAGGTGCCGTCGCGTCATGAAGGACTCCAATCGCCAGTGAATGGTCTGGTCCAATTCAACAGCGGTCGGCGGAGCGGCGGTACCTCCATACGCGAGGTTCTCGTGGGTTTCTTTCCGGCGCGGAGCAGTCCTCTGAGGGATGGAGTTGCGGCAACGCACTCGCGGAATGGACACCATGCGCCCGCAAGCCGTCGGCGACCCGCCGCTCTCGACCGCCACCTGCGAGTCGAAACACTCGGATAGCGGTGTGGGATCCGGCGGTCATGCCGTTGGCTGGAGGGTCGAAATGGAGCCTGGGCCACCAGGGACCTCGCGTCGGACAACGATCGATCAGCTGTGCGGGCGGCGATGATCTGATGACCGAAGAAGATGACAGCCCCGGGGAACATACCGGCGCCACCGAGCGCGGGGACGACCTCGGCTCACTGAACGATGAGCTTGTCCGTCTTTACAACGACGGCGAGACGATCGAAGGTCTCGCGGCACGCTACGCGTTGAGTTATCACAAGGTACGCATCACCCTGCTGGCCGCCGGTGTCACGCTCCGGCCGCCGAAAATCCAACTCCCGCCCACACCTCCAGGCTTGGTCAACGCCTATCTGTCGGGCCGGAGCATTCGGCAGCTCGCCGACATTCACGGCATGAGCTACAACCAGACCCGCCGAATCCTTCTCGCCGAAGGCGTTACCCTGCGCCCACGAGGGCGACAACAGTAAGTCTTGCGACCAGCCCCCGAAGCCGGATACCCCGGGCGGGCAGTGCCGCGCCCGGAGACCCGAAGCCCTACTCACAGCGCACGACTTCGATCGTCACGCAGAGTACACAATCCAGATGTAGCGTTCCATTACGCTTGCCTGCTCCTTCCACGTCTCTCTTGGTGTGCGCCCACCCGCCCGATAGGGTCGCATCTTCAGGCTTGCGAAGAGCTCATTCGCAAATTAAGCAGGCTTGGATTGAAGGTCTCCTTGTGAGTGACGAGGGCAGCCTACAGCCACTCAGTCAGCCGCTTTCAGCGCCCCGTCACACCATTGCGCAACCGTCGCAGCAACACGCCACACGATGGGCTTGACGTGCGGTTTCTCTCTGCGCACACGCAAGTTCGACCACGTTGGCGCAAACGTCGGCGCATCGGTGCCACGCGCCGCGGGCAACGGCCACCGCCTCACCGAGATGCGCATCCGTGATCTACTGATCAGTAATCGCGGAAACGGCCTAATTCACGGAATTCACTCGCCACCAAAGAGTGTATGGATCGCCACGAAAGCTGCTTTGGGTAGCATTACACGGCCGGATATCCACACGTCCGATTGTTACCCAGCGGTACCGTTTGACGTCTCAGGAACGCTGGTCGCGGACGATCCGGAGATGCGGCGGAGGCATCGCCACGGTGTCTCCGTCACCTTTACGAGCCGCCGGGACGAGCGGCCCGTGCGCGTCCAGTTCCGCCAGCAGCGTCTCGATCGCGTCCGCCTTCGCCAGACGAGCCCGCCCGCGGTAGAGCTCCGCGGCCTCCTGCCACAGTTCCCGCGCGTCGTCGGGATCGCCGTGCTCACAGAGGACGGCCGCCAGTGCGGAAAGTGCCCGGGCCCGCCCTGTCGCGTGCCGGGTCCGGTTCGCCAACGCGACCGCCAGATGCGCGTGCCGGAGCGCCGCTCGGGCGTCGCCTTCCGCGTGCCGAAGCTGAGCGAGCACCGTATTGAGCTTCATGACCGTCGGAAGATCTTGGCTCGCCTCGATCAACGCTTGCCCGGCGGCGCACTCCGCCGACGCTTCGGCGAGCCTGCCGAGGCGAACGAGCAACGCGCCGAGGGCGGCGTGTGCCCGCATCAGTTCCGTGGCATCACCGGCCGCACGCCGATGCCTCAAGGCCTCCCGGTACAGAGTGAGCGCTTCCTCGTCGTGACCGCCCACCTCGAGCAGCGCGTCGGCGAAGCGGTGCTCCGCGCTGGCGCACAACATCGGCTCGCCCAGCGCGCGGACGGCCGGAAGTACCTTCCGGTACCTTTCGACCGCTTCGGCCGCGCGACCGGCATGGAAGTGCACTCGGGCCAGGTTCAGCCTGGTCGTCACACCGCCGATCGCGATCCCGTGCGCGTCGGCCAGTTCCAGCGCGCGCAGCAGACACCGCTCGGCCGCGTCGTCGGCGCCGGCGAGCATGTGCACGACTCCGAGATCGTTCAGGCACGATGCCAGCGAGCCCTCGTCGCCTTGCGCCGTCGCGGCACGGACGGCGATGGTGAGCCCTTCGACCGCGTCGGGGTATCTCCCCTGCAACAGGAAGAATTCGGAGGCCATCGCGGGCAGGAGATACGAGATCCCGTTGAGAACGCCTTCCGACGCCGCGCTGATGGCCATCAGAGACTTTCGTTCCCGCAACACCCATTGCCGCGCTTCGGCGACGTTCCGGAACCCGGGCGTTGGCGCCGTCCGCACCATCGGAGGCAGGTTCAGCAGCTCTTTGTGCGGGAACTGCAGGCGATACGCGTCGATGACCACGCGCAGGTAGAACTCGAACATCTTCCTTCGCGCGAGGTCCACATCGGACAATTGGGTGGCCAGGGACGCGGCATACAGATGGAGAAGGTCGTGCACGCGATACCGGTCGAGATCGGCGGGGTGTTCGATCAGATGCGCGGCGACCAGTATGTCGAGTGAGCGCCGTACCTCCGATGCCGGGCGCCCGTCCGCGGCGGCGATCACCTCGGTGGTCATCTCGGCGCTCGGGTGCAGGCCGATCAGGGCGAACACGCGCCGCTCGGCGGGTTCGAGGTCCTGGTACGAAAGGGCGAAGGCGGACCTCAGGCTCATCCCCGGCCAGTCGCCTTCGTCGCCGAGGTCCAGAAACAGGTCGGCGTCGCGCAACTGGCTCGCCAAGGTCCGCATCCGCGTGCCCGCGCGGGAGATGGCGCGTTCGGCCACCAGGGTCAGCGCCAGCGGGTTGCCCCGGCACAGCCGCACCAGCTCTTCCACTCCCTCCGCGTCGTCTCGTGCGCGGTGACCGATCCGCCGGGTCAACAGAGCGGAGGAATACCGGTCGGCGAGTGGGAACACCGTGATCACCGGCGGAGTCAGCTTCGCCGACAAGGATTTCAGGCGCCACCGCGAAACGATCAGCACCGTGCACGACGACAGGACACCCAGCAGCGGCGCGACCTGATCGGAACTGCGCACGTTGTCGAGGATCACGAGCATCGAGCGCCGGGCGAGCAGCGCCGACAGTTTCGCGGCGCGGGCGATCGGATTGACCACTTGGTCGACCGGAAAATCCAGCAACGACAAGAGGGTGTCGACTATCTCGCCGGCGTCGGCCTTCGCGGCCTGGCTGTCACCGCGAAGATCCAGCATGACCGCGCCGTGCCGGTACCGCCGTTCCGCACGGTGGGCCCATTTGGCCGCCAAGGTCGTCTTCCCGACCCCGGGTCCTCCGTTCACCACCACCGCGGCCCGTTTCGGCGCGCCCGCGGAATCGGTCGTGTAAGCGTCGAGCAGCGCTATCAGATCTACTCTTCCCGCGACATCGTCGACGTCCGGCGGTAAATGCCTTATCACGTGGTCGCTTTGGCCGGCGGAATCGAGGGGGGCCGGTTTGCGCCGCGGGATGACCCGATCCGGCCGGATCAGCACCTTGTCGTTGACGGCCCGCAGTTCGTCCGCGGCCCTTGTCTCCCCCGCCTCCCGGTAACGGGCATACGTCGCCCGGAAGAAATCGGCGGCTTCGGCGGGCTGGTCGGCTTCGGCCAGCGCCCGGATCTTCAATTTCTCGAAACTCAGTTCCCTCGGATGCGCCTGTTCGAGTTCCGCCAGTTTTCGCACCGCGGCGTCGGCTTTTCCGGTCGCCAAATGCTCCGCCACGACGAACGCGTTGGCGGGTATCCACGTATTGCGCTCCCATAAGGCGCGCCATGCGTCGGCACGCTCGGTCCGGAGATCGGCCATGGGTTCGTCCCGGCACAGCCGGAGGGCCGAAAGCGCTTCGACGAGCGCGCGGTCGTGCTGACCGAGTTCACGGAACCGGACGGCCTTGTCCATCATGACCTGGAAGCCGAAGTGATCGATCAGTGCCGGCTCGATCTCCAGCAGGCAACCGGCTTTGCCCACACTCACCTTCGCGGGCACGGAATTTTCGTCGAACGCCCGGCGGAGCTTGGTCGCGTTCTGGTGAAGCGTCGAGTGGGCGTCTTGTGGCGCCTTCTCGTGCTCTTCCCACACCCAGTCGACGACGACGTCCAGCGCCAATCGGCGGTTCGGGGCCGTCAGCAACGCGGTCAGCACCTGCCTCGGCCGAGGACCCGCCCAGTTCACATCCACATTCCCGTGCATTAGCATGGCCGTCTGCCCGAGAATTCCGAAAGCGATTTCCACGAGTGCGCCCCTTCCCCATGGCGAACCCGGGTTCGCCACCCCTGTCCCGCCGGATCATTTTTCCACCCGTCCGCGCATAAGGCCAGGTCATCGGCTTAATTGTCAAACTTCGGCGATCATCGTTGATCATCTGTCAATGAACTGACAACCGGCCGAAGCCGTTTTCTCCACGATCGCTCCCATGCTGACTGCGGATACCGGAGTTCGAGCGAGGGGAATTTCATGACCGAGTCATCGTGGGTCCGCAGTCCGGTCGGCGGTTCCGATCAGCACTGGGCGACACGCAAGGGCGTCAAATCCGTACTGGTGATGATCCCGCACATCGTCGCCGGCAATCGGCTCCTCGATCTGCTTCCGCTCTTCGAGGCCGACCACCGCGTCCAGGCGACCTTCACCGTCCCGGAATGGGAATCCTGGCGTGCCACTCACGACTTCGTGGAGGCACAAGGCGGAATAGTCCTCCCCTGGGCACAGGCCCGGCGCGGCGAGTACGACCTCGTCCTCGCCGCCAGCCAGCGCGGCATCGACGAGGTCGCGGGGCCGGTACTGCTGGTCCCGCACGGCGGCGGATTCGGCCAGTACCGGCCGTCGCGGCCTCCTGGCGCCGGCCCCGGCTGGAGTCCACAGATCGGGCTCGACGCGGGCCAGTTGATGCGGGAAGGTCGGGTACGCGCCGATTCGATCGTGCTCGTCCACGACCGCGAGATGGACGTCCTCGCCGAGACCTGCCCTCGCGCGGTGCCCGCCGCCGTCGTCGCGGGCGACATCGCGCTGGACCGGCTCACCGCCAGCCTTCCCTTCCGCGATCACTACCGGCGAGGGCTCGGCGTGACCGACGACCGGCGCCTGGTGGTCGTCACCTCGACCTGGTCCGACCGGTCGGCCTTCGGTCGTCACCACGACCTGTTCGAGCGGGTGCTCGGCGAACTCCCGCCCGAGCACTTCCGGGTGCTCGGTGTCCTGCACCCCCAGATCTGGTCGCACCACAGCCTTTGGCAGATCCGCACCTGGCTGGCCGACAGCCTGCGGTCCGGGCTCGAGCTTCTGCGCCCCGAAGGGAGCTGGCGGGCCGCCTTGATCGCCGCGGACCACGTCATCGGCGACTACGGCTCCGTGACCGGCTACGCGGCGGGCATCGGCAAACCGGTGCTCCTGGCCGTGGACGGCACGGAACCGTTGCTGCCGGGCACGCCCGGCGCGGTCATCGCCGAACACGCACCCCGGTGGGCGCCTGGTAGTTCCCTCCTCCCCTTGCTGTGCGAGGCGGAGTCCTCCGGTGTGGCCGAGCGGGTCCGCGAGTTGCTCTCGTCCCGGCCGGGCCGCGCCGGCGAGATCCTGCGCGCCGAGATGTACCGCCTCCTCGGCTTGCCCGAACCCACCAGGGCGGTCCCGTTGTCCCCCGTGCCGATGGCGGAGGTGCTGCCATGCCGGGCTCTGTAGCGGACAGTTCGTTCCTCTTGGCCGACGCGAACGACGGAATCCACGCCTCCCTCGCCGATGTGCTCGTCCACTCGGGACCGTGTCCGGTCGCGGACGCCCGCGCTGTGCTCGCGAGCGACTTCGACCGGTTGCCCGGCCTCACGGTCGTCGCCGTCGCGTGCTCCCCCGGGCGCTGTCTCGTCGGCGACCGCATGGGCGACGTGATGGTCCTCCCGTGCGTGTCCGCCGAACTGGCGGGCGCGGGAGCCTATCTGTGGCTACTCGCCGGCCGTCGGCTCGGGCTGTTGCGGATGGTCGCGCCGCGCGGCCAAGGCATCCAGCCGGGCACGGGCCCGCTGTACCCGCAGCCCGCCGGTCGGGCCGCACAGGTCGAGTGCCTCGATCAGCTGGGCACGGGCGGCACCGAAATCACCCTCGAGCTCAGCGATCTCGGCGAACGCCACCAGCACATCGGACTGATAGGCGGCCGAACCTGACGCGTCGAACACCGCGGCGGCGCGGGCCAGTTCACGTTTCGCCGCGGTGATCTCGCCCGCTCGCGCGTCGATCCGCGCCAGCGACAGGGTGACCTCGGCCTCGCCCTTCACATCGCCGATTCCCGTGAACAGCTCTCGGGCGAGACGCAGATGCCGGGTGGCGTCGGCGGTCCGGCCCGCCTGCAGCAACGCCTCGCCGATCCGGCGGTGCCGCTGGGCGACGCCTCGGTCGATCCCGAGTTCCCGCTCGATCACGAGGCTCTGGCCGAAGAACCCGACCGCCCGCTCGAAGTCGCCACGGCCTTGTGCCGCCATACCCAGCTGGTCCAGGGCCACGGACTCGTTGTGGCGGCTCCCGGCTCCCCTCGCCAGGTCCGCGGCCTTCAGACATTCGGTTTCGGCCGCTTCGAAGCGTCCCAGGTCCAGGTGGGCACGGGCCAGCTGGCAGCGCAACCGTGCTTCGGCGATCGTGTGGCCGCACCGGTGTGCCGCGGCGATGCCGACCTCGTGCGTCCGGAGCCAAAGCTGATAGTGCTTGCGGTAGAGGAACAGTTCCCAGAGGGCTTCGCACAGTTGCCAGGCGAGTTCGTCCTGGCCCAGCGCGGACGTCTCTTCGAGCACCTCGATGATGTCCGGCAACCGTTCATCCAGCCAGTCAAGGGCTTCGGCACCCGTGGCGAACAACGCGGGCGCGGTCTCGTACCGGGCGCGTGCGGTACCGACCGCCCACCGCATCGGGATCACCGCCAGGTTCGCCCGCGTCATCCGGCGCAGGTACCAGTCCGCGATACGGGCGACGACTTCGAACCGTTCGTCGTCCGGCAGGGCCCGCGCGTGCAACCGCACCAGATCGTGGAAGCGGTAGCCACGCTCGCCGACCTCCTCGAGGAGGCTGGCGTCCGCCAGTTCTTGGAGCCCGTCCGCGGCCTCGTTTTCGGAGACCCGCGCCGCGGCGGCCGCCGCCCCCACTTCGATCGTCAGCCCCGGATACTCGCCCGCCAGCCGGTAAAGCCTGGCCGCGTGCGGCGACAAGGCCGAATAGGACGAGTCGAAGGTGGCCGTCAACGACGCCTCCCCCACCGGCGACAGCTTCGTCAACCGCACCCGTTCGTCACGGAGCTCCGCCACCATCCTCGCCACCGGCCATTTCGGCCGCGACGCCAATCTCGCGCCCGCCACCCGGAGCGCGATCGGCAGCCGTCCGCACAATGCCGCCAGCGTGGTCACCTCCGGAAGTTCCCCCGCCACCCGCGATTCGCCCACCGAACGTGTCAGCAGCTCGACGGCGTGCTCCTCCGGCAGAGGCGCCATGTCGACGAACCGCGCGCCCTCCGCGTGCAGGCCGTCCAGCCTCAGCCTGCTGGTGACCACCACGACGCAGCCCGACGAGGCCGGGATCAACGGCCGCACCTGCGCGGCCGAGATCGCGTTGTCCGCCACGAGCAGCAGCCGCATCCCCGCGGTGGTGGTCCGGAACAGCGCCGCCTGCTCGGCCAGCCCGACCGGGACCCGCTCCGGCGGAACACCCAGTGCCCGCAGGAACGCTCCGAGCGCGTCCTCGGGCGGCACGGCCGTCTCCGGCGAGAACCCGCGCAGATCCGCGTACAGCTGGCCCGACGGGAAGCGTCCGGCGTTCCGCACCGCCCACGTGACCGCGAGCGCGGTCTTGCCCACTCCACCGGGCCCGACCACCACGGTCACCGCGGGCGACCGGTCGAGCGAATCGTCCTCCTGACCGGCGGCGGCCGAGTCGAGCGCTTCGAGTTCGGCGATCCTGCTCGTGAAGTGCGCGGGGACCGGAGGCAACTGACGGGGAACCGGGGTACCGGAGAGTGATCGCTCGACGGTCGCCGAGCCGACGTCATCTCCCATGACCACACCTTGGCGGGCGGCGATCCGAGCGTGAATTGCGCGGTCGCGGTTCTCCACGTTCGAGAACGGACTTCCACGACGAACAGAATCGTGGGTCACGCGTCAAAGATCGCATGCTCGTGTCTCCCCACACGGCCGTTTTCTTTTGTCCGCGCAATTCCCGGACCCGAGAACTCCCGGCAATGCCCGAACCTCCCTGTCTACCTCGCCGAGCGGGTTCCCTCCCGGCGAACGAGGTACATCTACCCGAAAGAACCAAGGCATCGACCTCCGCGCCCCCCATACGCCTCGATGCAGGAGGCATCGACGACATCACCACATACAGTGATCTCGGACACTTCCATTTCCGCGAACAATCGAAACCGGCCGACAAGAAAGAACGTTATCGGAAACGCTCCGGAATACCCGGGACGGTTCCGTTTTCGCGCGATTCCCCGGCCGGACGATCATGCGGCGGACCATCAGGCGGATGGTGACCGCCACGAGGCCCGCCGGCGACGAGGTCATCTACTCGCCCAAGATCGTTTTCCCGCGGTTCACTCTTCTTTCGGGGCAATTCGGACATGAGCCATACCCCCGAGTAGCCACTTGTGTGACTTCTGTATGCTCCGCTCTCGCTCGATGGGATTAGTCATCCCCCATCCGGGCGAGCCGTTGCGGTCGGGGCCTGTGGTCGCATGCGGCACTGGGATTCGTGGTCCGTATTCGGATGGGAGACACATGCACGGCAGGTCAGTTCTGGTTCGTGGCGGGATCGCGGTCGCCACCGCGGCCGTCGCGCTGACGATGGCCGCTCCGGCCGCCCTCGCCGACGACGGCGCGGCGCGGGGCCGGGTCGTCGAGGGTTCCGGCACCGAGGGTTTCAGCGTCAACTTCGAGGGCGGGCAGCACTACGTCACGAAGCTGTTCGGGCTGAAGCTCTCCGACGGCAGCAAGCTCAAGATGTACTGCGTGCAGGTCGAGGTCGGCATGCGCACCGATCAGGACATGATCGAACGTCCGTGGAACAAGTACCCGGACGCCGCTTCGCCGTTCAACAAGAACAACTCGAAGATCAACTGGGTCCTGCACCACGGCTACCCGGCCGTCGCCGTGAAGGCGCTCGAGGGCGCGCTCGGCAAGGACGTCAAGCTGACCGACGGCCTGTCCGTCGAGGAGGCGGTCACCGCGACGCAGGCCGCCGTCTGGCACTTCAGTGACGGCAAGGACCTCGACCGCAAGAAGCCGCTGCCCTACGAGAGCGCCGAAGAGTCCGCCGACGTGCTGGCCGTCTACGACTACCTCACCGGCAAGCAGAACGTCGGCATCGGGGCGCAGCCGAAGCCGACCCTCGACATCGGCCCGGCCAAGGCCTCCGGCGCGACCGGCTCCAAGATCGGTCCGTTCAGCATCGCCACCAACGGTGACATCACCGAGCTGACGAGCAAGCTGCCCGAGGGCGTCAAGGTCACCGACGCCGACGGCAAGGAGATCAAGGCCGCCGCCATCAAGGACGGCACCAAGGTCTACGTCGACGTTCCCAAGGACGCCAAGGACGGCAACGGCTCGTTCTCGCTGAAGGTCAGCGGCCACCTCGACACCGGTCGCCTGTTCGTGGGCGAGAACTACGCCAAGGTGCCCGCCCAGTCCCTGATCGTGGCGGAGTCCGAGAAGACCTCGGTCGTCGCGAACGCGACCGCGGCCTGGAAGCAGGGTGGCGCCCCCGCCACCGACACCCCTGCGCCCACCACCCCCGGTGGCGCCGAGTCGGGTGGCGGCAACGAGCTGGCCAACACCGGTGCCTCCGCGACCATGCCGCTGGTCATCGGTGGCGCGCTCCTCGGCGCGGGTGTGCTGATGGTGCTGCTGGTGCGCCGTCGCCGTAGCGAGGCGTAAGAAGCGAACGACGAAGCGGGGCCGGTCCATTGTGGACCGGCCCCGCTTTCGCGTTCACCGGTCGTAGTGCGTGCCCGGCGTGTGCCCGAAGGCGCGGCGGAAGACGTCGATGAACGCGCTGGTGGACGACCAGCCGCAGGCATGCGCCACCGCGGTCACCGAAGTGTCCTCGGCGAGGAGGACCAAAGCACGGTAGAGCCTCAATTGCGTGCGCCACTGCGGGAACGTCATGCCGAGATCGGCTTTGAAGAGCCGGGCCAGCGTGCGGTCACTGGCCCCGACCCGGGCGCCGAGGGCGGCCAGCGTCCGGTTGTCGGCCGGATCGGCGCTGAGGATCTCGCACAGTGCGCGCAGCCGCGGGTCGTCGGGCGTCGGCAGGTGCAGGGGTTGCTGCGGCGAAGCGCGCAGCTGATCGAGCAGGACCGCGCGCAGACGGCGGCGTTCCGGGGTGTCGTCGCGCGGCGGATCGGTGTACGCGCGGATGAGTTCGCGCAGGAGCGGGCCGACGGCCAGCACGCTCGGTTCGTTCAGCCGCAACGGGTTCACGGTGGCGGGCAGGCCGACCAGCCGGAGTTCGAGGTCGCCGTGCGCCTGATGGGCGTGCACGGTCCCGGCGGGCACCCAGATCGCCCTCGTGGCCGGGGCGACCCAGGAACCCTTGTCGGTCGTGATGGCCAGGACGCCACGGGCGGCGTAGACGACTTGGTGCTCGTCGTGGCGGTGCGCGTCGACGATCATGCCGGAGGCCAGGGACCGGACCTGGGTCGGCGCCGCGGGGAGGTGGCGGATTTCCGTCATCGTTTGTCATTTTATCGGAAGCGCGACACCGGCGCCCGCGACGAGCATGGCGGGATGCCGAAGATCAAAGCGATCGCCCTGCTCTCGGCCGGGCACGCGTGTGTGGATGTGTATCAAGGTTCGGTCGCCGCGCTGGTGCCGTTCTTCGCGGCCGAACGTGCCTACGGATACGCGGCGGTGTCGGGCATCGTGCTCGCCGCGTCGCTGCTGTCGTCGGTGGCGCAGCCGTTGTTCGGCGCGCTGACCGACCGCTGGGCGATGCCGTGGCTGCTGCCGTCGGCCACCCTCCTCGGCGGCCTCGGGATCGGGCTCGGCGGGCTGGTCGACTCGTACGCGCTGACGCTCGTTTTCGTCGCCCTGTCGGGAATCGGCGTGGCCGCCTACCACCCGGAGGCCGCACGGGTCGCGAGGATCGCGGGCGGCGGCGGTCATACCGCCATGGGATGGTTCTCCCTCGGCGGGAACATCGGGTTCGCCGCCGCTCCAGTCCTCGTCGCCGCGGTCATGGCGCTGGGCGGGCTCCGGATGTCGCCGCTGCTCGTCGTTCCCGCACTGGCCGGCTCCGTGCTCTGCCTGCCCGTACTGCGCGCCCTCACGCGAAAGGCCGGCAGCGGCGACTCGCGCTCGGACGCCGTCGGCGTCGACGACTGGAGGTCGTTCGCGAAACTGTCGGCGGCGGTCGTCTGCCGCTCGATCGTGTTCGTCGGGCTGAGCACGTTCGTCTCCCTCTACGCCCAGCAGCGGACCGGCGGCGGCACGACGACGGGCAGCGCCGCCCTGTTCGTGCTCTATGTCGGCGGCGCCGTGGGCACCCTCCTGGGAAGCAGGCTGGCCGGACGCCGAGGCCGGGTCGCCGTGATCCGCTGGTCGTACCTGGCCACCGTCGGCACGGTCGCGGGAGTCGTGTTCGTGCCGGGCCCGGCCTTCTTCGCCTTCGTCCTGCTGGCCGCGGTGAGCCTGTACATCCCCTTCTCGTTGCAGATCACCCTCTCCCAGGACTACCTCCCCACGCGGGTCGGCACCGCCAGCGGCGTCACGCTCGGCCTGACGGTCAGCATCGGCGGTCTCGCGAGTCCCGTCATCGGAACGGTCGCCGACCACACTTCTCTGCAGACGGCCTTGATTCCGTTGATCGCGCTGCCGCTTTTGTGCTGGATCACAACCCGCACCCTGTCCGAGCCGTGCTCCGTCCAAACAGGAGCGGGAGAAAGGTCAATGTCGCGACAATAAATGGTGTACTGCCCTGTACATCATCGGTTACCGGCTGGTAGGTTCCGGGAATCCAAACGTGATCCACTTCATGATTCAAAGGGGAGTCATGACCCGAAAGCCCGCTCGTCTGCTGGCCGTCGCGATCGCCCTCATCGTCGGTTTCGCCGCCGCGCCCGCCGCCTCCGCCGCCCCCGCCACCGATCCGTTCTACAGTTACGACGGCAGCGAACCGTTGTCTTCGTACAGCCCCGGGACCGTGCTGAAGACCCGGACGCTCAATTACCACGTCCTCGGCATTTCCACGCCGCTCAAGGTGACCCAGTTGCTCTACCGGTCCACCGACGCGCAGGGGAAGCCGTCCGCCAACGTCACCTCGGTGCTGCGCAGCCTCACCGGCGACAGCACCAAAGCCGTTTCGTACCAATCGTTCTACGATTCACTGAATCCCGAGCACGGCCC
This sequence comes from Amycolatopsis sp. CB00013, assembly GCF_001905755.1. Lineage (NCBI taxonomy): Bacteria > Bacillati > Actinomycetota > Actinomycetes > Pseudonocardiales > Pseudonocardiaceae > Amycolatopsis > Amycolatopsis sp. CB00013. Next base: position 352,195 of record NZ_LIWC01000003.1, on the reverse strand, counting down.
GTCGAGGGCGATCGCCGGCGACGTCTCGCTCGGCGGCCTGATCGCCAACGCGGAGTCGCTGTTCATCGCGCCCGCGCTGCTGCTGGGCTACAACGTCGTCATCCCCGACACCGAAGGCCAGAAGGCGAACTTCGCCGCCGGGCCGGAATACGGGACGAACACGCTCGATTCCATCCGCGCCGCGACGAGGTCGCCGGGGACGGGAATGAACGACAAGACCCGGTTCGGGCTCATCGGCTATTCGGGCGGCGCCATCGCGACCGGCTGGGCGGCCGCGCTCGCGCCGGATTACGCGCCCGAGGTCAACAAGAACCTCGTCGGTTTCACCGAAGGCGGAGTACTCGTCAAACCGTCGCACAATCTCAAATACGTCAACGGCAGTGTCGCGTGGACCGGTGTCATCCCGATGGCGCTCATCGGCGTCTCGCGGTCTTTCGACATCGATCTCAAGCCGTACGCGAATTCGTACGGGCTCCAGGTGCTCAAGGACATGGAGAAGGCGTCGATCGTCGACGCGCTCGGCCGTTATCCCGGGCTGACGTGGGAGAAATTCGTCAAACCCGAGTACACGAACCCGAACAAGGTGCTGCCGTACGTCGAGGCCGTGAACAAGATCAACCTCGGTTCCGCGCCGACGCCGACCGTGCCCGGCTACATCGCGCAGGGCAACAACGGTGTCGTGGAAGGCACTTTCGGCAATCCGCCGGGGATCGGGACCGGTGACGGCGTGATGGTCGCCGGTGACGTGCGCTCGCTCGCCCGGCAGTACTGCGACACCGGCAACAAGTCGATCAAGTACGACCAGTACGACCTGCTGAGCCACGTCGGGGCGGCCGTCGCCTGGGCGCCGCAGGCCATCGGCTGGCTCAACGACCGGTTCGCGGGCAAGACAGCGCCGTCCAGCTGCGGGAAGATCGCGCCCGGCAACTCCCTCGCCCCGGAGGTGCCGGTCAGCTGACCGCTCGGTCCGTGAAGGCCTCCTTGAGGGACTCTGGGTCCCTTAAGGAGGCCTTCACGGATTTCGGGGACCGGTACGGTGCCGCACGTGACCGAGCACCGCAAGCTGCCGAAGGGGCCGCACAACCTCAGCCGCGACGAGGTCGCCGGAACCCAGCGGGCCCGGCTGATCGACGCGGTTCTGGAGAACACCGGCAAACGCGGCTACGTCGCCACCACCGTCGGCCACGTCACCGCCACGGCGGGCGTGTCACGGACCTCGTTCTACGAGCAGTTCACCGGTAAACAGGACGCGTTCCTCGCCGCCTATCGCGAGATCACCACCGAGTTCATCACGCAGGGCGTCGCCGCGGGTGCCGAGGCCGCCACTCCGCTGGACGCCGTCGCCGTCTGCTGCGATTTCCTCGTCGACTACGTGCATCGGCGTCCCACCGCGGTCCGCGCCGCGCTGCTGGAGATCTACGCGCTCGGCGACGCGGGGCTCGAAGCACGAGAGAAGACCTTGCGTGCCGGTGAGGCCGTCTTCGATCGGACGGCGGAATGGTTGCGCGCCACCGATCCGGCGCTGCCGTCACCGCCGCCGTTCACCGCGCGGACGGTCGTCGCCGCCACCATCGAGCTGATCACGCAGGCCATCTGGATCGGCACTCCGGACGCCTACGGCCAGGCACGCGAGGCCGTCCGCTACACCTGGCTGCTCGGCCTGTTCGGGCACCGGAGCGTCGAGGGCTAACGGGCGAGGCGCCGCCGTTCGAAGTCGACGATCAGTTTCGGATACCGCCGAGGGAGCAACCGGACGAGCCGGTCGACCAGTTTCGCGTCGTTTCCGACGAGCACCCGCGGTTTCCCCGCCTCGACGCCGTCGACGATGATGCGGGCGGCCTGATCCGCCGGCATCTTCAGCAGCTTCTCGTTGTACACGCGGACGCGTTCCCGCTGTTCGGCGGTGGGCTCGATGCCACGCGCCTCGGCTTCCTTCAGCGCCGCCGAGGCGATGCCGGTCTTGACGCCGCCCGGATGGACGACCGTCACCCGCACCGGATGCCTGCCCGCGATCATCTCCGTGCGCAGCGCCTCGGTGAACCCGCGGACGCCGAACTTGCTGGCGCAGTAGGCGCTGAGCGTCGGCTGGGCCATGAAACCGTTGAGGCTGGAGATGTTCACGACCTGGCCGTCACCGGAGTCGATCAGATGCGGCAGGAAGGCCTTGGTGCCGTTGATGACGCCGAAGAGGTTGACCGCGAGTGTGCGGTCGTACAGCTCCCATTCGGCGTCGAGCACGGTCTGCCCGCCGCCCGCGATCCCCGCGTTGTTGTAGATCTGGTGCACCACACCGAATTGCCCGGCGACGGTGGTCGCGTACTCCTGCACGGCCGCCCGGTCGCTGACGTCCAGTGCGGCGCCCTGCACTTCCGCGCCGAGGGCCTTGACCTCGGCGACGGTCTCGGCCAGCCCGCTTTCGTCCACATCGGACACCGCGAGCCGCGCTCCGCGCCGGGCGAGTTCGAGCGCCAGCTGACGGCCGATGCCGGAACCGGCGCCGGTGACGACGGCGACCTTGCCGCGAACGCTGCTCATCGGGTTTCTCCTGCCGGATCGAGGGCCACTTCGGCGGTGAGCTCGACGAGCCGGTCGACGAGACCCAGGGCGATGTGGTGGCCCATGCCCGGGATTTCGACGTAGCGGGAGCCACTGATGGCCTTGGCGGTCGCGCGACCGCCGCTGTGGTGGACCATCCGGTCGGTGTCGCCGTGGACCACGACCGTCGGGCAGGTGATGCGGGCGAGTTCGGCGCCGCGGTCGCCGCTGGCCTGGATCGCGCCGATCTGGCGGGCGATACCGCTGCGGGCGCGCCGTCCCCCGGCACGTTCCCACAGCCCTTCGGCCCAGGCCGTTTCGACGTCCTTGTCCAGCGGGAACGTGGCCGAACCGAGGTGGCCCATCAGCGACAGGTGCCCCACCACGGATTCCTCGACCGTCCGGGCGGGCCGCCTCGCCATGCGCACCAACGTCGACTTCGCGGGCTGCCCGACACGGCGATGTCCGGTGGTGGAGAAGATCGACGTCAGCGACAGGACGCGGCCGGGATTCCGGGCGGCGACGGTCTGGGCGATCATGCCGCCCATCGACATACCGACCAGATGCGTCTTCCCGATGCCCAGGTGGTCCAGCAGGCCTACGGTGTCCGCCGCCATGTCGCCGAGGTCGTACGCGCCGGGCAGCGGTTTGGCCAGCAGTTGCCGGAGTTTGCCCGGGTTCGGCGCCTTGATGCGATCCGAACGGCCCGCGTCCCGGTTGTCGAACCGGACGACCCTGAAGCCGCGGCGGGTGAAGCCGTCGATCATTTCCCGCGGCCACGACGTGAGGTCCAGGCCGAGGCCGGCGATCAGCACCAGCGGCACCCCGTCGGCCGGGCCGTCCTCGCGGTAGCAGAGCCGCGGGCCGCCGGGGAGGTCGGCGAAGCTGTCGGTCACGAGCCCACCGCCTCACGGACCTTGGCACGGGAGAAGTGCAGCTCGGGATCGGTGATGTCCTCCGCGCGCAGCAGTTTGATGTCCGAGTGGTAGCTCATCGAAGTCAGCCACGGCATGCGGTCACCCTGACGCGGGAGCTGGTCGAGAGCGCGCTGCACGTATCCCGCGGCGAAGTCCAGGAACGGCTTCGTCGGCATGTCCGGATCGGCGAGGACGGGACGGCAGACGTCGTAGCCGTGGGTGTCCATATGCGTCAGCAGGCGGCAGAAGTGCTCGCACAGCAGGCCGATCTTGAGCGTCCACGACGAGTTCGTGTAGCCGATCGCGAAGGCGGCGTTCGGCACGTCGGAGAGCATCATTCCCTTGTACGCGACGGTTTCCGGCAGGATCACCGGTTTCCCGTCGACGCTGAGCTTCGCCCCGCCGAACACCTGGAGGTTCAGGCCGGTGGCGGTGACGATGATGTCCGCCTCCAGCTCGCGCCCGGATTCGAGCAGGATGCCCTTCTCGGTGAACGTCTTGATCTTGTCGGTGACGACGTCGGCCTGCCCCTTGCGGATCGCGGCGAACAGGTCGCCGCCGGGCACCGCGCACAGCCGCTGGTCCCACGGGTCGTACGGCGGGTTGAAATGCTCGTCGACCGGATAGTCCTTGGGAAGCTGCTTCTTGTTGACGTACCGGATGAGGCCGCGGGCGGTCTTCGGGAACTTCTGGCAGAACTGCCAGACCGCGAGTCCCTTGCGGATGTTCTTGCGGCGGGTGAGCGCGTACGCCCGCTCGTCGCCGAGGATCTTGCGCAGGCCGTTCGCGATCTTGTCCTCGCGCGGCACCGGCATCACGTACGTCGGGGTGCGCTGCAGCATCGTCACGTGCGCCGCGGTGCCCGCCATCGCCGGGATCAGGGTGACCGCGGTGGCGCCGCTGCCGATCACGACGACGCGTTTGCCCGCGTAGTCGAGGTCCTCCGGCCAGTGCTGCGGGTGCACGATCGTGCCGGCGAAGCGGTCGCGGCCTTCGAAGCGCGGGGTGAAGCCCTCGTCGTAGCGGTAGTAGCCGCCCGCGTTGAACAGCCAGCCCGCGCTGAGCCGAGTGCGCTCGCCGGTGTCGGTCCGCTCGATCTCCAGCAGCCAGCGCGCCTCGTCACTCGACCAGGCCGCCGAGAGCAGCTTGTGGTGGTAGCGGATGCTGGGCTCGATGCCGTTCTCGGCGATCGTCTCGCGCAGGTACGACAGGATCCGGGGCGCGTCGGCGATCGACTGCTTGTCCCGCCACGGCTTGAACTCGTAGCCGAAGGTGTGGAGGTCGGAGTCGGAGCGGATACCCGGGTAGCGGAACAGGTCCCAGGTGCCGCCGGACGTGCCGCGGGCCTCCAGGATGGCGAACGTCTTGCCCGGGTTCTCGGTCTTCAGGTAGCGCGCGGCCCCGATCCCGGAAATCCCGGCACCGATGATGACCACGTCGAGGTGCTCGACGGGTGTGCTCGTCGTCATGCGGTACTCCAGCCTCGTCTCGGTTCTCTCCACGATGCGGGGCGGACGTGGAGTTGCGCTAGCGCTATCTGCACCATCATGCTGCACTCATGGTGCAAAGTGCCGCATCGCCGTGGCCGACCCTGTCGCCCGAGGCCCGTGACCTCTTCCGGCAGGGCGCGGAAATCGTGCTGCATCCGCGCGCCGAATGGATCGAGGAGCTGCACGAAGCCTCCCTCGGCGGCGACAGCATGCGAGCGGTCGCCGAGGACCCCGTGCTCACCGAGGGGACCAAACGCGCGAATCTGGCGAATCTGCTGCACTGGGCGGCCGCCAACGTGCAGCATCCCGGCAAACGCGTCTCCGCCAACCTGAACCAGGAGGTGCTCGACGGCGCCCGCGACATGGTGCGCCGCGGCTTCGACTCCGGCGGCCTCGACGCCTACCGGCGGGCGCAAGGAGTGGCCTGGCGCCGGTGGATCGAGATCTGTTTCGACCTCACGTCGGATCCGGTCCTGCTCCGCGAACTGCTCGACGTCTCGTCGCTGTCCATCACCACGTTCATCGAGGACACCGTCGCCGCGGTGTCGGAACGCATGGCCGCCGAACGCACGGAACTGACCCGCGGCGCCCACGCCGAACGGCGGGCGACGGTCACGCTGCTGCTGGAAGGCGCGCCCATCAGCCGCTCGCGCGCCGAAGCCCAGCTCGGCTACCCGCTCGCCGGTCCGCATACGGCCGCGATCGTCTGGAGCGGCTCGGTCACCCCGTCGTCGCAGCAGCTCGAAACCGCCGCGGAAACGCTCATGCGCGCCAGCGGCGCCTCACACCGGCTGACCGTCGTCGCCAGCGCCGCCGCGTTGTGGGTCTGGCTGCCCGGCCGGACGCCGCCGCGCACGGACCGGCTCGCCGAAGACCTCGCGCCGCATCCCGACGTCCGGGTCGCCCTCGGGCGGCCAGGCAGCGGGATCGACGGCTTCCGCCGCAGCCACCTGGACGCCGCCGCCACCCAGCGGATGCTCGCCCGGCTCACCTCACCGCAGCAGATCGCGCGGTACCAGGACATCCAGCTGCTCGTGCTGCTCACCGGTGATCCGGCGCAGGCGGGCGAGTTCATCGCCGACACCCTCGGCGAACTCCGGCACGCCGACGCCGAGACCCGGGAGACCGTGCGGACCTACGTGCACGAACTGGGCAACACGACGCGGACCGCGGAACGGCTCTACACGCACCGCAACACCGTCGTCCGGCGGCTGGCGCGGGCCGACGAACTGCTCCCCCGGCCGTTGGCGGAGAACGCGGTGGACGTCGCCGTGGCGCTGGAAACGTTGCGGTGGCTGGGAAGCGGGGCTTGAGCCGTCACGATAACGGCAGGTCGAGGTTCCGGATCATGGCGCGTTGTTCCGCCGTCAGCTCGCCCTCGACCGTGATGGTGAACGGCGGCGGTTCCTCGCGGGAGCGCAGGAAGTTGCCCCAGGCGATCCCCAAGTTCGCCAGCCCGGTCAGGGAGCCGATGGACATGCAGATGACCTCGAAGAACTCGGGGTTCCGCGACCCCGCGAGGCTGATCGTCGCGGACCGCGTCACGTCGGCGTCGTCGCGGAGCCAGCTGTAGAACTCGGTCAGCGCTTGTTCGTCGCCGGCGGCGTTGATCGTCAGCTCCATGGGGCCTCCCTCGAACGTGCTATGCCTCCCAGTCGTGGCCTCGGCCCGGCGCGTAACAGAAATCCTGTCCTGAGATCTGACCGGTGGTCCCCGTTGACCATCCGGTGACGAAACCCGGATCATCAAAGGCATCCCAGCTCCGGCGCACGGCCGAACCCGAGGGCGGACAACGATGTCATCGCTGATCCATCTCGCGCTTTGCCTGATCCTGACGGCGATTCCCGCACCGGCGGGGAAACCGGTGACCACAGCGGCGGTGGTCTGTGTGCTGTCTTGCGACACCCTCGACCCATCCCGAGCCGGGGAGGACACCTTTCCGGTCCCGGACGCACTGATCAACGGAAGGCTGCTTCGCCTCCACGTGTCCGATGCGGACGGCATGGCCTGGGGCAGTATCGATCGGGGTACGGCCGGGGACGCGGTCTGGCTCGACCGGTCCTGGGACGGCGGCGCGACGTGGGAAGGGTTGCTGGGCAAGGCGAGCATTCCCGGCACCTGGACCGGCACGAGAACGTTGATGTACAACGTGACCGATCCCGGGAACCACCGGCGCGGCCTGATCCGCGCGTGCGGGGACGCCGCCGGAATCGTCTGTACTCAATGGATATACCCGAAGGTCTGCGATGTCGTCTGCGACGGCTCGACGCAAACGGACGGGGACACTCAGCCGGTTCCGCCGACGACGTTGTTCGGGCGGACGATCCGGCTGCACGTCGACCGGAACGCGATGGCCTGGGGCACCATCGAATCCGGCGCGCGGGGCGACGAGATCTGGCTGGACCGCTCCTGGGACGCGGGCGTGAGCTGGGCGGGCGGTTCCTCGCTCGGCCGGACGTCGGTCGCCACGGGGGCGAGCACCGGACGGACGGCGTCGTTCGCGACCCGAGATCCCCGCGGCCGCCACCACGGCGGCGCGGTCCGTGCCTGCGGGCGGGAAGCCGGGCACCAGGAAGGATCCTGTACGGCGTGGGCCCGTCCGGCGCCGTCCCGCGCGCAGGCAGCGGCCGACGCGCTCCTGTACTCCTACGATCCGTATCCGGGCTGGTGGCCGAGCAGCTGGTGGAATTCGGCGGCGACCTTGACGGCGGTCATCGACCACGCCAGGAGCACCGGGGATCGCCGATACGACTGGATCATCGCGCGGACCTTCGAGCGGAACCGCGGTGTCTTCGCCGCCGGTGAGCGGAGTTCCGATGCCATCGAAGGGAATTTCGCCAGCCGCGCCATCGACGACAGCGCCTGGTGGGGTCTGGCATGGGTGGCCGCCTACGACCACACCGGCGATCCGCGGTATCTCTCCATGGCGACCACGATCGCCGCCTACGTGCACCAGTACTGGGATCCGGGTACATGCGGCGGCGGTGTCTGGTGGGACCGGGAACGGACCTACAAGAACGCCGTCACCAGTGGTCTGTACCTGCGGCTCGCGGCTTCGGTCCACCGCCGGACGCCGGGCGACTCCTTGTGGCTGCAACGATCGCGGACCGCCGCGGACTGGTACCTCGCCAGCGGGATGATCAACGCGGCCGGGCTGGTCAACGACGGCCTGACACGCGACTGCCGCAACAACGGCCAGACGGTGTGGACCTACAACCAGGGGCTGGGCATCGGCGGTCTGGTCGAGATCTGGCGAGCCACCGGCGAGACCCGCTGGCTCGACGCGGCCCGGCGGCTGGGCGACGCGGCGGTGAACGGCACCGTGCTCACGAAGAACGGCGTGCTCACCGAATCATGCGACATCGGCCAGAATTCCTGTGACGACAACCAAAAGCAGTTCAAGGGCAGCTTCATGCGGTTCCTCGCCGATCTCGCCGCCGCGACGAACTCCACGGCTTACCGTGACTACACCCGGCGGCAGGCCGACACGCTGTGGGCGTCGGCCCGGGACCCGCTGAACCGGATCGGTCAGCGCTGGGCCGGCGGGACACCGACTCAGGTCGATTGGCGGACGCAGGCGAGCGGGCTCGGCGCTCTCACCGCCTCGTCGTGAGGCGGGCGAACCTCTAGATTGGAGGCATGGTTTCCACCGCCGAGAAGGCCACGCGGCTGCAGGAGTTGCACGCCGCCCCCGAACTGCTGCTCGTCGTCAACGTCTGGGACGCGATCACCGCGAAGGTCGTCGCCGAAACCCCCGGTACACAGGCGCTCGCCACGCCGAGCCACGGTATCGCCGCCGCCCGCGGCTATCCCGACGGCGAGGTGATCCCCCGCGACGAGATGATCTCCGAGGTCGCCCTGGTCGTCCGGGTGGCGGGCGATCTGCCGGTCACCGCCGACCTGGAAGCGGGTTACGGCGACCCGGGCGGCACGGTCGCCCGCGCGATCGAGGTCGGCGCGGTCGGCTGCAACCTCGAAGACCAGATGAAGCCGCTGGCCGAATCCGTCAAGGCCGTCGAGGCCGCGGTCGCCGCCGCCCAGTCCGCCGGGGTCGACTTCGTCCTCAACGCCCGCACCGACGCCTTCCTCCGGGCGGGCGACCGTGACCCCGAGGAGGTGCTTGCCGACGCGATCGCCCGTGGCCGCGCGTATCTGGACGCGGGCGCGTCGAACGTCTTCGTGCCCGGCAAACTCGACGAGAGCCAGGTCGGCAGGCTGGTCGAGGCGCTGGGCGAGCGCAAGGTGAACCTGATCGGCGTCCCGGGTTCGATCCCGCTGGCCACCGCGCAGAAGCTCGGCGTCTCCCGCGTGTCCTACGGGCCGTTCAGCCAGAACGTCGCGCTCACCGCGCTGGCGAAGCTCACCGAGGACGTCTACGCCGGCGGCGGTCTGCCCGCCGACATGCGCAAGCTGAACTGAGCGGGCCGGAGTCCGTCGAAGTAGGGTCCCTTCCATGGTGCGCGGTGTCGGCCGGACGGAAGGGACCCTGCTGACAGGCGCGGTGCTCGCGGCACTCGTGGCGACCGGCGTCCAGGCGAAATCCCCCGGCACGTGGCTGCTGGAAGTCGTCTGGGTGCTGATCGGGCTGCCGCTGGTGGTCGCGCTGCGCAAGCGCTTTCCCTTGACCCGTTTGCTGTGCTGGCTGCTGGTGCTGCACGCGTTCGTGCTGTGTTACGGCGGTCAGTACACCTACGCCGAGACGCCGGCCGGAGAGTGGTTCCAGGCCTGGATGGGCACTCAGCGGAACAACTACGACCGGTTCGCCCACTTCGTCCAGGGTTTCGTCCCCGCGGTCGCCGTCCGCGAGGTGCTGCTGCGACGGACGCCACTGCGCCCCGGCGGCTGGGTCGCGTTCCTGACCGTCTGTGTCTGCCTGTCGATCGCCGCCGGCTTCGAATTCGTGGAGTGGTCCAGCGCACTCCTCGCCGGCTCGGGCGCGGACGACTTCCTGGGCACCCAAGGGGATGTCTGGGACACCCAGTGGGACATGTTCCTCTGCCTGTGCGGCGCGGTGGTGTCCTTGCTGGTCTGGCGCAGGGTGCACGACCGGCAGCTCGACGGGCGATAGCCGGGCCCGGGGGCTTTCGAGGCGGCAGATACGGTCGTCGTCATGAATTTGCGAGCCGCGGCGGTGCGGCGTAAACCGGTCGCCGACCTGATCACCGAGGGTGATCACGGCACGCTGAAGCGCTCCCTCGGCCTCGGGCAGCTGACCATGCTCAGCATCGGCGCGACGCTGGGCAGCGGGATCTTCGTCGTACTCGGTGAAGCGGTTCCCGTGGCGGGCCCCGCGGTCGTGCTGTCGTTCGTGCTGGCCGGTGTCACCGCGCTGTTCTCGGCGCTCTCCTACGCCGAACTGGCCGGGATGATCCCGGTGTCCGGTTCGTCCTACTCCTACGCGTACGCCACGCTCGGCGAACTGGTCGCTTGGGTCTGCGGCTGGTGCCTGGTGCTCGAGTACGGCGTCTCGGTGGCGTCGGTCGCCGTGGGCTGGGGGCAGTACCTCAACGAACTGCTGCGGCTGACGTTCGGTTTCGCCATCCCCGACGCGTTGAGCCAGCCGCCGGGGTCGGGCGGGATCGTCAACGTCCCGGCCATCGTCGTCGTGCTGCTCGCCATGTTCCTGTTGTTGTCGGGCGCGAAGGAGAGTGCGCGGGCCAACGCGATCATGGTCGTGATCAAGGTCGGCACGCTGGTGTTGTTCTGCGCGATCGCGTTCTCGGCGGTGCGGGCGGCGAACTTCACCCCGTTCCTGCCGCTCGGCCTGGCCGGGCTGAGCGCGGGCGCCGCGAAACTCTTCTTCTCCTACATCGGTTTCGACGCCGCGTCCACGGCGGGCGAGGAGGCGAAGAACCCGCAGCGCGACCTGCCTCGGGCGATCCTGCTCTCGCTCGCCATCGTCACCGTGCTGTACTGCCTGGTCGCCGTGGCCGCGGTCGGCGCGTTGCCGTGGCAGGAGTTCGACGGCCAGGAGGCCGCGCTCTCGCATGTGCTCGGCGTCGTGGCGGACAACCCGTTGTGGGCCGGGCTGCTCGCGGTCGGCGCGATCGTGGCGATCTCCAGCGTGGTGCTGACCGTCCTCTACGGACAGACGCGCATCCTGTTCTCCATGTCGCGCGACGGCCTGGTGCCCGCCGCGCTGTCCAAAGTGGATCCCAAAAGCGGCACGCCCCGGATCAACACCCTCGTGGTCTCCGGTTTCGTCGCGGCGCTGGCCGCGTTCATCCCGCTCGGGAAGCTGGCCGACGCCACCAGCATCGGCACGCTCTTCGCCTTCGGGCTGGTGAACGTCGCCGTCCTGCTGCTGCGACGGCGGCAGCCGGAGGCACCGCGCTCGTTCCGGGTGCCGTTCTCCCCCGTCACGCCGATCCTGGGGGTGCTGTGCTGCGGTTACATGATGCTCAGCCTCGACGGCGCCACCTGGATCGTCTTCGCCGGTTGGATGGCGCTCGGCCTGCTGATCTACTTCGGTTACAGCATGCGCCGATCCCGGCTGGCCGCGGAATAGCCCGTTCGCCGCCATAATTCCTAGCCTGTCCAGCCGCAGTACGGGCCGGATCATTGAAGTGACGGTGATCGATAGGGGACACTTCCGTCCGACCACGGAAAACCCTACCGTGAACCGAGGAATTCATGCGCCGAAATCGCATTACCGTGCTGACCGCGTGCCTCGTCCTGTCCCTCTCCCCATTCCCCGTGTCCGCCGCCGCGCAAGAGACGGCGGCCCCCTTCTGTTATGAAGAACCCGTCCAGCCGAAAGCCGATGTAAGTGACATAAAGGCCGGTTTCCAGTCCACGAAGTGGCTTCAGACGATCCAGGCCGTGTACAAGCGGCGCTGGCCCAGCGGCGAAGGCCTCGCGACCGCCCAGGCCAAGGACAAGTACTTCAGCCAGTTCGTGAACAAGACCAGCTTCAACGCGCTCGCCGAGTCCCTGATGGTGGCGATCCACGAAGAGACCCACATGTGGGATCTGGATCCTTCGAGAACCTCTTGGGACGTCTATGTCTCCGCCTGGATCGACGCTTCCCGCAAGGCGATGAAGGTCCCGATCCACGGCGGATTCCCACGCCGCGAAATACTCCCGCTGATCACGGACGATCTCACGCGGTCGATGGACGACATCTACCTGCGCGACCAGCAGCAGGGTTCGTACCGGATCCAAGGTGTCATCGCGGAACTCAACGCCGGGCTCATGGGATTGCCCGCGGCGACCGTCGTCGCCGACTACATCCAAGGAGTGGGCGCGAGCAATTCCCGCGACATCGCGGCCACGAACATGCGCTACCTCCAGCTGTACCTGCGCGTCGCCAAGACGAAGCATCCCGATTACTGGGCCAAGATCAAGGCGCAGCCCGAATTACGCGAATTCGTGCTCATCGAGTTCCTTCGGACGGCCTACTGGCTGGATCAATCCGCGCCCCATGCCGCCAAACTCGGCAGTGCGGACGTGGCCAAGATCGTCGCCAAGAACTACGCCCCCGAGAACATCGCGATCATCGAGGAGTTCACCGGCGCCAAGGTGAACACCGGCACGGCCAGGAACTGCACGGTCTGACGCCGCACCCGGCTCGCCGGTGACGGGGCCCGTCACCGGCGAGCCGCCGGCGTCACGGCACGAACACCGGCTGGTCCAGCGCCCACAGCCAGGAGCCGTCCGGCTGACGGCGGGCGACCTCGACGGTCATCTCACCGGTGGTCAGCGTGGACGCGGTGAGCGCGAGGTCCCCGCTCACCAGCGCCGGGTGCTGCCTGCCCGGCAGGAGTTCCGGCGCGGCCGCGACGAACTCCTCGTACGCCTTGCGGATCTCCGCGTGCCCGGTCGCGACGTTGCCCGGCGGGAACGCCAGCACCGCGTCCGGTTCGTACAACGCCACCAGCCCGTCGACATCGCCCGCGTTGCCTCGTTCGATGAAGAATCTGCCCAGATCGTTCGGCTCGGTGGCCACAGTCCTGCTTGTCATGGGGATGAGCTTCGCAGCGAATACACGACATCCTGTGTCGTGTATTCCGCTAGGGTTTTCGCATGCGCGCCGACCGGCTGGTCTCCCTGGTGTTGCTGTTGCGGCACCGGGGCAGGCTGTCCGCGACCACGCTCGCCCGCGAGCTGGAGGTCTCCACCCGCACCGTGCTGCGCGACATCGAGGCGTTGTCGGCGGCGGGTGTCCCGGTGTACGCCGAACGCGGCAGGCACGGCGGTTTCGCGCTGCTGCCCGGTTTCCAGACGGAACTCACCGGGCTGAACCACGACGAGGCGCTCGCGCTGCTGATCGCCGGGTCGCGGCGTGGCGCGCAGGCGTTCGGCCTCGGTTCCGCGCTCGCGTCGGCCATGCTCAAGGTGATCGACGCGCTGCCGGAGGGCCAGCGGGACACCGCGGCGGGCGCGGCCCGGCGCCTGCTCATCGACCCGGAGACCGATCTCCTCTCGCGCCGGGTGGCCGGCGAGGAGGTGTCCGACGCCATCGTCGCCGAGGTCCGGCGCGCGGTGTTCTCCGGGCGCAAGCTGCGCATCCACTACGCGGCCTCGGGCCAGGCGGCTCGGTGGCGCACGGTGGACCCGATCGGGCTGGTCACCGTCCGGGATCAGGGTTATCTGCTGGCCACGAGAGCAGGCGAGGACCGTACTTACCGGCTGTCCCGGCTGCGGGCCGCCGAGGAACTCCCCGAACCCGCGGAACGACCGGAGCGCGTCGATCTGGACCGGACATGGCAGGAACGCAGCACGAGGTTCCGGACCGGCGGGGACCAGGTCGCGGTCGAGCTGCGGGTGGATCCGGCACGGCGGGACCAGCTGGTGGGCACCGCGCTGGCCGTCCTCGCGGAGGAAACCGACGAGGACGGCAGGCTGCGGCTGGAGGTGACCTTCCAGGACGCGCGGCACGCCGAATGGGCGCTGTGGAACCTCGCCGCGGACGCGGAAGCCCTTGCCCCGCCTTGGTTACGCGATTCCTTGCGGGACAGGGCGGTGGCGATCACGGCCCGCTACCCGTGAGACAAAAGTCAAGTTGAGCCCGCAGGTCGGGGCGGGATAATCCGATCATGACGAACGCCGCCCCGGGCCGGGCAGCCACGAGTTTCCGCGTGCTGCTGAAGGGTTACCGCGTCCGCGCCGACCTCACACAGGAGGAGCTCGCCGAGGGATCCGGGGTGAGCGTCCGCGCCATCAGCGACATGGAGCGGGGGATCGCGAAAAGCCCGCAACGCCGGACGATCGAAGCACTCGCCGCGCCGCTGTCCTTGACCGACGAAGAGCTGACCGGCTTGCAGAAGGCCGCGAGGCGGGGCCGGGCCCCCTCCCCCGGCATCCCCAAGACCCACCTGATCGGCGTCCTCCCGGCGGACGTCGACGACCTCACCGGACGCGAGAGCGATCTCGACGCGTTGCGCGCCCTTTCTTCGGATCTGTCCGACGGACGACGCCGGTCGGGACGGGTCGCGATCCTGAGCGGACCGCCCGGGACCGGCAAGACCACCCTCGCGGTCCGCGTGGCGCACAACCTCGCCGAGGAGTTCCCCGACGGCAGGCTTTTCCTGAAGCTGCGCGGCATGTCCGCCGAACCGGCGAACCCGGCGGACGTGCTGCACCTGATCCTGCGTTCGCTGGGTGTCGACGCCGTGCGCATCCCCGCCGATCCGGAAGACCGCGCGGGCCTGTGCCGGTCGCTCCTGCGGGATCGGGCCGTCCTGATCGTCTTGGACGACGCGGCCGACGAAGCCCAGGTCCGCCCGCTGCTGGTCGGCGGACCGCGATGTCTCACCCTGGTCACCGGACGTCAGATGTTGGTGGGGCTGGAATGCGCGAGCAGGCTCCCCCTCGACGTCTTCGGCGAGCACGACGCGGTCGCCCTGCTGTCAGCCGTCATCGGGGCGGACCGCGTCGCGCGTGAACGGCAAGCGGCACTCGAACTGGTCGAATTGTGCGGCAGGCTGCCGCTGGCGCTACGGATCGCGGGCAACCGGCTGGCGAGCCGTCCGACGTGGCCGCTGTCGCGCCTGGTGGAGCAGCTTCGCGACCGCGGCCGACGGCTGACCACACTGACCGCCGGCGATCTCTGCGTGCGCAGCGTGTTCGAACTGTCGTACCGCCAGCTCAGCCCGAACGCCGCCGCGATGTTCCGGCGGCTGTCGCTCGTCCCGGCCGCGGATTTCCCGGTGGGTGCCGCGATGACGCTCGTCGAAGCCTCCGACGAGGACGACGCCGCCGTCTTCCTGGAGGAACTGGCCGACGCGAGCCTGCTGCAGACGTCTCAGGAGAACGGGCGATACCAGTTCCACGACCTCCTGCGGGTCTTCGCGACCGAACGGCTCGCCCGGGAGGAATCCCCCGAAGTCGTCGCCTCGGCGGAAAAGCGGCTGAGCGACTGGCTGGTGCGCACCGCGACGGCGGCGGGCCGCTACTTCCACCCGACCGACGGGGTCAGCCCGCTCCCGGTCGCCACGCCGTCGTTCGGTGACCACACCGGCGCGGGCAGATGGCTCGAAGTCGAGCTGAAGAACTGGCTCGCCGCGGTCAAAAGCGTCGCCGCACGCGGTGACCATCGGCCGGTCCTCGACCTCGCCGAGTCGATGCACTGGTATTCGGAGATCGGCGGGACCGCGAGCGTCTGGTACGACGTGTTCGGGCTCGCGGTGAACTCGGCCATCGCGCTCGGCAGCAAACGGGACGAGGCGGTGCACCGGAACTATCTGTCCTGGGTGCAGGCTTCGCTGCACGACCGCGCGGAAGAATCGATCCGGATGGCCCGGCTGGCTTGGGACGCCGCGGTGGAGGCGGGCGACCGGCGCGAACAGGGCTGGGCGCGGGTGTACCTGACGAGCGCCCATGCCCGCGACGCCGACGCCACGACGTCACCGAAGCTCTTCGACGAGGCGGCGCGTCTGTTCGAGGAGGCCGGCTACCCGCTCGGAGTCCACGTGGCGCGGACGATGCGGGCTTCGTACTGGTACCGGAACGGCCGGTTCGCCGACGCCGCCCAGGAGTTCGACGTCTGCGTCCGCTACTTCGCGCAGGAGCACGGCGGCGCGCGGACCCCGGTGGACGACACCAACTACGCGTACGTGCTGCTGCGTTCGGCGCAGAACCTGGCCGCGCTCGACGCACCCGATCGGGCGCTCACCCAAGGCGAAACGGCGCTCGCCCTGTTCCGGCGGCACGGAGCCGCCATGGGCCAGGCTCGCGCGCTGCAGGAGACGGGACGGTTCCTGCGCCGTCAGGGCGACCACGCGAACGCGCACCGCCGCTTGTCCGAGGCCGAGGAACTCTACGAACGCATCGGGCTGACGCAGGCTCAGATCGACACACTCGGCGAACGAGCGGCTCTGGCGGACGAGAGGGGCGATCCGGCGTCGGCACGCGCGGACCGGGAACGTGCTCGTGGTCTCGGTGATCGGCTCGGCGGGGTCCCGTGAGGTGTGGCACGCCGTGGCCGGATCGTTGGTTCCGGCTCGGAGCCCGATGGCCGTGTCCGGGGCCATCGGGTCCGCGTCGCCGCTGAACGGCTGGTCCAAACGTAGGCCGGTGTGCGGGGCGGGGACCAGGCAGGTTTTCCGGCAGAACCGGGTGGGGATTTCTGCTGGTTTCGGGGTCAGCCCGGCAGCGGATGTCAGGTCGACTGCTTCGCGGATTCTCACTGCCTGACAGATGATGTTCCGAGCGCGATACTGGCCTTCATGACTCCAGCGAACCGCCCGGACAAAGTCCACTTGAGGGCGTTCACCGAGGCCGACCTCGCCTTTCTCGACCGTCTCTGCACGGATCCCGATGCGCTCGGCGAGTTCGAGTGGCCCGGATTCGGTGATCCGAGAGCACGCCGCAAGCGCTGGGAGAGCGACGGGTACATCTCCGCCGAGTCCGCGGCGGTCGCGATCGCGCGGGCCGACGACACGGTCATCGGCATCGTCAGTTGGAAGCCCCGCGGCTTCCCTTCGGGCGTCACCTACGAGATCGGTGTGGGGGTGCTACCCGAGCATCGTGGACAGGGGGTGGGCACCGTGGCACAGAGGCTGCTCGTGGACTACCTGTTCGGCCGCACGACTGCGAACAGAATCGAAGCCCTCACCAATGGCGGTAACCTCGGCGAGCAGAAAGCCCTCGAACGCCTGGGGTTCCGCCGGGAAGGGGTCATGCACGGCAGATCCTTCTACCACGGCGAGTACGTCGATGTGCTCGTCTACGGTCTGCTCCGCTCAGAGCATCGTCCCGGAACGCCATGAGCAACCTGTTCAGAGTGAGGTTGGAAAGGCTCAGTCACCGGCGCCGGGCATGACGAGGGGCCCGTCGCCGGTGTGGCTGGCGGGCTCCTCGGGTTCAGACGTGGTGCAGGGTGTTGCGTCTAGGTTTTCGGAGTGGGTCTCGGTATTGGGGTGGGATGAATTCCGGTAACCCGTCGGCGGCCATCCGTACTTCCCAATCACCGTGGTGGATCAGCCGATGATGGAAACCACACAATAGGACCAGATTCCGGAGATCGGTGGGCCCGCCGTCTGCCCAGTGCTCAATGTGATGAGCGTGGCAATTCTTCGGCTTCCGATGACACCCGGGGAAGGCGCAGCCACCGTCGCGGATGTTCAGCGCTCGGCGTTGACCTGGGGTGACGAACCGTCTCAGCCGCCCCATATCCAGCGGCTCACCCGAGGCACCCATCACCACCGGCACCATCAGGCAATCGCAGGCGGCGAGCCGGGCTTCCCGTGCCGTCATCGTCCCCACGAAGTCGTGGCAGGCGGTGCCGAGGCCGGATTTGAGTTCCTCAAGTCCGATGGTGACGTGCACCAAGGTGCGGTAGCCGCTGGTTCCGGGCTGATCGGGGCAGGCGATGGCCAGGTCGAGCAGTTCGGCCCAGGCGTCTCCCATGCGTTCGCACTTCATCCGCAGATCCGCCTGCCCGAACTCATCCACCGGCCGCGGCTGGGCGTGTGCTTCCAACGCGGCGGCGGTCCGGGCCCCGGTCTCGTCATCGAGCAGGCCGGTCAGCTTCCAGAAGCCGTCCTTGCGCCGTTCCAGGGTGATTTCCCGCCGTGGTTCCTTCGGCTCGGGATCTTTGGGTTCCTTGCCGTCGGGGTTCAGCAAGCCCTGCAGGTTCGCTTCAGCCTTGGCAAGCTGCCGGGGACCGGCACTCGGAGCGAGATTGCCGAGGATCTGCTCCGCACCCGCCCGCTCCTCAGCCGAAATGTCGGTGGGGAGGTTTTTCAGGATCTCCAGGATCTGATCGATCCGCTCATCCCCGACCAACCCCTGAGCAGCGACCGCAGCAGTCGCGGGCGCGACCGGCGGAACCTCCGTGCCATCCAAAGCACGCGTCGGGTTCAGCGCGATGGCCCGCTTCACGATCGGACCCGCCTCACCCCGCGACAACCCCGCAATCTCCGCGAGCCAGCTCGCCGTACTCCCATGCCCGTACAAGTCTTTGGCGCCCCGAGACTCGATCTCCGCCAGAAACCGCCCCAGACAAGCGGTCGCTATCCGGATCACCTGCAAGGACTGCTGCACGCCATGGGCAAGCTCCAGCTTGCCGGCGCGCCACAGCTCCTGCGGCAACTCGGGAAGGAAGGTCTCGGACACCCCTCCATAATACCCGAAGAAATCGAACACGTGTTCGTAATTTTAAGCAACAAGCCAACTCGCATCGACAACACTGAAGGGTGAAACAGTCGCCAACGCCGCATCACCCTGAGCGACTCGCATTTAGTCGACTAAATGCGAAGAGGACTCCCGCGCATCGACGGCCGCTTCCTTGCGTCGCCGATATTCGGCGACGCAAGCCTCCTGCACCAGCCCGCGAGAAACCCTCAACTCCCAGGCGCCGCACTACCGGTGTATTCCCCAAGCCCCGCAACCAACTCCGCCACATCCGGCACTTCCTCGAACCGTCGCCGATGCACGTCGGCGATCTTCGCGCCGATCTCCGGATCCGGATCGTCGGTGACGTCGTAAGACACGAACCGGTCGATCAGCGGCAACCCCGCCCGGTCCATCGCGAGATGCGCCGGGTGATTCATGTACTGCTCGTACCCCTCGATGTCTTCGAGCACGGTGACGGCGCCGTAGTCGAATTCACCGCCGAAATCGGGACCGACGACGCGTGCTTTGATCGCGGGAATCGCGTTGATGTGTTCGCCCATTTGCGCGAGACCCGCCGCTTTTTCCTCTTCGGAGACTCCGGGCTTGAGCGTGAACCGGATGCAGTGGTAGATCATCGGGCGGCCTCGAAGGCGGCGGCGTGGTCGCGGGCGAAATCGGTGACGTCACGCGCGGGGTGTCCGGTCAGGTCGGCGACGGACGTGTGCACTTCGGCGGCTTCGCCTCGGGCGTAATGGGCGTAGTCCTCGATGAGGCCGTCGAGCTGCCACGGCGGGAGCAGGCCGCTCAGCGCGGCGGCGAACTGATCGGCGGACGTGTCGTGGAAGACGACGCTCCGGCCCAGAACCGCGGAAAGTGCGTGGGCGATCTCGGTGTGGGTCACGGCGCGCGGGCCGGTCAGCGTGTACGTCCGGCCGGCGTGTCCCGGATCGGTCAGCACGACCGCGGCGGCGTCCGCGATGTCCCTGGTGTCGATCGCGCTGACGGCGGCGTCGCCGATGGGCGCGGCGATGAAGCCCTGCGCGATGGTGCGGGAGAAGGCGAGCAGCGCCTGCAGGTACAGGTTGGGGCGCAGGACGGTGTGGGCGATCCCGAGGTTTCGGACGTGTTCCTCGACTTCGGCGTGCCAGCGCAGGAATCGTACCGGCGAGTCGGCGTTCGCCGCGTACTGCGAGAGCAGCACGAGCCGGTTCACGCCGGCGTCCCGGGCCAGGTCGGCGAACCGGATCTGGTGTGCGGCGGCGTCGGCCGCGGACGGGCTGTTGAGGAAGGCCGCGTCGACGCCTTTCAGTGCCGCGGCGACGGATTCCGGATCACCCAGATCGGCGACGACGGTTTCGGCGCCGGGAATCGAGCGGCCCGGGTCCCGGGTCATGGCCCGGACGGCGACTCCGCGAGCTCGAAGGGCGGGGATCAAGGCGGATCCGATGGTTCCGGTCGCGCCGGTCACCAACACTGTGTCCATTGTGGAGTGTCCTTTCTAGCCGAGATCAACGTTTGGCGGAGGCGAGCGACACCGCGAGTGCGATGACGACGAAGGCTGCCTCGCCGAGGAAAGCGGTCGTGAACGAGATGTCGCCGTGTGTTCCGGCGGCGCCGATGGCGATTCCGGCGAGCGCGGCGAGGCCGACCGCGCCGCCCAGTTGCTGCGCGGCGTTGACCAGTCCGCTGAGCAGCCCCGCCTCGCCGTCCGCGCTGTCGCGGACCGCCATCGCGGTGGCGTTGACGGCGCCCAGCCCGAGTCCGGTGCCGATCAGGAGGAACGCGCCCAGCAGACTGACCGAGAAGCCACTGGTCGTCGGATCCCAGGCCAGCCACAGGAAACCGGCGAGCAGGACGGTGAGGGCGGTCGGCAGCGCGCGGCCGGGCCCGACGCGTTTCGCCAGTATCGGCGCGAGGACACTGCCGACGATGATCATGACGGCGAGCGGGAGCTGGGTCATGCCGGTCGCCAGCGGGCTCATCCCGAGCACGTCCTGCTGGTACTGGGGCAGGAAGAAGAACAGGCTCGTCAGAGTGCCGCCGATCAGCACCATCACCAGATTCGCGGTGACCACCGGCTTCCGGCGGAACACCCCCAGCGGGACCAGTGGCCGCGCTGAACGCCGCTCGACGACCACGAACGCCGCCAGCGAAACGAGACCCGCGGCGAGCCCGACGACCGTGCCGGGCGCGGTCCAGCCGGCGTCCGAGGCGGAGACCATGCCCAGCGCGAGCCCGGAGATCCCGATGGTGATCGTGACGGCGCCCAGCGCGTCGAACCGGCCTGGCCTGCCAGGCACCGGCGCCACCGCGCGCCACACGGCGAACGCGCCGAGGACACCGAACGGCACCGGCGTCACGAACACCGCCTGCCAGCCGAGCAGTTCGGTCAGTGATCCGCCGAGGAAGACACCGACGAGGCTGCCCGCCCCCGCGACGGCACCCCAGATCCCCATCGCCCGGGTGCGTTCCGCGGGCGACGGGTAGAGGCCGAGCACGAGCGAAAGCGCGGCGGGCATCAGGACCGCGGCCCCGATCCCCTGCCCGATCCGCCCGGCGATCAGCATCCCGCCGCCGGTGGCCAGCGCGCAGAAGGCCGTCGCCGCGAGATAGCCCGCCATCCCGGTCAGGAACACCTTCCTGGCCCCGAGCACGTCGGCGAGACGGCCGCCGAGCAGCAGCAGACCGGCGAAGGTCACCAGGTAGCTGTCCACGACCACGGTGAGCTCGGCGGGGCTGAGCCCCAAGCCCTGCCGGATCCTGGATCCGGCCAGGTTGACCATCGCGGCATCGAGGATGACCAGGAACATGGCGCTCGCCAGGCCGGCCATCGCCACCCCGCGCGAGATCCGTTTCGTCTCTCGTACTGTCATGCCGCAACGATCGCGCGGACCCGCCTCCGCTCGCGTCGGCGACAATCACCTAGTTCGCATCGCTAGGGTTCGGAGCATGCCTACGACGTCCTCCCGTCCGCTCGTCGGCAGGCGTGACGAGATCGATCGCCTCCTCGCCCTGGTCCGAGCGGCAGGCCGGGGCGAAGGCGGGGTGCTCGTCCTCCGTGGTGAGCCCGGCATCGGCAAGAGCGCGCTGCTCGACCACGTCGGGCAGGCCACGGCCGGGGAGTTCCAGCTCATCCGCGCGTCCGGGTCGGAGTTCGAGGGAGAACTGCCGTTCGCGGCTCTGCATCAGCTGTGCGTTCCGGCGCTGGCGCATCTCGACACGCTGTCGGCTCCGTACCGCGAGTCCCTCCTCGTGGCCTTCGGGCTGGCCGACGGCGCGCCGGACCCGTTCCGGGTCGGCCTCGCCGCGCTCGAACTGCTGTCGACCGCCGCCGGGACGCGTCCGATGCTGTGCCTGATCGACGACGCGCATTGGCTGGACACCGCGTCGGCGAGGGCGTTGACGTTCCTGGCGAGGCGGATCGCGGCCGAGCCGATCGCGATGGTGTTCGCCGCCCGCGACCGGGATCCGATCCGCGGCCTGGACGAACTGCCCGGGCTGACGGTCGGCGGCCTGACCGACGCGCACGCGCGCGCCTTGCTCGCCGGGGAGAAGACCGCGACGCTG
Organism: Amycolatopsis sp. CB00013; assembly: GCF_001905755.1. NCBI lineage: Bacteria > Bacillati > Actinomycetota > Actinomycetes > Pseudonocardiales > Pseudonocardiaceae > Amycolatopsis > Amycolatopsis sp. CB00013. The sequence goes on along the minus strand of NZ_LIWC01000003.1, from coordinate 330,126 downwards.
GACGAGCGGGTCCGCGACCGGCTGCTCGCCGAGGCACGCGGCAACCCGCTCGCCCTGATCGAACTGCCGAAAGCGGGTGGCTTCGCGCTGCCGGAGCCGTCGCCGGTCGCGAGCCGGATCGAACGCAGTTTCCTGGCCAGGATGGCGGAACTGCCCGTGGACGCGCGAAGGCTGCTGATCCTCGCGAGTGCCGATCCCACCGGCGATCCCGGTCTGCTGTGGGCGGCCGCGCGGCGGCTGGACATCGAAGTGCCCGCCGCGAGCGCCGCCGCCGAGGCGTCCGGGCTGATCCGGTTCGACACACGGGCGCGCTTCTGCCATCCGCTGGCGCGGTCCGCCGCGTACCGGGCGGCCGAGCCGGAGCAGCGCCATGCCGCGCATCGGGCGCTGGCCGAGGTCACCGACGCGGAAACCGCCGGGGACCGGCGGGCCTGGCACCGTGCGCAGGCCACCACCGGACCGGACGAGGAGGTCGCGGCGGAGCTGGAGCTGTCGGCGTCGCGGGCGCAGGCGCGCGGTGGTGTGGCGGCCGCCGCCGCGTTCCTCGAACGGGCGGCGGCGCTTTCGCTCGATCCCGCCAAGCAGACCGAGCGCACCCTCGCGGCCGCGCGGACGACGCTCGAAGCGGGTGGGACGGAGGCGGCGGCGGATCTGCTGGCCAGCGTCGACACGGAGACTTTGGACGTGCCGCAGCACGCGTCCGTCGACCTGCTGCGCGGGCGGATCGCGTTCGTCCAGGGCGCCGAGGGCGCCGTCCGAGGTCCGGCGCTCATTTTGCGGGCGGCACAACGGCTCGCCGCCGTCGATCCGGAACGATCACGCGAGTTCTTCGTCGCGGCACTGGAAATGGGGCTCGTCGTCGGCAGGGCCGCGGGAGTGCTGGACCGCGTCCTCGACGCGGCCCGCTCGGCGCCTCCGGGGCCGCCGGACCTCCTCGACGCGCTCGTGCGGCTGACCGCCGAGGGACACCATGCCGGCGTGCCCGCGCTTCGCCAGGTGCTCACCGGCGACGACGCCGGCTGGACCAGGACGCCTGCCTTGGCCACCGTACTCGCGGGCGAGCTGTGGGACATCGAGCTGCACTCGACGATCGTCGACTGGCTGGTGCGGACCGGTCGCGACACCGGATCGCCGATGACCATCCGGCTCGGCCTCTCCCAGGTGGCGCTGCACGCGGTGCTCACCGGGAACTTCGGCCGGGCGATGGCCGCGATCGCGGAAGAGGAGGCGATCGCGGACGCCGTCGGCGACGCGCCGCAGCTCTACCCGCGAGTGCATCTGGCGGCCCTGCGCGGCCGTCGTGAGGAAGTGCTCGACCTGTTCGCCGAGGCGACGACGCGGGGCAACGGCCAGCTGACCGCGAACGCCCACTGGGCGACGGCCGTGCTGTACAACGGTCTCGCCGAATACCCGGCCGCGCTGGACGCGGCGACGCGTGCCGTGGCGAGCGGTGATCTCTTCCTCGCCGGCATCGCGCTGCCCGAGCTCGTGGAGGCCGCGGTCCGGTGCGGGGAGCACGCCGTCGCCCGATCGGCGCTGGGCTCCTTGACCGAACGCACGGAACCCGCCGGAACCGCGTTCGCCCTCGGGATCGCGGCGGCCGCGCGGGCCTTGGTCAGCGACGCGGAGGCCGATCACCTGGAAGCGTTGGGGCAGCTGGAAAACGGCCCGCTCTCGGTCCATCTCGCGCGGGCGCGTCTCCGGTACGGCGAGTGGCTGCGCCGAGAGGGCCGCCGTCGTGAGGCACGCGAACACCTGCGCACCGCGCACGAACGGCTCTCGGACATCGGGCTGGAGGCGTTCACCCGGCGGGCCGCCGACGAGCTGCGGGCGACCGGGGAGGTCGCCCGCAGCCGCACCGGGCATTCCTACGACCACCTGACCATGCAGGAGACGCATATCGCGCGCCAGGTCGCCGCGGGTGCGACCTCGAAGGAGGTGGCCACGCGCCTGTTCCTCAGCCCCCGCACGGTGGACGCCCACCTGCGCAACATCTTCCGCAAGCTCGGCATCACGTCGCGCAGGCAGCTGAGGGGCATGCCCGATCTGCTCGACGCGGGGGTCGCCTCTTGACGTTCACACCGCTCAGACCGGGATGTCGCCCGCTGTCCCCCATTGGGTGGTGAACAGGTTCAGGCCGTACCAGGTCCCGTTCGACGGACGCCACACCACGAAGTCCGCCCGCGGGTCGCCGCCGAAATCGCCGCCCAGGGGCACGTCGCCCGCCACCCCCCATTGCTGGGTGGCGATACCGAGCACGTACCAGACGCCGTTACCCGGCCGCCAAACGGCGAAATCGGCCCGGCCGTCCGCGTTGAAATCGCCCGCCACCGGAATGTCGCCCATGGTGCCCCATTGCTGGGTCGCGATTCCCCGTACGTACCAGACGCCGTCGCTCGGCCGCCAAACGGTGAAGTCGGTTCGGCCGTCCGCGTCGAAATCGTCCGCGACCGGAACGTCACCGGCAACACCCCATTGCACGGTGGCGATACCCAGCACGTACCAGGTCCCATTACCCGGCCGCCAGACGGCGAAATCGGAGCGGCCGTCGGCATTGAAATCGCCGGTCAACGGAACGTCGCCCGCCACGCCCCACTGCTGGGTCACGACCGCGCCGTTGCTGCTCTGGATGATGTACCAAATACCGTTGCCCGGCCGCCACACGGCGAAGTCGGCCCGATGGTCGCCGTCGTAGTCCGCGGCGACCGGCACGTCACCCGAGACACCCCACTGCTGCGTCACCACGCTGCCGTCGCTGCTGCGGATGACATACCAGACACCGTTGCCAGGGCGCCAAACCGCCTTGTCGGCGAACCCGTCGCCGTCGAAGTCCGCCGCGGTCTTCTGCGACGGTGGCGAGGCGGCGATCCGGACGTCGCCCTCGTCCGCGCCCGCCGCGGGTGCCACGAGCAGACCGGCCACCAGACCCGCCAGCGCCGTCCCCAGCCGAATGGATCTTCGCATTTTGCTCGAACCTCTTTCCGTTCGGTGGATGCACTCTTCCCAGTTCGCGTTTTTTGACCGAAGATACGCACCGGGACCGTTCCACCCTGACACCGACGTGTTGGCCTTGTCAGCAAGGTTTCCGTCCAGTGGACCGCGCGAGGGGATTTCAATGGAGACCAAGAGAAGACCGAGAAGCGTCCTCGAAGGCGCTTTCACCCTATTGGATGCCTTGGTACGACATCAAGGTGAAGCGGGATTGACCCAGCTGGCGAATTCGTGCTCGATACCGAAAGCGACGGCACATCGATTACTCGAGCAATTGACCGCGCTGGAGGTTGTCCAGCGCAGCGAAAACCGCTATCGAGTCGGCGCGCAGGCATTCCGGCTCGGCCAATCGTGGCAACCCTATCCGCGCCTGCTGGACCTGGCCCGCGGCGAGCTGCGGCGCCTGACCGCGACGACGCGAGCCAGTTCGGTGCTCGCCGTGCCCTGCGACGGTCATATCCTGATCGCCGCCGCCAGCCTCGCCCGACCGGAGGATCACCTCCTTTTCCGCCCTGGATCCACCGTGCCGCAGCGCATCGGCCGTTTCTGCCCCGTCTGGCAGGCGGAACACGAACTCGTCGCCATCGAAGCGGCCATCAGGTTGCCGACCGGCCGGGCGGTCGGTTCGATCGCGGCCGTGCTCGCGCCGCCGCAGCCGCTGGCCGCGCTGTCCGACACCGTCGCCCGCACCGCCCGCACGCTCGGTGCGGCGCTGGTGCGCAAGGCCGACGCCGTGTCGCCAATGTCCCTTTGAGCGCACAACGCGGTTTTCGGACGTCCGAGCCGCTTGCCCATTCGGGCAGACTTGCCCCGCCCCACCGGCGATCCCGGCACAGGGCGCCGGATCCGGCCGCGGTCGTGATGATTGAATGACAAGGTTGTCACCCCGGCGTCCCGATCACCTTGAAGCGAGGCAAGTCACGTGTCCAATCCGTTGATCGCGCCCACTCAGGATTCGACGAAGTGGTTCACCGGCGTCTCGTTGCTGGAGACCGCGGACGGCCTGAAGACGGCGATCGAATCCGGGGACTGGGCCGGCGTCGCGATGGGCGCGGTCGGGACCGCGCTGGACGCGCTGTCGATGGCGCTGGACCCGTTCGGGGCGATCCTGGCGGCCGGGGTGTCGTGGCTGATGGAGCACGTCGGCCCGCTCAAGGACGCGCTGGACGCGTTGGCGGGCAACGCCGACGAGGTCCAGGCGCAGGCGCAGACGTGGGCGAACGTGGCCAAGGAACTGGGCGAGGTCAGCGAGGAGCTGACCGTCCTGGTCAAGAAGGATCTCGAGTCGTGGAAGGGCGAGGCGGCGGACGCCTACCGCAAACAGGCGACCGACACCGCCACCGTCATCCAATCCGCGCAGAAGGGATCCGAGGGCGCGTCGTCCGGGGTGAAGACCGCGGGCGAGGTCGTCGCCGCGGTGCGGACCCTGGTGCGCGACATCATCGCCGAGCTGATCGGGCATCTGATCTCGTGGGCGCTGCAGGTGGTGTTCACCCTCGGCATCGGGCTGACCTGGGTGGTGCCGCAGGTGGTGGCGGCCGTGGCGAAGACGGCGGCGAAGATCACCGACCTGACGACCAAACTGGTGAAGGCGCTCAAGGCGCTGGTCCCGCTGCTGAAGAAGGCCGGGGACCTGTTCGACGACGCGGCGAAGGCCTTGAAGAACCTCAAGGGCGGCAAGGTCACTCCCTCGGGCAAGCCGAAGGACCTGGACACGAAGCCCAAGGGACCGCCCAAGGACAAGGACAAGGGCGGCGACGATTCCACCACGCCGTCGGGCGACCACTCCTCCCCGAAGAACGACCCACCGAAGAACGACCCGCCGCCCAAGAACGACCCGCCACCGAAGAACGATCCGCCGGACGGCTCGCGTGGCCTCGACGGTTCGCACGGCGACGGCTCGACCACCACCTCCGGCGCGAAAGGCGGTGGAGGCAAACGGGATCGGACCGAGACCAACGAACCGGGTTGCAAGGAAGGCAGCGGTGACCCGATCGACGTCCAGAGCGGGGACGTGCTGGTCACCGAAAGCGATCTGGTCGTGCCGGGACCGCTGGGCCAGCTCGTGGTCCGCAACCACGTCTCGTCCTACCGGGGCGGGCGCTGGTTCGGCCCGTCGTGGGCGTCGCTGGTGGACGAGCGGCTGACCGTCGCGAACGGGACGGTCACCTACTACTCCGCCGACGCGATGATCCTGCGGTTCCCGGTGCCCGCGCCGGGAACGGAGGCCACCGCCGTGCACGGCCCGCCGCGCCGGCTGCGCGGCGAGGGCGCCGAGTACTTCCTGACGGATCCGGGACGCGGCACCGAACGCCGGTTCGTCCCGGCCGAAGGCGACCCGGATCTGTTCCTGCTCAGGGAGATCCGCACCGAAGAGCACGCCTACGTCGAGCTGGAGCACGATGACGACGGCGCCCCTGCCAGGCTCAGGCACTTCGGCGGCGCCTGGATCGCCTTCGACGTCTCCGAAGGCCGGATCCGCGCCATCCGCGCGCTGGGCGATGCCACCGAAGTCCCCGTCGCCCGCTACGACTACGACACGCGCGGACATCTCAGTGCCCGCACGAATTCCTCGCCCCTTCCGGCCCGCTACAGCCACGACGCCGAGGGCCGGATCACCGGCTGGACCGACCACAGCGGCGCCTGGTACCGCTATGTCTACGACGAGCACGGCCGCTGTGTCCGGGGCGTCGGGGATCAGGGCTACCTCGACACCTCGCTCGGCTACGGCGAGCGGACCACCACCGTCACCGACTCCTTCGGCCTTCGCACGGTGTACGAGTTCGACGAGGACGGGAACACCGCGGGGCTGACCGACCGGCTCGGCGGCGTGATCCGGAGCGAGTACGGTCCGCGCGACGTGCTGCTCAACCGGACCGACCAGCTCGGCAGGCGGACGGAGTTCGAGCACGACGCGACCGGTCGGCTCCGCTCGGTGCTCCGCGCCGACGGCTCGCGCGTGGTGCTCACGGAATGGACCCACACCGAACTCGCGATCGAGGTGGCCGACGGCGACCGGGTGTTCCGGCGGCGGTACACGGCCCCGAACGTGCCGGATCCGTACACGGACCCGCTCGGCGTCACCGAGGACCAGCACCTCGAGGACTCCTACGTCGACGATCCCACCCCGGGTGAAGAGGTGCCCCGGCTCGAGGTCGATCTCTTCGGGCGGCCGCGCGCGGTCGAGGAGGCCGGCGGCCGGACCACGTACGCGTGGACGGTGGAAGGTTCCCTGCGGGAGGTCGTCGCCGCGAACGGGACCCGCCGCCAGTGGGCTTTCGACGGCGAGAGCCGGGAAACCGCCCGCACCGACGAACTCGGCAGGACGTCCCGTACCGAGAACGGCCCGATGGGCACGATCACCGCCACGATCGATCCCGGCGGCGCGCGCACCCTTTGGCGCTATGACACGGAATTGCGGCTCGTCGCGGTGACCAACCCCGCCGGGCAGACCTGGCACTTCACCTATGACGCCGAAGGACGGCTGCTCACGCAGCAGGATTTCGCGGGCCGGATCACCCGGTGCGATTACGACGCCGCCGGGCAGCGGGTGCGGCGGGTCAACGCCGCCGGTGAGACCGTCGAGTGGCGGTACGACCTGCTCGGCAACCCGATCGAGCGGATCAGCCCGTCGGGCACCGAGACCTACCGCTACGACCCGGTGGGACGCCTCGTGCGCGCCACCGGCCCGGACGGTGTCGTCGAGCTGGAACACGACGAGGCGGGCCGGGTCGTCCGCCAGGCGAGCACGGCCGGAGACACCGCCGTCGGTTATTCCACCGACACCAAGACCATGCGCACTCCGTCCGGAGTGGACGTCCATTGGGGACAGACCGAGGACGGGGCGGAGCTGCTGCGGATCGCGGGTACCGAACTGACCCTGCGCGAAGACGCCGCCGGTCGCACGGTCGCCGTCTCCGCCGGGGTGAACCCGTTGCTGCGGCAGGAATTCGACCCGGCGGGCAAGCTCGTCGCGCAGCACACCCCGGCCGGTACCAAGCGCTACCACCGGCGGCCTGACGGCAGTGTCGCCGCGCGGGAGGACCCGGCGGGCGGAGTGCGCTACGAGTACGACCACACGGGCCGGGTCACCGCGGCGCACCATCACGGCGCGGCCGAGCACTACGCCTACGACGTGCTCGGCAATCTGCTCTCGTCGTCGCTCGGCCCGGGCGTGGCGCGTTACGTCCACGACGGGCAGGGCAGGCTGATCCGGCGGACCCTGCCCGCGCCGGACGGGACCGAGCTGACCTGGGTGTTCGGCTGGGACGCGCACGACCATCTGGTCACCGTGCACACGCCGGACGGCGCCCGGTGGCGCTACCGCTACGACGCGCTGGACCGGCGTGTGGCCAAGGAGCGGCTGGACTTCGCGGGCGCGGTCGCCGAACGGGTCGATTTCACCTGGGACGGCAACGATCTCGTCGAAGCCCGGCACACCTTCGGCGGTGCCCCGGTGGAGACCCTGACCTGGATCCGTCATCCGTACGGGGACCGGGTGGTGGCGCAGGCGCGCACCCTGCCCGACGGGCGGACCGAGGTCGCCGCGGTGATCACCGACGAGATCGGCACCCCGACGGAGCTGGTCGGCCCGGTGGACGGCCGGGTCAGCCTGGTCCGGACGAGCGTCTGGGGCCTCGTCGCCCCCGGCACCCGCCCGGAAACGCCGCTCCGGTTCCCCGGCCAGTTCCACGACGCGGAAACGGGGCTGTACTTCAACCTCTTCCGCTACTACGACCCCGTCAACGCCCGCTACATCTCGCCGGACCCGCTCGGCCTGACCCCCGGGCCGAATCCGGAGACCTACGTCGACGATCCGTTCCTCGAAGCCGACCCCCTCGGCCTGACCAGGAACTCCGGCAAGCAGACCAACTACGCCGACGACCCGTACGCCTACCTCGACGACGACGCGACCTTCAACGCCCCGGCCCCGTGCAGAACGGCCAAGCGGCCCGCGGCGAACCAGAACCCGGGAGCGGGTAACGCGGGCAACGGCGCCGGTTCCGCCAAGAAGCCCAAGACGGGCAGGCACGAACCCCCGATCACCGGCGACGCCAACAAGTCGCACGGCAAGTCCGACCGCACGGTGATGGAAGGCGGCGGAAAGGAGGGCAAGGGAACGCTCGACGGCTCCGGAAAGGGCGAGTACCCCGGCGGAACCGACCCCGCGGGCAACCACCTCACCGACGTCGACGGCCTGAACGGCAAGGGCCACTCGAACTACGATCCGCGCCTGCGGGCCGAGCTCGACAAGCTGCGTTCGTCCGATCCCAACGACAAGATCGGCTACAAACCCGACCACCCCAACGGCTACTTCATCAAGGGGCACCTGCAGAACCAGGTGCTCGGCGGCTCCGGCACCGCGGACAACATGACCACCCTGTCCCGCAAGGCGAACGCCCAGATGTCGGGCAACTTCGAGGGGAAGCTCAAGGAGGCCGACATCAAGATCGGCCAGGTGAAGGAAGCCGTCGGCGGGATGAAGGACCCGGAGCTGCAGCGAAAGCTGGACGCGCTGGGCATCGACAAGACCCCGGCGCAGTTCCGGCAAGAGGCCAAGGGCCTGGAGGTGGACTACTCGGTCACCGCCAGCGACAAGGTCAAATGGCCGGACGCCGTCAACCCGGAGGAGCGCGGCATCCGGGACCACGTCGTGCTCAACGCCGAATACAAGAACCTGACACCCGATCTGCAGAAGTTCATCGATTTCCGGATGAAGGACGACTTCCTGACGAAATTCCCGCCCGTGGGCACGAAGATGGACACGATCAGCGGCAAGTTCGACCCGCCGCTGTGACCCTCGCAGGTTCCCGCGTCCCGTAGCATTCACTCCGGTAAGTGGAGGGAGCTCGGATGACGGAAGCCCGCAAGACGCGACAGCGCCGCGCGAACGGCGAGGAGTCGCGCCGCCGGATCCTGGACGCGGCCGCCGAGATCGCCGGCGAACGCGGCTACGACGGCACCAGCATCGCGCAGGTCAGTGAGCGCTGCGGGCTGCCGGCCAGCTCGATCTACTGGCACTTCCGCGACAAGGACGAGCTCATCGCCGCGGTCATCGAGCGCAGTTTCACCAGCTGGCTGGGCGCGTTCACGCTCCCGGCGGACGGCACGCGTCTCACGCTCGAAGCGTTCACCGAAGTCGCGACCCAGGTCGGGAAGACCCTTCTGGCCACGCCGGACTTCCTGCGCCTCGGCTTGATGCTGGCGCTCGCGCGACGCCCGGAAGAGCCGACGGCGCGCCGGAAGTTCCTGGAGGTCCGGGAGATCGCGCTTCGCCGGGTGGAGTCGGCCTTCGCCGCGTCCGCGCCCTGGCTGACCGAAGACACCGTGCGCCTGGTCGCCCTCTACGCGCTGGCCGCCGTCGACGGTTTCTTCGTCGCCAAGGAGATCGGCGGGGACGACGTCGACCTGCACCGGTTGCTGGCCTTGCACGCGCGGGCCGTGTTCGACCTCGTCGAGGGCGACCGGCCTTCGTGATTCATCCTTTCAAGCGTGGGAACAGCGCTTCGGAGTTCCCACGATCGATGGCGGCGCGCAGACCGGGATCGAGCGGGTATTTCTCGAATTGCTTGTTCAGGAAGCCGATCGCGACGGGCGGCGCGAACGGGAAGTCGCTGCCGTAGGTGATGTGGTCGGGTGAGGCGACTTCGAGCAGGCTGGGCAGCGCGGCCGGGCTCGCCGACAGGGCGACGTCGTAATAGAACCGCTTCAGCACCGAAAGCTGTTTGGGCACCTGGTGTTTCTGGTCGAGCAGCGTCCAGGCCTGCTGCGCCTTGTTCTTCTCGTTCAGCATGGCGAGCAGGATCCGGTAGGCGATGTAGGGCACGAATCCGCCCGCGTGGGCGAGGATGAACTTGATGCCGGGGTACTTCTTCATCGAGCCCGACAGGATCAGGCTGATCGCCGTGCGGGTGGTGTCCAGCAGGAAATCGGCGGTGAACGTCGGGATGCCGGGGACCTCCGGGGCGGGCAGCTCGCCGGGATGGACGAAGACGACGGCGCCGCGTTCGTGCAGGAACCGCAGCAGCGGCTCGAAGCCGGGGTCGCCGAGGTAGCGGCCGTCGTTGTTGGCCAGCAGCACGATTCCGTCCGCGTGCAGCACATCGAGCGCGTACTCGGCCTCGGCGACGGCCCCCTCGACGTCGGGAAGGGTCAGGGTGGCGAAGAACCCGAACCGGTCGGGCTCTCGTGCCACGACCTCGGCGCTGAATTCGTTGATCTCCCGCGCCCAGCGCCGCGCCTCGGCGACGTCCCCGAAGTAGACGCCCGGCGTCGACAGTGACAGCACGCCGGTCTGGATGTCGTTTCCGTCCATGAACTTCAGTGCGGCCCCTTCGGACCACGCGGGCAGGTCCACTCCTCCGGGGCGGATGCCTTTCTCGTGCATCCAAGCCGCGTAACGCGGCGGAACCAGGTGCTGGTGGGTGTCGATCCGGCGGGCACGGCTCATCGGTTTCCCCTTCCTTGACGTTTCGTCGCCTCGAGCTTACCGTAGCGATCGCTCCAATTGTATCGATCACTACAGGAGTGACGTATGACCTCGACTCGCACGGTCCGCGCCGGCGCCCGCGACGTCTTCCTCGCCGACGTGTCGCCCGAGGGCGGCCACGACGCACGGCGTCCCCCGCTGCTCCTGCTGCACGGAGGCGGGCCCGGGGCCACCGGTCTGTCGAACTACGCGCGCAACGTCGACGCGCTGGTGACGGCGGGACATCGGGTCCTCGTACCGGACATGCCCGGCTACGGACAGTCCACAAAGGACCTCGATCAGGGCGATCCGTTCGGCGATCTCGCGATCTTCGTTCGCGAACTGCTGGACGCGCTCGATGTCGAGAAGGCGCACGTGGTCGGCAATTCCTACGGGGGTGCGGCCGCGTTGCGGCTCGCGCTGGACCGGCCCGACCGGGTCGCGTCGCTGGTGCTGATGGGCCCCGGCGGTATCGGCACGACCCGGAAGCCGCCCACGAAGGGCCTCAACGCGCTCCTGGACTACTACGCCGGGAACGGCCCGAGCCGGGCGAAGCTGGCGACGTTCATCCGTGACTACCTGGTGCACGACGCCTCATCGGTGCCGGACGAGCTGATCGAATCCCGCTACCAGGCGAGCATCGACCCCGCCGTGATCGCCGCCCCGCCGTTGCGGCGGCCGTCCGGCCGCGACGCCCTGCGCACCCTCTGGCGGATGGATTTCACCCGCCAGAAGGCCCGGCTCGAACGCTGCGCGATCCCGACGCTGGCCGTCTGGGGAACCCTCGACAAGGTGAACCGGCCCTCCGGCGGGCCATGGCTCGCACGCACCCTGCCCCGCTGCGATCTGCATCTGTTCGCCCGGACCGGTCATTGGGTCCAGTACGAGCAGGCGGACCGGTTCAACCGGCTGCTGCTCGACTGGGTGAGCGCGGCATGACCCGCCCCGACATCTTCGGCGCCGCGCGGCTGGGCTACGTCGTCGTCGAATCCCGGCGGCTGACCGAGTGGAACCGGTTCGGCGCCGACGCGATCGGCCTGCACGTCGACGCGCTGACCCGCGACACGCTCCGGTTCCGGCTCGACGACCGCGAGTGCCGTTTCCTGATCCAGCGCGGTCCCGCCGAGGACGTCACCGCCGCGGGCTGGGAGGTCGACGACCACACGAGCTTCGAGGTGATCCTCGGCCGGGCCACGGCGGCCGGCCTGCCGGTCACGGAAGGAACTGCGGAGGAAGCGGCACTCCGCGGCGTCGAACGGCTCTGGCGTTTCCCCGGCCCCAAAGGCATCGCCACCGAGATCTTCACCCGCGCCCGCACGAGCACGACGTCGCCGCGGATGCTCAACGCCGCCTTCGTGACCGGGCGGAGCGGCATGGGCCATCTCGCGATCACCACCACCCGGCCCGAGCGGCTGCACGCGTACTGGGACGACCTGCTCGATCTGCGGTTGTCCGACCGGATCGTCGAACGGATCGGCCCGGCCAGGCTGAACATCCGGTTCCTGCGCAGCGGGCGACGCCACCATTCGATCGCGGTCGCCAACGTCGCGGGCCTCGCGATCGACCCCATCCGCACCTCGGTGCAGCACGTGAACATCGAGATCGCCACCCTGGACGACCTGCTCGCGAGCTTCCACCGGGTCACCGAACTCGGCTTCGCCATGGCGTGGTCGATCGGGCAGCACACCAACGACCGGGAACTGTCCTACTACTGCGTCACGCCATCGGGTTTCGAACTGGAGGTCGGCTGGAACCCCGTCGTCGTCACCCCGGAACTCGAACGCACCTGGGAACCGGCGACCTACGACGGCATCTCGATCTGGGGCCACACCCCCGCCGGCGTGCGCGTCGCCACCCTCATGTCCCGATTCCAGGCCGCGGTGCGGTCCCTTCGCGAAGGCTAGGAGGCACGACGCCGTGTCCGGTATTCCGCAGTACGACGTGGCCGTCATCGGCTACGGCCCCAGCGGGGTCACCGCCGCCAACCTGCTCGGCGCGCGGGGGCTCTCGGTGGTGGTGATCGAACGCGAGCCCGAGGTCTACGGCCGGGCGCGGGCCATCTCCACCGACGAGGAGGTCGTGCGGATCTGGCAGCAGACCGGGCTGGCCGACGAACTCACCCGCGACATGCTCGCCGGGCTGCCGATCGATTTCGTCGACGACCACGGCGTACCTTTCCTCAGCGCGGCCTTCGAATCCGCGGGGCACGGCCATCCCCCGCAGCAATTCCTGTACCAGCCCGCGTTGGAAGCCGTTCTCCGTTCCGGTGTCGCCCGCTTCCCGAACGTGGAACTGCTGCTGGGACACGAAAGCCTGCGCGTCCGGCAGGATTCCGACGGTGTGGAACTGCTGCTCACCGACGGCGACCGGCTCGACCGGGTCCGCGCCTCCTGGGTGATCGCCGCCGACGGCGGCTCCAGCGCCACCCGCGGTCAGCTCGGTATCGGCTTCGACGGCCGCACCTACGAAACCCGCTGGGTCGTCATCGACACCGCGGTCGAGAAGGAATGGCCGGATATCGGGCGGTTGCGCTTCCACTGCGATCCGCGCCGCCCCGCCGTGGACTGCCCGACGCCGCTCGGGCATCACCGCTGGGAGTTCCCGGTGCTCGACGGCGAGGACGAACGCGAACTCGTCACCGACTCCGCCGTCGGGAAACTGTTGGCACGACAGGGAATCACCTCGGAGCACGTCACGGTCCTCCGAGCGGTGGTCTACAACCATCACGTGCGCATCGCCGCGCGCTGGCGTGCGGGGCGGGTGTTCCTCGCCGGGGACGCGGCGCACGCCATGCCACCGTGGATCGGCCAGGGCATGGCCGCGGGCGTGCGCGACGTCGCCAACCTGTGCTGGAAACTGGCCGCCGTCGTCCGCGGGGAACTCCCCGAATCGGTACTGGAATCCTATGAGGCGGAACGCAAACCGCACGTTCGCGAAGTGACCCGCCGGGCCGTCCTGGTCGGCGGCCTCATCACCCAGCGCCGCCCCGTCGCCACTCGGCTGCGCAACGCGGTGCTCCGCCCCCTCGCCCGCCGCCGCTTCGTGCGCCGGACGCTGGTCAAGTACTCGTGGGTGCCGGAAGCCCGGTACCGCGACGGATTCCTCGGTCCCCGCACCACTCCCGCGGTCGGACGCAAGATCCCGCAACCGTGGGTCCTCGATTCCGGCGGCACCCGCCGTCGTCTCGACGACGTCCTCGGCGGACGGTGGGCCGTGCTGACGACCGGCGACGTGCCGCTCGACTGCGAGCGGGACGCCGTCCGGCTCACCGTCCTCCCGCCCGGCACGCGCCCGGCCGACGGCGGTGTGATCGACATCGACGGAACCCTGCTGGCGTGGCTGCGGCGGCATCGGTCCGGCGCGGTCGCGCTGCGGCCGGACGGCTTCGTCCACACGGCATCGGCCGGAAAATGACCGTACGCTTGGCCGTGACAACCTCCGCCGCCCGCGAACGTCTTGTCCCTCAGGAAGAACCACTACCGAAAACCTGGGGAACGCATGAAGAGACTTTCCGCCGTCCTGACCGCGATGCTGGTGGTACTCGCCTTGACACCTGCCACGCCCGCGGGCGCGACGACCCGTTTCGACCGGGAACTCCAAGCCCGCATCATCCGCGCCCAGGCCTACGCCGACAGCAGGCCCGGTGACACCGGGATCGTCCTGCGGGACCGGTGGACCGGCGCCGTCTACCGCAGCGCGGACGCCGGGACCCTCATTTGGGCCTGCTCCACGCCGAAGCTGGCGATGGTCGTCGACCTGTTGCTGCGCAACGATTCCGGCGCCGTCCAGCTGACCGCGGAAGACCGCGACCTGATGCACCGCATGCTCAACTCCAGCGACGACGCCGCCGCTCACACCCTGTGGACCCGCTACGGCGGAGAGGCCGAGTTCGCCAAGCGCTTCCCGTCCTACGGGATGACCGACATGCGGTTCACCGACCAGCACCCGCATCACTGGGGCTGGATCCTGACCACCGCGAACGACCTGGACCGGCTGGTCAACCATGTCCTGACGAAGCTCCCCCGCCATCACCGCGACTACATCGTCCACGAGATGCGCACCGTCGACGTCAACCAGCAGTGGGGTGTCTGGGGCGCCGGGCCCGCCGCCCGCCCGGGCAACAAGGACGGCTGGTCCGACGACAACGACGACGGCTCCTGGATCATGAACTCGGTCGGCTTCGTCGGGCCGCACGAGCGGTACACCCTCGCGTTGATGAACAACACCAAGGTCATCCAGAACGGCTTCGAAACCGGGCAGGAGACCACCATCAAGATCAGCGAGATCCTGTTCAAGGGCTATTTCAAGGGCTGACCGCGCCGCGCACGAAACCCGCGATGCGCGGCGTGACGACGGCGGTGCCGTCGTCGATCATGCCGCGCATTCCCGCGAGCACCCGCTCGTCCGGCGAGCCGTGCACCTGGAAGTCCACCACGGTGCAATGCGCCGACACGGCGTTGATCTGGTCCTCGGAAATCCGCCAGTGCTCGAGAACCGCGGCCGAATCCGCGTACATCTGGTAGCTGTAGGCCAGCATCCGATCGGCGTCGACGAAGGTCTGCACCATCACCTGCGGCGCGTTGTGCTCGACGAAGTCGATGGCTTCGCGGACCGCGGCGGTGAATTCCTCCAGGTGGCCGTCGGTGATCCGCATGGTGTTCCGGAACAGGAGCATTTCGTCCGCTTCGAGAGTCATGTCCCCATCCTTGAACCTCGACCGGACTAGAGGTCAACCCGCCTTGACTCGTGTCAGCATCCTGACATACCCTCGTCTATGTCAGGATGCTGACACGACGAAAAGGAGCACGACCATGCCCGCCACCGGCCCGGACTTCATCTCGCTGCAAGCGCGTGACCTCGACGCGTCGCAGGCGTTCTACGAGCAGTACCTCGGCCTGGTCCGCTCACCGGCCGGACCTCCGCACGCCGTCGTCTTCGAGACGAAACCGATCGCTTTCGCGCTCCGCGAGGTCGTTCCCGGCACCGATCTCGAATCCGTCGCGCAGCCCGGCATCGGCGCCGCGATCTGGCTCCACGCCACGGACGTCCAGGCGATTCACGACGCGCTCGTCGCCGACGGACGCACCATCGTCTCCGCGCCGATCGACGGCCCCTTCGGCCGGACGTTCACCTTCGCCGACCCCGACGGCTACCGGATCACCCTCCACGACCGCGGCTAAGACGCCGTCCAGTCGCGGAACGCGCTGACGAACTCCTCGGGCGCGTCGGATTCAACGTAGGTGCCGGCGCCTTCGACGATCACGGTCGTGTGGTCGATGAAGGTGGCTTCCAGACGTTCGCGTTCCTGGGGGCGGAATGCGATGTCCTTGTCGCCCCACACGATCAGCGTCGGGAAGTGGGCGATACCCGGAAGCCCGGCCTCGATCTCGGCGAAGAAGGCCCGGCTGGCGAGGACCCGATGGGGGAACATGGCGGAGGCGCGGCGTCGCTCAGGGATGTCCATGGGCCGCCGAAGACCCGGGCAAAGTACTCGAAGTGGAAGACACCGCTGACCGGCCAGGCCCAGGTGTTGGCGAGCACCAGCCGGATGAAGACGTCCGTCCACCGCTGCACATGCACCTTGTGCCGCCGAATCTGATGAGCGGACGTCGGCTGACTCCGGCCCCGAATCCGGGTCAGCCCCCTCGCACGAAGCAAACGTGACACGAGCCGGTCAAGTCCTAAGCCCACAGGCCCCCTTCCTGCCCCGGGCATACCAGCGCCAGGAACCACGTCTCCATAAGATCCTCGACCGGCTATATGCCCTGACTCCTATTCACGTACTTGCGCCATCGCTGACCCCGTTCAAAGCTGCCGCCTGGCCGACCGCGGCCGCGAACTCAACTCCCAAATCAGCCTCACCGAATCGGGCCATCGCGTCTTGCACCAACTTCGCCAGGGCGTCGAATTGGTCGCTGGTTAACTTCTCACCGAACTCCAAGAGTTTCTGAGCCGCTACGACCCAACCCGACCCAGGCGCCCACTGCGACACGACCTTGACGACCTCTTCGGGATCCACCAAGGGCATACCTGCGAGCCGCGGTGACGGTGGTATCAGTGAGAAGAGACGCGCGGCACCGGGATCTTTCAGGCACACGTCACGCAGAAAGTCCATGCGGGCTTTGATCTGCCGGTAAGCCAAAGCGTCGAGATGGATCTCGTGCCGGGCATGCTCTGCCTGACGAGCTGCTTCGAGCAAACCTACCGATATGTCGACGGTTACCACGGCATCGTGGATTTCGGCACCTGGGACCGCGAGCGGCAGCCTGTCGAGCAAGTGCGAGTACATTAACCGCCGGACGCGATTTTTCTGCAGGAGTGAGTGCGCGAGGGCGATTCCGTCGAATGCCCCACCGATCTTGTCCCCCACGGCCTCAGCCGGAGAGACAGCGGACCGGGCGTCAAGGTCCTTGGGGTAGCCGAGCAGCTCGATGGTCACGTCGAAGCTCAAGCCATCGTCTCTGCTCGGCAGATGATCCTCGTAACGCCAGACTTGCATCCGCGCTTTCGGCCGCCGCCACATCAGGTACACCCCAGGTGCAGGTCATCGGCACGGCCACGGAGGAAGTCGTCGTCAAGCCGCCGCGTAATACGGAAGTACAGTGCCTCTTTGGCCTGGTTTTCGCCATCCGCGGTACACCACTTGCGGGCGAGACCGGTGAGCCGAAAACGCTCTGACTCTTGCCCAGCGACCTCAGGTACCTGGGCAGCACGTGCCAGAACCCCGACGATGATGTCCTGCAGATGAGGCCGTGCCAAACCGGCATCGAGCCAGCGGGACAAGGTGGGCTCCAATTCCACATCGCCGTACGCCGGATTGAGCAGAGTGTTCCAGCCGTCGGCCAGGTCGGACTCAGTGGCGGTGTAGGCGTCGCCTGCCGATTCATCGACCAATAGCCAGGGACGTTCCGGCTCCGCGGGGTCGAACGCGTTGGCGAGGGTCGCGAACGAACGACGCCCGACGGCGGCCGTATCCGGCTCCCTGCACCAGGCGATCACCTCCGCGAACAGAGCCTGCCGTACCGAAGCGTCCCGCCAGAGCGTGAGCACAGCGGCTTGAACAGCCTCGATGACGTCGGTATCCGGTGATCCGGCGGCATGTTTCAGCCTCCGCAGGGCTTTGCCTGTGTGCTTGGACCCGAACTCCCTCGAGCAGACCTCGGCGACAGCCTGAGCTCGCGCCGGCTCGCCGGATTTCGCCCACCGCAGAAGCATCTCGTGGAGGTAGCCCGTTGAGGTCGGCTGTACCGCCGCGAGGTCCAACGTTGCGATGAACGTCTGCCATACCGGTTTACCGCGCCAAGTCTCCGCGACCGCCTCCAAGGGGAGAGCGCGCTTTTGCCGGACGGCCCACTGCACGGCCAATTGCGCGATCCGTGCCGCCAGCTCCTGACGCTGAGATTCGGTCAAGGATTCCAAGGCGCCTTGTTCCCGGGGCTTCACCACCGTACCGGCGAGCCACTTGAGGAACTTCGCACGCGAGAGGGGGCGATCGACCCAGAAGTACTCGAGCACGGCGTCGTCCCAGCCGACACGGTCGAATTCCACCGTGTCTTTGTCGGTCAAGTCGGCGACCGCCGCGTCGACCAGGTCGATGACACCGGGGTGCACCTGTGTTTCGAGCGGCTGCCCCTTGCCTTCCCCCAGCGCCTCTGCCAGCCGGACGGTGCCGGCGTAGACGTGTGCGACTGGCGCACCCGGTTGCGCCGCCGCCGATACCAGAAAGTTCCGCTGGAAACTGGTCCGGCCGTCCGCTCGGTGCCAGTCCAGCAGTTGCCTTCGCCAGTTTCGACGTGCGGCAACCACAGTCGCCACACGTCGGGAGAAGAACCGGTCACCAGTGTCGACGAGCGCCTCCCCCGATATCCGACGGTCGTCGTCACCGGCCACGGTGGGATCGTCCCTGCCGATCAGCTCACTCGGGTCAGCGTGCTGCGCCTTGAGCATCAGGTCGACGACTTCCTGCACTTCGGAAGGCGGCTGGCCGTTCAGGAGGCTGCTGATCTCACGCGTGCGAAGCCAGCGCTCGACCGGGAAGCCCTTGTCGCGGACTCGCAGAGCCCGTTCCGCTATGTCCAGTGGTTCAGCATCACCGAGTTGCGCGAGAAGGCCGTCCGGGGCCTGGGAGCTTGCTTGGAGCCACTGTTGCGGAGTCATCAGCATGACCATCCAACAGGGCTTGCGTTTGAGCGCATCCTGCAGCTTGGCCAAGCTCGAGCCGAACGACGAACTGAGCTTGAAGTCCTCTTCATTCGGCGGCACCTGGACCACGTAGGCCCACCCCTCCGGCAAAGGGAGCCTACTGGCCTTGAACTCCGTCCCACCACCGAATGGCAGAGCACCCACGGACACGTTCTCGCCACTCCACTTGCGGAGAGCAGCCAGGAAGGCGTGCCCGATCATCACCTGACCTGTGTCGGATTCACGAGCCACGACCAGCAAATGTGTGTCGTTTCGCCCCTTCTCCAGAGCGGAGTCGAAACCAGTGGGTGGCGCGAAGAGCTGCCGCGTCAGTTCCAAGTACTGATCGTTGGCTTCCAGATGCTCCAATGAATCCTGGAGGTAGTTGACGACCTTGAGCGCGTTGACGTCGCCACCGTGGTGGTTCTCCACCAACGCCGTGGCCTGGAAACTGCTGGTCGCGGCCATGGACGGCGGCAGATGACGCTCAGCTTCGGGATACTCGGCAGAGTTCGCCTGTCCCGTAGTCGTCGACTCCCCCTCACTGTGTTGCTCCAAGTGGCGGCTACCGCTGCGGCCGTCATCCGCCGGGCCGACCCCGACCGGGTCGTGGTCTTGCTCGTGCCCCTGGTTCTCGAACATCGTCATCCCAGGGTTCCCTCGATCCACATGCCGGTGACCTCCGCACCACGCTTGACGTCACGGTTCCGCACTTTGACGTCGGCGCTACCGCCTGCCGCGACGTCACCGACCCGCAAACCGGTGACCCCTCCGGTGACGTCGTCGTTTTCGACTTCCACCCGCACGCCTGGCCGACATTCTTTCTCCAGGTCGATCGGCTCGCCGAGAATTTTTTCGAGTTCCGCATGCACGTCTTCGAGGAGTCCAACG
The DNA here is from genome assembly GCF_001905755.1 of Amycolatopsis sp. CB00013. Taxonomy (NCBI): domain Bacteria; kingdom Bacillati; phylum Actinomycetota; class Actinomycetes; order Pseudonocardiales; family Pseudonocardiaceae; genus Amycolatopsis; species Amycolatopsis sp. CB00013. Next base: position 310,595 of record NZ_LIWC01000003.1, on the reverse strand, counting down.
AGTCCAGCATCCTCCTTACTCAACGTCAGATTGTGCTCGCGATAGACGTTCAGCGCACGCATCGCCTCCTGGAGCTTGGCCAGCTCTTCCGGGGCATCCTTCGCCTGGTCTTGCTTCGAGTCGCCCTTCTTGGCCTCAGCTCGCCGATCCAGCACAGCGCTGGCACGATCGAAAAGAAACTTGAAGGAAGCCGTAAGCATCGAAGCGGTCATGGAAGCGAATGACAGAGAATTAGACATTACGTCGACGACACCTATTCATTCGGGAAATTCGACGGAGACGCAATATTCCCAAGGGTTCACCGCTGAAACAAGACTCAGATTCAAGATCCACCTGAGCGGTGTATTCCACGTTAAGTCTTGATCAACTGCGTATCTGCGTCAAACTTCAGCGCACAGCACATGCAGGCCGCCCCGGACGCATCGCGAGAAACAGGATTTCGCATCCCAGAGTGCGCAGCGAGCGCACTTCCAGTCAGTACACCGGCCGACAGGACGACGCGGTGAACTACGACACCCCTTGACCAATGTTCAAGCAGGATGCACACCCGCCCTGACTGCACCGACCGCCGACACGCCATCTTCGCCGCAGCAGGACTCCTTACCGAGGCCGCACCCGAGGCCTTGGGCTGTGATTTTCAACTCCTACGAACCCCGATGCTTGGCACACTGGGTTGAGCTCGCTACGCATTGCGATCGCCTGACTGAGAGATTCTTTCCGACACGCAAGTCGATCCAGCCCTCTTCAACGCATACAGCCGTGGGTTTCGCCACGCCAGACGTCCGCCAGGCCGCCCGCTCCCCTCCACCTAACGCCCCCGTGCACCAAGACAGCCAAGCCACTTAGCCGGCAAGCTCGGCCGTGGCTACAGCAAGCACAGAGTCGCCGCAGGTCACCAGCCACCGATTCGGCTTTGCTCACGAATCCAGGACCACCAGGCGACCGCCACCGAGCGTTGTATTTGCAGCTGTAGCGAACTACGCCCGTCACACGACTCCGTGACATGAACTCTTCCCGAGCCACTCTCGGACATACGCACGCTCGTTCGCCCTTGGTGGCGTCCAACCGCAGACACGCCCCCAAATGACTACACAGACAGTCGCTGGTCGCATCCCTCAACTGAGTCAAGTTGCCACGTCTTGCAACCAGTATTGACCACGGCTTGCCTGTGCAGGTGCACGTGCACGGGACGGAGGGTATAAACTATGAGTTGCAGACACACTGAGTGCGCACCACGTTACGGGGGCACGACATCCCGAGATGGCCGCTTTCTCACCGACATGACGCCAGAGCGTGATCGCACCTGCTAATGGGGTCCACCAGGAGTGAAAGTTGGTTACAACTCGCAAGTCGGTCCCAATAGCCTGAAACCGCTGGTTCGGATTTCTGCGCTAGGTCGCGTAAGTTAGGGTGCTCACAGTTGAAAAACTCAACTATGGAGTGTGACCGGCGACGCACGGTAGGGTTGCTAGACGGAAGCAACAACCGTACGGCGTTGGATCACTCGATCGGGGAGCGAGCGGATGGGCGCTGAGCCAGGGCCACCTGAGCCCGCCGGTTCTGCTGACGAATCCTCCGCTCTTGCGGATCAGGAAGTCAGCGCCGCACTTCCTTACTCCCTCGCGGATACGCCCAGGCAGCTACCTCCACCACCGCACAGGTTCGTCAACCGGACCAGCGAGCTCAAGGCCATCACAGACCGGGTCCAAACGCCGCAACAAGATCGAGCAGCCGTCGTAGTGATGAGCGGCCTTGGTGGTGTTGGGAAGACCGCCCTGGCTTTGCAGTGGGCACACAAGCACCTGAGCCTTTTCACCGGCGGGCAGTTGTACGTGGATCTCGCGGCCTATCGCCGACCGAATGGTGTGGAACTCGCCGAGGTCTTGGGGAGCTTCCTCCGTGCACTTGGGGTCAGCGAGGATTACATCCCGATCTCGTTGCCCGAGCGAGCAGCCCTGTTCCGGACCCGCACTCAGGCAAGGCGACTGCTCATTGTCATTGAGAACGCCGAGCAGGCTGCACAGGTGCGACCGCTGATCCCAGGCTCGCAACACAGTGTCGTGCTCGTGACCAGCAGACACAAGCTCGGCGGCCTGATCACCGAGGGAGCCACGTTCATCGCGGTCTCCCCCTTGGGGCCGTCCGATAGCACGCTGCTGGTGGCGCAGATGCTCCCCGTGCGCGCGGGGGCGCCTGAACCGACCGCGGTGAAAGAACTTGCTCAATTGTGCGGCGGTCTACCCATCGCCCTGTGCATCGCCGGCGCTCAACTCGCTCAGCACCGCACGTGGTCTGTACCACGACTCGTACGTTATCTGAACGACGATCACCGGCGCCTGGATCGCCTGTCCGTGGATGGCGAAACCGGACTTCGGCGAATGTTCGACGCGGTGTACGCCGATCTTCCTCCCGCAGCCCAGCGGATGTATCGACTGGCGGCATTGCACCCTGGGAGAGATTTCGCGGTAGGGATCGCGGCCGCTGCCGCGAACACGTCACCCGATGCGACCGACGACATCTTGGCGATCTTGTCCGACGCCAATCTCGTTGAAGAACTCTATGAAGAGCGCTACCGCTTCCACGATCTGGTGCGCCTTCACGCGCACCAGACAGCGTTTCGCGATGAATCCGGAGACGAACTAGACGCCGCTACCAGGCGGATGATCAGCTGGTATTTTGATCGGACAGCCGCTGCAGATCGCGCCATACTCGGCGATGGGCGTTGGCGGATTTCGAGTTACAAACCTATCTCGAATTTCGAAGAAACGGACCCCGCAGAGCCGATGAAATGGCTTGAGGTCGAGCAGACAAATCTGGTCCGCGCGGTGAGAATCGCATGGGAGCTGGAAGATTTCGAGCAGGTCTGGGCTTTTTGCGAATTCCTGTGGGCTTACTACCACAGTCACAAGGTATATCCAGACTGGGTGGAAACTCATCAATTAGGTGTTCAAGCCGCGTCGAAGTGCGGAAACCGGGTCGCCGAGGCTAAAATACGTAATCAGCTGGCTCGTGCTTATATCGAGCTACGTGATTTCGACTCCGCCGCCACTCAACTGAACGCCGCCGATGAGTTGGCTACGGATGACCTCTGGTCACAAGCGGTCGTTTCCGAGTCACTAGGTCTTCTCTACCGGGAACAGGAACTCTTCGACGAGTCCGCGGAGAAGCTCAAACGTGCCCGCGTGCTCAACGAGAAGCTCGGAAGTGCCCGTGGGGTCGCTATCCAGTCATATCAACTCGGCGACGTTCTGGTCAGAGCGGGCAAGGCCAGCGACGGCCTGCATCTACTAGTAGAGGCGCTTCAAGTAGCGCGCCGGATCGAGGACGAACTTTCGGCCGCCAGGGTCGGCATAGCGATGGGCCGTGCATACGAAAAGCTGGATCAATGGAACGCGGCTCAAGAGATCCTCGATCGAACAGCGGCTACGATGCGCGAGCGCCGCCAGCCGGTAAAGGAGGCTCAAGCTCTTGAATTACTCCTTGTCGTCGCACGCCACGGAGACGATCGCGGACAGTTCCACAATTACGCGGAAAGGTTGCTTCAGCTTTACGAGACCACCGGCAACCCTCGGAGCACGACCATCAGAAGCTGGCTCGACGACGAGGATCGATGGGTGAGCGCTTGAGGGGCAGCACCTCGATCGCCGAATTATGCTTCGAGCGGAGACATGTCGAGTTTGATCAGTTCCCCTCCGACGTCGACCTCCACCGTGAACGGCAAGTCGATCGGCAACTCCTCCTCCCGCCAGCGGTACGCAGCCGCCGCGGCGATGAGCACATCGCCGTGAGCGACGAAGAGCCCGGGTCCGTCGATCCACCTCAGCATGCAACCACCATTACCGACATAGCCGGCAAGCGTGGCAGTACGTCCAGTGAAGATTTCTGATGCCCACTGCTCGCCGTCCGCGGTGCGGAGGGGCCCCATGTGCAGCATTACATCGGTATTGTCACGGCATGCCCGATCTACCTCGTCCTGAGCCGTGACCGTCAGGTAGTACTCCGCCGCGTCGGCAATGCGCAGGGTTCTCTCTCGATAGGCGTCGACTTCCCTGGCGACGATCTTGGGCAAGCATCTGATTTCGATCACGGGATTGTTTTCGCGATACGCGAGTTTGGGTGACACTTTCCATGCGGTGAGGGACCGACTGGGGGACGGCTCTGGATCGTCGACGCGGATCATCCGGGGCCGCCCCTTGGGCAGAGGCCTCGCCGCGGCTTGGAGGATGGCATTCCGGAAGATCTCCCAGGAGCGGTCTTGTTCTTGGAACATCGCCTCGGTAATGGCAGCCGCTTTGGCCGGGTCGTGGGTGCTGAACGCGCGGTCGATCTGCGGTAGCAGATCCTTCGTGAGGTCGAGATGGTCACCTTCGCGGCACAGCCTCGCCGGCGGGGAAGCCGGGTCGAGCTCCTGGCTCCCGTCCGCGATCAGCAAGAGGGGTCGCCCCAGGGCGGCACCGTAGTACGACACACTTCCGTGGTCACCGAGCACGATGTCCGCCGCGATCACGGCTGCTTCCCAAGGGGTGCGCGGGGGGATGTAGACCAGCCCAGCGTCGCAGTAATCCTCCAGGAAGAGCTTGATCTCGGCGGGAGTGTGCCCTGCCCAGATGTTCGGGTGCAGGATGGCTGCCAAGCGGTACTCGTGGACAGGCAGCTGCACGAGCAGCTGGGGGATCAGATCGTCGTGACTGCCCAGCCCGCCATAGGGCCCCCAGGTCGAGCTGACCACCACGAGCTTCTGACGTCCCGTCAGCTCGAACCGCTGCCGAAATCGGTCCCGGGCAAACTCTGATTCCTTGATTCGATAGAAGACGGGGTCACCCAGGACCACCGCCCGCTCGGCGGCTTCAGGGCAACCGAGCCGCAACCGATCGATCTGCTCGGCATGCGAGACGAAGATGAGGTCGGGAATCACCTCACCACCTACCATGAGCTGGTCGCGTACGAGGCCCGTCGCGACGGTGTCGCTTCCGGTGGATTTCGGTACGAGCCTGTTATACCCCGCACCGTGCGCGCAAACGATCTTGAAGCCGTGCAGTTCGGCGAGGCGTTTCGAAGCCTGAGTAGCCAGGATCACATCGAAGTGTTCGTCCGTAGCCTCCTTCCACGAGAGAACCTCGAACCCCAAGCTCTCGATATGGCGCTGTAGCCCGAGGTCGAAGCTCGAGCCGGCGTCGATCGTGAACCGGATCTCGGGCACGTCCGCCCTGAGCACCTGCAACAGGCTGAGCGTCCGGTCCAGCGTTGCCCCGTTACGCACTACGAGCAGCAAGCGGTAGGGAGGCTTCCGCGTCCAACGACTGACGCGGTCACTTCCTTGATCACCCACAGGCTATGTCCCGATCCGTACGACCGTCGCCCGTTTGGTTGCTACCGGGCGGTATCTAGTGGTACTCCTTTACAGTGATTCCAATCTGCCATATAGCTGTCTGCCTGGTGGCTGAGAGGCCATGTGGCGTAATGCTAGCTGCCCGGACCATTGAAGCCTAGTGCGAGAAGGTGTCCTTCATGCCCAGGGGACGTAACCCGGTCGCTGCCCAGCGGAAACTACGCAGCGAACTACGCAGACGACGCTCCGTGAGCAAGCTGACGCAGAAGGAAGTGGCGGACGCGCTCTCCTGGTCGATGTCGAAGGTTATCCGCATGGAGACCGGCGTCGTCGGGGTGTCCATCACCGACCTCTGGGCTCTACTGAACCTCTACGGCGTGACAGACCCCGTCACGGTCAAGGAGATCGAAGACCTCGCCCGCATGGCCCGCGAGAGGGCGTGGTGGGACGACTACCATGAGTACGCATCGGCGGAACTGATCGAGTTCATCGCGACCGAGGCTTCGGCAGTGAAGATGGCTCAATACCAGTCGTTCATCGTGCCCGGGATCCTTCAGACCCCGGAGTACATCCGAAGCCTTGGCGTGGCTTTCGATTGGAGCGACGAGGACATCGAGCAAGGCATCAAGATGCGAACCTCGCGTCAGGAGTTGCTTACCGACCCGGACGGCCCGAAGGCTTCCTTCATCCTGGACGAAGCATCGATCAGCCGCTCCATCGGCTCACCCCACGTGATGCGCGAACAGTTCGACCATCTGAAGCATCTAAACCGGCTGCCGAACGTTGACATCCAAGTCGCCGCGTTCGCCAACGGCGTGACACATGGCATGCAGGTCCCCTTCACGATCTTCACGTTCGATGACGACCGCGAGGCGCCGCTTGTATACCTTGACCAGTCATCGGGTCCCACTCTCGCCCGAGGCAATGCAGTCAGTCGGCACCTTCGCATCTTCGACAACCTCCTCCAGCCCGAGCACTCCTCCCGGCCGGAACAACTGGACGAGGAACTGGACCGCGTCGGCGGAAATATCGGCATTTGAACCTGATCGTGCTCACCGCTTCACCTTCTTGGCCCAGATCAGCTCACCCAACCGTACGAAAATTCGCCCGCCCAGGCCATTGATCACCGAGTAGAATCGGACACTCCGGAACTCTGGGAGTGACTGGTCCGGGAGCCTGCGCTCCTGCACCGGTACTGCGGGTCGGGAGGGCCTAATGACCGGAGACATTCAAAGCGCCTTGGGTGACGCCGAAGGGGAAAAACTCACGTGGTTCAAGAGTTCACGGTGTCATCCGCGAACCGATCCGAACTGCGTAGAGGTCGCCTTCAGTTCAACCACCGTCCACATACGAAATTCGCAGTATCCAGACGGTGAAAAGCTCGCAATCTCACATCAAGCGTGGCGAGCACTCATCGCGACGCTAAACACGGACAGCTCGAAGAAGTAGCCTTCAGCCCGTGCACGAGGACGCGCAACCAAGCTGGCGTCCCTCCTTCGAAGGCGAATTCAAGTGTGAAGAACACTCAATGTTCACTGACGCCCACACCACGTCACATCGTGCTGTTCGACGGCAACGCCGAGGGCTCCGCCCCGCTTCGGCGTTGCCTGCGGCGCGCAGCGTCGAATCAACCCCTGTGGACACCCGGGTGACAGCCCTGTCACCTCAGCAGAAGCGACCCGATCGACCTCGATCGGACAGACGCCTTTAGCACGAGGCTTTCATCACCGCCATTGCGAACTGCCCGTTCCCAGCCGCAGGGCGCTCCGATCAGAAGTCCGCGCTTTGAAAGGGATCTCGAAAGTATCGAAAAGATGCACTATATGCGGACATAGCCGGGCAAAAGAGACTTGATCGTCCGCGCTGCACCGGTGATCTGACAGCCGGGGAGAATCTCGAACGCGACGTAACCATGAAGGCGTGAGCTTAATTCCCGAAGTCCAAAGGTACACGCAATCCGGCCATGGACGAGCCTCACATGCCCATCCAGATTCCGCATTTCCTCGATCTCAGCGGCCACGACGTCGGCTATACCGGCGCCTAGCCGGGATCTCGAAGCTCATGGAAGTACCCGTCTTTGAACGTCGCTTGGTCTTCACCTGAATGCCAGGCACTGCTTGCGTAGATGCCAATGCGCAGGTGCCGTACGCAGCGACGAAGAAGCTCAAGTGAGAAATTCGCCCCAAGGTAAATGATATCGGTTCGGTCATCGCAATCCCGGGAGATTCGTCCACATCCCGACAAGATGGATATTCGAAATCGACGAACGTAAGGCTATTACCAATGCCCGCAGCATGATAGGCCTTCGTATGTCACAATTCTATGCGCCGTACGAGTGCCCGCACTCCCATACTGAGCCGACAATAGCCTGTCGACGACGTGGTCGCGAAGATCAGACCGCCGAGCTGTTCAGGAGCCCAGACTGACGCCCATCTAACGCGACGCGGACCGTGGCAAGCCCCCGGAGACTCGGATACTTCCATCGGGCTGGCCTAGCATCGCGCGAATATCCCGGTCCGCTCGGCGATTCAGCCGTCGTGAAGGGCAAACCTCCGTTCGATCTCGCGGTTATCGATGACTTCTCCAGGCGGGCGGGTGAAGACTGTCATCAACCCCACGACGAGAGGTTGCTCGGGCGAACCGACCCATAACGCGCTCCAAGTACTTGACAGCTACATAGCGGACAGGAGCGATCAGTCGACTAGCTGCCCGCGCGGCAAACCACGGTAAATTGTCACATGTCAACAACGCATGCCCCCGTAAGGCAGCTTTGCGAGGCCGGTCCTACAAGACCGCCGGATCCGGATTGCCTATCGGCCCACCGCACTCCAGCGAGGAGTCCTGACGGCACTACTAAGCGTTATTTCTCCATGTCCGACACGATTGCCGCCCATCAAGAGGTTCTATTGCCTGACGCAGCCATATAAGTGCTCGGGCACCAGAGCGAGGCCTCGTGCCAAGCGTGACCCAACATTCCCCGAGACCTCGGTTGCGGAACGTCGGCAGATCACACACCGGCGACCATCCCGGGAGAGGAGCGGCTCAGCTGCCGATGACATTGGGCTGCGACCCGCGGTCAGCAGCACGACGAAGACGGCGTCTACCTGCGGACATAGGTCAGGTGAAAACCGCCGACCAGAACGCACCGAATCGCCCCACGACCCCGGACACGAAGAAGGCCCAGGTCGATGACCTGGGCCTTGTGCTCCCCCGCTTGGACTCGAACCAAGAACCCTCCGGTTAACAGCCGAATGCTCTGCCAGTTGAGCTACAGGGGATTGTGCTCCGTACCAGCCGGATCGCTCCGACCGATGAGAGAACTTTAGCCCATGCCCTCCGGCGGCCGCACACCCACCCCCCACTTTCGACATCACCTCGTCAAGCTCGCGTTTTGAGGGACAATGACAGCCGGAGCAAGATCGAACGGAGGCGTGGACTCGGATGAAGATGTTCCTGCTGGGTGCGGCCGCGGGCTATGTGCTGGGCGCGAAGGCCGGCCGCGGGCGGTACGAGCAGATCGTGCGGACCTACCGCAAGATCGCCGACCACCCCATGGTGCAGGGCGCCGCCGGGGTCGCTCGCGCCAAGGTCGGTGAGCGGTTCGGGCGGCCTCAGCGCTGATCCTGGGCCGAAGGGGCCTTTCGCCGCGTCTGACGTGGCGAAAGGGCCCTTAGCCCACGACGGCGACCACGAAGACGCGCCGGAACTCGAACCAGGTGGTCCCGTCGGGGCGTGGCGGGTAGGCCTCGTCCAGTTTGCGGGCGAGCTGCGCGCGGAAACGGTCCCAGTCGTCCCCGCGCAAGGCCTCCTTGACCGGCCGCAGCGCGGTTCCGGTGATCCATTCGAGTACGGCGTCTTCCCCGGCCAGCCGCTGCAGGTACGTCGTCTCCCAGGCATCGACGGCGCAGCCCGCGTCGGCGAGCAGGTTCCCGTAGCCGAGCGGGCTTTCGACGGCACCGTTCTCCCGCAGGACGACGTCGGCGAGGCGCGTGGCCCACTCTTCGGTGCGCGCGAGGGCACGGATCAGGGCGTGCGACGGGGCATCGAAGTTGCCGGGGACCTGGAACGCGAGCGTCGCCCCGGACGGCAGGAGCTCCACCCAGCGGCGGAGCAGGTCACGATGTTCCGGGACCCACTGGAGCACGGCGTTCGAGATGACGACGTCGGTGTCCGGTTCGGGCACCCAGTCGTTGACGTCGAGCACTCGCGCGTCGACACCCCGGGATCGTGCGGCTTCGACCATTTCGGGTGAACTGTCGCTCGCTTCGATGATCGCGTCCGGCCAGCGTTCCGCCAGGCCGGCGGTCAGGTTTCCGGGCCCGCAGCCGAGGTCGACGACGCGGCGGGGCGCCTCGGCCGGTATCCGCCCGACGAGGTCGTGGAACGGCCGTGCCCGCAGGTCGGCGTAGCCGAGGTATTTGACCGGATCCCACACAGTACGAGCGTACTGCTAACCGTTCGGCTTCGCCAGCTTCTTGGCCGCTTCCTCGGCAATCGCCTTGACCAGGTCGACGTCGGTGCCCGGATCGGGCCGTACCTGCAGCACCGTGCCGTCCTGACCGGGGACCTTGCGCTCGACGAACCACGCTCCCCTGGTCCCGAAGTCCTTGCGGTGCCGCCCTCGGACCGAGCCGTCCACGCGCTGCCGCACGAGGATCGGGACCTTGCCGGGCCGGGCGAGCTCGAACCGGACCGGCGTCTTGTCGGCCAGCAGCACGGCGTCCCCCGCCATGCCGGTCTCCTCGGATTCGGTCAGCGTCAGCACGCCGGTGGACCACGCCGCCTTGCCGACCAGATGCCAGCCGACCCGGCGCGGCCCCGGGATCCACAGTCCCAGCGGCGTGACCAGCAGATATCCGCCGCCTTCGACCGCCGCGCTCCCGACGACGTGCTCGCCGTCGGCCAGCGTGCCGTCGAAATCCGCCGGGACACGGTCACCCAGCAGGTGACGCAGCCAGCCCATGCTCAGTCCAATCCGCCGATGGCCTGTTCCTTCAGCGCCTTCCGGTACTGCTCGAGCGCGACGAGGTCGCCGAACAGCGCGCGGTAGTCGTCCGGCGCCTCGACCGGGGAAAGCCGCTGGAGTTTCGACTTGATCTCGTTGATCTGGCGGCCGACCAGGCTTTCCTGCACCGCCGCGAGCTGCGCGGAGATGTAGCGCGAGTCGACCTCGCCCTTGGCGCGCAACGGTTCCACCGAAAGCTCGCTGAGCACGCGCCGCACCGTGCCCTGCGGGCAGTGCGGCGCGGCCGCGTCGAGCAGGGCGGGGCCGGTCAACCCGGAGCCCGCTCCCCCCGCGGACAGCAGCGCCTTGTGGATGGCGACGTAAACCGGATGGGTGAACGCGTCCTCGGGCAGCGCGTCGTACTCGGCTCCGGCGATCATCGGCTGCTGCAGTGCCGCCTTGAGCGCCTCGCGCTGCGCGATGAACCGCGGATCGCCGGGTGCGGGCCGGGGCAGGTCCTCCTCGGCGGTGGCGGTCGCGGTGGCCGCGGCGGCCGGCCGCCGGACCTCGACGGTGGCGGAGCGTTTCGCCGCCGCCCCGGCGCTGCCGCGCACCCGGTTCACCACCTGCGCCGCGTCCTGCCAGCCGACCCACCAGGCGAGTTTCGACGCGTAGCCGTCGCGGCTGGCGCGGTCCTTGATCCCCGCGACCATCGGAACGGTCTTCTGCAGCGCCGCGACCTGGCCGTCGACGGAGTCGAGGTCGAAGGCCTTGAGCATGCTCTTGATCGCGAACTCGAACAGCGGGATCCGCCGCGCGACCAGGTCCCGCACCGCGGTGTCGCCCTTGGCGAGCCGCAGTTCGCACGGGTCCATGCCGTCGGGCGCGACCGCGATGTAGGTCTGCCCGGCGAAGGTCTGGTCGCCCTCGAAGGCCTTCAACGCCGCCTTCTGCCCGGCTTCGTCACCGTCGAAGGTGAAGATCACTTCGCCGCGGAAGGCGTCGTCGTCCATCATCAGCCGCCGAAGAACCTTCATGTGGTCCTCGCCGAACGCCGTCCCCGAGGACGCGACGGCCGTCGGGACCCCGGCGGCGTGCATCGCCATCACGTCGGTGTAGCCCTCGACGACGACGACCTGGTGCCGCTTCGCGATCTCGCGTTTCGCCAGGTCGAGGCCGAACATCACCTGCGACTTCTTGTAGATCGGCGATTCCGCGGTGTTCAGGTACTTCGCCGAGACCCGGTCGTCGTCGTAGAGGCGCCGCGCGCCGAACCCGACCACCTCGTTGCCGACGTCGCGGATGGGCCACAGCAGCCGCCGGTTGAACCGGTCCATCGGCCCGCGCTGCCCCTCCTTGGCCAGCCCGGCCGTGAGCAGTTCCTTGACCTCGAAGCCGCGGTTGAGCAGATGTTTGGTGAGCTTGTCCCAGCCCGCCGGCGCGTACCCGCAGCCGAACGTCTGCGCCGCGGCCGAGTCGAAACCCCGTTCCGACAGGAAGTCCCGCGCCGCACGCGCGTCCGGGGTGAGCAGCTGCTCGGCGTAGAACTCCTGGGCCGCGCGGTGCGCCTCGATCAGCCGGGCGCGGGTACCGCGATCACGCTGGACGCTTCCGCCGCCGCCTTCGTAGGTCAGCCGGAAACCCACACGATCCGCGAGCCGCTCAACGGCCTCCACGAACGAGATCAGGTCCATCTTCTGGATGAACTTGATCACGTCACCGCCTTCGCCACAGCCGAAGCAGTGGAAGGTGCCGTGGGTGGGGCGCACGTTGAACGACGGGGTCTTCTCGTTGTGGAACGGGCAAAGCCCTTTCAGGCTGCCCCCGCCCGCGCTGCGCAGCGCCACGTAATCACCGATGACCTCGTCGATCCGGTTGCGCTCGCGCACCTCCGCGATGTCGCTCTCCCGAATCCGTCCTGCCACGCTCATCACTCTAGTTCCCGCTCCCGGAGCGGTGTGCGGCACACTCGGGGAATGAGCACCGCCCTGGACGAACTCGCCGGGAACTTCGCCGCGCTGCGGCCTCATCTGGTGTCGGTCGCCTACCGGCTCACCGGCACGCTGTCCGACGCCGAGGACGCGGTCCAGGAGTCGTGGCTGCGTCTGAGCGGCATGGACGAACGCCGCCGCGCGGCCATCGAAGACCACAAAGGCTGGCTGACCACCGTCGTCAGCCGGATCTGCCTCGACCGGCTGCGGTCCGCGGTGGTGCGCCGCGAACGGTACGTCGGGGAATGGCTGCCCGAACCGGTCCTCGGCCCGCTGGGCACCCCCTCGTCGGAGGACCCGCTGGCCGTCGCCGTCCGCGACGACGGCATGCGCATGGCGGCGATGGTGGTCCTCGACCGGCTGACGCCGGAGCAGCGTGTCGCGTTCGTGCTGCACGACGCGTTTTCGGTGCCGTTCGGCGAGATCGCCGAGATCCTGGGCTGCACGACGGACGCCGCGCGCCAGCACGGTTCCCGCGGCCGCCGCGCGGTCGCCGACGCCGATCCGCCGCCGCGGACGGCGCTCGCCGAGCAGCAGCAGATCATCGAGAAGTTCATGGCGGCGATGCTGACCGGGGACATCCAGGCGGTGGCGGAGGTCCTGCATCCCGACGTCGTCCTCGTCGGCGACGGTGGCGGCAAGGCGCGCACCGCGGTGCACACGGTCGCCGGGTTCGACAAGGTCACCCGGCTGTTCCAGGGTCTCATGCGGATGTACGACCCGGCGGGGATGGACCAGGCGAGGTTCGCGCTGGTCAACGGCGACCTCGGGGTCTACCTGCCGCCGCAGCCCGGTTCCGAGCGGTACCGGGCGCTCGACGAGCACGTCGACGCGTTCTCCATCCGCGACGGGAAGATCGTGGCGATCTACGACATGGCGAACCCGGACAAGCTCACCGATGCGCGGACCCGCGTCGGCCTCTGACCGCGTTTAGTCCTCTGAATGCGCCTGGGCGCATTCAGAGGACTAAACGCGGGTGGTTCAGGGGAGCGGGATCTTGCAGGCATCGCCCGACGTGAAGCCCTGCGCGGTGATGTCGAGTGCGCTGTTCATCCGGGCGCGCATGTTCTCGAGGCCGATCTGGTAGGTCAGCTCGATGACGCCCTTGCGGCCGAATTCGCGTTCCAGTTCGGCGACCTGCTCGTCGGTGGCGGTCACCGGGCTCGCGGTCATCGCGTCGGCGTATGCGAGCGCGAGCCGTTCCTGGTCGGTGAAAGCGGGCGACTTCGCGTAGTCGTCGATGTTCTTCAGCCGTTCGATGTCGAGCCCCTCGTGCAGTTGCAGCATGGTCCCGAAGTCGATGCACCACGAGCAGCCGAGCTGGGTCGCGACGCGGTACACGGCCAGCTCGCGCACGTTCGACGGCAGCGTCTTGCTGGCCTTCTCGGCCATCATCTCGTGCATGCCGTTCGCCCGCAGCAGGGCGGGATGGTGCGCGTAGACGGCCATCGGCTCGGGCACGGCGCCGAAACGCTTGCCGGCGAACTTGTAGAACAGCTTCAGCAGGAAGCCGGCTTCGGCGGTCTTCACGGCGGGAATGCGCGGCATGGTGTCCTCCTCGTGCGAGTGCGTTCACCGACTGGACGAGGCGGCCCGCGCGGACGTGACAGCACCGTCGGTGACGCGCGCCACCCTCACTTTTTAGCCTTTTCGCCGGAACCGCCAGTCGATCATCAAAGGTACGCTGGTGAGCCGGCACTTTTCCTTCCACCGAGGAGGACCATGCTCGCCGTCGAGGATCCCGCCACCGGACAACGGATCACGGACGTCCCCGACTGCGGGCCCGCCGAGGTCGACAAAGCGGTACGCGCCGCGGCGGCCGCCTCCCCCGCCTGGCGCGCCACGGACCGGCGCGCGGCCTTGATGTCGTGCGCGGTCGTCGTCGAGGAGGCCGCGCCCGTGCTGGCCCCCGTTCTCACCGAGGAGCAAGGGAAACCGCTTCGCGAAGCCGAGGCCGAGTTCGCCGGGGCGGCGGCACGCTTCCGGTACTTCGCCGGGGTTCGGCCCGGCTCCCGGGTCGCCGGTGACGGGCCGGTCGCCGCTCTCACGCCGTGGAACTTCCCCGTGCAGCTGGCCGTCGCGATGCTCGCACCGGCGTTCGCCGCGGGGAACACGGTGGTGCTCAAACCTTCACCGCGCACACCGCTCACCACGCTGCATCTGGGGCGGATGCTCGCCGAAGTGCTGCCGCCGGGCGTGCTGACCGTGCTCACCGGCCAGGATCCCCTCGGCGAGCTCCTCATCGCCCATCCCGGGATCCGGCAGGTCGCCTTCACCGGCTCGGCCGAAACCGGGAAGCGGATGGCGGCCGCGCCGGAATGGCGACAGCTGGCGCTCGAACTGGGCGGCAACGATCCCGCGATCGTCCTTCCGGGCACCGACCCGGCAGCCATCGCGGAACGGCTCTTCTGGAGCGCTTTCGCCAACTGCGGGCAGATCGGCGTGGCGGTGGAACGGATCTACGCCGTCGGGCCGGTCTACGACGGTGTCGTCGAGGCGCTGGCGGCCGTGGCGACGGAAGTCGTGGTGGGCGACGGAAGGACGCCGGGAACGCAGATCGGCCCGGTGAACAACCGGCCGCGCCACGACCGCGTCACCGGTCTCACCGACGAAGCGCGGGCGAGCGGCGCGCGGATCGTCACCGGCGGACCGCTCGACGGGCCGGGGTACTTCTTCGCACCGGCGATCCTCGCCGAGGCGCACGACGGGATGCGGGTGGTGACCGAAGAGCAGTTCGGGCCGGTGCTCCCGGTCGTCCGATGCTCCACAGTGGACGAAGCCGTCGGGCTCGCGAACGCCACGGCGCCCGGCTTGTGCGGATCGGTGTGGGGCGCGGACGAGGAGCACGCCGCCGAAGTCGCGGCACGGCTCGTCTGTGGCACGGTCCGGGTCAACGAACACCGCGCCGACGAACCGTTCGCCGGCTCGCGGTGGTCCGCGAGCCGGGCGGGGCTCAGGGCGTGATCGTCCGGACGTCCCACACCCAGACGCCGTCGACGAATTCGGCGGGCTTCCGCAGCAGAAGGTCCACTGTGGTCCGGAAAGCGTCCTGGTGTTCGCGTGGGATCAGCACGAGTACGTCGGCGTTCCAGTACCGCAGATCCGCCAGAGCCTGCACCCGCTGCGACTCGGTGATCGTCGCGGGCACGCCGGTCTGCTTGATCTGGTCGAAGATGATCGACGTCGGCCGCTGGATGGCGCCATAGCGGCCGCGTTTGTCGTCGGGACCGCTCGGGCCCACGAAGTAGCCCTCCGGCATCGAGTAGCCGAGCCCCGCGTCGATCTGCCAGTGCAGCGGTTCGGATTCGCCGGAACTCGGCAACGGCACGGGCACCACGGTCCCGCCGGGCGCGACATAGCTCCGCCAGGTGCCGTCGGCGAGGAATCTGGGTGTCTGCGGCCGTTCCTTGACGATCAGCTGGGTCGGCGCGATCGGCAGCAGGACCGCGATGACGACGCCGATCCACACCAGCCGCAACGGGAATCGCCGCTCCCCCGGCACTTCGGGCAGTTTCGACGCGACCGTGTAGACGCGTTCGGTCGCCAGCGCGAGCAAGGCGCCGATGAGCGGGATGCAGCCCATCGCCAGCCGCGATTCCAGCAGCGACTCGAACAACGGCAGTTCCGAAAGCAGCTTCCACGGCCCCGGGATCCCGGTCTCCTCGTGCACCACGATCAGTTGCACGCCAAGGGAAAGCCAGGCCATCACGAACATGGAGATCGCCAGCGCCCGCGCGAACACCTCGCGCCACAGCCACGCGGTGATGACCACCATCAGCACGATCAGCGGCCAGCCGAAGAAGGCGTTCTCCTCGGTGCGGTTCATCGACACGTCGGCGGCGGCCTGCGGCTGCCCGGCGACGGACTGCGTCGCGAACCGGGTGAACGCGGCCGTGTCGTTCCCGACCGGGCCGTGTTCGATCGCCTGATAGCTCTGCGGGCCGAAGAACTGCCACCACAGCGGGAAAGCACACAGCACGAGCGCCACGAGCACCCCGATGCCGACGCCGATCCCCAGCGGTTTCGCCATCGGCGGGAACTCGCGGTAGTTCGTCGCGAAGTAGGCGATGGCGAAGATCGCGAACGCCATCGCGAAGATCAGCAGCGGTTCCTCGCCGAGGAAGATCTGGTACGCCGCCAGCAGACCGAGGAAGATCCCGTTGCGGACCGGGCGTTCGCCGCGCGCGATCTTGAAGACCTTCAACGCGATGAACGGCAGGACGAACCACGCGACGAAGTTCGGGTGCGCGTTGCCGTGCGAGATCATCGGCGGGGCGAAGCCGACGAACGCGCCGCCGATGGCCGCACCGACCCGGTGGGTGACCAGATGCCGTGAGAAGACCCAGTACCAGGCGGCCGCCGTGCCGGCGAGACCGCCGGTGAGCGCGATGGCCCAGGTGACCGTCGGTCCGAATGTGAGCGTGACCGGCGAAAGCGGGATGCCGATGCCGAGCATGGCCGTGTTGGCCATCAGGTTCACGCCGAGCGGATGGTTCTGGAAGTGCGAACTGAGCGGGTTCCTCAGGTGCAGCACGTTGTCCGCGGTGACGGAGAAGAACCACTCCCACAGGTTCTGATCCGACGCGCTGTTCCAGAGATAGCCTTCCTTGAGGTCGAGCCAGAGCCCGTTGTAGAGCAGGAAGGCGAACAGCAGGAAGCCGCCCATGATGGCGGCGTCGGCGGCGGCGAACCGGCGGGGTCTCGTGGGAGCCTTCCCGGCTTCCACATTCGCCGCCTCAGCCTGGAAAAGGCTCACTGACCGTCCTCACGGCTCGACTACGCGGGCGAGAAAGTAGATCACACCCGTCGAGGCATGCCTCACGAGCAGAAGGAAGGGCCGATCGACGGCGACTTCCAGGGGTTCGTCGACGATGAGCGACGTCAGCCGCATCAGCACCGCCGTCGCGGCGGCGCCTTCGAGGCCCTGCTCGTCGATGCGGAGCACGGACTGGTGGAGCACCTCGGACACTTCGAGCCGGTCGTCGTCGGCGAGCCCGGTGAGATCGGCGCCGGCGGTGAACATCGTCCGCACGCCGAGATCCTGGAGCTTCGCCGTCAGCGGGCTGTCGACGTCGAGGTCGAGTTTCGGCAGGGACAGCGCGATCGTCTTGGACCGCGTGTTCTCCAGCAGCCGCGCCAGCTTCCCCGCGTCGAGTTCGGCGTCGTCGAGATCGCCGTCGGGGAGCAGGACGATCGCCTCCACCCCGCCCTCGGCGCCGAGGCGGACGACCTGCCAGCCGTCCTCGTGGGTGTGGTCGAGCTGTTTTTCGAGCCACATCGTCGGCACCGTACGGGTGCCGGACGGCGCGTGGAAGTCCGCGGGCGCGGTGTTGTCACGCGAGAACGGGTTGGTCCAGGCGGTTTTGAGATACAGGGCGTTGACGATCGCGGCGACGGTGTCCTGTGCGACGGTCCCCGGCTTCAGGAGTTCGGGGATCAGCTCGCGGGTGGCCCGCGCGACGTCGGCGTTGATCAGCGCTCGCGCGGCCTCCGGATCGTCGCCGAACGGGGCGCTCTCGACCTTCCCGCCCGGCCAGGTGGCGAGTTCCTCGCGGAAGGAGTCTTCGAGCGGGAGCCCGTCCCAGGCCCAGAGCGTGTTCGCGACCGCGAGTTCGGGACCGTCTTCGAGCAGTGACGAGGCCTTGCCCAGCAGGTCGGCGAGCTCGTCCGGGTCGTCGAGCAGCGCGATCAGTTCTTCTCTGGTCTTCCCCTTGGCGGCCTGCGTCACCAGGCCGAGCGCGCTCGCGATCGAGTACGGCGAGAAGCACGCGTTCTCCGCGCGGCTCGCCAGCACCCGATAGAGGTCCAGACCAAACCGGAGGTGGCTTTCGACAGCTCCCATGCCGCAGACCGTACCGTGCACGGGCCCGTCCGTCTCCTGTCCGAAGGTAGGTGCCGTTTCGGTTCGGCGGTCGTGCGTGTGTGAGGGGACGGCGCGTGTGATCAGACGGACGACACGCGTGACTGGACGGACGACACACGCGTAGCCGGAGCCGATCCCCGAGCCGTCCGGCTGATCACGCGTGGCGTCCGGCTGATCACACGTGCCGGTCGTCCAGTCACGCGACACCGCCGTGGCGGCCGGTGTGCCAGGCGTGCCACGCGTACGCCTGCGCGTCCGTGAGGGACGCCACCTGGTCGACGACCACGCGCAGGCGGGCCGCGTCGTCCGCGGCGGCCTCCCAGGCCGGCAGGAACACGCCGTCGAGCGCGTCCGGGGCGCGGCGGCACAGCGCGCCGACCAGTTCGGCGAGCGTCTGACGCTGACCGTCCTGCATCGCGAGGCGCCGTTTGTCGCTCATCACGTACCGCAGCGCGAGCGCCTTGAACAACGCGACCTCGGCCGCGACCTGCTCCGGGATGACCAGGCGCGCGGCGTAGCGGCTCAGCGGTCCTTCGCCGTGCACCTCCCTCGTCGCGCCGACCACCGCCGTCGCGAACCGGCCGACCAGCTCACTCGTCAGCCGTTTCAACGCGACCTGCGCCTTGAGCGAGCCGTCGAGCCCCGGTTCGGTGAGTTCCGCGACCACGGGCAGATCGAGCAGTTCCTTCGCCGCACCTTCCAAAGTGGACTGGGACTGATGCGAAAACCTGCGCGCCGCCTCGGCCACCGCCGCGCGTTCCTCCGCGTCGGCCAGTACCCGCAACGAGATCCGGCCCGCCAGCACCCCGTCCTCGACGTCGTGCACGGAATACGCGACGTCGTCGGACCAGTCCATGATCTGCGCTTCCAGACTGGTGCGGCGCTCCGGCGCACCGGCCCGCACCCACGCGAAGACCTCGGCGTCGTCGGCGTACACGCCGTACTTCGGGTTGCCTTCTTCACGGAGCCACGGGTACTTCGTCGAGGCGTCGAGACAGGCGCGGGTGAGGTTCAGCCCGCCGGCGGCCCCGCCTTCGAGCAGGACCTTGGGCTCCAGCCTGGTCAGGATCCGCAAGGTCTGCGCGTTGCCCTCGAAACCACCGCACGGCTGCGCGACCTCGTCCAGCGCGCGCTCGCCGTTGTGCCCGAACGGCGGGTGCCCGATGTCGTGCGCAAGGCCGGCGGTGTCCACCAGATCCGGGTCCGCGCCCAGCTCGTCCGCGATGCCCCTGCCGATCTGGGCGACCTCCAGCGAATGCGTCAGCCGCGTGCGCGGTACGCCGCTGACCTCGGCACCTTCACCCGGGCCGACCACCTGGGTCTTGCCTGCCAGCCGCCGCAGGGCCGCCGAGTGCAGCACGCGTGCGCGATCACGGGCGAAGGCGCTTCGCCCGTCTTCCGCGCCCTCCAGCGCCGCGCCCTTGGGCCGCTCGGGCAGCAGACGCGCCCTGTCGGCCTCGGTGTAGGTGTCGCTCACCAGCCAAGCTTATGCGCGATCACCGACACTTATCGGGTTCAGACGTCCGCGGGGAACCTGGTGAGGCGGTAGTACAGCAGCGCGCCGGTCTCGCGGACGATGTAGCGCGCCTGCGTCTCGCGGGTCTGCACGATCGGGCCGCGGTGCGTGGGCGACGTCCAGGCATCGAGTCCGAGGTCGTCGGCCATCACCCGCGCGCGGAACGAGTGCCAAGGGTCGCTGACCAGGACGGCGGTCTTCCAGCCCCGCTGCTGCACCTGTTCGGCGACCGCGCGGAGGCTGCGCAGGGTGTCGCTGCCCTCGCCGACCGGCAGCGTCGCCGACACGGGCACACCCCGTTTGCGCAGCCATTGCGCGCCCGCTTGCCCCTCGGTGAAGTTGTCGTCGGCCTTCTTGCCGCCCGCGGTGACGATGACCTTGGCGACGCCCTGGTCGTACAGCGTCTTCGCCTTGGCCAGCCGGGCCTCGAAGATCCCCGACGGCCTGCCGTTGTACTGGGCCGCGCCGAGCACCACGATGACGTCGGCGCGGTCGCGCACGTCCTCCCGCGCCACCTGCCAGACCCGGAACGCCGTTCCGCCGATCAGCGCGACGACGATCAGCAGGAACCCCGCCAAGGTCCGGCGCACCCAGTTCGCGCGGGTGGGTTTGGTCCGTTCGGCGGTACTCACGGGGGTGATTCTCGCAGAGCCGCGAGGTGATCTCAGAGCCAGCCGTGCTCTTCCGAGAGCCGCACCGCCTCGGCCCTCGTCCTCGCCCCGGTCTTGCCCATCGCGGCCGAAAGATGGTTGCGCACGGTGCCTTCGGAAAGGTGCAGCGCGCGGGCGATGTCGGCCACCGTGCTGCCGTCCTTGGCTGCCTTGAGGACGTCGTGTTCGCGTCCGGTGAGCGGGCTCGCGCCGGTGGCGAGCGATTCCGCGGCGAGTGCGGGATCGACCACCCGGAGCCCGCCGTGGACCCTGCGGACGGCGTCGACGAGCTGCTCCGGCGGAGCGTCCTTGACCACGAATCCCGCGGCACCCGCCGCCATCGCCCGCGACAGGTAGCCGGGGCGGCCGAAGGTGGTGCAGATGATGATCCGGCACAACGGGAGCGCGCCGTGCAGTTCGGCGGCGGCTTCGAGACCGTCCTTGCCCGGCATCTGGACGTCGAGCAGCGCGACGTCCGGGGCGGTCTCCTTCGCCCGCTGAAGCACTTCGTCGCCCGAGCCGACCTGGGCGACCACCTCGATGTCGGCTTCGAGGCCGAGCACGGTGGCCAACGCCCCGCGCACCATCGCCTGGTCGTCGGCGAGCAGGACCCGGATCACGCGCAGCCTCCAGTGGGTTCGGAGAGCGGCGCAGCCACGTCGCTCCGCAGGGCGGACTCGGGTACGTCCGCCCGGACGAGCCATCCTCCCCCAGGTGGCGTGGTGGCGGTCAAGGTCCCGCCGACCGCGTCCAGCCGTTCGGTGAGGCCGCGCAGGCCGTTGCCCGCCATCGCCTCGCCGCCATCGCCGTCGTCCTCGACTTCCAGCCAGGTCTTGCCGAGACGGACCTTCACGCGCTTCGCCCCGGAATGCCGAAGCACGTTGGTGACCGCTTCCCGCAGCACGTAACCGAAAGTGCGCTGCAAGGCGGGAGCGACGTTGTCCACCGCGTGCGGCAGGTCCGCGTCGATCTCGGCCGCCCGCAACGCCGCCCGCGCCCCGGCGACCTCCGCCGACAGCGACACCTCGCGATATTCGGAGACCGTGGCGCGGATGTCCGAAAGCGCGCTGCGGGTCAGGCTCTCGACCTCGCGGATCTCCTGCAGGGCGCGGGAGTCGTCCTTGCCGCTCTCCAGGATCCGGCGGGCGAGCCCGGCCTTCACCGTGATGGTGGTGAGGCTGTGGCCGAGGATGTCGTGCAGATCCCGCGCCAGGCGCTCGCGTTCACCCGCCACCGCGAGCGTGGCGATCTCCTGGTTCGCCGCCTCCAGTTTCCGCACCGCACGGACCAGATTCGCCATGAAGAACATCGCCGCCGTGATCGAGATGACCGCGATGAGATCGCCGAAGTCGTATTTCCCGACCACTAAATGGACGGCCAGCACCACCAGCAGGGCGCCGCCGTCGAGGATCAGCGACCACGCCGGCGGCAGCGTGAAGGCCAGCACCGCCGTCGCGTAGATCAGGATGTACGGGTTGTTGTCGTGCAGGAACACCAGCGCGAGACCGATGAGCAGCATCAGCACCGAGAAGACGTAGGTCGTCTTCCGCCGGGAAGGCCGCAGGCTGAGCGGGAACAGCACGTAACAGGAGCCGTAGAAGAGCAGGAGAACGGCGATCACCAGCTCTTTCGCGGTCGCCCCGTCGGTGGCCAGATCGACCGCCGCGGGGACGAAGCCGGGCACGATGAAGGCGAGGCCGAAGAACACCCACCGCCTCGGCCGGGGACCCCGGCCGGTTCGCGGCGGCATGTCCGCCCACCAGTTCTCCCGGCTGTTCAAGCCCGTCTCGACCTTGCCCGGGTAGTCGCTCACCGGTTCACCCATCTCTCAGACCCGCGCACTGTCCTTACGGTAACGCCTGATCACCAGCGCCCCGAGGACCGCGGTCCACGCCGCCAGCACGCCGAGCGCGACCGGAAGACTCACCGTGAGATGGTCGGTGACCACCGGACGGACCAGCTGGATCAGCCAGTACGTCGGCGTCACCTGGGCGACGTCGGCCATCCACGACGGCATCCCGTCGATCGGGATCCACAGGCCGCCCAGGAAACCCATGCCCATCATGACGATCATGTTCAGCGGCTGCATCGACTCCGGCGTGCCGAACTGGCCCAGCAGCAGGCCGAGCAGCACCAGCGGGATCGCACCGAGCCAGCAGCCGAGCACCAGCCGCAGCCAGCCGGCGGCGTCGAGGTGGACACCTTCGAACAGGACGCCGATCAGCGGGACGACGAGCAACGACGGAAGCGCGACGAGCATCGCCGAGAGGGCCTTGCCGCCGAGATAACCGGCGCCGGTCAGCGGGGTCAGCCGCAACTGGCGCTGCCAGCCCGTGGACCGCTCGATGGCCAGTTTCGCGCCGCTCGTCATCGCGGCGGAGAAGGTGCCGAAAGCCATCATGTTCACCATGATCACGCCGGCGATGTTCATTTGGCCCGAGGCGAAAACGTTGGCCTGCAACAGGAACATCAGCACCGGGAAGGCGACGGCGAAGAGCACGAACCGGGTGGAACGGAAGGTGCGGACGATCTCGGTCTTGAGATAGGTCGGGTTCATCGGACGGTTTCCTCGGTGGCTTCGGTGGTCAGGGACAGGAACGCGCCTTCGAGGCCGACAGCGCCGATCTCGATGTCGTGCGCTTCGGGGATTTCGGCCAGCAACGCGCGCAGCGTGGCGTCGGAATCGGAACTGGAGATCGCGGCGCGGCCGCCGCGGAGTTCGAGCCCGGTGACCGCGGGCAGCCCCGCGATCACCGGCTCCGCCGCCGCGGGCACCACCGCGCGGATCGTGCGTCCCCCTGCCAGCGCACGGACCTGCGCGACCGAACCGTCCGCGACGATCCGCCCCGACCGCATCAGCACGACACGGTCGGCGAACTCTTCGGCCTCTTCGAGATAGTGGGTGGCGAACAGGACCGTGCGGCCGGTGTTCGTGTACGCGTACATGGACTTCCAGAACTCGCGGCGCGTGCCGACGTCCATCGCGGCGGTCGGCTCGTCGAGGATCAGCAGATCGGGATCGCTCACGAGCGCGACGGCGAACCGCACGCGCTGCTTCTGCCCGCCGGAAAGCCTGGTGGAGCGCCGGTTCGCGAGATCCTCGATCCCGGCGCGGCGCAACGCGTCCCGCACCGGCATCGGCTTGCGGTGCAACGCCGCGACCATGCCGACGGTTTCGGCGACCGTGAGATCTTCGACGAGCGCGCCGCCCTGCAGCATCGCGCCGATCATCCCGTCGCCGACCGCGTCCCCCGGCTCGCGGCCGAACACGGTCACGGTGCCGCTGTCGGGCACGCTCAGGCCCAGGATCATGTCGACGGTGGTGGATTTGCCCGCGCCGTTGGGGCCGAGGAGCGCGACCACCTCACCCGGCGCGATCGTCAGGTCCACGCCGTCGACGGCATAGACGTCGCCATAGTGCTTACGCAGCCCGGAAAGCCGTACCGCCGCCCCCGCGGTGATGTCTTGTTCTCGCATGCTTAGAGCTTGTCGCGGGAGAGGGTCGCGGACGTGGGCCGCGCGTCACGACCTGAGGGTGACAGTTGTCAGGGGTGGCCCACCCCCGAACGCCATGAAAGGTCCTTTCCTTGCAAATTTCGCAAGGAAAGGACCTTTCATGGCGTTGGCGAGGGCAGTGCGCACGGGCTGAAGGGGCCCATCACCGCATCCGATGCGGGGAAAGCTCCCCTCGCCCAGCTCTTGCGCTCACGCCCGCTTCAAGTGTCATGAAAGGGTCGTTCAGGACAAGAAACGTCCTGAACGACCCTTTCATGACATTGGCCCGGCGGGCGGCGCGAGTACGTGAAGGCCCCCTTCACTGCGCTAGACGCAATGAAGGGGGCCTTCACGTACTTCCCGAAAGCGGAACTCAGGCGCCGATCAGCCGGCCCGCCAGGTACGCCTCGAGCTTGTCGATCGCGACCCGCTCCTGCGCCATGGTGTCGCGCTCGCGCACGGTCACCGCGTGGTCGTTGAGCGAGTCGAAGTCGACGGTGACGCAGTACGGCGTCCCGATCTCGTCCTGGCGCCGGTAGCGGCGGCCGATCGCGCCGGCGTCGTCGAAGTCGACGTTCCAGTGCTTGCGCAGCGCCGCCGCGACGTCGCGCGCCTTCGGCGTGAGGTCGGCGTTGCGGGACAACGGGAGGACGGCGACCTTGAACGGCGCGAGCCGGTAGTCCAGCTTGAGCACCGCGCGGGTGTCGGTGCTGCCCTTGGCGTTCGGCACCTCTTCCTCGTGGTACGCGTCGACGAGGAACGCCATCATCGACCGGCCGACACCGGCCGCGGGCTCGATGACGAACGGGCGGAACCGCTGCTTTGTGGCCTGGTCGAAGAACGACAGGTCCACCCCGGAGTGGTTCGAGTGCGTCGTGAGGTCGAAGTCGGTGCGGTTCGCGATGCCTTCGAGCTCGCCCCATTCCTGGCCTGCGTTGAACGCGAAGCGGTACTCGATGTCGACGGTGCGCTTCGAGTAGTGGGAGAGCTTTTCCTTCGGGTGCTCGTAAAGGCGGAGGTTGTCCGCCTTGATGCCGAGGTCCTTGTACCACTCGGTGCGCGCGTCGATCCAGTACTGGTGCCAGGTCTCGTCCTCGCCCGGCTCGACGAAGAACTCCATCTCCATCTGCTCGAACTCGCGCGTGCGGAAGATGAAGTTGCCCGGCGTGATCTCGTTGCGGAACGACTTGCCGATCTGGCCGATGCCGAACGGCGGCTTCTTGCGCGCCGCGGTCTGCACGTTGAGGAAGTTGATGAAGATGCCCTGCGCGGTCTCCGGGCGGAGGTAGTGCACGCCTTCCTCGGACTCGACCGGGCCGAGGTAGGTCTTGAGCATCATGTTGAAGTCACGCGGCGCGGTGTACTGGCCGCGGGTACCGCAGTTCGGGCACGGCACCTCGGACAGGTCGTCCTCGGACACCTCCTTGCCCGAACGGGCGGAGAAGTCCTCGGCCAGCTGGTCGGCGCGGAACCGCTTGTGGCAGGAGAGACACTCGATCAGTGGGTCGGTGAAGACGTCCAGGTGACCCGACGCGACCCACACCTGGCGGGGCAGGATCACCGACGAGTCGAGGCCGACGACGTCGTCGCGGCTCTGCACGACGGTCTTCCACCACTGGCGCTTGATGTTGTCCTTGAGTTCGACACCGAGGGGCCCGTAGTCCCACGCCGACTTGGTACCGCCGTAGATCTCTCCACACGGGAAAACGAAGCCTCGACGCTTGCACAGGCTGACGACGGTCTCAATGGTGTTGGCGGGCACTCCACGCTCCGAAGCATGCGGGGACGGGTATGGGCTAGAAGGACAAGACTAACCGCCCGTCCCCGCGCGACCTCCGGCGAGGTCGGACCGCTCAGGGCCTGCTGACCAACGAGGCGGTGACGATGCGGTTGTCCTCGTAACCGTCGGTCCCGCCGACGTACTCGCCACCGCAGGTGACCAGCACCAGCCGGTGCGGCCCGTCCGGCCCGAACAGCTTCTCCGACTGTTCGGCGAGCTTCGTCTTGTGCACGGTGACGATCTCGCCGATCTTGTACACCCACTTGCCGCCGTCGGTGTCGACGACGTTGACCTCCTGGCCGGTCTTGAGCCGCCACAATTCGTCGAACGGGCCCTTCTTCCCCTTCCAGTTCACATGCCCGGAAAGCAGGGAAGCGCCCTGGTCGGCGCCCAGTTTCGCGCCCCACCAGGTGGCTTCGTCGAGTCCCTCGGGGATGGGGAGGGTCCCGTCCGCGGTCAGTTCCTTGCGGATCAGTTTCGCCGTGCCGCCGCCGGGGAGTTTGACCGTGCCGGGCGCCTGGCCCGTGTCGGCGGACGGTCGGGGTGTCTGCTCCGCCGAGGTGGCCGTCTGGTCCTGCGCGGCCGCGACGACAGGATCACTCTTTCCAGTGAAAACCAGCACCGCGACCACGGCCGCCACCACGAAGATCGCGGCACCGATGAGGATCAACCCCAGGCTGGAGCGCTTTCTCGGCTGCTCCTCGCTCGCCGTACCGTCGTCGAACTGTCCCACCATCGGGTATTACTCCTTGCTCGCGTCTGGCCGCCGGAGCGGCCGGTGTCGCTAGACACGCGACGCGAACGGAGAGAGGTTGCACCGACTTCCGCGGGGTCAGGCGGGCGGGCCGGAAACGGGGGTCGCGACGATCACCCGGTTGTCCCGGTAGCCGTCGGTCCCGCCCAGGTAGTCGCCGCCGCAGGTGACCAGGACCAGCCGATGCGGCCCGCTCTGCGCGAACAGCTTCGCCGCCTGCGCGGGCAGGTCGTTCTTGTGCACCGTGACGACCTCCCGCACGCGATAGACCCAGATGCCGCCCGCCGCGTCGCTGACGGCCACCTCCTGGTCCTCGTGCATCCGCCACAACTCGTCGAACGGCCCTTTGACACCGCCCCAGTTGACGTGCCCGGAGATCAGGGCCGTACCCGCTTCGGCGCCGAGCCGCGCACCCCACCAGGCCGCGTCGCCGAGCCCTCGCGGGATCGGGAGGACGCCGGTGGAGTTGACCTCGGAGCGCACGAGCCTTGCCGATCCGCCTTCGGGCAGGCGGATGGTGCCGGGCCGCTGCCCGCGTTTCGAACTGTCGGCGGGCAGCGCCAAGGGGGCGCCGTCCTCACCGGGCAGGACCGCGGGTTCCGCGAACGACACCGTCTGTTCCGGCGGGATCCAGGTCAGCACGATCACGCCCGCGGAGATGGCGAGCGCCGAGACGACGGCGGACAGTGCCGCCAGCCATGGCCGCACGGGGCCGCTACTTCTCCCGCACCGGAACGGGTTTGCGACGGCGGAGGAGCAGCATGGCCGCGGCGCCGATCACGATGCCGCCACCCAGCAGCCCCAGCCCGACCACGGTCCGCGTCGAGTCGGCGGCCTGCGGCGGGATACCGCCCGCGGGCACCGTCCCCGGCACCGCGGGCTGTTCGGGCGCCGCACCCGGGCCGGTACCGCCGGCGGGTTTCGCGACGAAGTTCTTCGGGATCGAGCAGCTCACGCCGCCGAGCACGAGCGTCGTGCGGGCCTCGCGCAGATCCTTGCCCGCGTCGTCGCGCACGTGCGTGACGATGTCCACCTTCCAGCCCGCCACCGCGGTCACGTCGCCGTTGCGCCAGCCGTCCTGCCGGATCAGCTGGTCGAAGGCGGTCACGCGGGACACGGTCAGGTCGGAGGTGGTCTCGTCCTTGCCGATGTTCTCGTTCTTGATGACCGACGGCGGGCCGAGCTTGAGCCCCTTGACGTCGACGCCCGAAGCGCCGGACGGCTTGAGCGCGCCGGTTTCGTCCCGCACCCAGATCTTGCCCACGCTCGTAGACGACGTCGCCTTGCTCGGCGACGAGCAGTCGACGGCGCTCTTCGCGCCTTCGAGCACCAGCACGGTGTTGTCGGCGGGCTTCGCGCCTCCGCGCCCGTTGTCGAGCAGGGCGTAGTTGCTCTCCGCGACCGCCGTCGGGACCGTGGTCTGCTGCAGCGCGGCGAGCACGTTGTGGTCGCGGCTGGCGATACCGGGCGGGAACGGGCTCTGGGCGCCGAAGCGGCCCAGGTTGACGGCCCATTTGTCGCCGAAGGTGTTCTTCTCGCCGTCGTCACGCGGGACGACGGTGCGGTCCGGGGAGAGTTTCGACTGGCCGGGCGTCAGCGGCGAGCGCTGGGTCTCGGTGATCAGCGATCCCGGGTTCCCGATGCGCACCGACGCCACATTCGCGAACGACACGGGGCCGGTCTTCTCATCGACGGCCTGCGTCGTCTGCGCCGAGGCGAGCCCCGGAACCGACGCCAAAGCGACGGCCGCCGTCGCGGCGGCCAGCTTCGTCACGAAACGAGTCATGTCTCCCCACTGCCTCTCCGGGCCCTCAGAGCGCGGTCGTCAGCGTACGAGAAGCGACGAAACGCTCCGCGACAACCTTGCACCGTTGGCGACCACATGCGAAGTGGAATGGTCATTTCTTTGCTAAGTCACCCGAATGGAGCAGTAACATCGCCGCCAAGTGGTCGCCCGGTCGGCGAACAGACCACCGGGGGCGGGAACACTAGGATGGGCAGGACTGTTACTGGCAATGACTTCGGAAATCATGATGGACATGGAGGCGGCGATGGCTACGGTGACCCCGGACTCTGCCGCCCCCGGCCTCTCGGAGGACCCCGGGCCGCATTCGTCGGCCCGTCCCCCCGCCGAACCCGCGACGTCGGCCTCGCCCGCCGTCCTCGCGGACGCCGGCGACCTGCTCAGGGCGCTCGCCGCGCCCGTGCGCATCGCCATCGTCCTGCAGTTGCGTAACGCGGACAGGTGCGTGCACGAACTGGTGGACACACTCGATGTCGCGCAGCCGCTGATCAGCCAGCACCTGCGGGTGCTGAAGACCGCGGGTGTCGTACAGGGTGAGCGACGCGGCCGTGAGGTGGTGTACCGGCTGGTCGACGATCACCTTGCGCATATCGTGGTGGACGCCGTAGCCCACGTTCAGGAGGGGAAGTGAGCATGAGTCCGACGACGGCCAACAGTTCCGCGCCGGTGCCGGGACGCCGGTCGACGAAACAGCGGGCCGCCGTGGTCGAGCTGCTCAAGGAGATCGACGACTTCCGTTCCGCCCAGGAACTGCACGACGAGCTGCGCAAACGCGGCGACGGCATCGGGCTCACCACGGTGTACCGGACGCTGCAGTCGCTGTCGGAGGCCGGCGAGATCGACGTCCTGCGCACGGACACCGGCGAGGCCATCTACCGGCGTTGCTCGTCGCACCACCACCATCATCTGGTGTGCCGTCTCTGCGGCAGCACGGTCGAGGTCGAGGGCCCCGCGGTGGAGCGGTGGGCCGAGAAGATCGCTTCGGAGCACGGCTTCTCCGACATCAGCCACACCGTGGAGATCGTCGGGACCTGCTCGAACCACTGACGAGCGCTATGAAAGGTCCTTTCCTGGCAAATTTTGCAAGGAAAGGACCTTTCATAGCATCCGGGTCAGCCCACAGTGAACCCGCCGTGGCCGGAAGTCTCGCGGAGCCAGGTGAGCCAATCCCGCCAGAGTTCGTCGGCCTCCAGTTCGGAGCGCAGCATCGCGGGCGCCGTTTCGTAGCGTTCGAGCGCTTGTCCGGTCTCCTGGTCACCGACGATCCACGGCCCGTTGCTCATCAGCTTGAACTCCGGGATTCCCACCATTCCCGCGACGGTCTGCGCCGAAGCGGCGCGCTCGGCGCGGTCATACTCGTCGCGACGGTCCTGCGCCGCGGACAGCCAGTCCTCGGTGTCGGCGAAAGGCCAGGCGGGAAACGGACGGTATTCCGCTTCGTAGGTCATCGCCGTACGTCGCATCCCCTCCCGGCACGCTGCCATCCCCATGATGTTCAGGTGGAACTGAAACGGCTCGGCCAGTTCGAAATACGAGCTCGAGCAGTGGGGGACGTGCACACAGCGGACAACACAGGCCTCGAAACGGTCCCGGGCGGCCGCGGCCGGCTCCGGTAGGTCTACCCACTCCAGGTCGTAGCCCATGACATCCGGCTCAGTACTCGTAAGGGTCCTTCGGCGCCGGCACCTGCCGCACCGAGGTGAGCGTCAAATCCGGCATGTAGCTGTTCTCCCGCACGGCGGTCCCCGGAACGACCGTCCCGGTGACCTCCAGCCAGGTGTCGTTCCCGAAGCCCGACACGCCGTCGCCCACCATCCGCACGGTGATCGGGAAGGCGTCGGCCGCGCAGCAGCCGATGACCATCCGCGCCAGCATCGTGTTGCCCTCGTTGTGCACGACGAAGCCGGACAGCCGCACCGTGCGCCCGTTCAACGAGCCACTGGAATCCCACCCCGCGCGGCTGACGAACTCGTTGACCTCCAGCGGGACCACGTCCCCGGCGGGCAAGGGCGGGAAGGCGGCCGCGTTGCTCGCCGAAGCGCTCTGTGGCGCCCTGGCCTCGGTGCGGGTGACCGAATCGGCGCCCAGCGCGGGCGGCGCGACCAGGAACACGGCCAGCACGGGCACCATCAGCAGCCAGGCCGAGCGGGTGTTGTGGTCGTGCGCGTGGACATCGCCGGACACGACGGCGGCGGCCCGCGCGGCCAGCAGGTCGCGGACGATCGCGACCGCGCCCAGCGCCACCATCACCGCGCCGCCCGCGATGATCCACGGCTGCTGGGCGGGTTTGACGTAGCGCAGGTAGTCGCCGTTGATCGTGATCTTCAGCAGCGCGCCGCCGAGCAGGATCAGCAGGATGTTCTGGGTCTCGCGTTTCACGCGCCACCTCCGAGGATCAGCACACCCGACACGACGGCGCACGACAGCGCGACCACGAACGTCACCGGCGCGAACCGGAGCGCGAAGGACTTGCCGAAGGTGCCGGTCTGCAGGGCGAACAGCTTCACGTCGATCGCGGGCCCGACCACCAGGAACACCAGTTTCGGCAGTAGCGGCATCGCGGTCAGCGACGCGGCGACGAAGGCGTCGGCCTCACTGCACAGGGCCAGCACGACGGCGAGCACGGCCATCACCAGCACCCCGAGCACGATCTGCTCCCCCAGCACCCCGAACCACTTGGCGGGCACCAGCACGTTCATCGCGGCGGCGATCATCGCGCCGAGCACCAGGAAACCGCCCGCCTCGACCAGATCCGCCCGCGCGGTCTCGGCGAAGGTCTTCCAGCGCGAACCGTGCTGAACCTCCGGAAGCCGCCGCAAAGCCCGCTCCGCGATCCAGTCGAGCTTGCCCCACTTCGCCCACAGCCAGCCCATCACCATCGCGGTGGCGAGCGAACCGGCGAAGCGGGCGAACACCATTTCCGGGTTCCCGGGGAACGCCACCGCCGTCGCGACCAGCACCACCGGGTTCACCGCGGGCGCGGCGAGCAGGAAGGTCAGCGCGGCCGCGGGCGCGACGCCCTGGCCGATCAAGCGCCGCGCGACCGGCACCGACGCGCATTCACACCCCGGCAGGGCGACCCCGGCCAGCCCCGCGACGCCGACGGCCGCACCGGCCCGGCGAGGGAGCACCTTCTCCAGCACCCGCGCGGGCACGAACGCCGCGATCGCGCCGCTGATCAGCACCCCGAGCACCAGGAACGGCAGCGCCTGCACGCAGACGGCGACGAACACGGTCGAGCCGGTCCGCAGCGCGGGCACGTCGAACACCTGCTGGAGCCAGCTCTGCCCGAGGATCGCGATCAGCAGGATCGCGCAGAGCACCTCGATCGAGGTGATCTTGAACCGCCGGGCCGGCTTCTTCTCCGGGGCGCTTCTGGAAATGGTTTCCATGCGCGCGATGATGCCAGGTGACCGTGCGTTCCGGCGGTCACTCCCCTCCAGCGGTGCCCAGCAGGTCCGAACGCAGCTGCGACGCGGTCGAGACGACCAGCATGAGCAGCGTTCCGAGCGGCGAGGGATCCATGCCCTCGGCCGGGAACGCGTACCTCAGCGTGATGTCGATGCCCTTCTCCGAACGCACGACCCCGAGCGTCCCGAACAGGCCCTGTCCGGCGCGTTCCGCCGCCGAGGCCGCGATCGCCGGGTCGTCCGGCAGATCCCAGGCCACCACGCAGGTCAGGCTCAGCACGGTCAGCCCTTCGGCCAGCCGGGTCGCCTGGATGACGCACGGGACGTCCGCGTGCGAGAAGGTCAGCGCGCCGTCGTCGTCGACGTGGACTTCGAGATAGCGTTCGAGCGCTTCCCGCGCGGAGGTGAGCAGGGCCGCCGTGTCCGCCGCCTCGGTATTCATGCCGCCTCCGCGGGAAAAAGTACGTCGGCGGGGGTCATGGAGTTCCTTCCGAAGCCTTGTCGACGGCCCCGCCGAAGCGGCGGTCCCGTTTCGCGAATTCGAGGCACGCCCGCCACAGGTGGGTGCGGTCGAAGTCGGGGAAGAGCGTGTCCTGGTAGACCATCTCGGCGTAGGCCGACTGCCAGAGCAGGAAGTTCGACGTCCGCTGCTCCCCCGACGGCCGCAGGAACAGGTCCACGTCCGGCATGTCGGGCTGGTACAGGTACTTGCCGATGGTCTTCTCGGTGACCTTGTCCGGGTTCAGCTTCCCGTCGGCGACGTCCTGCGCGATCCGGCGCATGGCGTCACCCAGTTCGGCGCGGCCGCCGTAGTTGACGCACATCGTCATGTTCAGCGCCGTGTTGTGCTTGGTCTTCTCCTCGGCGACCTGGAGTTCCTTGATGACGCTCGCCCACAGCTTGGGGCGACGGCCCGCCCAGCGGATGCGGACGCCGATCGAACCGAGGTAGTCGACCTGGCGGCGGATGGTGTCGCGGTTGAAGCCCATCAGGAAACGGACCTCCTCCGGGCTCCGCTTCCAGTTCTCGGTGGAGAACGCGTACACCGAAAGCCATTTGACGCCGAGCTCCACGGCGCCGCTGGCGACGTCGATCATCACCGCTTCACCGCGTTTGTGGCCCTCGATCCGCGGCAGGCCCCGCTGGTTGGCCCAGCGGCCGTTGCCGTCCATCACCAGCGCCACATGCTTCGGGAGGAGTTCCTTGGGGATCTCCGGCGGCCGGGCACCGGACGGATGCGGCTCCGGCGCGCGAAGTTCGAATTGTGACGCCTTGTTCTCGCGTCCCCTGCGCAGCACCTTCGAGCCTCCTGAACGAGTGAACCTGTGCCTGCGACCCTACTGCGCCGGAGTCGTGGTCTCCCGCGCACGCCTCTCCACCAGCGGCAGCGACCGCAACTGGCGCTCCAGATGCCACTGCAGATGCGCCGCGACCAGGCCGGACGCGTCCCGCCGCGGCACCGGCAGCGACGCCTCGGCCACCGGCCACTCGCCGTGCAGGAGCGCCGCGAGCAGCGTCAGTACCTCCTGGGAGGGGTGGACACAGCCCGGAACCCGGCAATCCGGGCACATCGAGCCCCCGGCGGACACGCTGAACGCCTTGTGCGGGCCGGGCAGGCCGCAGCGGGCGCATTCGGTGATCGCGGGCGCCCAGCCGGCGTAGGCCATGGCCCGCAGGAAGAAGGCGTCGAGGATGAGGGAACTGTCCCGTTCGCCGCCCGCCAGCGCCCGCAGCGCTCCGACGACGAGCATGTAGAGCTTGAGCACCGGCTCGCCTTCTTCGGCGGACAGCCGGTCCGCGGTCTCGGCGATGGCGCTCGCGGCGGTGTAGCGCTGATAGTCGGCGACCAGCGGCAGCGCGAAGGCGTCGACCGTCTCGACCTGGGTGATCACGTCGAGGGAGCGGCCGGTGTAGAACTGGACGTCGACGTGCCCGAACGGCTCCAGGCGCGCCCCGAAGCGCGATGACGTCCGACGCACGCCCTTCGCGACCGCACGGACCTTGCCGTGCCGCCGCGTGAGCAGGGTGACGATCCGGTCGGCCTCACCCAGCTTGTGCGTCCGCAACACCACTCCGGTGTCGCGATAGAGGTTCACCACCCCGACATCGTCCCACCTGGGACCGACATCGGGGTGGTGCGCCCCGGAATCAGCAGTAGCGGCCGTAGCAGCTCGGCACCGACGCTGCCGCGACGATCGAGATGATGATCATGACGATGGCGAACAGGCAGCCGAGGCCGCCGATGATCGACGCGATCATGCACATGGTCCGCGTGGACCTCGACGCGTCCGCGGCGGCGGCGTAGTTGCCCTGCATCTTGTACGTGTTGACCTCGTTGGACTTCATGATCGCGAAGATCGCGATGATCCAGCAGAGGAAGATGCAGCCGATCGCCCAGCCCTTGTAGTCCTTGATGGCGTTGATGTCGCCACCGCCGCCGGGCATGCCGCCCGGCGCGCCGTAAGGGGAAGGCTGGCCGTACGGAGCAGGCTGGCCGTAGGGGGCGGGCATGCCACCGGACGGCGGCCCGTAGCCAGGCTGCTGTCCGTAGGGCTGCTGCTGGCCGTAGGGGTTGGTCATGAAAGTGGTCCTCGTTGTTCTTTCGGCTACGGGTCGGGCTAGATGCTCGCGGCGACCAGGATGATCCAGAGAATGGAGAACAGGCAGCCGACACCGCCGATGATCGAGGCGATCATGCACATGGTCTTCGTCGACTTCGACGCGTCCGCGGCGGCGGCGTAGTTGCCCTGCATCTTGTACGTGTTGACCTCGTTGGACTTCATGATCGCGAAGATCGCGATGATCCAGCAGAGGAAGATGCAGCCGATCGCCCAGCCCTTGTAGTCCGGGATCGAGTTGATGTCACCGCCGCCACCGGGCATGCCGCCCGGCGCGCCGTAGGGCGCGGGCTGACCGTACGGCGCGGGCTGGCCGTAAGGCGCCGGCTGGCCGTACGGCATCGGGTTCGGGCCGGAGGGCTGGCCGTACGGCGCGGGCGTGGCGCCGGACGGGGGTCCGTATCCGGGCTGAGGCTGCTGGCCATAGGGCTGCTGCTGGCCGGGGCCGGGCTGCTGGCCGTACGGGTTCGTCATCGGGGTTCCCCACTTTTGTCGCATTTGCCGACGGGTGGATCCCGCCGGTTTTTCCTTACTGTTGCGGTGTTCCGGGCCCGTTCGGCCCATCCGCTCCGGGCAACTGCTGCCTCAGCTGCTCCGGGGTGATCTTCTGCGTCGGCTCGGCTTCGTCGAACCCTGACGGTGCCTGCTGAGGCTGCTGCCCCGGGCGGAGGACCTGGGTCGGCTCGGCCTCGCCCAGAGCCGGCTCAGGCTGGGACTCCGGTGACGGCGCCGCGGTTCCCTGCGGCGGCTGTCCGAAGGGCTGGGAAGGCTGCTGCCCGAACGGCTGCGGCTGCTGGGGCTGCTGACCGAACGGGGACTGCTGCTGCGGCGCGCCGAACGGCTGCTGCGGCTGTTGTTGCGGCTGGCCGAACGGGGCGGGCGGCGCGGGGAAGGACGGCGAAGACGACGGCGGCGCCGGGAATCCCGGGGTCTGGCCGAACGGTGCCGACGCGGCCGCTTCGCCCGGCACGACGACGGTGCTGAGGATCTTGTCCGCGAACGTCTGCTTCTTCTCGTCCCACAGCGGCCAGAGGTAGCCGAGACCGCAGACCCAGCCGTCCAGGTTGTGGCACAGGTCCCGGACGAACGCCATCAGCGGGCCGATCGGCTGGCCGTCGCTCTCGCGGACGAGCTTGATCTTCAGGATCTTCTTGCCGAGCGACTGGCCGGTGGTGCCCATCTTGAGCCACCGGTTGTAGACGGTCCAGGCGAACCCGGCCAGATAACCGAGACCGGCGATGAACAGGCCGACCGTGTCAGGCCCCACCGCCGAGATGATCATGCCGATGATCGGCAGCACGACGATCGGGCCGAAGTCGATGAGCGTCGCGCCCGCGCGCAGACCCCAGTGGGCGTAGTCGGTCCGCGGACCGAACTGGGAAGCCTGGTCGAACGGCGAGGCCTGACCCTGCTGCCCGAACGGGGACTGCGGCTGCGCGCCGAACGGTTGGCTCGGCTGCTGGCCGAACGGCGAAGGCTGGTCTCCCGACGGCGGCTGCCCGAACGGCGACTGCGGCCGCGGTGACTGCTGCTGCCCATCCCCGGATCCGGGCGGCGGCTGCTGTCCCGGCGGCTGCTGGCCGTAGGGAGTGGTCATCGAAATCCCCTCGCTGGTTCCTCGCCCCTGGCGCACGGGGCCTCTGCGGCGACCCGGGCTGAATGTACGGCATGGGTACACACCGAGCAGACCGGTGCGCGGGAGCGTACTCGGTACCACCGACGATCCGGGCCTCGGCCCGGCACTCACACGTAAAGCGAGGTGAACGGGGCGAAGGGCAGGTTACGGATGACGAACCAGACGACGAACACGACACCGAACGCGAGCGGCGTCCAGCGCCAGTGCAGCCAGCTGTCCACCGCGCGGCCGCGGAGCCTGCCGACCGCCCAGGCGGCGGTGCTCCAGATGAGCAGCAGAACGACCACAAAGGACACCGCGTTGTAGTGCAGTGCGGCGGGGATGTCCCCGTGCAGCGCGCTGTAGACCATGCGCATACCGCCGCAGCCGGGACAGGCGATGCCCAGCAGGGCCTTGGTGGGACAGACCGGAAGCGGCCCGCCCGGAGTGGTGGGATCACCCAGCCAGAGGACGACACAGCCGAGGCCGGCCCCGGCGGCGATGGCCAGGGGCGGCCCCAGCGCGCGGGCCTTGGCTTTGAACCCGCGCGCCGGGAATCCCGTGTAGACGGACGTCGTCACGGCGTGAAGCTTCCCGCCGACGCGCCGATGATGATCATCACCACGATGAAGATGATGTACAGCAGGAAAAGACCGCCGGTGGCGATCGCTCCCCACATGGACCACTTCTTCGCGTCGTCGGCGGCCTTCTGGGCTTCGGCGTGGAAACCCTGCGCCCACAACGTCTGCACCTGGCTCGACTTCACGATCGCGACGATACCCAGCGGCAGGCAGCACAACACCGTGCAGAGAATGGCCCACACCAGGTTGTTGTCCGGCGGGGGACCGTAGTTCGGCACGCCGCCGTAATACGGCTGCTGCGGCGGTGGCCCGCCCGGAGGCGGGTAGTTCGGGTACTGGTCGGTCATGAGGTCTCCCCCTCGAGCGCCGGGATCAGCGGTAGTTGTTCACGTCCACCGAGGCCGCGAAGACGCCCAGGACGACGACGAGGACAACGTACAGAACGATGATGACGCCACCGACGATCGCCGCGATGATCGACCACTTCTTGGCGGCGTCGGCCGCTTCCTGCGCGGCGGCGGGCTGGCCCTGCGCCCAGAGGGTGTTCACCTGGTTCGCCTTGACGATGGCGACGATGCCGAAGGGCAGGCAGCACAGGATGGTGGTGAGGATGGCCCACACCAGGTTGTTGTTGGGCGGCGGGCCGGGGTTGTTGAAGCCGCCACCGCCCTGAGGGTCGCCGGAGTAGTTGGGCAGGCCCTGGTTGTCGGTCATTTACCGCTTTCCCTTCACGAATGAGATGTCGAACTCCGACCCGGGCGCGCCGCCCGATCAGCGATCCCCGGAGTCAAGGGTTGAGACTCTAAGGTCACCCGTCCGGTTCCACATCATCAACCGGTCTCCGCGACCGAATCGAGACATTCCGTTCAGTCAGAAGCCCAGCCGTCGCAACTGACGGGGGTCGCGCTGCCACTCTTTGGCGACCTTGATGTGCAGATCGAGGTAGACCTTCGAACCGAGGAGCCCTTCGATCTGCTGCCGGGCGCGCGCGCCGACGTCCTTGAGCCGCTCACCCTTGTGCCCGAGGATGATGCCCTTCTGGCTCGGACGTTCCACATAAAGGAACGCGTGCACGTCGATCATGTCGTCCCTGCCCTCGTGGGGCAGCATCTCTTCGACGGTGACGGCGATCGAGTGCGGGAGTTCGTCCCGGACACCCTCCAGCGCCGCCTCGCGGATCAGCTCGGCGACCAGGGTCTGCTCCGGCTCGTCGGTGAGTTCGCCGCCCGGATACAGCTGCGGCCCCTCGGGAAGGTGCCGCACCAACAGATCCGAGAGCGCGCCGACCTGGAAACCGTCCACAGCGGACACCGGGATCAGCTCCGCGAACTCCATGACCTCCTGCAAGGCGAGCAGCTGCTCGGCGACCTGCTCGGGTTTCACGAGATCCGTCTTGGTGACGACGCCGATCACCGGGGTTCGCTTGGCGATCTTCTTGAGTTCGGCGGCGATGAACCGGTCGCCGGGGCCGACCTTTTCGTTGGCGGGCACGCACAAGCCGACAACGTCCACTTCGGACCATGTCGAGTGGACGATGTCGTTCAGCCGCTCGCCGAGCAGCGTCCTCGGCCGGTGCAGACCCGGTGTGTCGATGATCACCAGCTGTGCGTCGTCGCGGTGGACGATGCCGCGGATGGCGTGCCGGGTGGTCTGCGGTTTGCTGGAGGTGATCGCGACCTTGCTGCCGACGAGCGCGTTGGTCAGCGTCGACTTGCCCGCGTTGGGCCGCCCGACGAAGCAGGCGAAACCGGAACGATGCGGCTCGGCCATCAGTTCAGCACCTTGCCACTGGGGTCGGCCAGATAGATCGGGGCCTTTTCGGCGATGTCCCGGACCGCGTGCACGGACGCTTCCTTGAGCAGACCTTCGGCGGTGACCACGACCGCGGCCTCGATTCCTTCGGCTCCGCTCGAAACGGCGGCGGCGACGGCGGCCTGCAGCGCGGTGAGCTTGAACGACGGCTGGTCGACCGTGCTCGCCGCGTACGTGCGGCCGTCGGTGTCGCGGAGCGCGGCGCCTTCGGCGGCCTGGGTGCGGGCTCGCGCGGACCTGGCCAGGGTCACCAGCTTCTCGTCCTCGGCGTCCAGCTCAGGCATGTTCGACACTCCTGTCACTTTCATCGGGCTGCGGGACCCGGGTCCGGCGCCTGCCCTGGGCTGCGTCGGTCACCGCGTCCGCGTCGGCGGGGTGGACGACCACCGTGGTGATCCGCATCCGCCCGCGCCGGTCCTTACCGCCTTCGGCGAACAGCCGAAGTCCGGCGACCTCGGCTTCGGCCCCCGGCAGCGGGACCCTACCCAGTCGCTCGGCGAGCAGCCCGCCCACGGTCTCCACGTCGTGGTCTTCGAGGTCGATCCCGAACAGTTCACCCAGGTCGTCGATCGAGAGCCGGGACGAGACGCGGACCGCGCCGTTTTCGAGTTCTTCGACCTCGGGGCGTTCGTCGGCGTCGGATTCGTCGGTGATCTCGCCGACGATCTCCTCGAGGATGTCCTCGATGGTGAGCAGGCCGGCGGTGCCGCCGTATTCGTCGACGGCGATCGCCATGTGGTTGTGCGAGACCTGCATCTCCTTGAGCAGATCGTCGAGCCGTTTGGAGTCCGGCACGAAACTCGCCGGGTTCATCAGCTCCTCGACCTGCCGCTGCGAGCCGCCCTCGGCCATGTACGCGGGCATGAGGTCCTTGATGTTGACCACGCCCACCACGTCGTCGACGGAGTCGCCGATCACCGGCAGCCGGGTGAACCCGGTGCGCAGGGCCAGCGCGAGCGCCTGGCGCACGGTCTTGTCGTGCTCGATCCAGACGATCTCCGTGCGCGGCACCATGACCTCGCGCGCGACGGTGTCGCCGAGTTCGAACACCGAGTGGATCATCTCGCGCTCGGATTCCTCGACGACGCCGCGCTCCTGGGCGAGGTCGACCAGTTCACGCAGTTCGACTTCGGAGGTGAACGGGCCTTCGCGGAAGCCGCGGCCCGGGGTGATGGCGTTACCGAGGACGATCAGCAGCCTGCTGAGCGGGCCGAGGATCGACCCGAGGACGCGGACGGGACCCGCGACCACGAGCCCGATCCGGTACGGGTGCTGGCGGCCGAGGGTGCGCGGGCCGACACCGATGAGCACGTAGCTCACCACGACCATCACCCCCGCGGCGACCACGATGGCGAGCCACAGCGGCCGGATCCAGCCGAGGATGTCGACGGTGACCAGCACGGTGGCGGTCAGCTCGCAGGTCATCCGCAGCAGCAGGATCAGGTTGATGTGGCGGCGGCGTTCGGCGATGACCAGCGACAGCTGACGCGCGCCGGGGCGGCCGAGCCGGACGAGACCGTCGGCGCGGGCCTTGGAGACCGTGCTGACGGCGGCGTCGGCGGCCGCGAACACCCCGGCGAGCAGGATCAGCGCGATCGCGATGACCAGCAGGGCCGTGGGACTACCCATGTCCGCGAACCGCCTAGGCGGGGGGCTCTTCGGCGGGCGCGGCGGCGTCGAGGCCGGCGGTGCCGAGGAGCCTGTCGTCCGCGGAGCGCTGCGCGTCGCGCTTGTTGTGCGCGGCCACCGCGGCCTGGAACTCGCCGAGGATCCGCTTCTGCAGACCGAACATCTCGCGTTCCTCGGCGGGTTCGGCGTGGTCGTAGCCGAGCAGGTGCAGCACACCGTGCGTGGTGAGCAGGTGCAGCTCGTCCATCAGCGCGTGCCCGGCCGTCTTGGCCTGGTCCTTCGCGAACGCCGGGCACAGCACGATGTCGCCGAGCAGCGCGGGCGAGGCGTCGGGCGCGTCGGGGCGGCGCGACGAGTCGAGCTCGTCCATCGGGAAGGCCATCACGTCGGTGGGACCGGGCAGGTCCATCCACCGCTCGTGCAGGTCCTCCATCACCTCGAGGGTGACGAGCAGGATGGACAGCTCGGCGAGCGGGCTGACCTCCATCTTGTCGAGCGCGAAGCGGGCGGCCGACACGATCGAGGTCTCGTCGACGTTCACGCCCGATTCATTGGCGATTTCGATGCTCATGAACGGCGCTGACCCTTCCAACCGCTGCCCTGGTCCTTGCTGTCCTGCAGCGCCTGCCACTTCTCGTACGCGTCGACGATGTCGCCGACGAGCTTGTGCCGCACCACGTCCTGGCTGGTGAGCTGGGCGAAGTGCAGGTCCTCGACACCTTCGAGGATGTCGCGGACCACCCGGAGGCCGCTCTTCTGGCCGTTGGGGAGGTCGACCTGCGTGACGTCGCCGGTGACGACGATCTTGGCGCCGAAGCCGAGCCGGGTGAGGAACATCTTCATCTGTTCCGGCGTGGTGTTCTGCGCTTCGTCGAGGATGATGAAGGCGTCGTTGAGGGTGCGGCCGCGCATGTACGCCAGCGGCGCGATCTCGATGGTGCCCGCCTGCATCAGCCGCGGGATCGACTCGGGCTCGACCATGTCGTGCAGCGCGTCGTACAGCGGGCGCAGGTACGGGTCGATCTTCTCGTTGAGCGTGCCCGGCAGGTAGCCGAGTCGCTCACCGGCTTCGACCGCGGGGCGGGTCAGCACGATGCGGGTGACCTGCTTCGCCTGCAGCGCCTGGACGGCCTTGGCCATG
Source organism: Amycolatopsis sp. CB00013 (assembly GCF_001905755.1). Taxonomy (NCBI): domain Bacteria; kingdom Bacillati; phylum Actinomycetota; class Actinomycetes; order Pseudonocardiales; family Pseudonocardiaceae; genus Amycolatopsis; species Amycolatopsis sp. CB00013. The sequence continues at coordinate 269,662 of NZ_LIWC01000003.1, read as the reverse complement.
GCGAGGTACGTCTTGCCGGTACCGGCGGGGCCGATGCCGAAGACGATCGTGTGCTTGTCGATGGCGTCGACGTAGCGCTTCTGGTTGAGCGTCTTGGGCCGGATCGTCTTGCCGCGCCGGGAGATGATGTTCATGCTCAGCACTTCGGCCGGTGACTCGTGGTCACCGGTGGAGAGCATGCCGACGGTGCGGCGGACGGTGGCCGGGTCGACCTGCTGGCCGCGTCCGGCGAGCGTCACGAGTTCGGCGAAGACACGTTCGGCGAAGGCGACGTCGGCGGGGGCGCCGGTCAGGGTGACCTCGTTGCCCCGGACGTGGACGTCGGCGGCGAGGAGCTCTTCGGCGACGCGGAGGTTTTCGTCCCTCGAGCCGAGCAGGCTGAGCGCGGCGGCGTCGGGGATGGGGAATCGGGACTGGGCCGCTTCGGTGATGGCGGCTTCATCAGCCTTCGTCGGGGTGACGTCCGCGGGAACGTCGGGTCGGGCGGCTTCACCCGGTACGGTTCCGGCCACGTGGCCTCGGGCCTACTTCCTGCGCTTACGCTGCGATTTTCAACGACAGTGACGAGTTCGATGTTACTGGTTGCGGGTGGCGGCACGCAGTCCGGTTTCCGCAGGCCGCGCGCCTCAGCGCCCGAAATGCCCCAGCTGCTCGCCGCCGAGCACGTGCGCGTGCACGTGGAAGACGGTCTGCCCGGCGTCACCGTCGGTGTTGAAGACCACCCGGTAACCGGACTCCGCGATCCCCTCGATCTCCGCGACCTTGCGAGCCGTCAGCGCGACGTCCGCGAGCAACTGCGGGTCGGCGGCGGCCATTTCACCGACGTTCCGGTACCGCTTCTTCGGCACCACGAGAACATGCACGCGAGCCTGCGGCGCTATGTCCCGGAACGCATACGTCGTCGCGTCCTCGTACACCTTGTCGGACGGGATCTCCCCCGCGATGATCCGCTCGAACAACGTCTCCGCGTCACTCATCCCCCCACCCTATCGCCCACGAGAGCCCCACGCGGGCGGGGCGAAGGGAACTTTCGCCGCGTCGCATGCGAGGAAAGTCCCCTTCGCGTCCACGCATCTCGGTCGGGGTGGCCGGGGTGGTCGTGAGTGGCACCCGCACTCACGTGATCGAAGCCGGAACTCGCGTGAGTGAAGCCGGAACTCGCGTGATCAGCGGCGGAACAGCCTGAGTGCGGCCTCCAATCACGCGAGTCACGTCCCTGATCACGCGAGTCACGCCGAAACCGAAGACCACCCCGCCGACCTCACCGTGGGGGCTCGGCCCCGATTCAACACGCGGCGGCGCGGATCTCGGGGCGCGGCAAGGAGCGAAGCGTCTTGCGAAGGGCCGGAAATGAAGATGCCGCGGCGCGGTGGGCCCTGGGGGTCGGCCCACCGCCGCCGCGGCTCCGCCGGACCGAGGGGGGAGGTGCCCGGCGGGGATTCACGCGCGCGACCGGGCTTCATCCCCAGTGGCGCGCCGAAACCGTGTGTTGCGCGTCAGTTAACGAGAGTAACGGCTGTTTGCGTGATCGCGCCATAACTCGCCGCAAATTAGTGGGGTGTTTTTTCACTTCCAGCGGTCGGTGAGAACCCCCAGTGCGCCGAGTGCCACGGCGGCGGCGGTGGAGGTGCGCAAAACGGTGGGGCCCAACCGGATGGCGGTGGCGCCGGCGTCGGTGAGGGTGTTCAGTTCTTCGTCGGTGATGCCGCCTTCGGGGCCGACGACGAGAAGGATGTCGCCTTGTGCCGGGAGTTCGATCTCGGTGAGGCGGGTGGTGATGCCGGATTCGAGGACGAGTGCGCGGGAAACGGTCTGCGCGAGTTCGGCGAGTTCGCTCGTGGTGGCGGGTTCGGCGACTTCGGGGACGTGGGCGCGGCGGGCTTGTTTGGCGGCGGCGCGGGCGGTGGTGCGCCAGCGGGTGAGGGCCTTGTCGCCGCGGGTGCCTTCTTCCCAGCGGGCGACGCTGCGGGCGGCGCGCCAGGGGACGATGGCGTCGGCGCCGGCTTCGGTGGCGAGTTCGACGGCGAGTTCGCCGCGGTCGCCTTTAGCGAGGGCCTGGGCGACGATGACGCGCAGCGCGGGCGGGTCCTCGATCCAGTGCTCCTCGATGGCCAACGTGAGCGCCGCGTCCCTGCCCGCCTGGACGGCTTCGACGACGCAGCGCGCCATGCCGCCTTCGCCGTCGGAGAGCACGAGACGTTCGCCGACGCGCAGACGGCGGACGGTGGCGGCGTGCCGGGCTTCCTCGCCGTCGAGGGTGGTGCGCCCGGAGCCGGGCAGCGCGGCGGTGAGGAAGACCGGCAGTGTCGTCTCGGGCACGGGTTACCGGTGGTTCTTGGTGCGCAGCTTGGAGAACAGCCCGCCGGGCTTAGAGCCGTTCGACGACAGTGAAGGCACGTCTTCGCCGCGCTGCTGGGCGAGTTCGACGAGGAGGTCGCGCTGGGCGTCGTCGAGTTTGGTCGGCACGACGACGTCGATGTGGACGTGCAGGTCGCCGCGGCCGTCGACGCGGCCGGAGGACCGCAGCCGCGGCATGCCCTTGGCGGTCAGCACGAGTTCAGTGGCGGGCTGGGTGCCCGGCTCGATGTCGAGTTCGTAGTCGCCGTCGACGAGGGTCTCGATGGGCACTGTGGCGCCGAGCGCGGCGGTGGTCATCGGGATGCGGAAGTTGCAGTGCAGGTCGTTGCCCTGCCGGACGAACACCTCGTGCGGCGCCTCGTCGATCTCGACGTAGAGGTCGCCGGCGGGACCGCCGCCGGGGCCGACCTCGCCCTGGCCGGAGAGGCGGATGCGCATACCGTCGCCGACGCCCGGCGGGATCTTGGCGGTGACGTTGCGACGGGCGCGGACCCGGCCGTCGCCGCCGCACTGGCGGCAGGGGTCCGGGATGACCTCGCCGAAGCCGCGGCAGACCGGGCAGGGGCGGGCGGTGACGACCTGGCCGAGGAACGACCGCTGCACGGACTGGACCTCGCCCGCGCCGCCGCAGGTGTCGCAGGTCTTGGTGCCGGTGCCTTCGGCCGCGCCGGCGCCGCGGCACAGGTCGCAGACGATGGCGGTGTCGACGGTGATCTCGCGGTCGACGCCGGTGGCGCACTCCTCGAGGGTCAGGCCGAGGCGGATGAGCGCGTCGGAACCGGGCTGCACGCGGCTGCGCGGGCCACGACCGCGGCCGCCGCCACCACCGGCGGCGCCGAAGAACGCGTCCATGATGTCGCCGAGGCCGCCGAAGCCCGAGAACGGGTCTCCGCCGCCACCGCGGGCGCCGCCGTCCATCGGGTCTCCGCCGAGGTCGACGACCTTGCGCTTCTGCGGATCCGACAGCACCTCGTACGCGGTGGTCACCTCGCCGAAACGGTGCTGGGCGTCCTCCGACGGGTTGACGTCGGGGTGCAGTTCACGGGCCAGTTTGCGGTACGCGCGCTTGATCTCCTGATCCGTCGCGTTCTTCGCCACCCCGAGAATGCCGTAATAGTCCCTCGCCACCGTCTTCGCCTTCTCCTTCTGACTTCGACCTCACCGTCGCGTTCAGCGACCGGAGAGGATCTGCCCCACGTAGTTCGCCACTGCGCGCACCGCGGCGATGGTGTTCGGGTAGTCCATCCTGGTCGGCCCGACGACGCCCATCCCGCCCAGCAGCAGGTCGTCCATTCCGTAGCCGATGGACACCACCGAGGTGCTGCGCATCTGCTCGTCCTCATTTTCCTCACCGATGCGCACCGTGATCGCACCGGGGTTGCGGGCGGCCGCGAGGAGCTTGAGGACGATGACCTGCTCCTCGAGCGCTTCCAGCACCTGCCGCAGCGATCCGGGGAAGTCCGAGACGTTGCGGGTGAGGTTGGCGGTGCCGCCGAGCACGAGCCGCTCCTCGGGGTGCTCGACCAGCGATTCCACCAGCACGGTGCACACGCGGGTGAGGTTGTCGCGCAGTTCGCCCGGCGACTTCTCGGGCAGTTCGGCGACCGCCGCTGCGGCCTCGGAGAGACGGCGGCCGGCCAGTGCCCCGTTGAGCACCGTGCGCAGCCTGCTCACGTTCTCCTCGGTGATGACGTCCCCGAGGTCGACGGTGCGCTGGTCGACGCGGCCGGAATCGGTGATCAGCACGAGCATCAGCCGGGCCGGGGTGAGCGGCACCACTTCCAGGTGACGGACGGCCGAGTTGGTCATCATCGGGTACTGGATGACCGCGACCTGCCTGGTCAGCTGCGCGAGCAGCCGGACGGACCGGCGCAGGACGTCGTCGACGTCGGTACCGCTGTCGAGGAACGCGGTGATGGCCCGGCGCTCGGCCGCGCTGAGCGGTTTGACCTCGGCGATCCGGTCGACGAACAGCCGGTACCCCTTGTCGGTGGGGATCCGGCCCGCACTGGTGTGGGGCTGTGTGATGTAGCCCTCTTCCTCCAGCGCCGCCATGTCGTTGCGCACGGTGGCGCTGGACACACCGAGGTTGTGCCGGTCGACGATCGCCTTGGAGCCGACGGGCTCCTGGTTGGACACGTAATCGGCGACGATCGCGCGCAGCACTTCGAAGCGGCGCTCTTCCGCGTTGGCCACCTGCACCTCCCTCGCTCGTCCTCACAACGAGTTTACGGAAGGTGGAGTGCCCGGCGAGCCACCGGACTTCTTCGGGCCCCTCAGCCGCGCCCCCGGAAGGAGCGCCGCCGCGGCTCCAAGGGCCTCCGGATCACCTTCACCGAACCCCACCAGGCGAAACCCGTGACGCGCAGCACCGGCGCGCCCGGCTCCGGACGCCGTCGCCCGGTCCCGCGGCCGGTGCCGAATCCGCCCATCAGGCCGAGTCCCCGGACGTCGAGGGCGAAGTCCTCGGGAACGACGATCTTGACGCCGCCCATCACCGCCACCGCCCTGATCGTGCAGGAGCCGGCGGCGATCCGGGCCCGCCGCAGATCGAGGCGCACACTGCCCCAGAACGCGCGGCTGACGTGACGGGACGGGAGCGGTCCGTCGAACCGTCGCGTGGTGCCGGACATGACGGCGAACGAGCGTCGTCCGCCTTGCTCCTCATCGCCGGTATGGGACAGGGCGAGCGCCCCGCCGGGCGACAGATCCGCGACGACGGGTTCGAATTCCGCGAAGGTCTTGGCCGCGTAGACCGCGTCCAGTCTCGTTTCCAGTTCACCGGCGGTGATCCGTCCCGCGCCCATGGCTTCGTACAGCAGTTGCGCGACGTTCTCACGATCGGAATCGGCCACTCGCATCGCCGACCGCTTCGGTTCTGACATGACGGCGACGATAACCGTGATCGGCGAATTCCGGAAAGCGCACGACCGCCGCACGGAAAGCCATGAGTGAAATCGGTTTCGCCACTCTGACGGGAATGACAATTCGACGACCGGCCATTGACCGTCCAGTGCCGGAAGGTCTTCCATCTAGGTCCCATGCGGAAGTTTCGTCCACCGGCCTCACTTTCCGACTCAGCGTGGAGCGCAGTAATGACTTCTTCCTTTCGCCATGTCCTGATCGCCGCCATGACCGTGACGTTGGTCGCGGTGGGCGCCCCGGCCGCGACCGCGGACTCCGATTCGGTATACACCACCTCTTCACCGCTTCCCGCCGGCGAGAACGGTGACATTGTCAAGTCGCAGCCCTCGACCTACAACGGGGCGAAATCGACCCGGATCCAATATCTTTCCCGGGACAACAAGGACAAGCAGGTCGCCGTGAGCGGCACCGTCCTGGTGCCGAACAATCCGTGGAACGGTCCCGGCGAACGGCCGATCGTGGCCTACGCGCCGTTCACCTTCGGCATGGGCCCGGACTGCGCTCCCTCGAAGACCCTCGCGGGCGAGGGCTCCTCGGATCTGGTCTCCGGTTTCCAAGGCGGTTTCGTCAACGCGTTGCTGGGCGCCGGATTCGCCGTCGCGCAGACCGACTACATCGGACCGTGGGTGGAAGGCGGCGGCGACCATCCGTACGTCGTCCGGCTGTCCGAGGCGCACACCGTGCTCGACGTCATCCGCGCCGCGCAGCGGCTGCCCGGAACGGGTCTGCCCGCCGACGGCCCGGTGGGCATCGCCGGCTACTCCGAGGGCGGCAGCGCCGCCGCGGCCGCCGCCGAACTGGCCGCCACCTACGCGCCCGAACTGAACGTCAAGGGCGTCTACTCCGGCGCGGCGCCCGCGGACAAGGCCGCGCTGTCCAAGTCGCTCGACGGCGGGATGTACGCCGGGTTCCTCGGTTACGCCCTGATCGGCATCAACCAGGCCTACCCCGAGGCCAGGTTGATGGACCTGGCCAACCCGGCCGGGGCCGACCTGTTCCTGAAGGCCCGGCAGACCTGCACGCTGAACGCGGTCTTCCAGTTCATGTACAAGCAGACCAGTTCGCTGACGAAGGAGGGCAAGCCGGTTTCCGCCTACCTGTCCCAGCCGCCGTTCGACGCGATCGTGGCGGAGAACCGGATCGGCACCGTCAAGCCCGCGATGCCGGTGCTGATCGAACACAGCCCGATGGACGACGTCATCCCGGCGGCCGTCGGGAAGCAGATGGCGAAGGACTGGTGCGGCAAGGGCGCCAACGTCCAGTGGAAGGACCTGCCGACGTTCACGCCGTTCTTCTCCCACGCGCTGGGCATGACGACCGCTTCGACCGACGCCGCCGAGTGGCTGAAGAGCGCGTTCAACGGCCAAGCGGGCAGCGGCAACTGCGGCCGGTTCTGACCCGCGCCGAAGTACATGAAAGCCCCCTTCCTTGCGCCTGGCGCAAGGAAGGGGGCCTTCATGTACTTCGGGAGCGAGGCGGCGTCAGCTGTTGCGCGGGAACCCGAGGTTCACCCCGCCCTGCGAAGGATCGGGCCACCGCGACGTGACGACCTTCGTCCGCGTGAAGAAATGGAACCCTTCCGGCCCGTAGGCGTGACTGTCCCCGAACAGCGAGTCCTTCCACCCACCGAACGAGTAGTAGCCGACCGGCACCGGGATCGGCACGTTCACGCCGACCATCCCGACCTCGACCTCGTTCTGGAACCGCCGCGCGGCCCGCCCGTCGTTGGTGAAGATCGCGGTGCCGTTGCCGTAGGGGTTGGCGTTGATCAGCTCCAGCGCCGCGTCGTAGCCCTCGGCCCGCGCGACCGCCAGCACCGGACCGAAGATCTCGTCGGTGTACACGGACATGTCCGGGGTGACCTGGTCGAACAGCGTCGGGCCGAGCCAGAAGCCGCCGTCCTCGCCGTCGACCTCGATGCCGCGGCCGTCGACGACGAGCCGGGCGCCCGCTTCGACCCCGGCCTCCACATAGGACTCCACGCGTTCGTGGTGGGCGGCGGTGACGAGCGGCCCCATCTCCGAGGTGGGCCGCATCCCGTCGCCGACGCGCAGCCGCTTGATCCGCTCGGCGATCTTCGCGACCAGTTCGTCGCCGACCGGGTCGACCGCGACCACGACCGACACCGCCATGCACCGCTCCCCCGCCGAGCCGAAACCCGCCGAGACGGCCGCGTCGGCGGCGAGGTCGAGGTCCGCGTCCGGAAGGACGACCATGTGGTTCTTCGCGCCGCCGAGCGCCTGCACGCGTTTCCCTTGCCTGGTCCCGGTTTCGTAGACGTACTTCGCGATCGGCGTCGACCCGACGAACGAGATCGCCTTGACATCGCGGTGTTCCAGCAAGCCGTCGACGGCCACCTTGTCGCCGTGCAAGACATTGAGGACGCCGTCGGACAGGCCCGCCTCGGCGAACAGTTCCGCGATGAACACGGCCGCGGACGGGTCCTTCTCACTCGGCTTGAGCACGACGGTGTTGCCGCACGCGAGCGCGTTCGGCACGAACCACAGCGGGACCATCGCCGGGAAGTTGAACGGCGAGATCACGCCGACCACGCCCAGCGGCTGCGAGATCGAGTACACGTCGACACCGGTCGAGGCGTTCTCGCTGAAACCGCCCTTGAGCATCTGCGCCGCGCCACAGGCGTACTCGACGTTCTCGATCGCGCGCGCGACTTCGCCGGCGGCGTCGGATTCGACCTTGCCGTGTTCGCTGGTGACGATCTTCGCCAGTTCGTGACGCCGCGCCGAAAGCAGCTCACGGAAGGCGAACAGCACCCGGGTCCGCCCCGCCAGCGACGTGCCGCGCCAGCCCGGCAGCGCCCGGGACGCGGCCGCGACTGCGGCGTCGACGTCGTCCTGCGCCGCGAAGGCGACCGTCGCCCGCACCTGGCCGGTGGCCGGATCGAACACGTCACCCGATCGTTCGCTCACGCCTTCGCACGGTTTGCCATCGATCCAGTGGTTGATGCGGTCGGTCACGGGTTCCGCCTTCCTGGTCCTGATACCTGCTCCCGGTCGAGTCTGGGTGCGCGCGCCACACCGACGCCATCGTCAACGTGTACGGACTCCCGGTCCCGCCCGTACAGTCTGTCTCCAGCGTTGTCGAACCGGGTGGGAGGCCGATGTACCCGACCGTCGCCGAGGTGCTCGCGCTGCCGGTGCTGCGTCAGGGCAGGCCCCATGTGGTGGCGGGGGCGGCGGGGCTGGACGCGCCGGTCCGCTGGGCGCACGTCGCCGAGGTCGCGGACATCGCCCCGTTGCTGCGGGGCGGGGAACTCGTGCTCACCACCGGGGTGGCGCTGCCCGACGACGGAGCCGCGCTGGCCAGGTACGTCGGTGATCTGGCGGGGATCGGGGTCGCCGGGATCGTCGTCGAACTGGTCCGGCATTGGAGTGAGAAGCTGCCGCCCGCGCTGGTCGACGCCGCGGACCGCCACGGTGTCCCGCTGATCACCCTTTCGCGCGAGACGCGTTTCGTGTCGGTCACCGAGGCGGTGAACGGGCTGATCGTCGACGCCCAGGTCGACGAACTGCGTGCGGCCGAGCGGGTCCACGAGACCTTCACCGCGCTCACGATCGCCGGCGCCGAACCGGGCGAAATCCTGCGGGAGGTCGCGAGGCTCACCGAACATCCCGTCGTGCTGGAGACGCTGTCGCACGAGGTCCTCGCCTACGACACGGCGGGGACCGATCCCGGCGAACTGCTGCCCGGCTGGCCGTCCCGGTCGCGCCCGGTGCAGGTCGGCGAGCGGACCGGCTACCACCAGGGCGCGGGCTGGCTGATCACCGTGGTCGGCGCGCGCGGGCACGACTGGGGACGGCTGGTCGTCGTCTGCGGGGATCAGCCGCCGCACCGGCACGTCGTGGTCGCCGAGCGGGCGGCGTCCGCGCTCGCGGTGCACCGGCTGGTCGCGAAGGACACCGACAGCCTCGAACGCCAGGCGCACCGCGCGATCCTGACCGAACTGCTGGCGAACCCGGTGCCGCCCGCCGAACTGACCGCGCGGGCCTCCGCGCTGGGTGTCCCGCTCACCGGGCGGCTGCTCGTCGGGGTCGCCGTGCGGCCCCGGATCACCGTGACCGCCAAGACCGCGCAGTCCACTCCGGTACTGCTGCGGGAACTCGCCGAGGCGACGGTGCTCGCCGCGCGGCACGCCAAGGTGTCCGCGCTGGTGGCCACCGACGACACGCAGGTGCGCGCGCTGATCGCGCTCTCGCCGGAGGCGGGGGTCGACGCGGTCCTGCGACGGCTGGCCACCGACGTCCACGAGGCCCGCGCCGGCGCGCCCGCCGTGGTCGCGGTCGGGACCACGGGGAGCGGGCCCGCCGAAGCACGGCGGACGCTCGTCGAAGCCGCGCAGGTCGCCGCCGCGGCGCTCGCCGAGAACGTCGAACGGGTGCTCCACCGGCTCGACGACGTCCGGTTGCGCGGACTGCTGCATCTGCTGGCCGGCGACGAACGGATCACCGCGTTCGCCGCGCGGGAGCTCGGCCCGCTGCTGAGCCGGGACGCCGCGCAGGGCAGCAGACTCGTTCAGGCGTTGAGGCATTACTGCGAGCACGGCGGCAACAAGTCCGCGGCGGCCGCCGCCGCGCACACCTCCCGCACCGCGTACTACCAGCAGCTGGCCCGGATCGAGCAGGTCCTGGGCGTGCGGCTCGAAGATCCGGAGTCGATGCTCTCGCTTTATGTCGCTTTGCTCGCCCACGACATTCGAAAAGCGGACGACCACACGTCCGGGTGAGTAAATCTCACCCGAGCGTGGAACACAGTGATCGGGCCACGTCAGCCGATAGGGTTGATATGGCTTTCTTCGAACCGATCGGCGCCTGCGTGCTCGCGTTGGCCTGTATGGCCCCGGCGCAACCCGCCGAATCCACGTTTCAGCTGACCAGCCACGACACCAGGGGCCGGATCGGCACCGTCTCGCTCACCTGCGGGCCCACCGGGGGTTCCCACCCCTCGCGCGGGAACGCCTGCGGCAAACTGTCCGAAGTGGACGGAAAGTTCGACAGGCTCCGCCCCGAACCTCGGGCCTGCACCCTCGAATACTCGCCGGTGGACGTCTCCGCGGTCGGCAAGTGGCGCGGCGAACCGGTCACCTTCCGCACCTCGTACGCCAACCGGTGCGTCGCCGACGCCGAGTCGGCCGGCGTCTTCACCTTCTGACCGAGGCACTTCCGTCGAGGTGACCGCCGGACCTCCCCCTCGGTGGCCCGGCGGCGCCGTTCACCGCCGCCTTGATCGCCCTCACCCCCAAAGAGGGCGATCAAGGCCGTGGGTCACGGCTCAAGGACGGATCACGTACCGGCAGCCGGTCCCGTCCTTCGCGGTGACGGGGGTCTGACGCGCGAGGGACCGGCTCAGGTTCCATTCGCGCCAATCATCTTCCGGGATTTCCCGCACGACCGGTCCGAGCACACAGGACCGCAGCGGCTCGGGGAGCCGGTCGGCCGACGGCACCACGTCGGCGGAAAACCGTGACAGGTAAGTGGTGTCGAGTGTCTTGCCGTGCGCGAGCCGGTCGATGTTGCGATCGGCGATGAACCGTTCCGGATCGAGCACGGCCAACCCCAGCAGCGCCGCGACGGCCGCTCCGATGGCCGCGCGCGGCAGCCAGGCCGACCGCAGCGGGATCAGGGACGCGAGCACCAGCACGAAGATCAGGCCGATCCAGAGCTCGCAGACCTCGACCAGCAGCCGCAGCACGGTGAACCCGTACGCCTGCTGGTATGTCCACATGCGACTCAACGCCGACGCGACCAGCACCAGGCTGAGCACGCTCAACGCGCCGAGCAGTCCGCGCTGCCAGGCCCGATCGGCCACCGAGGTCTTCGGCGCCCAGCGCAGCGCGGCGGCGACCAGCAGCAGCGTCAGCACGGTGATGGCGGATAGCTGCCAGAACCCGCTCCTGGCGTACTCGGCCGCCGTCAGGCCGCTCGTGGCCAGCAGGTATTCGGTGCCGCCGAACAACACGACCAGGCGGACCACGACGAAACTCGTGAACAGCAGTACCAGCACACCCAGCGGCAACGTCCATTCGAGCCGGTGCGCGAGCCGTTTGCGCGGTGCGTCGTCGGCGGCGGGCAGCGGGGGCGCCGCCAGCAGGTAACACGCCCCGGTGACGGCGAACGCGGCCACCACGAACAGGAAACCCCAGCGCACGAAGGTTCCCGGGTTCAGTTCGGGGATCACCGCGTCGACGACGCCCGCGAACGCGGCGTCCGCGCCCCGCAACAGCGGGACGAACACCAGCAGCAGCAAGGCACTCGCCAGCACGGGCACGAGGAACCTCGGCCGTGTCCGGCCTTCCTGTTTCTTGCCGAGCTTCGTGAGCCCGCGCCCGACCCACGGGATCGAAAGCAGCGCTTCGATGGGGACCGCGAAGACGTCGTAGACGATCGTGTTCACGGTGCGTTTCCCGACCACAGCGAGGGATCCCGCGACGAAGGCCGCCAGCACGCACAGGACGTTCAGCCACAACGACGCGCGGAACATCCCGACCGCGAGCAGGCCGAGGGCGGCCGCCGCCCAGACCGCGTTGACCAGCCCGAAATGCGGTTTGGCGTCGCCGCGGGCGCGCTTGTCGGCGAAGTAGACGGCCGCCGCGAAGGCGAGCCCCGCCACGAACCAGCCCGCGCCGGGGTCGTCCGGCATGACGAAGGCGGCGACCAGCCCGGCCGCGACCGCCGCGGGCAGCACGGAGGCGGGCAGCGGGACGATCGCCGACTTCGGCGGTACCCGCGGCCGCATCAGTATCGGCACCTGCGACACCGGCGGGGCGGGCGGCAGGGTGGTCGTCGCCGAGGGCGGCGACGCGTGCGCCTGCTTCTCCTCTTGCTCTTCGCTCATCGAATCCTCCAGTTTGCGAAAGCACATATCGTGGGGAAGGGGCTGAAAGCGTCCTTCGCCTCATGTCATGCGGTGAAGGACGCTTTCGCCCCATCGCATGCGGGGAAAGTCCCCTTCAGCCCCTACGGAACGGGGATCACGACGCGGATGACACAGCCCGGCCGTCCTTCGGGGGTGACGACGGCGATGCTGCCGTCGTGCAGGTCCACCACCCACCGCGCGATCGCGAGCCCGAGGCCGGTGCCCCCGCCACCGGCCCGCTCACCGCGGGTGAACCGCTCGAACACGCTGTCCCGCTCCCCCGGCGGGATCCCGGGGCCTTCGTCCTCGACCTCGATGACGACGTCGGCCTCGCGGGCCTCCGCCCGCACCCGGACCTCTCCCCCGGCGGGTCCGTGCCGGACGGCGTTGTCGAGCAGGTTGACCACGACCTGGTAGAGCCGGCCGCGGTCGGCGACGGCGGTCGCGCCGGGCGGCTGGACGTCGACGGAGAACCGCACGCCGCGACCGGTGACCCCGGCCTCGGTGGCGACCTCCTCCAGCAGCAGTTCGAGATCGAACTCCTCCAGCTGCAACGGGAAGGCACCCGCGTCGATCCGGGAGAGATCCAGCAGTTCCGAGACCAGCCTGCCGAGCCGTTCGGTCTGCTGCAGCGCGGTCTTCAGCGTCGCCGGATCGGGTTCGGCGACCCCGTCGACCAGGTTCTCCAGCACCCCGTTCAGCGCGGTGATCGGGGTGCGGAGCTCGTGGGAGACGTTCGCGATCAGCTCGCGGCGGCGCTGATCCGAGGCGTCCAGGTCGGCGGCCATCTGGTTGAAGGCGTGCGACAGCTCGCCGACCTCGTCGCGGGCGGTCGCACGGACCCGCCGGGTGTAGTCGCCCTTGGCCATCGCGCGGGCCGCGGCGGTCATCTCCCGCAGCGGCCTGGTCATCCCGTGCGCCAGGATCTGCGAGGTGACCACGGCCAGCACCATGGCGGCGATCGTGGTCCGCGGCGGCAACCAGCCGATCTGCCAGTTGAAGAAGGCGAACGCGATCCCGCCCGACGACACCAGCAGGATCGCGAGCTTGAGCTTGATGGAGCGGACCGGGTCGAGCGGTCTCGGGAGCGCGTCGACCACGCGGCCGAGCAGCGGGCGGAGCTTCACGATCCCACCTCCAGGGCGTACCCGACGCCGTGCACGGTGCGGATGAGGTCGGCGCCCAGTTTGCGGCGCAGCGCCTTGATGTGGCTGTCGACCGCGCGGGTGCCCGAACCGGTACCCGCGACGTCCCAGTCCCAGACCTCGCTGAGCAGCCGTTCCCTCGGCTGCACCGCCCTCGGGCGTTTCGCGAAGTGGACGAGGAGGTCGAACTCGATCGGCGTCAGCTGGGCCTGGGTGCCCGCCCGCGTGACCCGCCGCTGGTCGACGTCGATTTCGAGGTCGCCGAGCACGATCTTCGTGCCCGCGTCCTCGCCTTCGGCCCGTGCGGACCGTTCGACGCGGCGCAGCAGCGCGTGCACCCGCGCCGAGAGCACCCGCATCGAGAACGGTTTGGTGAGGTAGTCGTCCGCGCCGACGCCGAGGCCGATCAGCATGTCCGTCTCGTCCGAGCGGGCGGTCAGCATGAGCACCGGGACCGGGCGGCGGGCCTGGATCCGGCGGCAGACCTCCAGCCCGTCGAAGCCCGGCAGCATCACGTCGAGCACCACCAGGTCCGGCTCCCGCTCGGCGTCCGCCTCGACACCGGAAGGGCCGTCGTGCGCCAGGTCGACCGAGAATCCTTCGGCCCGCAAACGCGCGGCGATGCTCTCCGCGATGGTCACGTCGTCCTCGACGACCAGCACCCGGCGTCCTCCCAGTTCCATGGGGATGACTGTAGGCATCGGCCGTGGAGACCATCCGGGTGAGCTGTGGAGATCCTGTGGAGATGTTTCGGCCGGTTTGCCGGATTACTACGTCCGTGTGTGTGACGCAGGTCATGCACCAGTGGCCTTCGAACGCAATCGACAGTCTGCGTTCCGACACCCTCAACAGTGAACAGTCTGCCAGTCCCACCCGCGCGGCGCGGGCGAGCACGATTCCGCAATGGAGCCGACGGCACGCGGTACGCAGCACGTGCATCCTGATGGCCGGGTGGAACTCGGCGAGGTCGAGTCCTTGAAGGACAGCCGCTTCTACAACGAAGAACTCGCCCCGGTCCCGGTCGAAAAGCGGACCTGGACCACGTACACCTACTTCGCGCTGTGGATGGGCATGGCGCACAACATCCCGTCCTACGCGCTCGCGGCCTCGCTGATCGCGCTCGGCATGGACTGGGTGCAGGCGCTGCTCACCATCACCATCGGCAACCTGATCGTGTTGATCCCGATGCTGCTCAACAGCCACGCCGGGACGAAGTACGGCATCCCGTTCCCGGTGTTCGCCCGCGCCTTCTTCGGGATGCGCGGCGCGAATCTGGCGGCGTTGCTGCGGGCGTTCATCGCGTGCGGCTGGTTCGGCATCCAGACCTGGGTCGGCGGCGAGGCGATCTACATCATCGTCGGACGGCTGGCGGGTTCCGGGTGGAAGGACTCCGCCGTCGTCCTCGGCCAGCACTGGACACTGTGGCTTTCGTTCGGCCTCTTCTGGCTGTTCCAGATGCTCATCATCTGGCGCGGGATGGAGGCGGTCCGCCGGTTCGAGAACTGGACGGCCCCGCTGGTGTCGGTCGGTTTCCTGATCCTGCTGGGCTACGTGCTGGTCAAGGCGGGCGGGCTCGGCCCGATCCTGTCCGAACCCGGGAAACTCGGCTGGGGGCCGGACTTCTGGAAGGTGTTCGCGCCGTCGCTGATGGCGATGATCGCGTTCTGGTCGACGCTTTCGCTGAACATGCCGGACTTCACCCGGTTCGGCGGCAGCCAGGGCAAGCAGGTCCGCGGCCAGATCCTCGGCCTGCCGACCACGATGACGTTCATCGCGATCGTGGCCATCCTGACCACCTCGGGCGGCAGCGTCCTCTACGGCGAGCAGATCTGGGATCCGGCGAAACTGGCCGACCGGTTCGATTCCCCGGTCGTCGTGGTGGTCGCGCTGGTCGCGCTGGTGCTGGCGACCGTGTCGGCGAACCTCGCGGCCAATGTGGTCAGCCCGTCCTACGACTTCTCCAACGCCTTCCCGAAGAAGATCACCTTCGCGGTCGGCGGGCTGATCACGGGCATCATCGGCATCGTCATCCAGCCGTGGCGGCTCTACTCCGACCCGAACATCTACATCTTCGCGTGGCTCGGCTTCTACGGTGGCCTGCTCGGCGCCGTCGCCGGGGTGCTGGTCGCCGGCTACTGGGTGGTCAACCGCACCAAGCTGCGCCTGCGGGATCTGTACACCGAACGCGGCATCTACTGGTTCAACGGCGGCTGGAACTGGCGCGCGCTCGTCGCGACGCTGGTCGGCGCCGTGCTCGCGGTCGGCGGCGCGTACGGCGGGCCGTTCCCCGCCGACGGGCTGATCCCGTTCCTGAAGCCCCTCTACGACTACAACTGGGTCGTCGGCCTGGCGGGCGCCTTCGTCGTCTACCTGCTGCTGTCCCTGCCCGAACGCAAGCGCACCACCGATATCGAGGAGGATGCAAGTGAGCGACGTGGTCCGAGCCGGATTGATCCAGCAGCGGTGGACGGGTGACAAGGAGTCCATGATCGCGAACGCGGTCGATGCCATCGGCAAGGCCGCTTCGCAGGGCGCGCAGGTCGTCTGCCTGCAGGAGTTGTTCTACGGCCCGTATTTCTGCCAGGTGCAGGACACCGACTACTACTCCTACACCGAAGGCATCCCCGACGGGCCGACGACGAAGCTCATGCAGGAGGTCGCCGAACGCCACGGCGTCGTGCTGGTCGTGCCGATGTACGAGGTCGAGCAGCCCGGCGTGTACTACAACACCGCCGCGGTGATCGACGCCGACGGCACCTACCTCGGCAAGCACCGCAAGAACCACATCCCGCAGGTGAAGGGTTTCTGGGAGAAGTTCTACTTCCGGCCCGGGAACATGGGCTACCCGGTGTTCGACACCGCCGTCGGCCGCATCGGCGTCTACATCTGTTACGAACGGCATTTCCCGGAGGGCTGGCGCGCGCTGGGCCTGGCCGGGGCGAAGATCGTGTTCAACCCGTCGGCGACCAGCCGGGGTCTTTCGGAGTACCTGTGGCGGCTGGAGCAGCCCGCGGCCGCCGTCGCGAACGAGTACTACGTCGGCACGATCAACCGTGTCGGGGTGGAACCTTTGGGCGACAACGACTTCTACGGCCAGTCGTATTTCGCCGACCCGCGCGGCCAGCTCGTCGGCGAAGCCGCGTCCGATACCGAGGAGGAGATCGTCGTCCGCGATCTCGACATGGGCAAGCTCGCCGAAGTGCGGGATCTGTGGGCCTTCTACCGGGACCGGCGTCCCGACAGCTACGGACCCCTCGCGGAGGCGTGATGACCACCCTCATCAGCGGCGGGCGGGTGCTGTCCACGGCGGGCGCTTCGGCGGCGGACGTCCTCGTCGACGGCGAGACGATCTCGGCCGTCGGCGCCCCCGGCACGCTCGGGCCCGCCGACTCGGTGATCGACGCCACCGGGAAGTACGTCATGCCCGGCGGGATCGACGCGCACACCCATATGGAGATGCCGTTCGGCGGAACGCATTCCGTCGACACCTTCGGCACCGGGACGACGGCGGCGGCGTGGGGCGGGACGACCACGATCATCGACTTCGCCGTCCAGGCCAAGGGCACCTCACTGCTGTCCACTATGGACAAATGGCACGAGAAGGCCGACGGCAACTGCGCCATCGACTACGGCTTCCACATGATCGTCTCCGACGTCAACGACTCGTCGTTGAAGGAGATGCAGGCCTGTGTCGACGGCGGGGTCGGCAGCTTCAAGATGTTCATGGCCTATCCGGGGGTCTTCTACTCCACGGACGGCGAGATCCTGCTGGCCATGCAGAAGGCGCGCGAGATCGGCGCGACGATCATGATGCACGCGGAGAACGGCATCGCGATCGACCAGCTGGCCGCGCAGGCGTTCGCGGCCGGGAAGATCGACCCGGTGCAGCACGGGCTCACCCGCCCGCCGGAGCTGGAGGGCGAGGCGACCTCGCGCGCGATCCAGCTGGCCAAGGTGACCGGGGCGCCGCTGTACATCGTGCATCTCTCGGCGTCGCAGGCGCTGGCGGCGGTCGCGGAAGCGCGTGACGACGGGCAGAACGTCTTCGCGGAGACGTGTCCTCAGTATCTGTATCTGTCCATCGAGGACTTGGCGAAACCCGATTTCGAGGGCTCGAAGTACGTCGCCTCTCCCCCGCTGCGCGAGAAGTCGCATCAGGCGGATCTGTGGCGAGGGCTGCGGACCAACGATCTTTCAGTGGTGTCGACGGATCACTGTCCCTTCTGTTTCAAGGACCAGAAGGAACTCGGCCGCGGCGACTTCCGCGCTATCCCCAACGGGATCCCCGGCGTCGAGCACCGGATGGACCTGCTGCACCAAGGGGTCGTGGCGGGCGAGCTCACGCTCGGACGCTGGGTCGAGACCTGTTCGACCACTCCGGCGCGCATGTTCGGGCTGTACCCGCGCAAGGGGGTGATCGCGGCGGGTTCGGACGCGGACATCGTCGTCTACGACCCGGCGGCGAAGCAGACCCTGTCGGTCGAGACACATCACATGAACGTGGACTACTCGGCCTACGAGGGCATGGAGATCACCGGCAAGGTCGACACCGTGCTCTCGCGCGGGCGCGTGGTGGTGTCGCCGTCCGGTTTCTCGGGCAGTACGACGCACGGGAAATTCCTCTCGCGCGACCTGAACCAGTACCTGAACTGAGGCGGTGGCCATGGACTTCGGGATAGTTCTCCAGACCGATCCGCCCGCGCGCGACCTCGTGCGGCTGATGAAGGCGGCAGAGGACCAGGGTTTCCGCTACGGCTGGACGTTCGACTCGTGCGTGCTGTGGCAGGAACCGTTCGTCATCTACTCGCAGATCCTCGCGGCGACGTCGTCGATGATCGTGGGCCCGATGGTGACCAGCCCGGCCACGCGGGACTGGTCGGTGATGGCGTCGACCTTCGCCACGCTCAACGACATGTACGGCAACCGGACGGTGTGCGGGATCGGCCGCGGCGACTCGGCGCACCGGGTGGTCGGCATGCCACCGTCCACTTTGGCCACCGTGCGCGAGTGCATGCACGTGGTCAAGGAACTGGCCGAAGGGCGTGAGGTCCTGTTGCGGGACAAGCCGGTGCAGATCCCGTGGATCCGCAACGGCAGGCTTGAGATGTGGATGGCGGGTTACGGGCCGAAGGCGCTGAAGACCGTAGGCGAACACGCTGACGGCTTCATCCTGCAGTGCGCCGATCCCGCGATCGCCCGGTGGACCATCGGTTCCGTCCGCGAGGCCGCACGCGCGGCGGGACGGGATCCGGCCGGGATCACGATCTGCCTCGCGGCCCCGGCGTATGTCGGCGACGATCTGGCGCATCAGCGGGAGCAGCTGCGCTGGTTCGGCGGGATGGTCGGCAACCACGTCGCGGATCTCGTGGCGCGGTACGGCGATTCCGGGCCGGTGCCGCACGAGCTGACCGACTACATCCGTGAGCGGCAGGGCTACGACTACTCGCACCACGGGCGGGCGGGGAATCCGTCGACCGACTTCGTCCCGGACGAGATCGTGGACCGGTTCTGCCTGCTCGGGCCGTCGTCGGCGCACGTCGAACGGCTGGAGGAGCTGGCTTCGCTCGGTGTCGACCAGTTCTCGCTGTACCTCATGCACGACCAGCGCGAGGAAACCCTGAAGCGCTACGGCTCGGAGGTCATCAACCGCTGACACCCGCATTTCGTCCTCTGAATGCGTTCTTCCGCATTCAGAGGACGAAATGCGTGGGGTCAGGCGCCGAACCAGGTGGCGAGGGACTCACGCAGGCCCTCGGCGTCGTCGCCCGCCCAGGCGACGTAGCCGTCCGGGCGGATCAGGAGGACGTCGGCGGGCCTGTCCTCGGCCTTCGCGGTGTGGACGTCGGCGCGGCCTTGCGCGAGTTCACGCAGATCAGGCCTGCCCGCGAGGTCGAGCAGCACCGGCCGCGCCCCACGCAGCAGCTCGGCGACGCTGGTCGCGCCGTCGTCGGTCTGCAGCGCGAGGTCCGGGACGAACATGCCGACGAGCGCGTGCGAGGAGCCCGGCATCGGGTAGCGCGTGTCGGTCCCGGCGACGTGGGACGCCAGCCGTCGCGCGGCCTGCTCGTCGTCCAGCAGTTCCTGGAAGACCGCGCGGAGCGCTTCGGCGGCTGCGTCGTGCCCGCGCCGCAACCCCACCTGCGCCCGGGACTGCAGCAGCGCACGCGCACCGGCGGCGTGCCGTTCCGCGTGATAGGTGTCCAGCAGCCCTTCCGGTGCCCGGCCCTGGATCTCGGCGGCCAGCTTCCAGGCGAGGTTGACCGAGTCGGACATGCCGACGTTGATCGCCGTGCCGGTGGAGGGCAGCAGGTGGGCCGCGTCGCCCGCCAGCAGGATCCGGCCTTCGCGGTAGCGCTCCGCCTGGCGGGCGGAGAACTGGTAGCGCGAGAGGCGGACCGGCTCGCCCAGCGGGACGTCCCCGCCGAGCACCCGGCGGATGCTGTCCCCGAGTTCGGCCAGGGTCATCGGCACGTCGTCGTCGACCTCACCGGGATCGTCCTCCGTGGTCTGGATGAACAGGATCCCCGGCGTCAGCGAACCGAGCGCGAACACGCCGGTGTCGGTGCGCGTGAAGCCCGCCTTGATCCGGCCCAGCTCCGGCGTCTCGATGTCGCCGTTGTCGTGCACGGTCAGTCCCTCGGGGATCTTGACCTGCCCGATCCGGTTCACCTCGGGATAGGTGGTGCCGGGGAAGCCGATCCCCGCCATCGACCGGACGGGACTGCGCCCGCCATCGCACCCCACCAGATACGGGGCTGTGATCTCGTACGTCCCGTCCGGGTCGCGCACCTCGGCGGTCACCGACACGTCGTCCTGACGCACCCCGACGACCTCGTGCCCGCGACGCACTTCCGCGCCGAGTTCCGTGGCGTGCTCCTCCAGCAGCCGCTCCAGCGACTGCTGCCGGACCGAAAGCGCCTTCAGCGGCGGCTCGTCGAACTGGGTGAGGTCGACGTGGACCCCGCCGAAGGGAAAGCGGTGCGGCGGCACGGGATCGGTGACGAGCGCCCGTACCTTCTCCAGCAGGCCGCGATGGTGCAGCAGGTCCAGGATCTGCCCGCTGAGGCCGTGGGCCTTCGGAGTCTTCCCCTGTTCCGGCCGCCGTTCCAGGACCAGCGGGCGCGCACCGGCCAGCCGCAGTTCGGCGGCCAGCATCAGACCGGTCGGGCCGGCACCCACGATGATCACGTCGACGTCCGTCAAATCTTCACTCCTGTTCGGCCTGTTCTGGCTACGGCCGAGGATTCTGCGGTACCACCGGGGTCTTGCCGCAAGCCCCCCGGTGCGCTATATGTTGAACATGGAGGGGCGTACCCCACCATCTTTCCGGGTACGAGCACCAGGGATCGCGCGCCCGCGAGGCGAGACGCTGGTCCGGTGACGAGAATCCGCATCGCCGCCGCACTCACTCTTTCCGCACTCGCCGCCCTCACGATCACGCCCGCGGTTTCGGCCGCGCCGAGAGGTCTCGCCTGGGGCGCCTGTCCGTCCGGCTCGCCGCCGGGCTACGACTGCGCCGAGATCGAGGTCCCGTTGTCCTATCAGGACCCGGACGGACCGCGGATCACCCTCGCACTGGGCCGTCTCCCGGCGACGGACCGGAAGCACAAACGCGGCACCCTCTTCACCAACCCCGGCGGCCCCGGGAACCACGGCCGCTTCAGCAGATTCCAGACCCCGTCCCTGCACCGGCAATTCGACATCGTCGGCTTCGACCCGCGCGGCGTCGGCGCCAGCACACCGGTCCGGTGCTTCACCAGCGACGCGGAAACCGCTCCCCTCAAACGCATCCTGGGCACGTTCCCGATCACCGCCGAGCAGGAGTCCCGGCATTTCGCCGACGCCCGCGAGGTCACCGCCTCCTGCGGCCGCAACGCCGGGCCGCTGCTGAACCACCTGTCGACCGCGAACGTCGCCAGGGACCTGGACAGGATGCGCCAAGCCGTCGGCGAGCCGCGTCTGCGTTACTACGGGCTTTCCTACGGCACCTACGTCGGCGAGGTGTACGCCAACCTGTTCCCGCATCGGGTCGGCGCCTTGGCACTGGACGCCGTCGACGATCCGATCGCCTGGTCCACCGGGCACCGCCCGGAGGACGCGAACGTCCCGTTCAGCACCAGGCTCGGCGGTTTCCGGGACGCGGACCGCGCGCTGCAGGCCTTCCTCGACACGTGCGCGGCCGACGTCCGGTGCGCGTTCCGCGAACCGGGGACGGATCTGCGGGCCAAGTACGACGCGCTCCTCGACCGGCTCGAAGCCACACCGGGACCGATCACCTACCAGGAGGTCGTCCGGCGTACCCACAACGCGCTGACCGACGAGGCCAACTCCCCAGCGCTGGCGGAATTCCTCCAGTCCGCGACGAAAACCGTCGCGGCGAAGGCCATCCCGACACCGTTCGATTCCGCGATGGGTGGCGGCGGGACGATCTGCGCGGACACCGCGAATCCGCGTGACCCGGCCGCCTGGCCCCGGGCCGCCCGCGCGGCCGACCGGGAAGGCCGCGGTTTCGGTTCGTACGACACGTATCTCTCCCTGCCGTGTGCCTTCTGGCCCGCTACCGACAACGCGCGGTACACGGGTCCGTGGAACCGGCCGACCGCGCCGATCCTGTTGCTGGCCAACGGCAAAGGCGACCCGGAAACGCCGTACGCCGGGGCGAAACGCACCGAACGCATCCTCGGCAACGCCCGGCTCCTGACGCTGGACGCCTGGGGACACGGCGCGTTGAACCGCAGTGCCTGTGTCGACGCGGCCGTCGATGCCTACCTGACCCACGGACACCTACCGGCACGCGGCACCGTCTGCGCCCCGGATCACGTGCCTTTCGACGCCAGGTAGGCGGGCTTCCCCTCAGTCGATCAAGGCCTGATACACCAGGTTCCTCAATTCGACGCGGATCGGGTAGGTCGACGACGGCAGCAATTGGGTGAAGAACAGGACCGTGATGTCCTCGTCCGGATCGACCCAGAACGCGGTGCTCGCCGCGCCGCCCCAGGCGAACTCGCCCGCGCTGGCGAGGGTCTTGGCCTTCACCGGGTCGTCGAGGACGGAGAAACCGAGCCCGAAGCCGAAACCGTCGTACGGCGCCTCGGAGAACCCGGTCCGTCCGCAGGTCTCCAGATCCACGCCGCCGGGCAGGTGGTTGGTCGCCATGAGCCGGAGCGTGCGCGGGCCGAGCAGGCGGACGCCGTCGAGTTCGCCGCCACGCACCAGCATCTGGGCGAACCGGTGGAAGTCGCCCGCCGTGGAGACCAGCCCTCCGCCTCCTGAGAAACACGTGGGCGCGACTCGGCCGAGGGCGCCCATCTCGTCGTGACGGAACGGCTCCTTGGTGACCGGATGCGGCACGTAGAGCGCGGCCAGCCGGTCGAGATCGCCGGCGGCGGCCTGGAACCCCGTCTCGTGCATGCCGAGCGGCGTGAAGATCCGCTCGGCGAAGAAGACGTCGAGCGGCTGACCGGAGACGACCTCGATCAGCCTGCCGAGGATGTCCGTCGCGACCGAATAGTTCCATTCCGAACCCGGTTGGAACAGCAGCGGCAGCCGCGCGATCGCCTCGGAGACACCGGCCAGGTCGAGCCCTGGCGCGGTGCCGAAGTCGAAGCCGGCGTCGCGGTAGGCCGCGTCGACCGGATGCGTGCGGTGGAACCCGTAGGTGAGCCCCGCGGTGTGGGTGAGCAGATGCCAGAGGCGGATCGGTTCGGTGGCGGGCACGGTCGCCTGCTTCACCGACGAGCCTCCGGCGAAGACGCGCGGCTCCGAGAACTCCGGCAGCCAGCGGGAGATCGGATCCTTGAGGTCGATCAGTCCCGCTTCGACGAGCATCATCGCGGCGACCGACGTGACCGGCTTGGTCATCGAGTAGATACGCCAGATCGTGTCGGTCTCGACCGGCAGCCCGGCTTCGATGTCGCGCTGCCCGTTCGCCGCGAGATGCGCGACCTTCCCGTTCCTGGTCACCACGGCCAGATACCCGGGAAGCCGGTTTCGCTCCAGGTATCCGTCGAAGTGCTTGTCGATCCGGCGCAGCCGCTCCGCGTCGAAACCCACCTCGGCCGGGTCGACGTCCACCTTCAGCTCGATCATGCGACCGAGGCTACGCGTTCCGTTCGGCTTGTTTCTCCAGCCGCCACGCCTCGTCGGTCTTCCCGATCCGCCAGTATCCGGAGATCGACAGCAGGTCGCGCCGCATCCCCCGGTCGTCCAGCAGATGACGCCGCAGATCCCGGACGAACCCGGCCTCGCCGTGGACGAACGCCTGCACGACACCTTCGCGCCAGTCGAGCGCGCGGACGGCGGCCGCGAGGTCGTCGCCCCGGCTCCGGTGCAGCCAGGTGATCCGCGCGTCGCCCTTGGTGGTCAGCGACTGCTCTTCGGCCGAGTCCTCCACGAGGATGAACGCGTGCACGGGAACACCCGCCGGCATCGCCTCGAGGGAGGCGGCGATCGCAGGCAGGGCGCTCTCGTCACCGGCGAGCAGATGCCAGTCCGCCTCCTCGCCCGGCGCGTACGCCCCGCCGGGTCCGGAGATCAGCAGCTCGTCGCCGGGTTTCGCGGCGGCGGCCCACGGTCCGGCGACACCCTCGTCACCGTGGTGGACGAAGTCGAGCACCAGTTCGCCGAGATTCGGGTCGAACGCCCGGACGGTGTAGGAGCGCATCCGCGGCCACTGCTCACGCGGCAGCTCTTCGCGGATCCGCGCCAGGTCGAACGGCTCGGGATAGGTGACGCCGGGCACCCGGAAGTGCACCTTGACGTAGGCGTCGGTGAAGTCGTTGGGCTGGAACGACGCGATCCCTTCGCCACCGGCGACGATCCGGACCATGTGCGGGGTGATCCGCTCGGTGCGCAGCACCCGCAACCGGGTCGTCGACACCGCTCTCCGCGCCTCGGCCATCCACACTCCCTTTTTGTGACTTAGGTGAACCTAACCGAGCGTACGCCTCTCCCCGCCCGCCGGGGCGCCCGCGGCCGGATCGCTCACCCGGGTGTTCTGGAAGGACGCGACCCGCCAGCCGCCGGACTCCTCGACGAGGACGTACGTCAGCGTCGATTCCCGGCCCGGCTCGGGTGCCCCGCCCGAGAGCGACGATCCGCCGCCGGACACGACGATCGCGACGTCCGGCCGGACGAACCGGACCTTCGGCTCCCCGCCGCCCGAGACCAGTTTCGATCCCCGGAGCGGTCCCTCGAACAGGGCACGGTGCGCGCTTTCGATGATGGCGCGGCCCGGCATGTTCATCCCGAAGAAGGTCACGTAGTCGGCGTCTTCGGTGAAGTGCGAGGCGTACGCGGCCGCGTCGCCCTCGTTCCACGCGTCGGCGAGCTCGCCCAGCACGGCCAGCACTTCGTTCTGTCGTTCGGTCATGGCTTCCTCCAGTTAGACGAACACCGTTCGTTTGACGAACACCGTTCTACAGACGAACGGCGTTCGCGTCAAGTAGAGTTCCCGGCGAACCCCGGATCAGGAGGCGAACGAAGTGAGCAGGCCCCGGCGTCGCGCCGAGAAACCCGTGCTGTCCCAGGAGCTCGTGGTGAAGACGGCACTGGACCTCCTCGCCCGCGAAGGGCTGGAGGCGGTGAGCATGCGGTGTGTGGCCAAGGCGCTGGAGACCGGCCCGGCGTCGCTCTACGCCCATGTGGCGAACAAGGAGGAGCTCCACGAGCTGATGGTCGACCACGTCCTCGCCTTCGGCCCGTTCCCCGAGCCCGACCCCGATCGCTGGGTCGAACAGGCGAAGGATCTGCTGCGCGACAACGTGCGCGCGCTGACGTCGGTCCCGGGGATCGCCAAGATCGCGTGGGCCATCCCCGTCCCGGTCGGCGCGAACGCCCTGCAGCAGGCCGAAGCGATGCTCGCGGTCCTGCGCGCGGGCGGCCTCGACCTCAAGCGGGCCCTGTTCGCCGCCGACGCTTTATGGCTCTACGCCAAGGCTTTCGCCTACGAAGGCGCCGGCTGGCAACACGGCGACATCGACCTCGCCGAGCAGGAACAGCGCGGCAGGCGGATGGTCGAGTACATGACGTCGTTCCCGCCCGGCGCCTTCCCGAACCTGCTGGGCGCGGGCGAGTACTTCACCGCGGAGACCGCGCAGGAGCGGTTCGAGTTCGCGATCGACCTCTTCCTGCGCGGTTTGGCCTCCGCCGCCTCGTGAGCCTCAGAGCAGCGCGACCGCGGCCGCGTACTGCGGCACCAGACGCGCCCCCAGCGAGGCCTTCATCTCGGACATCTTCTTGCCGAACACCACCTGCGGCCGCCCGGCTTCGAGCGCCCAGCGCACGGCTTCGCCATAGAAGTGGAAGTAGAGATCGGGCCGTCCGCCGAGTTCCCGCGGCAGCGCCGCCCAGTGCCGGGCGACCGGCAGCGTCGGATGGTCGAGCAGGGTCGCGACGGCGACCGCCCGGCCGGTGGCGGTCTCGCGGTACTCGATGACCTGCACGTCCGGTTGCCGCAGCAGCCTGCCGAGATAGCCCACGAACGCCGGCAGCGGCACGATCGGCACGTCGTGGTGTTTGGTTTCGTTGTACCGCAGCAGTTCTGCGATCTCGACGGGATCGGCCTCGGCGCCCTGCCGAACGCGCACTTCGAGCGACTGATCGGCGTCGAAGGTGCGGAAGATCTTGCGCAGGTTCTGTTTGCGTTTCCTGGCCAGCGAGTGCATCCAGTCGTCCCGGCTCGAGAACGGCGTGACGTCGAGGACGGCGACGTCCTCCGTGCGGCGCACCATCTTCGGCCCGCCACGGACACTGTCCACTCCGGACTCGCCGACCTGGCGCACCAGCAGCGCGCGCAGGCCGAACCCGAGTTCCTCGCGTATGGCGGGGACGAAGGTGTCCAGCAGCCTGCCGACGCCGCCGTCGTCGTCCTCGCCGTCGAACCACCAGCCCGGCAACGCTCCCGAGCCCGGGGAGCGGACGTCGAGCCCGCCGAGCCGCCCTCGCCCCGCCGCGCGGGCGAACCGGTGCCGCCGGGTGAGCCCGGTGACCCACGCGGAACTGACCACGCCACGCGGTTCGCCGTCTTCGAGCAGGACCGTGACCGGCTGTTCGGTTCGTGCCGCCCACGCCTGGGCGGTGAGCACCTCCCAGCTCCAGTCCGCGCGCAGTCCCGCCTTGCCCCGCAACGACTTCCAGTACGCGGGCTCCGGGTCGCGGCGGGGATCCAGCACCTCGATCACCATCGCGTCACCGGTCTCGGCACGATGACCCCGAGCAGCGGGACCGGCTGGAAACCGAGCGTCGCCTTGAGGTCGGTCAGGCCCCGGCCCATCGACAGGGATTTCCGGTTGCCCTCGATCATGTAGCGCACGTTACGGACGACCGCCTCGAAGTAGAGGTGCTTCGGGCGTCCCTCCTCCGGGGCGAGCGCGGCCCAATGCTGGTGCAGCGGCGCGACGGGGTGGTCGAGCACGTTGGTGAACGCGAGCAGCCTGCCTTCGCCGTCGTGGTAGGTCGAAGTGATGACATCCGGCCTGCGCACGAGTTCACCGAGGTACTCGGCGGTGACCGGACCGCGCCGGTCGAATTTCACCGGCCCCATCCGCTCGCGGTGCTCCCGCAGCATGGTGGCCAGTTCCAGCGCGTCGAGGTCGGTGCGGCCGGCTTCGGTGCGGACCACGACATCCGGGTCGGCGGCGATCTTCTTCGACTGGCCGCGCAGGCTCAGCCGCCTGCTGCGGCGCAGGGACGCCAGCCAGCCGTCGACGTCGACGAACCGGTTCTCCAGCACCGACGTCGGCATCGTGTCGCGAACGGGCCTGCCCCGTCCGGCCAGCATGTCGAGCGACTCCGGTGGGACGGTGCGGTAGACGACGCCGAGGCAGCCCGGCCCGGTGAAGCGGCCGACGGCCCGCTCGAACCGGCGCATGATCTCCCGCCGGTCGGCCGCGTCGAGGCCGTCGGCGAACAACCACGGCGGGTATCCGGAAAGCCACGCGTGCTGCACCTCGACCCAGCGCGGACCCAGCCGCGCCATACCGCGCACGGCACCGGGACCTGACGGGGAGATCGGGGCGCACAGCATCGCCAGCACCGCGGCGACGATCTCGCCGCCGTCGCTGATCACGGTGAGCGCGGTGGGGCTGGGCGAAAACCGGGATTCCACCCGCAGCAACCCATAGTCCCACGGGACCGGGGCCTGCTGCGCATCGAGGAATCCGGACCAGCCCTCGGGTTCCGGATCGGTCCGCGGGTCGAGCACCCGCACGTCCCAGGTCATCGGCCCAGCACCGGTCTCGGTACGGCGACCGACACCAGGGACCTGGTGCCGAAGCCGAGCGGGGTCTTGTTCTCCAGCATCGCCCGGCCTGCGGTCAGTTCGGGGCGCCGATGCGTGATCATGTGTTCCACTCCCCTGGCGTAGAAGTCGACATAGAGCCCTTTCCGTCCGCCTGCCGCGCTCGGCAGCGCGGCCCACTGGTGCAGCGCGCATCCGTCGTCGGCGTCGAACAGCGTGCCGAAACCCAGCAGCCGTCCGGATCCGTCACGGTAGGTACGGGTGACGACGTCCGGGCGACGGATCAACGCGTCCAGATAGGACGGTGCGATCGGGCTCCGGGTGTCCATGTGCAGTCCGCCGAACCGCGACCGCTGCCCGCCCGCCCAGGCCCGGTCGTCCTGCCTGCTCCGGTGGGCGTTGAGCAGGACGGCGAGTTCGTGGCGGTCCAGGTCCCGGCGGGCGGTGGCCGCCTCGGTGCGCAGGTCCCCGTCTTCCCGCAGCTCGTGCAGTGTCTTCCGGGGCTCGTCGCCGAGCACCCGTTCCCAATCGTCCACAGTGGAGTACTCGTTGGTCAGCACGGCGGCCGGGTCGATCTCCCGGGACATCCGGCCCCGGCCTTCCAGGGCCGGGAGGAGCTCCGGGTTCATCGCCCGGTAGATCAAGCCCAGCAGTCCCGGGCCGAGGTGGGCGCACAGTGCCCGTTCGAACCGGCGCACCACTTCCCGCCGCTCGGCCTCGTCGAGCCGCTCGTCGAGCACCCCGGCGGGATAGCCGCTGAGCTGCCAGAGGTAGGCCTCGGCCCAGCGCGGACGGAACCGTCCACCGAGGACGGACAACGGTGCGAAATCGCCCGCGCGCCAGCTCCGGCACACCATCACGGTGAACGCGCCGACGATCGTCCCGTTCCGGCGCAGCACCGCGAGCACCGCGGGGTTCTTCGCCATCCAGGCTTCCCGGCGCAGGACGTCGTACTCCCAGACCGGCCACAGCTTCGCCCGCCGCTGGAAGCCGCTCCAGCCCTCGGGTTCGGCCGCGGTCCTCGGATCGAGCACCTCGGCCTCGAACACGGTGCTTCTCGCCGCCACCTTCATCGTCACCATCCCAGTACCGGTCTCGGCACGGCCGCGGCGTACACGGGGCGCGCCCGGAAACCCAGCGTGGCCTTGAGTTCGGGCAGCCCGCGCCCGGCGGTGAGCTCCTTGACCCCGCGCCGCGTCGCGTACCGCATGGCGTGGATGTAGGAGTCGAACAGCAGTCCCTGCCGCCCGCCTTCGTCCACCGGCAGGGTGCCCCAATGCTGTTTCGCCGGGCTGTCCGGATGGTCGAGCAGCGTGTTCACCGCGAGCAGCCTGCCGTCCGCGCCGGTGTAGGTCAGCGTGTGCACGTCCGGCCGCCGGAGGAACCGGTGCAGGAACGCGGCGGAAGGCGGCGTCCTGGTGTCGAGCGGGAGCTTGCCGTGCCGGTCGCGATGCCCCTGGATGAGGGTCGCGACCTCGGCGCTGTCGAGGTCCTCCCGGCCGGCACCACCGACGACCACCACACCCGGATCGTCGGCGATCCGGCGCCGCTGCCGTCGCAGCCCGCCCCGCCGCGACTTGGGCAGCGAGGCGATCCATTCGTCTTCCGAAGCGAAACGGTTTTCCAGCACCGCCACGGAATCAACGGCCTTCACCAGCCGCCCACGGCCCTGGAGGTCCTGCGCGAAATCCTGCCCCAACGCCCGGTACAGCACTCCGAGCAGGCCGGGGCCGAACCTCCGGCGCAGGGACCGTTCGAAGTCCCGGATCAGCGGACGACGATCGGCGGCGGCGACCTCCGGCGCGAACGCGAGCCCCGGGTAGCCGCTCAGCCAGGGCTGGCACACCTCGGCCCAGAACGGGCGCAGCAACCGCTGTCCCGGTGTCGGCGCGAAGCGGTGTCGCAGCCGGGGACGGCACACCAGCACCGAAAACGCCGCGAGGATCTTGGCACCGTCCGAGACGGTGGCGAGCACCGGTGGGTTCCGCGCGGTCCAGGCGTCGAGCCCCATCAGGTCGTAGTCCCACACCGGATGCAGGCGGGCGGCGCGGAAGAACTCCGGCCAGCCGACGGGAACGGGATCGGTGCGGGGATCGTGGAAACCCGTCTTCACGTGAGCACGACCGGCGTCCCGTGTCGCGGGCACGGCGCGATCTCACCACGGACGCCGCCGGCCGGGAGCACGTCCACGAACCGCGGGGAATCCTGGCGCAGCAGCGTGAACGCGAGTCCGCCGGTCGTCGGGCGCGCGTAGACACGCTGCCAGTCGAGGTGCCAGCGGCCGCATTCCTCGATCGCGCCCAGATACCCCAGCGCCGGATCGTGGAGCACCCCGTACGGGCCGGTGTCCATTGTGTCCAGTTCCCGTCGCGGTACGGATTCGACCCGGTACGCACGGTCTTCAGGCAAGGCGGCAGTGAAGACGGCCAGCTGCTTGTCGTCGCCGACCGCGAGCACGCGACGGCCGCGGCGAAGCGCAGCGGACACCTCCGCCAGCACGCTCGGCGCCGGGACGTCGGGATCCACCACACAGCAACGAACTCCGCGCGGCAGGTCCGACGGCGGCCGCGTCCCGTCCCCGCCGAGCACGACGACCAGCGCGTCCCCGCTCACCGAACGTGCCTTACGCAGCACGGGGCCCAGGCCCCGGCTCGGCTCGATCCGTTGCGCCCCACCGGCGAGCGGTACCAGATCGACGATCTTGTGCACCGCGTCGGCCAGTGGCGCCGCACCCGAATCCGTCCCGGTGCGACCGGGCACCAGCACGGGATCCGTTCTGCCGTCCAGAGCCCAGCGTTCCCGGTAGAACGGCACCGTCGCGAAGGCCGACCGCACCGACCGCCGATAGGCGGCCCGCCAGGCAGCATTCACCCCCACAGTCCACATGGCGCGCAAGCCTGCGTCATCGCCGGCGGTTTGGGAATACCCCGCGTCGGATTCATCCGGTTTTCGCCCGACTTCCCACCTTTTCGACTGAGCTGAAAGGACGAACTTGCGGATTCCGCTAGCGGCAGCAAAGCGAGTCTGCCTATAACACGGGAACTTTCGAGCCGGCACGACCTGCCGGACGCCTGGGGCCAAGGGGACTCATGAACCGTGAAAACACAACGCGTGACGCTACGAACACAATAGCGCACTCACCGCAGGGATTCGACAGATGAACCGGTCGACCCCCGGACCGGTGGAAAGTGGACTCACCGTAGTCGTCCCGTGCTTCAACGAAGTCGACAACGTCGAGCCCTCCTACCGGGAGATCGTCGCCGAGTTGGGAAATCTCCCCCTCGAACTGCTCTATGTGGACGATGGGAGCACGGACGGGACCCTGGACGTCATCCGGGCGCTCGCGCACACCGACCCCCGGGTGCGCTACCTGTCCTTCACCCGGAACTTCGGGTTCGAAGCGGCCTTTTCCGCCGGTTATCGGTACGCCGGGAAACCGTGGCTCCTGCACATGGACGCCGATCAACAGTTCCCGGCTTCCGAGGTGGAGAAATTGATCATGGCCGCCGAGGCGGGCAACGACGCTGTTTTCGGCGTACGCACCAATAGGCAAGATCCCTTACTAAGACGGTGGGGAACCGCCGCATTCCATTTCGTCGGCCGCCGCGTCCTGCGCATCGAAATCCCGCCCGGCGCGACGGCGTTCCGCCTGGTGCGCACGGAGCTCGCACGCAAGATCGTCGATCTCCGGCTGGGCACCCCGTACTTCCTCGCCACCGTGCCGAGGCTGACCAGCCGCTACACCACCGTCCAGGTGGCACACCGGGCCCGCGAACGCGGTGAGTCCAAAGTGGGCTTCGGCTTCCTTTCCTCGCACGCCATCGAGTTGTTCGTCGGCTTCACCCGGCGGCTGACGACGATGGCCTCGACCACGGCGGTGCTGACCGCCGGGCTCTCGGTGCTCGCCGGGATCGCGGCCGCCACCGGGCTGCTCGGGCTCACCGCCGCGTCGACGCTGACGTTCGTCATGTTCTCCGTGCTGCTGACCGTGCTCGCATTGTCCGTCCGCTACCTGGTCGTGGTCGGCGCGGGGCAGGCGCGGCCACGGCAGTTCTACATCAGGGAAGCCAATTTCCCGGTCGACGAGGACGACCGGCTCTACGCCTCGGCCATGGCCGAGATCCATCCTGGGGAAAGGCAAGCGGGAGTGAAGAACACCGAAGACACGGCGGCGGTACGGAGCCTGGTGATCCTGGGCGGCGCCGACGGTTCGGTCAGCACGTATCACCGGGCGCGGGAGCTCGGTTTCCGCACCATCTGCGTGGACGTCCGCGCGAGCGCGCCCGCGGTGGCGCTGGCCGACGAGTTCGTCCAGGTCAGCGTCCGCGCGCCGGAACAGATCGCGGCGGCGCTCGAGGGACGGGACGACATCTCCGGGGTGCTCTGCCCGGCCAGCGACGTCGGGCTGCCCGCGCTCGCCTGGCTCACCCGGCACTGGAACCTGCCCGACCCGTTGCCCGAAGCCGCCGTCGGCGCGTCCGTCGACAAGTCCGTCTTCCGCGAACTCTGCGACCGGCTGCGTCTGCCGACCTATCGCAGCGTCGGCGGGAAGCCCGGCCCGGACCTCGCGCTCGCCGCGCAGCAACTGCGGTTCCCGACGCTGGTGAAACCGGTCGACTCCTCCGGCAGCCGCGGTGTCGTCTCCTGCGCGAGCCCCGGCGGCCTCACCACCGCGTTCTCCGACTCCCTCGCGTTCTCACCGTCCGGCAAGCTGGTCGTCGAGGAACACCTCGACGGCTCGCACTACACGATCGAAGCACTCGCGGTCGACGGCCGGATCGTGTTCCACGCGGTCACCCGGCGCACGTTGACACCGCCGCCGTTCTTCGTGACGGCGTCGCATCTGCTGCCCGCCGGACTGCCGCCGGCCCTCGACCGCGCGCTGCCGGTGATGCTGGCCGCGTTGTGCGCCGAACTCGGTTACCGCACCGGGCCGCTCACCCTCGACGCCGTCCTGGGCCGGGACGGGAAGTTCTACCTCATCGAGATGGGCGCACGGATGGGCGGGAACGGCCTGGCCGAGGCGATCGAGCACAGCACCGGCGTCGACCTGATCGCCGCGGGGATCGCCGCCGCGACCGGCGGCGAGGTCGTGCTCTCCCCGCGCGACCCGCGGCCGACGCTCATCCACATCCTCGCCTCCGACCGCGGCGGCCGGATCGTGCGCATCGAGGGCGTCGACGAGGTCCGCGCCATGCCCGCGGTGCACAACCTGGAACTGTTCGCGGAGGAGGACTCCTACGTCAAACCGTACGAGCAGGCCGGCTACAAGATGGGGTACGCCGTGCTTTCGGCGCCGACCGTGCCCGACGTGCTCGCGGCGGAGGACGAACTGCGCGGCACGCTGAAGTTCCTGCTCGACGAGCAGGGTGCGGCGGTACCGCTCCCTTGACCGGCACTTCGCTCACCGGCGCCGGCACCGCGTCCATCGCGGCGCCGAAGCCGTCGATGGTCCTTCGCCTGCTCGCCGGGCGGGGCGTGTTCCGGCTGGCGATCCAGGCGATGGGCCTGGTGCTGGTCACCGCGTGGGGCGCGCACGACTACGGCCGGTTCGCCACCGCGCTCGGGCTGATGACGTGGCTCAACTTCGTGCCGTCGGCGGCGGAGAAGTCGGCGTTGAAATGCCTGCCGCGCCTGCGGATGACGCGGGACGCGGTCGCGGCGCTGGCCGTCCGCGTCGCCGTCGTCCCGGTGCTGGTGGTACTGGCGGCGATGGCGGTCGCGCTGATCGTCGCGCCGGATTCGGACGCCGCGCTGTACCTGACGGCCGCGGGCTGGTCGATCTCCGGTGGCCTGCTGATGACCGTGTCGGGCCTGCATCGGTTCACCGGAAAGTCCACTTTGGACGCTCTGGCGTTCACCGCGGGCGCGCTGGTGGTCGGTGCGGTGACGGTGGGGACGTGGTTCGTCCGCTGGTCGCCGTTGACGCATCTCGGCCTGTTGCTCGGCGGGATCCTGCTCATCCTCGGCGTCTCCGCGGCGCTGCTGCCGAAGAAATGGCTGCGGGTGGAGAGGGTCGACGGGCACCGGCTCCTGCCCGCCTTCGGCCGGACCACCGTGCTGCTCGGGCTGACCGAGGTGCTGGACGTCCTCGCGACGTCGACGGTGTTCGGCGTGCTGGCGCTGGCCGGGCGGACCGTCGACAGTGGACCGTTCTACGTCGCCTTGCTGGCCAGCAGCGCGTTCTGCTCGCTGCTGTTCTATCAGCTTCGCGTGCACCAGCCGACGATTTCGGCGCGGCTGCGCGGTGGCGGGGCAGCGGCGGGCCGGTCCCGTGCGGTCGAACTGCTGAAACTGGTCGAACGGGGCGCGCTCGCGTTCCTCGTCCTGGTGGGGATCGCCCTCGCGATCCCGGCGGCCCGCGCGGTGCTGACCGCCGAAGACACCGTCGGCGCGTACGTGGTCCTCGGCGTCTTCGTCCTGGTCGAAACGGTGCTGTTCGCCGTCCGGCTCTACGCGGGCTTCCTGATCGAAAACACCAACAGCAAGGTCCTCACGCTCACGGCGTCGGCCTCGATCGCCGGGCTGGTCGCCACCCCATTGGCCGCCGCCGCGCTCGTCCCGGCGATGGGACCGGTCGGCGGATTCGCCGCCCTCGTCTTCGCCATCGGCGTCCGGGCGACCGTCCTCCGTCGGCTGCTGCGCCGCCACCACCCCGAACTCTGAACGTCGCACTGGAGAAGGAACATGTACGTACTGGGAATCAGCAGGGTCCACGACTCGGCGGCCGCGCTCGTGCGCGACGGCGAGATCATCGCTTTCGCCGAAGAGGAACGCTTCACCCGCAAGAAGCACGACGGGGACTTCCCCGCGGAGGCGATCAAGTTCTGCTTGGAGCGCGGCGGGATCACCCTCGCCGACGTCGACCACGTCGCCTACTACTGGCAGCGCTGGCGTGAGGGCATCCACGCGGCGAAGGTGTTCGCGAAGTACTTCCCGGCCACGCTGGAGGTGTTCCGCAACCGGAACGGCGACGAGGGCGGTTCGTCGGCGGGCATGGTGGAGACGTTCAAAACCGGTGGCGGCAAAGGGGTCGACGACTACCACGTCGGCGGCGCGGTGCTCGCGCACATCAAGCGGTCCTTCACCCTCGAACGCGACGTGAAGGAGGCCGTGGGCTGGACCGGCCCGACGAAGTTCAAGACGCATCTGGTCGACCACCACAAGGCGCACGCCGCCAGCGGGTACTTCATCTCGCCGTGGGAAGAGTCGGCCGTGCTCACCTTCGACGGTATCGGCAGCGACGGCACCGCAACCTATCTGGGGCACGGCAAGGGAAACCGGATCATCGACATCCGGCGGATCAAGTTCCCGCATTCGCTCGGCGCGATGTACGCGGGCGTCACCGGCTATCTGGGCTTCTACCCCACCCGTGACGAAGGCAAGATCATGGGGCTGGCCCCGCTCGGCAACGACACCTACGTCGACGCGTTCAAGCAGCTGATCCACCTCGACGACGACGGCGGGTACGAGCTCGACCTGAGCTTCTTCGGGCACCACCGCACCGGCAAGCACGTGATGGCGAAGAAGTTCACCGACCTGTTCGGTCCGGCGCGGCCCAAGACCCGGGTCACCGCGGAGAACCCGGTGCCGCAGCACTACTGCGACATCGCCTACGCGCTGCAGGTCACCCTGGAAGAGGCCGGGCTGCACATCGCGCGCTGGCTGCAGCGGGAGACCGGGTCGCGGCGGCTGTCCGTCGCGGGCGGCGTCGCGCTGAACAGCGTGATGAACGGGCGGATCCTGCTGGAAACCCCGTTCGAGGACTTCTTCGCCCAGCCCGCGGCGGCCGACGACGGCTGCGCGCTCGGTTCGGCGCTGGAGGTGTCGGTCGGCAAGTACGGCAAGCCCCGTCCTCGCGACGGCTACACCTACACCGGCCCGGACTACACCGAGGCGGAGATGGAACTCGCGCTGCAGGACGCCGGGGTCCGCTACACCAAGGTCGACGACATCGCCGCGCACACGGCGAAGAAGATCTCCGAGGGCAAGATCATCGGCTGGGTGCAGGGCCGGATGGAATGCGGGCCGCGCGCGCTCGGCAACCGTTCGCTGGTGGCCGACCCGCGCGACCCCGACTCGAAGACGCGGATGAACGAGAAGGTCAAGCACCGCGAGGCTTTCCGGCCGTTCGCGCCGTCGTGCCTGGCGGAACGCGCGGGCGACTGGTTCGTCAGCGACTACCCGTCGCCGGTCATGCTGCTGGTGTTCGACGTCCTGCCGGACAAACGCGACGAGGTCCCGGCCATCACGCACGTCGACGGCACGGCCCGCGTGCAGACGGTGACCGAAACGGACAACCCGTTGTACTACCGGATGATCAGCGAGTTCGAGAAGCTCACCGGCGTGCCGATGGTGGTCAACACCTCGTTCAACGACAACAACGAACCGATCGTCGCCAGCCCGGCCGACGCGGTGGCCTGCTACCTGAAGACCGACGTCGACGCCCTCGCCCTCGGGCCGTTCTGGGCAGAGAAGGACGACCTGTGACCGCCACCCTGCCCGAAACCGACGGCTGGATCCCCGCGCTCTACCGGCGGCGCAAATGGCTGTGGCTGGTGGCCGCCGTCCCGGCCGTGGTGACCGCACTGCTGATCATGGTGATCCTGCCGCCGGACCAGACACTGGACAACGTCGCGGACTGGGCGTTCAAACTGTGCCCGTTCGTCTTCGCGGTCGTCACGGTGGCACTCTTCCCCCGCACCAAAGGGGGTCCGGCGCTGATCGTGCTCGCGGTGTTCGTCTACATGTCCTATTTGGACACCGAGCTGATCATGCGGATCCAGGCGTTCGCCAGGAACGCCGCCACCGACGAGGACGCCTTCCAGCCGGTGTACCAGTTCGAGCTGTTCATCGTGACGTTCATCGTCCTGTTCGGGCTGATGGCGTACCGGCTGGGCGGCGGCCGGACGGCGAACGTGCTCAAGGCCGGTGTCGCGTCGATCCTCGTGGTGATCTCGGGTGCGAACGACCTGACGTTCTGGGCGCTCAACGACGTCTGGTCCGCCGGGACGAAACCGACCGAGCTCAAATGGGCCTCGCATATGATCGTGTTCCTCGGCGGGCCGCCGAGTGTCCCGGTCGCGGTGCTGTTCATGCTGGTGCATCTGGCGCTGGCGGCGATCGTGGTGGCGCTGCCGGTGGGCCGATGGGTCGACCGGGCGCTGGGGCTCAGGTGAGCCGGCGCACCAGACCGTCGGCCAGCAACCGCCCGCGGTCGGTCAGCACCGCACGACCCTGACCGTCCAAAGCGGACTGTTCCAGCAATCCCTCGGCGGCGGCGGCACGGGCTTCGGCCCTGCCGTCGTCGTCGAGCGCGTCGAGCGGAAGCCCTTCGGACAACCGGAGTTCCAGCATCACTCGTTCCAGATGCCGGTCTTCGTCGGTGAGCAGT
Source organism: Amycolatopsis sp. CB00013 (assembly GCF_001905755.1). Lineage (NCBI taxonomy): Bacteria > Bacillati > Actinomycetota > Actinomycetes > Pseudonocardiales > Pseudonocardiaceae > Amycolatopsis > Amycolatopsis sp. CB00013. The sequence goes on along the minus strand of NZ_LIWC01000003.1, from coordinate 232,728 downwards.
TCACGGCCCGCGGCCGGTGATTCACCGGCCGCGAGGGACGCGGCGTAGCGAGCGGGATGCTTGACGTTCCACCAGCGGACGCCGCCGACGTGGCTGTGCGCGCCCGGCCCGGCACCCCACCAGTCGCCGCCGCGCCAGTAGCCGATGTTGTGCCGGCAGCGGGCTTCCTCCGAAGTCGCCCAGTTGGACACCTCGTACCAGCGCAACCCCGCCGAGGCGAGGACGCGGTCGATCATCTCGTAATCGGCGGCCAGCACGTCGTCGTCCGGCGCGGGCAGTTCGCCGCGGCGGATGCGGCGGGCGAGCGCGGTGCCTTCTTCGACGATCAGCGCGTACGCCGAGACGTGGTCGACACCGGCGGCCAGCACCGCGTCCAGTGAAGCCTGGAGATCTTCGGTCCGCTCCCCCGGCGTGCCGTAGATGACGTCGAGGTTGACGTGGTCGAATCCGGCGGCGCGCGCCTCCTCGGCTGCCGTGACCGGACGGCCGGCGGTGTGCACGCGGTCGAGGATCTTCAGCACATGCCGCGCGGCCGACTGCATCCCGAGGGAGATCCGGTTGTATCCGGCGTCACGGATGCCCGCGAAGAACTCGGGCGAGGTGGACTCCGGATTGGACTCGGTCGTCACCTCCGCGTCCGGCGCGAGCCCGAAGGTGTCGCGAACGGCGTCGAGAACGCTTCGGAGCCCGTCTGCGCCGAGAAGAGACGGAGTGCCGCCGCCGACGAAGACGGTGTCGACCGCGGGCGGCGCCTTCAGCACACGCGCGGCCAGGTCGAACTCGCGCTTGAGGCCTTCGAGCCACGACTGCGGCGACGAATCGCTGTCCAGCTCTCCGGCGGTGTAGGTGTTGAAGTCGCAGTAGCCGCACCGGGTCGCGCAGAACGGGACGTGCACGTAGACGCCGAACGGTCGCGTGCCGAGCCCCTCCAGCGCGCTCTCGGGAAGCGCGGATTCGACGGGCGTGGTGGTTTCGGGCAGCAACGCGGGCACACCCCAGTGTCCCCCACGCCGTGAAGGCCTCCTTCCCGGGGGAAAGAGGCCTTCACGGAACGCGTCATCGGTCGGCGATGCGCACCTTGACCGAGGTCGACCGGGTGCCGTCGTCGAACCGCACCCAGACGAGGGTCTCCATGTTCAGCGAGTAGTCGTTGACCACGTGGTCGACCGACCAGTCGCCGTGCTCGTCCGTGACGGCGTCGCGGCTCATGGCGACCTCGACCAGCACCGTATGGGACAGGTGTCCCCGGGCGCCCGGCGAACAGCCGACCGCCTCGAACCGGTACGAGTCGCCCTTGTGCAGCACTGCCCCTTCCTCGGGCGAGACCAGCCTGCAGCCCTGTTGAGCCCCGGAAGCGGTGCCCGGGATCAGCAGGGACGCCAGCACCATCGCGGCGACCACCCATCGGCGCATGCGCAACTCCTCCGTCCTCTGTGGATCGGAGACCGAAGCTAGCGGCGACGGCGGCCCCGCGCGGCCCCACTCACCCGAAGCGGTATTAAGCCAGCCCGTTAGCGGCCAGCCACTCCGCGGACGGCGGGATGGCCTCGATGATGTCGATCAGGAAGCCGTTCAGGTCCTCGACGTAGAAGTGCCGCTGGCCGAATTCCTCGTCCACGAGTTCCGTCACGATCTTGACCCCCTCCGCGCGCAGGCGCTCGTACTCGCCCGCGGCGTCTTCGACCATGAACCCGACCATCGATCCAGCGGCTTCCTGCGCCCGCCATGGCGCCGGCGTGGCCTTGTGACCGCGCTTCACGAAGCTCATCTCGTAACCCGGCACTCCGGCGTTGAGGCTGGAGAACCAGTCCAGCTCGATCGTCACCGTCAGTTGCAGGTGCCGCTTCCACCAGGCGGTGGTCTCGGCGATGTCCTCGACGACCACGCAGGCGCCGAAACCGTTGAGTTGCATCCGGTGTTCCTCCCAGTTCGAACCACTTGATGCGTAGTACTATAGACATAGTGGTTTGACTGAGGCAAGGAGAATGTCCCGATGCGACAGAACCCGGAGCGCCGGACCGCGCTCACTGACGCCGCCATCACCGTCCTCGCCCGCGAGGGTGCACGCGGCCTCACCTACCGCGCCGTGGACGTCGAGGCGGACGTGCCGCCGGGAACGACGTCGAACTACTTCCGCAATCGGGACCAGCTGCTCGGCGAGGTCGGCGTCCGGGTGCAGGAGCGGCTGTCGGCGCCGGCCGAGGTGATGGCGAATCCGCAGGCCGAGTCGCCGTCCCACGACCGGGTCGGGGTCCTGCTCGGCGAGCTCATGGGACGGCTGACCGGCCATCGGGAGCCCTACCTCGCCTTGCTCGAGCTCCGGCTCGAAGCCACCCGGCGCCCGGATCTCTCGGCCGCACTGACCAAGACCGTCCGTGAAGGCATCGACATGAGCGTCGACTGGCACGTCGCGGCGGGAATGCCGGGCGGGCGGGCCGAAGTACTGCTGATGTACCTCGCACTGACCGGGCTCACCGTCGAACGGCTCACCCTTCCGGAGGTGCTCGCGGACGTCACCGACGAGGAGGTCATCCGGATCATCGTGGACCGCGTACTGCCCTCGTGAGCCGCGCGCGTTCTGCGTCACAATGCCGGGCCGCGAACCCGGGATTGACCCGCGAAGCATGCCCTTGACCAGGGAAAACAGTCGCCTTCGGACACTTTTCCCAGTATTCGGACCGGCCTAGACCACATAGTGGGCGCGTGGCACGCTGAATGAATGACCCGCGCCGGAATCAGCCTCGTGGCACGCCGCCACGTGGACCTCCGTCGTGTGGCGAGCGCGCTCTGTGCGACGAACCGCTGACTCCCCGCCACCACCACGATCAGCCGGAGGATTCCCATGTCGTCGCCCACGCGCGAGACCCCTGCCCGTACGCCCCGGGTCAAACAGAAACGGGGCGAGGGACAGTGGGCACTGGGGTATCGCGAGCCGTTGAACCCCAACGAGCGGTCCAAGAAGGACGACAACCCGCTCAACGTCCGGGCGCGGATCGAGAACATCTACGCCCGCGGCGGTTTCGATTCGATCGACCCGGGTGACCTCCGCGGCCGGTTCCGCTGGTTCGGTCTCTACACCCAGCGCAAGCCGGGGATCGACGGCGGCCGTACCGCGACGCTGGAGCCCGAAGAGCTCGACGACCGCTACTTCATGCTGCGGGTGCGGCTCGACGGCGGCGCGCTGACCACCGAGCAGCTGGCCGTGCTCGCCGAGATCTCGCAGACCCACGCCCGCGACACCGCCGACATCACCGACCGGCAGAACATCCAGTACCACTGGATCCAGATCGAGGACGTCCCCACGATCTGGTCGAAGCTCGAGAACGCCGGGATGACCACGTTGGAGGCGTGCGGCGACAGCCCGCGCGTCATCCTGGGCTCCCCCGTCGCCGGTATCGCCGCCGACGAGATCATCGACGGCACCCCCGCCATCGACGAGATCAAACGCCGCTACATCGGCGACCCGCGCTACTCGAACCTGCCGCGCAAATTCAAGACCGCAGTCTCCGGGCAGCAGGACGTCGCACACGAGATCAACGACGTCGCCTTCGTCGGCGTGAACCACCCCGAACACGGCCCGGGCTTCGACGTCTGGGTCGGCGGCGGCCTGTCCACCAACCCGATGATCGGGCAGCGCCTCGGCGCGTGGGTCTCGCTCGACGAGGTCCCGGACGTCTGGGAAGGCGTGATCAGCGTCTTCCGCGACTACGGCTACCGGCGGCTGCGCGCCCGTGCGCGGATCAAGTTCCTGGTGAAGGACTGGGGCGCCGCGAAGTTCCGTCAGGTGCTGGAAGACGAGTACCTCAAGCGCAAGCTGACCGACGGCCCGGCTCCCGAGGTGCCCGCCACCCAGATCGACCACGTCGGCGTGCACCCGCAGATCGACGGCAAGTTCTACGTCGGCGCCGCGCCGGTCGCGGGCCGCGTCTCCGGTGCCACCCTGCTGGCGGTCGCCAAGGCCGCCGAGCGGGCCGGGTCGAACCGCGTCCGCCTCACCCCGCACCAGAAGCTCGTGGTCCTCGACGTCCCCAAGGCCGAGGTGAACGGGCTGAAAACCGAACTGGCCGAGCTCGGCCTGCAGACCGAGCCTTCGCCGTGGCGGCGCGGGATCATGGCCTGCACCGGCCTGGAGTTCTGCAAACTCGCGATCGTCGAAACGAAGGCCCGCGCGATCGAACTGGTCACCGACCTGGAGAAACGTCTCGCCGACATCCAGGCCGAGATCGAGAACCCGGTGACCGTGCACCTCAACGGCTGCCCCAACTCCTGCGCCCGGGTCCAGACCGCCGACATCGGGCTCAAGGGCCAGATCGTCACCGACGAGGACGGCAAGCAGGTCGAGGGCTTCCAGGTGCACCTCGGCGGCGGGCTCGGCCTGGACGCCGGGTTCGGCCGGAAACTGCGCGGCCACAAGGTGACCGCCTCGGACCTGACCGCGTACGTCGAGCGGGTCGTGCGGGCGTACATCGCCGGCCGCGAACCCGGCGAGCGGTTCGCCCAGTGGGTCCTGCGGGCCGACGAAGGCGTCTTGCAATGACCGAACGCGCGACCCCGTACTACTGCCCTTTCTGTGGCGATGAAGACCTCCGGCCGGAGGAAGGCGGCTCATGGCTGTGCTCGGGCTGCCGCCGGGTCTTCACCGTGAAGTTCCTCGGACTGTCCTTTCCGGAGGTGTCGCAAGGATGACCGCCACTGCCGACTACAAGACACTCGCCGAACGAGCCTCGAAGGAGCTCGCGGAGGCGACCGCGACCGAGGCCCTGCGCTGGACCGCGGAGACCTTCGGCGACGACTTCATCGTCGCGTCGAACATGCAGGACGCCGTCCTGATCGATCTGGCCACCCAGGTCAAACCCGACGTCGACGTGCTGTTCCTGCAGACCGGCTACCACTTCCCGGAGACCATCGGCACCCGCGACGCGGTGCAGGCGGTGTACCCGGGCGTGCGGATCGTCAACGCCGAAGCCGAACAGAGCGTCGCCGAACAGGACGCGGAGTACGGCCCGAAACTGCACGAACGCGACCCGAACCAGTGCTGCCACCTCCGCAAGGTCGTGCCACTGCGGAACACGCTCGCGAAGTACTCGGCGTGGGTGACCGGCGTCCGCCGCGTCGACGCGCCGACCCGCGCGAACACCCCCATCGTCACCTGGGACGACCGCAACGGGCTGGTGAAGATCAACCCGATCGCGCCGTGGTCCGACGACGAGTTCAACGGCTACATCAGCGAACACGGGATCCTCGAGAACCCGTTGGTGTCCATCGGTTATCTGTCGATCGGCTGCGCGCCGTGCACCGCGAAGGTCGCTCCGGGCCAGGACCCGCGCAGCGGCCGCTGGGCCGGGCAGGGCAAGACCGAATGCGGCCTGCACGGGTGAGAAGGGACGAAATGACCACGCTCGAACCGGCCGCTGACGCCGCCCAGGACAATCTGGCGGCGCTGGAATCCGAGGCCATCCACATCTTCCGCGAGGTGGCGGGTGAGTTCGACCGGCCGGTGATCCTCTTCTCCGGCGGCAAGGACTCCACACTCCTGCTGCACCTGGCGATCAAGGCCTTCTGGCCCGCCCCGGTGCCGTTCCCGTTGCTGCACGTCGACACCGGGCACAACTTCGACGAGGTCATCGACTTCCGCGACCGCGTGGTCGAGCAGCACGGGCTCCGGCTGGTCGTGGCGAAGGTCCAGGACTGGATCGACGACGGCAGGCTCGAAGAGCGCGCCGACGGGATGCGCAACCCGCTGCAGACCACGCCGCTGCTCGACACGATCGCCGAGAACAAGTTCGACGCGGTCTTCGGCGGCGGGCGCCGCGACGAGGAACGCGCCCGCGCCAAGGAGCGGATCTTCAGCCTGCGCAACGCTTTCGGCCAGTGGGAGCCACGTCGGCAGCGACCGGAACTGTGGAACCTCTACAACGGCCGTCACCGCCCTGGCGAGCAGGTCCGCGTCTTCCCGCTGTCCAACTGGACCGAGGCGGACGTCTGGAACTACATCGCGCGGGAGAAGGTCGAACTGCCGTCGATCTACTACGCGCACCGGCGCGAGGTCTACCAGCGCGACGGCATGTGGCTGGCCGAAGGTCCGTGGGGCGGCCCGCGGCCGGACGAGGTCGTCCGGGAACTGACCGTGCGCTACCGGACCGTCGGCGACGGTTCGTGCACGGGCGCCATCGAATCGACCGCCGCCACGGTGGACGAGGTCATCGCCGAGGTCTCGGCCTCCCGGCTCACCGAACGCGGCGCCACCCGTGCCGACGACCGGATGTCGGAGGCGGCGATGGAAGACCGCAAGCGGGAAGGGTACTTCTGATGTCCAGCCTCCTCAGGCTCGCGACCGCGGGCAGTGTGGACGACGGGAAGTCGACCCTGGTCGGGCGGCTCCTGTACGACACCAAATCCGTCCTCGCCGACCAGCTGGACGCGGTCACCCGCGCCAGTGTCGACAAAGGACTGTCCACTCCGGACCTCTCGCTGCTCGTGGACGGCCTGCGCTCGGAACGCGAGCAGGGCATCACGATCGACGTGGCGTACCGGTACTTCGCGACGCCGAAGCGCAGTTTCGTGCTCGCGGACACGCCGGGCCACGTGCAGTACACGCGGAACACGGTGACCGGGGCGTCCACCGCGCAGCTGGCCGTACTGCTGGTCGACGCGCGCAAGGGCGTCATCGAGCAGACCCGCCGCCACGCCGCGGTGCTCGCGCTGCTGGGCGTGCCGAACCTGGTGCTGGCGGTGAACAAGATCGACCTCGTCGGCTACGACGAAGCGACGTTCACCGTGATCGCCGAAGAGTTCGCCGAGCACGCCGCGTCACTGGGCTACGAACGGGGTTCCGTGCTCGCGGTGCCGGTTTCGGCGCTGGTGGGCGACAACGTGGCCGAGAAGTCGGACAAGACACCGTGGTACTCCGGCCCGACCCTGCTGGAGCATCTGGAAACCGTTCCGGTGGCGCCGGATCCGCACGATTCGGCGTTCCGCTTCCCGGTGCAGTACGTGATCCGGCCGCGCACGGCCGACCATCCCGACTACCGCGGGTACGCCGGGCAGATCGCGGCGGGCACCGTGCGGCCGGGTGACGAGATCGTCGTGCTCCCGCAAGGGATCCGCAGCCGGGTCGAGGCCATCGACACCGCCGACGGGCCGCTCGCCGAAGCCGGCGCGGGCACCTCGGTGACCCTGTTGCTCGCCGACGACGTCGACATCTCGCGCGGTGACCTGATCGCCGCCGCCGACCGGCAGCCGACGGTGACCGACGAGATCACCGCGACCCTGTGCTGGCTCTCGGCCAAGGCGCTCAAACCGGGCGCACGGGTGCTGGTGAAGCACGGAACGCGGACGGTGCAGGCCCTGGTCGGCGAACTCCACGCCCGTTTCGACGAGCAGACGTTGTCCAGTGTGGACGATCCGGCGACCTTGGAGCTCAACGACATCGGCCGGGTGACGTTGCGCCTGGCCGAAGAGATCGGCGTGGACGACTACGGCGTCAGCCCGCGGACGGGCGCGTTCCTGGTCATCGACCCGAAGGACGGCGACACCCTCGCCGCCGGACTCGTCGGCGAAAGGTTCGCATGACGCCACCCCTTCTCGCCGTCGCCCACGGCAGCCGCGATCCGCGGTCCGCCGCGACCATCCGCGCCCTGCTCGACGTCTCCCGCGGGCTGGCACCGGGCCTCGACATCCGCGAGTCCTTTTTGGATCTTTCGGAGCCGCTGCTCACCGATGCCCTTCGCGGCCTGTACGCCGAGGGGCACCGCGAGGTCGTCGTGGTGCCCCTCCTGCTCGGCGTGGCCTACCACGCCCGGGTCGATCTGCCCGCGCTCGTCGCCGAGGCGACCGCGGACTGCCCGGGCCTCGACGTGCGGGTTTCCGGGGTGCTGGGCATCGACCCGCTCATCGAGACGGTCGCGCTGGATAGACTCACCGACGCGGGCGCCGATCTGGACGACCCTGGCCTCGGTGTCCTGCTGGCCGGTGTCGGCTCGTCGAACGTGGCGGCGAACGACGCCGTCGCCGGGATCACCACCCGCTGGCACCTGCGGCGCGGACTGCTCGCGACACCCGCCTTCGCCAGTGCCGCGCAGCCGGACGTGCCTGCCGCCATCGCACGGTTGCGGCTCAACGGCGCACGACGGCTCGCGGTCGCGGGCTGGTTCCTCGCGCCGGGACTGCTGCCGGACCGGATCGCGCGCCTGGCCCGCGAAGCCGACCCGTCGGTGATCGTCGCCGGACCGCTGGGGCCGGATCCGCGGATCGCTGGCCTCGTCCTGGACCGCTACGACGCCGCCGCCGCCCGGCTCGCCGCCTGAGTAGCATGCCGTGTCCCATTCGGACACTTGATGCCGATTTTCGGTGGGTTCCGTTCCCAGTTCCGTGACGCCCCGCGTATGGGAACGGAGATTTCTTGACGAGTTACTTAACTTGCCGGTAACTCTCTAATCGCTGCGCAGCTCCCTTTCTCCCCATCGAACCCCCAGGTAGGTGGAACATGAAGGCTGCCATCCGTGCCCTCGTCTGCGCTTCGGCCGTACTCGTCCCGATCGCCGGTCTGGCCGCGCCGGCTTCCGCGGCGACCACTGTCGTCTTCGACTGCGAGGCGAAGCCGCCGCTCGTCGGCAACAAGTACCTCAAGCTGAACCAGGACGCGGACGTCACCGCCCCGGCCACGGTCGCTCCCGGTGCCGCGCTCGACATCGTCATCGACCCGGCGCCCAACACCGTCCCGGCCGAGGTCAGCGGCTACCAGGTCAAGAACATCAAGGACTTCTCCCTGAAGATCCCGATCCCGGCGAACTCGACCTGGGTGAGCGCCGACCTCGCCGGCGGCTCCGGCATCGGCTCGACCCCGCCGAAGATCACCGTGTCCGGCAGCGTCGCGACGCTGAGCTTCCCCGGCCCGATCGCGGGTGGCTCGACGTTCGAACTGCCGACCGTGACCGCGCATCTCACCGCGGGCTCGTCCGGCACCATCGAGACGAAACTGGGCGGTTCCAGCTACAGCGACCCGGGTCTGACGTTCACCGCCGTGGTCAGCGCCGGTTTCGACGTCTCCGCCCCGACGGCGTGTTTCCCGAACCCGAGCCCGACGTTCACCACGACGACGATCGGCTGACCCGTGCCTGCGCCACCGTCGTGACGATGGTGGCGCAGGCCACTGCCCGGCCCGACTTCGCCCGTGCGAAGGTGGGGCATGGCTGACGAACTGGTGCACTACGACGTGGTGGGCGGCACCGCCACGATCACCTTGGACTCCCCGCACAACCGCAACGCGCTCTCCGCCCAGCTGCGGCGTGAACTGAGCGAATCGCTGGACAAGGCACAGGCGGACGACGCGGTGCGGGTCATCGTGCTCACCCACACCGGTCCGGTGTTCTGCGCGGGTATGGATCTCAAGGAGGCCCGCGGCGCCGGTGCGGGCGCCCAGGGCGTGAACGAGTTCCCGAAGATCCTCGAGCAGCTGTGGACCAGTCCCAAGCCTGTCGTGGCGAGGCTCGCGGGCCCCGCACGGGCCGGCGGGATCGGCATGGTCGCCGCGACCGACATCGCCGTCGCCGTACCCGAAGCGACCTTTGCCTTCTCCGAGGTGCGGATCGGCGTCGTCCCCGCCGTCATCTCGCTCACCGTGCTGCCGCGGCTCAACGCCCGCGCCGCGCACGAGCTGTTCCTGACCGGTGACACCTTCGACGCGAAGCGCGCCGTCGAGATCGGCCTGCTGAACTCGGCCGTCCCCGCCGACGAACTCGACGACGAGGTCGCCCGCTACGTCAAGGCGCTCGCGCTCGGCGGCCCGAAGGCGCTCGCGGCGACGAAGGAACTGCTCAGCAAGCCGCGCCCGGCGACACCCGCCGAAGGCTTCGAAGCCATGAACAAGCTGTCCGCCGGGTTCTTCGCGAGCGAAGAAGGCCAGGAGGGCATCACGGCCTTCGCGCAGAAGCGCAAGCCGAACTGGGTGCCGGAGGCATAGGCCGTGTCCTAGTCCGGCAGGACGACGGTGAGGCGCCGGGAGTCCGTCCGATCGCCGGACGGCCCCAGCGCCCGCTGCGCGTCGGAAAGCACGCTGCGGACGGCCAGGTACGCCTTCGGATCACGCTCCCGGAGCCCCGAGGAACCGGCCCAGATCAGGACGTGCTCGCCGGGCGGGAGCCAGGACAGGTCGGTGAGGCAGTCGTAGAGCGCGTCGAGGTTCTTCCCGAAGTAGTCCGGGAACGACAGCGCCTCCGCGATCGCGTCGAGCGCCGAGTCCTTGTCGACCGTCCGCGCGCCGTCGATCAGGTGCGGATACGCGCCGCGGGCGAACGCCTTGTCCGCCGCGTCCTTGCCCGCGCTCATCGGCTGGGGTCCACTACGACGAAGGACTTGTAGTGGTCCTCGGTGTAGTACAGCTCCTTGCCGCTCCCGGTCACGAGCCGCCTCGCCCCGCGATCCTGGCTGCCCGGCGTCTTCACCGTGTACTCCCGGTAGTAGCCGGAACCCTTGGCGGGCAAGACCTTCTCCCGGTTCTGGAAAGTGACGTCGTCATTGCGCGGGTACGGGTACGGCCCGCCCGCTTGGATGAGCTTCCAGGTGTCGGACGCCTGCGAAGGAAGCTTCGTCAGCGGCTTGACCGGGAGACCGGAATCCTCACCCGCGACCTTGCCCTTCGCCGCGGCGTCGCCCGACGGCGCGGCCGAAGCGGACGAACTCGCCGGAGCGCTCTTCGTGTCGTCACCGCTGATGCCGTCCTTGACGAACCAGCCTGCGAGCACCAGCACGATCAGGCCGATCAGGGCGGCGGTGATCCGCCTACGGTTGAACATGGTGTGCCAGCTTAGGACGGCCGGTCGGAGTCGTTCGCATCGCGGGCGGTGCCGAAGCGCCGGGCGACCTTTCCGAAGACCGTGTCGAGCACCCAGGCCGCGACCAGGCACAGCGGCACCACGACCGCCATGACCAGCACGAACTGCACGGGGAACGGGGCCTGCGCGAGCCACAGTTCGACGCCGTCCCACCAGTCCGCAAGCCCGTTGAACACAGTGTGAGCCTACGCTCGCATCCAGTGCCGTCACCCGTCAGGCCATGTAAGTTGCTGCCATGTTCGCCGTTTACGCTTCCGAACCCAACGCCGAAAAGCCGCTGGACTCGCTGGTGATCGGCGAGCGGCCCGAACCCGAGGTCCCCGAAGGCTGGGTGCGGGTCAACGTCAAGGCCGCCAGCCTCAACATGCACGACCTGTGGACGTTACGCGGCGTCGGCATCAAACCCGAGCAGTTCCCGATGATCCTGGGCTGCGACGGCGCGGGCACCCTCGACGACGGCACCGAGGTCGTCGTCCATTCGGTGATCAACGCCCCGGGCTGGCAGGGCGACGACACCCTCGACCCGAAGCGCACCCTGCTCACCGAGAAGCACCAGGGCACCTTCGCCGAGCAGGTCGTGGTCCCGGCACGCAATGTCGTTCCGAAGCCGTCGGGCCTGAGCTTCGCGGAAGCCGCGACGATGGGCACGGCATGGCTGACCGCGTACCGGATGCTGTTCGTGAAGTCCGGGCTGCGGCCTGGACAGACGATGCTCGTCCAGGGCGCCTCCGGCGGCGTCTCGACCGCGCTGATCCAGCTCGGGCGTGCGGCCGGATTCCGGGTCTGGGTCACCGGGCGTAGCGAAGAGAAGCGTGCGCTCGCCGAGAATCTGGGCGCACATCAGACCTTTGAGTCCGGCGCGCGGCTGCCGGAGCGGGTCGACGCGGTCTTCGAAACCGTCGGCAAGGCGACCTGGTCCCATTCGGTGAAGTCGCTGAAGCCGGGCGGCATCATCGTCGTCTCGGGTTCGACCAGCGGCCCGGACGCTCACGCGGAGTTGCAGCGCGTGTTCTTTCTGCAACTACGCATCGCGGGTTCGACCATGGGGACCAGGGACGAACTGAACGATCTCCTCGCCTACCTGGAGCTCACCGGGGTCCGTCCGCAGATCGGCGCCGAACTGCCGTTCGCGGAAGCCGAAACCGGGTTTAAGAACATGCTCGACGGGGAAACCTCCGGCAAGGTGGTCTTCACGCATTGATCGGAGGGGTGGGTTCGCCCCCTCGTCGTGATCAAGCGCGCACACAAGCGCACGTCCGCGCGTTCCACGCAGGTCAAACAGCCATTTCGCGGTCTTGTCAAGTGTCAAGAACGTTATGACTTGGCGAGCTTCTTACGACCAAAGTTCGACCAAAATCCGACCTCTCGCGGTTAGCCTGGAACCATGACCGCATCGCAGCGGCCCGAACCGGCGGACCCGGGGGGCCGGACCACCACCGACACCGACCCGATCCGCGTCTCGTTCCGGCGCTACGCCGGTGTCCGCACCAGAGTGCTCGAAGTCGGGCCGCAGCCGGTGGAATCCACCGACCGCAGCCCTCGGCGGATGCTCGGCAAACGGGCCACGGCGCGCGGGCAGGTCAAGCCGACCGCGCCGAGGCTGGTGCTGCTGCACGGCTACTGCGACAGCGCCGACACCTGGCGCCCGGTTCTGGAGCTGCTCGCGGCCGCCGGTGTTCCGGCGGTCGCGGTCGATCTGCCCGGATTCGGTGACGCTCAGCCACTGCGGCCGGGCCCGATGCTGCCGCAGCTGGACGCGTTCACCGCGGCCGTGGTCAAGGAGCAGGCCGTACTCGGCACGGTGGTCCTCGCCGGCAACTCGCTCGGCGGCACGATGAGCCTGCGTGCCGCGGAGAACCACCGGCTGCCGGTCGCCGGCGTGGTGTCGATCGCCGCGCCCGGTTTCGTGGACAGCTGGCTCATCCGCACCGTGGCCCGGTACCCGCTGCCGCTGCGGATGTACTCGGCCCTGCCGCTGCCGATCCCCGGCTTCCTCGTGCGCGCCGTCGCCGAGCAGGTCGTCCCCCGGCTCCTGTACGCCGACTCGGCCGCCGCCGACGCCGACCAGGTACGCCGGTTCACCTCGCTTTTCCCGGACTACCGCTCCACCACCACCAGGCTCGAGCAGGCGAGGCAGCTCGTCGAAGAGCTGGCGAACGCGTACCGCCTCGAAGAGGTCCGTGTCCCGCTCCTGGTGGTCGTCTGCGGCAAGGACAAGCTGGTCAGCGCCGCCTCCGGACGGCAGCTGCACGCGCTGGTCCCGCACAGCAGGCTGATGGTGCGCGAGGACTGGGGCCATTGCCCGCAGCTGGACGACCCCGTCGAGATCTCGGAGCTGCTCACCTACTTCTCCACCGGCGCCTCCAGGCCGTCGAAGATCGCCGCTCGCGTGGCCGCCGAAGTGAGCGAGGACACCGTCGCCGGATAGGTGCGAAGTCCCGACTCCCGCTACGGTGCCCTTCGGACTGTGACCCAGTCCGAAGGGCACAACCTGTTGGGAGACGACGATGTCCGCACCGCGCAGTCTGGGCTCGGGATCCGGGATATTCCGCCGCAAACCGATCGATCAGATCCAAGAACTCAGTGGAGGCGGAGGGCTCCAACGCACGCTGGGCCTGCGGCAGCTGACCGCGATCGGCGTCGGCGGCATCATCGGCGCGGGGATCTTCTCGCTGGCCGGCGCGGTCGCGAACAAGACGGCGGGCCCGGCCGTGCTCATCTCGTTCCTCATCGCGGGTATCGCCAGCGCCGCCGCCGCGTTCTCCTACGCCGAGTTCGCCGGCCTGATCCCCCGCGCCGGGTCGGCCTACACCTACGGCTACACCGTGCTGGGCGAGATCGTCGGCTGGTTCATCGGCTGGGACCTCCTGCTGGAGTACACCGCGATCGTGGCGGTGGTCGCGATCGGCATCTCCGGCTATTTCAATGAGCTACTCGGATACCTGAACATCGAACTCCCGACCTGGATGCTGGGTGCTCCGGGCACCGAAAAAGCCGGTGTAGAACCGGGCTCCTACAAGATCAACCTGTTCGCCGTGCTGCTGTGCCTGCTGATCGCCTTCATCCTCAACCAGGGCATGAAGAACGCGGCCCGGTTCGAAACGCTGCTGGTCTACCTGAAGGTCGGCCTGGTCCTGCTGGTGATCGTCGTCGGTGTCTTCCACATCAACACCGACAACTACTCGAACTTCTTCCCGTTCGGCCTCAGCGGCGCGTTCACCGGAGCGGCGACGGTGTTCTTCGCGGTCTTCGGATACGACGCCATGTCCACCGCGGCCGAGGAATCGACCGACTCCCAGAAGCACATGCCGAAGGCGATCATCTACTCGCTCGCCATCTCGATGGTGCTCTACGTGCTGGCCTGCCTGGTCCTGACCGGCATGGTCAACTACAAGGACATCGACAGCGAGGCCGCCTTCTCCAGCGCCTTCGCGGGCCTCGGGATGAAGTGGCTCGGCCTGATCATCGCCGTGGGCGCGATCATCGGTATCACCACGGTGCTGTTCACCTTCCTCATGGGCGCGAGCCGCGTCGGCTACTCGATGAGCCGCGACGGCCTGCTACCCAAGTGGTTCGGCAAGACCCACCCGGTGCGCAAGGTGCCGAGCCGGATGACCTGGGTGCTCGGTATCGCGTCGGCGGTCATCGCCGGACTGCTGCCCATCGGTGAGGCCGCGGAACTGACGAACATCGGCATCCTGCTCGCGTTCGTCGTCGTCTGCATCGCGGTGATCGTGCTGCGCTACAAGCAGCCGGACCTGCCTCGTACGTTCAAGACGCCGGGCATGCCGATCGTGCCGATCATCGGTGTCGTCTTCTCGATCTGGCTGATCACGTTCCTGAACCCGGAGACCTGGCTGCGGTTCGCGGTCTGGTTCGGCATCGGCCTGATCATCTACTTCGCCTATAGCCGCCGTCACTCGGTGATGAACGCGAACAACGGCGACGCGAAGCAGGTCAGCGGAGACGACCCAACCGCGTAGCGGCTTCGCGGGCTTCGGTCTGGAGGCGCTCGACGATCGACGCCGCCGGGCCGGAGCCCGCGAGTTCGTAGGTCTGCCCCGCGTAGAGGGACATGATCTCGGGGTCGCCCGCCTTGCCCGCCGCCGCCCGGATCGGCTTGGTCAGGTTGTTGACCTCCGGATACGCCGACGGCGCGGTGGCCGAGAAATCCGCGACCGCGCGATTGACCAGTGACCGGGCGGGACGTCCGCTGAACGCCCGGGTGAACGCCGTCGGCCTGCCTCCGTCTGCCAGCGCCTGCCGATGCGCGGGCTGGGTCCCGGCCTCGTCCGCCCGCAGGAACGCGGTGCCCAGCTGTGCCGCGACGGCCCCCGCCGCCAGCACCGCCGCGATGTCGGCGCCGTGCACGAGCCCGCCGGTCGCGACGAGCGGCAGATCCGTCCGCGCCGAGACCAGCCTGAGCAGGCTCAGGACCCCATACTGCGCACCCCCGCCTTCGGCTCCGGGCTCGTCGGTGAAAAGCCCTCGATGCGCTCCGGCCTCGAATCCCTGGACCACGAGCGCGTCCGCGCCGACGGCCACGGCCCGATCGGCCTCCGCCGGGCTGGTGACCGTGACGGCCACCTTGCTCCCGTTGGCGTGCAAGCGTTCGACGTCCTCGGCCGAAGGCGTGCCGAAGGTGAAGGAAACGACCGGCACCTTCCGCGCCAAGACGACCTCGAGCTTCGCGGCATAGGCGTCGTCGTCCCAGCGCGGCTCGCCGGGCTCGACGCCGAGGCGCTCGGCCTCCGCGCGCCAGCGCTCGATGTGCGCACCGAGTTCCACGTCGGCGGCGAAGCCACCCGATACGAAGAGGTTCACGCCGAACGGTTCAGCGGTCAGCTCGGCCGTCTTGGCGATCCGGTCCGAGAGGGCGTCGGCGCTCAGATAGCCCCCGGCCAGGAAGCCGAATCCACCCGCCGCGGTCACCGCGGCCACGAGCTCGGGAGTGGTCGGCCCGCCCGCCATCGGGGCCGCGATCAGGGGGAAACGCAGGTCTTCGAACACGTTTCCGACGATAGTCCCCTCTCGGTGACACGCATTGTGACGTTCGAGTCACTCCAAGGTTCGCTCATGGTGGTCTAGACCTTTAACGGCGAAGATGCGACGATCGGACGGCCGTGACGCGCGTCACGCCCTCGTCCCCCTTGGAGGCCCCGGTGAAGACCTTGAGAGCGCGGCTCGGTCGCGCCTTCGTGGGGGTGGCGCTGCTCGCCGGCGCCACCACCGCTGCCGCCCCGGTCGCCGACGCGGCCACCCCGCCGCTGCAGGCGATCGTCCCGGTCCCGGTCTCGGCCCAAGCGGTCACCGGCTCCGACCACACCTTGACCGCGAACACCAAGATCTACACCCAGGCCGGGT
The DNA here is from genome assembly GCF_001905755.1 of Amycolatopsis sp. CB00013. NCBI lineage: Bacteria > Bacillati > Actinomycetota > Actinomycetes > Pseudonocardiales > Pseudonocardiaceae > Amycolatopsis > Amycolatopsis sp. CB00013. Next base: position 216,532 of record NZ_LIWC01000003.1, on the reverse strand, counting down.
CGGCGCAGGCCAAGGCCGTCGGCGAGTACCTCGCCGGGATCTTCCGCACGTCCACCGGCTTCTCCCTGCCCGTCGCCGACGCGCCGTCGGGCACACCGGCCGACGGCATCTCGCTCCTTCTGTCCGGTGCGGACACTCGCGTCGGCGACCAGGGCTACCAGCTGAACTCCACGTCCGCGTCGGTCATCCTGCGCGCGACGACGGCACAAGGCCTCTTCGGCGGCGTCCAGACGCTGCGCCAGCTGCTGCCCGGCAAGATCGAAAGCCCCACGGTGCAGCAAGGTCCTTGGACGATCCCGGGCGCGAACATCCTGGACTACCCCCGCTTCGGCTACCGGGGCGCGATGCTCGACGTCGCCCGGCACTTCCACCCGGTCGCCACGGTCAAGCGGTACATCGACCAGCTGGCCCAGTACAAGATCAACAACCTGCACCTGCACCTCGCCGACGACCAGGGCTGGCGCATCCAGATCGACAGCTGGCCGCGGCTGACCACCTACGGCGGCAGCACCCAGGTCGGTGGCGGCGCCGGCGGCTACTACACCAAGGCGCAGTACACGGAGATCGTGAACTACGCGGCCTCGCGGTTCATCACGGTCATCCCGGAGATCGACATGCCGGGCCACACCAACGCCGCCTTGGCGTCGTACGCCGAGCTGAACTGCAACAACACCGCCCCTCCCCTGCGCACCGACACCGCCGTCGGCTACAGCTCGCTCTGCATCTCGAAGGACATCACGTACACCTTCGTCGACGACGTCATCCGTGAGGTCGCCGCGCTGACGCCCGGACCGTACTTCCACCTCGGCGGAGACGAGGCCCAGGCCACCAGCGACGCGGACTACCGCACGTTCATGAACCGGGTGCTGCCGATGGTGGCCGCCGCGGGCAAGCAGGTCGTCGGCTGGCACGAGATCGGCAAAGCCTCCCTGCCGGCCACCGCGACCCCGCAGTTCTGGGGCACGACGACGTCCAGCACGGAGGTCTCCAACGCCGTCGCCCGCGGCAGCAAAGTGATCCTGTCTCCGGCGAACAAGGCGTACCTGGACATGAAGTACAACTCCAGCACGCCGATCGGGCTCTCGTGGGCGGGCTACATCGAGGTCCAGGACGCCTACAACTGGAACCCGGGCGCGTACCTCTCCGGTGTGCCCGAATCCGCCGTCCGCGGCGTCGAATCCCCGCTGTGGACCGAAACCGTGGTGACCCCGGCGAACATCGACTACCTCGCCTTCCCCCGGCTCCCGGCGCACGCCGAACTCGGCTGGTCGCCGTGGTCGACGCACGACTGGAACACCTTCCGGGTGCGCCTCGGCGCGCAGGCGCTGCGCTGGCAGGCGCAAGGCCTCGACTACTACAAGTCGAGCCAGGTGCCTTGGGAAACCGGATCCGGCAACCCCGGCACCTGCACGCTGCCGGCGTGGGACCGTGCTTCGGTCTACACCGGTGGAGCGACCGTCTCCCACAACGGCCACAAGTGGACGGCCCAGTGGTGGACGCAAGGCGAAGAACCCGGAACGACCGGCCAATGGGGTGTCTGGCGCGACAACGGCACCTGCTGACCCCCGCCCCGTAGTCCCGCTCGGCCCCTTCACCAGCCGAGCGGGACTACGGTGGTCCCATGGCCGCAGACCTCGAACTCGTCCGCACTCTTTCCTTGCGTGAAAACGGACTCGCGACCGTCTCGACGGTCCGCGCGGACGGCACCGTCCACTCCTCGGTGGTGAACGCCGGGGTCTTCGAAGACCCGGTCACCAAGGCACCGGGAGTCGCCTTCGTGGCGATGGGCGGAGTGAAGAAACTCGACCTGTTCCGCCGGGCGGGCCACGCCACGATCACCTTCCGGCGTGGCTGGGAGTGGGCGGCGGTCCAGGGAAGCACCCACCTCATCGGCCCGGACGACCCGGACCCGGACTTCGACCCCGCCGGTCTCCCCAAGCTGCTGCGCGAGGTCTTCATCGCGGCGACGGGGACCCACGACGATTGGGACGAGTACGACCGTGTGATGGCCGCCGAACGCCGTGTCGCCGTCTTCGTCACCGCGAACCGGGTCTCCGGGAACCGTTGACACGAAAAGGCCGCCCGGACGGTGATCCGGGCGGCCTTCGCGAGTATCGGTTACTTCTTCTTGCTGCCGGCGTCCTCAGTGGACAGAGCCGCGACGAAGGCCTCCTGCGGGACCTCGACCCGGCCGACGGTCTTCATCCGCTTCTTGCCTTCCTTCTGCTTTTCCAGCAGCTTGCGCTTACGCGAGATGTCACCGCCGTAACACTTCGCGAGCACGTCCTTGCGGATCGCGCGGATGGTCTCGCGGGCGATGATCCGCGACCCGACGGCCGCCTGGATCGGCACCTCGAACTGCTGCCGCGGGATCAGCTCGCGCAGCCGCGTCGCCATCCGGTTTCCGTAGCCGTACGCGGCGTCCTTGTGCACGATCGCCGAGAAGGCGTCGACGGTCTCCCCCTGCAGCAGGATGTCGACCTTGACCAGATCCGCGACCTGGTCGCCGCCCTCCTCGTAGTCGAGCGACGCGTAGCCGCGCGTACGCGACTTCAGCGTGTCGAAGAAGTCGAAGATGATCTCCGCGAGCGGGATGTTGTACCGCAGCTCGACGCGGTCCTCGGAGAGGTAGTCCATCCCCAGCAGCGTGCCGCGTTTGGCCTGGCACAGCTCCATGATCGTGCCGACGAACTCCGACGGCGCCAGGATGCTCACCTTGGAAACCGGCTCGTGGACCTCGGAGATCTTCATCCCGGACGGCCAGTCCGAGGGGTTCGTCACCACGACCTCGCTCTTGTCCTCGAGCACGACGTTGTAGATGACGTTCGGCGCGGTCGAGATCAGGTCGAGGCCGAATTCGCGCTCGAGCCGGTCCCGCGTGATCTCCAGGTGCAGCAGGCCGAGGAAGCCGCAGCGGAACCCGAACCCGAGCGCCACAGAGGTCTCCGGCTCGTAGGCGAGCGCGGCGTCGTTGAGCTGAAGCTTGTCCAGTGCCTCGCGCAGTTCGGGGTAGTCCGAGCCGTCGACCGGGTAGAGGCCGGAGTAGACCATGGGCTTCGGCTCGCGGTAGCCCGCGAGCGGCTGCTCGGCGCCCTTGCGCTCGGAGGTGACGGTGTCGCCGACCTTCGACTGACGGACGTCCTTCACCCCGGTGATGAGGTATCCCACCTCGCCGACCCCGAGCCCCTTGCTCGCCTTGGGCTCCGGCGAGATGATCCCGACCTCGAGGAGTTCGTGGGTGGCGCCGGTGGACATCATCTTGATCCGCTCGCGCGGCGTGATCTTGCCGTCGACGACCCTGATGTAGGTCACGACGCCCCGGTAGGTGTCGTAGACCGAGTCGAAGATCATCGCGCGAGCGGGCGCGTCCGCGTCGCCCACCGGCGGTGGCACCTGTTTGACGCATTCGTCCAGTAGCTCGGTCACGCCCATGCCGGTCTTCGCCGACACGCGGAGCACGTCCGAAGGCTCGCAGCCGATGATGTGCGCCAGCTCGGCCGCGTACTTGTCCGGATCGGCCGACGGCAGGTCGATCTTGTTCAGCACCGGGATGATGTGCAGGTTCTTCTCGAGCGCCAGGTAGAGGTTCGCCAGCGTCTGCGCCTCGATCCCCTGCGCGGCGTCGACCAGCAGAATCGCCCCTTCACAGGCCTCCAAGGCCCGGGAGACCTCGTAGGTGAAGTCCACGTGGCCGGGGGTGTCGATCAGGTGCAGGACGTGGTCCTGGCCGTCGACCTTCCACGGCAGGCGCACGTTCTGCGCCTTGATGGTGATCCCGCGTTCCCGTTCGATGTCCATGCGGTCGAGGTACTGAGCGCGCATGGCCCGCTCCTCGACCACGCCGGTGAGCTGCAGCATGCGGTCGGCCAGGGTCGACTTGCCGTGGTCGATGTGCGCGATGATGCAGAAGTTCCGGATGAGCTCCGGGGGCGTGAAGGTCGTGTCGGCGAACGTCGTCAACGGGTTTCCTCGCGAAGGTCGGGGTGTGCCACCTCTATGGTCCCATGCCGCTCCGGGTGCGAGTGGGGGTCATCCCCGATGCGGCCCGTGATGAGCTGTGGTGCCCTCGAAGTATGAGTACTTCACTGTCCCAAATGCTCGACCGGACGTTCGGCCATCCCCGCGGACTGCTCGGCCGGTTCGGTGGGCGGGCGATGGCGCACGGCAATGCCGCCACCGAGCTTCGGGTCGTCGAGCTGGCGTCGATCGAGTCCGGCGAGACCGCCCTGGTCGTGGGCCCCGGCCCGGGAATCGGCCTGCAGGCCACGGCCGAACGCGCGGGCCGGGCGATCGGCGTCGACCCCTCGCAGGAGATGCTCGCCCGCTCTCGCCGCCGCTGCGGCGACAAGGTGGAGCTGCGACAGGGCACCGCGGACGCCACCGGTGTGCCCGACGGCAGCGTCGACGTGGTCCTGAGCGTCAACAACGTGCAGCTGTGGGACGACCGGGCGGCCGGGTTCGCCGAACTGTTCCGGGTGCTGCGCCCCGGCGGCAGGCTGCTGCTTTCGTCGCACGAGAAGTGGTTGCCGGTGTCCCGGCACGAGCTGGCCGACGAAGCGGCCGCCGCCGGCTTCGTCGACCTGCAGACCTGGACCTGGGACCCACCGGGCTTCGCCGCCTCCCTCGCCGCCCAGCTGCGCGCGATCAAGCCCCTCGCCTAGCGCGGATCAGTGCGCAGCGGGTGCTCGCGCGGTACTTCGACCAGCACGATCCTGGTGCCGTCCGGGTCGGCGATCCACGCCTCGTCCAGCCCCCAGGGCTCGCGCCGCGCGCCGCGAACCGGCTCCAAGCCCTTCTCCGCGAGTTCCTGGAGCGCCGCGGCCAGGTCCCGGACCTGGAGCCACAAGGCGACGTCAGGGGTCGGGCCGGTCTCTCCGGTACCGACGATCTCGATCGACCCGTTCCCGGCGAAGAAGACCGTCCCGCCGGGGAACTCCTTGTCGATGGCCAGGCCCAGGGTGTCCCGATAGAACGCCGTCGACACGTCGAGGTCCTTCGGGTGGATCAGCACCCTGCTGCTCAGCACGTCCATGGCTCAATCCCTACCGGATGGGTTCAGGCCATCGCAATCGCGGCGATACCCGCCAGCACCACCACCGACCCGGCCAGCCGGCGGACGGCGTTCGCCTCCCCCAGGACCAGCCAGGCGGCGACACCGCCCAAGACGATGCTCAGCTCTCTCGCGGGCGCGACGAGGCTCACTGGGGCGACTTGGAGGGCGTAGAGCACCAGGAGGTAGGCGACGGGTGAGAACACGCCGACGATGACGACCTCACGCCTGTGCTCGCGCCAGAGCCACGAGATCTCCTCGCGGTCCTTCAGCGCGTACGGCGCCATCAGCAGGCTCTGCACGATCGCGCCGGTTCCGAAGTACACGATCGGCGGGACACCGAGACCGGTGACCGAATGCGCGTCCCACAGCGTGTAGGCGGCGATCGTGAGACCGGTCAGCAGGCCGTAGAACAGGCCTTTGCGGCGAGCGACACGGTCGGCGGCGTCGGCGTGGGCCGGCGCCCGCCCGCTCCCGATCACCAGCACCCCGGCGACCACGAGGAAAGCGCCCACCAGGCCGAGGATTCCGGGCCGCTCGCCGAGCAGCAGGACGGCGGCGAGTACCGAGATCAGCGGCCCGGTACCGCGGGCGACGGGATAGACGACGGACAGATCGCCGACGGCGTATCCCCGTTGGAGGACGATGCCGTACGTGACGTGGAACACCGCGGTGACCACGGCGGCGAACAGCCAGGTCCACTGTGGACGTTGTGGTTCCACGGCCAGCGAGACCGCCATGACGGGGACGAGCAGGATCGCGGAAAGGCTGTAGTACGCCCAGACGAACCTGGCTCCGCCGCGGCGGATCCGCTTGGCGGCGAGGTTCCAGCCCGCGTGGATGACGGCGGCGATGACGACGAAGGACAGAGCGGTGGCGTTCACAGCGGACCTTTCACGTTTTCCGCGCATGCGGAAAACCCGGTCCTCCAGGCTTTTGTCCCGTCAGATGAACGGCGGTGCTTCCGGCTCCGCCGATGGTACCGCTCGGACCGGTCCCGTCTGCCCTGATTGTGTGTTTCGCTGAACGGGCAGGCGGCGGAACCCTAGGCACTACGATCTTCACCGTACCGCAAGCAGCCCGCCCGAGGCTGGCGCGAGCCGCGCCGGGACGGCTGTTAAGCTTGCCCTTCACCGTCGTGTGGCATTCCGTCATGGAGGAAACCCGCGCCGCTCTCACGAGCACGCAGGGCCGGTCACAGCGCGGCGGTGAAACCACCGAGAGATTCAAGAGGAGCGCCCCCGTGGCCAACATCAAGTCGCAGATCAAGCGCATCACCACCAACGAGAAGGCGCGTCAGCGCAACCAGGCGATCCGGTCCTCGGTGAAGACCGCGATCCGCAAGTTCCGCGAGGCCGCCGACGCCGGTGACAAGGCCAAGGCCCTGGAGCTGCAGAAGGACGCGGCCAAGAAGCTGGACAAGGCCGTGACCAAGGGCGTCATCCACGCCAACCAGGCCGCCAACAAGAAGTCCGCGCTCGCGAAGCGCGCGAACTCTCTCTGATCGGCTTTCGAAGGGCCCCGGCGACTCACGTCGCCGGGGCCCTTCGCCGTTCTCAGCGGCTTGTGCCGTGGGCGTCGACGACCTCCAGGACAGCCCGCTCCAAGGCGTACTCCGGATTGGCCGCGACCCCCTTGACCTCGGCGTTGAGCCTGGCGACCACCCTCATCGCGGTGGCCAGACCGTCCTGCCCCCAGCCGCGGGCCTGCCCTTGGGCCTTGCGCACCTTCCACGGCGGCATCCCCAGCTCGCCCGCCATCTGATTCGGGTTCCCGCGACCGGCGCCGGACACCCGCGCGATCGTGCGGACGGCGTCGGCGAGCGCGTCCGCGACCAGCACGTGCGGTACGCCCAGCTGCATCGCCCAGCGCAGCGACTCCAGCGCCGCCGCCTTGTCACCGGCGACGGCCTTCTCGGCGACGGCGAAACCGTTCACGTCCGCGCGGCCACGGTGGTAGCGCCGGACGGCCTGCTCGTCGACCGCCCCGCCGGCATCCGCGACGAGCTGGGTCGCCGCCGACGACAGCTCACGCAGATCCGAGCCGACGGCGTCGATCAACGCCAGCACGGCCGCACCGTCGATCTTCCCGCCGACCCGGCGGACCTCGTTACGGACAAAGGATTCCCGCTCGGCGGCCTTGGTCAGCTTCGGGCACTCGACGACCTCCGCGCCCGCCTTCTTCAAGGCGGCTGGAAGCCCTTTCGCGGCCTTGCTCCGGCCGCCTCCGCTGTGCACGACGACGAGCACGATGCCGTCGGCGGGCGCCTTGACGTAGGCCATCACCCCGTCGGCGAGCTCCTGCGAGATGTCGTGCGCGGATTCGAGGACGATCACCCTGCCCTCGGCGAACAGCGAGGGGCTGACCATTTCCGCGAGCGCCGGGACTGTGAGGTCCGACACCCGAATCCGGGTGAGATCCGCCGTCGGATCGGCCGCTTTGGCCGCGTCCGAAGCACTGCGGACCGCACGTTCGATCAGCAGCTCTTCCTCACCGAGAACCAGGACCAGCGGCGATGGGGCGGAAGCTTGCGTCGTCACGGTGACGATCCTGCCACTCCTCCTCTCGTGTGCTTTGTCCGGTGATGTGTTCCGGGCACGGTGGCCCCACCTGAGGCTCATGTCGTACGGTGTTGGCGAGGCGACGCGATGACACGCGTGCCGACAATCGAATACCGCTCATCCAGAGGGGCAGAGGGAACGGCCCGATGAAGCCCCGGCAACCGGCGTCAGCCTGTCATCCCGCGATCGCGGGATAGCTGACGAACACGGTGCCAATTCCGGCCCGCCACCGGCGGGGCAGATGAGGAAAGGAACCTCGCGATGACCGCAACCCTCGGCACGACCTCCACCACCAAGACCCCGGATCTCGGACCGGCCGTAGAACTGGTGTCGAAGGAAGAGGGACACCGGCAGCCGCTCGCCCCCGAATTCGTTTCCGCCGAGGACTTCTCGCCGCTCGAGGTCGCCTACGACTTCGGCCGCGTGCGCCGCGAGGACATCGAAGCCGGGCCGAAGAACATCTGGCGCTACAAGAAGCTCCTTCCCGTTCCGTCGAACGTCGAAGAGATCCCCAACACCGAACCCGGCGCCACCCGGCTCATCCAGGCCGACAGGCTCGCGAAAGCCTTGGGCGTCAAGAAGGTCTGGGTCAAGGACGACACCGGGAACCCCACCCACTCGTTCAAGGACCGCGTGGTCGCCGTCGCGCTGGCCGCCGCCCGCGAATTCGGGTTCGACGTGCTGGCCTGTCCGTCGACCGGCAACCTGGCCAACGCCGTCGCCGCCGCGGCGGCCCGCGCGGGCTGGCGGTCGGTCGTCCTGATCCCGAAGACCCTCGAACGCGCCAAGATCCTCACCACCGCCGTGTACGACGGCGACCTGATCGCGGTCGACGGCAACTACGACGACGTGAACCGGCTCGCCACCCAGCTCGCCGCCGAGCAGGAGAGCTGGGCGTTCGTCAACGTGAACGTCCGGCCCTACTACTCGGAAGGCTCCAAGACGCTGGCCTTCGAGGTCGCCGAACAGCTCGGCTGGCGGCTTCCCTCCCAGATCGTGGTGCCGATCGCCTCCGGTTCCCAGCTCACCAAGGTGGACAAGGGTTTCCGCGAGTTCGGTCAGCTCGGCCTCGTCGACGAGACGCCGTACAAGGTGTTCGGCGCGCAGGCCACTGGCTGCTCCCCCGTCTCGGCGGCCTTCCGCGCCGGGCACGACGTCGTCCAGCCGGTCAAGCCGGACACGATCGCCCGGTCGCTGGCGATCGGGAACCCCGCCGACGGTCCCTACGTCCTCGACGTGGTCAACCGCACCGGCGGCGCGATCGAAGACGTCACCGACGAAGAGGTCGTCGAGGGCATCCGGCTGCTCGCCCGCACCGAGGGCATCTTCACCGAGACCGCGGGCGGCGTGACCGTCGCGACGGCCAAGAAGCTCATCGAGACCGGCAAGCTCAACCCGGACGAGGAGATCGTCCTGCTGATCACCGGCGACGGCCTCAAGACCCTCGACGCCGTCGAGGACAAGATCGGCCCGAAGGCCACCGTCAGCGCCTCGGCCGACGCGGTCCGCGAGGCTCTGGGTATCTAAAGCTCGGGCATCTCAGTTCCCGCCGGCCCGCCTCAGGAACGAGGCGGGCCGCGGGGCTCACCCCGGCGTACCAGGGCGAGGCCTCGCCCGTCCGCGACCACCGCGGTGTCGCCGTCCGTGTCCGTCCTGGCGACCGACGCGCCGACGGCCACCAGGCTGTCCAAAGTGGACTTGTTCGGATGACCGTAGGTGTTTCCGGCACCGACGCTCACCAACGCGGCCCGCGGTGCGACGGCGTTGAGGAAGTCCGGTGCCGTGTAACGACTTCCGTGATGCGGGACCTTCAGGATCTCGGCACGCAGATCGGCACCCTCGGCCATCAGGTCGGACTGCGCGGCGAGTTCGATGTCGCCTGTCAGCAACAACCGGCCCGCCGGGGTCCCGGCGCGCAGGACGACCGAACCGTTGTTGATCACCGTGCCGTCCTGTTCACGAACCGAGCGCCGGGTGACATAGCGCGGCCCCAGTACGTCGATTGACAACGCCTGCCATTCCAGCCGTTGTCCGATCTCCAGCTCCAGCAAGGGAATCCCGCGGCGCGCCGTCTCGTCCGCGACCTGCTGCCACGCCCAGGCCGGAGCCCGTCCCGGGCCGACGGCGACCGCTCCGACCGACCGGCCCTCGAAGACGGATCCGAGACCGCCGATGTGGTCGGCGTGCAGATGACTCAGCACGATCAGCGGCACGCGGTCCACGCCGAGCCTGCTCAGGCATTCGTCCACCGGTCCCGGTTCCGGCCCGGTGTCGACCAGGACCGCCCTGCCCTGCTCACCTGTGGCGAGGACGACGGCATCGCCCTGTCCGACGTCACAGGCGACGGCGTTCCACGCCGGCGGTGGCCACGCCGGTGCCAGCACCCGCACCGGTACGAAGACGACCAGCCCGGTGGCCAACGCGATCGCCAGCAGGATCCGGCCGTGCCGCAACCGGATGACGACGAGCAGCACGGCGAGCAGTCCGGCCGCCAAAAGCCCGCCCCACCAGCCATCCGGCCAGTCCACCACGGCTCCTGGTGCCCGGGCGCCGTGGCGGGCCACGGTGATGAGCCAGCTCGCCTCGGGTTCGGTCAACCGGACCAGCAGCCGACCCGCCGACGGCCACCACGGTCCGACGGCGGTGGCGAGCACGCCGAACACGGTGGCCGGGGCGACCACCGGTGCGGCGAGCACGTTGGTCAGCACCGAGACGAGACTGACCGATCCCGCCATGCCCGCGATGACCGGCGCCGTCATCACGAACGCGGCCAGCGGGATGGCCAGGCCCTCGGCGTAGCCGGCCGGAACACCGCGTCCGACCAGCCACTCCGCCCATTTCGGTGCCAGCAGTACGAGCCCGGCCGTGGCGAGCACCGAAAGCGCGAACCCGAAGTCGGCGGCCATCGCCGGATCGGCCACCACGAGCCCGGCCACCGCGAACGCCAGCGCGGGCAGCGCCGAACCCCGGCGCCCCAGTGCCAGCGCCAGCAGCCCGACCGCCCCCATCACCCCGGCGCGGAGCACGCTGGGCGCGGGCCCGGCGAGGACCACGAACCCGGCCAGCCCCACCGCGGCCGCGGTGGCGGAAGTCCGCGGCCCGACCCGGAGCACTCTCAGCAGCAGGAGGATCGAGCCGCAGACGATCGCCACGTTCCCACCGCTCACGGCCATCAGGTGGGACATGCCGGAGTCGGTGAACTCGTGTTCCACCCTCGGGGAGAGCGTGCTCGTGTCCCCCACGACCAGTCCGGGCACGAGACCGGCCTCTTCCTCCGGGAGGACGGTGCAAAGCTCCCGGAGCCCGGTGCGCAGCGATTCCGCGGCTCGCTGCCACCAGGGCGCCGGTCCGGCGTCCGACGGCGGGCCTCGCACCGAGAGGACCGCGACCGTCAGTTCGGCCCCCTTCGCCGGCGCGAGCCGCCCAGAGGCGGTGACCTGCTGCCCGGGCAGCAGGTCCTTCCACCCCTCGGCGGGAGCGAGCAGGAGGATCCGGCCGGCCGAATCCACCGCCCGCTCACCCGTCACCGCGGCGTCCACCGTCGCGGCGACGACCACCAGGCGGGTGCCCGCCCGGCGATCGGCGTATCCGGCACCGCGGACCGGACGTGGCCGCTCGGTGACCACCACCCTCGTGGTGGCGTCGCTCCCCCGTGCGGCGGCGGCACGGAGGTCGTCGTGCTCGGCGGCCCGGATCCGCAGCGCCACCGGGCCGGCGGTGAGCACGCCGAGGACCGCCAGGGCACCCAGGCCCGCCACCCACCGGGACGCCGTCCGGCGGGCACGGACACCGGCGATGATCGCGAGCACCACGGCGGCCGCACCGCAGAGCATCGTGATCCACCAGCCGGCGAGAAGTCCGGAAAGAGTGCCGAGCCAGGCCGTCGCCGCGGCCGGTAACAGCCGCAGGTCCTGACCTCGCCACGACGCGGTGTCCACTTCGGACGGATCGGCGGACGGGTTCATCCGACGGACACCAATTCCCGGAATTTTCGATACTTGCTTTCGCCGATCCCTTCTACGTCACGGAGTTGCTCGACGGTGGTGAACCCGCCGTGCCCGGACCGCCAGTCGATGATGCGTTTCGCCATCACCTCGCCGACCCCGGGCAGCGTGTCGAGTTGCTCGGCCGTGGCCGTGTTCAAGTCGAGCTTCCCCGCCGGTGCCGCCGTTCCGGCCGCGGCCGGAACGGGGACACCGACGGCCACCTGCTCACCGTCGGTGAGCCGCCGGGCCAGATTCACTCCGGTCAGATCCGTTCCGGGCTGTGCCCCACCGGCCGCCGTGAGGGCATCGGCGACCCGTGCGCCCGGAGGGATCGTGACCAGGCCGGGTCTGAGTACCCGGCCGACGACGCTGACCACTAGAGGCGCCTTGCCCGCCGCGGCGGGGACGTCTCCGGCGGCCTTCGCCGACGGCAGGGGCGGCACGGTCTCCGCCCCTGGCCGGTGTCCGACAAGGCGATCGCTCCGGCCACGATCACGGCCACCGCGATCAGCACGGCCACCACGGCGAACCACCGCCGGTTCACCGGAATCCCGTCCGCCGTGAACCGGGCGGGCACCCAGCGGCGTACGAGCCTGCCCGCGGGCGGGCCCTGGGTGGGCGACGACAGCTGCGCGGCCAGCCACGCCAGCCTGGCGTTGACGGAGGGACCCGGTGACCGGGCGGTTTGGTCGAACACGTGAACGACGCTACGGAGCGGGGACGGCGGGCGGCAGTGGAGAATCCCGAGGCTGTGGACAAGTGGGGTGTTGTGGACAACTCGGCCGCGGCCGAGGCCGGATCACCGTTTTCCGTCGGGACCGTATGGGACGCTGGCGGGTTTCCCTAACCCGCTCGCTGGATCACCACACCGAGCACCCCGGGTCCGGTGTGGGCCCCGATGACGGCGCCGATTTCCGAGACCACGCACCCTTCCGGGCAGTCGATGGACTCCTCGAGCCGGTTGGCCAGCTCGACGGCACGCTCGGGCGAAGCCAGATGGTGGACGGCGATGTCGGCGAGCCCGCCTTCGGCCGCCTTGACGGCGAGTTCGACCAGCCGCGCCACCGCGCGATTCATCGTCCGCACCTTTTCCAGGGGCTGGATCCGGCCTTCGGACATGTGGAGTACCGGTTTCACCGCGAGCGCCGTGCCGAGCAGGGCGGCCGCAGGGCCGATCCGCCCGCCGCGGCGCAGGTATTCCAGGGTCTCGACGGCGAACAGGGTCTCTGAGCGGCTCACCGCGTCGACCGCGGCCGCCTCCACCTCGGCCGGATCCGCTCCGTCCGCGGCGGCGCCCGCCGCGCGCAACGCGGCGAACCCGAGCCCCATCGCGGTGCTGCGCGAATCGACCACGCGCACCTTGTCCGGTCCGACCTCCTGGGCCGCGAGCACCGCCGCCTCCCAGGTCCCCGACAGCTCCCGGGACAGGTGGACCGACACGACGGCGTCCGCGCCGTCGGCCAGCGCCGCCCGGAACTCCTTGACGAACTCGGCGGGTGTCGGCCGGGAGGTCGTCACCAGGCTGCGTTTGCCGAGCGCCTCGGCCAGGGCCGCGGGCCCCATCTCGACGCCGTCGAGGAAGACGACGCCGTCCACGAGGACATGCAACGGGACCACCCGGATCCCGTTCCGTTCGGCGAAGCCTTCCGGCAGGTGGGCGGTGGAATCCGTGACTACGGCGACCGACACGGCAGCCAGCCTACGTTGCCGAGGGGCGGAGCACCGGGGCCATCAGGCGGGCCATTTCCGCGCCGACGGCGGCATGTCCTTCCCACCCCCAGTGCATCCCGTCCGGATTGCCCCGTCCGCTCAGCACGTGGTCGCCGACGACGGCACCGAGATCCAGCAGCGGGACGTCCGCGCGACGACCCCACGCGGCGATCGCGGCGGCGGCACCGGCGCGGGCGGTGTGCACGCGGCCGTAGGCGTCGGACCGGTGGACGGACGGCAGGATGCCGAAGACCGGCAGGTCCGGTCGCAGCGCCCGTAAGGCCCCGACGGCGGTGTCGAGGTACTGGACCGTGAGCTTCGACGGCAGGACCGCCGGCCGTCCTCGAAATGCGATCGCGAGCCGCGGCTGGGCGGCGAGATACGCCTTGCGCGCCACTCGCCGCAGCGGGTCGGGCCGCAGATACCGCAGTCCGGTGCGCAGATAGGTGGGCAGCGGCGAGGGCAGCGTGTCCATGCTCCCGACGGCCAGGACGACGGCGTCGACGTGATGGAGGTCCGCCCAGACGCGCGGGTCGCCGATCAGCGACCACCAGGCGTCACGGGCGGTCCAGCCGAACCCGGCGACGAGATCCACGCCACCACCACCGAGTGCTTCGGCGGCGACGTTGGGCCACAGGCGCGCGTCGTCGGCGGCGTGCGGGCCGTCCGGGCCGTGGAAACTGAGGGAATCGCCGAACACGAGCAGGCGCGGGGCCATGGATCAGCCGGTGATTCCCGCGTTGTAGGCGGCCAGGCGCCAGTTGCCGTCACGCCTGGTCAGCTCGACCCAGTGGCAGTTCGCGATCCCGCCGAGCGACGGCCACGACTCGACCGGCAGGCCGAGCAGTTTGGCGGTCAGCGCGATGATCAGGCCGCCGTGCGTGGCCAGCAGTACCGCGTCACCGGCGTCGGAATTGGCCTGATCCAGGTCCGCGACGACCTCGAGCGCGCGTTCGGCGACGTCGACCCGTGACTCGCCGCCGGGCGGCGCCCAGGTCGCGTCGACGCGCCAGCGGGCACGTTCGCCGGGATACGCCTCGTCGACCTGCTGGCCGGTGAAGCCCTGCCATTCACCCAGATGGGTTTCCCGCAGGCGCTTGTCGATGCGCAGCGGGACGCCGATGGCCTCGGTGAGCACCGTGGCCGTGTCGGTCGCGCGGCGCAGATCCGAGGCGATCACCAGATCCGGGGAGAACCGGGCGAGCGCGGGAACGGCGAACCTGGCCTGGTTCCAGCCGACCTGGGTCAGCGCGGAGTCCAGATGCCCCTGCATCCGGCCCGCCGCGTTGTAATCGGTCTCGCCGTGGCGCCAGAGCACCAGCCGCCGCGGGCTCACGAGGCGCCTTGCGCGTCGGCGGGGTCCTCCTCGGCGGGTGTCTCCAGACCGGCGACCTCGATCCGCGGGCAGTCCTTCCAGAGCCGCTCGAGACCGTAGAAGGAGCGTTCCTCCTGGTGCTGGACGTGGATGACGACGTCGACGTAGTCCAGCAGGACCCAACGGCCCTCGCGGGCGCCCTCACGGCGGACGGGCTTGTGCCCGCCGAGCCGCAGCTGCTCCTCGACGTTGTCGACGATGGCGCCGACCTGGCGTTCGTTGGGCGCGGACGCGATGACGAAGGCGTCGGTGATGACAAGCTGGTCGGACACGTCCAGCACGACCACGTCGCTCGCCTTCTTGTCCGCCGCCGCATGGGCGGCCGCTACGGCCAGCTCTCGTGCCTCGGACGTGGCTGTCACAGTTCTCCTCAAACAGATGGCTTTACTCGCGGGTGCGCCCGACGAGGGTACCCGGTGGGGAACCCCGGTCTTTGCGATAGAGGTCCTTTTTGGCGATGTAGCGCACTACGCCGTCAGGGACGAGGTACCAGACGGGCTCCCCGCCTTCGACTCGTTCACGGCACGCGGTGGACGAGATCGCCATCGCGGTCACCTCGACCAGGCTCACCTTCCCGCTCGGCAGATGCTGCGAGTTGAGGCGGTAACCCGGCCTGGTGACGCCGATGAAATGCGCGAGGTCGAACAGCTCGTCGGCGTTGCGCCAGGTGAGGATCTGTTCGAGCGCGTCCGCGCCGGTGATGAAGAACAGCTGGTCGTCCGGGTATTCCGCGCGCAGGTCGCGCAGGGTGTCGACGGTGTAGGTCTGCCCGACGCGGTCGATGTCGACGCGGCTGACCGAGAAGACGGGGTTGGACGCCGTCGCGATCACCGTCATCAGATAGCGGTCCTCGGCGCGGGTGACCACCCGGTCGGACTTCTGCCACGGCTGACCGGTGGGCACGAAGATGACCTCGTCGAGCGCGAACCGCGACTGGACCTCACTGGCCGCGACGAGGTGCCCGTGGTGAATGGGGTCGAACGTGCCGCCCATGACCCCGATCCTGCGTGGTGACATGGGTCGTGAGCCTATACAGCGCGCGAGGCTCCACGCTCGGGTCGCCGGACCCACCGAACAGGCGTGATCTGGATCACATTACAGTCGGTTCCATGGATGAACGGTCCGTTCACGACTTCCCGGTCGCGACTTCGTCGGTGGCATGGGGTAGAGGTGGGGACGTGGACACATCGACTCTCCGGGATCGTGCCGAGACCCTCCTCCAGTCGTTGGCGGGCGAGGGCGCCCGGCTGCGTGACGACCAGTGGACGGCCATCGAGGCGCTGGTCGCGCACCGCCGTCGCGCGCTCGTCGTGCAGCGCACCGGGTGGGGCAAGTCCGCGGTGTACTTCCTGGCCACCGCGTTGCTGCGGGAGCGGGGCAACGGCCCGACCGTGATCATCTCGCCGCTGCTCGCGCTGATGCGCAACCAGATCTCCGCGGCGGCGAGGGCGGGCATCCACGCGGCGACGATGAACTCCGCGAACCCGCAGGAGTGGGATCAGGTCCAGGCCGCGATCGCGGCGGGCGAGGTCGACGTCCTGCTGGTCAGCCCGGAACGGCTCAACAACCCGGACTTCCGGGACACCGTCCTGCCGAAGCTGACCGCGAGCGCCGGCCTGCTCGTGGTCGACGAGGCGCACTGCATCTCGGACTGGGGGCACGACTTCCGGCCGGACTACCGGCGGTTGCGGACGCTGCTGAAGGATCTGCCCGACGGCGTCCCGGTGCTCGCCACCACCGCGACCGCGAACGACCGCGTGGCGACCGACGTCGCCGAGCAGCTCGGCATCGGCAACGGGGGCGACACCCTCGTCCTGCGGGGCAGCCTGGACCGCGAAAGCCTGCACCTGTCGGTGGCCAAGCTGCCCACGTCACAGGCCCGGCTCGCCTGGCTGGCCGAGCATCTGGAGGAGCTGCCGGGCTCCGGCATCATCTACACGCTCACCGTCGCCGCCGCCCACGACGTGGCGGGCCTGCTGACCGAACGCGGCTATCCGGTCGCCGCCTACACCGGGAAGACCGACCCCGCGGACCGGCAGGCGGCCGAAGACGATCTGTTGAACAACAACGTCAAGGCACTGGTGGCCACTTCGGCGCTGGGCATGGGGTTCGACAAGCCGGATCTGGGCTTCGTCGTCCACCTCGGGGCTCCGTCCTCCCCCATCGCGTACTACCAGCAGGTCGGCCGCGCCGGACGTGGCGTCGATCGCGCCGAAGTGATCTTGTTGCCGGGCCACGAGGACAAGGACATCTGGGCGTACTTCGGCTCGCTCGCCTTCCCGGACGAACTGCGGGTGACCCAGGTGCTCAACGCCCTGGCGTACGCGGACCGTCCACTCTCGACACCCGCGCTCGAACCGTTCGTCGAGCTGTCCCGGTCCCGGCTGGAGATGGTCCTCAAGGTGCTGGACGTCGACGGCGCCGTCCGCCGGGTGAAGGGCGGCTGGGAAGGCACCGGCGAGGAGTGGCGGTACGACAAGGAACGGTATGCGCGGGTGAGCGCGGCGCGGACCAACGAGCAGAACGCCATGCTGGCCTACCTCGAAACCGACGGCTGCCGGATGGAGTACCTGCGGAAGCAGCTGGACGATCCGGAGGCGACGCCCTGCGGACGGTGCGACAACTGCACCGGTAAGCATTGGGACACCACGATTTCCGACGACGTCGTCGACGCCACCCGGCAGCGGTTGCGTCGTCCGGGGGTCGAGGTCGCGCCGCGGAAGATGTGGCCGACCGGGATGGCGGGGCTGGAGGTCCCGCTCTCCGGACGACTGCCGGCGGGCGAGCAGGCCGAAACCGGCCAGGTCGTCGGGCGGGTGACCGACGTCGGCTGGGGCACGCGGCTGCGCGAGCTCGTCGGACCGTCCGCAGTGGACACCGAACTCCCCGATCCGGTCTTCCAAGCCTGCATCGAGGTGCTCAAGGGCTGGCAGTGGTCCGAGCGTCCGGTCGCGGTGGTGGAGGTGCCGTCCGCCACCCGGCCCCAGCTGGTCCACAGTCTGGCGACGAAACTGGCGTCCATCGGGCGGCTGAACTACCTGGGCGCCATGACTTCGACGGGGCCGCCCCCGCGTCAGGCGAACAGCGCGCAGCGACTGGCCGACCTCTGGAATCGCCTCGACCTTTCCGAAGGGCTCGCCGCCGAAGTCGCCTCGGCGGAAGGCCCGATCCTGCTGGTCGACGACCTGATCGACACCGGATGGACGATGACCCTGTCCGCACGCTTGCTCCGCCAGGCCGGGGCTCGCGCCGTTCTGCCGTTCGCTCTCGCGAGCACCTCGTAACCGAGGATCCCGATCCCGACATTCGACAGGTTCTTTCCCGCGCGGGAACTTTCTGGCAAGGTTCCGTCCACGCGCGAGTACGGAGGTGCCGATGGCGGACGCAACGACGGAGCGGCTGAGGCATCGGCTCCCGGTGAAGAAGTTGTTCGCCGCCAGTGTCGGGAACGCGCTGGAATGGTTCGACTGGACCATCTACGCGACCTTCAGCATCTACTTCGCCAGCGAGTTCTTCCCGAAGGGCAATGAAGCGCTGGCGTTGATCAACACCTTCGCCACGTACGCGCTGGCGTTCTTCTTCCGACCGCTCGGCGGGATGTTGCTCGGCCGTTTCGCCGACATCAAGGGCCGGAAGCCCGCGATGATCCTGACCATCGTGCTGATGGCGGGTGGTTCGGTGGCCATCGGTCTCCTGCCGACGTTCGACCAGGTCGGCTGGCTGGCCCCGATCCTGTTGTTGCTGGCGAGGGTGGCGCAAGGACTGTCGCTCGGCGGCGAGGTATCCAACGCGTCGGCGTACCTCGGCGAGATCGCGCCACCCGCCCGCCGCGGGCGGTACTCCGCCTTCTTCTACATCTCGACCGGTTCCGCCGTCCTGATCGCCTCGATCCTCGGCTTCGTGCTCGCAAGGACGATGTCGAAGGCGGATCTGACGGCGTACGGCTGGCGGATCCCGTTCCTGCTCGGCGGCGTTCTCGGCATCATCGGCCTGTGGCTGCGCCGCAGTCTCGCCGAGACCGAGATCTTCGAGGAGAAGAAGTCGACGGCGCGCCGGGTCGAGCGACCGCTGCGCACCACCCTCCGCGAGCACCCGCGGGCCGTCGTGCAGCTCGTGGGTTTCTCGATGCTGTCGACCCTTTGCTACTACACGTTCTTCAGCGCGCTGACCTCGTTCGCGGTCAAGACCCGCAAGGCCGACGACGTCGACGTGTTCCTCGCGTTGTCGATCGCGACGGCGCTGTTCGTCGCGCTCCAGTACCCGATGGGCGCCCTGTCCGATCGCTTCGGCCGCAAGCCACAGCTGCTCGTCTGGGCGGCGGCGACCGCGATCCTCATCGTCCCGCTGTCCACTTTGGTCCGGCCGGGCCTGCCGGGTCTGCTGGTCGTGTTCTGCGTCGGGCTCTGCCTGTACACGGCGATGACGTCGATCGCGCCCGCGATCATGAGCGAGCTGTTCCCCACCGAACTGCGTGGCCTGGGCATCGGCGCCTGGTACAACCTGACCGTCGCGTTGTTCGGCGGGACTGCTCCCCTGGTGCTCACGGCGCTGTCCGACGCCGGGCTGTCGACGCTGTTCTTCTGGTACGTGGCCGCCGGAGCGGTGATCGCGTTCTTCGTCATCCGGACCCTGCCGGAGACCAAGGGCAGCGACCTGCGCTGAAACTCCGTCGCCGACGACGCGGGTAGTGGCTACCCTCGCGCTCCTACGACGAGCGCGAAGGAGGGACACCGTGTTGTTCGGCGATGTAAGCGAGGAATTGGCGCGACGCGTGGTGAAGGCCCTTCGCCACGTCACCGACTTCGAACCGCCGTCCGCCCTGGTGCGGGTCTCCGCGCAGAGTGGCGTCGACTATCAATGCGATCTCGCGATGAGCTTGGGCAAACGCCTCGGCAAGCCGCCGAGGGAGATCGCCGCAGACATCGCGGCACGCCTCGACGTCGCCGATCTCGCCGAACCACCGGAGGTCGCGGGGCCGGGCTTCCTCAACTTCACCCTGCGCTCGTCGTGGCTGGCCGAACGGACGACCGCGCTCAACGGCGACCCACGGCTGGGTGTCCCGGTGACGCCGCGGCCCCGGCGGATCGCCGTCGACTACAGCAGCCCGAACGTGGCGAAGGAAATGCACGTCGGACACCTCCGGTCGACCGTCATCGGCGACGCGATCGTCCGGCTGTCACGCTTCGCCGGACATGAGGTCGTCCCGCACAACCATCTCGGCGACTGGGGCACTCCGTTCGGCATGCTGATCGAGCATCTGCTCGACGAACGCCCGTCCGGCCCGTACGCGATCGGAGACCTCAATGGCTTCTATCGAGCCGCCCGGGCGAAATTCGACACCGACGACGGCTTCGCGACCCGCTCGCGCGAGCGGGTGGTGCTCCTGCAAAGCGGCGACGAGGAAACGCTGTCGTTGTGGCAGCGTCTCGTCGACGAGTCGACACGGCATTTCACCCAGGTCTACGACCTTCTCGGGATCGGCCTGACGCGCGAGGACGTCTACGGCGAGAGCTTCTACAACCCGTTGCTCGCCGCTGTCGTGGACGATCTGGACACCGCCGGGCTGACCGAGATCAGCGACGGCGCGGTCTGCGTCTTTCCCGACGGTTTCCGCAACCGGGAAGGCGATCCGCTGCCGCTTATCGTGCGGAAGCGGGACGGCGGTTACGGCTACGCGGCCACCGATCTCGCGACCCTGCGGTACTGGACGGAACAACGCGAGGTCACCGATCTGCTCTACGTCGTCGGCACGCCGCAAGCACAGCATTTCGCGATGGTGTTCGCCGTGTGCCGGGCCGCCGGCTGGCTCCGCGAGGAGCACCGAGCCGAGCACGTCGGGTTCGGCTCGGTACTCGGCGAGGACGGCCGCGCCATGAAGACCCGGGCGGGCGAGTCGGTCCGGCTTTCCGATCTGCTCACCGAAGCGATCTCCCACGCCGCCGAAGTCATCGACGACCGGGCCGACCTCTCCCCCGAAATCAGGGAAGAGGTCGCCGAGGCGATCGGGATCGGCGCGATCAAGTACGCCGACCTTTCCGGTGATCGCGAACGTGACTACGTCTTCTCCTGGGACCGGATGCTCGCCAAGAGCGGGAACACCTCGGTCTATCTGCAGTACGCCAACGCGCGGATCCGTTCCGTGCTGGCGAAAGCGGATCAAGACCTCGCCGGCGCGCGGGTCCTGCTCGGCCACCCCGCGGAGCGTGCTTTGGCACTCGCGCTGACCCGCTTCCCCGAAGCGGTCGGCGCGGCGACCGCCGGACATCTCCCCCACAAACTGTGCACGTATCTGTACGAAACCGCGGTCGTCTTCTCGCGGTTCTACGAACAGTGCCCGGTGCTGGACGCCGAAGGCCCCGGCGTCCGCGACTCACGCCTGCTGCTGGCCGAACTCACCTCGAAGACGCTGACGCTGGGCCTGTCCCTGCTGGGCATCTCCACTCCCGCCCGGCTATGAGTCGCCGTGGTCGCTGAAGACCTTGCGCTTCAGCGGAGGGACCGCCTGGAAGAAACGGAACATCCCTCGTGCCATCGTGCGGCCCGCCCGGTTCTCCGACACGAACTGGCGGGCGCTGCGCTCCGAGTCGCGCACCGCCGCGAAACCGTAGTCACGCATCCTCTGCTCGTAGTCGGCGACCGCGGAGCGCACCCCGCCGGTCTTGCGGGCTTCGACGAGGTTGCGGCACAACAGTTGCGCGTCCCGGAGCGCGGTGTTCGCACCGATCCCGCGGAACGGTGTCATGCTGTGGATCGCGTCGCCCAGCAACGTGACGTTGCTCGTCGGCCATGGCTCGACGGGCTTCGAGGTGAAGATCGGCAGCCGGGACACCGCCTCCTCGGGCGAACCGGCGACCAATTCCTTGAACGCGGGATCCCAGCCGTCGATCAGGTCCAGCACCAGGGCGCGCAGCGCGGCACCGTCCAATGAGGACAGGTCGCTCGGGTAACGCCGGTCGTCCGCCGCATACGCCCACATGACGTAACTCGAGGTGTTGTCGAACAGAACTGGGTCGTGGGCCGCCGTTTCGTCGTTCACCGACGAGGCTCCGGCCAGCTCGTGCGGCGCGGTGAACAAGCCCGCCCCGGTGCGCGGCATCACCATGCTCGGACCGTCGGTGAGCCGGGCGGGCAAACGCTTGCGGGTCTCTTCGGTCAGCGGGTGCTTGCCCGCGATCGCGATGATCCCCGTGTCCACTCGCTCGGCGCCGGGAAGAAACTGTTCGCGCACGCGGGAATTGGCCCCGTCGGCGCCGATGACCAAGTCGGCTTCGACGATGCTGCCGTCGGCGAACTCGCAGACGACCACCTCGCCTTCGCGGCGATAGCCGACGAACTCCTTGCCGTGGTGCAGAACTCCTTCGAGCCCGTCGGACAGCACCTGGTGCAGGCTGATCCGGCTGACCGAATGATGGTCCGACGCGGGATCGGGGCTCGACGTGAGCTCGGCGTCGATCACCATCAGGTCCCGCAGCCGCTCGGTCACGAAGGAGAACGGGCCACCCGTGGTGCCGGTGGTGTCCAGGAACCGCTGCCAGAGCTCGGGCGGCAGGCATTCGTGCAGGGCCGCGGCGCCGTGCGGGTTGATGTGCACGCGATAGCCCTGCAGACGTTCGGTCCGGGTGCGGCTGCGTTCGTGAACGGATACGTCGATTCCCGCCTTGCGCAGCCCTTGCGCCAAGCAGAGACCGCCCGTTCCGCCGCCGATGATCGCGATTCTCGTGGTCATGGGGTTTCTCCTCTCTCCGCCGACAACTATCAACCATACGGATGATAGTGTCAACCGTACGTTTGAAAGAGTCAGCGGCTAAGCTGAACCGCATGTCCGAAGCCGCCTCGCGCAGCCCTCGCCGCGCCCCCGTCGAACGCCAGCGCGATCCCGAGCGCACGAAGGCCCTGCTTCTGGAGGCGGCGAAGGCCGAGTTCGGCGCGAAGGGCTACGCCGCGGCACGCGTCAGCGAGATCGCCGCGAAAGCGGGCGTGAACAAGCAGCTGATCTCGTACTACTTCGGCGGCAAGGAAGGGCTGTACAACGCGCTGACCGCGACGATGTACGGCGACTACGCCGCGGTCGCCGACCATGAGAAACCGTTCGCGGAGGTCGTCCGGTTCTTCGCCAGGTCGGGAGTCCGGGACCACGACCTCGCCAAGCTGTTCCTCTGGGAGAACCTGACCGACGGCGCCCCCGACGCGATCGGCGTCGAGGGGCAGCGCGAATTCCTCCAGCGGCAGGTGGAGTACGTGCGAGCGCGTCAGGCCGCGGGCGATTTCCCCGCCGACCTCGACCCGGCTTTCCTGCTGGTGATCTTCATGGCCGCGTCCAGTGCCGCGCTGGCGCTGCCTCGGATCGTCCGGGCCGTCTCGGGCCAGGACCCCCAGTCGGCCGAGTTCGCCGAGGCCTACGGCGAACAACTGGCGCGCCTGGTCGGCCACCTCGCCGATTCGCCCTGACGCCGGGCCTGATCCCCTAGCGCCGCAGGGGAACGAGATCGTCCGCGTGGACGACCTCACGACGCTGCTCCGCGGGCAGGTCGTGACTGGAGCGGCCGATGAGGTCGGGAAGTTCGCCCGCGTCGAAGGCCACGACGCCGCGCGCCACGGTCCGCTGCCGGAGATCGACCAGATCGACGACGTCGCCCGCCTGGAAGTCGCCGTCGACGCCGGTGATCCCGGCGGCCAACAGTGAGCGACGGCGGCGGACGACGGCCGCGACCGCGCCGTCGTCGAGGTGCAGCTTCCCGGACGCGCCCGCGGCGTAACCCAGCCAGAACCGGCGGGCCGACAGCCGGGAGTCCGCGGCGGCGAACGCCGTGCCGACCTCGGCGGTGGTCAGGGCGCGGGCGGCCTCGGAAGCGGCGGCGAGCAGGACCGGGATCCCTGCGCCGGCAGCGGTGCGGGCGGCGGCGAGCTTCGACACCATGCCGCCGGTACCGAGCCCGGAGCTCGACATGCCGACGGTGATTCCGTCCACATCGGACTCCCCGGCGACTTCGGCGATCTTGCGGGTCGCGCCGTCACGGGGGTCCCCGTCGTACAGACCGTCCACATCGGACAAAAGAACGAGCGCGTCGGCGCCGATCAGGTGCGCCACCAGCGCGGCAAGCCGGTCGTTGTCACCGAAGCGGATCTCTTCGGTGGCCACGGTGTCGTTCTCGTTGACCACGGGAACGGCGCCGAGGGCCAGCAGCCGGGTGAACGTGTTCTGCGCGTTGCGATAGTGCGCACGGCGCACGACGTCGTCCGACGTCAGCAGAACCTGGCCCACTGTCAACGAAAACCGGCCGAACGACTCGGCGTAGGCGTGGGCCAGCGCGAGCTGGCCGACGCTGGCCGCGGCCTGCTGGGTGGCGAGGTCACGCGGTCGTTTGCCGAGCGAGAGCGGCGCGAGTCCCGCGCCGATCGCACCAGAGGACACCAGCACGATCTGCGTGCCGCGGGAGACCCGGTCGGCGATCGCGTCCACCAAGGCGTCCAGCCTGGCCACGTCGAGACCGTCGCCGGCGGTGGTCAGTGCGGAGGAACCGACCTTGACGACCACACGCTTCGCGTCGGCGATCGCCACCCGGGTTGAGCTCACTCGTCGTCCATCTCGTCTTCGTCTTCGACGCCGTCCGGACCGTCACGACGGATCCGGCGGGCTTCCTTACGCTCGGCGGCACCGATCCGGCTGGTGTTCTCCAGCCGCACGTCCGTGCCCCGGCCCGACAGGTGCACCGCGACCCCGGCCGGGGTCGAAGGCTCCCACTCGAACTGGACGTCGCCGATGGTGACGGGGCTGCCGGGTACGGCGCCCTTGCGTGCCAGTACTTCCTCGACACCCAGCCGGTTGAGCCGGTCCGCGAGGTAACCCACGGCTTCGTCGTTGCCGAAGTTGGTCTGCCGGATCCACCGCTCCGGACGGGAGCCGCGGATGATGAACGCGCCTTCCTCCTCCGGGTCGAGTTCGACGGTGAAGCCCGCGTCGTCGACGGCCATCGGCCGGAGCACGACCTTCGCCGGCTCGGGGGCGGGCTGTTCGGCGCGGTACTTCTCGACGACGGCGGCGAGCGCGTAGGTCAGTTCCTTCAGCCCCTGCCGCGACGCGGTCGAGATCTCGAACACGCTGAGGCCGCGGGCTTCCAGTTCCGGGCGCACGAACTCGGCGAGTTCGGCGGCGTCCGGGATGTCGATCTTGTTCAGCACCACCACACGCGGCCGGTCGGCGAGGTCGCCGCCGAGGCTCGGGGTGTAGCGGGCCAGCTCTTCTTCGAGGGCGTCGATGTCGGACAGCGGGTCACGACCGGGCTCGAAGGTGGCGCAGTCGACGACGTGCACCAGTACGGCGCAGCGTTCGATGTGACGCAGGAAGTCGAGGCCGAGGCCCTTGCCCTCGCTCGCACCCGGGATCAGCCCCGGCACGTCGGCCATGGTGAACACGGTCGATCCGGCGGTGATCACGCCCAGGTTCGGCACCAGGGTGGTGAACGGGTAGTCGGCGATCTTCGGCTTGGCCGCGGACAGCACCGAGATCAGCGACGACTTGCCCGCGGACGGGAAGCCCAGCAGCCCGACGTCGGCGACCGAACGCAGCTCCAGGACGAGGTCGCGGGTCTCCCCCGGCTCGCCCAGCAGCGCGAACCCGGGCGCCCGGCGGGCCTTGGAGGCCAGCGCCGCGTTGCCGAGGCCGCCACGGCCACCCTGGGCGGCGACGAAGGTGGTTCCCGGCCCGACGAGGTCGGCCAGGATCTCGCCGTCCTCGGTCATCACGACGGTGCCGGACGGGACGCGCATCTCCAGCGTCTCCCCCGCCGCACCGGCGCGGTTGCCGCCCTGGCCCAGTTTGCCGTTGCCGGCGCGGGCGTGCGGGCGGAAGTGGAAGTCGAGCAGCGTGTGGACGTTCGGATCGACGATCAGCAGCACGTCGCCGCCGTTGCCGCCGTTGCCGCCGTCCGGGCCGCCGAGGGGCTTGAACTTCTCGCGGTGCACCGAGGCGCAGCCGTTCCCACCGTCACCGGCGGCCAGATGGATCACCGCTCGGTCCACGAACCGGGACGCCATGACTTGCCTCTATTCACTCGCGGAAGAAAGGGGGATATACAAAACAAACGAGGGGTGGGCCCGGATATTCCGGCCCACCCCTCGTCAGAGGTCTAGCTTGAAGCCGAAATTCAGGCTTCGGACGGCACGATGTTGACCGTCTTGCGGCCACGCTTCTCGCCGAACTGGACCGCACCGGCGGCCAGCGCGAACAGCGTGTCGTCGCCACCACGGCCGACGTTCACGCCGGGGTGGAACTTGGTGCCACGCTGGCGGATCAGGATCTCGCCCGCGTTGACTTCCTGGCCGCCGTAGCGCTTGACGCCCAGTCGCTGCGCGTTCGAATCGCGACCGTTGCGGGAGCTGGACGCACCCTTCTTGTGAGCCATGGCTCAATCCTCTTTCTGACGAAGATCCGGAGAAAGTCCTACTTGGAGATGCCGGTGACCTCGACGCGGGTCAGCTTCTGCCGGTGACCCTGGCGCTTGTGGTAGCCGGTCTTGTTCTTGAACTTGTGGATCCGGATCTTCGGACCCTTGGTCTGCTCGACGACCTTGCCGGTGACCGAGACCTTCGCCAGCGCGTCGGCGTCCGTGGTGACGTCGCCACCGTCCACGAAAAGGACTGCGGGGAAGGTGTGCTCGGTACCCGGCTCGCCTTCGAGCTTCTCGACCTCGACGACGTCGCCGACGGCCACCTTGTACTGCTTGCCGCCAGTCTTGACGATCGCGTACGCCGACACGGAAGTCTCCTGCTTACTCGACAACGGGTGGGGGCTTGCGTGATCGGCCCACCAGGAAAGTCTCGGTGGTCCAGATGCTGCGCAAGGTGCCCGCTCTAGGTGGCGGGCCGTTCTACAGGTTACGTGGGGCTCCCCGGTGCGATCACACCGGGGTGCCCCTAGGTGTTCACTAGCTCTTTTCCGATGCCTTGACCGGCGGACCGGCCGGCCGCGAGGCCGCCCGTCGCGGACGACGGCGGGTGGTGGAGCGCACGGCCGGGGCCGGAACGTCCACCTCGGGCTCGGTCTCCTCCTGAGCGGAAGGAGTCTCGGGCTCGGAAACCTCTTCTGTCACAACAGCCTCAGGAGTCACCGGCACCTCGGGCGCTTCGGGCTCCGGGCCCGTTTCCGCGACGACGGCGATCTCCTCCTCACGCACGGCCGGAGCCTCGTCGTCCGGAGTCGTCACCGGCTCACCGGCGAGTTCCGTCGCGGGCGCCTCGGCGACCGGCTCGGAGACCGGCTCAGCGGCCGCCTCGGCCGCCTGTTCGACGGCCGCTTCGGCAACGGGCTCCGAAGCCTGCGGGGCGTGCCCGTTCAGCGCGGCACCCTCGACGTTCTCGGTGACCTCGTGCGGGTGCTCACCCTTGGCTGCCTTCGTGGCGTTGGCCACGGCCTGGACCGCCGAAACCACCGACTCGCGCTGGGCGGGCGGAGGCGTCTCGGCCTTGGCCGCGGCGGGCTCGTTCTGGCTCTGTCCCTGGTCGTCACCCTTGCCCCGGCCGCGGGACCGGCGGGAGCCCTGCTCCTTGCCGCCACCGCCGCCGTTGCCGTGGTTGTGACCGTTGCCGCCGCCACCGGTGCGCTGCGGCTCGGTCGAGACGACCACGCCGCGGCCCTTGCAGTGCTCGCACGGCGTCGAGAACGCCTCGAGCAGCCCGGTGCCGATCTTCTTGCGGGTCATCTGCACCAGGCCGAGCGAGGTGACCTCGGCGACCTGGTGACGCGTGCGGTCGCGGCCGAGGCATTCGGTCAGCCGTCGCAGCACGAGCTCACGGTTGGACTCGAGCACCATGTCGATGAAGTCGATGACGATGATGCCGCCGATGTCCCGGAGCCGGAGCTGGCGGACGATCTCCTCCGCCGACTCCAGGTTGTTCCTGGTCACCGTCTCCTCGAGGTTGCCACCCGATCCGGTGAACTTGCCGGTGTTGACGTCGATGACGGTCATCGCTTCGGTGCGGTCGATGACCAGGTAGCCACCCGAGGGCAGCCAGACCTTGCGGTCCAGCGCCTTGGTGATCTGCTCGTCGATGCGGTGGTCGGCGAAGGCCGAACCGGTGCCCGTGTACCGCTTGACGCGATCCGCCAGGTCCGGCGCCACATGCTGCACGTAGTTGTAGATGGTGTCCCAGGCCTTGTCGCCCTGGATCTCCAGCTTGGCGAAGTCCTCGGTGAACAGGTCGCGGACGACCTTGACCAGCAGATCCGGCTCTTCGTAGAGCATGACCGGGGCGCTGTTCGTCTTGCCGCCGTTGCCGGCTTCGGCCTTCTCCTTGATGACGTCCCACTGCGCCTTCAGGCGGCGGACGTCCCGGTCCAGCTCCTCCTCGCTGATGCCCTCTGACGCGGTGCGGATGATCACACCGGCGTCCTCGGGGACGATGCGCTTGAGGATGTCCTTCAGGCGGCGGCGCTCGTTCTCCGGGAGCTTCCGGGAGATACCGGTGGCGCCGCCCGCGGGCACGTAGACCAGGAAGCGGCCCGGCAGCGAGATCTGCGTGGTCAGCCGGGCGCCCTTGTGCCCGACCGGGTCCTTGGTGACCTGGACCAGCACGGAATCGCCGGTGGAGAGCGCCTGCTCGATCTTGCGGGCCTTGCCCTCGAGACCGGCGGCGTCCCAGTCGACCTCGCCGGCGTAGAGCACGGCGTTGCGGCCGCGGCCGATGTCGATGAAGGCGGCCTCCATCGACGGCAGCACGTTCTGCACGCGGCCGAGGTACACGTTGCCGACGATCGAGCCGGTGCCCGACGACGTCACGAAGTGCTCGCACAGGACGCCGTCCTCGAGCACGCCGATCTGCGTGGACTCGCCCTTCTCGGCGACGACCATGGTGCGCTCGACCGACTCGCGGCGGGCGAGGAACTCGGCCTCGGACAGGATCGGCGCACGACGACGGCCCGCCTCGCGTCCGTCCCGGCGACGCTGGCGCTTGGCTTCGAGCCGGGTCGAGCCGCGCACGCTGCGGACCTCGTCCCGCGCGGGGCGCTCGGTCTCGGCGGCCTTGGCCTGGCGCACGTGGACGACCGTGTTGGGCGGGTCGTCGCTGGTGGCCTCGGCGTTGTCGTCGTCCCCGCCCTTGCGACGACGGCGGCGACGGCGACGCTTGCTGCCGCCGTCCGAATCGCCGTCATTGTCCGAATCGGACTCGGTGGACGCTTCTTCGGTGCTCTCGGCGCCGGCCTCTTCGGTGTCGGCGTCCTTGTCCTTCGCGCGCTGCTGACGGCCGCGCGGGGCTCGCGCCTCTTCGGGCTGGTCGTCCTCGTTCTCGGACTCGGCCGAGCTCTCGTCGCCGCCCTTGCCCCGGCCACGACCACGGCGTCCGCGACGACGGCGGCGACGGCCGTTGGCGTCGTCACCGTCCTCGTCGGTGCCCTGGCCTTCGGCCTGCTCGCCCTGCGTCTCGTCCTCGTCGGAAGCGGGTTCCTCGGTCGGCGCGAAGGCGGGCTCCGGCTTGCGGGCGGGCTTCGCCGCGACGGGCTCCGGCGGCAGGAACACCGGCGACGGCGCGGCGAACACCGGGACGTGCACGGCGGCCTTCGCGGGCCTGGTGGTCGGCTGCGGCGGCTCCGGGGTCACCGGGGCGGCCAGAGCGGGCGGAACGCGCCGCGAAGGGGCCTCCACCTGCGGAGCGACGGGCTCCGGCTGTGCCTTGACCTCGGGCTTGACCTCGGCCTCGACCTCGGGCTCGGGAGCCGCGGGGGTCTCGGCGACGGGCTCTTCGGCGGTTTCGGGCTCGTCTCCACCCGTGAGGGCTTCGGCGAGCTTGAGTGCCACTTCGCGGGTGACGCTGGACTGCGCGCTGCGTACGGTCTCGCCGAGCTCACCGAGCTTGGCCATCAGTTCACGGCTGTTCGATCCGAGCAGCTTCGCCAAGGCGTGCACCCGGATCCGGGGCGGCAGTTCGGCCAGCTGACCTGCGATGGGTGTGGCGGTATTCCCGCCGGTGACGGCGGGTGTGTCCGCGTTCGACATATATCTCCTCCGCCCCCGGGCGCGTCGGCTGGCTCACACCGGCTCGACGCGGCCGCGCAGGGGCCCCTTTCTGTTCGTTCCGCCGTGGTGGTCACCAGCAGCGGGAATCCTTGCCCGGACCGCGACGGCGCCGGGGTTGTCCGGGCGCCGCGTACGGCTGAAGGTCTGCTCGGCGGAGCGCTGGCCACGTTCGCGACATCGGGCCGCCCGCCACGTCGTCGAGCCGCATACAGCGGCGACGCGTGTGGAGGATGTGCAGCACACCACCGGGCCACGAGACCGCGAGCGCCACCTCTCACGTGTGCCCGTCGGCCAGCGGCCACCGCGAGTATCCCACACCCCGGCCCCACTCCGGTGTACTCGGTGCCACAGGGCTGGCTCCCGGGCGCGCCGCGGCCACCGGCCGAGCGAACTTCGCGGGAGAGCTTGTCGACCCGGCCGAGGGTGGCTAGCGTGCCGCTCGGGGGTACTGACGCGTAGGCAGCGGTGCCCCCGTCGTCCGATGTTCTCCGGTGGGAGGTCCGGTGTCCCTGCTGGGGCGGTCCCTGCGAGCGGCCGTGTGCGCCTTGGTGGTGCTCTGCGGTTCGGTCGCCGCTGTCGCGACGGCCGAGGCCGAGTCCTCGTGTCATCCCCAGGGACGAGCCCTGCGTTACGTCGTCGCCTTCGACAAGGGCACCTCCGAAGCCGAGGCCAGGGCGGCCGTCGCCGAGGGCTGTGGCAGCACGACCGTCTACTACCCGCAGATCGCCGTGGCCGTGGCGACCTCGGCCGACCGGGATTTCGCCGAGCTGGTCCGGCCCGCCGCCGCGTTCAGCGCGCAGGCCGAACGGCTGGCCGTGCAGCGGGCCAACGGCACGTCACCGGCCAGATCCGCGCCCGCCCGCGCCGAGCTCGAACCGACGGATCCGGCGAAGGTGCCCTCCGCCGACCGCACCGGCGAGCAGTGGGACATGCGCGCGATCGGCGCCGACCGGGCCCACGCGATCGAACCGGGCAGCCCGGACGTCGTCGTCGGCGTCCTCGACTCCGGCGTCGACCCCACCCACCCCGACCTGGCGAACGCCCTCGACCCCGGCAAGTCCGCGGGCTGCCTGACCGGCGCGCCCGACCGGAACTGGGCCGCGACGACGTCGGTGCACGGCACCCACGTCGCGGGGGTCATCGCCGCCGCCGACGACGGCAAAGGGGTCACCGGAGTGGCGCCCGGCGTGCGGATCGCCTCGGTGAAGGTGATCGACGACCGTGGCTACGCCGACCCCGAAGCCGCCGTCTGCGGGCTGATGTGGGCCGTTTCACAGGGCATGGCGGTGACGAACAGCAGCTACTTCGTCGATCCGTGGTCGCTCTCGTGCGCCCACGACGACAAACGGGGCGTCGTGAACGAGGTGATGGCTCGCGCCGTCGAGTACGCGACCTCGGCAGGCACCCTCAACATCGCGGCGGCGACCAACGAAGCCGCCGAGCTGGTGCCGTCCCCGCGTTCGGGTGCCCGGCGCCAGGCGGAAGGCTGTCAGGCGCTGCCCGCCGGTCTGCGTGACGTCGTCGCGGTGTCGTCCGTGAGCGAAGAGCGGGTCAAGGCCGGGTACAGCTCGTACGGACTCGGCGTGATCGACGTGACCGCTCCGGGCGGCGAGGCCGGGCAGTGCGTGCTTTCGACCGTTCCCGGCGGGTACACGCCGCTGTGCGGGACGTCGATGGCGGCGCCGCACGTCGCCGGTGTCGCGGCGTTGCTCGCTTCGAAGCATCCCGGCTACAGCGCCCGCCAGCTGCGGCGGACGCTGGACGCCCAGGCCACGCCCATCGCGTGTCCCGCCGACTACGACCTGACCGGCGACGGCTCGCAGGACGCCTACTGCACCGGGTACGCGGGGTTCAACGGCTTCTACGGGCACGGCCTGGTCGACGCGCTGGCCGCAGTGGCGCCCCGGCGGACGGGCTCGAACCCGGCCCGCTGACGGGTCAGCGCAGCAGGAGCTTGCCGAACCGCTTCGAGGACGCGTAGATCCCGACCGCCGCCAGAGCCACCAGGTACGCCACGTTCCCGACCATGCCCCACGACAGGACGCCTGCCGAGAGCCCGCGCATCAGCTCGATGCCGTGGTACAGCGGGAAGATCTGCACGATCCACTGGATCCCCGCCGGGTACACCGAAAGCGGGTAGAACGTCGTGGAGAACAGGAACAGCGGCATCAGCACGAGGTTGATGTAGTCGAACTGCGACACCGACCGCAGGAAGGTCACCAGCACGATGCCGATGGCCGAGAACGCCATCGCGATCAGCAGCGCCGCCGGGATCATCAGCAGCGCCCACCACGACCCGGGCAGCCCCATCACGGTCATCACGCCGAGGAAAGTCGCCGAGTAGATCCCGCCGCGCAGCACCGACCAGCCGACTTCGCCGAGCGCGATGTCCAGCGGCCCGATCGGGGTGGCGAGCATGGCGTCGTACAGCTTGGCGTACTTCAGCTTGAAGAACAGGTTGTACGTCGAGTCGAGGATCGCGCCGTTCATCGCCGACGCCGCGAGCAGGCCGGGCGCGACGAACGCGACGTAACTCATCGCCTGGCCGCCGGGCCCGACGACCTCGCCGACGAGCTTGCCGAAGCCGAGCTGGAAGGCCATCAGGTAGAACAGCGGCTCGAAGACGCCGGACACGAACAGCATCCAGGCGTGCGAGTACGTCAGGAAGGTCCGCTCCAGTACCGCCGTCGACCGGCCGCTGTACAGCGCGGACGGCAGGATCCGCAGCAGCACCCCGCGACGTGGGGCTTCGGTGAGCACCGCCATTTCAGACCACCAGCCGTCGGTAGAAGTACTTGTGCGCCAGCGCCCAGCCCACGCCGGCCAGGACGACCAGGAAGGCGAGGTGGCCCAGCGTGGCGAGCGGGCCGACGGTGCCGAGGCTGACCGCCCTGGCGGCCTCGTTGCCGTGCCACAGCGGGGAGATCCACGCGATCCACATCAGCGGGGCCGGCAGTTCGGAGATGGGGAAGAACGTGCCGGAGAACAACGTCATCGGGATCAGGATGAACCGGAACACCAGGCCGAACCGGGTGCCCTCGTCGTAGGTGGTCGCGGCCAGCGCCATCACCGGGGTGCCGCACGCGATACCGGTGAGCGTGCCGATCAGGATGACGGCGAGCACGCCGAAACTCGTCCACGAACCGAAGAGCGCAGCGATGACGGCGTAGATCGTGCCCGCCAGGGTCAGCCGCAGGCTCACCCACATGATCTGGCTGCCGAGCACCTGCCCCGGCGTGATCGGGGTTGCGGTGACGGCGATGTAGTCCTGCTGCCATTTGAACCCCGACAGCACCGGGTAGCTCGACTCCCCCACCGCCAGCTGCGCGGCGCCCGCCACGAGCAGCGCCGGGGCGACGTACTCCAGGTACGAGAACCCGCCCGTGGCCGCGCCCGCCTGCACCTGCGAGCCGAAACCGAGCCCCATCGCGGCCAGGAACAGCACCGGCTGCAGGCCCGTCGAGTACAAAGTGGACACCCAGTACCGGCGGTACCACATCCAATGGCCCTCGACCCGCAGCCAGGCTCCCGCCCAGCGCGAGACCACGCGGCCCGTCGACGCCTTCGTCTGCGCTGAGGTCATCAGTCCACCAGCGTCCGGCCGGTGAGGCGGAGGAAGACGTCCTCCAGCGAACTGCGGCGGACCAGGCTCGACAACGGACGCAGCCCGCGGGCGTGCGCCTGTTCGAGGGTGGCCTCACCGGTCATCGTGTAGAGCAGGACGCGGTCCGGCAGCACCTCGACGCGTTCGGCGAGGCCTTCGATCCGCTTCGCGGCCGCCTCCTGCTCGCCGTTCGGGAAGCGCAGCTCCACGACCTCGCGGGTGGAGTACCGGCTGATCAGGTCCGCGGGCGAGCCCTCGGCGGCGATCCGGCCGTTGTCCATCACGACCAGCCTGTCGCAGAGCTGTTCCGCTTCGTCCATGTAGTGCGTGGTGATGATCAGCGTGGTCCCGTCGGCCTTGAGCCGGAACAGCCTGTCCCACAACAGGTGCCGGGCCTGCGGGTCGAGACCCGTGGTCGGCTCGTCGAGCAGGAGCAGCTCCGGGTCGTTGACCAGGGACCGCGCGATGGTCAGCCGCCGCTTCATCCCGCCGGAGAGCGAATCGACCTCCGCGTTCGCCCGGTCGGTGAGCTGGGCGAACTCCATCAGCTCCTCGGCCTTGCTCCGCACGTGCGCGCGGGAAAGCCCGAAGTAGCGGCCGTAGATCTGCAGGTTCTGCCGGACGGTGAGCTCGGTGTCGAGGTTGTCCTGCTGCGGCACCACGCCGAGCCGGGCGCGGATCTTCGGCCCCTCGACGTCCGGATCCATCCCGAGGACCCGCAGGTCACCGTCGGTGCGCGGGGAGACGCTCGCGATCATCCGCATGGTGGAGGACTTGCCCGCGCCGTTGGGCCCGAGGAAGCCGAATGCCTCCCCCGGGCGGACCTCGACGTCGATCCCGCGTACGGCCTCGAAATCGCCGAAACGCTTGACCAACGCCTTCGCCTGCACCATCGCCGGTTCGTGCTCCGAGTCACCCACGGTAGGCACCCTAGGACCTGCCACCGACAAAATTCGACCGGTTTATCCGGGCCCTTGTCGGCCGTTGCCCGCTCGTCGATACTCACCGACCATGAGTCTCAAGCCCAAAATCGCCCTGTTGTCCGTTTTTGTCAGCGCCGGGCTCCTGGTGGCGCCCGCCGCGCAGGCGGCCGAGACCCGTGCGGCCACTGTGGACCCTCGGCCGTCCACCGCGAAGCTGGCCTTCGAACTGCACAAGCTGGCGGCGCTCAGCCACGGCAAGATCCGCGTGGACAAGATCGGCCGCAGCAACGAGGGCCGTCCGGTGTGGGCGGCCAGGGTCGGCCACGGCAAGACCCGGATCCAGTACGTCACCCAGCAGCACGGCGACGAGCCGCTCGGCACGCCCGCCGCGCTCGAGTTCCTGCGCGAGGTCGGCGTCGGGAACAGCGCGTGGGCGCGGAAACTGCTCGCGAAGGTGACCGTCGACATCGTCGTGCGCGCCAACCCCGACGGGCACGAGCGCGACTGGCGCTACAACTACGACCCAGACGCCACTCCCGAATACGGCGAGAAGGGCAAGGGCTACGACATCAACCGCTACCACGACCCGGCCGTCGCGCCGAAGGACAACCCGGCCACCGAGGCGGGCCTGATCCAGCGGCGGAACGCGGCGTTCAAGCCGGACATCATGGTCGACTACCACATGCAGGGCCGCTACCAAGACGGAGGAGGCAAGGAGATCACGGCTTCCACGCTGTGGCCGACGAATCCGGGCGTCAAACCGTCCGATGTGGACTTCGCGAAGCAGATCGCGGTGGTGGTGCAGCGGTCGATCGACGGTAACGGCGGCTACGTCTCGCAGTATCCCGGCGGCTCGTATCAGGGCATCGCGCGCAACGGGTACGGGCTGCTCGGCAACGGCAGCGTGCTGATCGAGCTGAGCCTCATCCCGGAGCGGGAACAGCAGCAGATCCAAGACGCGCGGGCCTCGATGCTCGCGATCGCGCGGGCCGCGGCCGACGGTTCGGTGCGGACGGTGGACCCGGCCGACGCCGACGCGATCCCGCCGCGGGGTCCGGCGCTGCCGGGTACGGTCGAAGAGGCGCACGAAGCCGCCTGACGCGTGCAATGAAAGGTCCTTTCCTTGCAAATTTTGCAAGGAAAGGACCTTTCATAGCACTAGCGGACGGTGACCGAGAGGCTCTTCGTGACCCCGTTGACGGTCACCGAGAGATTCGCCGTCCCCGGCCGCAACGCGGTCAGCACCCCGCTCGCCGGATCGAACGACGCGACGTCCCACGGCATCGCGGGCAGGAATCCGCCGGCGACATGCGTGCCCCAGCCGCCCTTCCAGTCCGCGCTCACCGGGTACGAGACCGGAACCTGACGCGCTCCCTGCGTCACCACGGCCCGGACGTCCGCCTTCTCCCCGCGCGCCAGCGAAGAGGGCCCGGACAGCGTCAGCGCGTCGACGTTCGGCCGCGTCTCGAACCGCACCGGCTGCGCCTTGTCCCCCGGCTCGAAGCGGACCATCGTCCAGCCGACGAACCCGCCGTCACCCGGCGCCGCCGCGGGCGACTTCCCGGAGTTGCCGTTCACCAGATACGGCACGCCGTCGACCCTCGACAGGCTGAAAACGCCCGCATGTGAGGCGATCGCGGCCGCCTGCTTGCCCGACTCGCGTTCGAACGCGGTCAGCCAGCCGGTCAGCATGGAGGCTTCCTTGCGGTCGGCCAGCTGCGAATTCCCGGCGGGGCTGGGGTCCTTCACCGGATGGTGCATCGCGACGACCACGCCGCGGATCCGCCGGTCCGCCTTCGCGCCGTCGAGCGCCTCGCGCAGCATCCGGATCTGGTCGAATCCGCCCGCGCGCAGCGACCCGCGCGAGGAATCCATCAGCACCAGCCGGATTCCGGCGACGTCGGCGACGCGATGGGTCTCCCCGAACGCCGCCTGGAACTCCGCGAGCCCGTGCCCGCCGTCGGCTTCGTGGTTGCCCGGAACGTAGTACCAGGGCGCCTTGCCGACGAGCTCTTCATCGATGATCGAGCGGGCCAGCACGAAATCGGCGGCCGTACCGCGGTCGACGAAGTCGCCGTTGATCAGCACGAGATCGGGTTTCGCCGCCACCGCCTCGCGCAGCGCGCGGCGCGCCTGGGCCACCAGCGGGCCGTTCGGCTGGTCGGCGGTGAACTGCGCGTCGCTGACCTCGGCGATCCGCAGACCGCCGGTCGCGGCGCCGTCGGTGATCAGCGCCGGGTCACGCGGTGCCGGGTCGGCGGGGACGGCGGCCGCGGGTGCGACCTCGAAGGTGAGGTCGTCGAAGACCAGCCGTCCTTCGTACTGCTGGTCCGGGACGTTCTCGACGGCGTAGAACTTGGTCAGCCGCTGCCCGTCGGGGAGCCCGGCCGGGATCGCCGCGCGGACGTAACGCCAGCCCGTCCAGTCGACGCTCAGCGACAGGTCCACGACGGACGGGACGTTGGCGGCGTCACGGAGTTCCGCGCGCAGCCAAGCGCCCTTCGCGTCGCCGTTGACCCACAGGCCGACACGCTGGGTGCCGGGCGGCAGCGGAAGCGGCGACGCCGAATTGACGTAGGCCGCTCGCGTGGCGTTGGTCCCGTTCAGCCGGTAGTCCAGCGCGAGACCGCGTCCGCCGTCACGACCCGGCGCCTCGGAAAGCGCGGCGCCGACGACGGCCGGGAAGACGCTGGCGTTCCAGCCGACGGGGCCGTCCAACGGGGCCGCGACCCGGGATTCCGTGCCGACCGAAGCCGCCAGATGCGTCACCTTCCCGCCGGCGGTGGCGGTGATCGCCGAAGCGCCGGACGCCTTCAGCGCGGTGACCGCGAACCCGTCACCGGAGGGTTCGATCTTCACCACGGCGGGGTCGTAGTCGAGTTTGACGTCGTCGGG
Source organism: Amycolatopsis sp. CB00013 (assembly GCF_001905755.1). Lineage (NCBI taxonomy): Bacteria > Bacillati > Actinomycetota > Actinomycetes > Pseudonocardiales > Pseudonocardiaceae > Amycolatopsis > Amycolatopsis sp. CB00013. The sequence goes on along the minus strand of NZ_LIWC01000003.1, from coordinate 179,417 downwards.
CTCGATCCACGTGCCGTAACCGTCGGCGTCGTAGCCGAAGACCTTGAACGTGCTCTTCGCGCCTTCTCCGGACAGCGCGACCTGCTCGGTGCTCGTGCCCAGCCGGACGGGTGAGCCGAGGACGTTCAGTGTGGCCTTGCCCATGACGCCGCCGCGTTTCGCCAGGACGTCGACGTTCGCGGGCGCGTCGGGCCGGAGCCGGTCGGCGTGCGCGGTGAACACGCCACCGGTCACGGTGCCGCGGAAGGGATTCGTGCTGAGCCACTGGACGCGCGCGTCGACGGCGGCGCCTGTCTCGTCGTGAGCACCGGCGACGAGCTTCCGCGTGAGCCCGGAAAGCACGCGGGTCGCGTCGTCGGTGTCTTGCGCGGGTGCGGGCGCGAATCCGGTCAGCCGCCCGCTTCCCGGCACGGTGGCGACGCCGATCCCGTTGGGCACCAAGCGTTCCCCGCCGTCCGACGGCGCATTGCGCACCAGCGGCGACTTCTCGCCCTCCTCGCGGGCGAGCATCGTCGAGGAGCCGCCGCCGTCGAGGTTGAGGGCGTCGTCCGCGCCGAGCGATTTCATGTGCCGGGCGAGTTCGAGTTCGGTCATGCCGCGGCTGTCCGCCTGACGGCCGTCGACCGTGGCCAGCCACATCTTCGTGCCGTCGGCGGAGAACCCGACCGCGGTCCGGGGGTGCATGGCGACGTTGTCGACCGGCTGGACCGCGCCGTCACGCAGCAGGACCTTGTTCCCGCCGACCGAGACCGACAGCTTGCCCGCGTCACTCTTCGGCGCGTACGCGACGCCCACCTTGTCGCCGGGCTTCAAGCCGGACAACGCGTCGACGCCGCCGTCACGGGCGAGCAGGATCGTCGCCCCCGCGGCGATCGGACCGTCGGCGGGCTGCGGCCGCACCTGGGTGACCACGCCGTCGGAGACCTCGACCTCGACGACGCTCCGGGCGCCCGCGACCGAGGTCCGCCGCGAGGACGCGCCCCACAACGGCGTGTAGACGCCGATCGCGTCGCCGCTCAGCACCGGGCTGTTGAAGTTCGAGGCGGGCACGACCTTGCCGTCGGGCAGGGTCACGGACGCTTCGAGGAACACCTCCGCGAGCCGCGCCTTGCCTTCTTCGGTGATCGACGCGGTCAGGTTGTGGCCGCGCGCGGGCGCCGTCTGGAGTTTCCCGGCGTCGACGCCGACGCCGATCGGCGCCCCGCTGGCGTTGATGTCGAAGAAGTCCCCGTTGACCCCGGCGACCGCGCCGGCCCTGGCGACCTGCTGCGAGAGCGGCGTCCGCGCGGAAACCGTGCCGGGGCTGAGGTACGTCGGCTTGAGCGTCTTGCTGGTGAGATCGACGGCGAGGGTGTCGCCGCGGATCCAGCCCGCCGGGTCGTACCGGTCGAACTCGGTGAGACTCAGGCCCGGCGCCACGCGCGAAGTCGCGCTGGTGGTGACGAGACCGTCGTCGGGCGCGGCCACGGCGTACGCGGACGGGCCCTCCTTCGCCGAAGAGGCCGCCGGAGCGGCTTCGACGGGCACCGGACCGAGCGGAGCGGCCAAGGGATCGGCGTACGCCGGTATGGCGACGAACGATCCGGGCAGCAGGGCAGCGAGCAGCAACAGGCGTGAATTTCTCACGAATTACCCCACGATCGAGTGATAGGCAGCATCGCTCAGCACAGCGGACGCGGACCGCCAGGAGAAGACCCCGAGGTGAACGTGAACCGAACGGCGTAGGGCGCGAAGGTCAGGGCGTGAAAGGCCCGGCGAGGAAGGTCTTCGCCGCCGCGGCGTCACCGGTGATTTCGATACCCGCCCCGTCGAGCTCGATCCGTTGCCACAGCAGCAGATCCAGCGCTTCCGCGGTGCCTTCGACGACGGCACCGGCCGCTTCGGCGGGATCCGCCTGCCGCGAGCCGGGGACGTCGGTTTCACCCGGCGGTGTGATCAACCAGGCGTGTCCGGTGTCGGATGTCTTCAGCAGCAACGGAACGGTGACCACGGGCGGGGTGTGCCAGCGCTTCACCTTCGGCAGCATGCCGAGGAGGACCTCGTCCGCGCCGTCGGCGGCGATGGACGGGTCGAGGGTGTATCCGGTCCCTGCCGCGCGGTGGGCGTCGAGCAGGTGCACCGCGGTCTCGTGGACCTGGCGGCGGAACCAGAAGGCTTTGGTCTTGGCGGCGGCGGTGAAGTTCCAGGCGCCGTCTCCGGGAGATGCCTCGCGCAGTGCCTCGATGAGCTCTTCGGCGCTTTCGCGGTACCAGGCGGCGAGGTCCGCGCCCGGATCGGCTTCGAAGATCTGCGGGGCGGGGTCGCCGGTGCGCACGATCCCGGCCGCCCAGAGGTGGACGTTGCCGAGGTGGACGACCAGGTCACGCAGGCGCCAGTCGCCGCAGCACGGCACGGGCGCGGCGTGGTCCCCGGTGCGCGCCACCCGCGCGAAACCGGCGGTGAGTTCCCGCAGTCGCGCCAGGTACTCGTCCGGTGTCATCGACAACCCCCAGATCCGTGGGTGACGCGGTCTTCCCGCGCCACCCACGAGTGTGTCAGACCTCGGGGAACCAGAGCTTGAGCTCGCGCTCGGCCGACTCCGGGGAGTCCGAACCGTGCACCAGGTTGTACTGGGTCTCCAGCGCGAAGTCACCGCGCAGGGTGCCGGGGGTGGCCTTCTCGACCGGGTCGGTGCCGCCGGCGAGCTGGCGGAAGGCGGCGATGGCGCGCGGGCCCTCGACGGCGATCGCGACCAGCGGGCCCGAGGTGATGAACTCGAGGAGGTCGCCGAAGAACGGGCGCTCCTTGTGCTCGGCGTAGTGCTCCTCGGCGACCGAGCGCTCGACGGTGCGCAGTTCGAGGGCGGCGAGCTTCAGGCCCTTGCGCTCGATGCGAGCGATGACCTCGCCGACGAGGCCGCGCGCGACGCCATCGGGCTTGACGAGGACCAGCGTGCGTTCAGTCACGGCGGTATTTCTCCTTGGGTGGGATTCGTGCTATTCGCCCGGAGCCTACTGGGTGCTTCTCCGCTCACTTCACGTCGGACCAGGGAATGGCCTCGATGCGCTCGAGGTGCTCCTCGCCCCACTCCCCGAGCGCGGCCATCGCGGTGTTGAGGGAATCCCCGAACTCCGTCAGCGAATACTCGACCTTCGGCGGAACCTGGTGGTACACCTCGCGATGCAGCAGTCCGGTGGTCTCCATCTCGCGCAGCTGCAGGATCAGCACCCGTTCGCTGATGCCGGGCACCGCGCGCCGCAGCTCGCCGAAGCGCACCGGGCCGTCCTGGAGCGCGAACAGGATGAGCCCTTTCCATTTGCCGCCCATGACGGCGATCGCGGCGTCGAGGCCGCAGGTGAACGTGCGGTTCTTGGTCATCGTGTCACTTACCTTTTTGTCGGTACCCGGCAAAATAGTAGGTACTTGATCGAATGTACGCGACCACCCAGCATGGAGTCATCCCGAAGATTTCCTTTGACTGGAGCGAAAAATGCCGAAGACACCGCTGACCGTCGTGGGCCTCGGCTCGATGGGCTCGGCCCTCGCGGGCGCCTTCCTCGCGGCCGGGCATCCGACCACCGTGTGGAACAGGACGGCCTCGAAGGCCGATCCTCTCGTCGCACGCGGAGCGCGTCTGGCCGCGACGGCCGACGACGCGGTGCGGGCGAGCCCGTTGACCATCGCCTGCCTGACGACATACGAAGACACACGCGCGGCTTTGGAAGCGGCCTCACTGACCGGACGTGCTTTGGTCACCCTGAACAGCGGCTCGCCGGTGGAAGCACGCCGGATGGCCGCATGGGCGACGGGTCGCGGCGCGCGCTACCTCGACGGGGCGATCAAGAACGTGCCGTCGGCCGTGGGAGCGCCGGACACGCTGTTGTACTACGGCGGCGACAAGACCGTCTTCGACGAGCACCGGGAAACGTTGCGGGTGCTGGGCGGCGACACCGTCCATCTCGGTGAGGAAACCGATCTGGCCGCGCTGTACGAAACGGCCGTCGGCGGCACCCTGTTGCCCGCGCTGGTCGGGTTCTTCCAGGGTGCCGCCGCGTTGCGGTCGCGCGGGCTCGAAGCCGAGACGCTCCTGCCGTACGCCACCAAATGGTTCGAGATGATCATCTCGGTGCTTCCGATGTACGCCAAGGAAATCGACAGCGGCGACTACTCGGATCCAGCGGCCTCGGTGAACATCTTCCACGCCGGCGCCGCCGCCGACCTCGGACTGGCCGAGGAAGGCGTCGACGTCGGCTGGCAGCGGCCGATGCACGACCTCGTGCGGCGGGCCGCCGAGGCCGGGCACGGCGATCTCAGCATCGCGGTGCTGACGGAACTGCTCAGCGTTGGGGCCGCAGGGTCTTCGACCACAGAGAAGCGCCCGTAGCGTCCCTCAGGTCGACCGTGAGCGCGCCGCTCCGCCCGTCGATGTTCACCTCGCCGAAGTGCTGGAAGCCGTCGGCGGGCGAGGTGTTCGCGGCGGGCGGGGCGTGCACGAACACCGCTTCCGGCCCGAAGGTCGGGTCGAGCTTGTTCGGACCGAACGCGCCGGCGTTGAGCGGACCGGAGACGAACTCCCAGAACGGGTCGAACTCGGTGAAGGAAGCGCGATCCGGCGAGTAGTGGTGCGCCGCGGTGTAGTGCACGTCGGCGGTCAGCCAGACGACGTTGCGCACCCGGCGCCGCGAGATCTCCCGCAGCACCCAGGCGAGCTCGGTCTCGCGGCCGCCGGGAGCGCCGGGCAGGCCGTTGGCGACACCCTCGATGGCCTTGCCGTCCGGAACGGTGAGGCCGATCGGCAGGTCGGCCTGGATGATCTTCCAGGTCGCGGTGCTGCGGTCGAGCGCGTCGACGAGCCAGCGGGCCTGGCGGTCGCCGAGGATGCGGCCCGGTTTGGTCTGGTCCGAGGTGTTGGCGTCCTTGTAGGTCCGCATGTCCAGCACGAAGACCTCGGCGCGGGAACCGTGCCGGAAGTTGCGGTGGACACGGCCGTCGACGGCCTGACGACGGTCGATCGGGTGCCATTCGTGGAACGCCTGGAACGCGCGGGCGGCGAGGACGTCGACGCGCTTCTCGGTGTATTCGGGGCGGTCGTTGAGGATCTCCCCCGGGTACCAATTGTTCACGACTTCATGGTCGTCCCACTGGACGTAGGCGGGCACGTTCGCCGTGAAGCGCTTGAGGTTCTCGTCGAGCATGTTGTAGGCGAACTGGCCGCGGTACTCGTCGAGCGTCTCGGCGACCTTCGCCTTCTCCGGGGTGACGATGTTGCGCCACACCCGCCCGCCGGGCAGCGCGACGGTCTCGGTGAGCGGCGCGTCGGCGTAGACCGTGTCTCCACAATGGAGGAACAGGTCCGGACGGCGCTCGGCCATCGCGCGGTAGATCGTCATACCGCCGAGTTCGGGGTTGATGCCCCAGTTCTGCCCGGCGACGTCACCGGACCACAGCAGCCGGACGTCGGAGCGGCCGACGGGGGCGGTCGTGAAGCGGCCGGTGAGGGCCTCGCTGCGAGTGCGGCCGTCGAGGTCTTCCGCGGTCACGCGGTAGTGGACTTCGGTCCCGGGCATGAGCCCCGCGACGCGAACCTTGCCCGTACCACCGGTCTCCGGGCTCATCACCGGACCGCGCACGCGGCGCGCGTGCCGGAACGACGGATCCCGGGAGACCTCCACGATCAGCCGCGACGGCCGGTCGGCGCGCGACCAGACGATGCCGGAACCGGTGGTGACGTCGCCGGACTGGACACCGTGGGTGAGCACCGGGCGGTCGCGGCGGAGCAGCGGAACCGGGTTCGCGGTCGCGGTTCCCGGGAGGAGCAGGCCGCCCGCGACCGCTCCGGCGCCGGTGAGACCGGCTTTGAGCAGCGTGCGGCGGTTGTGGTGGGTTGCGGTCATGGCGCGGTTCTATCCCGCGGCCACGGCCGGTGGGCCAACGGCGGTTTGCGCGGTGATGAACGAACGGACGGTAGCCGTTCCGGCGGTTTCCGCGACTCTATTCGACTTGGCGTGCTTCGCGCGTTAAAGAATGCTTCGCGCGACAAAGAGCCCACCGAGGAATATGAACAAATTTTCGCGTGTTTTGCTAACTTTTGATTCGAATCTTTGTTCGATTCCCTGGTATTCTTGTGGGGTGTCCGGACAACGAATCCTCGAGCCGCCGCAGGAGTTGTGGCGTGCCGGTGCGCGGGAGCTGGCGCATGGTGTGGTGGAGCGGTTGTCGGTGGCACGGCAGGCGTTGGCGGAGGTCGGGCAGTTCCTGGTCGAGATCGAGTCCCGGGGTCCGATGGAACTGTTCGGCCATGGTTCGACTGCGGGTTGGCTCGCCGAGACGGCGCGGGTCAGTCCGAACGAGGCCCGTGACACCGTCACTCGCGCGTTGGCTGTGAACGAGAGCCGGAACCTGGACGGCACCCCCGCCCCTGCTTTCGCGCCGATCGCCGGAGCCGCGGCGGCGGAGGGTGACCTGGGGCATCAGCAGCTGGATCCGATCCTCGCGGTGCTGAAGAAGATCCCGGCCGACGCCTCGGCCGATGACCGGACCGGCGCCGAGCAGATCCTGGTCACCTTGGCCCGTCACGCCGGGCCACAGGAGATCGCCAATGTCGGCGCCGACCTCTTGGCCCATCTTGACCCCGATGGGAACGAGCCCAAGGACGAGGACCTGAAACCCCCGTCACGCGAGGTGCACCTGCACAAGCGTGACGACGGGTGGTGGCGGCTCAACGGCCTCCTCGACCCCGAGTTCGGGGCCCGCGCGAACGCCCTGTTCGAAACCTGGGGACAGCGAAGACCCGTCGACGAGGACGGCAACCGTGATCCGCGCACCCCGGGCGAGCGCAACGGGGACGCACTGTTCGACGCGATCCACTATGCGATGACCAACGACAAAGCCCCCACCCTCTCCGGAGACCGCACCACCGTCGTGGTCACCATCCCGCTGGACACACTGACCTCCGGGCTGGGGGCGGCCTGCGTGGACGGAGTCGCGCAGATCACCGCCCGGCACGCCCGCATGCTGGCCTGCGACGCCAAAATCATCCCCGCCATCCTCGGCAGCGAAAGCGAACCCCTCGACATCGGACGCGCCGCCCGCAGCGTCACCCCCGCCCAACGACGCGCCTTGAACCTGCGCGACCACGGATGCGCGTTCCCCGGCTGCCGGCGAAGACCCAAACACTGCGAAGCCCACCATATTCTGCCGTGGGGGCAGCTCGGCGACACCGACCTCAACAATCTCTGCCTGTTGTGCCGCTACCACCACATGGTCATCCACGGCCAATCCGGCTGGACAGTCCACATCACCAACGGACGACCCGAATTCATCCCACCGCAGTATTTGGACCCGCTCCAAACACCCCGCCGCAACCACCGCTGAACCCGAGGAAGCCCGCCGACCAACTTGGCGACGGGCCCTTCGGCATGCACGGAAATCAAGACTCGACGACACCGCAACACTGTTCGATCCGGCCCTGATACAACGGCCCGCCCAACGTCGAGGCCACGACCTCACGCACAGAGGCCGAGGCGGCCACTTCGCGCAGACGCTCCGGGAAGTGATCACTCACCAAGGCCGGATCCAGGATCCCGGCGACCGAAGACGGCTCCGCCTCCAAGTGATCGAAAAGATCCGGCCAGCGGACACGGACGACACACCACAAGGCCAGCGTGTCGGTTCCGACCGTGTTGCCTTCCAGGGTCCTGATGGCCCGATGAGCGGTGTAGGTGTTGACAAACTGATTGAATCCGCGTGGCGTATCACTGATCAACGGCGCGAACTTCCGCAGCCAGTGTTCGGTTTGTTCGCGCACCACGGGCTGCGCGAGCGCACGGGTGGCGTCACCGACCAGTTCCGCCTTCGCTGCTGCCGACGCCTCGTCGAGAATGTCGAGGATCTCTCTTTCCCTGCCGGCTTCACCGCGCAGACGACCACGAAGCAAAGCCGCCTCGCTCGCGATTTCCGAGTCCCCGCCTTCGGAGATCCGCAGAAGCCGATCGATGTAGAGCCGCCGCAGCGCGGTCGTGAACGACGGCATGGGAACCGTTATCTGAAAGAGCTTCTCGAGAAACAGGTAGCCGAGTGACTTACCGGGACGGGCGACACAATGCTCGAACACCGGATACTTCGACTCATAGCTCTTGCGAAGCCAAGCTCCGTCCGCGGCGACGACGAACAAGGGCGCGCTCGCCGCGCCCGGCGCGTTACGGAAGACGGTCTGGACGGTGTCGAGCAGGCCGACGACCTCCTCATACCCACACCGGTCCAGATCATCGATGAGGAACAGCAACGGTTTCCGCGTACGGCCCAACAGCCAGGAGAAGTGTGCGGACACCTCCGCCATCGGGTTCGTTCCCGACTCTTCGAAGAGTTTCGCGCCACGAGCCGAGTTCCAGAGCAGAAAGCGGCTCACGACGAGCGCGCCCGCCCAGAACGGGATCATCGCGGCCACCACGGTGCCGACGACCTTGGCCGCCTCGCTCCAGCCCCCGGCCGTGCCCTGTCGCGGCCACAGCCAGAATGCGAGACCACCGACGAGCAGTACCAGGACCAGGACCGCGAAGGCATAAGGGGCACCGGTCCGGCGCGCTCTGGCGAAGACTTCGGCCGACCGGAGCCATCGCCTCCCCCACCAACCTCGATCCGCGGCGATCGCGTCCCTGGCCGCGGTCAGCAACGTCCACCACGGACGCCCCAGGCGAGCCTGCCGCCACGCGTCGAACTCGACGAGCAGGAAAGTGCCGTCCAGCCTCCGCCTCAGGAAACCGAGCAGCGTCGTCTTTCCCGTTCCCCATGCCCCGTCGACGTGGACCAGGAAGGAAACGTCCGGTCGGCGCATCCGAGCGTCGGTCAGCCGGAAGGCGAGCACTCCAGCGAGTTCGTCGCGATGCAGGAAGTCCTCGCGCGCGGTCGCGTCGGCGGCCCACTCGACGTCGGAACCCGGAGTCGTGCCGTGCACCGCAGGACTGCCGGCCACTCGGAGGTGCTCGGCCGCAGGCGTCACGTGGTACATCGTCTGCTGCACCGGCGTCACCGCCTCTCGCCCCAGGAACGCCCCGAACTCCTCTGCCGTCACCACACCGTCGCGATCGGCGTCGGCCCGGCCGGTACGGAGGCCGTCGACGAGGGCGTCAGCGAGGACACCGGCGCTCCAGGAAGGCCCCTTTTCATGCTCTCGCAAGGCATTCGTGGCGGACACGGCCACGATCGCCCGCTCTCCCGGAAAGTCCTCTCCGACCCACATGACCGACTCGGCGAAGGCTCCGGAGAAAGGGAAGTCGAAGATCAGCACGAACTTCCGGCAGTCGCTGGTCTCTACGTAGTGGCGGAGCGCCCTCGATGACAACGCGCTGGTCGCGGCGTACCGCGCATCGGTGTCGGTCGAGGCGAAATACCACTCACCCTGCCCCTGGACCCCGCCGCCGATGAGATACAGCAGCAAGACGTCTTCCGGCCCCGCCGCGTCGAAGAAGCGGGCGATCACGCTGAAGACCGTGGTGTTCGACTGATCGGAAAGCGATGCCACCTCGAAGCCACCGATGGCTTCGTCTCCGAACACCGCGGCCACTGCCGCGGCCTCGGTCGTGACGTCCAACCCCTCGAACGAGGGATCGGTGAAGCGGGAACTCCCGACGATCAACGCTTTCCTGGCCATCCATGGCTCCCGTCCCGGTGAACATCCACCGAGTCGGCCTGGATGGCGACGCCGTTACTGCGGTTGCTGCTGCTGACTCGGCAACGTCCCCGCCGCCATCCGCCGCGCCACGTCCCGCCGCAGCCACAGCAGCCACAGCCAGATCCCGAGGAAGATCACCCCGAGGATCGCCACGGCGGGCAGCGCGACGAAGAACGCGATCAGCGCGACCTGCAGCACGAGGACGGCGGGCACCGCCCAGGGCTTCTTCAGGAAACCGCACAGCACGATCAGCGCGACCGCGATCACGATCACCGACCAGCCGGTGAGCGAACCGACGCCGCCGCCGAGTTTCGCCACCACCGGCAGCGCGAGCGCGACGGTGATGCCCTCCATGATCAGCGAACCGGCCATCACCCCGCGGAAGGACTTCATCGGGTCCTTGGCGGGCGGCTTCGGGGTCTCGTCGGTCACGCCGGCTCCTTACCGAACAGGGTCCTGGCCTCGCCCGCGGTGACGACGGAGCCGGTGACCAGCACGCCGCCGCCCGCCAGCGGTTCCTCGGGGTCGTCGCTCTGCTCGACGAGGCCGATGGCGGTCTCGATCGCGGCGTCGAGGCTGGGCTCGGCCACGACGCGGTCTTCGCCGAAGATCGAGATGGCGACGTCGTTGAGTTCGTCGAGCGGCATCGCGCGCGGGGACGAGTTCTTGGTGACGACGATCTCGGACACCACCGGTTCGAGCGCGTCCAGGATGCCGCGAGCGTCCTTCTCCGCCATCACGCTCACCACGGCGGCGAGGCGGCGGAAGGCGAACTCCTCGGCGACGGTGGTCGCGAGCGCCTTGGCGCCGTGCGGGTTGTGGGCGGCGTCGAGCAGCACGGTCGGAGCGGCGCGGACGCGCTCCAGCCTGCCGGGGGTCTCGACCTCGGCGAAGGCCTCGCGGACGGCCTCGATGACCAGTTGCTTGTCCTTGCCCGCGCCGAAGAACGCTTCGACGGCGGCCAGCGCAAGAGCGGCGTTGGCGGCCTGGTGCGCGCCGTGCAGCGGCAGGAAGATCTCGTCGTAGACACCGCCGAGGCCCTGCAGTTTCAGCATCTGCCCGCCGACGGCGACCTCGCGCTCCAGCACGCCGAACTCGCTGCCGGCGCGGGCGACGCTCGCGTCGACCTCGATGGCGCGTTCCAGCAGGATCTTCTGGACTTCGGGCTCCTGCTCGGCGATGACCACGACGCTGCCGGGTTTGATGATCCCGGCCTTCTCCACCGCGGCTTTGGCCGGGGAGCCGCCGAAGTACTCGACGTGGTCGACGCCGATCGGCGTGATGACGGCGACGTCGCCGTCCACGACGTTGGTGGCGTCCCAGGAGCCGCCGAGGCCGGTCTCGATGACCGCGGCTTCGACGGGCGCGTCGGCGAAGGCCGCGAACGCCATCCCGGTCAGCACCTCGAACTTGCTCATCGGCACCGCGTCCTGACCGCCGGCGTTGTCCACCATGGTCACGTACGGAGCGACGTCGCGGTACAGGTCGACGTACGCGGCGGCGGAGATGGGGGCGCCGTCGAGCGCGATCCGCTCGGTGACCAGCTGCAGATGCGGGCTGGTGTACCGGCCGACGCGCAGGCCCATACGGGTCAGCAGCGCGTCGATCATCCGGGTGGTCGAGCCCTTGCCGTTGGTCCCGGCGACGTGCAGCACCGGGTAACCGCGGTGCGGTTCACCCATGAGATTGACCAGGGCCGCGATCCGGGCGAGGGACGGCTCGATCTTCGTCTCGGGCCAGCGCTGGTTCAGCTCGGCCTCGACGGCGAGCAGCTCGCGGCGCGCCTGCTGCCCGTTGGGGTCCGACGGGGCGAACTCGTCACCCTGGTCGTCCAGTTCGTGCAGTTCGACGTCCTCCGGGGCGACGAGGTCCGGCACGGGGCCGAGCGCGAGGTTGTCCCCCAGCTGCCCGATCCCGCCGATACCGCCCCGTGCGCCGCCGCCCGCCTGGTACGCGGCGTCGGGTGCGTCCAGATCCGGGTCGGTGTCGTCGGACGGATCGTGGGCGCGAGCCCCCAATTCGTCGACACCGGCGAAACTGTCCAGATCTGCCAGGTCCGGGGATTCCCTGAAATCTTCGGAATCCCGGCCGTCACCTCGCGGCACGAACTCTCCTCTTACCCTTGCTGCCTGTCACGCCGAGTCTACGTGCGGCTTTTCCTGGCACTCTCGACGCATGGGGTTCAACCACAACGACCACTATCACCCGCTGCTGCTCGACCAGCTGCCTCCCGGCCCCGGCGTGGCGCTGGACGTGGGCTGCGGCAGCGGACGGTTCGCGCGGCGGCTCGCGGCCACCGGGATGCACGTCGAGGCGATCGACCGGTCCGGTCCGATGATCGACCTCGCCCGCGCCGCCGGCTCGCCGGGCCCCGGCACGATCTCATACCGGCAGGCCGACGTGGTCGCCGAAAAACTGCCGGACGAGGCGTACGACTTCATCTCCTGTCTCGCGATGCTGCACCACGTGCCGTTCGACACGGTCACCAGGCTGCGTGACGCGCTGGTCCCCGGCGGTGTGCTCGCCGTCCTCGGCCTCGGCAGGCCCAGCACGGTCGCCGACTACGCGCGCGCTCTCGTGGCCTCACCGGTCAACGCGCTGGCCAGGGTGGTCGTGTACGCGGGTGAGCGGCTGAACGGCGGCGCCGACCCGCTGCCGACGGCGCCGATCGTGGAGACCTTCCCGCCGATGAGCCGGATCCGGCGCGACGCGGCCGGCCTGCTGCCCGGGAGCAAAGTCCGGAACCTGCTCTTCTACCGCTATCTGCTGGTCTACCGCCGACCGGAAGACGATCACCCGATGTGACACCCCAAGCGGGTGAAACCGGCGCTCGACCACCCGATCGGCGGCGCCGACCGGGCCAGATCCGGTTCATTTTTGAGAGGCCATCCAGTCCGGAGATCGGGGTCCTCATGCGCTACAGACGCGTCCTGTTCGCGGCCGTCTCGACCGTCGTCCTGCTGATCGCCTCCGCCACGGCGGCCACCGCCACCACGCGGTCCTACCGCAACTACGTCGCACTGGGTGATTCCTACACCTCCGGACCGCTCATCCCGCTCCCCCGCCTCGACCCGCTCTTCTGCGGCAAGTCGACGCAGAACTACCCGTCGATGCTCGCCGCGGCGCTGCGGGTCCGCTCCTTCACCGACATCAGCTGCGGCGGCGCCGACACCACGAACATGACGCAACGCCAAAGCGTGACGCTCGGCAGCAACCCGCCCCAGTTCAGCGCCCTGCGCGCGAACACCGACCTGGTCACGGTCGGTATCGGCGGCAACGACTACGGCGTCTTCGGCACGCTCGTCGGCACCTGCCCGTCCCTGCGCGCGAGCGATCCCACCGGGAACCCGTGCCAGGAGCGGTTCACCGTCGGTGGTGTCGACACCATCAAGGCCAAGATCGCCGACACCGGCAAGAACGTCGAGAAGGTGCTGGCCGGAGTCCATACCCGCTCTCCGCGGGCCGACGTGCTCGTCATCGGCTACCCGCGGATCGCGCCGGAACGCGGCTACTGCCCGAAGATCCTGCCCTTCGCCGAGGGCGACTACGCCTGGCTCAACGACGTCGAGAAGGCGCTGAACTCGGCGATCGAGAAGGCCGTCGCGGCCGACGGCAAGGCGACCTTCATCGACACCTTCGGACCGTCCGCCGGGCACGACGCCTGCGCGCCGAACGGGGCCGCGTGGATCAACGGGCAGCACACGAAGCTGCTCGCCGCGGCGGCTTACCACCCGTATCGCACGGGGATGGCGGGCGTGACCGGAGTGATCCTCCGTCACCTTCGCTGAATGCAAGGAACGGTCCTTTCCTTGCAAATTTTGCGAGGAAAGGACCGTTCCTAGCGTTCGTCAGGAGGCGGGAAGGGCGGCCAACCGGGCGTTGATGCGCTCGATGTCCGCGACCGCGGTCTCCTTGCGGGCCCGGATCTTGCCGATCACCGGCTCCGGCGCCTTGTCGATGAAGGCCTGGTTGCCGAGTTTGGCCTCGGCCTGCGCCAGTTCCTTCTCCGCCGCGCCGAGGTCCTTCTGCAGGCGCTTGCGCTCCGCGGCGACGTCGATCGTGCCGGACAGGTCCAGCTCGACGGTCACCACACCGGCCGACAGCCCGACCTCGAGCGACGCGCTCGGCGCGAAGCCCTCTTCGGGCTGGGTGAGCCGGACCAGCGAGCGGATCGGCTCGTCGTGCCCGGTGAGCTCGGCGAATCCGTCGCCGGACAGCCGCGCCGCCACCTTCTGGCTGGGCTTGAGGCCCTGGTCCGCGCGGAACCGGCGCACCTCGGTGACCAGTTTCTGCACGTCCGCGATCCGCTTGTCCGCCACGGCGTCGGCGTACGAGGCGTCGGCCACCGGCCACGGGGCGATCACCAGCGACTCGCGGCCGGTCAGCGCCGTCCACAGCTTCTCGGTGATGAACGGGATGAACGGGTGCAGCAGCTTCAGCACGGTGTCGAACACGTGCCCCAGCACCGCGCGCGTCGCCGTCACGCGGGCCTCGTCGCCCTGGAACACCTGGACCTTCGACAGCTCCAGGTACCAGTCGCACAGCTCGGTCCAGGTGAACTGGTAGAGCGTGTCGGTGGCCTTCGCGAACTGGTAGTCAGCGAGGTATCCGGTGACCTCTTCGACGACGTTGCCGAGCCTGCCGAGGATCCAGCGGTCGGCCTCGGTGAGTTCGGCGGCCGGGGGCAGCGGGGCGTTCGCGTCCGCGCCGTTCATCATCGCGAACTTGGTGGCGTTCCAGAGCTTCGTGGTGAAGTTCCGGGAGCCGGCGACCCACTCCTCGCCGATCGGCACGTCGGTGCCCGGGTTCGCGCCCCGCGTGAGGGTGAAGCGCAGCGCGTCGGTGCCGTATTTGTCCATCCACTCGATGGGGTCGACGCCGTTGCCCGCGGTCTTCGACATCTTCTTGCCGAACTGGTCACGGACCATGCCGTGCAGCGCGATGGTCTTGAACGGCGCCTCGCCGGTGGCGTAGAGGCCGAACATCATCATCCGCACGACCCAGAAGAACAGGATGTCGTAGCCGGTGACCAGCACCGACGTCGGATAGAACTTGTTCAGGTCCGGGGTCTTCTCCGGCCAGCCGAGGGTGGAGAACGGCCACAGGCCCGAGGAGAACCAGGTGTCGAGGACGTCCGGGTCCTGGGTCCAGCCCTCGCCCGAGGGCGGCTCCTCGTCCGGTCCGACGCAGACGACCTCGTCGTTCGGGCCGTACCAGACCGGGATGCGGTGGCCCCACCACAGCTGACGCGAGATGCACCAGTCGTGCAGGTTGTCGACCCAGTCGAAGTAGCGCTTCTCCATCTCCGGCGGGTGGACGTTCACCCGGCCGTCGCGCACCGCGTCGCCGGCGGCCTTCGCGAGCGGACCGACCTTGACGAACCACTGCAGCGAAAGCCGCGGCTCGATCGGCTCCTTCGAACGCTCAGAGTGCCCGACGCTGTGCAGGTACGGACGCTTCTCCGCGACGATGCGGCCCTGCTCGCGCAGCTTCTCCCGCACCGCGACGCGGGCCTCGAAGCGGTCCATGCCGTCGAACTCGGTGCCGGTGCCGTCGATGCGGCCCTGCTCGTCCATGATCGTGATCATCGGCAGGTCGTGCCGCTGGCCGATCTCGAAGTCGTTCGGGTCGTGCGCGGGGGTCACCTTGACCGCGCCGGTGCCGAACTCCGGGTCGACGTGCTTGTCCGCGACGATCGGGATCTTGCGCCCGGTCAGCGGCAGCTCGACCTCGGTGCCGATGAGGTGGGTGTAACGCTCGTCGTCCGGGTGGACCGCGACGGCGGTGTCGCCGAGCATCGTCTCCATCCGGGTGGTGGCCACGACGATCGCGTTCTCGCCGTCGCCGTAGCGCATCGAGACGAGCTCGCCCTCGACCTCTTCGTGCTTCACCTCGGCGTCGGACAGCACCGACCGCAGCTCCGGCGACCAGTTGACCAGGCGCTCGGCGCGGTAGATGAGGCCGTCGTCGAAGAGCTTCTTGAAGATCGTGTTGACGGCCTTGGACAGGCCGTCGTCCATGGTGAACCGCTCACGGGTCCAGTCGACGCCCTCGCCGAGGCGCTTCATCTGGGCGAGGATCTTGCCGCCGTGCTCGTTCTTCCACTGCCAGACGCGCTCCACGAAGGCCTCGCGGCCGAGCTCGCGGCGGCTGGTGCCTTCGGCGCGGAGCTGCTTCTCGACCAGCGCGTGGACCGCGATGCTCGCGTGGTCCATCCCCGGCAGGTACAGCGTCTCGTCGCCGAGCATGCGGTGGTAGCGGGTGATGGCGTCGATCAGGGTGTGCTCGAACGCGTGCCCGATGTGCAGCGAACCGGTCACGTTCGGGGGCGGGATGACTACCGTGAACGGCGGCTTGTCCGACGTGGGGTCGGCCGTGAAGTAGCCGGCGTCTACCCAACGCTGGTAGAGCGAGGCTTCTTCGTCGGCCGGGTTCCAGGTACCCGGAAGGTCGGTCTGCTGCGGCTGGGCGTTCTCGGTCACAGTTGACAAGTCTACGAACCCCCTCTAGCGACTTCCTCACCGGCCGTAACGCCCGCCGTTCCCAGCCGATGAGGGGATGTCGTGACGCACTGGGGAGGGGCGGGTTCGTGGAGGACGCGCGGTTGGAGACGCATCCGGATCTGATGGATCCGGAATGGCGCAAACGAGCCGAACGCGAGGCTCGGCACGGCGCGAAGAAGGACCGCAAACGGCGGCGGAAGCAGCGGCCGCGCCGCCGGTTCCGGATGACCCGCGGGGTCGTCGTCGGCCTGTTCGTGATCGGGACCGTGGCATTGCTCGGGGCCGCGGCGGTCGTCATGCACCAGATGCGGGGAAGCGCCGATCCGGGGCCGCAGCCTCCGAAGGCGGCCCCGGTGCTCACCGGCGTCGACCTCGACCGGCCTTTCGACCGCACTCCCGCCGCGAACTGGCGCGAAGGGACGGCCGGGATCACCGTGCCGCCGGGGCAGGCCGTCGGTGGCTTCAGCGCGCAGGAGGTCGACGCCGCGTACCGGAAGGTGACGGAGGCCATCGCGGCCGCGCGGCTCGGGTCCCGGGCGCTGCGGGACCACGACGGTTCGGAGCTGCTCGCGCTGCTGGCCCCGAACGAGCGCACCCGGCTCGAACCGAAGCTCACGAGCGCGGCGACCATCGACAGGAGCCAGTACCTGATCCTCATCGGAACGAACCGGCTGCTTCCGGTAAGTCCGCGCATGACCGGGTCTCTCACCACCAAGGCCGGGGAGAACGGCGAACTGACCATTCACGCGAGCTACACGACCGCGTACGCCTTCGAAGCACGTCCTGGCGAGGCCAGGTCCCCGGAAGACATCGTCCCGTTCGTCCGGGACGAACAGGACTACGTGATCCGCAAAGCGCCACCGTTCGCGAAGGCCGACGCCGGGCTCAGCTTCGGGGAGGGCGCGGGCTACAACGCACACATGGCCTGTGACGCGGCCAGGGCCGGGATCCTCGCGCCCCAGTACGCTGACAAGGACAGCACCGTCGCCGGCACACCTCCCGTCGACGAGACCAGCACCTACGACCCGACGAAACCCCTCCCGTCGAGGGACACCTGCCGGTAGTCGGCCGAATCCTGGGGAAGAGGACCGAGATGGACGAAGAGGATCGGCGGATCGAGACCCATCCGGATCTGATGAACCCGGACTGGCAGAAACACGCCGAACGCGACGCCTGGCTGGGTGCGAAGAAGGAACTCAAGAAGAAGCGTCGTAAGCAGCAGAAGGCCGCCGCGAGCGGCTACTCAGCGCCAGGGACGAGCCGGTGGCCGGGCATCGCGGCGCTCGTCGGCTTGATCGTGCTGGTCGTGGCCGCGGTGACGGTGAACGCGGTGCAGGAACGCGGCGTCAACGAGACACCTTGGTTCCCGCTCGACGAGGCGCAGATCAGCCGGATCGTCACCAACGCCTGACCCCTCGGTCGCGCACGAAGACGGCAAGGCGCACGATGGGGTCATGACCCGCGAAGCACCCGCGAACGACGTTGACGAGACACAGCTCGAGGTCGGGAAACCGAAGAGCTGGGCGGCCGGGATCCCCGGTGTCGCCGTCTCCCTGATACGCGGCATGGAGCAGATGGGCGCCGCACGCACCGTGAAGACGCTGCGCCTGCTGAACCAGCGCGACGGTTTCGACTGTCCCGGTTGCGCCTGGCCGGAGCCGCGCGAGGTCGACGGCGAGCACCGCAAGCTCGCCGAGTTCTGTGAGAACGGGGCGAAGGCCGTCGCCGAGGAGGCGACGAAGCGCCGGGTCGGCCGTGAGTTCTTCGCCCAGCACTCCATCCACGAGCTGGCGGACAAGACGGACTACTGGCTCGGCCAGCAGGGCCGCATCACGGAGCCGTTCGTGCTGCGCGAAGGGGCTTCGCACTACGAACCGATCTCCTGGGACGACGCGTTCACGCTGGTCGCCGACGAGCTGCGGGCACTGAGCGACCCGAACGAGGCGATCTTCTACACCTCCGGCCGCACCAGCAACGAGGCCGCCTTCCTCTACCAGCTGCTCGTGCGCTCCTACGGCACCAACAACCTGCCGGACTGCTCCAACATGTGCCACGAGTCCTCCGGCGCGGCGCTCGCGGCCACGACCGGGATCGGCAAGGGCTCGGTGTCGCTCGCCGACATCCACAAGGCGGACCTCATCGTGGTGGTCGGCCAGAACCCGGGCACGAACCACCCGCGCATGCTGTCGGCGCTGGAGGAGGCCAAGGGCAACGGCGCGAAGATCATGGCGGTCAACCCGCTGCCCGAAGCCGGTCTGATGCGGTTCAAGAACCCGCAGAACGTCCGCGGCGTGGTCGGCAAGGGCACCCCGCTGGCCGACGAGTTCGCGCAGATCCGGCTCGGCGGCGACCTCGCGCTGTTCCAGGCGATCGGTCATCTCCTGCTGCAGTGGGAGCAGGAGACCCCCGGCACGATCGTCGACCACGCGTTCATCGAGTCGTCCTCCGAGGGGTTCGAGGACTACGCCAAGCATCTGCGGGAGATCGACTGGGACGAGGTCGGCGTCGCGACCGGCCTGCCTCGTGAGCAGATCGAGCGGCTGGCGCGGATGATCGCGACCTCGAAGCGCACCATCTACTGCTGGGCGATGGGGCTGACACAGCACAAGCACGCGGTGCAGACCATCTCCGAGATCGCGAACCTGGCGCTGGTGCGCGGCATGATCGGTGAGCCGGGCGCGGGCCTGTGCCCGGTGCGCGGGCACTCCAACGTCCAGGGCGACCGGACGATGGGCATCTGGGAGAAGATGCCGGAGTCGTTCATGGACAGCCTCGACGCGGAGTTCGGCATCAAGGTGCCGCGAGACCACGGTCACGACACCGTCGCCGCGATCCGCGCGATGCGGGACGGGCACGGCAAGGTCTTCTTCGCCGTCGGCGGCAATTTCGCTTCCGCCACACCGGACACGGAGCTCACGGAGAAGGCGCTCAAGTCGTGCTCCCTGACCGCGCACGTGTCGACGAAGCTCAACCGCTCGCACGTCGTACCCGGTAAGACGGCGCTGATCCTGCCCACCCTCGGCCGCACGGAACGCGACCTCCAGGCCGGCGGCGAGCAGTTCGTCACCGTCGAGGACTCGATGTCGCAGGTGCACACCTCACGCGGCAGGCTGGCCCCGGCCAGCGAGCATCTGCTGTCCGAGGTCGCGATCATCTGCCATCTCGCGGAAGCCCTGCTCGGTGCCGGGCACGCCGTGCCGTGGCGGGACTTCCACGCCGACTACGACCTCATCCGCGACCGGATCGCGCGCGTCGTCCCCGGCTGCCACGACTACAACGCCCGGGTGCGCGAGCCCGACGGGTTCGTCCTGCCGCACGCGCCGCGCGATTCCCGGCAGTTCAACGGAACCGCGAACGGCAAGGCGAACTTCACCGTCTCCGAGCTCGAATATCCGCAGGTGCCCGAAGGCAGGCTGCTGCTGCAGACGATGCGCAGCCACGACCAGTACAACACCACCATCTACGGCCTTTCCGACCGTTACCGCGGCATCGAGGACGCGCGGCGTGTGGTGCTGGTCAACCCCGACGACCTGTCCGAGCTCGGGCTGGCCGACGGCGCGATGGTCGACCTGGTCTCGGAATGGCGGGACGGCGACCGCCGGGCCCCGCGGTTCCGGGTGGTCTCCTATCCGACGGCGAAAGGCTGCGCGGCGGCGTACTTCCCCGAGGCGAACGCCTTGGTGCCGCTGGACGCGGTCGCGGACAAGTCGAACACCCCGGTGTCGAAGGCGGTCGTGGTGCGGCTGGAGCCGGTGACCGCACCTTAGGCTGCCCGCTTGGCGGTGCCGCGCGGCGCCGGACGGGGTCCACCGTGGAAGGGCCAAACCCTTTCGCGGAAAGGCCTTGCCATGTCACGAAGATCGACCTCGCGTTGCTTCGCCGCCCTGGCCTCGCTCCTGCTCGTCGCGGTGCTGCCCGGCGCGGCCACCGCCGCTCCGGGCGCACCGCCGCCGCTGCCGTTCGTCTCCCAGCTCGACCTGTCCTGCTACAAGACCGAAGGCTACAAACCACCGCCGACCGAGCTCACCCTCAAGCACCTCAACCCGGTACTCGGGAAACTGCCGCTGGAGACGGTCAAGCTCGGTGAACGCCTGCAGCTGTGCGTGCCGGTCGCTAAGAACGGCGTGATCCCGCCGCCGGGGATCGTCGACTACGTCCGCTGGGTGGATCTGTCGTGCTACCGGATCGAAGGCCGCTCGGTGGACTTCCCGCTGACGCTGAGCCATCTGAATCCCGTCGTGCAGAAACTCGGCATCCAGGATTCGCACGTGACCATGTTGTCGCCGGAGCAGTTGTGCGTCCCGGTCGCGAAGAACGGGAAACTGCCGCCGCCGGAGATCCTGTCGTTCGTGCGGCATATCGATCTCGAGTGCTATGCCCTGCGTGTCCTCGGCATTCCGACCATCCCGTTCCCACTCACGCTCGGGCATCTCAACCCGGTGCTGGCCGACCGGCCGAAGGTGGACGTGAAGGTCGGCAACGCGCGGCAATTGTGCGTCCCGGTGGCGAAACGCGGTGACGAGATCCCGCCGGAGGTGCTCGGCACCGTCCAGTGGCTGGATCTGGCGAAGGCGGACGTCAGCACCGCGCCGAGCGTCGTCGGACCGCTCACGCTGAAGCTGACCCACCTGAACCCGGTGTTGTCCCACCTTCCCGGCGAAGCGGCCGTCATCACCGAGCCGGTTCAGCTCGGCCTTCCGGTGGCGAAGAACGGGAAGATCCCGCCAAGGGAGTGACGCGGCTCAGTCGATGCAGTCGGCGCCATCGGCCGTGATCGGCGGCTCCGCCAGCGCCCCGATCGCGCCCCCGCCCGCTGAGACGCCCGGTCCTTTGTAGACCTGGCCGAGGACGACCTCGATCTTGCCCGCCGCGACCGAATCGGCTTTCTGGACGTCCAGTCCGCCGAGCAGTTTCGCGATCTCCGCGGCGGGCCCGGCCGCGTCGCTGAACCGGACGACCGACGTCCGCCGTCCGGCCTCGGCCTTCGTGTCGCCCTTGCCGAAACCCTTCTCCGCCAAGAGATCCGAGACGCGGGCGGCGAGACCGTCCTTGCCGCTCGCGTTGACGACGTCGACCTTGGGTCCGGCGGGCGCCTGCGGGGTGGTGGGCTGGACCCCGATCAGGGAGGCGGCGAACGCGCGCACCTGGGCGGGATCGACCTGCACGGCGGTCCAGGTCGGATGCCGGGGGTCGTAGCGGTAGTCGGGGTTGACCACCGGGATGGTCTCGAACGCGATACCGCCGCCGGACACCCCGCGCATCTGCCGCACGAAGTCGAGCAGGTTCCACGAACCGTCGAGCACGACCGAACGCTTCACCGCGTCGATCAGGTCGGACACGCGCGCCGGGTTGGCGAGGGTCCCGCCGGAGAGCACCTGCTTCGCCAGTCCCGCGAGGAACACCTGCTGGCGGCGGACGCGGTCGAGGTCGCTGCGGGGCAGGTTCTTGCGCTGCCGGACGAAGGCGAGCGCGTCGGCGCCCGCGATCGTCTGCCGCCCGGCGGGGAAGTCCGCGCCCGAATCGCGGTCCTTGGTGGCCTTCTTCAGGCAGACCTCGACGCCGCCGACGGCCTTGCTGATCTCGTAGAAGCTCAGCAGGTTGACCTCGGCGAAGTGGTCGATCTTGACGCCACTGAGCTCCTCGACGGCCTTAAGGGTCGCCTTCCGCGCCGCGGTGATCGCCTGCTTGTTGATCTCGGCCTTGTCGGTCTTGCCCGCCGCGCGCTGCTCGTTCGCCGAGGCGAACTTGGTCCGGCCGAAGATCTCGTTGATCTTGCTCTTGTCCTTCGTGCCCGGCTGCGCGACCCACGAGTCACGCGGGATCGAGAACGCCTTCACCGTCTGCTGGCCGTTGGGGATGCGGAGCACGATGAGCGTGTCGGTCAGGTCGTCGCCGTTCGCCCCGGCCCGCAGTTCCCGCAGGATCTCCGGCGGAAGCGGCCGGTCCTGGTTGTCGGTGCGCGCGTCGCGTCCGACCAGCAGGATGTCCAGCGAACCGTCGGCGGGCTGCTCCCCCGGATCCGGCGCCTCGATCACGTCCTCGCGGGTGATGCCGTCGAGCGACTCCAGCGTCGTGTATCCGTACGCGGTCCCGCCGAACACCGCCACCGCGAGCGCGGCGACCAGGACCTTCCCCAGCTTGTGCACGTCCCATAGACGCGCGGGAAGCCGTCACCGCTGCATCAGTGATCCAGTTCACATCCTGAGATGCGACGCGCCGTTCAGGTCGAGGATCGCCCCGGACGCCCACGCGGCCTCGCCGGAAGCCAGGTAGAGCACCGCGGCCGCGACCTCCTCCGGCGTGCCGACCCGGCCGAACGGGCTCTCACCCCGCGCGCCTTCGACCTTCGCCGCGACCCGGTCCGTCGCGGTGAAACCGGGCGCGACCGAGGTCACGGCGATCCCGTGCGGGGCGAGGGCGACGGCGAGCGACTGCCCCAGCGAGTGCAGCGCCGCCTTGCTCGCGCCGTACGCCGGGAACTCGGGTTCGCCTTTGAAGGCTCCCCGCGAGCCGATGTTGACCACGCGGCCGGGCGCGCCGCGGTCGATCATGTGCCGCGCCACGCAGTAGGTCACGTTCGCGGTGCCGAGCACGTTGACGTCGAGCATCCGCCGCCAGACCCGCTGCCAGTCCTCATAGGACACTTCGGCGACGGGATGGGCCGCACCCGCGGAGGGCGCGAAGGCGGCGTTGTTCACGAGGACGTCCACCCCGCCCACCAGTGCCTCTGCCTCGTCGGCGACCCGTTGTGCCACTTCGGGTTCCGAAAGATCACCTTGGATCAGGCCGTGCCCGGAACCGGGCAGCTCGCCGAGCGTCCGCTCGGCTTCCTCCCGCTTCGAGGCGTAGTGGACGGCGACACGGTCGCCCTTTTCCGCGAAGGCGCGGGCGATCGCGCGGCCGATGCCGCGCGACGCCCCGGTGACCAGAACTCCCACGGAGCCGACCCTACTTCAGCCGCCGAAGAGCTGGACCACCTTGCGGAACAGTTCGTAGACGCCGTAGGCGAACGGGAGCGCGACCCACAGCCACGCGAAGACCATCAGCCCGGTGCGGCGGCGTTCGGGAGCCTGTTCGGTCATCGGGCCTCACTCCTCGCGGGCTCACCGGACGACGCCGGCTCGTGGTACTTCGGGTTGACCGGGCGCACCAGCTCGTTCGCGACGAAACCGACGACCAGCAGGCCGATCATGATGAACAGCGACGTCGAATACAGATCCGGGCCCACCTTGCCCGCCGACTTCTGGCTGTCGGCGATGGCGTTGACGATCAGCGGCCCGAGCACGCCGGCCATCGACCACGCGGTCAGCAGCCTGCCGTGGATCGCGCCCACCTGGTAGGTGCCGAAGAGGTCCTTCAGATACGCCGGCACGGTCGCGAACCCGCCGCCGTAGAAGGACAGGATCAGCATGGCGCACAGGACGAACACGAGCTTCGAGGCGTTGGTGGTCAGCGCGATCACCAGGTACAGCAGGGCGCCGACGCCGAGGTAGAGCCGGTAGATGTTCTTGCGCCCCACCAGGTCCGAAGTGGACGACCAGACGAACCGGCCGAGCATGTTGGTCAGCGAGAGCAACGCGACGAACCCGGCCGCGGCGGCGGTGCCGACCGGCGTGGAGGTCTCGCGGAAGAAGTCCGCGATCATCGGCGAGGCCTTCTCCAGGATGCCGATCCCCGCGGTCACGTTGAAGCACAGGACCACCCAGAGTAGCCAGAACTGCGGCGTCCTGATGGCGTTGCGCGCCGACACGTTCGCGGTGGTGATCATCGCGTTGCCGTGGTCGGTCTTCGGTTCCCAGCCCTTCGGCTTCCAGTCGTCGGCGGGCACCCGCACCAGCAGGATGCCGAGGGTCATGAAGACCGCGTAGACCAGGCCGTGCACGAGGAAGGCCGTCGCGACCGTCCCGATGGACCACGGCGCCGTGCCCAGCATCTGCGAAGACCACGGGGAGGCGATCAGCGCGCCGCCGCCGAAGCCCATGATCGCGATGCCGGTGGCCATGCCCGGCCGGTCCGGGAACCATTTGATCAGCGTCGACACCGGCGAGATGTAGCCGATCCCGAGCCCGATGCCGCCGATCCCGCCCCAGCCGAGGACGACGAGCCAGTACTGCGACGTCGCCACACCGAGCGCGGAGAGCAGGAAACCCGAGCTGAAGCAGACCATCGAGACGAACATCGCCCAGCGCGGCCCGTTGCGTTCGACCAGTGTCCCGCCGAAGGCCGCCGACAGCCCGAGCATCACGATGCCGAGCTGGAACGGCAGCGCGCTCTCCGTCCCGGTGAGGCCGAGGGTCTTCTCCAGCGGCGGTTTGAAGACGCTCCACGCGTACGCCTGCCCGATCGACAGGTGGACGGCCAGCGCGGCGGGCGGCACCAGCCAGCGGCTCCAGCCCGGTGATGCGACGATGCGGGAACGGTCCAGGAAGCCGACAGCCATCCGGCGCCTCCGTACTCTGAGGATGTGCACTGGGAATGTATTACTTAATTCCCGACGTTGCAGTATCCGAGTGTCGAACAAACCGGTCAGAAGGGTGGACAAGTGGGCAGGGTGACGGTGCGGCGTCCGGTGCGGAAGATCTCCGCGACCAAGGACGTGCGGCGCCCCGACGCGCTCGCGGCCGAAGAACCGCTGGAGATCCGCGTCGGCGGCAAGGCACTCGCGGTCACCATGCGGACACCCGGCAACGACGTCGAACTCGCGCACGGGTTCCTGTTGTCCGAAGGCGTGCTCGCCTCACGCGAGGACGTCGCGGTCGCGCGGTACTGCGACGGCGTCGACGACCAGGGCCGCAACACCTACAACGTCCTGGACATCGCACTGGCCGAAGGGGTCGCCCCGCCGGAGACCGGCGTCGAGCGGAACTTCTACACCACGTCCTCGTGCGGGGTCTGCGGCAAGGCCGCGCTCGACGCGGTGAAGCTGAAAAGCCGGTTTTCCCCGGAGAAGTCCGAATTCGCGGTGAGCACCGACGTGCTGGCGAAACTCCCGGACACGCTCCGCGCCCACCAGAAGGTGTTCTCCAGCACCGGCGGCCTGCACGCGGCCGCCCTGTTCGACGGCGACGGGAACCTCGCCGTCGTCCGCGAGGACGTCGGCAGGCACAACGCCGTCGATAAGGTGCTGGGCTGGGCGCTGCAGGAGGGCCGGATCCCGGCGGCGGACACCGGGTTGCTGGTGTCCGGCCGCGCCTCGTTCGAGCTGGTGCAGAAGGCCGCCATGGCCGGGATCGGGCTGCTGGCGGCCGTCTCCGCGCCGTCGTCGCTGGCCGCGGAACTGGCCGAGGAGAACGGCATGACCCTCATCGGTTTCCTGCGCGGCGACAGCATGAACCTCTACAGCGGCGAACAGCGGGTGCTCGGCCTCGGCTGAGCCGGGTCAGCCCTGGTTGCCCACCCAGTTGCCGTGGAAACCGTTCGGCACCCGGTCCGGCAGATGCACGGCGCCCACGGTCTCCAGCGTCCCCGCGTCCAAAATGGTCAGATCGCTCTTCTGCGTCGCGGGATCGTAGACGAACCCCATCAGCACGCCCTCGTCCTCGCCCGCGTCCACCGAGGACGGGACGAACACGAACTCCCCCACCTGCGCGCCGTCGCCGAATTCCCGTGACCGGACCGACCGGTTCCACAGATCGTGCTTCAGCAGGGAGCCCGACGACGCCGAACCATCCTTTGTGGACACCGAGTAGCCGAACCGGTGCGGCCGCCCGACCAGTCGCTCGTCGACGCGCGGGAACTCCTGGCCCTGGTCGTCGAGACGTTCCTCGACGACCTTGCCCGCGGCCAGGTCGACGGTCCAGCGGTCCAGGGTCGGCGGCCCCTCGGCCGGTCCGAGCAGCTCGGTGTCGAACATCTTCGGATGCCGGACGACGTCCAGCACGATGGTGTCGCCGTCGTCGTAGGCGTTCATCGGGTGGAACACGTAGCACGGCTCGACGTCGAACCAGCGGACGTCGCCGTTGCCGCCCTCGCGCGGCATGACCCCGATCCGCGCCGGATACTTCGGGTTCCAGCGGTACGGCAGGCCGGCGTTGCCCGAGATCCGCTGACGCAGCTTCGCCCCGAAGGGATCCGGCACCTTCACCTTGCCCACCAGCGCGGACATCACGAGCCGCGCGGGGGTGCGCAGCGCCGTCGGGACGGACGCGGCGACGGCCTGTTCCGAATCGAAGGCGACGGGGAGGTCGTAGAAGACGACGTGCTTCTCGGTCAGGGAGAAGTCGTGCATCATCGGCGAGCCGGTGACCTCGACGTCGACCGTGCGCCGCGCGCGCCCCTGCGCGTCGATCACCGAGTACTGCACCTTGTTCCCCGAGCCGAAGAAGTACGAGACGGCGTGCAGCTCACCGGTTTCCGGGTCCCGCTTGGGGTGCGCGGTGTAGCCGCCGGGCAGGGTGCCGTCGAAATCGCAGGCACCCACGGTGTCGAGTTCGTCGGTCAGTTCGAAACTCGTGGCGCCGCCCTCGATCAGGGCGAGGGTCTTGCCCGCGTGGCCGATCACGTTCGTGTTGGCCCCCAGGCCGGCGGCCGCGCCGCCTTCCCAGCGTTCACCGAGCTCCCGCGCGAGCCGGGGATTGCGCACCCAGCGGTTGCGGTACCACTCGGCGCGGCCGTCCCGCAGCCGGACGCCGTGCACCATGCCGTCGCCCATGAACCAGTGGTAGGTCGCGGGGTCCACTTCGGACAGCGGGTTCGGCCCGTTCCGCAGATAGCGCCCGTCCAGGTACTCCGGGATGTGCCCGGTGACGCTGAGTCCGGTGATCGTGTGCTCACGGTTGACCGGGGCGAAGTTGCCCTCGAGGAACTTGTTGCCCATCACAGACCCCTACCCTGGAATAACGATGTTATGTTCTCATTTATAACAGGGTTATGAGACACTGGCAAGCATGGCACCGAAACCCTCCGCCGCCGAGGTCAAGGGCAAGCTGATCGAGGCGGCGATCCGGCTGCTCGCGCACGGCGGCCCGGAGGCGCTCCAGGCGCGCAAGCTGGCGGCCGAGATCGGCGCGTCCACCATGGCCGTGTACACCCATTTCGGCGGGATGGGCGCGCTCGTGGACGAGGTCGCGCGCGAGGGATTCCGGCGCCTGTCGGCGAATCTGGGCCGGGTCGAGGAGACGGACGACCCGGCGGCCGACATCCTCACCCTGGCGCTGGCCTACCGTCGGACCGTCGTGGACGACCCGCACCTCTACGCGGTGACCTTCGGCCAAAGCCAGCCCAGCGGGCAGAAGGCGACCCTCGGCGACATGACCAACGAGGAGACCCGCCGGAACGCCAGCGAAGAGGGCATCGAGGCCTTCGGCTACCTGGTCCGCGCCGCGAAGCGGGTGATCGACGCCGGCCGGTTCCGCCCTGTCCCGGAGTTCGAGGTCGCCGCCCAGCTCTGGAGCGCCGTGCACGGCTACATCACGCTGGAGGTCGCCGGTCATTTCGGCGACGGCGAGAATGGTGTGGACCACATCCTGATTCCCCTGGCCACCGCCCTCGGCGTGGGCCTGGGCGACACTTACGAGGCCGCGACGCGGTCCGCCCGCCGCTCGATCGAGGCCTGGCGCGCGAAAGAGGGAAACATCGGCACCTGATCCGGCGATACCTCGGTCACAGGTCGGTGAATCGTGCAACCTTCGAGCGGAAACGCGCGTCTGACCTGGTGGAAGCTCAACAGGGGGATCGGGGATCGGTGAACGAGGACGACCAGGGGCACACGACGCTGCCGGGGGTGGACGGCGCCCGCCGGTGGCTGAGCCGTCGTTCCGTGCTGATCGCGGGTGCCTCCGGCCTCGGCGTCGCCGGTCTCGCCGCCGGAACGGCCACCGGAGCCCTGCCGTTCAGCGAAGCGCTCCAGCGGGCGCTCGGTGTCGCGTCGCCGACCCCGGCCACCCAGCTGGGCAGCCCGCGTGTCGAACGCGTCTACTCCGAAGCCCGCGGCCGCGAGGTCGATCTCGTGCTCATGCTGCCGACCAAGGCACCGCCCAAGGGCCTGCCGATGTCGCTGATGCTGCACGGCCTCCACGGCACCGCGCGGCACGCGGCCCCGACAGGACTGCTGAAACAGCTCGGCAGCGAGGTCGCCCGCAAGGCGGTGCCCCCGTTCGGATTCGTCGCCGTCGACGGCGGAGACCACTACTGGCACGAGAACAAGCCGGGCGACAACCCGATGGCGATGCTGCTCGAAGAGGTCCCCCGCTGGCTCGCCGCCCGCGGCCTCGGCGGCCGCGACGGGCAGCCGTTCGCCGCCACCGGGCTTTCGATGGGCGGCTTCGGCGCGCTGCTGTACACCCGGCGCCGTCTGGAACGCCGTCGCCCGCCCGCCGCGGTCGCGGCCCTCGCGCCCGCGCTCATCACGTCGTGGGCCGAGATGAGCAAACGGCGTGCGTTCCGCGACGCCGCCGACTGGGGCTCGCTGGACCCGCTGCGGCACATCGACGTCACCAAGAAGGTGCCGACCGGGATCTGGTGCGGGACCGAAGACCCGTTCATCGGCGGGGTGCGGAAGTTCATCTCCGAGGCGCGGCCCATGGTCGCGCATACGGCACGCGGCAAGCACGGCGACGCCTTCAACCGCACGGTCGTGCCGAGCCTGATCGCGTTCCTCGGCAAACACGTCCCGAAGAACGCCTGAGCCGCTCAGACGCGGAAGTAGATCCTGGTCACGGTCGACCCCGGTCTCAGGTACTGCCGGACCAGGTCGGCGACCTGGTTCACCAGCACCAGGCCACGTCCGCCGATCTGTCCCGGCGACGCGGGACGGCGGCCGGCCAGCGGATCGCTCAGCGTGCCTTCGTCGATGACCTCGCAGAGCACGTAGTCCTCTTCGCGCCAGACGCGGACGACGCCGTGGCCCGAACCGTGCAGCACGCTGTTGGCGGACAGCTCGGCCACGGCGAGCACCAGATCTTCCACCCGCTCCAACGCGAGCCCGTACTCCTCGGCCCGGTCCTGCGCGAAACTCCGCACCGCGCCGAGCCGGGCGAGGTCGAAGCGGAACGCGTCGGCGGCCCGCGGTTCGGGCAGCGGCAGGTTGTACTTCTCGACGACCGCGTCGGGGGCGTATCCGGCGCTCGGGCGATCTCCCCCGGCGCCGGACAGCGTCGGATGGGTCCGCTCGGCGTCGGCGATGACGTCGTCTTCGAGCCGGTTGCGGTCGTACGGGCAAAGGATGCTCAGTTCGCGGTCCCCGAAGGCGAAGTTGATCAGCGCCTCGTGCTGCGCGCACGCCGGGTACTCGAGGGCCGACCGGCCCGCCCAGATCGGTTCGCCGATGATCCGCACCGGACCCGGGCGGTTGTCCGCGAACGCGAGCAGCACGCCGGGAAGGATGCGGCCTGGATTGCGGCCCGCCTCGGTCATGTCGATGAACTCGATCTCGGCCGCGGAATCGCCCAAGGCCGCTTCGATCAGCGCCAGATTCCGGCCTGGGACGGCCACGGCGACGGGCTCACCGAGCTTCAGACCCTCCCGGATGTACGGAACCGTACCGTTCAGGTACTCGGCGTCACCGGAGTAGAGCAGGCCCACATGGGAGAAGAGGCCCGCGGTGACTGTCACGGTGTCGTCTTACCCCGTGGAGACGATTCTGAAACCCTGCTAACGGAGGGAAATCGCGGAAACAGTGCCGGGCCGATCAGCCGAGCCAGCGTCCCGCCATCGAGATCAACCAGAATCCGGCGAGCGTCGCACCGGTGAACAGACCGGTCCAGGCGACGAGCGATCGGTTGGCCTCCGCGCTTTTCGCCGCCTTGAGCCGGACGAGCGCGTACGCCGAAACGGCGAAGAACGGCAGCGGGATCAGCGGCAGCGGCGACAAGCGGACCACCCCGGCCACCAGGCAGGTCGCCACCAGCACGCCCAGTGCGATCGTCAGCGCGCGCGGGATCCACGGATGCCCGCGGTAGGCCCCGACGACGATGCGTTCGGTGAGTTCGACGAGTCCCCTGACCTCGCGTGGACTCGCGGCTGCCAGCTCGGGAGCCTCGTTCTCGTCCTTCGTGGGAGTCAGCGGCACCTTCGCATCCTATCCCGGTCCGGTCACCGGCCGGACCGGGCCGGAGAAAGCGATGCCCCGGCTGGAAGGATCCGGCCGGGGCATCGGTGACGAAACAGCTCCGTCAGGCGGACTTCTCGCCGCGCTCGCTGCTGCGACGGCGTGACGGCTGACGCGCCACGATCGTCGGGTTCACGTTCTCGCGGACGGTCTGCTCGGTGATGACGACCTTCGCGACGTCGTCGCGGCTGGGGATGTCGTACATGACCGGCTGCAGGACCTCTTCCATGATCGCGCGCAGGCCACGGGCGCCGGTGCCGCGGAGCACGGCCTGGTCGGCGATGGCCTCGAGCGCGGTCTTGGTGAACTCCAGCTCGACGTTGTCCATCTCGAAGAGCTTCTTGTACTGCTTCACCAGCGCGTTGCGCGGCGTGGTCAGGATGCTGACCAGCGAGTCCTTGTCGAGGTGGGTCACCGTCGCCACGACCGGGAGACGCCCGATGAACTCCGGGATGAGCCCGAACTTGATCAGGTCCTCCGGCATGGTGTCGGAGAAGATGTCGCTCTCGTCGATCTCGGCCTTGGTGCGGATCTCCGCGCCGAACCCGAGGCCGCGCTTGCCGACCCGCTCGTTGATGATCTTCTCCAGCCCGGCGAACGCGCCGGCCACGATGAACAGCACGTTCGTCGTGTCGATCTGGATGAACTCCTGGTGCGGGTGCTTGCGGCCGCCCTGCGGCGGCACCGAGGCGGTGGTGCCCTCGAGGATCTTCAGCAGCGCCTGCTGCACGCCCTCGCCGGACACGTCGCGGGTGATCGACGGGTTCTCCGACTTGCGGGCGATCTTGTCGACCTCGTCGATGTAGATGATGCCCGTCTCGGCGCGCTTGACGTCGTAATCCGCCGCCTGGATCAGCTTGAGCAGGATGTTCTCGACGTCCTCGCCCACGTACCCGGCTTCGGTGAGCGCCGTGGCGTCCGCGATCGCGAACGGGACGTTCAGCATCTTCGCCAGGGTCTGGGCCAGATAGGTCTTGCCGCAGCCCGTCGGCCCCAGCATCAGGATGTTGGACTTCGCCAGCTCGACGGTCTCGTCCTTGGAATCCTTCGGCCCGGCCTTGTCGTCGGACTGCACACGCTTGTAGTGGTTGTACACCGCCACGGCCAGCGAACGCTTGGCGTCGTCCTGGCCGATGATGTACTGCTCGAGGAACTCGTGGATCTCGGCGGGTTTGGGCAGCTCGTCGAGCTTGACCTCACCGGCCTCGGCCAGTTCCTCTTCGATGATCTCGTTGCAGAGATCGATGCACTCATCGCAGATGTAGACCCCGGGGCCGGCAATGAGCTTCTTCACCTGCTTCTGGCTCTTGCCGCAGAAAGAACATTTCAGCAGGTCGCCGCCGTCACCGATCCGTGCCATGGCCGTTGACCTCGTCCCCTCCGGCGCGATACGCGCCTGACTGTCTTACCGCCCCGGTCACGGATGACCTCTCGGAGCCTCACACACTGCCACTGACGGTACCCGTCCGATGCCGCCGACGGGAGAACCAACGTCACATCTGAGCACGCCAGAAGCTGACCATAGACCAGGGGTCCGGTGCGTGTCGTCTCCCGACACGCACCGGTCCCCTCGCCCGATCAGCTGCTCGAAGCCTTGCGGTACTCGAGCACCTCGTCGACGATCCCGTACGCCTTGGCCTCGTCGGCCGTCAGGATCTTGTCGCGCTCGATGTCCTTCTTGACCTCGTCGGCGTCCTTGTTCGTGTGCTTCGCCAGGATGACCTCCATCTGGCGCCGCACCCGCTGGATCTCGTTGGCCTGGATCTCCAGGTCCGACACCTGGCCGTACGTGCCCTCGGTGGCGGGCTGGTGGATCAGCACGCGCGAGTTCGGCAGCGTGAACCGCTTGCCGGGGGTACCGGCGGCCAGCAGCACCGCGGCGGCCGAGGCGGCCTGGCCGATGCACATGGTGACGATGTCCGGACGGACGTACTGCATGGTGTCGTAGATCGCCATCAGCGCGGTGAACGAGCCACCGGGCGAGTTGATCAGGATCATGATGTCGCGGTCCGGGTCCTCGTGCTCGAGGTGCAGCAGCTGGACCATCACGTCGTTGGCCGACGCGTCGTCGATCTGCACGCCGAGCATGATCTGACGCTCTTCGTACAGCTTGTTGTACGGGTTCGATTCCTTGATGCCGTAGCTCGTGCGCTCGACGTACGAGGGCAGGACGTACCGCGACTGCGGCAGCTGGAGCCGCGACTGCATCCCGGGCGCCTGCGACCCGATCGGAAGCTGGAAGTTGCTCATTGAATTCTCCTGTGTGCCGGGCGCGGATCAGCTGTTGGGAAGCGGGTTCTCACGAGTGAGGACCTGGTCCACGAAGCCGTAGTCCTTCGCCTCCTGCGCGGTGAACCAGCGGTCGCGGTCACCGTCCTTGACGATCTGCTCGACCGTCTGGCCGGTCTGCTCGGCGGTGATCCGGGCCAGCTCCTGCTTCCACTTGCCGAACACCTCGGCCTGGATGGCGATGTCGGAGGCCGTGCCGCCGACACCCGCCGAGGGCTGGTGCATGAGGATGCGCGCGTGCTGCAGCGCGTACCGCTTGCCGGGCGTGCCGGAGGAGAGCAGGAACTGCCCCATCGACGCGGCCAGGCCCATCGCGTAGGTCGCGACGTCCGGGCGGATCAGCTGCATGGTGTCGTAGATCGCGAAACCCGCGGTGACCGAGCCACCGGGCGAGTTGATGTAGAAGCGGATGTCCGACTCGGAGTCGTCTGCGTCGAGCAGCAACAACTGGGCGGTGATCCGGTTCGCGACCTCGTCGTTGACCTCGGAGCCGAGGACGACGATGCGCTCCTGGAGCAACCGCTCGAAGACCGAGTCGGTGAGGTTGAGCCCTGCGGTACCGGTCCGCGCCTGGGGCGTGTGCTGCGTCACGTCATGCCTGCCTTTTCGCCGACGGCGGCGGGTGGAACGTTCGCCGCCGCGTATGTCCAGATGCTTGAGGATCTTGCAACCGACCCTAACGAACTTGGGCGGTGCAGAATGCCTGACACCGCCCAAGTTCGCTTACAGCTTTACGGTCCGTTTCGACCGGACCGGATATTCCCTACTCGGCCGCAGTCTTCGCGGTCTCCTCGGTGACCTGCGTCTCCTCGGCTGCGGGGCCGAAGAGCTCTTCGAGGTCGACCGTGGCGCCGGAGGCGTCGGTCACGGTGGTCTTGCGGACCACCGAGGCCAGCGCCTTGCCGCGGCGCACGTCGGCGTAGATCGCGGTCAGCTGACCGGACTGCTGCGCCCGCTGGACGTACTCGTCCGGGCTGACGCCGAAGCGCTGCGCCTGGTAGATGATCCGCTCGGTGAGCTCGCCGTCGTTGACCGACGTCTGCTCGGCGTCGGCGATGCTGTCCAGCAGCAGCTGCGTGCGGACCGCCTTCTCCGACTCCTCGCGGACCTCGGTGTCGAACTCTTCGATCGTGCGGCCTTCGGCCTCCAGCGCCTTCGCGAACTGCGCCTCGTCGTGGTCGAAGGGGTGGATCGCGTCGTGCTTGCGGTTCTCGATCTCGGCCTCGAGGACCTTCTCCGGGATCGCGACCTCGGTGCGCTCGAGGAGCTCCTCGAGGACCTTGTCGCGGGCCTGGACGCCCTGCTGCATCTTCTTGACGCGGCCGAGGCGCTCGCGAAGGTCGCCCTTCAGCTCGTCGATCGTGTCGAACTCGCTCGCCATCTGGGCGAACTCGTCGTCCGCCTCGGGCAGCTCGCGCTGCTTGATGGTCTGCACGGTGACGGTGACGTCGGCGTCCTTGCCGGTGTGCTCGCCGGCGACCAGCTTCGTGGTGAAGGTCTTGGTCTCGCCGGCGTTCGCGCCGATGATCGCCTCGTCGATACCGTCGACGAGCTGGCCGGAGCCGATCTCGTAGGACAGGCCGGTGGTCGAGGCCTCCTCGACCTCCTGGCCGTCGACGGTGGCCGCGAGGTCGATCGAGACGAAGTCGCCGTTCTCGGCCGGGCGGTCGACACCGGTCAGGGTGCCGAAGCGGGCGCGCAGCTCGTCGAGCTGCTCGTCGACCTCGGCGTCGGTCAGTTCGACGTCGTCGACGCTGACCGCGAAGCCCTCGAGGTCGGGCAGCGAGATCTCCGGGCGGATGTCGACTTCGGCGGTGAACTCGAGGACCTCGCGGTCCTCCAGCTTGGTCACCTCGAACTCGGGCTGGCCCAGCGTGCGGACCTCGCCCGCGCGCACGGCTTCCATGTACTTGGCCGGAATGACCTCGTTGACGACCTCGTCGAGCACCGGGGCTCGCCCGATCCGGCTTTCCAGCACGCGAGCCGGCGCCTTGCCCGGGCGGAAGCCGGGGATGCGCACCTGCTGGGCGATCTTGCGGTAGGCGCGGTCGAAGTTCGGCTTGAGCTCGTCGAACGGCACCTCGACATTGATCTTGACTCGCGTCGGGCTGAGCTGCTCGACGGTGCTCTTCAACGTATTCTCCTCGAGCGGTAAACGATGTGTTGGGGCATCCGCATGTCGTCGACGGCGGATGTGCCCTGGTCACCTTGCAGACCGGGCCGTCCGAGTCTAGGCCGTGTCCCTTCCCGGCCCGGTCCCGGGGCCATCAGCCCGCCCTCGCCCGCCGGTCACAGGTTTCGAACCACGTCGGACCATCAGGCCCCCGACCACCCGATCGGACCAGTTTTCGGTTCTTCTCTGTTACGAACCGGCCCTTTCCTGGACACGGATGCGTGCCACGCTTCACCATCGGACGCCGTGACGAGGCGTTTCGGCGATCGGATGAAGTTTACAAACCAGTACTAATTGTCTACGGTATGCGAGCTTGTCCCGGTAGCCATCGACCGAGGGGAACGATCGATGACCGTCGCCGTAACCCGGTCCGAGGACACGGGGGAATCACCCGAGAGAAGACCGAGACGCGGTGTGCCCAATCCGCGGCTGCCGCTGCCGCTGGTCTCGGTGCCGACCGTGCTGCTGTTCACCGGCGGCGCCATGGTCTGGACGGGCGCCACCTGGCTGGTCGTCAACGAGGCCGCGCCGCTCTGGGTGACCATTCCCCTGCACGCGCTCGTCACCTTCACCATGTTCACCGTGCTGCACGAGTCGACGCATCACGCGGCCGGGCGGCTCACCTGGGTCAACGAACTGCTCGGCAGGCTCGCGATGCCGTTCGTGGCGGCCTACGGCTCCTTCCCCCTGGTGCGCTACATCCATCTGGAGCACCACCGCAACACCAACGAGGACGCCCACACCGACCCCGACGCCTGGACCGCGCACGGCCCCTGGTGGCAGTTGCCGCTGCGCTGGCTGACCATCGACTTCTGGTACGCCCGCTTCTACGTGGCCCGGCAGCGCACGCGGCCGCCGTCGGAGCGGATCGAGACCGCGGCCGTCGTCGCGCTGAGCCTCGCCGCGTTCGCCTGGCTGACCGTGAGCGGCCACGGCTGGGAACTGCTGATGGTCTACCTGATCCCGCAACGCGTCGGGCTGGCCGTCCTGGCCTGGTGGTTCGACTGGCTGCCGCATCACGACCTCGGCGCGCAGCGGCAGAACCGGTTCGGCGCCACCCGCGTCCGCGTCGGGCTCGAATGGCTGATGACGCCGATCATGCTGTGCCAGAACTACCACCTGGTGCACCATCTCCACCCGGCGATCCCGTTCTACCGGTATCTCCGCACGTGGCGGGACAACCGCGACGCCTACCTCGCCAGGGACGTCCCGATCGCGACCCCGTGGGGCCGCGAGCTGACGGCGGCGGAGTACCGCGAATGGCGGCGGCTCACCGGCTCGTTCGACGAGGAGCCGCCCGCGCCGCAGCCGCTGCGGCCGAGCCGGTTCCACTCGCTGCGGGTCGCCGAGGTCCGGCCGCTGTGCGAGGGCGCCGTCACCGTGACGTTCGAGGTGCCGGAGCGGCTGCGCGAGACCTTCCTGTTCACCCCCGGCCAGCACCTCGTCATCCGCGCGGAGGTCGACGGGGAAGAGGTGCGGCGCGCCTACTCGATCTGCTCGACGCCGGACTCCGGTGAGCTGCGGATCGCGATCAAGCACCAGCTCGGCGGCGCGTTCTCGACGTTCGCCACCACGGAACTCGCGGCGGGCGACGTCCTGGACGTCCTGCCGCCGGACGGCGAGTTCACGCTGACCCCGGAGCGCGGTCGCGCCGGTCGTTACGTCGCGCTCGCCGCGGGCAGCGGGATCACGCCGATCCTGTCGATTCTTACCGCGACCCTGCGGAACGAGCCGAACAGCAAGGCGACCTTGCTGTACATCAACACCTCCGGCGCCAGCACGATGTTCGCCGACGAGCTCGGCGCGCTCGCCACCCGGCTGGGCGGACGGCTGCACGTCGTGCACTACCGCACCGACGAACGCGACCCGGACCTGCGCACGCAACGGGTCGAGAAGCCGTTCGACATCGTCGGCGAGGCGCTGGCCATCTCGCACGAGCGCTACCAGCGCGGCCGTCTCGACGGCACCCGCCTCCGCGCGCTGCTGCAGGCACGGCTGCACCCGGCGAAGGTGGACGACTGGTTCCTGTGCGGCCCGCGCGACCTCGTCGACATGGCCCGCCGGACGCTCGCCGAGCGGGACGTCCCGGAGGAGAACGTCCACTTCGAACTGTTCCAGGGCGCGCTCCCGGTCCGCCCCTCGCGGCGCCCCGGCCCGACGCTGACGGTCACCGCGGGCGGGAAGACCGTCGAAATCCCCGCGACCGTGGGCGAAACCGTGCTCAGCGCCGCGCTCCGGCACGGCGTCGACGCGCCGTACGCGTGCGTCGGCGGCGCGTGCGGCACGTGCCGGGCGACCGTGGTGCGGGGCAGCGCGCGGATGGACGTCCATTACGCGCTCGGGGACGACGAGGTCGCCGCGGGCCGGATCCTGACCTGCCGGGCGGTGGCGACCTCGCCCGAACTCGCCGTCGACTACGACCGCTGACCCCGGCCCGGCCACAACGGTCGATGGGGTCGTGAGTGGCGACTCGTGTTCTGGTGAACCTGTATTTGCTCACCCACTCGGCTCGCCCCCGTCCTGCTGCCGTGGCGGAGCCGATGTCGGCGAGTGGGGAGGATCGGGGACGTCCAGTGTCCGGAATCTTCCCCGCTCGGCATGACCTTGATCAACGGAGGATTCGGGACACTCAACGTCCCCGATCTTCCGTTGATCAAGCTCCTCGACCCGAGCAACCCCCTCGACGATGCAGGAATTAGGACACTCGGACGCGACCGGTCCTGCCGCGAGGCGTCCGGCTGGACACGCGTGTCGTCCATCGCATCACGCGTGTCGTCCGTCTGAGCACACGTGCTGTCCGACAGCGCGAGTGCGGCATGGCGGCACACAGCGGGCTCACAGGTGGGACACAACGCGCGCATACGACGGCGGCGCACGCTCGGGTCATGGCATCCGGACCGACCGCCGGCCCGCGCCGGTGGACCCGGCCCGGGCGGCTTTCCCTGCGCGCCAAGCTGACCGGCTCGATGGTGCTGCTGCTCACGTTCGTCTGCCTGGTGATCGGCGTCGCCAGCGAGATCGCGCTGCGGTCGTTCCTCACCCGCCAGATCGACGACCAGCTCTCGGCCGCGTCGTCCCGCGCCCACGACTTCGCGAACCGGCCGCCGGAGGACGGGCTCGGTCCCAATCCGCTCAACGCGCCGGGCCAGGCCTCCGGGACGCTCAGCGTGCGGGTCTCCGGCGACCGCGTGCTCTACGCCGGAGTCCTTACCGTGCAAGGGCTTCCGCAAGGATTGTCGGCCGAGCAGGAGGCCGGGCTGTTCTCGATTCCGGCGGATCGTCCGCCGATGACGCTGACGATCGGCGGGCTGGGCGACTACCGCGTGCAGGCCGCCTCGATCCCCGGTGTCGTGGTCGTCACCGGGCTCCCGCTCGGGCCGATGCAGGACACGCTGGCCACCGTCGGGTGGATCCTGTTCGGGGTCGCGGCGGCGGGCGTCACCGGCGCCGGGTTCCTCGGCGCGTTCGCCGTCCGGCGCACGTTGCGCCCGCTCGACCGGGTCGCGGCGACCGCGGGCCGGGTGTCGGCGATGCGGCTCGACCGCGGGCAGGTCGCGCTTTCCGTGCGGGTGCCCGAGATCGACACCGATCCGCGGACCGAGGTCGGCCAGGTCGGTTCGGCGCTGAACCTCATGCTCGGGCATATCGCGCGGGCGCTGGAAGCCCGGCAGGCCAGCGAGACCCGGGTCCGCCGGTTCGTCGCCGACGCGAGCCACGAACTCCGCACGCCGCTCGCGGCGATCCGCGGGTACGCCGAACTCGCCGGCCGCGGCAGCGCGCTGGCGCCGCCGGAGGTCGCGCGTTCGATGTCGCGGATCCAGTCCGAGGCGGCCCGGATGACGACGCTGGTCGAGGATCTCCTCCTGCTCGCGAGACTCGACGCCGGTCGCCCGCTCGAAGCGGGCGAGGTCGACCTCACCCGGCTGGCCGCGGACGCCGTCGGCGACGCGCACGTCGCGGGCCCGGACCATCGCTGGGAACTCCGGCTCCCGCCGGTTCCCGTCCTCGTCCGCGGCGACGTCCAGCGCCTGCACCAGGTGCTGGCGAATCTGCTGTCCAACGCGCGCACGCACACCCCGCCGGGCACCACGGTGATCACCGCGCTGACCCGCTCGCACGGCGGGGCCGCGGTGCTCACCGTCACCGACGACGGCCCCGGGATCGCCCCGGAACTCCTGCCGAGCGTCTTCGAACGCTTCGCCCGCGGTGATTCCTCCCGCTCACGGACCGCGGGCAGTACCGGGCTCGGGATGGCGATCGCGTCGGCGATCGTCGTGGCCCATCACGGCACGATCGAGGTGCACAGCCGTCCGGGTCGCACCGAATTCGCCGTCCATCTTCCGGTGATCGGATCCTCACAGCGGGTGCACAGCTTCGGCACAACCACCCCCCAGGTCGGCCCCCGACGCTGAGGCCATGACCCTCCTCGCCTCCCGCGACGAAGCCGATCGAACCGCTCCCCCCGCCCGAGGCACGCCGGCCGATCCGCGCTGGGTCCGGCCGTCGCTGGCCGCGCTTCTGCTCGCGACCGCCGTCCTGTACCTGTGGAACCTCGGGGAATCCGGCTGGGCCAACGCCTTCTACTCGGCGGCCGCGCAGGCGGGATCGCTGAGCTGGAAGGCGTTGTTCTTCGGATCCAGCGACGCCGCGAACGCGATCACGGTCGACAAGACACCGGCCGCGTTGTGGGTGATGAGCCTGTCCGCGCGCCTGTTCGGGGTCAACGCCTGGAGTGTCCTGGTGCCGCAGGCGTTGATGGGCGTCGGCTCGGTCGCGGCGCTGTACGCCGCGGTGCGCCGGACGTCCGGCCCGGCCGCGGGGCTGCTGGCGGGCACCGTCCTCGCGCTCACCCCGGCCGCCGCGCTGATGTTCCGCTTCAACAACCCCGACGCGTTGCTCGTCCTGCTCCTGACCGCGGGCGCGTACTGCGTCGTCCGCGCCCTGGAGAAAGCGAGCCCGCGCTGGCTGGCGCTGGCCGGGGTCGCCGTCGGTTTCGGCGTCCTCGCGAAGATGCTGCAAGCGTTCCTGGTGCTGCCCGCGTTCGGGCTCGCCTACCTGATCGCCGCGCCGGCCTCGCTGGGCAAACGCCTGCTGCACCTACTCGGCGCTTTGGGCGCGACCCTCATCTCCGCGGGCTGGTATCTCGCCGTCGTCGCGCTGTGGCCCGCCGCCGACCGGCCCTACATCGGCGGCTCGCAGGAGAACAGCCTGTGGGAGCTCGCTTTCGGCTACAACGGCCTCGGCCGCATCACCGGCGACGAGGTCGGCAGTGTCGGCGGGAGTCCCAACGGCGGCTGGGGAGGCACGGGCTGGGACCGGTTGTTCGGGAACGAGATG
The DNA here is from genome assembly GCF_001905755.1 of Amycolatopsis sp. CB00013. NCBI lineage: Bacteria > Bacillati > Actinomycetota > Actinomycetes > Pseudonocardiales > Pseudonocardiaceae > Amycolatopsis > Amycolatopsis sp. CB00013. The sequence continues at coordinate 139,419 of NZ_LIWC01000003.1, read as the reverse complement.
GCGGGCGGGATCGCCTGGCTCCTGCCCGCCGCCGCCGTCGCGCTGGCCGCCGGGCTGTGGTTCACGCGCCGTGCCCCGCGCACCGACGGCGGCCGGGCTGCGCTGATCCTCTGGGGCGGCTGGTTCGTGGTGACCGCCGTCGTGTTCAGCTACATGGGCGGCATCATCCACGCGTACTACACGATCGCGCTCGCCCCGGCGGTGGCCGCGCTCGTCGGGATCGCGGGCACGCAATTGTGGCGCGCACGGGGGAATCCGGCCGCCGCGGGCACGTTGAGCGCGGGGATCGGGCTGACCGCGCTGACGGCGTATCTCCTGCTGGCGCGGCAATCCGACTGGCTTCCCGGGTTCGCGATCGCGGTCCTCGTGGCCGGACTCCTGTGCGCCTTCCTGGTGTTCTTCGCCTCGCGTTTGCCTGACGTGGCAAGGCGTCTGGTCGCCCTCGGCGCACTGGTCACGGTTCTCGCAGGCACCGGCGTGTACACGGTCGCGACCGCGGCCACCCCGCATTCCGGCGCGCTCCCCTCCGCCGGGCCGGATACGGGCCGGGGCATGCGGATGGGCGGCGGCGGGTTGCTCGGGACGAGCCTGCCCGGCGACGAACTGGCCGCGCTGATCCGGCGGGACAGCGCGAACTACACCTGGGCGGCGGCGACCGTCGGCTCCAACAACGCCGCGGGTTATCAGCTCGGCAGCGGCGCGCCGGTGATGGCCGTCGGCGGGTTCAACGGCACGGATCCGGCCCCCACGCTCGAACAGTTCCAGGAATACGTCCGAAAAGGACGGATACACTACTTCCTCGGCGAAGGCATGATGATGCGCGGGGAGACCGGCAGCGACGCCGCCGAGCGGATCGCCGCCTGGGTCGCGGACACCTACGAACCGACCACTGTGGACGGTGTCACCGTCTACGACCTGAGCCGGTGAATCCCGTGACAGGACACAGCGACAGCACAGCTCGGGCACAAGGCGACCTCAGCGCGATGGCCGAGATTGACGTCATGACAACCGCGATCCTCTCCGGCGCCGAAACCGGCCGCCGCCCCGCCATCGCCCCGGACGGCTCCCCCGTGCTCGACGTCGTCATCCCGGTCTACAACGAGGAGACCGACCTCGAACCGTGCATCCGGAGGCTGCACGCGCACCTCGTGGAGCAGTTCCCGTACCCGTTCCGGATCACCGTCGCCGACAACGCCAGCACCGACGGCACACTGCACGTCGCGGAACGGCTGAGCCGCGAGTTCGATTCCGTCGAAGTCCGGCACCTCGAAGAAAAAGGCCGCGGCCGCGCGTTGCGTGCCGTTTGGTCCACTTCGGACGCTCCGGTGCTCGCGTACATGGACGTCGACCTCTCGACCGATCTGGCCGCGCTCGGGCCGCTGATCGCGCCACTGCTGTCCGGCCACTCCGACCTCGCCATCGGCAGCAGGCTCGCCCGGGGCGCGCGGGTGGTGCGCGGGCCGAAGCGGGAGTTCATTTCCCGGTGCTACAACCTGATCCTGCGCGGCACGCTGGCGGCGAGGTTCAGCGACGCGCAATGCGGTTTCAAGGCGATCCGTGCCGACGTCGCCGAACGGCTGCTCCCCCACATCCAGGACACCGGCTGGTTCTTCGACACCGAACTGCTCGTGCTGGCGCAGAAGGCCGGGCTGCGGATCCACGAGGTCCCGGTCGACTGGGTGGACGACCCGGATTCGTCGGTGAACATCATCGCCACCGCCACCGCCGACCTCAAAGGCATCGCACGGCTGACCAAGGCCACGATGACCGGCCGGATCCCGATCAGCGGCCTGCGTGAGCAACTCGGCCGCGCGCCGATCCAGGTACAGGCGCCGGGGGTGGCGCCGAGCCTGGTGCGGCAGCTGGTGCGGTTCGCCGCCGTCGGTGTCGCCAGCACCGTCGCCTACCTCGTGCTTTTCCTGCTGCTGCGGACGTTCACCGGCGCGCAGGCGGCGAACCTCGTCGCGCTGCTGGTGACGGCGATCGGCAACACCGCGCTCAACCGGCGCCTGACCTTCGGCATCCGCGGCAAGCAAGGCGCCGGGCTGCACCAGTTCCAGGGACTCATCGTGTTCGGGCTCGGGCTCGCGCTCACCAGTGGCGCGCTGGCGCTGCTGCACACGATGACCGCGCCGGGGCTGACGCTGGAGATCACCGCGCTCGTGCTCGCGAACCTCGCGGCCACCGTCCTGCGTTTCCTGCTGCTGCGGGGCTGGGTGTTCCGCCGCCGCCCCGCCACCGAGATGGAGAGCTGATCGATGACCACCGCACTCGCTTCCCGGGCCGAACCCGGCCACGCCGGGGAAACCGCCACGAAACCACCCGGCCGATGGGTCCGGCCCGCCGTGTTCGGGCTGCTCGCCGCCACCGCGCTGCTGTACTTCTGGAACCTGACCGCCTCCGGCTACGGCAACTCGTTCTACGCGGCGGCCGTGCAGTCGGGCACCCAGGACTGGAAGGCGTGGCTGTTCGGCTCACTCGACGCGGGGAACGTCCTGACGGTCGACAAACCCCCGGCCGCACTCTGGGTGACGACGGCGTTCGCCCGGATCTTCGGTTTCTCCAGTTTCACCGTGCTGGCACCGCAAGCGCTGATGGGCGTGGCTTCGGTCGGCCTTCTCTACCTGACGGTGAAACGGACTTCCGGACCGATCGCCGGCCTGTTCGCCGGGGCGGCGCTCGCCGTCACGCCGGTCGCCGCGCTGATGTTCAAGTTCAACAACCCGGACGCGTTGCTGACGCTGCTGCTGATCGCCGGTGGGAACTGCACGATCCGCGCGATCGAAAAGGCGAGCCCGCGCTGGCTGGCGCTCGCCGGGGTCGCCATCGGATTCGGCTTCCTGACCAAGATGATGCAGGCGTTCCTGGTGCTGCCCGCGTTCGGGCTCGCGTACCTGATCGCGGCGCCGACGTCACTCGGCAAACGCCTGCTGCACCTGTTCGGCGCCGTGGTCGCGGTGGTCGTCTCGGCGGGCTGGTTCATCGCGCTGGTCGATCTGTGGCCGACCGATTCACGGCCGTACATCGGCGGCTCGGACGGCGACAGCCTGCTCGAACTCGCCTTGGGCTACAACGGTCTCGGCCGGATCTTCGGCATGGGCGGCGGTGTGATGGTCGGCGGTCCCGGCGGTTCCGTCGGCTCCGGTGGCGGGAACGTCGGCTTCGGCGGCGAGAGCGGCCTGACCCGGATGTTCGGCGCCAGCTTCGGCGGTGAGGTGTCGTGGCTGCTGCCCGCCGCACTGATCGGGCTGGTCGCGGGGCTGTGGTTCACCCGGCGGGCGGCCGGGACCGACCGGACGAGGGCCGCGTTGATCGTGTGGGGCGGCTGGATGCTGGTCACCTCGCTGGTGTTCAGCTTCATGAGCGGGATCGTGCACCCGTACTACGCCGTCGCGCTGGCGCCGTCGATCGCCGCGGTGGTGGCGATCTCCGGGACCTCGCTGTGGCGCGGCCGGGCGCATTTCGCGCCCCGGATGTTCCTGTCGCTGATGATCGCGGCCAGCGCCGTGTGGGCGTACATCCTCCTGGACCGTGACGCGGACTGGCTGCCCGCGTTGCGCTGGATCATCGTCTGCCTCGGCCTGGTGACCGCGACCGTCGTGCTGGTGGGTGTCCCGCCGCTGCGCAAACTCGTCGCCATCGTCGCGACGGTCTCCGTGCTGACGATCGGCCTCGGGACCACCGCGTACGGCATCGAGACCGCTTCGCAGTCGCACTCCGGCTCGATCCCGATCTCCGGCCCGTCCACCGGGGGAGAGCGCGGAATGGGCATGGGCATGGAAGAGGGGTCCTCGGCCGAGATCGGGGCCGTGCTCGCGGCGACCACGACGAAGTGGGCGGCCGCGACGTCGAGTTCGCAGTCGGCGGCGAACCTGGAACTCGCGAGCGGGAAGTCGGTGATCGGCATCGGCGGTTGGAGCGGCGGAGATCCCGCACCCACCCTGGCCGAGTTTCAGCAGTACGTGGCGAACGGCGACATCACCTATTACGTCGAAGGCGGCCGCGGCGGCGGGCCGGGCGGCGGTTCGAACGAGATCTCCGAATGGGTCGCCGAGAACTTCACCGCCACCACGGTCGGCGAACAGACGGTGTACCACCTGCTCTCCTGAAATTGCGTCGACAAACCTTGGGGCGCACGGGAATCCTGGACGGCGTGAATCGGCCCTACCGCTGGGATCTCGTGCGCCCCGACCAGCTCGGGACGCTACTGGAGCGCGCCGAAGAACCGTCGTTGTGGTTCCTGGACGAATTGATCGAATGCGCCGCGAAGGTGATCGCCCGGGCGGGAGACGCGGACCTCTACTTCGTCGGCCGCTCCGCGGACAGCGTGCACGATCTGCTGAGCGGAACCCCTTGGCGGGAACGGATCCACCAGTTGCCGCTGTCGTTCGCGGGGACCCGGTCCGGACTGGCCGAGTCCGATGTAGACACTCTTCGCGGCTATCTCGCCTCGGCGGGCCTGAGCCCGCACGACCTGGCGCGCGGACGGCCGAAGGTGTTCGTCGACCTCGTCTACACAGGACAGACGTTCACCGACCTGTACGGGCTGCTGCGGCAGTGGATCGACGACGAGCGCGAGGCGTGGAGCATCATCCGCGGACGGCTCCGGTTCCTCGGGATCACCATCCGCGAGGACACCACGCCGTCGGCGTTCCGCTGGCAGCAGCATTTCGGCTGGCCCGCCGACCTGCCCGCGAACGGCGTCCGGAACATCTCGCTCGACGAGCCGGTCTGGCTCTACTTCGGGAACACCCAGCCCAAGCTGACTGCGTCGTTCCCGCGGCCGCGCTGGTCGGACGAGAACGGCCGGGCACCGGAGCATTCGGAGAAGCGGCTGCGGGGGCTCGCCGAGGCGGTCGCGATCGTCGAGGCGGGGCGCTCGAAGGCGGGGCGGGACCTGCTCGTGCGGCATCTGCGGAAGGAACCGGCGATGGCGGAGAGCTGGCTGCGGACCCTGATCACCCGCCTGCGCTGACCGACAGCTGCCTTTCACCTCCCCCTCAGGTCACCCACAGGATTCGGGCGGATCCTGGAAGCAGGGCATCACCCAGGGGTGAGGAGTAGACGATGAGGGAGCTTCCGCACTGGCACACGGCGAGCGCGCGGGGACCGCGCGAGTACAACGCGGACGCCGTCGCGGCGTACGCGGCGGCGGGCGGCCGCGGGATCGTGTTCGCGCTGGCCGATGGAGTCGGAGATCACCCGAATGCCGCACACGCGGCGCGCACGGCGGCATCGGCGGCGGCGAGGACACCGGTCGATCAGGGGGCGGTCGGGGCCGTTCTCGCTGCTCAGCGGGCCGTGCTCGCCCTCGGCGGGGCCGGTGACTGCGTACTCGTCGTGGCCGTCCGGACCGGCGAAGGGTATGGCATCGCGTGGGTCGGGGACGCGCGGGCGTACGCTTGGGACGGTTACACCGTGCGGCAGGTGACGAAGGACCATACGCTCGCGCAGTACTTCCGCGACCACGACCAACCCGTGACACCGCGGATGGAACACGTCGTCACCACCAGCGTCCGCACGGCCGGTGCGCACGAGATCGGCACCGCCACCGTCACGACCGGCGGGCTTCTGCTCACCAGCGACGGTGTGCACAAGACGCTCAGCGGTCCGGCCATGCTCGACATCCTCGGGATGCCGGACGGGGCGGCCGCGGAGCTGGTGCGGACGGCGATCTCGCTCGGTGGCTCCGACAACGCCACCGCGATCGTGGTGGATCCGCCCGGCGCGGAGGTCACCACGGAAAAGTTTCGCGTCGCGGCCTGAACCGGGCGGTCAGGCCGCGACGCGATCCCTCTTCAGCTGACGGTATTCACGCAGCACCAGCACGACGATCAGGACGTCGAGCGCGGCGAAGAACGGCAGCGCGAGCGAGTGCGTGTGGATCGCGCGGAAGATCTCGTAGACCACGAACGCCGAGAGCACCACGGCGGCCACGGGGTAGGCCCGCATCACCTTCTTCGCGAGCGCCCACACCAGGCCGAGCTTGATGAGGCCGTGCGCGACGAGGTACACGACGGCGAACGTCCGGCCCTCGGCGAAGTGGCCGGCGGCGAGTTCGAGGTGCCGGGCCAGCGTCCCTTCGGGGTCGCCGAGCAGGTCACGGGTGACCACGGCGTGCGCGAAACCGGAGATGACCGTCGCCGGCACGATCATCAGCACCAGCCCGCCCACCAGCTGCAACGCGCCGTCGAGTCCCTTCAGCGCGATGGCGATCCGGAACAGCTTCTCGGTGCTCATGTCACTCACCCTGCCGCACCGGGCCGCCGCCCGCAGCCACCGTCACCGGAACAGGCGGTCCCGGCAGGTCGGGCACCGTTCGTGCCGGGCGGTCCGGCCGGACGGGTCCCTGCCGTAGAACGGGAAGCACGGCGCCCCGCAGACGGCGAGATAGATCCGTCCGCACCGCAGCGGCCGCTCGCCGACGTGATGGGCCATGACCAGCGCCCGATGGCGCTCGCCCGCTTCCGGCAGCCAGCCGTCGTCGGGCAGCTTCGCGAGCACATCCGCGTCGACGTCGTCCGAACGGGCGAGCAGCGCCGTGCCGAGGTCGGTCAGCCGCTCCCCGAGATCACGAAGGACGTCGGCGCGCGGCGCGTCGTCCTCGACCATCCGGGTGACGAAGGTGATGTCGGTGCCCAGGGAGCCGTGGAGATCCCGGAGCCGGTCGAGAAGGCGGTGATCCATGCCCTTCCATTAAGGCGTTGCACCCCGGCAAGAAAAGGGTCACGACGCGTAGGTGACCCGGCCGTTCATGACGGTGGCGGTGACGGGGATGTCCCGCAGTCCGGCCGGGGACAGGCGCACCGGATCCACCGCGGTGACGACCAGATCCGCGACGTCGCCCACGGCCACCCCGGTCCGGCCGCCGGACGACGCCGCGAGCGCGGCCTCCAGCGGCATGGCCTGCTCGGGATGCCACGCCGGACGGTCGTCGTCGGTGCGGCTGACCGCCGACGCGATCGCGTCCCACGGGTCCAGCGGCGCGACCGGCGCGTCCGAGCCGAACTCCAGGCGTACCCCGGAGCGGTGCAGCGCGCCGTACGGGAACGCCCGATCGGTCCAGCCGTGCCAGTGCCGGTCGGCGACGTCGCGGTCGTCCGGCTGATGGGCGGGCTGCACACTCGCCACGACCCCCAGCTCGGCGAAGCGGGCGACGTCCTCGGAACGCAGCAGTTGCGCGTGCTCGATCCGGCCCGCGCAGCCGACGTTCGCGAACGCGTCGAGCGCGATCTTGTTGGCGTGGTCGCCGATCGCGTGCACCGCGGGTGAGAGACCGTGCTCGGAAGCCTTGCGCATCAACGGCTCCAGCTCCTCGGGCGGCAGTTCGAGCAGCCCGTGGGACTCGGTTCCGGCGTAGTGGCCCACGCAGTACGCGGTGCGCGTGTTCAGCGAACCGTCGACGAACAGCTTGAACGGGCCCACGGTGAGCAGCCCGCCGCTGCCCTCCAGGACGTCACCGGAGCGGTGGCCGCGTTGGATGGCCGTGTCGAGCAGGTACTTCGCGATCACGCAGGAAACCCGGACCGGCAGCGGTTTCCGCGCCAGCCGTCGCCGCCAGTCGGTGACGGTGTCGGCGTATTCGTAGTCGACGATCCGGGTGACGCCGCGAGCGGCCGCCGCGTCGAGGGCGTCGGCGACCCAGCCGTCGATGACATCGTCGGGGGCGACCGGGAGTTCGGCCGTCGCGCTCATGCAGTCGTTTTCCAGCAGCACCCCGGTGGGATGCTCGCGGCCGATGAGCTTCAGCGCGGCGGGGCTGAGCCACAGCGTGTGGAGGTCGGCGCTGAAGAGCGCGACCGGATGCCCGGGCAGCGCCTTCTGCAGCAGATCCTTGTGCGGGGCGTCGGACCAGAGACCGTCGCGGAACCCGGCGCCGAGCACGAGTTCGCCGGGCGGCGCGGGATTCGCCAGGAGATGGGCGAGCACGAGCTCGACCGTGTGCGCGGCGGAGGTCGCCTCCCCCAACGGGATCCGGCGGCGCGCGGCGGACCACTGGGCGGTGTGCACATGCGTGTCGACCAACCCGGGCAGCAGGGTGCCGCCGTGCCCGTCCAGGGTCTCCGACGCCTCACCCGCCTGCCCCGGGCCCGCGATGGCCGCGACCCGGCCGCCCTCGATCCGCACGTCCGACAGGGAACCCGCCAGGCCGACCCGGACCCGGCGCAACAGAAGATCGTCCACGCCCTCACCTTGCCAGCCCGCCCGCGTTTAGTCCTCTGAATGCGGTCCATGCGCGCGCAACGATCGCATTCAGAGGACGAAATGCGGGAGGGTCAGGAGCGGGCGAAGGTGAGCTTTCCGAGCGCGGCGACCAAAGGCGCGAGTTCGGGGAGTTCCTCGGCGGCGGCGAGCGCGTCGGAGAGGACGGTGTCGTGCGTCGGCCGCGCGGCCGCGAGCAGCTCCTGCCCCGACGGCGTGACCTCCGTGTAGATCCCCCGCCGGTCGTCCGCGCACAGGTACCGCTGCAGCAGCCCCCGGTCCTCCAGCCGCGACACCAGCCGCGTCGTCGCCGACTGGCTGAGCACGACGGCGTTCGACAGCTGGTTCATCCGCAGGTGGAAACCGTCCTGACGGGCGAGCACGTCCAGCACGGTGTACTCGCTCACGGACAGCGAGTGCTGCTGCGCCAGCGCGCGCTCGAGCGCGTCCTCGATCCGCGCGTGCAGCGCGGCGAGGGTCCGCCAGCCCTGCGCGCGTGCCTCCACGGCGTCGTCGGCCAGTGACACGGTTCACCTCTTCCCCGGTTGCCCGAGCTTCGTTGCGTCATGCATCATCAAGCGTGTGCAATATACGGCGCGTGCAACTATTTCAGACGCCCGTAGTTGCCAACGCCAGCCAACACCACTCTACGGGAAGAAGTGAGCCTCCAATGCCTGCCGCTCTGCTCGCACTGGCGATCAGTGCCTTCGGTATCGGCACCACCGAGTTCGTGATCATGGGGCTGCTGCCCGAGGTCGCGGGCGACTTCGGCGTCTCGATCCCCTCCGCCGGGCTGCTGATCTCCGGCTACGCGCTCGGCGTCGTGGTCGGCGCGCCGCTGCTGACCGCGCTCGCGTCGCGGGTGCCGCGCAAGACGGTCCTGGTCGGCCTGATGGTCCTGTTCATCGCCGGCAACGTCGTGTCCGCGCTGGCCCCCACCTACGGCCTGCTGATGACCGGCCGGGTGGTCGCCGCGCTGTCGCACGGCGCGTTCTTCGGCGTCGGCGCGGTCGTCGCCGCCTCGCTGGTCGCGCCGACCAAGCAGGCGGGCGCCATCGCGATGATGTTCACCGGCCTGACCGTCGCCAACGTCCTCGGCGTGCCTGCCGGGACCGCGCTCGGCCAGGCACTGGGCTGGCGCTCGACGTTCTGGGCGGTCAGCGCGCTCGGCGTGATCGGCCTGATCGGGATCCTCGCGCTGGTCCCCGTGCAGGCGACGACGCAGAGCGCCGGGCTGCGCAGCGAACTGGCCGTGTTCCGGCGCCCGCAGGTATGGCTCGCGTTGGCGATGACCGCGCTCGGCTTCGCCGGGGTGTTCGCGTCCTTCACCTACATCGCCCCGATGATGACCGAGGTCGCGGGCTTCTCCCCCGGCGCGGTGACCTGGCTGCTGGTGCTGTTCGGCGGCGGCCTGTTCGTCGGCAACCTGCTCGGCGGCAAGGCGGCCGACCGGTCGCTGATGCCCAGCCTGTACGTCATCCTCGCCGTGCTCGCGGCCGTCCTGGTCGTGTTCGTCTTCACCGCGCACGCCCAGCTCCCCGCCGCGATCACCATCGCGGTCTTCGGCGCCGCCGGTTTCGCGACCGTCGCACCGCTGCAGGCCCGCGTCATGAACAAGGCCGAAGGCGCGCCCGCACTGGCTTCGGCGGCCAACATCGCCGCGTTCAATCTCGGCAACGCCGGGGGCGCGTGGCTCGGCGGCAAGGCCATCGACGCAGGTCTCGGCTACACCGCGCCCAACTGGATCGGCGCCGCGCTCGCGCTCGCCGGACTGCTGGTCGCGGTCATCTCAGGCATGCTCGATCACGGGCGGCGAAAGGCTCGTCGCGCCGAACTGGCCCCCGCCGCCTGAACCGGAAACACCCATGAAAGGAACGCAAGTGACCGACATTCCCACCGTCAAGCTCAACAACGGGGTGGAGATGCCGCAGCTCGGGTTCGGCGTCTTCCAGGTGCCGGACGAGGAGACCACCGCCGCGGTCAAGGCCGCGCTGGACGCGGGCTACCGCAGCATCGACACCGCCGCCATCTACGGCAACGAAGCGGGCGTCGGCAAGGCACTCGCCGAGTCCGGGATCGCCCGCGACGAGCTGTTCATCACCACCAAGCTGTGGAACAGCGAACAGGGCTACGACGCCACGCTGAAGGCGTTCGACGCCAGCCTGGCCAAACTGGGCCTGGAGCACCTGGACCTCTACCTCATCCACTGGCCGACGCCTGAGCGCGATCTCTACCGCGACACGTGGAAGGCCTTCGAGAAGCTCTACGCCGACGGCCGGGTGCGCGCGATCGGCGTGTCCAACTTCCAGCCCGCGCATCTCGACCGGCTGGCCGACGCCGGTTCCGTGACCCCGGCGGTCAACCAGGTCGAGGTGCACCCGTACCTGCAGCAGGCCGAGGTGCGCGAATACGACGCGAAGCACGGCATCGCGACCGAGGCGTGGAGCCCGCTGGCCAAGGGCGGCGACCTGCTCGGCGAGGACGCGGTGAAGGCGCTGGCGTCGAAGCACGGCCGCACGCCGGCGCAGATCGTGCTGCGGTGGCATCTTCAGCTGGGCAACGTCGTGATTCCGAAGTCCGTGACCCCGTCGCGGATCAAGGAGAACCTCGACGTCTTCGGGTTCACGCTGTCGGAGGAGGACATCGCTTCGCTGACCGTGCTGGACCGGGGCGAGCGGACCGGGCCGGATCCCGACACCTTCAACGTCGCGTAGTCACAAGTCCGTGAAGGCCTCCTTGAGGGACCCAGGGTCCCTCAAGGAGGCCTTCACGGACTTTCGCAGGTAGCGGGCGTAGCGCTTTGTTCTCGCACGAGCCCGCTGCGTAGCCGGTTACTATTCGGCCGCACAGACGGCACTTGTGCGAAAAGAGGTAACCGACGATGCAGGCCCGAGGACGCGCCGTCCTCGCGACACTTCTGCTCGTGGCGTTCCCGGTGGTGGTCGTCGCGGTGGGTGTCGCCAGTGTGCTGGCGGGCCTGCGGATCCAGGGCAAGATCGGCACCTACGTCATGTTCGGCGGGCTGGCGATCATGGTCGCGCTCGCCTTCGGGCTGCTGAGCGCGTTGCGGGCACGGCGTCCCCCGATCGAGGGGCCGCGGCTGGACCGCGACGCCCATCCCGCGTTCTGGGAGATGATCGACGACCTCGCCGCCCAGGTGAAGACGCGGCCGCCGGACGAGATCGTGCTGATCGGCGAGATCAACGCGGCGGTCAGCGAGGACGCCCGGTTCCTCGGTCTGCGGCCGGGCCGCCGCACGATGCTGATCGGGCTGCCGCTGCTGGCGGCGATGAGCGTGAGCGAGCTGCGGTCGGTCCTCGCGCACGAACTCGGCCACTACAGCGGCGGCCACACCCGCCTGCTCGCGCTGACCTACCGCGGCACCCAGACACTCGCCTTCACCGTCGACAGGCTGGACGGCGGTCCCGCCAGGGCCTTGCTCTCCGCCTACTCGAAGCTGTACCTGCTGGTCGCGCGGTCGGCGAACCGGCGGCAGGAACTGCAGGCCGACGAGGCGTCCGTGCTCGCCGCGGGCAGCCGCACGGCGGCCGCGGCCCTGCGGAAGGCCGCGACGCTGAGCCCGCTGTGGAAGGACTACGCCGAGCGCTATCTCTCGCTCGGCGCGGCGGCGCGGCGCACTCCCCCGGTGCTGCTGGGGTTCCGCTCGTACCTCAACCACCCCGTCCAGCGGGACTGGGTGGCCGAGTACGCCGAAGACGTCATCGACGGCGAAGAGCTCTCGAAGTACGACAGCCACCCGCCCACGAAACGGCGTATCGCCGCACTGGCGGGCGTCCCGGACAACCCGGTGAAGCCGGACGCGCGACCAGCCTGGTCGCTGCTGGGCGCGCCGAAGGTCGACGTGCCGGAGGCGGAGCTGGACGTGCTGATCCGCGACGTCGGGCCGCGCGCGGATTGGGACGAGGTCGTCAAACGCGCGGGCCGCGCGTCGGTGGCGGAGGGCGCGCGGCTGCTGACCGCGGCCGGGATCGAGAGCAGGCTGGCGCCGCGCGGCACGATCGGCGAGGTCGTGCGGGTCCTGCGTGACGGCGACGCCGACGCGCTCGCGAAACCCCTGCGGGCCCCGTCGCGCGAAGAGGGCCTGGAACTGCTGACCGAGCTGTTCGCCGACACCGTCACCGCCGCGATGATCGACAACGGTGTCGCCGCGCACCGCCTGAACTGGGGCGGCGGCTGGGAACTGTGCCTCGGCGACGGCGAGCCGTTCGACGTCGCCGAACTGGTCGGCGCGGCGGTGCGCAGCCCGCGCGCGGTCGACGAACTGGTCCACAACCTGCAGCTGCTGAGCGTGCCCGCCGCCTACTTCTGCAAACAGGAACCCCAGCCGGAACCGGATCCCGCCGAAGCCCGCATGCTCGGGCTGTTCACCGCGTTGAAGGCCAAACGGAAGCTCTACGACCTGATCGTCTGCGACACCGAGGTGGTGCTGCTGCCGATGGCGCGTTCGGTGCTGATCCGCCGCGGCCTCGCCGGCCTGATCGGGGCGCGCGGGGTGTCCGACCGCAAGCGGATCCGGAAGCTACGGGAGCGCGGCCTCGACGATCTGCGCGCCGAACCGGGCGCCCGGCGGATCCCGTTGTCGAACATCGTCGCGGGCGGTTTCCCGCGCCGGAAGCTGACCACGTACCTGACACTGGAACTGTCCGACGGCGAGACCCTGGAACTGGCGATCACCGGCAACACCGAGGATTTCGGCGCCGCTCACGACGAACTGACGGCGTTCTTCGGCTCGTTGAAAGCCTGACGCCGTTAAGGCTTGATCCCCACACCACCGAGGCTCAGGTGGTTCAGTTCCGTCAGCGGAGCGAGACGCGGCCCCTCCGGCCACCACTCGTGCAGGTGCACCACGCCGGGTTCGAGGATCTCCAGCCCGTCGAACAGCGACTCGATCTCATCTCGCCCGCGATGGACCGTGCGGTGCCCGGTGCCGGCCATCAGATCGTCGAGCTTCCGGGCGAGTGCGCCACGCGAGCCCTCGCCGGGTGTGAAGTCGTGCGTGATCAGCACATAGGACCCCGGCGCGATCGCGTCGACGTAGGCGCGCACGACGGCCCGCGCCTTGTCGAGGTCTTCGATGTGGTGCAGTACCGAGTTCAGGATCACCGCGACCGGGCGGTCGAGTTCGATGTGCTCGGCGACCACCGGATCGGCGAGGGTCCGCGCGGGATCGGTCAGATCCGCGCCGCTCACGTGGACGAGGTGGTCCTCCAGCAGCGCCAGGCCGTGCGCCTGGACCACCGGGTCGTGGTCGACGTACACGACCAGCGCGTCCGGGTTGTACCGCTGCGCCGCCTGGTGGGTGTTCTCCGCGGTGGGCAGCCCGGAGCCGAGATCGAGGAACTGGTCGATACCGCGGGCGTCGGCGAGGAAGCGGACCACCCGGTTCGCCCAGGCGCGGAACTCCTTGGCCATCGCGGCGGCGTCGGGGGCGAGGGCGAGCAGGTCCACGACGGCCTGCCTGTCGACCTCGTAGTGGTCGTGCCCGCCGAGCAGGACGTCCTTCATCCGGGCGAGATTGGGCTTGCTGTAGTCGAGGGGGAGCGGGCGCCTCGGCACAGACCGGACCTCGTCCGAAGTCATGGACACGTTCCACCCTTCAGCCGCGCACAGGCCACGCGAACGTGCCCACGGCTCCCTCGACATCGACGGACCGTACACAGATTACGACATGGCGTGCACCCCCGTGAACCTCCCCAAGGGCCTTGGCTACCTGCGACGATCACCCGAAGCCGAGTTCGCGCCAGGTGCGTCCGCCGTCGGTCGTGCGGTACACGGCGGACCCGCCATCGGCGTCCGGCAGACCGTCCACGACCACGCCGACCCGTTCGTCCGGGAAGTCCAGATCGTTGAGGCAGACCCCGCGGCCGCTGAGCACGGTCGTCGTCCAGGTCGTGCCGCCGTCGGCGGTGCTGTGCAGGAAGCCGGTGCCGCCGCCTTCCGCCGCGACGGTCGCCGCCGTGGGTGAGGCGGCGCTGAAGCTCTGGTTGATGCCGAGGGTCGGCGCCTGCGCCGTCCCGGTGAAGTGCCCGCCGAGTTTCGGCGCGCGCCACAGCCGCCGGACGGTCGCGCCCGGCTGCGGTGTCCCCGGTCCCCCGCTGCACAGCGCGAGCACCTGTCCCCGCCGGACTCCGCTCAGCGAAGCCGAACTGTCCGCCGGGCAGGGCGGCGGCGCGGTCGCGAAGGTCAAGCCGTCCGAAGAAGTCCAGTACTTCTGAACGCGGTAATCCGCCCCCATCGACACCTGGACCCCACCGCTCGTGGCGATGTCGCCGTAGGTCGTGGCGCCGGTGACGGTGAATCCCGGGACCGGCAGGAGAAGCCGCGTGCCGGAGATCCCGGCGTACAACGTCGTCGTCGACGGGCTGCCGAAACCGGTGACCATCGCGAACACCCGAGGGCCCGCTTCGGTGATCTTCGAAATATAGAAGGGTTCCCGAACCCCGGCGAGCCTGACCTCGGACCAGTTGCCGCCACCGTCGCGGCTGGCGAGCAGCCTGGTGCCGTCGGAAAGGAAGACGTCGCGCTCGTCGATCACCGTGAGCTTGACCTGATTGTGGTTGTCCGGCAACGAGATCGGCGGTTCGCCCGCGCGCCGCCACCGCTTCCCGCCGTCGGTCGTCGACAGCAGGGACGCGCACCATCCCGGTTTCCCGCACGGCGAGAACCCGAGGACGAATCCGCGCGACGGCCCGGTCCAGCTCGTCGACGCTGGGGCGAAACCCTTGGGCACCAGCGGTTCGGCGGCGGCGGGCGGGGTGAAGACGGCCAGGGCGGTCAGTGCGGCGGCGGCGAGCGCGGCCCACCGGTTCGGCTTCATGACCACGAGACGTACGGCCCGCGCCGGGGTTGCCCGCCGTTCGGGGTGAACCCGCGGATCTTCTCCGGTAGGCTCCCCACCCTTGTTTCGCCCGGGGCCGGACCGGGTATACGGCGTTCGGCCGGTGAGACGGAGGTAGCACCGATGGACGACGCGGGTTCGCGTGCTGGCGGTGACGAGGAGGAGGAACCCGATGCCGGGACCACTCAACGCCGGTTCAGCCTGAACGTCCACGACCCGGACCATCTCCCGCGCAAACTCGCCGGCCGCTACGAGGTCGGCGAGCTGCTCGGACGCGGCGCGACCGCACGCGTCTTCCGCGCCCGCGACCTGCTCGAACAGCGTGAAGTGGCACTGAAGCTGTTCCACGCCGACACGATGACCCGGGACGAGCGCCGCCGCCAGCAGGAGATCCAGACGCTCAGCGCGGTCCGCCACCCCGGGCTCGTCCCGCTGTACGACGCGGGCACCGACGACGGCTACACCTACCTCACGATGCGCCTGGTCGACGGGCCGAACCTGGCCCAGCGGCTGCGCTCCGGCCCGCTCCCCCAGGACGAGGTCGTCGAGCTGACCGCCCGGCTGGCCGACGCGCTCGCGCACGTCCACGCGCACGGCATCACCCACCGTGACCTCAAACCGGCGAACATCCTGATCGCCGACGACGGCCCGCTGATCGGCGACTTCGGGGTGGCGCACGCCTTCGACGCGACCAGGGTGACCGAGACCGGCGGTGTCGTCGGCACGGCGGCGTACATGGCGCCCGAACAGGTCCGCGGCGAGAACGTCGGACCGCCCGCCGACGTCTATTCGCTCGGCCTCGTCCTGCTCGAATGCCTGTCCGGGGAACGGGAGTACACCGGGACACCGGTCGAGGCCGCGGTCGGACGGCTGCACCGGCCGCCGCGGATCCCCTCCGGACTGTCGGCCACCATGACGACGCTGTTGCGCGGGATGACGGCGCGGAAACCGTCGCAGCGCCCGACGGCCGCGGCGATCTCCCGGATCCTGCTGGAGGATTCCACCGGTACGAAGGTCACCCATCTCGCGCCCGCCACCCGCAAACGGGCGGCCGTGGTCGCCGCCATCAGCGCACCCGCCGCCGCGATCACCATCGGGGTGCTGCTCGCGATGAACCAGGCCCCGGCGGATCAGCCGGTCCAGCCGGGCGGCCTGATACCCCCCGCGGCGACCGGCTCGTCCGCCCCGGTGGCGGGCCAGGGGCCGCGGTCCTCGGAGGCGGCCGAGGTGGACACCCACGGCCCGAAGGCGAGCAACGCCACCGTCGTGGTGACCGAAGACGTGCCCGCCTCCGCGGATCCGTCCGGTGCCACCGAAAGCATCGACGCCACCTCGACCCCGAGGGACACGACCGCCGCCAGCGAGCGGCAGAGCACCTCGGGCAAGCCGAGCAAGACCCGGCCGAGCCCGCCGACGAAGAGCAAGCCAGGCCCTCCCGGCTGAGCGACCGCCCGGCCGGGTGTCCACAGTGGACGATGATGGGAGACGGCGATGACCTACATCAACGACCCGCGTGAGCCACCGGAAGAGATCGTCGAACAGACGCCCGCCAGGATCCGTGTCGTGCGGATCGTCAACGCCCTCGTCCACGCGATCTGCTGGATCTTCGCGCTGGTGCTGATCGTGCACATCCTGCTGGTGTTCGGCGAAGCCAATCCGGGGAACGGGTTCGCGCAGCTGATCGACCAGTGGTCGCGAGCGGTCTCGCTCGGACTGCGGAACCTGTTCACCCCGGAAGGGCTCAAACCCCGGACACTGTTCAACGACGGTCTCGCCGCCCTGCTGTGGCTGATCATCGGCGGCGTGGTGACCGATCTGGTGTCGCGGATCGGCCTGCCCGGCCCCAAGCGGGTCTGGTACCGGCGACCGCTCAGTTGAGCGAGCCCGGTCTCGCTTCCGGAGCGTCACCGGCCTGGGCTTGCTCGGCCTGGGCGTCGGTGACCTCCGGGGCGGCCTCGGTCTCGGCCGACGGCTGCTCCGGCTCGTGTTCGGTCTCGAAGTGCTCACGGCACCAACGGCCGTAGCGTCTGGCATGCACGGTCATCGCGGCACCTCCTCCTCTGCCCACCACGATCCCCCATCATTGTGACGCGCGCCACTCGTTTATCCGGCGAATCGGGCCACGATCGCGGCGCAGAACGCGGGCAGGTCGCCGGGATTCCGGCTGGAGATCAGGCCGTTGTCGTCGACCACCTCCTGGTCGACGACGGTGCCGCCGGCGTTGCGGATGTCGGTGCGCACACTCGGGTACGACGTGAGCGTGCGGCCGCGGACCACGTCGGCCTCGACCAGCGTCCACGGCCCGTGACAGATCACCCCGACGGGCTTTCCGCTGTTCACGAAGTCGCGCACGAAGCGGACCGCGTTCTCGTCCACGCGCAGATTGTCCGGATTCATCGTGCCGCCGGGCAGGACGAGCGCGTCGAAGTCGTCGACCGTGACGTCCTTGACGACCCGGTCGACGGTGAACTTGTCCGCCTTGTCGATGTCGCCGTTCATGGCCTGGATCTCGCCGGGTTCCAGCGAGACGATCTGGGCGGTGGCCCCGGCGTCCGTGACCGCCTTGCGGGGTTCGACCAGTTCGACCTGTTCCACGCCGTCCGCGACGAGGATGGCCACGCGGCGTCCGTTGAGCGATGTCGTCATCGGTTCCCTCCTGAAGTCGTGTTCGCCCCCGGCTACCCCGCGGCGGCCCCGCCGAACCATGGGCATGAACCGCGATCACCGGGGGTATTCGCCGCGCATGCGATTGCGGCGAGCGGATCTGGGCTCCCCCGGTATCGGGAGGCGGCGAAGAGGCCGGGGTTTCGGCTACCTGACGCCGGACGGCGAACCGCTGAAGGACGAGGAGACGATCGAGCGCATCGAGGCGCTGGCGATCCCGCCCGCGTGGCGGCGCGTATGGATCGCGCCGCACGAGAACGCCCACATCCAGGCCGTCGGAGTCGACGACGCGGGCCGGAAGCAGTACCTGTACCACGGAGAATGGCGACGGGCCCGCGACGAGGAGAAGCACGAGCGGGTCCTCACGCTGGCGCGGCGCCTCCCCCGGCTGCGCCGGACCATCCGGGAGGATCTCGCTTCCCGCGGCCTCACCCGCGAACGGGTCCTGGCCGGCGCGCTCCGCATGCTCGACCTCGGCGTGTTCAGGACCGGTGGCGAAAGCTACGCCGACGAGAACGGCACGCACGGGGTGGCGACCCTGTTGTGCGAGCACGTTTCGATCCGGGAAGGCTGCCTGCTTTGCGACTATCCGGCGAAAGGCGGGATCCAGCGGAAGGTCCGGCTGCGGGACGAGGGCCTCGTCCGGCTGATCCGCTCGCTCAGGCGTGCCCGCGGTGACGAGGTGCGCCTGCTCGCCTACCGGAACGGTCGCGGGTGGCAGGAGATCCGGGCCGAAGACCTCAACGAGCGGTTCAAGGAACTCACGGGCGACGACTTCACGGCCAAGGACCTGCGCACCTGGAACGCCACCGTCCTCGCCGCTTCCGCCTTCGCGGAGACCGAAAAGCCTTCCAGTAAAAGAGGATTGAAGCGGGTCGAGAAGGCCGTGATGGCCGAAGTCGCCGAAGGACTGGGCAACACGCCGGCCGTGGCGCGACGGTCCTATGTGGACCCCCGCGTGATCACCGCCTACCGCCGGGACCGGACGATCGCGCGGGCGACGCGACGGGCGGAGAAGATCTCCGATCCCGACGAGGCCCGCGACATCGTGGAGCGTGCGGTGGTGCGGCTACTGAACGGGTCGTGAGGCCTCGATGGCCAGGACGGCGATGTCGTCGTGCGTCCCGCTGCCAAGCCATTCCCGCACCGCGGAGCGGACCCGGGCGACCACCTCGCGGCCGGACATCCCCTGGCAGCCGACCAGCAGTTCCCGCAACCGCTCGTCGCCGAACAGGTCCGACGGACGCTCATGGTGACGCGCTTCGGTGATGCCGTCGGTGTAGAGCAGGCAGACGTCGCCCTCGCCCAGCCGGATGGCCGTCTCGGCGAACCGCGCCTGCGGCGAGATCCCGACCAGTGTGCCGGGCAAGGTGATCTCGTCGACGCCGCCACGACGGCGCACCACCAGCGGCGCGGGATGGCCCCCTGAGGCCAAGGTGACGCCGAGACCGTCTTCGTTCGCCAGCACCGAACCGAGCACCAGCGTGGCGAACCGGCCGCTGCCGCCGGTGATGAGCAGGGAGTTGAGCAGGCTCAGCAACGTGGTGTTGTCGTGCTCGACGAGGTCGAGCGCGGCGAGGGTCTGCCGGACCCGGCCGGTGAGCGCGGCCGCCTCGGCGCCCTTCCCGCAGACATCGCCGAGGACGAACATCGCGCCGCCGCCTTCGCGCGGCAGGACGTCGTAGAAATCGCCGCCGACGTCGAGCAGACCGCCCGACGGCTCGTACCAGACGTCGAACTTGACGCCGTGGACGTCCGGCGGCGGGGTCGGGCGCAGCGTGGTCTCCAGGCCGCGGGTGGCCTCTTCCTGGCGGGCGTAGCGGTGCGCGTTCGCCAGCGCCGTCCCTGCCGCGCGGGCGAATTCGGTCACCGCGCGCGGGTGGTCCTCGCCGAACGCGGGCGCGCCGCGCCTGCCGAGCACCACCGCCCCGGTGACCCCGGCGCCGCCGTCGAACCCCAGTGAGACCACGGTCACGGACGGATGGACGGCGAGCCGTTCCGCGACGATCGCGGGCAGCGTCGCGATCTCCTCCTCCGGCACCGCTTTGGCTTCGAGTTCCTCGGTGGAGGCGAAGGTGCCGGCGAGCACCGGCGCGAGCTGGGCCGGCACCCGGCGGATCCGGCCGTGCCCGTGATTGGTGCGGTGATCGCAGCTCCACCATTCCCACCGGCCACGGGTGGTCGGCAGCAGCACGAACACGCAGTCGGCGAGTTCGGCGGCGGCGACCTCGGCGATCACCTTCGCCGTGCCGTGCCGCCCTCGCGCGGAGGCGAGCCTGGGTGCCGAAGCGGCGAGGAAACCGTCCACGCGGGGACCGTCGGCCGCGACCGCGGAGGTCACCGTCCACGCGTGCCAGCCGCCGGGCAGCGTCCGGATCCGGGCCGGGAACCGGCGGCCGGTGTGCTCGACATGCCCGACGTCGGGACCTTCGGCGGTCAGTATCGGGCGCCCGCCGCCGAACAGCTCGCGGGCGGCGGGATTCGACCAGCGCAACGCGCCGCCGACGTCCTGCACGAGCACCGCGTCACGGACGTCTTCCAGCAGCTCACGCCAGAACCGCCCGGATTCGGGCAGCGCGCCCTCGCTGGTCGCCGTCGACGACTCCGAGGGGAGCGACGTCGAGGCCGGGGCCGGCCGTGACACCATTCCCGGACCTCCTCCTGCCTGGCGGGTAGCGCAGTGTGAGCGGGCGGACTGGCTCGAAGTGTAGGTCGAATCATGGCACGCTGATGCGACGACCATGGCTTGGCATGCGTGGTGGAGAGGGTCGACACAGATGACACAGCACTCCCAAAGGGACCGGATCCCCGTGGAAGGTGGTGGCGGCCAGGTGGACGAAGCGACCCTGGAACGCCTGCTCGCGGCGGCTCGTGACCTCGGGGACGGCAACTTCCGGCGGCGGCTCGTGGCGCACGGCGACGGGCTCGCGGCCCAGCTCGCGGGCGCCTTCAACGACATCGCCGAACGGAACCAGCGACTGGTGACCGAACTCCTGCGCGTCCGCGAGGCGGTCGGCAAGGAAGGCAGGCTAACCGAGCGCGTCGCGGCCGAGATCGGTCCCGGCGGCTGGGCCACCGCGGTCGACGTCGTCAACGGGCTGATCGAAGACGTGAGCAGGCCCACGGCCGAGCTCAACCGCGTCCTCGGCGCGGTCGCCGAGGGCGATCTGTCCGAGCCGATGCCCTTGGAAGTCGGCGGCCGGCCGCTGCAGGGCCAGTTCGCCGAAGTCGCGAAAACGGTCAACGGGCTGATCAAGCAGCTTTCGCGGTTCGCGACCGAGGTCACCAGAGTCGCCCGCGAGATCGCCACCGAAGGACGGCTCGGCGGTCAGGCCGAGGTCCCGGGGGTGGCGGGCACCTGGCGTGATCTCACCGACAACGTCAACGTGATGGCCAGCAACCTGACCGACCAGGTGCGCAACATCGCCCAGGTGACCACCGCGGTGGCGCGGGGCGATCTGACCCAGAAGATCAACGTCGACGCGCGCGGCGAGATCCTGGAGCTCAAGAACACCGTCAACATCATGGTCGACCAGCTCTCGTCGTTCGCCGACGAAGTGACCCGGGTGTCACGCGAGGTGGGTAGCGAAGGCCGTCTCGGCGGTCAGGCGCAGGTCCCCGGCGCGGCGGGCACGTGGCGCGACCTCACCGACTCGGTGAACCTGATGGCGGACAACCTGACCGACCAGGTCCGCAACATCGCCCAGGTGGCCACGGCGGTGGCGAAGGGCGACCTCTCGCAGAAGATCAACGTCGACGCCAAGGGCGAGATCCTCGAACTCAAGAACACGCTGAACACGATGGTCGACCAGCTGTCGTCGTTCGCCGACGAGGTCACGCGGGTGGCGCGCGAGGTCGGCAGCGAAGGCCGTCTCGGCGGCCAGGCGACCGTGCCGGGCGTGGCCGGGACGTGGCGCGGGCTCACCGATTCGGTGAACCAGATGGCCGACAACCTGACCGACCAGGTCCGCAACATCGCCCAGGTCACCACGGCGGTGGCGAAGGGCGACCTGACGCAGAAGATCACGGTCGACGCGCGCGGCGAGATCCTCGAACTGAAGACGACCGTCAACACGATGGTGGATCAGCTCTCGTCGTTCGCCGACGAGGTCACCCGTGTCGCCCGCGAGGTCGGCACGGAAGGTCAGCTGGGCGGCCAGGCGCAGGTGCCGGGGGTCGCCGGGACGTGGCGCGACCTCACCGGGTCGGTCAACTTCATGGCGAACAACCTCACCGCGCAGGTGCGCAACATCGCCCAGGTGGCGACCGCGGTGGCGAAGGGCGACCTGTCGCAGAAGATCGCCGTCGACGCCAAGGGCGAGATCCTCGAACTGAAGAACACGCTGAACACGATGGTGGATCAGCTGTCGGCGTTCGCCGACGAGGTCACCCGCGTCGCCCGCGAGGTCGGCAGCGACGGAAGGCTCGGCGGTCAGGCGCAGGTGCCCGGCGTGGCCGGGACGTGGAAGGACCTCACCGACAACGTCAACTTCATGGCGAACAACCTGACCGACCAGGTCCGGAACATCGCCCAGGTCACCACCGCCGTCGCGAAGGGCGACCTGACGCAGAAGATCATCGTCGACGCGCGCGGCGAGATCCTGGAGCTCAAGAACACCGTCAACATCATGGTCGACCAGCTTTCGGCGTTCGCCGACGAAGTCACCCGGGTGTCGCGCGAGGTCGGTACCGAAGGCAAGCTCGGCGGCCAGGCGCAGGTGCGCGGCGTCGCCGGGACCTGGAAGGACCTCACCGACAACGTCAACGTCATGGCCACCAACCTCACCGACCAGGTGCGGAGCATCGCGACGGTGACCACCGCGGTGGCGAACGGCGACCTGTCGAAGAAGATCTCGATCGACGCGCAGGGCGAGGTCGCCGTCCTCGCCGAGACGATCAACAGCATGGTCGAGACGCTGCGCGCGTTCGCCGACGAGGTCACCCGCGTCGCCCGCGAGGTGGGTACGGAAGGCATCCTCGGCGGCCAGGCCCGCGTGCCGAACGTGGCGGGCACGTGGAAGGCGTTGACGGACAACGTGAACGTCATGGCCGACAACCTGACCGGACAGGTCCGCAGCATCGCGACGGTGACCACCGCGGTGGCGCAGGGCGATCTGTCGAAGAAGATCGACATCGACGCGCGCGGTGAGATCCTCGAACTCAAGACGACCATCAACACGATGGTCGACCAGCTCTCGGCCTTCGCCTCCGAAGTCACCCGCGTCGCCCGCGAGGTCGGCACGGACGGCACGCTCGGCGGTCAGGCGGAGGTGCCCGGCGTCGCGGGCACGTGGTCGCGGCTGACCGAAAGCGTGAACCAGCTGGCCGGGAACCTGACCACCCAGGTGCGCGCGATCGCGCAGGTGGCCACCGCGGTGACCGCCGGCGATCTGACCCGGCACATCACCGTCGACGCGTCCGGGGAGGTGGCCGAACTCAAGGACAACATCAACCAGATGATCGCGAACCTGAAGGAGACCACCCGGGCGAACCGCGAGCAGGACTGGCTCAAGACCAACCTCGCGCGGCTGTCCGCGCTCATGCAGGGGCACCGCGACCTCGCGTCGGTGGCGACGCTGATCCTGTCCGAACTGACGCCGCTGGTGTCCGCGCAGCAGGGCGCGTTCTTCCTGGCCCGCGAAGACGAGCAGGAAGAAGTGGTCCTGGAGAGCATCGCCACCTACGGGCTGGCGAAATCCCAGAACGGCCTGCGGTTCTCCCCCGGCGAATCGCTCATCGGGCAGGCCGCCGTCGACCGGCGCACGATACTGGTCCACGAAGCGCCGCCGGAGTACGCGCTCATCTCGTCGGGACTGGGTTCGGCCGCGCCGGTCAACGTGATCGTGCTGCCGGTGCTGTTCCAGGGCGAGGTGCTGGGCGTGCTGGAACTGGCGACCATCAACGCCTTCAGCACCGTGCACATCGACCTGCTGGAACAGCTGAAGGAGACCATCGCGGTCAACGTCAGCACCATCCAGTCCAACTCGCGCACCGAGGCCCTGCTGACCGAATCCCAGCGCCTGGCACAGGAACTGCGCGCCCGGTCCGAGCAGTTGCAGGCGCAGCAACGGGAACTGCGGCGGTCCAACACGGATCTGGCGGAGAAGGCGGCGCTGCTGGCGCAGCAGAACCGCGACATCGAGGTCAAGAACAGCGAGATCGAGCAGGCGCGTCAGGAGCTCGAAGAGCGTGCCGGGCAGCTGACCATGGCGTCGCAGTACAAATCCGAGTTCATGGCGAACATGTCGCACGAACTGCGGACGCCGCTCAACAGCGCGTTGATCCTCGCGAAACTGCTCTCGGAGAACCCGGACGGGAACCTGTCGGAGAAGCAGATCCAGTTCGCGCGGACGATCTACTCCGCGGGCAGCGACCTGCAGCAGCTGATCAACGACATCCTCGACATGGCCAAGGTCGAGGCAGGCCACCTGGACCTGCAGATGTCCGACGTCACGCTGCCCGAACTGGTCGAGTACGTCGAATCGATCTGCCGTCCGCTCACGTCGGACAAGGGCCTGGAGTTCGCCGTCCTCATCGACCCACCGGTGCCGTCGTCGATCCACACCGACGAACACCGCGTGCAGCAGGTGCTGCGGAACCTGCTGTCCAACGCGGCGAAGTTCACCGACGAAGGCGGTGTGCGCCTGCACATCCGGATGGCCGACCCGGGCGAGGTCGAAGCCGACTCGCTGCGCAACGCCCCCGGCGTCCTCGCGTTCGCCGTGGAGGACACCGGGATCGGGATCGCGCCGGACAAACTCGCGATCATCTTCGACGCGTTCCGCCAGGCCGACGGCACCACGAGCCGCAAGTACGGC
The DNA here is from genome assembly GCF_001905755.1 of Amycolatopsis sp. CB00013. NCBI lineage: Bacteria > Bacillati > Actinomycetota > Actinomycetes > Pseudonocardiales > Pseudonocardiaceae > Amycolatopsis > Amycolatopsis sp. CB00013. The sequence goes on along the minus strand of NZ_LIWC01000003.1, from coordinate 114,876 downwards.
GGCACCGGGCTGGGTCTGTCGATCAGCCAGCAGCTGACGGAACTGCTCGGCGGCGAACTGCGGGTCCGCAGCGATCCCGGCAAGGGCAGCACGTTCACCCTGTATTTGCCGGTGAGCGCGTCGAACCTGGTGGTCCCGACCTCCGCCGCGGCGAGCGGTGTCCCGCTGATCATGGCCGTGCCGCAGGTGATCCCGGTGACGCCGTCGCAGCGGTTCCACGGCGAGAAGATCCTGATCGTCGACGACGACCTGCGCAACGTCTTCGCGCTGGCCGCCGTACTGGAACGCAACGGCCTGGAGGTCATCTACGCCGAGACCGGCGTCGCGGGCATCCGGGCGCTGGAACGGCACGAAGACACCGCGCTCGTCCTGATGGACGTGATGATGCCCGAACTGGACGGCAACGCCACGATCACCGCGATCCGCGCCGAGGCCGCGCACGAAGACCTGCCCGTGATCGCCGTCACCGCGAAGGCGACCGCGGAGGACAAGGCGCGGACGCTCGCTTCGGGCGCTGACGACTACGTGACCAAGCCTGTGGACACGGACAAGCTGCTGGACCTGATCGCGGCCCATCTGGAGGCGGATGCCGCCTCCAGCGGCCTCTCGCAGGCCGTGACACCCGCCGAGTCCGACTGAGCTTCGGGTCTCGCTGCTGAGTGTCCTGAATGCCCCCTTTGAGACGTTGGATGTCTCAAAGGGGGCCTTCAGGACACGCGGACTTCCGCCCCAGGAACGAAAGAACCCGCAGGCCAGAAGGCCTACGGGTTCGGATGTGGAGCTGTGGAGCGGGTGACGGGAATCGAACCCGCGTAGCTAGTTTGGAAGACTAGGGCTCTACCATTGAGCTACACCCGCGTGCCCCCGAAGTACCGGGTGCGAAAACAGCTTAGCGTGACCCGCTAGGCTGTGCGCACACCCCCCGGGAAGATCGGGGAGTCACGGGATGTGGCGCAGCTTGGTAGCGCATCCGCTTTGGGAGCGGAGGGTCGCAGGTTCAAATCCTGTCATCCCGACTCAAGGTCCTCGACCTGCGGTTTCACCGCGGGCCCGGCACCCGGATCTCGCGTGTTTCCAGCCGGATCTCGCGTGTCCGTAGCCGGAAGACACGCCGCGGACGCGACTCCGGCGTGTTCCGCCTCCAATCACGCGTGTACCGGGCCTGGACACACGAGTCACGCCGAATCCGCACACCCCTCACTCCGAGTCAGAGGCCGGGCATGATGGCGATCATGGAGATCCGCCACGCCCGCGCCACCGACGCCCCCGCCGTGACCACCCTCCTCGCCGAACTCGGCTACCCGGACAACGACGAGACCGACGTACGCGGCCGGCTCGAACGCTGGGCCCGCCATCCCGAAGGCGCCGCGTTCGTCGCCGAATCGGACGGCACCGTGGTCGGGGTCATCGCGGTGGTCGCGATCCCGCTTCTCGAGCGGGAAGGCGCCGTGGGACGGATCGTGGCCCTGGTGGTGGACGAGACCCAGCGCGGCACCGGCGTCGGACGCGCGCTGATCACCACCGCCGAGGAGCAGGCGCTGCGGTGGGGCTGCGGCGCGATGGAGGTCAGCAGTTCCCGCCGCAGGACCGGCGCGCACGCCTTCTACCGGGCGCGGGGGTACGAGGACCGTTGTGAACGCAGCGCCAAGTTCTTCCGCGAACTGACCGCCTGACCAGCTCCCGGATGCTGAGAGCCCTAGGCCCACCGCCACCCGCTTGCGAACATCGGCACCGTGACCGGCAGGCGGAGCGCCAGTGCCAGCGCGGTGCTCCGCGTGGTGCTGGACGAAGGGGCGATAGCGCGCAGCACCATCGCGCGCCGCACCGGGCTGAGTGCCGCGGCCGTCACGGGGCATGTCGCGGAGCTGATGCGCCGCGGGTTCCTCGTCGAGCTGCCCGAGGTCGCGGGCGCGGTCGGCAGGCCGTTTGTGCCGCTGGAGCTCGACACGGAGCGGTTCGTGGTGTGCGGAGCGCATGTCGCGGTCGACCATCTCACCGTCGGGCTGCTCGATCTGCGCGGGAAAGTGTTGGCACAGCTGGAAGCCCCGCATCACGGCGCCGAGCCCGCGGTGCAGGCCGCGCAGATCGCGGAGCTGCTCGACGACCTCCTCGTCGGACACGCGCCGGAGCGGACGCCGCTCGGGCTGGGGGTGGCGACCGGCGGGTGGGTCGACGAGGCCTCGGGAACGGTGGTGGAGCACGGGTTGCTCGGCTGGCGCGGGGTTCCGTTGCGCGAACTGCTCACGGAGGTCACCGGTCTCGACGTCCGCGTCGACGGGCATTCGCGGGCGCTCATCCACGCCGAACGCCTGCTGGGGCAACCGCGAGCGCGGAGCAGTGTCGTGCAGTTGTTCACCGGCAACGTGGTCGACGCCGCCTTCGCGACCGGGGACACCGTCCATCATGGACCGAGGTCGGCGGCGGGCGCCGTCGCGCATTTGCGGGTCGACGACAGCGAGGAACCCTGCCGTTGCGGGCGATCCGGCTGTCTCGAAGCGACGGTGTCCGAGCGCACGATCGCCCGTAAGGCCGTCGAAGCGCACATCATCGAAGAACCGGATTTCACCGATGTGCTCCATTTGGCGGCATCGGGGAACAAAAGCGCCATCGCCCTTTTCCAGGAACGTGCGAGAATCATCGGACAGGCCGCCGCCTTGCTGTTCGACGTCCTCAATCCGGAAATCCTCATCGTGCTCGACCAGAGTGTACGCGACGTCGAAGGATGCCTTTCCACGATCCGGGACGAGGTCGCCCAGCGCTCGTGGATCTGCCAGGACGCGGAGAAAAACGTTGTGGCGTCAAGCTTTTCGGGTACCGAGCTGGCGACGGCCGGCGCGGCGGTCATGCTGAACGCCCTCTACGAAGATCCGCTTTTCACGAACCTCGCCAACGCATCCTGAGTTACTTCACTAAATCGCAAAATTGACGCTCCGCACCGGGCCTGCGAAGAATCTTCTTCAACGACGCGAACCCGAACGAAAGAGCCCACCGTGAAGAAACCAGTGCCCTTGATCGCCGCGCTCCTCGCCGGATTGGCGCTGTCGGGCTGCGGCGCCTCCGCGACCCCGGCGGGCGTGGCCGGGCAGCCGGAGAAACTCGAACTCCGCTACCAGGGGTCGGCGAACAACGTCACCTTCCCCGAACTCGCCGAAGACCTCGGCTACTTCGGCCCGGTCAAACTCAAATGGGTCGGCAACACGATCAGCGGACCGCAGGACATCCAGTCCGCCGCGACCGACCAGACCGACTTCGGCGGCGCCTTCACCGGTGCGGTCGCCAAACTCGTCGACGCCGGCGCCCCGATCAAGGCCGTCGTCAACTACTACGGCTCCGACGACAAGACCTTCTTGGGTTTCTACGTCAAGGAAGACAGCCCGATCCGCACCGCGCGTGACCTCATCGGCAAGAAGGTCGGCGTCAACACCGTCGGCGCGAACCTGGAGGCCGCCCTCGACACCTGGCTCAAGCGCAACGGCCTCACCGACGCCGAGATCGACCAGGTACAGCTCGTCGTCCTGCCCCCGATCAACACGGAACAGGCCCTGCGCAACGGCCAGATCGACGTCGCCGCGCTCAACGGCGTCCTGCAGGACCGTGCTCTCGCGGGAGGCGGCGTGCGGCCGATCGTGAAGGACGTCGAGGCGTTCGGACCGTACAACGGCGGGCCGTACGTGCTGCGGACCGACTTCATCAAGAAGTACCCGGAGACCACGAAAACCTTCGTCACCGGCGTGGCCAAGGCGATCGAGTGGGCGCGTACCACTCCGCGCGAGGAGGTGATCGCCCGGTTCACCAAGATCATCCAGAACCGCGGCCGCAACGAGAACACCGAAACGCTCAAGTACTGGAAGAGCACCGGTGTCACCAAGGGCGGGCTGATCTCCGACAACGACTACACGCTCTGGACGGACTGGCTCAAGCAGTCCGGGTTCATCAAGAACGACCAGCTCGACCTCAAGAAGATCTACACCAACGAGTTCAACCCGTACCGCGAAGGCGGTGGCGCATGACCGTCAAGATCAGCCTGCGCTCGGTCACCAAGACCTTCGGCGCGTTGACCGCACTCGACGACGTTTCCCTCGACATCGAGGACGGCACGTTCCTCTCCCTCGTCGGGCCGAGCGGTTCCGGCAAGTCCACGCTGCTCGATCTGCTCGGCGGGCTCGCGAAACCCACCTCCGGCGAGGTCCTGATCGACGGGAAACCCGTCACCGGACCGGGACTGGATCGCGGGGTCGTGTTCCAGCAGTACGCGCTGTTCCCGTGGCGCACCGCGCGGGCCAACGTCGAGTTCGGCCTCGAAGGCGGCACCCTGAACAAACGACAGCGCGCCGAGCGAGCGCGGGAATTCCTCGACCTGGTCGGGCTTTCCGGCTTCGAAGACCACCTCCCCCATCAGCTTTCCGGTGGCATGAAACAACGTGTCGCGATCGCGAGGAGCCTCGCGTACGACCCGGACGTGCTGCTGATGGACGAGCCGTACGCCGCACTGGACTCCCAGACCCGCGAACTCCTGCAAGAGGAGCTGCGCCGGATCTGGAAACGCACCGGCAAGACCATCGTCTTCATCACCCACAGCATCGAGGAAGCCGTCTATTTAGGACAGAAGGTCGCGGTGCTCACGTCCCGGCCGGGCAGGCTCAAGGACGTCGTCGACATCGACCTCGGCGACCGCTCGAACGACGACCTGCGCTCGGCGCCCGCCTTCGTGGCCCATCGCCATCGGCTGTGGGAACTGCTGCACGACGAGATCCGGAGGGCCGCCTGATGACCGCCACCCTCGAAGCGCCGAAAGTCCACACTGGACTGAAGGCCGCCGAGAAACCCCGCAAGAAGAAGAACCCGTTACGCAAGGCTTTCCGTAGTTCGGCGGCGATCCTGCTCTTCCTCGCCCTCTGGGAGCTCGCTCCCCAGTACCTGCTCGACGAAGGCACGAGGACCTTCCTCCCGCCGCTGTCGGAAGACCTCGTCGCGCTCTGGGAGCTGATCCTCAACGGGCAGCTGGCCGACCATCTGCTGGCGAGCCTCGGCCGGTCCGCCGCCGGATTCGTCATCGCGGTGGGCGTCTCGGTGCCGCTCGGCCTGCTGATCGCCTGGTACCGGCCGCTCGCCGAGTTCCTGAACCCGTTGCTGGAACTGGCCCGCAACACCGCCGCGCTGGCCCTGCTGCCGGTGTTCACGCTCCTGCTCGGCATCGGCGAGGTGTCCAAGATCGCGCTGATCGTCTACGCCTGCGTCTGGCCGGTGCTGCTCAACACGATCGCTGGGGTGAACACCGTGGATCCGTTGCTGGTCAAGGCCGCGCGCTCGCTCGGGCTGTCGAGCCCGAGCCTGTTCCGGAAGGTGATCCTGCCGTCGGCGGTGCCGACCATCTTCACCGGCATCCGGATGGCGGCGGCGTACTCGATCCTCATCCTCATCGCCGCCGAAATGGTCGGCGCCAAAGCCGGGCTCGGCTACCTGATCAACAACTCGCAGGTCAACTTCCAGATCCAGCAGATGTACGCCGCGATCATCACGGTGTCGGTGCTGGGCCTGGCCATCAACGCGGGCTTCGTCGCACTGGAGCGGCGGTTCTCCACCTGGCGTGTCAAGGAGAAGGCGTGAAGCACTTACACCTCAACGCGTTCGTGATGCCGAACGGCCATCACGAGGCGGCGTGGCGGCATCCGAGCACTGATCCGCACCGCGCCGCGACGCTGAAGCACTACGTCGACATCGCCCGCACGGCGGAGCGCGGCAAGCTGGATTCGCTGTTCCTCGCCGACGGTGTCGCCTTGTGGGGCAACGTCCGCTACAACTCCCACACCCTGTTCGAGCCGCTGACGTTGCTTTCCGCGCTGGCCGGGGCGACCGAACACATCGGGCTGATCGCCACCGCGTCGACGACCTACAACGAGCCGTACCACCTGGCGCGGAAGTTCGCGTCGCTCGACCACCTCAGTGACGGGCGCGCGGGCTGGAACATCGTGACGTCGGCGGGCGAGGACGAGGCCCGCAACTTCAACCGCGACGCCCGGCCGGCACACGCGTTGCGCTACGAACGCGCCACCGAATTCGTCGAAGTGGCCAGGAAACTCTGGGACAGCTGGGACGACGACGCGGCGGTGATCGACAAGGCGAGCGGCGTCTACGCCGACACCGACCGCATCCACCCGATCGACCACAACGGCCCGCATTTCCAGGTCCGCGGCCCGCTCAACATCCCGCGTCCGGTGCAGGGACATCCGTTGCTCGTCCAGGCCGGTTCGTCGGAGACGGGCAAGGAGTACGCGGCCCGGTTCGCCGAGGCGGTGTTCACCGCGCAGCAGACCTTCGCCGAGGGCAAGGCTTTCTACGACGACGTCAAGGGAAGGCTCGCGAAGTACGGCCGCTCGCCGGAGGAGATCAAGATCCTGCCGGGGATCAGCCCGATCCTGGGGCGCACTGAGGCCGAAGCGAAGGAGCGCGAGGCCGAGCTCAACGCCCTCATCACGCCCGCGTACGGCGTGCGGCAGCTGTCGAACATGCTCGACCACGACCTGACGCCGTACCCGCTCGACGGTCCGCTGCCCGACGTCGGCACGTTCACCGAGGGCGCCCAGAGCCGGTTCGAGCTGGTCACGGGCCTGGCGCGGCGCGAGAACCTCACCATCCGTCAGCTGATCGAGCGACTGGCGGGCGGCCGGGGACACCGCGTCTTCGCCGGAACCGCCACGCAGGTAGCCGACCAACTGGAGCACTGGTTCACCGAAGGCGCCGCGGACGGTTTCAACGTCATGCCGCCCACGCTGCCGGGCGGCCTCGAGGAGTTCGTCGACCTGGTCGTCCCGGAACTCCAGCGACGCGGCCTGTTCCGCACCGAGTACACCGCCACGACCTTGCGCGGCCACTACGGCCTCGCCCGCCCAGCCCACCGCACCCCACTGAAGGAGCACGCCGCATGACCGCCCTCAACACCCAGGTCGAGGTCCGCAAGATCACCGGCAGGATCGGCGCGCAGGTCCTCGGCGTCGACCCGGCCAAGGAACTCGACGCCGCGACCGTCGCGTTCGTCACCGACGCCCTGCACGAGCACAAGGCGCTCGTCTTCCGCGATGTCGACCTCGACGACGCGGGCCAGCAGCGGTTCGCCGAGCACTTCGGCGAACTGACCAAGGCACACCCGACCGTCCCGTCGGTCGACGGCGAGCCCGCGATCCTGCCGGTCGACAGCGAACAAGGCCGCGCGAACCAGTGGCACACCGACGTCACCTTCGTGCACAACCCGCCGAAGGCCAGCACGCTGCGCAGCCTGGTCGTCCCTCCGTACGGCGGAGAGACGCTGATCGCGAACTCGGCCGCCGCGTACCGGGATCTGCCGGAGCCGCTCCGGGCGTTCGCCGACACGCTGCGCGCCGAGCACACCAACGACTACGACTACGCGAAGGCGCCCGAGACCCTCGACGACGCGGAGCGGGAACGCCGCGAGGTGTTCGTCTCGCAGAAGTTCCGCACGGTTCACCCGGTGGTGCGAGTGCATCCGGTGACCGGGGAACGCGGGCTGTACATCGGCGGGTTCGCGCAGCGGATCATCGGGTTGTCGAAGGGCGAGTCGCGGGACATCCTGCGGCTGCTGCAGTCGTACGTGACCCGGCCGGAGAACGTCGTCCGGGTGAGCTGGGAGCCGAACCAGCTGGTGCTGTTCGACAACCGCATCACCCAGCACTACGCCGTCGACAACTACGACGACCTCCCGCGCCGCCTGAACCGCGTCACCGTGGCGGGTGACGTTCCGGTGGGCATCGACGGCGTGCCGAGCGAATCCCTCGAAGGCGACGCTTCGCACTACTCCCCCGTCGCCTGACACCCCCGCATTTAGTCCTCTGGATGCCTACCGACCGCATCCAGAGGACTAAATGCGGTAAGACTGGCGTCGTGAAGACCGATCGTCAGGTGGAAGCGCTCCTGAGGGAGCTGGCCCCGCAGGTCATCGGGCTGCTGGTGCGCAAGCACGGGCAGTTCGACGCCTGCGAGGACGCCGTCCAGGAAGCCCTGCTCTCGGCCGCGCAGCAATGGCCGGAGCAGGGCGTCCCGGACAGCCCGAAGTCCTGGCTCGCGACGGTCGCGTCACGGCGGCTGGTCGACGAATGGCGCAGCGAAAGCGCACGAAGGCGGCGCGAAGAGAACGACGCGCTGATGGACCCGACTCCGGTCACTGTGTCCGATTCGGACGACACGCTCACCGTCCTTTTCCTGTGCTGTCACCCGTCTTTGTCCGCGCCGTCGCAACTCGCGCTCACCCTGCGCGCCGTCGGCGGGCTGACCACGGGTGAGATCGCGAACGCGTTCCTGGTCCCGGAATCGACCCTCGCTCAGCGGATCAGCCGCGCGAAACAGACCATCAAGAAGGCGGGCGCGGAGTTCGTCCTGCCGCCGTCCGCGGAACTCGGCGAACGGCTCCGCGTCGTCCTCCAGGTGCTGTACCTGATCTTCAACGAGGGCTACACGACCAGCGGCGGCCCCGACCTGCACCGCGCCGACCTGACCGCGGAGGCGATCCGGCTGACCCGGCTCCTCCGGCGGCTCATGCCCGACGAGGACGAGGTCACCGGCCTGCTCGCGCTCATGCTGCTGACCGACGCCCGCCGGGCCGCCCGCGCCGGCGACGACGGCTCGCTCGTCCCGCTCGCCGAACAGGACCGTACGCGCTGGAACGCGGAAACGATCGCCGAAGGGGTTTCGCTGGTGAGCGAGGCTCTGGAGGCGGGCCCGGTCGGGCCGTACCAGGTGCAGGCCGCGATCGCCGCCGTCCATTCCGAGGCGGCCACCGCGGCCGACACGGACTGGCCCCAGATCCTCGCGCTCTACGACGTCCTCGAAAAGGTCTCGCCCGGGCCCGTCGTCACGCTCAACCGCGCCGTCGCGGTCGCCGAGGTCAACGGGCCCGAAGCGGGCCTGGAACTGCTGGCCACGCTCGACGACGACAGCCGGATGAGCCAGACGCACCGGCTCGATTCCGTCCGCGGGCACCTGCTGGAACTGGCCGGGGACACCGGCGCCGCGCGCGAGGCCTACCTGCGGGCCGCCGGGAAGACGGCCAGCGAACCCGAGCGGCAGTACCTGACCCGGCGCGCGGAGCGGCTCTCCTAGTCTTCGGCCTTGCGGGCGGTGGCCATGGCGCGCTCGGTCTCCCAGAACGCGCGCATCGACACGATCAGCCCGTCCTCGCGCACCCGGTAGACGAACACTCCGTCGGTGTCGACGCGGTAGCCGCCGGGCAGGTACGTCGTGATCGTGCCGACGTTCGCGACCTCGTCCCCGGCCGCGTGGGAATCGCGGATGGTGAACTGGAAGCGTTCGACGTTGGCGATCGTCTTGTCCCAGAAGGCACTGATCCCGTCCTGGCCGTGATGTCCCTTGCCCTCCTCGTCGAACATCGACGGGCCGACGGGGTCTTCGACGACGGCGTCCCCGGCGAACAGGGCGAGCCAGGCGGCCTTGTCCCCGGCGGTGGCGGCGGTCATCGAGCGGAACGCGGCCTGCCGCGCGGGCGGCTGCTCGGTGGCCGGATCCCAGCAGACGTCGACACCCATGGTTCAGTCTCCGATCTTCGCGATGATCTCGTCGCCGAACTTCTTGATGGAATCGAGCTTCGGGCCGACCTCGGCGTCGAAACCGAGGCCGTCGAACACCCACGGCATGGTGATGATGTCGGTGACGCCGATGTCGCCCTGCTCGCGATAGCCGTCGAGACCGAACTTGTCGATGCAGACGGCCTGGTACTCGAAGGGATCTTCGGCGCGGCCCTGGTCGGCCAGCAGCCCGCGCAGCTTGGCGATCGTGTCTCGGAGGTCGTCGAACTTCATCATCGCCGAAGACCAGCCGTCGGCGACGCGCGCGGCCCGGCGCAGCGCGACGTCGGTGTGTCCGCCGATGTAGAACGGCACCCGCGACGGCGGTGTCGGGCTCATGCGGAGCTTGTCGAAGTCGAAGAACTCGCCGTGGAACTCGACCATCCCGCCGTCGAGGATCAGGCGCAGCACCTCGATGGCCTCGTCGACGCGCTTGCCACGCTTCTCGTACGGCGCGCCGCACCAGCGGAACTCCTCCGGCGACCAGCCGACGCCGAGCCCGAGCCCGAAACGGCCGCCGGTCAGCGCCGCGACCGAGTTGACCTGGCGGGCGAGCAGGACCGGGTTGCGGGAGCCGAGTTTGAGCACGGAGGTGTAGAAGGTGAGCCGTTCGGTGACCGCGCCCATCGAGGCGGCCGCGACCAGCGGATCGGCCCAGGGCGTCTCCTCGGTCCAGAAGCGGCTGCCGTCGGGCGTGTACGGATAGTCGGCCGAGACCGTTTCGGAATAGAACAGGGAATCCGGGAGCGCGATCGAGGAGAAACCCGCCTCTTCGGCGGCCCGGGCGAGCTCGCCCAGCTGATCGAGCGGATTCATCGCGATCGACAGGGTGAACTTCATGGAGCCGAACTATAACGTGTTCTAGTTTCGCCCGCCAGTGCGCGCGGGAACCCCCGGCGGGTCCGCCGCGTTGATCCGGTCAAAGGCCGAACGATTCCTGGAGTTGAACCCATGGGCACCGCGATCTTCCTGATCGTGCTCCTCGTCGTCGTGGTCGGCGGCGGCATCTACTTCGCGAAATCCCAGGCGGCGGCCAAGAAGCGCCAGCTGGACGACGCGAAGGCGGACGCACGGCGCCTCGTCGAACGACTGGGCGGTCAGGTCATGAACCTCACCGGCACGGACACCGCCTCCCAGCAGGCGATGGCGGACGCGTCCGAACGTTTCACCGCCGCCGGCTCCCAGATGGAGCAGGCGCAGACCGTCGAGCAGGCCCGGCTGGTGCGCGAGACCGCCATCGAGGGTCTCTATTACGTCCGCGCGGCGCGGCTCGCGATGGGCATGGACCCCGGTCCGGAACTGCCCGGCAGCGAAGAGCGCGATCGGGCGGGCAAGGTCACCGAGTACCGCTCGGTGGACGTCGAGGGCGAGCACTACGAGGCTTCGCCGGACCCGAGCCAGCGCACGCCGCACTACTACCCCGGTGGCCGCGTCGCGGGCCGTCCGGTGCCGCAGGGCTGGTACAGCGAGCCGTGGTGGAAGCCCGCGCTCGTCGCCGGTGCCTGGGGTCTCGGCTCGATGCTGCTGTTCAGCGCGATGTTCTCCGGGATGGCGGGGATCGCGAGCGCGTCGGCCTGGGAGTCGGGTTACGACGCGGGCCAGGAGGACGCGGGTGCCGGCGGTGACGCGGGCGACGCCGGAGGCGACATGGGCGGGGACGCCGGTGGGTTCGACGGCGGCGGCTTCGATGGTGGCGGCTTCGACGGCGGCGGGTTCGACGGCGGAGGCTTCGACTTCTAGCCCGCGCCCCGTCCCGCAAACGCCATGAAAGGTCCTTTCCTTGCAAATTTCGCAAGGAAAGGACCTTTCATGGCATCCGGGTAGTCCCTCAGGCGGGCTGGCAGGTCGGGCACCAGAAGAGGTTCCGCGCCGCGAGATCGCTCCGCAGCACCGCCGTCCCGCATACGAGACACGGCATCCCCTCGCGGCGGTAGACGTAGACCTCGCCGCCGTGCCGGTCCTGCCGCGGCGCGCGGCCGGTGACCTCGGGCAGATGCTCCGGCGCGACCGTGTCGATCCGTCCCACCCGGACACCGTGCCGCATGAGCGTCACGAGATCCGCCCACAGGTCGTCCCACAGCCCGCGATCGAGCGCGCGGCCCGGCACGAGCGGGGCGACACCGTGCCGGAACAGCACTTCGGCGCGATACACGTTGCCGACGCCCGCCAGCACCGACTGGTCCATCAGCAAGGCCGCGATCGACGTCTTCGACCGCGAGATCCGCTCCCATGCCTTGTCCGGCTTGGCGTCACGCCGCAACGGATCCGGGCCCAATCGTGCCTTGATCGCGTCGACCTGCGGCGTGTCCAGGAGTTCACACCGGGTCGGGCCGCGCAGGTCGGCGAAATGCGTCGGGCCGGCCAGCCGCATCCGCACCTGCCCGACGGGCTCGGGAGCGGGCAGCGGCTCGTCGGAGAACGTGCCGTAGAGGCCGAGGTGGACGTGCACCGTCCCGAGTGGACCGTAGTCGTGGAACAGGTGTTTCCCGTACGCCTCGGCCTTCACCAGCACCCGGCCGTCCAAACGGGACGCTTCGGCGGCGAACCGTCCCTGCGGGCTGGACACCTCGACCGGGTGACCGGCGAAGCGGCGTTTGTGCAGACGTGCCAAGCGATGGAGCGTATGCCCCTCGGGCATGTCAGTGCTCGGGAAGCGGCGGCGGCCAGCCGGTGTTCTCGTAGTCCAGGATCTGCTGGACGCGGCGGCCGTGGCGCTCGTCCGGGCTCGGCGGGGTCGCGAGGAACGCCTCGACGATCTCCGTGGCCTCTTCGGTGGTGTGCATCCGCGCGCCGACGCCGATCAGCTGGGCGTGGTTGTGCTCGCGGGTGAGCTTCGCGGTCTCGACGCTCCACGCGAGGCCGGCGCGAGCGCCCTTCACCTTGTTGGCCGCGATCTGCTCGCCGTTGCCGGAGCCGCCGACGACGATGCCGAGGCTGCCCTCGTCCGCGACGACGCGGCGGGCCGCCTCGATGCAGAACGCCGGGTAGTCGTCGGCCGCGTCGTAGACGAAGGGGCCGACGTCCTCGACGTCGTGGCCCTGCTCCTTGAGGTGGGCCACGAGGTGGTTCTTCAGTTCGAAACCGGCATGGTCGGAGCCAAGGTAAACACGCACAGCGCGGAGTCTGCCATCACGTTCCGGCGCGGGCATGCTGTGGGGGTGGACATCAGGCTCGAATGGGGATCCGAGGGTGTCGCCGCCTTGGGCGCGGACTGCGCCGTACTCGTCGTGGTCGACGTGCTTTCCTTCTGCACCACAACGGATCTCGTGCTGGGCAACGGCGGCCGCGTGCTGACGCGCGAAAGCAGGAGACGCCATCCTGGCGGGTGAAAGCGAACGGACTTTGCGACCTTCGTCTGTGACGGAAATCCCTTCCGGCACGCTTCTGACGCTGCCGTCTCCCAACGGCGCCACGCTCTGCGACGCCGCCGCCACGACCGGTGCCGAAGTCCTGGCGGGCTGCCTGCGCAACGCGTCCGCCGTCGCCGCACGCCGGCGAATGTTGGGGCATCCGCCTGTCCGCCGAAGCCCGTCTCGCCGCCGTCGCGGCAAAAGCGATCGACATCGCCGAAGCACTGACAGAGTGTTCTTCAGGGCGCGAGCTCGCCGCGGCCGGGCACGCGAACGACGTGGCCCTCGCCGCCGAGCTCGACACGAGCGGCACGGTTCCCGTGCTGCGCAACGGAATTCTGGAGGATTCGTGACTTGGCTCGAACTCGCGGACGGCGTGTACGCCCGCCGTTACGAGGAGCTGGACCTGACCGTCGGCCTCGTCGTGGGCGGTGAACGCTGCCTGGTCGTCGACGTGCGCGGTGACGTCGACCAGGGTGCCGAACTGGCCGCGGCGGTGCGGGAGATCACGCCGCTGCCGTGGTCGGTCGTCTACACCCACGCGCATTTCGATCACGCCTTCGGCACGACGGCGTTCCTGCCGTGCGACGTCTGGGCGCACGAAGGGTGTCTGACCGAGCTGACCACCTACGGCGACGGCGCACGGCTCAAATGGATTCAGCACTACCTCGGCGAGAAGCGCCCGGAGATGGCGGAAGCCCTGGAGCGCACCGAAATCACCCTGCCGGACAAACCCGTCGTCGACACCGCCGAGATCGACCTCGGTGGCCGTACCGTCGTGCTGCGCTTCCTCGGCCGGGCCCACACGGATCACGACCTGTTCGTGCACGTGCCCGACGCGGGCGTGATCTACGCGGGCGACGCCGTCGAGAACGCCGAAGCCGGCTTCAGCGCGTTCTCCTTCAACGACGGCAGCTTCCTGGCCGAATGGCCGGACGTGATGGACGCGATCCTCGCGCTGGAGCCGAAGACCATCGTCGCCGGGCACGGAGACCCCGTCGACACCGCCTTCATCGAGAAGCACCGCGACGGCCTGCGCGAACTCGTCGCACTCAAGAGCGGGATCGCGGCGGGAGACCTCACGACGGACGAAGCCGTCGCGAGGTCCTCCTACCCCGAAGATGTCACCAGGGGCGCCCTGGAAACCCCTTAATCGAAGTTCAACTCACCGGACCGGGTGCGCTTCAGCTCGAAGAAGTCCGGGTAGCTCGCCAGCGCGCGGGCGCCGTCGAACACCTTGACGGCGTCCTCGCCCCGCGGGATCGAGCTGAGCACCGGGCCGAAGAACGCGACACCGTCGATGTGGATGGTCGGGGTGCCGACGTCCATTCCGACCGGATTCATACCTTCGTAGTGACTCTTTTTGAGCGCTTCGTCGTACTCGGTCGACTCGGCGGCCTCGGCCAGCTCGGCCGGGGCACCGATGGCCTCGAGGGTCTCCTTGATGACCTTCGGGATGTCCTTGTCGCCCTGGTTGTGGTGGCGCGTGCCGAACTCCGTGTAGAAGTCGCGCAGGGCCTCTTCGCCGTTCTTCTGCGCCAGCGCGGTGGCGACGCGGACGGGGCCCCAGCCACGCTCCAGTAGCTCCTTGTACTGCTCAGGCAGGTCCTCACGGCCGCTGTTGAGCTCGGACAGGCTCATGATCCGGAACCTCAGGTCGAGGTCGCGGTGCTTCTCCACTTCGAGGATCCAACGCGAGCTGATCCAGGCGAAGGGGCAGATCGGGTCGAAGTAGAAGTCGACCTTGGTCTTCTCGGACGGGGCGGTCATCAGGTTCTCCCAGTGCCATCGTCTTGGGGTGGTCCGGTACACACACAGTGCTACACAGCGGCCAACATCGCCGCCGTCGGCGTTGTTCCCGTCGTCAGCACGGGCTCCGACATGATTGGATGCCTGTAGTTGGAAACCAAAACCGATACCGATGACCAGAGGTGCCAGTGCCCGCCCCCAACCTGACCCGAGACCAAGCCAAGCTGCGCGCGGAACTGCTCGACGTCGAGTCCTACGACATCGAGCTGGATCTGACCGACGGCCGTGGCGGTCCCGGTGAGAAGACCTTCACGTCGAAGACGACGATCAAGTTCGCGAGCGCCAGAAGCGGCGAAGCGTCGTGGGTCGACATCGTCGCCGAGGGGATCGAGTCGGCCGTCCTCAACGGGACGGAACTCGACGTCAGCGGGTACGTCGAGGACAAGGGCGTCGAGCTGCCCGGGCTCGCCGAGTCGAACGAGCTCGTCGTGGACGCGGTCTGCCGGTACATGAACACCGGCGAGGGCCTGCACCGGTTCGTCGACCCGGTCGACGACGGCGTCTACCTCTACACGCAGTTCGAGACCGCGGACGCGAAGCGCATGTTCGCCTGCTTCGACCAGCCCGACCTCAAGTCGGTCTACCGGCTCACCGTGATCGCGCCGAAGGACTGGAAGGTCATCTCGAACGCGCTGATCGAATCCACGGAGGAGACCCCGGAAGGGGCCGTCCGCACCGTGTTCAAGGTGTCCGAGCGGATCTCGACCTACCTGGTCGCGCTGATCGCGGGCCCGTACAGCGAGTGGCGCGACGAATTCTCCGACTCCCACCGCACGATCCCGCTGGGCATCTACTGCCGCGCCTCGCTCGCCGAGCACATGGACGCGGACAAGCTGTTCACCGAGACCAAGCAGGGTTTCGCCTTCTACCACGAGAAGTTCGCGACCCCGTACCCGTTCTCCAAGTACGACCAGCTGTTCGTGCCGGAGTTCAACGCGGGCGCGATGGAGAACGCCGGCGCGGTCACCTTCCTGGAGGACTACGTCTTCCGCAGCCGCGTCACCCGCTACGCCTACGAGCGCCGCGCCGAGACGCTGCTGCACGAGATGGCGCACATGTGGTTCGGCGACCTGGTCACCATGCGCTGGTGGGACGACCTGTGGCTGAACGAGTCGTTCGCGACCTTCGCGAGCGTGCTGGCCCAGGCCGAGGCCACCGAGTACAAGAACGCGTGGACCAGCTTCGCGAACATCGAGAAGTCGTGGGCGTACCGGCAGGACCAGCTGCCCTCGACGCACCCGATCGCCGCGGACATCGTCGACCTGCACGCGGTCGAGGTGAACTTCGACGGCATCACCTACGCCAAGGGCGCGAGCGTGCTGAAGCAGCTCGTCGCCTATGTCGGGCTGGAGCACTTCCTCGAAGGCCTGAAGGTCTACTTCGGCAAGCACGCCTGGGGCAACGCGACCCTGGCGGACCTGCTGGGCGCGCTGGAAGAGGCCTCGGGCCGCGACCTGTCGTGGTGGAGCGCGCAGTGGCTGGAGACCACCGGTCTCAACTCGCTGAGCCCGCGCTACGAGATCGGCGCCGACGGCACGTACTCCGCGTTCGCCGTCACCCAGACCGGCGCCAAGCCGGGTGCCGGTGAGCTGCGCACGCACCGCGTCGCGGTCGGCGTCTACGACGAGGACGAGAACGGCAAGATCGTCCGCAAGCACCGCGTCGAGCTCGACGTGGACGGCGAGCGCACCGAGGTGCCGGGGCTGGTCGGTCTCCCGGCGGGCAAGCTCGTGCTGGTCAACGACGACGACCTGACCTACTGCACGATGCGGCTCGACCCGGCGTCGCTGACCACGCTGATCGACCGCATCGCCGACATCACCGAACCGCTGCCCCGCACGCTGTGCTGGTCGGCGGCATGGGAGATGACGCGCGAAGCCGAGCTCAAGGCCCGCGACTTCGTCACGCTGGTGCAGCGTGGCGTGCACACCGAGACCGAGGTCGGCGTGGTGCAGCGGCTGCTGCTGCAGGCGCAGACGGCGCTGAACTCGTACGCGAAGCCGGAGTGGGCGGCGGACAAGGGCTGGCCGGAGTTCTCCGCGCGGCTGCTGGAACTGGCGCAGGGCGCCGAGGCCGGTTCGGACCACCAGCTCGCGTTCGTGAACTCGCTCGCCGGTTGCGTGCTCGACGACAAGACGCTGGCGATCATCGCGGGCTGGCTCGACGGCACGGCGCCGCTGGAGGGCCTGACCGTCGACACCGACCTGCGCTGGCGGCTGCTGCACGCGCTGGTCGCGCACGGCAAGGCGGAGAACCCCGAGATCGACGCGGAACTCGGCAAGGACGACACCGCCGCCGGACGGCGCCAGGCGGAGCGCTCACGGGCGCTGCGGCCGACCGCCGAGGCGAAGGCCGACGCGTGGCAGCGGGCGGTGTACGACGACGAGCTGCCCAACGCGGTCAGCGACTCGCTCATCACCGGCTTCTCCCACCCGGGCCAGAAGCACCTGCTGGGCGACTACGTGACGCGCTACTTCGAGGTCATCGACGAGGTGTGGCAGCGGCGCTCCAGCGAGCGGGCGCAGCCGACCGTGGTCGGGCTGTACCCGTCGTGGGCCGTCGAGCCGGCGACCGTCACGGCGTCGGACGAGTGGCTGGCCGGGGAGCACCCGGCGGCGCTGCGCCGTCTCGTGTCGGAAGGCCGGGCCGGGATCGTGCGGGCGCTGGCCGCCCGTGAGTTCGACTCGCAGGCCGGCAACTAGTCCCGTAACGCAATGAAAGGTCCTTTCCTCGCAAATTTTGCGAGGAAAGGACCTTTCATTGCACTTGAAGCGGGTTGAAGAGCGTCAGTGCTGCGGAGCGCCCGCCTGGTCGCTCAGCATGCGGAGGGCGTTCACGAGGCCACCGACGAGGTCGCCTTCCTTGAACGAGGCCACCATGCTGGCCACGGCGAGCTTCGCGCCGCGGTCGGGCAGACGGTGCCGGGCCTGCGAGCCCGTCACGACCTCGATCGCCCGCTGACCGGGCGACACGGCGATGACGACACCGTCGGCCGCGTTGTCCGTCGAGGCCAGCAGACCTTCGGCGGTGGCGCGGGTGTCCTCGCCGAGGTCACCCAGGTACACACTGAAGTCCAGGCCGGTCTCGCGGCTGGCGAGCGTCAGCGCCTCGTCCAGCCGGGCGAGCTGCTGGGTCGTGAATGGGCTGATCGGACCAGCCGGTTCGTACATCTTGGCGGCGGAAATCCGGCCGCTCGAGGTAACGGCGGCGCCGTAACCGGGCTCTTCGTCAACAGCGGTGGACGAATGGGTCAGTTCACCAGTTGCCACGAGCGCCTCCCGTCACCGTCGCTCCGTCCGCGGCGACGACGGCGGTCGCGCCGCCCTCGTTCGCGTGCGAATGCCTCGCGCCGACACCGTCGGGGTTGGCGCTCCACCACATGGCCGGGTACTCCCACGGCTGCCCCGGCCGGTACCGGGCGACGCCCGCGCCCTTCGACCGCAGCGTGGCCACCCCGCACAGCGCGTAGATGGCCAAGGGGATCACCGCGAAGACCAGGATCGTCTCGACAAGGTTCACGCGCGTGAGCGTATCCGATGGCGTGTGGCCGCACCCGCTCGCACGGCCTTGCGCCTCGGTACCTACCGCTCGTCGTCCGGAGGGGGCCGTCCGCCGCTTGCCGCGAAAGCGCTCCCACGTTGGGGCGAAGCCCTCAAGGCCGAAAGGTTGCAACTCAACGTACGGGCGGCCGCACCCGGCGCTGTCGTCTTGTCGCGGCCTTGAAATCCTCGTAGCTTTTTCACCTGTACGGGCCTTGCGCCCAGCTCCCCCACCCCAGCAGGTAACGCACCGGTCGCAGGAGGATATGTCATGCAGAGCACCCAGACACCCGGCCAGGCGATCATCGACGACATTTCGTCACTCTTCGAAATTGGATTCGTCCCCGGTACGCGTGTGACGGCGGGCACACGGGTTACGCGCGGTACTCGTGTCACTCGCGGTACGCGGGTCACCGCCGGCACCCGGGTCACCCGCGGAACCCGCGTCACGCGTGGCACCCGCGTCACCGCCGGAACCCGCGTCACCCGTGGCACGCGAGTCACCCGAGGCACCCGCGTGACGGCCGGCACCCGCGTCACCTGCGGCACGCGTGTCACTCGCGGCACCCGGGTCACCCGTGGCACCCGCGTCACCTGCCAGAGCGACTTCTCTCTCGCCGCCTGAGTCCGAGCACGACCGGTTCGTAGGGGACGGCGTACTCGTAGCGAGCTTCACCACGGCGTCATCGGCCCGCCCCGGCCGCCGAAAGGCAGCCGGGGCGCCGACGTGTTCAGGACCGGGTCAGGCCGCGGTTCCCAGGTACGGCCGCCACAACGGGTCGGCCTCCTTCGAATGCGCGAGCAGCCGCCAGTGCGGCCCGTGCGGGGCCCTCGGCACGACGCGCAGGCGCCAGCCGATCTCGGAAAGCAGCTTGTCCGCCTTCCGGTGGTTGCACTTGGCGCAGCACGCCACGCAGTTCGTCCAGCTGTGGGGACCTCCGCGACTGCGCGGGACGACATGGTCGATGGTCTCGGCCCGCCCTCCGCAGTAGGCGCAGCGGTACCGGTCGCGGTGCATCAGCCCGGCCCGGGTCAGCGGCACCTGCGCGCGGTAAGGCACGCGCACGTAGGTGCTCAGCCGGATCACCGAAGGCACGGGCAGCGAGACCGTGGCGGCGTGCAGTTCGAGCCCCGCCGGGTCTCCGTGCACCACCTCGGCCTTGCCGCACATCACGAGGACCACCGCGCGCCGCAACGGCAGCGCCGTGAGCGGTTCGAACGTGGCGTTCAACAGCAATACCCGTCTGCGGCCCCACGACGTCGTAGTGGGTGCCGCCGTAGTCGACGGATCCCGCCCTCTACGCTGTCCGGGCGGGCGGGCAACACCCCCTGGCCGCGTTCCCGGCCCGCCCGGTGGAGCCCCGTGCGAGGGGGCACCTCCCGGATGGGCGCGCAACACGACCTCCGGCGCCTGTCCGGCCACGGCTTGGCTCGGGACGCCGAGGGGGATGGGTTGTCGGTCTGGCACTCGACCACCTCCACCGGTGCAGGCATAGTCGACCACAGATCAGCCCCAAAGTGCACGTGTGTTACTGGACGTGTCACATGCGCGCGACCCGGCGGCCACATGAAGTTGGGTGTTTCGCATCCGCCGGGGCGTGTGGCGTGACCGATCCCCGCCGAGTACGAAAGGACATTTCCTCTCCGTGAACCTGCTGCCCACCGAACCCCCGGCCTGCACGCGCGAAGCCGGCAGCCTGTGCTACCAGGTGTTCCAGGTCACAAAGAACGAATGGCTCTCCGCGTCGGCAGGCTGGCTGCTGACGAAGCCACTCAGGATCCTGATGATCGTCGCCGTGGCGTTCCTGCTGCGGTACCTGGTGCGGCGTCTGATCAACCGCGTGACGCGGATGCCCGGCGGCGGCTCCTCGAAGCTGCCCGCGCTGTTGAGACCGCTGCGGGAGAGGGCTCCCGAGGTGCTCGGGTCGGCGGTGATGGAACGGCGCCGTCAGCGCGCCGCCACCATCGGCTCGGTGCTCAAGTCGATGGCCACGTTCCTGATCTACGGCCTCGCGTTCATCCTGGTGCTGGGCGAACTGGGCATCGACCTCGCGCCGATCATCGCTTCGGCGGGCATCGTCGGCGTGGCGCTCGGGTTCGGCGCGCAGAACCTGGTCAAGGACTTCCTGTCCGGCATGTTCATGATGATCGAGGACCAGTACGGCGTCGGTGACGTCGTCGACGTCGGTGAGGCGTCCGGCACCGTCGAGGCCGTCGGCCTCCGGATCACCACCCTGCGTGACATCAACGGCACCGTCTGGTACGTCCGTAACGGCGAGGTGCTGCGGGTCGGCAACTCGAGCCAGGGCTTCGCGGTGGCCGTCGTCGACGTCCCGCTCAGCTACTCCGCCGACGTCGAGAAGGCCACCGAACTGATGGCCGAGAAGGCGAAGACGCTCCTGGAGAGCGAAAGCCTCTCGCCGAACGTGCTGGAACCGCCGGAGATGCTCGGTGTGGAGACCGTCACGCCCGAAGGCATCAAGCTCCGGCTGACGGTGAAGGTCCGGCCGGGCAAGCAGTGGTCCGTGCAGCGCGCGCTGCGGGCGCACCTGCTCGCCGCGCTCGACGAAGCAGGCTTCGAGCCACCTCTGGGGCGCTTTATGTCGTCCGGCCCGGCCTCGCAGTAGGACAAGGGCAGAATGGAGCTGTGTCCGTGACCGAACCTGATCCCACCACCTTGTACGAAGCCATCGGCGGTGAACCGGTGTTCACCCGGATCGTCGCGCGGTTCTACGCCGAAGTGGCGGTCGACGAGGTGCTTCGCCCGCTGTATCCGGAGGAGGACCTCGGCCCGGCCGAGGAGCGTTTCCGGCTGTTCCTCATGCAGTACTGGGGCGGCCCGCACACCTACTCCGACCAGCGCGGTCACCCGCGGCTGAGGATGCGGCACGCCCCGTTCAAGATCGGCCCGATCGAACGCGACGCCTGGTTGCGCTGCATCAAGATCGCGGTCGACGAGGAGAACATCGAGGAGCCCTACCGCGGGCAGCTGTGGGCGTACCTGGAGATGGCCGCCAACAGCATGATGAACAGTTTCGTGTGATGGAACGCGACGTGGCTTGGTGGGCCCAGGCGGTCTTCTACCAGGTCTACGTGCGCTCGTTCGCCGATTCGGACGGGGACGGCGTCGGTGACCTCGAAGGCATCCGCGGCAAGCTCGGGTACCTGGAGCTGCTCGGGGTCGACGCGCTGTGGCTGACGCCGTTCTACCGCTCCCCCATGGCCGACCACGGCTACGACATCGCCGACCCGCGCGACGTCGACCCGATGTTCGGCACCCTCGGCGATTTCGACGTGCTCCTGACCGAAGCGCACAAACGCGGCATCAAGGTCACCGTCGACGTCGTCCCCAACCACACCAGCAACACCCACGCCTGGTTCAAATCGGCGATGGCGGCGCCGCCGGGCAGCCCCGAGCGGGATCGCTACATCTTCCGTGACGGGCTCGGCCCGCGCGGCGACCAGCCGCCGAACAACTGGGTCAGCTCGTTCGGCGGCCCGGCGTGGACGCGGGTGCCGGACGGCCAGTGGTACCTGCACCTGTTCTCGCCGCAGCAGCCGGATCTGAACTGGGCCAACCACGAGGTCGCCGCCGATCTGGAGCGGACCCTGCGGTTCTGGCTGGACCACGGCGTGGACGGTTTCCGCGTCGACGTCGCGCACGGTATGGCGAAACCGCCGGGCCTGCCGGACATGGACCCGCGGGTGAACCCGCTGGGGCCGAGCGAGTTCTACGATCCGCGCTTCGACAACGACCGCGTCCACGAGATCCACCAGATGATCCGCAAGGTGCTCGACGAATACCCGGGCACCATGGCCGTCGGCGAGATCTGGGTGACCGACGAGGAACGCCTCGCCCGCTATCTGCGGCCGGACGAGCTGCACCTGGCGTTCAACTTCCGGCTCGTGCTCACGCATTTCGACGCGGACGCGCTGCGGACGGCCATCGAGCGGTCCCTGGCGGTGCCGAAGGCCGCCGGGGCCCCCGCCACCTGGACGTTGAGCAACCACGACGTCTGGCGCCAGGTCAGCCGGTACGGCGGCGGCGAACGCGGCGTCCGGCGCGCCAGGGCGATGGCGCTCGTCGAACTGGCGCTGCCCGGTGCGGTTTATCTGTACAACGGCGAGGAACTGGGGCTCGGCAACGTCGACATCCCACCCGACGCGGTCGCGGATCCGCGCGCCAAGATCTCCGGTGCCGAGTTCGGCCGGGACGCGTCACGCGTGCCGCTGCCGTGGGAAGGCGACCTGCCGCCGTTCGGTTTCTCGCGCAACCCGAGGACGTGGCTGC
Organism: Amycolatopsis sp. CB00013; assembly: GCF_001905755.1. Lineage (NCBI taxonomy): Bacteria > Bacillati > Actinomycetota > Actinomycetes > Pseudonocardiales > Pseudonocardiaceae > Amycolatopsis > Amycolatopsis sp. CB00013. Next base: position 92,294 of record NZ_LIWC01000003.1, on the reverse strand, counting down.
CGATGCCCGCCTCGTGGGCGTCGGTGACCGTCGAAGCGCAGCTGGAGGATCCGGCGTCGACGCTGTCGCTGTACCGGCGGGCGATCGAGATCCGCAAGTCGCACCAGGCTTTCCGCGGGGACGAGCTGGAGTGGTACGGCGCCCCGGCCGGCTGTTTCGCGTTCCGGCGGCGCGGTGGCGGGCTGGTCTGCGCGCTGAACACGTCGGCGAGCCCGATCGCGTTGCCGCCGGGCGAGGTGCTGCTGTCGAGCGTGCCGTTGGTGAACGGGAAACTGCCCCCGGACGCGGCCGCCTGGCTCGTCTGAGCCCCTCCCCCGCGCGCCATGAAAGGTCCTTTCCTTGCAAATTTTGCAAGGAAAGGACCTTTCATGGCGCGTTACCGGGTCAGTTGTTGTTGAAGCCCGGGTGCAGCTTGTACTGCGTCTGGGCGTTGAACTGGTTCTGCCGGACGAGCTTCGCCGGGAAGGTCCGCCAGTCGTTGAGGTCCAGGACGTCCAGGCCCTTCACGATGTCGGACGAGAAGATGTAGCCGTTGTACCAGTACGTCGACCACGTCCCGCCGCCGACGAGCTTCTCGTTCGAGAGCGGGCCCCGCTCCCAGAACGCGATCTCCTTCGGGTTCTTCGCGTCGGTGAAGTCCCACACCGAGACGCCGCCCTGGTACCAGGACTGGACCATGATGTCCTTGCCCGGCACCGGGATCAGCGAACCGTTGTGCGCCACGCAGTTCTCGGTCTCGGACTGCAGCCGCGGGATCTTGTAGTAGCTGACGAACTCCAGCTTGCGGTCGTCGCCGCGACCGGTGATCTGGTAGATGCCGTTGGCCCCGCGGGTGGAGCCGAACTTCTCCAGGCAGGTCGCCATCCCGCCGCCGCCGAGTTCGTCGGTGAAGACGATCTTGGTGGCGTCGTTGTTGAAGGTGGCGCTGTGCCAGAACGCGAAGTTCACGTTGTCCTGGACCCGGTTGATGACCCGCGGCTTGAGCCGGTCGGAGATGTCGAGCAGGACGCCGTCACCCATGCAGGCACCGGCCATCAGGTCCTTCTCCGGCAGCGCCGTGAGGTCGTGGCAACCGGTGGTCGCCGAGCGGCGGGTGCCGTCGGGGTTGGCGCCGCCTTCGTTGCCACCGTCCGGGAACAGCACCGGCGTCGCGACCAGCGAGGCCTTCGCCGGGTCCTTCACCGGGACCTTGATGATGGACAGCTTGTCGTGCGGCGGCTGGCAGTCGGGCAGGTTCGCCGCCGGCGCGTACGACGAGACGTAGATGTAGACGTCCTTGCCGCGCTTGTCCGGCACCAGGGTGTTGGTGTGCGAACCGCAGTCGGTCTCGATCGCCGCGACGTACTTCGGCGCCGCGAGGTTCGAGATGTCGAAGATCTTGATGCCCTCCCACGCCGACTTGTCCGACGCGGGCTTCGAGACGCTGTTGCACGAGTTGTCGCTGCGCGACGAGTCGGTCGACAGGAAGAGCAGGTCCCCGGAGATCGACACGTCGTTCTGCCCGCCGGGGCACAGGACCTGGCTGACGATCTTCGGGCGGTACGGGTTGCGGACGTCGAAGACGTTGAACCCGTCGTAAGTACCGATGATCGCGTGGCCCTTGGTGAACGCGATGTCGGTGCCGGTCGAGTCCTTGGTGAACGGTCCCTGCTGCGGGACGTTCGCGATCGACCGGAGATTCGGGCTGTGGACGATCTCGTCCACACCCGGGATCGCGGTCGCCGACGGTTCGGCGACGACGGCCGGCGCGGCGAGCGCGCTGGAGGCCCCGAGGGCGGCGACCGCGGCCGCCGACACGAAGACCCTGGTCAAGCGACGTTTCAGCCCAGGCTGCAGCACGATATGGCTCTCCTTCCACCCAGCTTTACGCGCACCTTATTCCTTATTTAGGCTCAGCAGATACCGACCAACGGAGGAACTCCCGGGATGCGAAAAAGTTTGACATCGGCGCTGGTCGCCGCCGCTTTCCTCGTCTCGGGCTGCACCGGTGACGCGGAGCCCGCCGCACCGGCCCAGAGCGCGCCGGTGATCGCCCCCGGCAAACCCGGCGAACAGGCGAGCACCGGCTCCCGCGGTCCGGTGAACCGCGATCAGCCCAACGAGGCCGACGTCGAGTACATGACGATGATGATCCCCCACCACCAGCAGGCGAAGGTGATGACCGACCTGGTGCCGGGCAAGACGGCCAACGAGCAGATCCGGGCGATCGCCGGGCGGATCTCGGTCGCGCAGGACGGCGAGATCACGATGATGAAGACCTGGCTGGCCGATCGCGGCAAGCCGGTGCCGGGCGAAGGGCACGCGGGCCACGGGGGCGGGCACGATCACGCGCTCATGCCGGGGATGGCGACCGAGGCCCAGCTGGCGGATCTGCGCGCGGCGAACGGGGCGGCGTTCGAAAAGCTGTTCCTCGACCTGATGATCGCGCACCACCAGGGCGCGCTGACCATGGCCGAAGCCCAGCTCGGCAAGGGCGTGGAGATCAAGGCGCAGGAGATGGCGCAGGAGGTCATCACCGGACAGACCGCCGAGATCGAGCGCATGAAAGCGATGCGCGGAAAGCTCTAAGCCTCGCCCGAGCCCATGTCGCCGAAACCGGAGTCACCGGAGTCGTCATCGAGGGTGCCCGAGACGATCCAGGTCGCCAGCGCGGCGGCCTGGACGTAGGGCGCCGCCTTCGCCGCGGCCCGCCCGGCGCTCTTGGCGCGGCTCCACTTCTCCGGGCGTTCGGCGCGTTCGGGCGCCTCCTCACCCGGCGGGCGCTCGGTCCGCCACGGCGTCTCCTCCGGCCGGACCTCGGCGAGGAAGTCCGCGGTGGGGTCGTCCCCGTCCTTGTCGTTCATGGAGACAGCATGACGCCGCGGGCGGCCGGAAGCCACCCGCGGCGTCATGCGGTAAGAAACCCGTCAGAACAGCAGCGGCAGGAGCGCGTGGCGCCGCTTGAGGACTGCGCCGTACCGCGCGTCGATGCGCATCCACGAATCCGTCGCGGTCACCCGGACGACGTCGCCGTCGATCGACGAGTCCACGAAGCCCATCCCCGACAACGCGAACAGGCACCGCATCTGGACCTTGATCTCCAGCTCGTTGCCCGAAACGGTGAGCACCGCCTGGTCCATCAGCGACGCCGGCGGCGTGCCGTGCGGGCCCACGTTGTCGCGCGCGAGGGTGACCCCGCGATCGGCCAGCTCCGAGATCACCGTCGCCGGCAGTTCGTCCACCAGCTGCCAGCGGCCGGGGGCGGGCAGCTCGGAATGCCACATCAGATCGCGGGCGGGGCCCGGATCCATCCGCTCGCCACCGGCGACGGTCAGCGCGGCGAGCAGCTCGTTCCCGGACACGGTGATGTCCGACGGCGTGATGTCACCGGCGACGGCCCTGGTGGCCAGGACCTCGAACGGCGTCGCGCACCACGCCTCGACGACACCGTCACCGCGCTGCCGCAACCGCACCAGCGTGTTCTGGTCGAGCCGGACCGCCCTGGCCACGAACGCGCCGAGCGTTTCGCGGTCGCCCGCGTCCGGGATGACGAGCTCAGGCATCCGCGAACCCCTTCTCCAGGAAGGCACGTTCGTCCTCGGTCAGCCGACGGGGCCGCTCGGACGCGGTGTCGAACGGCGCGAGCACCGTCTCGGCGGTGACCGCGACCTTGTCGGCCTCGGCGGGCCCGGAGTGCACCCGGTAGCCGAGGGTGAAGCTGGCGTGCTTCAAGTCCTTCAACGAGATCTCCACCCGGATGTCCTGATCGGACACCACGATCGGCGAACGGTAATGGACGGCCAGCTTCACCACCACGATGCCCTTGGGCAGTTCGGTGAGCCCGGCCCGGACGGCGTCCCCGAACAACAGCGGGATCCGCGCCTCTTCGAGCAGGGTCACCATGTTCGCGTGGTTGACGTGCCCGTAGACGTCCATATCCGACCAGCGCGGCCGGATCAGGGAAATGTAGCTCACTACCTCACCGTGCTCCGGATCTGCCTCGCCGCCACCGACAGCGTCGCCAGGTCGAGCTTGCCGAACTGGCTGATCTCGTCCAGCGCGACCCGGGCCCGCTGCAGCCTCGAGGCGTTCGTCTTCTCCCAGTGGGCGATCTTCTCGTCCGGGTCGGTGCCCGAATCGCTGTGCCGCAGGGCGTCCAGCGTGATCGTCCGCAGGGAACCGTAGACGTCGTCCCGCAGCGCCAGCCGCGCGAGCGCGTGCCAGCGGTTGCCGCGTTCGAGACCGCTGATCGACGTCAGCATCTTGTCGATGCCGAGGTGGTCGGAAAGCGCGTAGTACAGGCCCGCCGTCTCCGTCGGGGTGTGCACCGCGTCGATCCCCGCCTGCTGCTCGGCCAGCTCCGCGACGTCGGTGACGTCGAGCAGGCCGTAGGTGTGCAGCAGCAGCGCCACCCGTCCGGCGAGTTCCGCCGGGACGCCCTTCCCGATCAGCCGCTCGGTGTTCGCGTCCACCGAAGCGCACTCGACACCGCGAAGCAGCTCGTGTGCCCTCGGGGCCAGCTCGCCGACGACCCGGCCGAACCGGTTGATCTCGGCGAGCGGGGCCAGCGGCTGCGGCCGGTTGGTGAGGAACCAGCGGGCGGCCCGGTCGAGCAGCCTGCGGGTCTCCAGCATCATCTCGTCGGCGACCTCGGTCGGCACGACGTTGTCCAGCGCGTCGATCTGCGCCCACAGCGAGGGCAGGTCGTACACGTGGGTGACCACGGCGTACGCGCGGACGGCGTCGGTCGCGGTCGCGTTCATCTCCTCCATCAGGCGGAAGACGTACGAGATCCCGGCGCCGTCGACGACCTCGTTGGCCACCATCGTCGTGATGATCTCGCGCATCAGCGGGTGCTGGAAGATCGCGTCGCCGAAGCGCTCCCGAAGCGGCTTCGGGAAATACTCGGGCAGGCGGCGCGAGAACACCTCGGAGTCCGGCAGTTCGCTGGCGAGCAGTTCGTCCTTGAGGTCGAGCTTGACGTGCGCGAGCAGCGTCGCCAGCTCCGGCGAGGTGAGGCCCTCGCCCGCCTTCTCCAGCGCGCGGAACTCCGCCGAACTCGGCAGCGCTTCGAGCTTGCGGTCGAAGGCGCCCTTCGCGACCAGCGCCGCGACGAGCCGCTGGTGCACCGAGACCATCGGGCCGGCGTGCGCCCGGCTGACCCCGAGCACCGCGTTCTGCCGATAGTTGTCGGCCAGCACCAGCTCGCCGACCTCGTCGGTCATCTGCTCCAGCAGTTCGTTGCGCTGCTCGGCGTCCAGCGATCCGGTCGAGACCAGGTGATCCAGCAGGATCTTGATGTTGACCTCGTGGTCGGAGCAGTCCACGCCCGCCGAGTTGTCGAGGGCGTCGGTGTTGATCTTGCCGCCCGCGCGGGCGAACTCGATCCGGCCGAGCTGGGTCAGGCCCAGGTTCCCGCCCTCGCCGACGACCTTGACGCGAAGCTGGTTGCCGTTGACGCGCAGGGCGTCGTTGGCCTTGTCGCCCGCGTCCGCGTGGGTCTCGTTCTCGGCCTTGACGTAGGTGCCGATGCCGCCGTTCCACAGCAGCTCGACCGGCGCCAGCAGGATCGCCTGCATCAGGTCGTTGGGCGCCAGCTTCGTGACGTCCTCGCCGAGGCCGAGCGCCTCTCGGACCTGCGGGCTGACCGGGATCGTCTTCGCCGACCGCGAGTAGATCCCGCCGCCCTCGCTGATCAGCGAGCGGTCGTAGTCCTCCCACGACGAGCGCTGCAGATCGAACAGCCGACGCCGTTCGGCGAACGACGTCGCCGAATCCGGGTTCGGGTCGAGGAAGATGTGCATGTGGTTGAAGGCGGCCACGAGCCGGATGTGCTTCGAGAGCAGCATCCCGTTGCCGAAGACGTCACCCATCATGTCGCCGATGCCCACGACGGTGAAGTCCTCGGTCTGGGTGTCCTTGCCCAGCTCGCGGAAGTTGCGTTTGACGCTCTCCCAAGCGCCCTTCGCGGTGATGCCCATGGCCTTGTGGTCGTAGCCGACCGAGCCGCCGGACGCGAAGGCGTCGCCGAGCCAGAACCCGTAGTTCGCCGAGACCTCGTTCGCGATGTCGGAGAATTTCGCGGTGCCCTTGTCCGCGGCGACCACGAGGTAGCTGTCGTCGCCGTCGTGGCGGACCACGCGCGGCGCCGGGACGGTCTTGCCCTCGACGCGGTTGTCGGTCACGTCGAGCAGGCCGGAGATGAACATCCGGTAGCAGGCGATGCCCTCGTTCAGCTGGGCGTCGCGGTCCAGGCCGGGGTCGCCCGTGGCCGTCGGCGGACGCTTCACGACGAAGCCGCCCTTCGCGCCGACAGGCACGATGACCGCGTTCTTGACCGCCTGCGCCTTGACCAGGCCGAGGATCTCCGTGCGGAAGTCCTCCCGGCGGTCGGACCACCGCAGGCCACCGCGCGCGACGTCGCCGAAGCGCAGGTGCACACCCTCGATCCGGGGCGAGTACACGAAGATCTCGTACTTCGGCCGCGGCTCGGGCAGCTCGGGCACCGCGCTCGGGTCGAGCTTGAGCGCCAGGTACTGGCGGGAGTTCCCGTCCCCGTCGGTGACGTGGTAGTTCGTCCGCAGCGTGGCGAGGATGACCGACATCAGCCGTCGCAGGATCCGGTCCTCGTCGAGGCTCGTCACCTCGTCGACCAGTTTGCCGATCTCGGTCGTGAGCTGATCGGCCTGCGACGCGCGGGCCTCGTCGCCGAGCGCGAGGTCGAAGCGGGTCTCGAACAGCCGCACCAGCGCGGTCGCGATGTCGGTGTGCGCGAGGACGGTGTTCTCGATGTACTCCTGCGAGAACGGGATCTTCGTCTGGCGCAGGTACCGCGAATAGGCCCGCAGGATGGCCGCCTGGCGCCAGGTGAGCCCGGCGCGCAGGACGAGACCGTTGAAACCGTCGACCTCGCAGTCGCCGCGCCAGGCGGCGTGGAAGGCGTCCTGGAAGCGGGTGCGGAGATCGCTGTCCGCGTGGTCGAGGACCTGCGGGTCGATCCGCAGGCCGAAGTCGTAGATCCAGGACCGGCCGCCGTCCTCGCGGCGCAGTTCGTACGGCCGCTCGTCGACGACCTCGACACCCATCCGCTGCAGGACCGGGAGCACCTGGGAGAGGGTGACGCCCTCGCCGCGCAGGTACAGCTTGAAGCGCCGCTCCCCCGCCTCGGCGTCGGCCGGCAGGTAGAACGACATCGACAGGTCGCCCTCGTCGGTCAGCGACTCCAGGGCACGGAGGTCCGCCAGCGCTTCGAGCGCGGTGAAGTCCTCCTTGTAGCCCTCGGGGAACACCGCGGCGAACCGCTGCCCCTGTTCGCCCGCGGACTCCTCGACCAGCAGGCCGATCGCGACGCCACTGTCCCCGGCGCGCTCGCGGCGCTCGGCGAGGATCGCCTCGACCATCCGGTCGTCCCAGCTGCGAACGGCTTCGTTGAGCCGTTCCTGGATGCGCAGGGTGTCCGGCTCGGAGCGCTGCGACGGATCGGTGTGCACGATGAAGTGCACCTGCGCGAGCACGGTCTCGCCGATGCGCGCGCTGTACTCCAGTTGCGTGCCTTCGAGTTCTTCGAGCAGGACCTCCTGCATCGCGAGCCGCGAACGGGTCGTGTAGCGGTCACGCGGGAGGTACACGAGGCACGAGTAGAAACGGCCGTACGGGTCGCGGCGCAGGAACAGGCGCAGCCGTCTGCGATCCGAAAGCGTGATCGCGCCCGTCGTCGTCGAGTACAGCGAGTCGGTGTCGGCCGAGAACAGGTCCGCGCGCGGCCAGTTCTGCAGGACTTCGAGCATCCGCTGGCCGGAGAAGGATTCCATCGGGAAGCCCGCGCGGTGGATGACCTCGCGGACGCGGTTGCAGACCACCGGGATGTCGAGCACGTTCTCGTGCAGCGCGGTGGTGGTGAACATGCCGAGGAACCGGTGCTCGCCGGTGACGTTCCCGTTGTCGTCGAACGTTTTCACGCCGACGTAGTACGGATACACCGGGCGGTGCACGGTGGACGGCGCGCTCGCCTGGGTCAGCACCAGCAGCGTCGGCGCGAGCGCGGAGGCCGCGGTGTCCGGCCCGGCGGTGAGGCTGCGCGCGGCCAGGCTGTCCTGGCGCAGCACGCCCAGCCCGGTGGCGAGGACCGCGCGCAGGGCGGGCTCGTCGCTGTCCGGGTGCGGATTGTCGATCAGCTCGTAACGGCGGTAGCCCAGGAAGGTGAAGTGGCCCTCGGCCAGCCAGCGCAGCAGCCGGGCGCCTTCCGCGACCTCGTGCCCGGGCAGCCGCGGCGGGTTCCCGTCCAGCTCGTCGGCGAGACGGCGGGCCGTCTCCGTCATCTTGTCGGTGTCCTCGACGACCTCGCGGACGTCACCCAGCACCGAAGACAGCCGGTTGTCCAGCTCGCGGGCGCGGTTCGGGTCCGTGACCAGGTCGATCTCGATGTACATCCACGACTCGGCCGCCGAATTCGCGGGCGGCTCCGCCGGGTCGGCGTCCGGGTGGACCTCCAGCAGCTCACCGGTCAGATCGCGGCTCACCACGACGATCGGGTGCACGATGCGCTGCACCTGCACCCCGTCCCGCGCGAACTCGGCCGCGACGGAATCCACCAGGTACGGCATGTCGTCCGTGACGACCTGCACGACGGTGGCCTCACGCGTCCAGCCGTCTTCGGGGCCCGTCGGGTTCAGCAACCGCACCGCGGGACGGCCGGGCATCCGGTCCTTCGCGAGCTGCAGATGCGAGCGGACGGCGCCGACGAGGTCGACCGGGTCGTCACCGAGAATCTCTTCGGCCGGGATGTGCCGGTAGTAAAGGCGGATCAGGTCGCCGATCTCCGGGGCGTACGCCGCGGCGGCGTCGATCAGGTCGTCCCGGATCTGCTCCGGGTTCGCCGACCGGCGCCGGGCGCCATCCTCGGTGCCGACATCTTTTCCGGGCAGGGACGAGACTCCCGTCGAGCTCATTTGAGGCAACTCTCCACTGTAGCGAGATTGACACCGCGACCGGCACGACTCTGTACCGGCCCAGACCCAACCTACAGCTCCGGACAGTCGGCTCCACAAGGCCGGGTCATTCCCGCCCGTCGAAGATTTCCCTGCTCAGATACCGGAATCGCCGTGATCGGTTCAGCTACTCGCCGGTCACATCGGCGGTCTGTCCGGACCCTCCCACGCCTCGCCGCACCGGGGTGACCAGCACCCATTGCCGCGCGATGCCCCGACAGGCGACCTGAGCGGGTCAGCTGAATCGTTCAAGCCAAGTGTGGCTCCCAGCGAGGGAGCAAGGGACCTTTGCTACCGCGGGTCAGTCGCTCCCGTTGGCGCGGTGCCGGTCGTGACCGTTGACCGGACGCTTTCCCGAGTCCTGGGAACCGAGCTGCTTCACGAGCGCGGCAGCGCTGGCGGTGCCCGCCTGGTGCTCGGCGAGCGCGCGGGCGAGCAGGTCGGCGAGACCGGCGTCCGGCGGCGGTTCCTCCTCCGCGATCGCGCGGGCGTAGCTCTCCGGGAACGGCGTGATCGGCCGCCAGGAACCGGTGTCGGTCAGCGGGTCCAGCGCGGGCGGCATCCGCAACCGCGGCAGCCACGGATCCGCGACCTCTTCCTTGGCGGCCGGACGAGCGCTTTCCTGAGTCTGCGAAGGCGCGGGATCTTCCCGCGGTGGCGGGGCGAGCGGGACGGCGGGCTCGCGGTACTCGACCGGAGGCTGTTCCCGGCGGGTCTCGGCGCGTTCTTCGGCGACGGGTTCGGGGTGCACGGGATCCGCGGCGGCGTCCGCACGACGACGTCCGCCGCCGTGTCCACCGGCGCTCGAGATCCCGAGCCGGTCCAGCACCGATTTCGCCGCCACGGAACCGTGTTCGGCGTCGTGCCGGGTCTTGCGCGAGACGGGCGCCGACGACCGGCGGGCCCGCTCTTCGGCCGCCCATTCGTCGCTCTCCCACAACGGGGCGGCGGTGCCGGGCGGACGCGGCGGCGTGGCCTCCGCCGCCATCCGCGGCCGGGGCTCGGCGGCGGGCTCGGGTGCGAGAAGCAGTTCCGGGACCATGGGTTCCGAGGCCACCACGGGCACCGGCTCCTCGGTCCGGGCGGGCGCTTCGGCTTCGGCCCGCCACCGTGCGGCCGGAGCCGGGGTTTCGGGTCGAGCGACCACGGGTTCGGCAACGGTCTCACGCGCCGCGGGTGTTTCCGGACGACGACGGCGCCCAGGCTCCGGCTCGGGACGCGACACCGGCGCGGGTTCCGGTTTCGGCGGCGGCATCAGTTTCGGCGCGGCGGGTTCGGCCTTGGGCTCGAACCTGATCGACGATTTGGCCTTCTTCGGCACCCGACGCCGCCAGTCGCTGTCGGACTCCGCCACTTCCCGGGCAGGTTCCGGACGGGACGGCGGCTTCAACACCGGTGCTTCGCTCTTTTCGGCGACCGGCGCCGCGGGCCGCTCCGCCGGACGCGGTGGCTCGGCAGGAGGCACAGGCTCGGCGGGACGCACAGGCTCCGCGGGACGTGAAGGCACAGCCGCGCGCGCAGGCTCGACCGGCGCCTGCCGCACCGGCGCGGGCTCCGGCTGCCTGCTCTGCCGCACGGGCTGCGGCTCACGACGAATCGGCGGCTCGGCCGCAGCCCGCTTCGGCGGGGCCACGTCGATCGGCGGGATCACCGCGGTCACCTCGGCCGGTTCCGGCGCCGGAACGGCCGCCGGCGTGGACGCCGCCGCGGCCGACCGCGCGGCGACGGCCCGCAAGACGTCGTCGAGGTCGACAGCGGCGTTCTCGGCCGAGCCGAACTCGCCGACCAGGACGTTGCACGCCTGCCTGCGCGCGCGGGCGTGCAGATGCTCGGCGGCCCGCGAACGGTGCAGGCAACCGATGGCCTCTTCGGCCCGGCCCAGCCGTTCCTCGATCTGCGCGAGCTCCAGCCACAGCCGTGCCGTGACGGCGTGCAGGTTGTGGTCACCGGTCCCGGCGACCGCCTCACGGACGAGCATTCCGGCAGCCTCGCCGGATCCCGCCGGCAGCAGGACCCGGGTGGCCACCGCCAGCCGCAGCCAGGCGGCAGGCGCGATCCCCGCGGCCCGGACGGGGGCGTCGAGGATCGGCTGCGCGACCTCCAGCGCCATCTCCGTGTCGCCCCGGTCCAGCAACGTGCAGACGAGTTGCAGGATCAGCCTGATCCGGACGAGACCGCCGTCGTCGTCCGGGTTTCCGAGCTTTTCGAGCATGCCCAGCCCGGTCCGCGCGGCATCGGCGGCCGCTGTCAGGTCTCCGTGCCGACGGCGGTGCGCCGACACCCCGACCCGCAGCATCGCGCGGATCAGCAACTGCGAGTCCGCCGTCATCGAGCCGTCGCCGAGCACGAGCTTGTCCGCTTCGGCGAGCACCCGGTCCAGTTCCGCCTTCCGGCCGAACTGCGCCAGGCAGCCGACGAGGTGGCACAGCGCCTCGGCCCGGTGCGACGGCGAAACCGCCGGATCCGCCAGCAACGGACGCAACGCGGCCAGCCCCGTCAACGGGATGCCGACGCTGCGCGCGCAGACCGCCAGGTCGATCCTCAGCCGGGCGGCGATGTCGCCGTAGCCCGCGTGTTCCGCGGCGCGCAGGGCGGCCACGGCGCGGCCGACCGTCCGGGGACGGCCACCGAGCCGCACCCGGGCGCTCACCACGAGGCTCTCCGCGCGGATCCACTGTTCGTCGGCTCCGGCGGCCTCGGCGAGCGCGGCCGCGCGCTCCCCGAGGACCAGGGCGAGCTCGGGCGCCCTCAGGTGCAGGGCGTCCGCGCGTTCGATCAACCTGCCGACAGCGGACAGGGTTCCCCCGGTGGCAGCCGTCCGCCCACCCACCATGGTGGTGGGCGAGCCCGGCCGTTGGCGCTTGCTGGCTTCCACGGGGAACCCCCGGCCCTCAGTCGCGGGTCAGCTTGCGATGGGTGACGCGGTGCGGACGAGCCGCCTCGGCACCGAGACGCTCGACCTTGTTCTTCTCGTAGCCCTCGAAGTTACCTTCGAACCAGAACCATTGCGAGGGGTTCTCGTCCGTGCCTTCCCAGGCGAGGATGTGCGTCGCGACCCGGTCGAGGAACCACCGGTCGTGCGAGATGACCACGGCGCAGCCGGGGAACTGCTCGAGAGCGTTCTCCAGCGAGCCCAGGGTCTCGACGTCCAGGTCGTTCGTCGGCTCGTCGAGCAGGATCAGGTTCCCGCCCTGCTTGAGGGTCAGCGCCAGGTTCAGCCGGTTGCGCTCACCACCGGAGAGCACGCCCGCCGGCTTCTGCTGGTCCGGACCCTTGAAACCGAACGCGCTGACGTAGGCACGCGAGGGCATTTCGGTCTGCCCGACGTGGATGTAGTCCAGCTTGTCCGAAACCACCTCCCATACCGTCTTCTTCGGGTCGATCCCGCCGCGGTTCTGGTCCACATAGGACAGTTTGACCGTCTCGCCGATCTTGACCCGGCCGTCGTCCGGCTCCTCGAGCCCGACGATCGTCTTGAACAGGGTCGTCTTGCCGACACCGTTCGGCCCGATCACGCCGACGATGCCGTTGCGCGGCAGGTCGAACGACAGCCCGTCGATCAGCACGCGGTCGTCGAAACCCTTGCGCAGCTTCTCGACCTCGACGACCACGCTGCCCAGCCGGGGCCCCGGCGGGATCTGGATCTCTTCGAAGTCGAGCTTGCGGTGCTTGTCCGCCTCCGCGGCCATCTCCTCGTAGCGGTCGAGCCGGGACCGCGACTTGGTCTGACGCGCCTTGGCGTTGGACCGGACCCATTCGAGCTCGGACTTCAGGCGCTTCGCGAGCTTGGCGTCCTTCTTGCCCTGGACCTCGAGGCGCTCGCGCTTCTTCTCCAGGTACGTCGAGTAGTTGCCCTCGTAGCCGACGACGCGGCCGCGGTCGAGCTCCATGATCCACTGCGCGACGTTGTCCAGGAAGTACCGGTCGTGCGTGACGGCGAGGACGGCGCCGGCGTAGTTCGCCAGGAACTGTTCCAGCCACAGCACGCTTTCGGCGTCCAGATGGTTGGTGGGCTCGTCGAGGAGCAGCAGGTCGGGCGCGGACAGGAGCAGCTTGCACAGCGCGACCCGGCGGCGCTCACCACCGGAGAGGTGGGTGACCGGCTCGTCCGGCGGCGGGCAGCGCAGGGCGTCCATCGCCTGCTCGACCGTGGAGTCGATCTCCCACGCGTCGGCGTGGTCGAGCTCCTCCTGGAGCTTGCCCATCTCCTCCATCAGCTCGTCGCTGTAGTCGGTCGCCATGAGCTCGGCGACCTCGTTGAAGCGGTTGAGCTTGACCTTGATGTCGCCAAGGCCCTCTTCGACGTTCTCGCGGACGGTCTTTTCCTCGTTGAGCTCCGGCTCCTGCATGAGGATGCCGACGCTGGCGCCAGGCTGGAGGAAGGCTTCGCCGTTACTGGCCTGCTCGATCCCCGCCATGATCTTCAGAACGGTGGACTTACCCGCGCCGTTCGGCCCCACCACGCCGATCTTGGCGCCGGGGTAGAACGCGGTGCTGACGTCGTCGAGGATGACCTTGTCCCCGACGGTCTTGCGCACCTTCTTCATGGTGTAGATGAACTCGGCCATACAAGCGATCGTAGAGCGAGCCGATCGCGGCCTTGACGGCGGTCACCACCGAGCTACCGACAGTCAGCCCGATATCACTGAGTGAGCACCGGCACCTCACGCCACGGGTGCGTCCTCCAGCGCGATGACCATGGGATTCCCCGCGGGCGGCGGGGCCGACGGGATCGCCCTGGGCCGATCCCGTCCCAGCCGGTGGATCTCGGCCGAACACCGTGCGAGGTTGGGGCCGATGGAGAAGGCCTCAAGCTCAGGTAGACCCAGAGGTGCCGGGATCTCCTCTGCCGTCTCGGCGCCGCGCAGCCGCCCCGCCACGATCACCGGGTCGCCTTTGCTCAGGCAGGAGAACGCCGCCATCGCCAGCTTGCGCCAGCAGGTGACCTTGACCGCGAGTTGCCGTCCCTCGCCCCACTCGCCTCTTTCCTTGTCGTACCGGCGTTCGACACTCCGCAGGCCGAACGACACGACATCGTGCCCGTGCACCCGCTCCGAATGGTGGACCGGTTCGCTGGTCAAGTTGCCGATCATGGTCACCCACGTTTCGCCCATCGCCATCACACTCGCCCTTCTCCTCGGCCCCGGGACCTTCCCGGCGTTTCCCTTGAGCACAGATTGCCGCGGATCAAGGGTGGAAAAGGGACGCGAACCGGATCTGTGGACAACTCCGGGCGTTGTGGACAACTCGAGGCGGAGCGCCGAGCTTTGTGGGCGGGGTGTGCTAGGAGCCGGACCCCGGCCCCCGCCCCTGATCGGCGAGTTTCTTCAGCATCGCGTTGTAGGCGTTCAGATCCGCGTCGCCCGAGGCCTCCTCGCGGCGATCCCTGCGCCGTGCCTCTCGCTCGTCCTGACGCGCCCACTGCACCAGCAGCGCGACGAGCACCAGCAGCACCGGCAACTCACCGGACGCCCACGCGATCCCGCCGCCGAGCCGCTGGTCGGTCAGCAGGTCGGTGACCCACGGCAGCTTCAGCCCGCGGTAGAAGTCCTGCCCGAGCACGGTCTGCATGCTCATCAGCGCGATCCCGAAGAACGCGTGGAACGGCATCGCGGCGAACATCATCCCCAGCCGCCCCAAATGCGGGAGCCGGCGCGGTGCCGGGTCGACCCCGATCACCGGCCAGTAGAAGACATAACCGGCGAGCAGGAAGTGCGCGTTCATCGCCAGATGCGCCCAGTGGTAGTTCAGCGCGGCGTCGAACAGGCCCGAGAAGTACAGACCGTAGAAGGAACCGACGAACAGCAGCAGCGCGACGATCGGATGCGTCAGGAACCGCGAAAGCGGCGAGTGCACGAACGCGAGCAGCCATTCACGCGGCCCGGGCGGGGCGTCCTTGCCCGCCGTGGGCAACGCGCGCAGGGCGAGCGTCACGGGTCCGCCGAGCACGAACAGCACCGGCGCCACCATGGACAGCAACATGTGGTTGCCCATGTGCACGCTGAACATCGCGGGCGCGTACCGCCCGATGCCGGACGACGTCGCGATCAGCAGCACGAAACAGCCCGCGAGCCACGCGACGATCCGGCCGGTGGCCCAGGTGTCACCGCGCCGACGCAGCCGCCGGACCCCGGCGAGGTACAGCCCGGCGAGAACGATCGCGAGGGTGCCGTAGACGAGGTCGAATCGCCAATCCGTGAGCAGCCGGAACACGGTCGGCGGACCGTAGAGGTCGTAACCGATCAACAGTTCCGTGGTCGACGGCTGGGTGAGCGATTCCTGCGGCGGAGGGGTCTTCGCGAGCCCGGTGGCGATGCCGATCGTGATGAACATGATCAGCACCTCGACCGCGGCGAGCCGCAGCAGCTGACCGCCGCCGGCGCCGTTCACCAGCCCGGCGACGCCCTTCTGCCGCTGCTGATGCCCGAAGACACCGAGCAGCAGCAACGCGACGATCTTCGCGACCACCAGCAGGCCGTAGTCCGTGGTGAACAGGTCGGCGATCCTGATCCGCACCAGCGCGTTGACGATGCCGGAGACCGCCATCACGATCCAGCAGACCAGTGCCAGCTTGGAGAACCGGGTCGCGGCGAGCTTGAGGTTCTCGCCGCGCCGCCAGCCGAGCGCGAGCAGCGCCACGAGCCCGCCGACCCACAACGCGGCGGCGACCAGGTGGTACAGCAGGCTGTTGGTCGCCATGTCGTGCGAGCCGCCGCTCGCGGAATGCCCCGTGACCGCGACCGGCACGAGACCACCGACGGACAGGAAGAACACGACCGTCGTCCAGCCCCAGGTGAGCGCGAGACGGCAGCCGAGCGCGACCAGCAGCGCGATCAACGCGGTGAACAGCCAGGCCTTGGGCTGCTCGATGGCGTCCACGAGGTCGATCAGCACCTGCGGCGACAGCACCTCGGTGAAGGGACGCCCCGCGCCGTCGGCCGCTGAGAAGAAGATCGACGCGGCGGCCGCGAAGAACCAGACCCACGCGGCGGCACCCGCGACGCGGATGGCCGCGTAACCGTCGGCCGCGAGCGTGCCGGATTTCTGCGGCGGGACGAGGAACGCGGCGAGCAGCAGCGAACCCACGCACAGCACCGAAGCCGCCTCGGCCAGCACGCGCACGACGGTGATGCCGTAGCGCGTCACCAGGCCCGGGTCCGGGAGTCCGGCGATGACGTAACCGGCGCCACCGGTCAGCGCGACCAGGCCGACGGCCACCACCGCGGCCAGGAGCGCCCCGATCGACACCAGCGGCAGGACACCGGCCTTCCGCGCGGATGGGGCCGGTTTCGTCTCGGGGTCTGAAGGCACGTCACGAGGGTATGCCGGACGCGCAACCGGCAAGATGGCGGCGTGCGGATCATCCTGCTGAGGCACGCCGAGTCGCTCGGCAACGTCGACGAGCTCGCCTACACCCGGATCCCCGACCACGCCCTGCCGCTCACCGAAGCCGGCCGCGAGCAGGCCAGGCTGGCGGGCCCGGAGATCGAGGATCTCCTCGATGGGCAGCGTCCGGCGGTCTATGTCAGCCCGTACCTGCGGACGCGGGAAACGTTGCGGCTGATGGACATCCGTGACTCCTGCGAGCGGATCGTGCCGGAGCCGAGACTGCGGGAACAGGACTGGGGCAACCTCCAGGATCCGCGTGAGCAGGAGGTCCAGAAACAACGGCGCCACGAGTTCGGGCACTTCTTCTACCGGCTGCCGTTCGGCGAGTCCGGCGCGGACGTGGACGACCGGGTCGCCGCGTTCCTCAGCGAACTGGCGGCCTGCGGCGAAGATCACCCCGAAACCGTGCTGGTCGTCTCACACGGGCTGACCATCCGGCTGTTGTGCCGCCGTTTGTTCGGCTGGAGCATCGAGCTGTTCGAGTCCCTGTCCAACCCGACGACCTGCGAGTACCGGGTCGCGGAGCGAGTGGGCGACAAATGGACGCTCGACCGCCCGTTCCGTCAGTGGCGGGACTCACCCGACGGGGAGACGCAGGACTGAGGGAGCGAGGAGCACCACTCTCGTTCCCAGTCCCGGGCTGGATTCGATCCGCGCGAAACCGCCGATCTCCGCCATCCGCGCGATGATCGAGTTCTCGAGGCCGAAGCCACGCCGCCGGTCACCGACGTCGAATCCGGCGCCGTGATCACGCACGGTCAGGGATACCCCGCCACCGATCTCCTCCACGCTGACCACGGCCCGCCTGGTCCCGGAATGCTTCAACGTGTTCCGCAAGGCCTCCCTGACCGCATCGTGCAGTGCCACGGCCGCTTCCTCCGCGAGTTCCGGAGCGCAGTCGTCCTGGATGACGACCTCGGCGCGCAGCCCCTCCGCGGCCATTTCGGCGGCCAGCAGCCGCAGCCGCTGATGCAGTCCGATCCCTTCGGCGGGTTCGTGTTCGAGACTGATCCGGAGGCGCATCGCCTGGGCGCGAGCCGTCCGGCGGACGCGGTCGAGGCTGGCCGCCGGGTCGAGTTCGTCGGCGGGCGCGGGGATCGCGAACGACTCCATCACCTGCAGGACGGTGTCGTGGACGTCGCGGCGATGCCGTTCGCGTTCCGCCGCCCGGCCCTGCTGCTCCCCGAAGCCGAGCGCGAACCGCATCGAAGCGCCGACCACGCCGACGATCGCGAGCGACGCCGCCAGCGCGGTCGCGAGGGTGAGCAGGAGACCGAGCGGCGAGCCGAGGTGCAACACGACGTTCAGCAGCACCGCTCCCCCGATGGCCGACGCCCCCGCGAGCGCGCCACGCAGCAGGGCGCAGATCATCACCGTGCCCATCAGATGGGTCCAGGTGATCGACGTGATCGCGCCGTCCTGCGTGAACGGCGCGGCTGCCAGGACGAACAGCGCGGCGAAGCCCGCGTCCACGACGGGAACCAGCCGCGTCCCGGCCGGAGGACGGCGGAAGATCCAGACGGCTTCGGCGACGTTCGGCACCAGGTGCAGCAGCACGAACATCCACAGCACCGAACCACCGGTGCCCGCCGTCCACAGCGCCTGCGCCAGCATCACCAGCCGGAACGCCACCGGGACCAGGATGAGCCAGGGCAACGTGGTCTGCACCAGCCGCGCCGGAATCCCGGCGCCCCCTCCGAGCATCAGCACCCTCACGCCGCTCCTCCCCCGGATCAGCCTTCCTGAAATGACGACAAAGTCGCATTCATTTCAGTTTACCGAGCAATCAGCTTGCCCGGGCCCCGGCGAGGATGTCAACGGGCGACGGGTTCGGCGGCCTCCTCCCGTTTCCGCGCCCGCGCCGCGGCCACCGCGGACGGCACGATCAGCGCGGCGGTCAAGCCGACGAACAGGAACGACACGGAAAGCGACGTCACCTGCGCGATCCCGCCGATCAGCGGCGGGCCGGCGAGGAAGCCGGTGTAGGCGATCGCCGTGACGAACGCCAGTTCCCGCTCGCCTCCGGTGCCGTCGGCGCGTTTCCCGGACGCTCCCGCGAGGCTCAAGGCGATCGGGAAGGCGGCGGCCAGCCCGGCACCCGCCAGGGCGAAGCCGATGAACCCGAACACCGGCAGGCTCGCCACCGCGGCGAGCACCAGACCCGCCGCCGCGATCCCGGCGCCGACCGCCAGCGCCCGCGTCGCGCCGAAACGGTTCTGCAGCCAGGCACCCGCGAGCCGGGCAAGCGCCATGGCCAGGGCGAACCCGGAGTAGGCGAAGGCCGCGGCGCCGTCGCCGACCCCGTGCACGGACGTCATCAGCAGGGCGGACCAGTCCGAACTCGCGCCCTCCGCGATCGCCGAGAATAACGCGATGGCGGCGAGCAGCCAGAGGACGGGACGTTTGATCGGCGGCACACGCGGCTTCTCGACGGGCTCGGTGTGCACGGGCCGCGCGCCGGGCACGGCCGTGACGACGAAGGCCAGCACGACCAGCGCGGACAGCGCGGCGACCGTGAGATGCCGTCCCGGCGACCATTGATGCGACGCGGCGAATCCGGCGGCGACGGATCCCGCCAGCGCGCCGAAGCTGAATCCGGCGTGCAGGATCGGCATGATGGCCCGCCCGGATCGGCGTTCCACCTCGACTCCCGCGACGTTCATCGCCACGTCCAGCGCGCCGACGCTCGCGCCGAGGACGAACAACGCCCCGGCGAGCAGGGCGACCGACGTCGAGAAGCCGATCATCGGCAATGCGGCGCAGGCGATGATCGTGCTGCCCGCGACCACCGCGCGGGCACCGTGGCGTTCGATCAGCCGCCCCGAAACCGACGCCGCGATCAGCATGCCGACGCTGGCGCCCAGCAGGGCCAGCCCGAAAACGCCCGGTGAGGCGTTCACCCTTTCCGACAACGCCGGAGTCCGCGGCGCCCAGGAGCCGAGCGCGGCCCCGTTGAGCGCGAACACGACGAAAACGGCCGTACGGTCACGCATAGACCCCAGTCTCCTTCCGATTCCTCTTCCCACAGAATGACTTAAGCGCTTCAGAAAGTCCACCGGCGAAGGCCGGGACTACACTGCGCCGGTGACCAGCACGCGACGGCGAAGGCCGACGTTGGACGATGTCGCCGACGCCGTCGGGGTGTCGCGGGCGACCGTGTCCAACGCCTACAACCGGCCCGATCAGCTGTCCGCCCAGCTGCGCGAAGAGGTGCTTCGCGCGGCCAAGAAGATCGGGTACGCGGGGCCGAACCCGACCGCGCGCAGTCTCGCCACCAGCCGCACCGGCGCGATCGCCGTCCTGCTCGACACGAACCTTTCGACGGCGTTCTCGGATCCCGCGTTGTCGCTCACTCTCGACGCGCTCTCGACCGTCGTCGACCCCGAGGGCCACGCCCTCCTGCTGCTTCCCGGCGACGGCGAGAGCGGCGGCCCGCGTGCGGAGCGGATCCTGACCGCGCAGGCCGACATCGCGGTGGCGTATTCGCTGGCAGACGGTGCGCCTGCGCTGAACGCGGTCCGCGACCGCGGGATGCCGCTGGTGGTGATCGACCAGCCGCATATCCGCGGTTCGGCCAGGATCGGCGTCGCGGACCGGGCGGGCGCGGCCGCCGCGGCCCGGCATCTGGTGGAACTCGGGCACCGGCGGATCGGGATCTTCTCGGCACAGTGCCTCTCGGCACCCCGTGGCGGGGAATTGAGCGTGGCCGAGGCCGGGAACAGCCGGTTCCACGACAACCGCGAGCGGATGGCCGGCTACCTGGAGACGCTGGCCGAGGCTGGAATCCCGGCGGCGGACGTGCCGATCTGGGAGGCGTCCGGGCTCTCGGTCGAGGGCGCGCTGCCGAGTGCGTTCGGCCTTCTCGACCGGCACCCGCGGCCGACGGCGCTGCTGTGCATGTCGGATCTGCTGGCGCTGGCGGCGATCTCGGCGGCCAGGCATCTCGGCCTGTCGGTGCCGGGTGATCTTTCGGTCGTGGGCTTCGACGACGTCCCGCCCGCCCGGTGGTCCGAACCACCGCTGACGACCGTCCGGCAGGATCTCGCCGCCAAGGGCCGGGCGGCCGGTGAACTGGTGCTGGGCCTGCTGCGTGGAGAGAAGGTCCCCGCCCCCGCCGAGATACCCGCCGAACTGGTCGTCAGGGACTCCACCGCGCCCGCGTAGCAGCCGATTTCGGCGAACACAAGGCGCTCCCGGCGATATGTGGACAACTCGCCCCGATCGAGCGGCGCACAACTACTTATCCACAGAAGTAGAAATGCGGGCAGACAAAGCCTTCCCCGCGCGCCATCGTGGAATCACACATTCACCGACGGCGATCCAGCCGCCGATTCACGGGGGAGAACCCAGCCATGCAACGACGTTTGACGAACCTGCGCGCCCGCCTCCCGCACGTGCTCCTGCTCGCCCTGGCGGGCTTGCTGACCAGTGCCGGAGTCGCCGGTGCCGCCACCGCGCCGCCCCAGCCCGACTGCCAGAAGGGCGAGTTCTGCGTATGGGGCGCGGAGTCGTACGGCGGCGCAGTGCACAAATTCGACCTGCGCACCGCCAATCCCGAGGAATGCATTCCCCTGCCCGAAGGCTTCGACGGGCATTCGTTCGTCAACCGGCTGAGCCGTGACGTGACGATTTACCAGAGCGAGGAATGCACGACGGAGGGAGATTTCATCACCTATCCGGGTGGCGGCACCTACGTACCCCAGGGACCGTTCGTGATCCGCGCCCTCAAGATCTGGGACTGACCACCCCGGCGGTTCGTGCCGGTCGCTCGCGGGAGAGTCGACTCGCGACCTGCACGAACCCAGGGGCCGCTCCCCCGAAGCGGCCCCGGCCCGTGAGCGCGTCACCCCGCGTCGTGACGCGCTCACGGGTGTTCCAAAAAACGGTGGGCTCGACCTGAAACGATCTGGCGGTGTCGAACGATCGACAGGTTGGCGACGGCTAAGCTGCCGATGCTGGGCGACACCCAACGTCGCCGACGTCGGCCCTCGTAGCTCAGCTGGATAGAGCAAGAGCCTTCTAATCTCTAGGTCGCAGGTTCAAGTCCTGCCGGGGGCACGTCGCAGACAGGGAAGCCCTGGTCACACAAGTGGCCAGGTGCTTCTCTTCCCTGGCCACCACAGCCGCCCGTCTTCACCGCGAAACCGGCCGCTCACCACGCCCGTCCGTCCAGATCACCGTCGTCGGCGACCTGGGAGTTGTCCGGACCTCTGAGCACGCCCCCGTGACCCGGATCACTGCACCGCAGAACGGCCGACTCCTCGGTCAAAGCCCGCCGAGATTTCCCAGTCCATTGCCAGTAATTCACCGATACCGCGTGCGCGTCTTTGTCCGGCGATTCCACCAAGAACCACGCGAATTCCGTTCAGCCGGCCACGATCAGCCAGTCGACGACCACGACAACCGCGAAGACCACCACACCCACAGCGAGCCCAAGCCACCGCGACCTACGTCGCCGATCGAAGTACGCGACACAGGACCAAGCGAGAGCGATCGACGCGACCCACCCGGTCAGCGGAAGCCAGAACGCGACGGTCTGGCCAGTGCTAGTACACAAGAACGACTCTTCGCCTGGTCGGCACGAGTCACTGCTCATCGCCCCACCCAAACCCAGGATGAACGCGATCAGCCCGCCGACCGCCACCAACACCATGCAGGCCATCACGAACAGCGCGCGTGGCGCAGATGATGCGTCACCGCGGTCGAGCCCGAATGTATTCACCCGGTACCGCGAATCTTGCCGACCACCACCTGATAACCCGGCACAAACGCCTCCCCACCGTCGGTAACCACTCGCCACCCTACGACAGCGCCGCGTATCCATCCACCCTGTTAGGCCCCTGTGAACAGCGAAAACAGTGCTTCGAGCAGATCCACCCACGACTAGTCGGGCAGTAGCTACTCGATCGCGAGCACGACCGCCGTGTACGTCGAAGAAGTCCGGCCGCACGCGGTTCCCGCGAAGTCGGTCCAACCGCGGCGCCGGGCGCTATAGGTTGTGCGCATGTACGTGCCGACGCCGACGCAGCGCGCCTCCCAGCCGACCACAGGGCCCTGGTGGCTGCTCATCGGCCCAGGGTTCGCCGCGCTCATCGGTTTGTTCCTTCTCACCGTGATCTACCGCTTCGACGGCGAGTCGCCACTGCAGATCGACCTGGGCATATCCAGCCAGTCCCTGCTGCTGAACGGTGTCGTCGCGTACGTCGTCGCGGCCGCGCTCGCCTTTCCGGCCGGTCTGCTGCTCGGTGGGCGCTTCCCGACGTCGGTGACCGTGCCCGCGCTCGTCTTCATGCTGCTGGGCGTGGTGCTGGTCGCCTTCATGCCCAGCAGCGGCCTGCTCCTGGTCGGCCGGGTGCTGAACGGGCTCGGTGCGGGCGCCGTCCTCGGCGTGACGGTCGCGCTGATCCGCCGGCTTAAGGCCGGTCGCGGCGTCGCGGCCGGGGTGACGGCCGGACTTGGTGTGCTCGCCTTGGTGATCGCGCCGGTCCTCGGTGGTCTGCTGTCGGACGCCACCGGCTTCCGGGTGGTCTTCGTCGTGGCCGCGTTGTTCGTGTTCGTCGCGCTCGTGGTCGCCGGGATCCTCGGCATCGTCGCGCTGGCCAAGCCGAAACCGCTGCCGTACGCCGGACCTTCAGTCTCCGAGACCCCGCAACGCCACTAGCACGTCGTCCGGCACGGCGAGACCGGCTTCCACTTCCGACACCTTCGTGGCCACGCGGCGGTACGTCGCGCGGCCACGGGCGCTGAGGTGGACGAGCACGCGACGTCTGTCGGCGGCGTCGACCTCGCGGTAGGCCTGCGCGGTGGTGACCAGCTTGTCGACCACCCTGGTCAGCGTCGGGGCCGTGGCGAGCGTCCGGTCGGCGAGGTCGGCCATGGCGAGACCGCCCTTGCCGCTCAGCGCGTCCAGCACCAGCCACTGGTCCAGGGTGAGGCCTTCCTTGGCGAGCACCTGCTCGACCCTGGCGGCGACGGCCCGGGCGGCGCGGGTGAGCGAGCCGGTGAGCGACGTTCCGGCGGTCGTGACGCCGCGTGTCCCCATATCCCGTCCCCTTGCCAAAACCGGACACCCTCGCAATACTTCCAGGTGAAAGCACTTTGACCTTACCGGGCCACCGCACGGAGCGCCATGCCCCTACGCCTCGCCACCCGGCCCCGCGACGACACCTGGCGTGTGGCCATGGTGGTCCCGTTGCAGGGGCCCGCCGGGCTGTTCGGCCCGTCGTGCGAGGCGATCACGGACCTGGCCGTCCACGAGCTCAACGAATCCGGCGGCATCCTCGGCAGGCAGGTCGAGGCCGAAGTGGTCGACGGCGGTGGCACCCCTGCTGAAGTAGCCGGCGACTTGCGGCGGCTGGTCGACACAGGACGAATCGACGCGGTGAGCGGCTGGCACATCTCGTCGATCCGGCACGCGCTCGCGCCGGTCGTGGCCGACCGGATCCCGTACGTGTACACGTCGCTCTACGAAGGCGGCGAGCGCCGCTCGGGCATCTTCTGCACGGGCGAGACTCCACGCTGCCAGATCGAGCCGGCGTTGCGCTGGCTGCGCGATCATCTCGGCGCCCGGCGCTGGTTCGTCGTCGGCGACGACTACGTCTGGCCGCACCGGTCGACCCGCGCGATCCGGCAGTACGCCAAGGATCTCGATCTGCGCATCACCGGTGAGGCGTTCGTCGGGCTCGGCGCGGGCGATATGTCCACAGTGGTCCGCAAGATCGAACAGTCCACAAGCGACGGTGTGCTCATGTTGCTGGTCGGGCAGGACGCGGTGCGCTTCAACCGCGCCTTCGCCGCGCACGGACTCAGCGATCGACTGGTCCGGTTCAGCCCGTTGATGGAGGAGAACATGCTCCTGGCGAGCGGCGCGAACGCCACCGGCAACCTCTACGTCTCCGCCGCCTACTTCCGGTCCATGGTCACCGCCGACGCGATGGACCTGCTCGGCCGCTACGTCGACCGCAACGGTCCCGGCGCCCCAGCCTTGAACAACGCCGCCGAATCCTGTTACGAGGGGCTGCACACGCTGGCGGAACTCGTCCGCCGGGCCGGGACGTCGGAGCTTCCCGCGCTCAACGCGGCGATCGACGGCGTCGCCTATCACGGCCCTCGCGGCACGATCGAATTCCGCGGACAGCAGGCCGATCAGCACGTCCATCTCGCGGTCGCCGACGGCTACGACTTCGAAGTCCTCACCCGGCTCTGAGCAAGCACTCTTGACTCACCCCCGGCACACCACATACTTTCATTTGAAATTATTCCATGTGACGTCGATTACGCGGAGGTGAGCGTGGGCAACGTGGGCCTGCTCTACGTCGGCGCCGCTCTGATGATCAACGGCCTGATGCTGCTCGGCCGGATACCGCCCCGGTCGGCGGCGGTGCTGAACCTGTTCGTCGGCGCGCTCCAATGCGTCACCCCGACCGTGCTGATCGTGCAGGCGGGCGGCGACCAGGACGCGATCCTCGCCGCGTCCGGCCTGTACCTGTTCGGTTTCACCTATCTGTATGTCGGCATCGCGAACCTCGCGGACCTCGCGCCCGAGGGCATCGGCTGGTTCTCGCTCTTCGTGGCGGGTGCCGCCGTGGTGTACGCGGGAATCGCCTTCTGGCACAACGGCGACCCCGTGTTCGGTGTCATCTGGCTGTCCTGGGCGCTGTTGTGGACCTTGTTCTTCCTGGTTCTCGGCCTCGGAAAAGAACATCTGACGCGGTTCACCGGCTGGACCGCCCTGCTGCTCAGCCAGCCGACGTGCACGGTGCCCGCCTTCCTCGGCCTCACCAGCGTTTACCCGTCCTGAAAAACCGTTCGGAGAAAAGGAGTCTTCATGCGACACGGTGACATTGCCGCCAGCCCGGACACGGTCGGCGTCGCGGTGGTCAACTACAAGATGCCGCGGCTGCACACCAAGGCCGAAGTCCTCGCCAACGCCCGCAAGATCGCCGAAATGGTGGTGGGCATGAAATCCGGCCTTCCCGGCATGGACCTCGTGGTGTTCCCCGAGTACTCGACGCAGGGCATCATGTACGACCCCAAGGAAATGTACGAGACCGCCGCGACGATTCCCGGCGAGGAGACCGAGATCTTCGCCGCCGCGTGCCGTGAGGCCCAGACGTGGGGCGTCTTCTCGATCACCGGGGAGCGGCACGAGGACCACCCGAACAAACCGCCGTACAACACGCTCGTGCTCATCAACGACCGCGGCGAGATCGTCCAGAAATACCGGAAGATCCTGCCGTGGTGCCCGATCGAAGGCTGGTATCCCGGCGAGGACACCTACGTCAGCGACGGCCCCAAGGGCATGAAGATCTCGCTGATCATCTGCGACGACGGGAACTACCCGGAGATCTGGCGCGACTGCGCGATGAAGGGCGCCGAGCTGATCGTGCGCTGCCAGGGCTACATGTACCCGGCCAAGGAACAGCAGATCCTGATCGCCAAGGCGATGGCGTGGGCCAACAACTGTTACGTGGCCGTGGCGAACGCCGCCGGTTTCGACGGCGTGTACTCGTACTTCGGCCATTCCGCGATCATCGGCTTCGACGGGCGCACGCTCGGCGAGACCGGCGAGGAGGAATACGGGATCCAGTACGCGCAGCTTTCGGTTTCGGCGATCCGTGACGCGCGGACCTACGACCAGTCGCAGAACCACATCTTCAAGCTGCTGCACCGCGGTTACACCGGAGTGCAGGACGCGGACGAAGGCGACAAGGGTGTGGCGGACTGCCCGTTCGACTTCTACAAGCTCTGGGTCACCGACGCCAAGAAGGCGCAGGAGAAGGTGGAGTCGATCACCCGCGACACCATCACTCCTCGGCATCCCTGACGAGGCGTGATGGGCCCTAGACTCGGGCCCATGGACAGGATCGACAGCGGCAGCCGGACGATCGCCGCCCCGCCCGAGACCGTCTACCGGGCACTCCTCGACCGGGAGTCCCTCGAAGCCTGGCTGCCGCCCGAAGGTATGCGCGGCCGGATCGAGCACTGGGATCCGCGGCCCGGCGGCGGTTTCCGGATGACCCTCACCTACCTCGACGCGTCCGCCGCGCCCGGCAAGTCGTCGGACGCGACGGACGTCGTCGAGGTCGGGTTCGCCGACCTGGTGCCCGCGGAACGCGTGGTGCAGAAGGCCGTCTTCGAATCCGAAGACCCGGCGTTCGCGGGCACCATGACGATGACCTGGGAGCTGGCAGCCGCGGGTGACGGCACCGAGGTGACCGTCACCGCGACGGACGTGCCGTCCGGCATCGGCCAGGCCGATCACGAGGCCGGGATCGCCTCCTCGCTGGCCAATCTGGCTTCCTTCTCCGAGACGCGCTGACGGCCGGACGCGATGATGATCGCGGCGAGCACGGCCATCACCAGCGGCACGACGAGCGCCGCCCGGTAACCGCCGAGCGCCGCCTCGGGCGAACCACCAGCGCCAAGGGCGACGACGTTGACGGCGGTCACCGCGGACAGCCCGAGCGCCGCGCCGAACTGGAACGCCGTGTACAGCAGACCGCCCGCGAGTCCCTGTTCGTCCTCGGCGATCCCGTCGGTGGCGACGATCGTCAGCGGACCGTAGGCGAGCGCGAAGCCCAGACCCAGGATGATCATCGACGGGAACATCGCCGCGTACGTCCAGTCCATGCCCAGCGGCAGGAAGAGCGCGTACGACACGGCCGCGAGCACGAACCCGCCGAAGATCAGCCGCGTGTTGCCGAACCTCGCCACCAGCCGCGGGGTGAGCGTCGGCGCGAGGATCGCGTCGATCCCGACCGCGAGCAGCGCCAGGCTCGTCTCCAGCGTCGACCAGCCCCGGAGTTCCTGCAGGTACAGCGTGACCAGGAACTGGAACCCGAAGAACGAGCCCGCGAACAGCAGGGCGCTGACGTTCGCCCGCACCAGCGGCCCCGACTTCAGGATGCCCAGACGCACGAGCGGCGCGGGAGAGCGGCGTTCGACGGACACGAAGGCCATCAGCGCGGCCACTCCCCCGGCGAACGAGGCGACGGTCCAGCCCCAGCCCTGCCCTGGGTGTTCCAGCCGGACCACGGCGTAGGCGATCAGCAGCATCGCCATCGTGACGGTGACCGCTCCGGCGAAGTCCAGGCGACGCGGGCCGCGTTCGTCACGAGCGGGTTCCTTGATCAGCCAGAGCGCGGCGAGCAGGATGACCGCGGACAGGATCACCGGCGTGAAGAACACCCAGCGCCAGTCGATCCTGGCCAGCAGGCCGCCGATGACGAGGCCGAGCGAGAAGCCGCCCGCCCCGGTGCCGGCGTAGAACAACAGGGCCTTGTTGCGCTTCGGGCCCTCTTCGAAGCTCGTGGTGATGATGGACAGGCCCGCCGGGGTCATGAAGGCCGCGGCGACTCCGGTGACGAACCGGGCGAGCAGCAGCATCCAGCCTTCCGTGGCGAAACCGCCCAGCCCGGAGAAGACGAGGAACACCACCAGCCAGCCGACGAACATGCGGCGACGGCCGTACAGGTCGGCGGCGCGCCCGCCCAGCAGCATGAATCCGCCGTAGCCGAGCACGTAGGTGCTCACCACACCGCTCAGCGTCGCGGTCGACAGGCCGAGTTCGGCCCGGATGGACGGCAGCGCCACGTTCAGCATCGCGACGTCGATGCCCTCCAGGAAGATGGCGCCGCACAGCACCAGGAGCACGCCCCAGGCCCGCCCGCCCATCCGGTCGGCGCGCGGAAGCGTTTGCGAGTTGCTCAAGATCGGATCTCCCTCAGTGAACGGGAACCGACGGTTACTCATCGGCCGGTCGGTTCCCTCTTGTAACCAAGGGGATCTTCCGTCACCATCGATGACCATGGAAGAAGGCACTTTGAACTCACCTAGTCGTTGTGAACTCACCGAGGAGGACTACGAGGCCTTCCAGTGGGACACGCGCGAGGACTGCGAGGTCCGCCAGATCCTGGACCGGGTGGCGGACAAGTGGTCGCTACTGGTGATCGCGCTGCTGGACCGCAACACCCTGCGGTTCACCGAGCTCAAGTACAAGATCGACGGCATCAGCCAGCGCATGCTCACCACCACGCTGCGCCATCTGGAACGCGACGGGCTCGTGAACCGGACCGTCTATCCGGTGGTGCCGCCCCGGGTCGAGTACGCGCTGACGCCGCTGGGCATGACGCTGCACCAGACCATCCAGTCGCTGGTCACCTGGACCGAGGACCACCAGAGCGAAATCGCCCTCGCGCGCGCCCAGTACGACAAACGCGTCACCGCCTAGGGAGTCGCATGGCCAGGCTGTCCGGAGGGGATCCATCACTGCTGCGGCGGCTCAACGCCATCGCCGTCCTGCGCGCGCTGTACGCGGCCGAGGAACTCACCCTCGCGGAACTGGTCAAGGCGAGTGAGGTCTCCCGGCCGACCGTCGAGGAGATCGCCGCGGACCTCGGCGAACAGGGCCTGGTCGAGGAGGTCCCGCTCTCCCCCGGCGCGCCGCGGCCGCGGGGCAGACCCGCCAAGCGGTACCGGTTCCGCCAGGAGTCCGGGCACGTCGCCGGCCTGGAGATCGGCCCGCATCAGGCGTTGTGCCTGGTCGCCGACCTGCGGGGAGACGTCGTCGGACGGGCGAGGGCCGGGCTCACCCCGGAAACGGCCGCCGCGGACCGGCTCGGCGCCGCGCACCGGGTGCTCGGCACGGCCGTCCAAGGCCACGCCAACGTGCGGATGCTCGGCATCGGCACCGCCGGTGTGGTGTCCGGCGGCAAGGTCGTCCACAACTACCGGCTTCCCGGCTGGACCGGCGTCGACCTGCCCGCGGAGTTCGGCGGCGGCTGCCCGGTGCTGGCCGGGAACGACACCGACCTCGCGACCTTGGCCGAACACTGGCGCGGCGCCGCGCACGGCCTCGACGACGTCGTCTACGTACGGGCCGGGGCCACCGTCTCGCTGGGCCTGCTGCTCGGCGGGAAACCGCACGCGGGCCATCACGGCGCGGCGGGCGAGATCGGCGCCCTGCGGCAGGCGGCCGGGTTCGTCGAGCTCGTCGCCGCCACGGTCCTCGCCGTCGACCCCGAGCTGGTGGTGATCGGCGGCTCGGACGAGGAGTTGACGGCGAGGCTGCGCGCCGAACTGGCCCGGCTAGCACTGTTCCCGGTGCGTGTCGAGACGTCGGCGCTCGGCGAAGACGCGGTCGCGCTCGGCGCGGTCCGGCTGGCGCTGAGCCGGGTGGAGCGCGAACTGTTCAGCGTCGCGGACGTCGCCTGAGCAGGCTGATCGCCACGATCAGCACGGCCACCGCGCCACTGGTGAACAGCTGCGTCCGCGCGTCGGCGTCCGTCCACATGAGAACGAGGACGCCCGCCATGGCGAGCAACGCGACCCAGCTGAGCCACGGGAAACCCCACATCCGCACCGGCAGGTCGGCGGCCGTGCCGTCGCGTTCCGCCGCCTTCCGCAACCGCAACTGGGAGACGGCGACGAAGATCCAGACCAGCAGGATGTTCGCCCCGATGGCGTTGAGCAGGAACGGAAGCACGTGTTCGGGGGCGAGGAAGTTCAGCAATACGGCCACGAAACCGAAGGCCACCGACGCGAGGACCGCCGTCCGCGGGACGCCCGCGCCGGACAGTTTCAGCATCGCGCGCGGCGCTTCACCGCGTTCGGCCAAGGAGAACACCATCCGCGACGCGCCGTAGAGGTTCGCGTTGAGCGCCGAGAGCAACGACGTCAGCACGACGAAACTCATCAGCAGCGCCGCCGACGGCACCCCGATCTTCTCCAGAATGGTGACGAAGGGGCTGGTGTTGGCCGAAGCGGATTCCCACGGCAGCAACAGCACCATCAGCGCCACGGAACCGATGTAGAACAGCAGCAGCCGCACGATGACCGTGCGCGTGGTGCGGCGGATCGAACCCGCCGGGTCGTCGGACTCGGCGGCCGCGATGGTCACCAGTTCCATGCCGCCGAAGGAGAACGCGACCGCGAGCAGACCGGTCAGCACGCCTTGGAGGCCGTTGGGCAGGAAACCGCCGTGCCCGGTGAGATTGCTCAGCCCGACCGGCGTCGTCCCCGGCAGGATCCCGAACACCGCCAGCGTGCCGAGCACGAGGAAGGCGACCACGGCGGTCACCTTGATCGCGCCGAACCAGAACTCGAATTCCCCGAACGAGCGCACGGCGAACAGGTTCACCACGGTCAGCACAGCCATGAACAGCAGCACCCAGGTCCACTGGGGAACCTGGGGCAGCAGCCCGTTCGCGATCCCGGCCGCCGCGGTCGCCTCGGCGGCGACCACGACCACCAGCAGCGACCAGTACAGCCAGCCGACGGTGAACCCGGCCCAGCGGCCGAGCGCCTTCTCCGCGTACACCGAGAACGAGCCGCTGCTCGGCTCGGCGGCCGCCATCTCGCCCAGCATGCGCATCACGAGCACCATGAGCAGGCCCGCGACCACATAGGACAGCAGGATGCCGGGGCCCGCGGTCTTGATCCCCGCGCCGGTGCCGACGAACAGCCCGGCGCCGATCGCCCCGCTGATGGCCAGCATGGTGACGTGCCGCCGCCGGAACCCGGTGCCGAGCGATTTCGTCTCGATCGCGGTCACGGGTTCGGCGGGACCTGGTGCGGGCATGGCGGATCCATTCGTCTGCGGTACTGGCGAGCTCAACCGCGGGACAACTCTTCCAGCCGTTCGTGCAGCCGGTCGACGTGGTCCTCGCTTTCGGGCTTCATCAGCACGCTACGCAGGATCCTCGCGCCGTCCGCATCCGCGTCGACCCCGGTGTGACGCAGACCGAACTGCGCCTCGCCGATCCGCAGCGTGCTGAGGAACACCGGCTCCCTGGCCGCGGCCATGCCGGTGCGCAGGATCCGCGCGCTCTCCTCGTCGATCCTCGACAGCGAAAGCGGATCCGTCCGGGGGAAGTAGGTGACGATGTCGAGTTCCGGTGGCTGGTACAGGTCGAACCGCTCGGAGTCCTCCAGCAGCTTCGCCCACCGCAACGCCGCGCGGCGACCGGCCGCGAGCACCCGGCCCAGTCCGTCGGGGGTGGGCGGCAGGACGCGGAAGGTGAGCCACAACGCGGCGGCGGCCGCGCCCGCCCGCGAGCATTCGAGGCTGATCTCGCCGAGATGCAGGTCTTCCGACGTGAAGTAGGTGTACGGCGAATCGTGCAGGAAGAACCGGCCAACCCCGGGGTCCTTGAACAGCACCGCGCCGCAGCCGTAGGGCTGGAGGCCGTGCTTGTGCGGATCGATGACGATCGAGTCGGCTTCGGCGATGGCCAGCCACGGGGCTTCGGGCAGCCCCTCGGGACCGTCCAAACCGGACAGAAGCCGGAAGAAGCCCCCGTAGGCTGCGTCGACGTGCACCCGGACGCCGTAGCGCTCGCGCAGCGCCAGCGCTTCGTGGATCGGCTCCACCGTGCCCAGCGCGGTCGTCCCGGCGGTGAGGACGACGGTGCCGACCTTCCCGGTGCGCAGCAGCTCTTCGAGCGCGTCGAGGTCCATCGCGCCGCGCGCGTCGACGGGCACCGTATGCCCCTCGACACCGAGGACGCCGCACATCCGTCCATGCGTGTAGTGCGCCTCGGCGCTGTACGCGATCCCCTTGCCCGGATGCGTTTCCCGCGCGACGAACAGCGCCTCGAGGTTCGCGATCGTGCCGCTGGTGGTCAGATGCCCCAGATGCTCCCGGTAGCCGAACATCGTGGCCAGTGCCTGGACGACCTCGCGTTCCATCTCGGCCGTCGCGGGACCGCCGTCGAGCGCGTGGTTGTTGGGGTTGACCAGCATCGCGGTCAGGTAGCCGACCACGGCGGCCGGATGCGGCGGTTTGAGCATCTGGCCGGCGTAGGACGGGTGGAAGAACGGGTAGTTGTCCTTCAGGCGCTCGGTGAGCTCCTCGAACGCGGTCTCGAACCGCCCGTCGGAGATCTCCAGCGACGGATGCGGCCGGACGGGGGTGAACGTCTCCGCCCACGCCTCGTTCGACGTCAACGCCTGACCGAGCCAGTACCGGAAGTCCATCAAGGGCGCCCTTCGCTTCGTTCGGCTCCAAAAAACGTAGGAGTCGCCGGAGGTCCCGCGCAACCGTCTTCGGTAGGGGCCGGTTCTACCGGGCCCGCCGCTCTTCACCCTTCTCCTCCAGTTGCCGGACGATCTCCCGCAGCGAAGCGGCCAGCTCGGTGCACTTCTCGGAGCTGAGCCGTTCGGTGACGAACGCTTCCTCCTGGTTGAACTCCGGGAAGAGCTCCCGCATCAGCCGCTCCCCTTCCGGCGTCAGCGCGAGCAGTACCAGCCGCCCGTCGACGGGGTGTTTGCGCCGGGTGACCAGGCCGTGCGCCTCCAGGGTCTTCATGACCCCGGTCAGCGTCCCCTTGGTGATCCCGGACTCCGCGGCGACGTGCCTGGTCTCCTTTTCGCCGAAGATCCACACCACCCAGAGCACCACGAACGCGGTCCAGGTGAGGCCCGCGGTGCGCAGTACCGAGTTCTCGAAATGCAGCCGGACCGCGATCGCGGCGCGGTGGAGGTTCGCCACCGCCTCCATCCGCTCCCACAGCAGCGGGATACCGCCCAGTTTGGCCCGGACGGCGTTCTCGGTCTCGGCCAGCGTGTGATACCCGGTCAACAGCCACATCCTCACCGGCCCCGGAGGCACCAGCCCGGTGGGCGCGCACCCCCGCGCACCCGCTCCGCAGATCGTATGCGGAACGGGCGGGAGTCCACAGTGGTCTTTCCGGGTTGCTCTTCGCTAAGCGGCGGACGCCAAGGGCTCCAGCAGAACCTGTCCTGTTTCGGACAATTCCGCGGGTACCCGGGTGCCGGGAACGCCACCGTCCGGCAGCCGGATCAGGCCGGCGTGGGCGAGGCGGTGGGCCGTGCTCTGGTCACTGCACGGCAGGCCGTCGACGTAGAGATCGGGCTCCAGGCTGACGGTGATCTCGGCCCTGCCCTGTGCCACGGCTCGCAGCATGGCCAGGGCTCGCGCTGACCAGCCTTCGGGGTCTTTGGTGTTTTCGGTCATTCGGGGTCACTCCTCTGACCTGAGGTTTTCCCGGCGGACGCGGTTCAAACATGACTCGGGTCACCGTTGGGGCACGGCCACGCGATGCTCGGCGATGTCGCCGAACAGGTCACCCATCTCCTCGACGCGTTCGAGCACCTGCTCGGCGGTGAACAGCAGGTCGGCGGCCTTGCGGCAGGCTTCGACCTCCTCCCAGGTCACCGGCGTGGAGACGGTCGGGACGGCGCGGCCGCGCAGCGAGTACGGCGCGATGGTGGTCTTGGCGGTGTTGTTCTGGCTCCAGTCGATGAACACGCGGCCGGGGCGGATGGCCTTCGTCATCTTGGCGACGATGGTCTCCGGTGACCGGCGCGCGAGCTCCTCCGCGACGGCCTTGGCGTACTCGGAGGTGCGTTCGCCGGAGCGCGTGCGCACCGGGCAGTACAACTGCATTCCCTTGTTGCCGCTGGTCTTCGCGTACACCGTGAGACCGTCTCCGATGAGCAGGTCGCTGAGCGTCTCGGCCACCCGGCAGCAGTCGACGACGTCCGCGGGCGGCCCGGGATCGAGGTCGAACACCAGCAGATCGGGTGATTTCCGGGCGCCGCGCGGGCCGACGGTCCACTGTGGAATGTGCAGTTCCAGCGCGGCGAGATTGGCCGCCCACATCAGCGTCGGGAGATCGCCGACCACCGGGTAGTCGAGCGTCTCCTCCCCGCCCCGGCGGCCGCGGTTGGTGAGCCGCGCGGTGCGCACCCAGTCGGGCGCGTGACGGGAAACGTTCTTCTCGTAGAACGGTTCGCCGTCGACACCGTCGGGGAACCGGCGGAAGGTGGCGGCGCGGTCGCGCAGATGCGGGAGCATCACCGGGGCTATCCGGCGGTAGTAGTCGAGGACCTCGCGTTTGGTGAAACCGTGCGCGGGATAGAGCACCTTGTCCAGATTGGACAGCCCCAGCCGCCGACCCTCGACCTCGACCGTTATCCGCTCCTCAGGCACCCTTCGACGATAGATCACCGACGGGGTTTCCGGGGTACCGTGAGGCATGAGCACCGTGCCGGACGCGATCGCCCCGATGCTGGCGACCGACGGCGACCTGCCCACCGGCGGGTGGGGGTACGAATACAAATGGGACGGCTACCGCTGCTGCCTGCGTGTCGCGCGCGACGGCGAGACGCGGCTGACCAGCCGCCGCGGGCTCGACATCACGGCGACGTACCCGGACGTCACCGGCGAAGCGCTCGATGGTCGCGAAGCCGTCCTCGACGGCGAGATCGTCGTGCTCGACGAGCAGGGCAGGCCCAGCTTCCCGCTGCTGCAGACACGGCACCTGCGCACGCCGGACGCGTCGCTGCTGGAACGCAGCCCGGTGCACTTCTTCGCCTTCGACGTGCTGTTTCTCGACGGCGACGTCCTGCTCGACGAGCCGTACGAGGCCCGGCGCGAGGTGCTGACGTCCTTGGGTGCCGGCGGCCGCATCGCCATCCCACCGGGGTACACCGACGAGGACATCTCCCCCGATCAGCTGCTCGACGTCGTCCGGCAGCACGGGCTCGAAGGCTTGATCGCGAAGAAGCTCGACAGCCGCTACTACCCCGGCAAGCGGACACGGCAATGGATCAAACGGGCGCTGTGGCATACCCAAGAGGTCGTGGTCGGCGGCTGGCGTCCCGGCGACGGACGGCGCTCGGGAACGCTCGGCGCGCTGCTGCTCGGCGCCCATGACGACGCCGGCGACCTGCGGTACATCGGCGACGTCGGGACCGGGTTCAGCGACAAGGTCCTCGAAGACCTGCATGCCCGGCTCACTCCGCTGGAGCGGAAGAAGCCGCCCTTCGCCACGGAGGTCCCGCGCGATCGGGCGCGGCGGGTGCACTGGGTGGAGCCGGAACTCGTCGGTGAGGTCGTGCACCGGAACTGGACACCGGACGGCCGTCTGCGGCATACGACGTGGCGTGGTTTGCGGGCGGACAAGACGCCTGAGGACGTCAAGCTTCCGTCCTTTGGATGAAGCGCAGCAGATTGCCGGAGGGGTCGAGGAAGGCGCAATCGCGTACACCTCCTGGCCGGTCTATCGGTTCCTGCATCACTTCCGCGCCCGCGGCCTCGATGCGCTCGAAGGTGCCGTCGCAGTCGTCGGTCGCGAAGACGAGCCGGTTCAGTAAGGCCTTGGACATCAGGTCCTCGATCGCGGACCGGTCGGCCGGTGAGGCACCGCGGTCCGCGTCGGGTGGTTCGAGGACGATCCGCACGTCCGGCTGCGAAGGCGGTCCGACGCTCACCGGTCCGTCACCCCACACGGTGAAACCGAGCACGTCACGATAGAAGCCGAGCGCGCTGCCGAGATCGTGGACGGCGAGCGTGCACGAGAAGAACCGGATCATTTGGCGCTGAGGAAGGCGATTTCAAGACCGCGGAGGCGTTCCGGGTCGGTGTCGATGTCGATCCTGGTGATCTTCCCGTCGTGAACGCTGAACGTGAAGACGGCCTTCGCCTCGCCGCGATGCGACCAGACGGCCGACGGATCCCCGCCGACCAGGGCCAGCCGGGCCGCCTCCGCGCGTCCGGAGAAGAAGGCCGCGACCGCGTGGCCGCCGCGGACCTCGCCGACCACCGCGTCCGGGTCGAGCACTTCGAGCAGGGCTTCGAAATCACCGTTTCGAGCTGCGGCCAGAAAGGCGGCGATGACTTCCCGCTTCGGGGATCGCGCGGCGTCGGTCTCGTCGGAAGCGGTCTGCACCCGGCGCCGGGCCCGGCTCGCGAGCTGCCGTGCGGCCGCCGGCGAACGGCCGAGGACGGTGCCGATCTCGCCGAACGACACGGCGAACACGTCGTGCAGGACGAACGCGAGCCGCTCGGCGGGGTTCAGCTTGTCCAGCACCACCATCAGCGCGACACCGACCGAATCGGCCAGCAGCGCCTCGTCCTCCGGGTCTGCCTTGGCGACATCCGGCACGCCGGGCTCGGGCGGCATCGCCCCCGCGGACTCCTCCCGTCTGGCGCGGCGCGCTTCCAGCATGTTCAGGCAGACCCTGGCGACGACCGTGGTCAGCCAGCCCGCCGGATTCTCGATGTCGTCGGTGTCCGCGCGGCTGACCCGCAGCCACGCCTCCTGCACCGCGTCCTCGGCCTCCCCTGGCGAGCCGAGTATCCGGTAGGCCACCGCCCGCAAGCGACCTTGATGCTCGGCGAACCGCTCGCTCACCCAATCCTGCTCGGCCATCTGTCACATTCCTCCGTCCGGGTCTGTCACAGCGAATGACCGGCGAACCCGTCCCGATGTGACATCGCCGGTCCGACCACCCGTTTCGAATCCCCAGGAGACCATCATGAAAGCGCACGTCAGCTCGATCCTCCTCGGCGTCAAGGACCTGGCCACGTCCAGGGCGTTCTACACCGAGGGGCTCGGCTGGAAGATCAAGGACGACTACGGCGTCTCGGTGTTCTTCGAACCGGACGGCGGCTCGCGGGTCGGCTTCTACGGCCGCGAAGGCCTCGCGGGCCAGGTGGGCACGAGCCCGGAAGGCAGTGGCTTCAGCGGGCTGGTCCTCACCTACGTCGTCCGCAGCGAGGCACGCGTCGACGAGGTCGTCGCGGAGGCGGAGAAGGCGGGCGCCACGATCCTGAAGCCCGCGGGTGCTCTGCCGTGGGGCGGGTACGGCGGCACCTTCGCGGACCTGGACGGCTACATCTGGAGCATCGGCTACAGCGCGAAGGGCACTGATCAGCCGTACGCGGAGTGATCTCCCGGTGAGCCCTGGGCCCCTCGTGTTCTCGCGAGGGGCCCGGTGTCTCCGGCGTGTCAGCGCCGTGGCGGTTCGGTGTCAGGCGGGTCGGCGATCGTTGCCTCAACAACGAGAGATCACCACCACCAAGGAGTTCGAGATGTCCGTCTTCCCCACCCCGCAGCCGATCGCCGCCACGCTGACCGTCGCCGGCGCCCGGGTTCGCCTCACCGCGAGCGACCGCACCGACACGGTGGTGCTGGTCGAGCCGATCGACGCCACGAGCAAGTCGGACGTGAAGGTCGCCGAGAACACCAAGGTCGGCTTCGACGGCGGAAAGCTGTCGATCGAGACGAAGAAGGCCGGCGGCAAGAACGGCTCGGTCGCCATCACGATCGAGGTGCCCACCGGTTCCGAGCTGGTCCTGAACACGGCCTGGTCGGACGTCGAGGCCGACGGCCGGTTCGGCGATTGTGTGCTGGAGATGTCGTCGGGACAGGCCCGGATCGAGCGCGTCGCGGCGGTGCGGGGCAACCTCGCGGCCGGCGACATCGCGATCGGGCACATCTCCGGGACCGTGGAACTCGACGGCGGCTCGGCCGACGTCCGGATCGGAGAGGTCGAAGGAACCGTCAAGTACTCGGGCGCGACCGGGAAGGTCTGGATCGGGCACGCCCGGTCCGACGTCGAACTTTCCGGTGCCAGCGGAAGTTTCGACATCGAGCGCGCCGACGGCGACATCGTCGCGACGGCGGCCAACTGCCCGATCCGCATCGGACGGCTGTCGCGCGGCGAGGCCGAACTGGTGAACGCGTCCGGCGGTATCGAGGTCGGCGTCGACGGGGACACCGCGTCGGTGGATGCCAAGAGCACCAAGGGATCCGTGCGCAACTCCGTCGCGACCGACAGCGAGGCCGGAGTCAAGGTCTACGCCCGCACGCGGCTGGACGACATCGTCATTCACCGCGCCGCGTGATTCCGGCGGGCGGGGTGGGGTGGGTGGCCGCAGTTAGTCGACTGATTGCGGCCACCCTCGCCCTCCGGATTACCGGCCTGGGGGCGTAAAGCGAACCCGGCCGCAACCAGCAAGGCGCGAAGGGGCCTATCGCCGCATCTGACGCAGCGAAAGCCCCTTCAGCCCAGTGACAAGACAGCGGTGCGCGCGGCGGGGATCGGTCGGAGCCCAGCCCGTTCACGGACGATCCCGTGGACCGCAACGCGACTTTGATCGCCGAGCCGAGGGATCGTCTGCTCTTCTAAGACCCAGCGAACCGGTCCAGCGCCGCGAGCTTCCAGGCCCGCTTCACGTCACTCGAATGGTGTCCCGAATCGTCGTCGATCAGCAACTCCGCGCCAGGCCAGGCGCGGGCGAGTTCCCAGGCCGTGTCCACTGGGCAGCTCAGGTCCCGGCGCCCGTGGATCAGCACTCCTGGAATGTCCCGCAACAGGCCGGCGTCGCGGATCAGCGCGCCGGGTTCCAGCCAGGCGGCGTGGGAGTAGTAGTGCGTGACGATGCGAGCGAAGGCGATTTCCCATTCGCCGATTGGACCATTGTGGACGGTCGCGCCGGGTTCCAGTGACAGCACGGTGTCCTCCCAGCGGCACCAGGAACGGGCGGCCTCGATTCGGACCCGCGGGTCGGGATCCTCCATGAGCCGTGCGTAGGCGGCGACCAGATCGCCCGGGATATCACCGCGAAAACGGGCCCATTCCTCGGGAAAGAACCTGCCCGCGCCGTGATACAGCCAGTCGATCTCGGACGGCCGTGTCGTGCTGATGGAGCTGACGACGATCTCGGTGACCCGCTCCGGGAATCGTTCGGCGTAGGCGAGCGCGAGTGTCGTGCCCCATGAACCTCCGGTGACGAGCCAGCGTTCGATCCCCAGGCGTTCCCGCAGGCGTTCCATGTCGGCGACGAGGTGGTCCGTCGTGTTGTGCCGCATGTCGGTCGCCGGATCGCTCGCGTGCGGGGTGCTGCGGCCGCAGCCGCGCTGATCGAACAGCACCGCGCGATAGCGGGCCGGGTCGAACATCCGCCGCATCCCCGGCGTACAGCCCTGCCCGGGGCCGCCGTGCAGCATGACCGCGGGCTTCCCTGCCGGATTCCCGCAGGTCTCCCAATAGAGGACGTTGCCGTCACCTACATCGAGCAGTCCCTTGTCGTACGGCTCGGCGGGCGGGTACAGATCGATCATGAACCGAGACTAGACCGTCAGTGAGGCCCCGAAACACTTTCGCCGCAACGAAGTTCAGCACACCGGCCCTTTCCTCGCCGCGCGGAAAGGGGCAGATTCAGAACTTCACCGGCGAAAACCCACGAACGGGGAACCATGGCCGTCGACGGCATGAACTACACCCTCGGGGTGGAAGAGGAGTTCGTCCTGCTCGACCCGATGGACGGCTCGGTCGCGTTGCGCGCGCCCGAGCTTCTCGAAAGCCTCGCCCCCGGACCGGACGTCACCGGTGAGCTGATGCGGTTCCAGATCGAGACCGCGACCGGGGTCTGCCGCGGCCTGGACGAGGTGCGCTCCGAGCTGACCCGGCTGCGGCACCTCGTCGCGACGGCGGCGGAAGCCGACGGCTGCCTGATGGTGGCGGCGGGAATCCCGCCCGGCGGCCTGCGGGGAGACACGCTCACGCCCGAGCCGCGGTACCGGCGGATGGCGCAGGCGTTCCCGGAGCTGATCGGCGAAGCCGGGACGTGCGCCTGTCATGTGCACGTCGGCATGCCGTCACGGGATCTCGGCGCCCGCGTCCTCGCCGGGCTGCGGCCGTGGCTCGCCCCCTTACTCGCCCTCAGCGCCAACTCCCCGGTACAGAACGGCGCCGATTCCGGCTGGTCGAGCCGGCGCTTCCCGATCTGGGACCGCTGGCCGACGGCGAAACCGCCCGACGAATGGTCCGGCGCGGCCGCGTACGACCGGAGCATCGGGGAGGCC
Source organism: Amycolatopsis sp. CB00013 (assembly GCF_001905755.1). Classification (NCBI taxonomy): domain Bacteria; kingdom Bacillati; phylum Actinomycetota; class Actinomycetes; order Pseudonocardiales; family Pseudonocardiaceae; genus Amycolatopsis; species Amycolatopsis sp. CB00013. Next base: position 52,318 of record NZ_LIWC01000003.1, on the reverse strand, counting down.
TTGCGCCGCGGCGCCGCCCTCGACGCGGCGGGCGTGTACTTCTACGCGCGCCTTTCCCCGCGGCATCCCACGGTCGAGGTGCGGATCGCCGACGTCTGCCTGGCCGTCGACGACGCGGTGCTCCTCGCGGCGCTGGTGCGCGGGCTGGTCGCGACCTGCGCCGGGACGGCGAGTGCGCCGCGAGTCCGCGGTGCCCGGATCGACGCCGCCTTGACGGCCGCCGCGCGCCGCGGTCTCGACGGGCCGGGTATCGACGTCTTCACCGGCCGGGAGACCGATCAACGCGAACTGCTCGGCGAACTCGTCGACTTCATCCGGCCGGCGCTCACGGCCGCGGGCGACGCCGACGACGTCGACCGGGGGTTGGACTCACTGTTCGAACACGGGACCGGCGCGACCCGGCAACGCCGGTTGCTCGCGGAGGCGGCTTCTCCCGGCGAGTTCGCCGCGGATCTCGCCCACGCGACGATGAACGTCCCGGCCCGGTAGACGAGCCGTCGTCACAGCCAGCCGGACTCGCGCGCGATCCGCACGGCGTCGACCCGGTTGCGGGCGCTGAGCTTCGAAACGATCGTCGTCAGGTAGTTCCGCACGGTGCCGGCGGACAGGAACAGTTCGGCGGCGATCTCGGTCGGGTCGGAGCCGACCGACGCCAGCCGGAGCACCTCGATCTCGCGGGCGGTGAGCGGGCAGTCCTCGCTGTCCCAGGCGGCGAGTGCCAGGTCGCCGTCGACGACGCGCCGTCCGGCCGCGACCCCGCGGACCGCGTTGGCGAGCCGGTCGGCTGGCGCGTCCTTGCGCAGGAAACCGTTGACCTTCGCGGCCAGCGCCCGCCGCAGGGTGCCGGGGCTGCCGAGCGAGGTGAGGATCAGCGTGCGTACGCCGGGCAGCTGCTCGTGCAGCTCGGCGGCGGCGGTGAGCCCGTCCTTGCCCGGCAGGTCGATGTCGATCAGCGCGATGTCGGGGCGCGCGGACTGGGCGAGCGGCAGGATCTCGTCGCCACTGGCGCATTCGGCGACGACTTCGATGTCGGGTTCCAAACCGAGCAGCGCGACCAGGGCCCCCCGGACAATGTGCATGTCCTCGGCCACCAGGACCTTGATCATCGACCCCATCTGCCTTTCGCCTGCGTCTCGCCCCACGAGCCGACGATACTATCCTCACACACTCGTTCCGCGAAATGGAAACCGGCCCTTGACCGCCGTGGGGGGACGCGGTCAAGGGCCGGTTCTGTGTTGCCGCGGGAATACGTTCTTCGGACCGCGCCAACACGGCCGGGGAGGTTCCGGCGTGAATGCGCTACCAGGAATTATCCGGCCACCGGCCACCGGGATCCAGTGCGCGCACCACCGGCGCGCCATGGTTTTCGCATGCTCCTCGCCGCGTGAAATTTTCACGTCGGCGCACACATGAATCCATATCCGGCGATGAATCAAGCACTTCAGGAGAAGCCGTGACGAACACTACTGTCGGAAACCACAAAGCACGCCAGAATTCCTCGAGCGAAAGGACGGCACAATGGATGAGACTGTCCGGCGAGCCGTGGAGCGAGCCATTGGGGCCATGAACGAGAAACTGGGCGAAGAGCTCACTATCGACGACATCGCCCGCGCCGCGACCTTCAGCAAATTCCATTTCACCAGGGTGTTCCAGCAGGCCACCGGGGTCTCGCCCGGCCGGTTCCTGTCCGCGCTGCGGCTCGACGAGGCCAAGCGCCTGCTGCTGACCACGTCGATCACGGTCGCCGACATCAGCCACCGCGTGGGCTACAACAGCGTCGGCACCTTCAGCACGCGGTTCAGCAGCCGCGTCGGCCTGTCCCCGTCCGCGTACCGGCGGCAAGGCGGCTTCCAGCGCGGCCTGGCCGGCGAGCCCCGTCCCGGCCCGAAGCGGGCGACCGTCCGCGGTTTCGTGTCGGCGCCGCCGGAGATCTCGCCCGGCCTCGTCTTCGTCGGCCTCTTCCCGACGCGGATCCCCGAGGGCGCGCCCGTGCGGTACACGGTCATCGACGCCCCCGGCGCCTATCAGCTGACCGAGGTCCCGGAGGGCGAGTGGCACCTCGTCGCGCACTGCGTGACCGGCCCGCTCACGCGCCGCGGCACCGGGTACACCGGGCACCACGGCCCGATCACCGTCGAGCCGGGGGTCACCGCGCGGCTCGCGGACCTGCGGGTGCGCCCCAAGCGCCTGTTCGACCCGCCGGTCCTGCTGGCGCTGCCCGACCTGCGGCACCGGCCGGAGCCGTTCAAGCGCGCGGCCTGAGCTTCGCCCGGATGTCAGGAAAGGGTCGTTCAAGACGGAAAACGTCTTGAACGACCCTTTCCTGACGTCCACGGGGCCTCAGGCGGACAGCCTGCCCACCGAAGGGGCCAGACCGTCCCGGATGTTCCGCCGCCACAGCTCGTAGGCGGGCGTCCCGTCCGCGGCGTCCTCGGTGACCTCGGTCGAGTCCGCCAGCTCGACGGCCTCCTCGATGCTCAGCCCGGCCAGCGCACGGGCGGCGCGGCGGGTGTGCGGCGGGACGAACGACGAGAACGTCCTCGCCTTCACCGCGAACACGACGCCGAGCCCGAGGTGGTCCTGGTGCTCCCCCGACGCCTCGCGGAGCCTCACCAGCCCTGGCCGGTCGCAGCCGCCCGCGAAGGTCGCGGCCAGCCCGACCCCGCTCCACAGGTCCGGACGGCGCCCTTCCGGGAAGCGGTTCACCGCCTCGGCGACCTTCACCGGATCGCCGCCGTTGATGAACCACAGTGCCCGCCCGATGCCCTGATCGCAGGCGCGCGGGAAGTACGCGGGGGCGCCCGCCCACGGGTACGGCTTGGGGACGAACTGCTCGTCGACCCACCGCCGGGTGTCGAAGTAGGCGCGGTCGAAGGCGTACCCGTCGACGGCCAGCCAGCTCATCGTCGGATGGAACGGCACGCCGTCCAGATCCGGCAGCACCTTCTTCCACAGCGGCCGGGGCAGGCGGGCCATCGCGAACCCGATGCCGATGTAGGTCAGGAACACGTGCGGGAGCCCTGGCCCGCTCATCAGTTCGGCCGTGCGGTCCTTCCGGCCGCCGGGCATGACGTCGAGGATGGTGAACGCCATCGCCGCGCCCTCGTAGGCGAACCCGCGCATCTCCGGCTCGACCATGTCCAGCCGCCGTTCGGCCTCCCACAGCTCCGGCGCGTCGATCCCCCACTCGAAACCGCACACGACCGCCTGCGGGATCGACTCCAGCCGCGCGGTCGACGGCGTCCTCGGCACTCCGAACCCGCGCCCCTCGAAGCCGACCGAAGCCAGCGAAGGCGCGAACATGACCTTGCGCAGGGCACCCAGCAATGAGCTCATCTTACGTCCTTTGTGGATAGTGGCGGCTTCGCGCGAACCGGCTCATGCCGAGGAGACCATGCCGCGATCGACGTCCGATCGAGTCCGGCGCCGGTACCGCCGAACAGTCCATCGCCGCCTTCGAAAGGAGGGAATTCACCCGTTCGCCGGACTGATTCACCGGAATGGAACGTACTCGACAGGGAATGAAAACCACTCGAGGTAGCAATTTTACCTTCTTCTTTCCTGACAGCGAGTAATCGATCGCTCGCAGTTTCAGTACCCTCGAAGCCGCGCCATCGTCGCAGCTCACCGCCACGTTGATCAGCAAACGCAGGCCACAAGGAAAGGCGCAACCTTGGATCGTGCGATTTCGATTCACTCTTCCGGGTTCGCTATGTACACTGAGAGTTAGCGCGTTTCTGGGGAAGAGGAGGTCGGAGTGATCCGAGTCCTATTGGCCGAGGATATGCACATGGTCCGTGGCGCGTTGGTCGCCCTGCTGAACCTCGAGCAGGACATCGAGGTCGTCGCCGAGGTCTGTTCGGGCGACAAGATCCTCCCGATGGCCGCGGAGTATCTCCCGGACGTCGCGATCATCGACATCGATCTGCCTGCCAAGGACGGGCTCGCGGCCGCTTCCGAGCTCTGCCAGCAACTTCCGAGCGTCCGCACGCTGATCCTCACCTCGCTCGGCCGCCCGGGCACCGTGCGCCGCGCGCTCGACGCGAAGGTCAACGGCTTCCTGCTCAAGGACGCGCCCGCCGACAAACTCGCCAACGCCGTCCGCTCGGTCGCCATCGGCCGCCGGGTCATCGACAGCGAACTCGCGTTGTCCGCCTGGGAAACGGAAGACAGCCCGCTGACCCCGCGGGAAGCCGAGATCCTCCGCCTCGCCGCGAACGGGCGCACGGTCGCCGACATCGCGGCGGAGCTGTTCCTGTCGCCGGGGACCGTGCGGAACTATCTGGCCACCGTGGTCACGAAACTCAACGCCCGCAACAGGGTGGACGCCATTCGCATCGCCACCGAGTCGGACTGGCTCTGACGTTTTCCGCGTCTTCTCTTTTGCCACAACCGGTTCATCGCTCCAAGTCGTGACGATCGCATACGGCACAACGAAAAAATCATGGTCCACCGGGTGTTTCCGGCACTGTTCCGAAGGTTCCGCCTCTGTCACCGTCATCGAGGGGGAGTCCGCCGGAGGGGCAGGGGATGCACGCGATGACCATCGAACCGGGTGACACGGCCAGGGTGCTGGGGCCACTCGAGCTGCACATCGGCGGAGTCGATCGCGCGCCGAGCACGCCGAAACTCCTGCAACTGCTGGCGATGCTGCTCATCCGTCCCGGCAAGACGGTCCACGTCGACTCCCTCGTCCACGAGCTGTGGAACGACGCGCCGCCGCGCAGTGCCCGCCGGACCCTGCACACCTACGTCCACCATCTCCGCCGTCATCTCGACCCCGAAGGCAACGGCGGCGTGCTGGTCACCAGCCCGCCCGGGTACCGGCTCGAGATCGACGCCGGCGTGGTCGACGTGTCGGAGTTCCACCGGCTGCACCGCCTCGGCCGCGACCTGCTGGACGAAGGCGACAACGCGGCGGCCGCACACGCGTTCCGTACCGCACTGGACCTGTGGTCCGGTCCCCCGCTGGCGAACATCCACTGTGGACCGACCCTGGCCGCCTACACCGTCTATCTGCTGGAGCACCGGCGCAACGCCCGCGACCTGTGGATCGAGGCCGAGATCCGCGCGGGCAGGCACCGGGAGATGCTCGGCGTGCTGCGGTCGCTGACCACCGCCGACCCGTTCGACGAGACCCTGCACGCCCAGCTGATCCGCGCGCTGGGGCTCAGCGGACGGCGCAGCGACGCGCTGGCGTCCTACGAGTGGCTGCGCACCAGGCTCGAGGACGAACTGGGGGTGACACCCTGCGCCGAACTGCGAGAGCTGCACCGCGAACTGCTCTCCGAGGGACATCCGATCCGCTGAACGAGCACCGCCCGCCACCAGACCGAGAAAACTGAGGAGTCAAGCATGACCGCTCGCACCTACGGCCAGTTCTGCGGCCTCGCCCGCGCGCTCGAGATCATCGGGGAACGCTGGTCCCTGCTCGTGATCCGCGATCTCGTGCTCGGGCCGAAGCGGTTCGACGAACTGCAGCACGGCCTGCCGAAGATCCCGACGAGCATCCTGTCGACCCGGCTCAACGAACTCGAACGGCACGGGGTCGTCCAGCGCCGGGTGCTCTCGCAGCTCGACGCCGGGGTGGTCTACGAGCTGACCGACTACGGCAACGACCTCGACCAGATCCTGCTGCAGCTGGGCCTGTGGGGCGCCCGTTCGCTCACCGACCCGGCCGCCGACGACCTGTTCACCCTCGACGCGGCCATCCTGTCGCTGTACACGACGTTCCAGCCCGACGCGGCCCGCGGCATCGAATGCGCGTTCGAGCTGCACTACGGCGATCAGATCATCGTGCACGCGGTGATCGAGGACGGCGCCATCACGGCCGGGGAGGGCCCGCACCCGAACCCCGACGTCATCATCGAGCCGCGCGGCCCGGTCGTGCTGAAGCTGCTGAACGGCGAGATGGACGCCGCCAGCGCGCTCACCTGCGGCGCGGTGGCCATCAAGGGCGAGCCGGCGATGCTGGAGCTGTTCACCAGGCTCTTCCACATCCCGTCGGCCCCGTCGAAGGCCGACGGGCTCGTCACCCACTGAAGAAGGCCCGGTGGCGGGGACCGGACGCCGGTCCCCGCCACGGTCACTCGAAGCGCGAGGTGTCGCCGGCGCCCCGGCGCACGATCTCCGGCTCGCCCGACGAGAAGTCGATGACCGTGGTGGGTTCGACCCCGCAGTCGCCGGAGTCGATCACCGCGTCCACCACGTGCTCCAGATGTTCCTTGATGTCCCAGCCCTGGGTCATCGGCTCCTCCTGGTCGGGCAGCAGCAGCGTGCTCGACAGGAGCGGCTCGCCGAGTTCGCCGAGCAGGGCCTGGGTGACCACGTGGTCCGGGATGCGCACGCCGACCGTCTTCTTCTTGGCGTGCAGCAGACGGCGCGGAACCTCCTTGGTGGCCGGGAGGATGAACGTGTAACTGCCCGGTGTGGACGCCTTGACCGCGCGGAAGACCGCGTTGTCCACGTGCACGAACTGGCCCAGCTGGGCGAAGTCCTGGCACACCAGGGTGAAGTGGTGGCGGTCGTCGAGTTTGCGGATGCTCCGGATGCGGTCGATGCCCTGTTTGTTCCCGAGCTGACAGCCGAGGGCGAAACAGGAGTCCGTCGGGTACGCGATGAGCCCGTCCTCGCGCAGGATGTCGACGACCTGTCCGATCGCGCGTCGTTGCGGATTCTCCGGATGTACGTCGAAATACCTGGCCATGCGCAGAGCTTAGGGCCACAAGCGCTCCGCCGCCGCGAGCGCCCGTCCCGCGTGGCGCACCACGGGTGGCGTACAAAATGGAACCCACGTCTTCCATCGTGGCGTGTTCCGCGATCGGCGGCGTGGTCCGAACGTCCCACACCCGCGCGGGTGACCGCGGGGATTTTCCCAGTACCGGGCCGGGAAAACGACTCCTTGATCATCCTCCTCCCGTCGTCGGAAACGGGAACCGGGGTAACGAAGATGGGTTAGGATCCGAATCACACCGCGATGGGGGTCGTGCGACGGCCTCGGCCGTCGCAAGGGGGCTGCACGACCAAGGATCAAGACTTCTTCTGTTACCACTGGGGTGCCTGTGCCGGAACAGCTCGCGGTGACCGCCGAACCTCTGGGTACCGCCGGGGTGGACCGGCGCCCGCGGCGGGCGCTGTTCCTCGCCGGGCTGATCATCACCGTCGTCTTCGTCAACTCCTGCCTGTTCGGTCTCCTCGGCGTCCTGCTCCAGCCGGGGGTGGACTTCTGGCAGGGCCTGCTGGCCGTGCTGTACGTCGGGCCCGTGCTGGCGATCCAGCTCTTCTTCTTCAGCCGTCCGGCGGTCCGGCTCGACACCAGGCTCGCGAAGGCCATGCTGGCGGTGCAGGCGTGCCTGGCGTTCCTGTCGACCCTGCACTTCGACGCGGCGCTGAGCTCACTGATCACCCTCGCGGCGGGTAGCGCGCCGCTGCTGTTCCGGCCGCGGACGGGCTGGACGGTGTGCATCGCGTTCCTGGCCGGCACGATCTGGATCCTGTGGGCCAACGACGAAAGCTGGCTCGGCGCGGTGTTCGACAGTGTCACCGCGGTCTTCTACGCCCTGGTCGTGTACCTGCTGACCTGGCTCGCGCGGCTGGTGACCGAACTGCACCAGGCCAGGACCGAGCTGGCGAGGCGGGCCGTGGCCGAACAGCGGCTGGCCTTCGCGAGGGACCTGCACGACCTGCTCGGCCTCAGCCTGTCCGCGATCGCGCTCAAGGGCGAACTGGTGCACCGCCTGCTGCGGAAGTCACTGGACCGGGCCCGTGAGGAGCTCGCCGAGATCACCGGCATCGCCCAGCGGACGCTGTCGGACGTGCGGTCGGTGGCCAGGGGCTACCGGGAGCTGTCGCTCGACAAGGAATCGCGGACCGCGGTGTCGCTGCTCTCGGCGTCGAACGTCGCGGTGCGGGTCGACCTCCAGCAGGTCGACCTCCCGGTCAAGCTGCGCACCCTGCTGGCGAAGGTGCTCCGCGAAGGGGTCACGAACGTGCTCCGCTACACCGGCGTCGAGCACTGCGAGATCACCGTGCGCGAGAACGGCGGCCGGGTCGCGCTGGAGATCGTCCACGACGGAACGGCGCACGAGGACGTCCCCGAGGAGACGGCCGAGAGCCTGCGCGAGGTGACCGCGGAGGTCGCCGGGCACGGCGGGAAGCTGAGCGCGGGTCCCGACGCGGCGGGCCGGTGGCGGCTGCACGCCGAACTCCCGGTGCCCGAACAGGCCGAGCCCACCGAGACGGCGCTGGCCGAGGGGTCCGGGCGCTGGTCCCGGATCGACGCCAGGAACGTCCAGTGGACGATGACGGTGGTCTTCATCGTCTTCAGCCTCTCCGCGATGGCCCGTGCGGTCATGCTGACCGACGACGGCTGGTCGCTCGCGCTCATCGCCGGCTACCTCACCGCGCTGACCACGCTGCAGCTGTCCTATTTCGCCCGCCCGAACGTCCGGCTGCGCTCGCGGCAGAGCTACGCGCTGCTGTTCGTCCAGGCCTGCCTGATCTTCCTGCCGTTGATCCCGCTCGGGAGCGCGTGGGTGAGCCTGCCGAGCCTGTTCGCCGGCACCGCGCTGCTGGTGCTGCCGCCGCTGGCCGGATGGACGGCGTTCGCCGTGACCGCCGCCGGTGTGCTGATGATCCGGATCAGCTACGGCACCGACTTCCTCGGCGGCTTCTACACCTTCGCGTCCATCCTGAACACCGGGCTGATGGTGTTCGGTCTCATCTGGCTGATCCGGCTGGTGACCGAACTGGGCGAGACGAGGAAACGACTCGCCGAGGTCGCGGTCGCGGAGGAGCGGCTGCGCTTCGCCCGCGATCTGCACGACCTGCTGGGGATGAGCCTGTCGGCGATCGCGCTGAAGAGCGAACTGACCAGCCGGATCATGGACATCGACACCGATCGCGCCTCCGACGAACTGCTGGAGATCCTCGGGCTGACACGGCAGGCGCTGAGCGACGTCCGGTCGGTGGCGAGCGGTTACCGCGAACTGTCGCTGGATCAGGAGTCGCGGTCGGCGCAGGCGGTTCTGGTGGCCGCCGACGTGCAGGTGCGGCTGGAGATCGAGCACGAGGACCTGCCGACGACGGTGCGGACCGTACTGGCCGTGGTGCTGCGCGAGGGCGTGACGAACGTGTTGCGGCACAGCAAGGTCGAACGCTGCGAGATCGCCGTGCGGCGGATCGGCGACGGCGTCGCGCTCGACATCGTCAACGACGGTGTGGTGAACGGACGGCCGCCGAAGCCGGAGCAGCCGGTGCGGGTGGAGGCCCCGGGCAGTGGCATCACGAACATGTCCGATCGCGTCGCCGGGCTGGGCGGGGAACTGACCGCCGGGGTCGAGGCCGACGGGCGGTTCCGGTTGCGTGCCGTGGTGCCGGTTTAGATCCAGCCGGATTCCTTGGCGATGCGGATCGCGTCGACCCGGTTGCGCGCGTTGAGCTTCGACACGATCGTGGTCAGGTAGTTGCGCACGGTTCCGGTGGAGAGAAAGGCCTTCGCCGCGACCTCCAGGGTGTCGCGGCCTTCGGCGGTCAGCCGCAGGACGTCGATCTCCCGCGGCGTCAGCGGGCATTCCACGGTGTCCCAGGCGGCGAGGGCGAGGTCGCCGTCGACCATCCGCCGTCCGGCCGCCACCCCGCGTACGGCGTTGGCGAGTTTCTCCGCGGGGGCGTCCTTCAGCAGGAAGCCGTTCACTTTGGCCGCCAAGGCCCGCCGGAGCGTGCCGGGTCGGCCGAGGCTGGTCAGGATCAGGGTCCTGACCTCCGGGAGCTGCTCGTGGAGTTCGGTGGCCGCGGTGAGCCCGTCCTTGCCGGGGAGGTCGATGTCGATGATCGCGACCTGGGTGCCGGAGAGCCGTGCGGCGGGGAGGATCTCATCACCCGACGCGACTTCGGACACCACTTCGATATCCGGTTCCAGTCGCAGCAGCGCCACGAGCGCCCCTCTGACGATGTGCATGTCTTCGGCCACGAGAACTCTGATCACCATGGCGCCGCCCCCTCACGCACACCCCCATGGCCCCAACATAAACACGCCCGCACGGAACGCGTTCCACCGTTCGGGTGGTGAGTCGGTGAGGCCCGCCGCCGGGGCGGCCAGGCGGAAGGGGTCACCCGTTGACGGGTTACTCGGCAGGTCGGCTACTTTCCGTCGATCCGGCGGGACGTCCTCCGCACACGACACCGGCCGCCACTCGTCTTCGGGGTACGAGTGACGGCCGGAGAGGGCCACTCAGCTCGCTTCGGCCAGCGGCGGGGCGGTGCAGCAGGCGCCGGTGAAACAATTGAACGCCTCGCCGCGGTGCTGATTGGTCCAATGGTCGAACCGGTCGATCACGAGCTCGACCTGGTTCCCGGCGGAGCCGGTGTCGATCCCCCGGACGGCGAAGAGCGAGCGGACGTTGTCGGTGGCCGTGTTCCTCATCGATGGCTCCCAGGCTGGTCGGTGGTGTTCCTTCGATGAGGAAATCGTGCAGCTCAGGGTGGGTACGCGGCCAGTGCCATGCATCATCGCGGGGATGTGCTTTTCGCCTATGCCGGAAGGTTCCCTCCGGCTGCTCCGTTTCCGCGATCATGAGCACCGGACGGAGCAATGGGCACCGGTTTCGACGACGGAAAGTGGCAGGCCGAACGCAGCGCGAGACGGTGACCGTTCGTGGTCACCCCTCACCCGGATGGACCAGTCAGGGGGAATCCTCTTCGAGCAGCGTCGCGAGGCCGGCGTAGCCGCCTTCCTTCAGCCGCACACCCGAAACCTTCGCGTAGGCCGCGTCGGCGCGGATCCCGAGCCCTTCCACCATCCGGTTCATGAAGTTGAACAGGGCGCAGACGAGGACGGCGTCGTGCAGCGCGGCCTCGTCCCAGCCCGCCGCGTACACCGCTTCGGCGTCCGCGTCGGTCATCCGGGCGGGAGTGCGCGTCAGCTTGCCCACGTAGGCCAGCACGGGCTTCATCCGGTCGTCCACGGGCGAGGAGTCGAGATCGGCCAGTGCGGCCGTCAGAAGTCCTTCCGGCACACCGAAAGCCTCCGCGGTGACGGTGTGGACCCCGTGGCAGTACCCGCAATCGTTGACACCGGAGACGTAGGCCGCGATCAGCTCCCGCTCCCCGGCGCCGAACGCCGACGGCGCCCGCATGAGAAGTTCGTGGAGGTCCAGCAGTTTCACCGCGGGCGCGGGGAACTTCCGGAAGACCTGCAGCAGTGTGGCGTCAGTCGGCAAAGACCCGAGATAGGACATTCTGTGTATCGCTCCCGTTTTCCGGCGCCCGCCGGCGTGCGGCGAACTCCTCGACGTCGTCGCGACGCAGCCAGCAGGCCGCGAGGCACGCCACCGATGCCGGTCCCAGCCCGGTCACCGTGGCGGTGACCCGCGCGGTGGCGTGTTCCCATTCTCGGCGCAGGGAACCCGCCGCCGTCATCTCCGGACCTGCTTCGATCACCGGACGGACCGCGCGCCAGCGAACGATCCCGGCCTCGACGAGCGCGTCGAGGCCGAGGTCGAGCGCCTCGTGCCGGGCCTGATCGACGGCGAGCGCGACCAGCGCGGGTTCGTCGGCGAGCCGGGCCAGCCCGACCCCGGCGAGCAGGCGTTCGGCGTCCAGGCCCAGCAGGATCACCCCCGACTCGGTCGAGGGCGCGTCGTCGATCGACGGCAGGGTGAAACGGGAGTCGTAGGGTTCAGACACGGGCGACGTCCTTCGTGGCCGTCCGCAGCGGGGTGTCCCGGCGCAGGTTACCGGCGACGGCCGCCGCGACCCGGGCGGTGGCGACCCGGTGGCCGTCGATGTTGCGGGCGGCCGGGCCCAGCGCCATCCCCGCGGCCGCGCCGACCGCGAAGACGCGGGGCGCGCCGGCGTAGGCGAAAGTGCGTTCGTCCAGCCGCGGCCAGCCGCCGCGATCGAGTACGGCGTCGTCGGGCATCAGGCCGTCACCGATCGACGGCGTGGTGCCGAGTGCCAGTACGGCGTGGTCCACGGCGATCCGCGAGCCGTCTTCGAGGTGGAGCCCCACGCCCGGCGTCACCCTCGTGATCGCCTTGCCCCGATGCACGATCAGCCGCCCTTCGGCTTCGGCCGCCTCGAGCGTCGGCCGGAACTCGAACATGATCGACGCGCGCCGGAACCGGCCCATCAGTTCGAGCCGCTCGGCCCAGCTCACCCCGTCGAAGCGGGCACGGCCTTCGGGACGGAAGAACGACGAGTTGACGTCGGCGCACTGATAGCGTTCGCCCGCTTCGCGGACCACCCAATGCACCTCGCGCCCTTGGGCGAGCCCGTTGGAGATCAGGTGCGCGGCGGTGAGGCCGGCGCCGACGACGGCAAGGCGCTTCCCCGCGCCGGGAACGGGTTCGTCCCAATAGGTCACGCCGCGCGGCGGATGGCCGCCGCCCCACCAGGTGTCCGGGGCGGACCGGCGTTCCTCGCCGAGGCAGAGCACGACGTGGCGCGCGGTGACGGAGAACCGGTCGGCGCGCACGGTGACCGCGTCCGAAGTCGGCAGCACCTCGCGGACCGAGCCGCGCCAGGTCCGTTCGGTGACGTGGTGGCTCGCGGCCAGATGACGGCAATAGGCCTCGAAGACGTCGACCGGGACGACCGAACGATGTCCGGCCTGCGCCATGCGGATCTCCCGGCGCTCCACCGGTGTCAGCACCGACCAGTGCAGCCGCGCGAAGTCCAGCAGCTCGCAGTCGCGGTAGCCCTCGACGCCGGGGTGGTGTTCGTACGGCGACCGCAGCACGCGTTGGCCGAGCAGGTCGACGCGGTCGAAGAACCGGCCGCAGGGTCGGCCGTCGTGGTCGACGACGACGAGATCGCGGACGCCGTGGTGCCACAGGGCCGAAGCGACGGCGAGCCCGGCCGGACCCGCTCCGACGATGACGACGTCGGCGGAGGACGGCGGTTCGGGGGTGACCGCCGCGCGGACGCCGGGGACGACCGGCCACTCCCGCCCACGCGGCGATGCGAGCAGATGGGGCTCGGGGACGAAGGTGATCACCGGCGTGCTCAGCCGATCACGGTCACCGGGACGATCAGTTCGATCACGGGGCGCTGCTTCATCCCGTTGCCGATCAGGTCGTCCAGAGTCTGCTGTGACTGCTCGGCGGTGTCGGTGGCGATCGGGCTGTAGCGGGAGTAGGAATAGGTCGGCTTCCGCCCGCCGGCGTCCAGCGAGTACACCTTCAGCACGGCCTCGCCGGGCCGCACCTCGCCGTCGTAGAAGGTGAGACGGCGCTGATCCGGCGTCATGAAGGATTTCGAGAACTGGCGGGAAAGCACGAGGGTGTCGGCGTCGTTGACGAAGGTCGAGTCCTCGTCGGTGACGACCTGCATCGCGACCCAGGTCTTGTCGGTCAGGTTGGTCTCGGACTTGATCACCTGCCAGCGGCCGGGTTCGGGAAGGTTGACGCTGACCGAGATGTCGTGCTCGGTGGTGTCGATCGCCCCGGAGATCATCAGCACCCTTCGGCGGACGTCGGCGACCCCGGCCATCTGGATGTCACGTGCGCGCACCCGTGTGGAAACATCCAATCCCGGGAATTCAGGAGATGACATCTTTCACGCCTCCAGATCTCGACGAGCACAATTCCAGACCGGCAGATTTCCCCATCCGCAAACACTCGCAGAATTTCACGCCGAACTGGACGATGTCAAGATGAGGAACGCATGATCCACTGGTACGAAAGGCCGCCGGTACCGCTGCGCGGACTGGGCCGTTCAGCGGTACCGGATCAAGAGCCGTCGAGGTCTTCGGCCCATGCCGCGGCGGGTGTCCCGTGCTCCAGCGCGCCGATGTAGACGATCTCGAACGAGGAATCGGTCCGCTTGAGCCCGATCCGAATGACGAGATCGTGTTTCACCAGAATGATGAACTGCTGCGGATCACGACGATCTCCGAAAATGTCGTAGATGAGAAAGGCGGATCCGTCGGCTACCGCGAAGAGCGCTTCGTAGATAACATTGCGATCGGCCTGCGGAGCATTGATCGCCCATTCTTCCAACACCTGCAAACCGGACGTGAGCTGGAGGCGCATAGCCATCCGGAGGCCTCCTCGTGGTCTGGCCGGGTTCGCGGGCGATCTTCACCATTCTCGCGCGCGCGATACCGGGTGGTCTTCTTTGTCCGTGCTGTCGTACGGGGGTGAGCTAGTTGTAACCGAGGACGATGTGCTCGGCCGGGAAATCGTTTTCGGCGGCCTTCCTCGGCTCCGGGACGAACGCCGTCGTGCCTGCCTCGACGGCCCCGCGCGGGTCGAGATCATCGGTCAGGACCCAAATTCGCACCTGTGCCGCCATGGGGTTCTCCTGACCTTCGATGAACGACTCACTTGACAACAAGGATGGACCCCTCCGATCGGGGGCCGGTCGTGACGCGATCGAGGACGCCGTCGCGCGCGATGAGCAAAGGAAAAGTCGCCGCTGACGGGGTGCCGGTAGTGCCCTTGTGGTACCCCGAAACCCAAGGAGCGCGCCATGACCGAACGTCTCGACCCGTATGAGCTCTACGCCGAAGACGAGCTCGACGTCGATTTGCTGGGCCTGTCGTGGCCCGACCCCGAGGTCCCCGGGCAGCGGGACCGGGAATGAGCGCGACGGCTCGCGTGAGGACACGTCGCGAAAGCCACTTTCGGGACGTCAGGCGTCTCGAAAGTGGCTTTCGCGCGCGCTCAGCGCAGCGTCGACGTACGCCAGGTCGGCGCGGCGAGCGGCGACCAGGCCGGCCGGGCAGGCGTCACGGCCGGGGGCGCGGCCGAAGCCGCGGCGGTGAGGACGGCGACGAGCGCCGCCAGTTCGGCGTCCTCCGGGTTCCCCCGCAGGATCCGGAAGACGGGCGCAGTGTCCATTCCGGACGATGACATGGGCTCCCCCGTTCAGATGGGGTGGTTGCCGTGCTTGCGCTGAGGCGCGGCCTTTCGCTTGTCCTGCAGCATGTCCAGCGCTCTGGCGATGGCGGACCGGGTGTCCGCCGGGTCGATGATGTCGTCGACCAGGCCGCGTTCGGCCGAGTACTGCGGGTTCATGAACTCCTCCGTGTACTCGGCGACCAGGCGGGCGCGCAACGCGTCCGGATCGGGTGCGACGGCGAGATCCTTGCGGAACAACACGTTCACCGCGCCCTCGGCGCCCATCACGGCGATCTGGTTGGTCGGCCACGCCAGGGAGAGGTCGGTCCCGATGGACCGCGAGTCCATCACGATGTACGCGCCGCCGTAGGCCTTGCGCAGGATCACCTGGACACGCGGCACGGTCGCCTCGCAGTAGGCGTGCAGCAGCTGCGCCCCGTGCCGGATGATCCCGGAATGCTCCTGCTCGACCCCCGGCAGGAAGCCGGGGACGTCCACGAGCGTCACCAGCGGAATGCTGAACGCGTCGCAGAACCGCACGAACCGCGCCGCCTTCTGCGATGCCGGCCCGTCGAGCACGCCGGCGAACACCACCGGCTGGTTGCCGACCAGGCCGACCACGCGCCCGTCTATCCGCGCGAGCGCGCACAGCACGTTCCGCGCCCACGACTCGTGCAGCTCGAAGAACTCGCCGTCGTCGGCCAGTTCCGAGAACACGTCACGCATGTCGTAGGGCCTGTTCGGCTCCACCGGGACGAGTTCGGCGAATCGCGGCCGCCGGTCCTTGCCCGCGTCCCGCGACGGCTCGCGGGGCGCGGGATCCAGGTAGTTCGACGGCAGCAGCGACACCAGGTACCGGACGTCGGCGAGGCAGCTCTCCTCGTCGTCGTGCACCACGGTCGCCACGCCGGACGACGTGCCGTGCACGTCCGCGCCGCCCAGTTCGTCGTGACTGACCCGTTCCCCGGTCACGGTTTCGACGACGTCCGGCCCGGTCAGGTACATGCGGGCGGTGTCGCGCACCATGAAGACGAAATCCGCGAGCGCGGGCGAATAGGCCGCCCCGCCCGCGCACGGTCCCAGCACCACGCTGATCTGCGGGATGACACCCGACGCCTCGACCTGGCGGCGGAAGATGCCGCCGTAGCCGTCGAGCGCCATGACGCCTTCCTGGATCCGCGCTCCCCCGCTGTCGTTGAGCCCGATCAGCGGCGAGCCGGTGGCGATCGCCAGATCCATCACCTTCTGGATCTTCGCCGCGTGCGCCTCGCCGAGCGAACCGCCGAAGACGGTGAAGTCCTGGGCGTAGACGAACACGCGCCGTCCGTCGATGGTGCCCGAGCCCGCGATGACGCCGTCGGTGTACGGCCGGTTCTCCGCCAGCCCGAGCCCGCTCGCCTGATGCCGCCGGTACAACTCGACCTCGGTGAAGGAATCGGGGTCCAGCAACAGATCCAGCCGTTCGCGCGCGGTGTGCTTGCCGAGCGAGTGCTGCCGGCGGACGCCGTCGAGCCGTCCGTCGACGATATGCTCGCGCAATTCGTCGCGCTGGGTGCGCAGCAACGGCATCGTCGGTTCCGGTGGGTGCACCGGTTCGGCGCCGCGGGCGAGCGGGATCACCCGCCCGTCGGTCGGACCCGGGCCCCGAGGGCGCCGCAGCCGGTCTTCCGGCAGCGGCACCACCTCGGAGTCCTCCGCGCGCTGAGCGCCCGGATCGCCCTGCAGGGTCACGCCGCCTCCCTCAAGCGGGCCTCCCGGTCGAGCTCGTCGAGTTCGATTTCGCGCACGATGTCGCGCCAGCACACCCCCCGTCCGAGCCGGGGCATCGTGGTCACCACGGGCGGCCGTTCGGCGATGGGCGCCGGGGCGGGGGTGGTGGATTCGTTGACGGTCATGACATTTCCTCTCCCTTGGTGACCACTCAGGCCGATGCCCGTATCCGGCCGTCGACCTGGTGGTAGCCGCCGCTGTAGAAGACGAGCGAGTCCTGCGCGGTGCCGCGGCTGGAGGCGACCACCTTGCCGAGGAAGATCGAGTGGTCACCGCCCTCGTAGACCTCCGCCAGCTCGCATTCCAGCCACGCCAGCGCGCCGTCGAGCAGCGGGGCGCCGGTCTGCGGGCCTGCCGTCCAGTCCACCGTGTCGAACTGCGCGAGCCCGGCCGGGCGCCGCCAGTCCGCGAAGTACTTCGCCAGTTCCTTCTGGTCCGACGCCAGCACCGTGACCGCGTACGAGCCCGCCGTCACGATCGCCTCGTGCATCCGCGCCGCGCGGGAAACGCAGCACAGCACCATCGGCGGCTCCAGCGAGACGGAGGTGACGGCGTTGGCCGTCATCCCGTGTGCCCGTTCGCCGCCGGCGGTCAGCACGGTGACGCCGGTGGCGAACTGCCCCATCACCTCCCGCAGGCCCGCCTGCGCGGACAACCGGCGCCGGGCGACGGGCGTCGGCAGCCGTTTCAGCACCGGCCGCGACGGTTCCTCCAGCGTGCCCACGTCATTCCCCCTTGCCGTCGACCGCGTACGGGGCCAGCGCCTCACGCAGCTGTTCGGGCACCCGGCTGGGCACCGTGGCCGTGTTGGGGCCGCGCATGCACGCGATCCGCTGCCGTCCGCGGGCCACCAGCCGCTCGCCTTCCCCGGTGAGGTGGACGTAGTCGAAGGTGAACTGGATCTGGGTCTGGGTCAGCTCTTCCAGCCGCAGCCGGATGGACAGCTCGTCGAACGCGGTGATCTCCGCGTAGAACTCGCAGTCCACCTTGAGCGTGAACAGCTTGAGGTCGTGGCGGACCTCTTCGAGCACCGCGGGCGCCTTCTCCTTCAGGAACATCTCGCGGCACCGGCCCTGCCAGCGCACGTAGTTCACGTAGTAGACGTTGCCCACCAGGTTGGTCTCTTCGAATCCGACCGTGTGGAGGATCTCGTAGTAGTCGGCCATGTCAGCTCTCCTCTCCCTGGAGCACCGCGAAGACGACGGGATCGGTCCGGTCGTTGACGGTCGTCACCCAGGTGGCGATGCGGGCGACACCGTGGGAAAGCACCGCCCAGCCGTCCGGGTCGACCCGGTGCACGGTGAGCGCCTGTGTCATGTCGCCGGTCTTGCGCACGCATTCCAGCGCGCTCCAGACCCTGGTGTGCGCCACCGAAAGCGGCTCGCGGGCGTCCGCGGCCAGCAGTTCGCCCACCGCGAGCAGATCCTCGCCGAGCAGGCCTGCCCAGTCCTCCGGTGTCCGTTCGATCGCCGTTTCGACGTCGCACGCGATCCGGCCGCCGCCCGCGATCGCCAGGGTGAGGTCGGCGCTGTGCGACGCGCTCACCTCGACCCCGTCGGCCTCCGGTTTCCCGTCCGGGCGGTAGCGGATCTCCAGCGGCGCGTCGACGGCGCGGCCGGCGGCCAGTGCCGTCTGCGCCCGCCGTTCCGGCGTGGTCTCCACCGGAACGCCCACCGGGTCCGGTTCGACGACGATCGCGCGGGACGAGCCGAGCAGCCGTTCGACGGAACGCTCCAAATAGGACCCGAGCATCGACGGGACCCAGGGTCCTTCACCATCGCGCTTACGCACCGCGCGCAGCTTCAGCCCTTCCCACCGCTCGACCAGCTTCCCGTCGGGGTTGCGGACGTCGAGGTCGTAGACGTAGCTGTCACCGTCCTGCGAACGCTCGCGGGCGTCGAGGAGCACGTACTCCGGGTGCTGCTCGCCGGGTTCGGCGAGGTACAGCCGCTCGATCCCCTGCGGCAGCAGGGTCGCGTCCGGGACACAGCACTGGATCGCGTGCATCATCGCGTCGCGGGTGCCCGGGTCGGCCAGGAGCTGTTCCTGCGGGAGGAACGGGGCGAACCAGTCGACCTCGGCGCCGGTCGCGATCTCCGCGACCGCGTGCCGCGCGCTGGCCCGCCGGTATCCGGTGACCCGCTGGAATCGCTTGCCCTGGAACAGGACCGTGCCGTAGAGCTCGGTCGTCGGATCGACCGGGACCGGCGGCAGCGCGACGTCGCGGGCGACGGTGTCACCGAGCGGATCCGGCCGGGAGAAGCTCAGCCGGGCCCGGAAATGGTCGGCGCTGAAGCCGGTCTCCCCGCTGCGCAGCACCACGTCCACCGTTTCGGCGTCCCTGGCCAGCGCGGCGAGCCGGATCGTGGTCGCCCCGCCCGGCGAGACGATGATCGGGCGCAGGAACTCGACGTCGGAGAACACCGGCGCCGGCAGGGTTTCCGCGCCCAGCGCGGCCTTGGCGACCTGGGTCATCGCCTCCATGCCGATCACCGCCGGGAACAGCAGCTGACCGTCGAGCAGGTGGTCGGCCAGATACGGGTCGCTGCCCGCGGACAGGTCGGCCTCGGTGATCAGCTCGACCCCCGGATAGTGCACGACGGCGCGGTCGACGAAGCGGGTCAGCGGCAGTTCGCGCTTCTCCACCGGCAGGGTCGCCAGCCCGGCGGTCCGGCCGCAGACGACCAGCACCGACGGGGCGGCCGGGTCGCCGACGACCTGGCGGAGGATCTCGATGCCCTCCTCGGTCGGGATGGGGGTGATGCCGTCGCGCATCAAAGCGCTGACCACACCGAGCTTTTCGCCCATCCCCGTCCCGGACCAGACCGACCATTCGAGCGCGATCGCCTTGGCCCGCGGGTGTTCCCGGCCGAAGCGCACGGTCAGTTCGGTCATCCAGTCGTTGGCCGTGGCGTAGTGCGCCTCACCGCGCAGACCGGCCCGGCCGATGATGCTGCCGAAGGTCACCAGCAGCTTGATCTTGTCCTGGTCGACGGCGTCGAGGACGGCGTTGAGACCGCCGATCTTCGGGGCCAGCGTCTTGCGGAAGCTCTCCTCGGTCAAGGAGAACAGCGCGGCGGGCTCGTTGCGGCCCGCGCCGTGCAGCACCGCGGTGACCGGGCCGAATTCGGCCTGCACCCGGCCGATCGCGTCGGCGACCTGCCTTCCGTCGGTGACGTCGGCACGCTCGTAGCGGTAGGTGATACCCGCCGCCGCCATGCGGCCGAGGTTCTCCGACAGTTCGGCGTCGTCGGCCGGATCGCTCCGGCCGAGCAGCGCCAGTTTCGCACCGGAATCCTTGGCCAGCGCCAACGCGCTCTCGGCGGTGATGCCCTTACCGCCGCCCGTGACGAGCAGGACGTCGCCGGTGCCGAGCGGGGTGCCTTCGGCCTCGGCCGGGGTGAGCGCCGCGAGCTTCGGCACCGTGCGGACTCCGGCGGTGTCGTAGCGGACTTCGCTGAAGTCGGTCGTCGCCGCCACCTCGGTGACCACAGTGGACACCGCGGCGTGGAGGGCTTCGGGGTCGACGGGGTCGAGATCGGCGAGGTCGACGATCGTGGTGCGGGCCGAGGGGTCCTCCAGCCGGAGCGTCTTCGCCAGACCGGAGGCGCCGAGACCGTGCTGCACCACGACGAAGCGCGTGCCGTTGGGCGCGGCCAGCACCGCGCGGCCCGCGTCCAGGAACAGGCCGACGTCGCCGGAACCGCTGTCCGCGTTCAGGCAGAGGAGGACACCGTCGCCGACGCCCGCCGTGGCCAGTGCCGCGCGCAGCGGCTCCGCCAGCGGATGACCGGCCGGGGCGAACGCCGTCCATTCGGCGGTGGAGATGCCCGTCGCGAGATCGGGCGACGGCTTCGGCGCGACGACGTACTCCACCGCGAACGGCCGGACCCACGGTCCGACGCCGGCGACCTCGGCCTGGTTGCTGTCGGCGGGTTTGGCGGTCTGCGCGAGTTCGTCGATCATCTCGGCGAGTTCGCCGAGGCACACGGTCGCGAAGTTCGGCATGCCCTCCAGCGCCGGACGGCCGAGCGCCCTGGTCACGTCGTTGACCAGCTGGCCGACCGTGATCGAGGAAAGGTGCAGGTCGTCGAGGGGATGCGTGTCGGCGGTGACCGCTTCGAGCGGCAGCTCGACCCGCTCGGACGCGAGCTTGCGCAGCAGATCGAGAGTGCTGCTGCCGCTGCTTTCCGATGCCGTTCCGGCGGCCGCCTCGCCCGCCTCGGCGACCCGGTCGCGGGTCAGGACGGCGCCGATCGACGGCGCGGCCTCACACGGGCTGGCGAGGAACGAGAACTCGCCGTCCGAGGGCAGGGCCCGCACGACGCGGCCGTCGAACAACGCGGACGTCTCCAGCGGCGCGCCGAACGCGAACGCGGCACCGGCGACCTTCAGCACCGGAGCGAGCGTCAGGCTGTCGGTGTCGATCGAAAGCGCCGGGGTGCCGGGCGCGATCGTGTCCAGCAGTCCGGTGAGCACCCGGCCGGGGCCGACCTCGATCACCAGGTCGCTGCGCTCGGCGACCTTCGCGGCCGCCTCACGGAAGCGGACCGGCAGGACCACCTGGTCGCGCAGCAGATCGCGCAGGTCTTCGGCGGCGTGCAGGACGTCACCGGTCACCGTGGAGACGACCGGCCGGTCGAGCCGGGCGAAGTCGAACGCGGCGAGTTCCTCGGTCATCGCCTCGGCGGCCGGGACGACCGCGGGCGAGTGGAAGGCGTGCGAGACGTTGATGCGGGCGGCGTTGACCCCTTCCGCGCGGGCACGGGCGACCACGCGGTCGATCGCCTCCGCGGGTCCGGAAAGGACGGTCTGCTCGGGCGCGTTGTAGCCCGCGATGACGACCTCTTCGCCCTCGGCGAGCCTCTCGGCGACGCTCGGCGTGTCCGCGATCGCCGCCATGGCGCCGTCTCCGTCGCTGGCGGTCGCCATCACCCTGCCGCGGATCTTGGCCAGCTTGAGCACTTCGCGTTCGGTGAGCGCGCCACCCCAGTGCAGGGCGGTGAGCTCGCCGAGGCTGTGGCCCGCGACCGTGCCCGCCTCGATGCCGAGGCTCTTCAGCACCCGCAGCCCGGCCAGCGAACCGGTGACGATGCGCGGCTGCGCGACGTCGGTGGCGACCTGGTCGGCGCCGGTGGACAGCTTCGCGGCGCGGTAGATGTCGTCGACGTGCGCGAAGCGTTTGCGCACCGCGCCGACCCTGCCCTGCCCGGAACCCTGGCCGGGGAACAGGAAACCGATCTTCGGGGACTGGGAACGGGAGCCGGCGAAGATGCCTTCGTTGGCGGAGAAGACTTCCGGCTCCCCTTCACCGAGGAGGTCGAGGAGTTTGGCCAGTTTGCGCTCGGCGTCGTCCGGGCCGGCCGCGACGATCGCCGCACGGACCGGTTTCCCGGACAGTTCCGCCGAAAGCGTGCCCGCGAGGTCCGCGAGCTCGGCGAACGACAGCTTCGGCACGACCTCCAGCAGACCGGTCACCCGGCCGCGCAGCGACGCGGCGTCGTCGGCGTCGAGGAGCAGCAGTTCGCTGTCCTGCCGTCCGGCGACGAGCGACCTGGTCCGCTCGTCGAGTTCCTTGCGCCGGGCCGCGCCAGGCGCTTCGGTGACGGTGACGTGCGAGTTGATGCCGCCGAACCCCATCGCGGAGACACCGGCGCGGACCGGCTGGTCCGAGGGCCACAGTCCGGCCTCGGCGGGCACGTACATCCGCGCGGAGTCGCCGACCAGCGACTCGTGCGGTTCGTAGTGGCCGGTCGCGGGCGGGATGACCTGGTGGTAGACCGCCAAGGTCGCCTTGATCAGCCCGGCGACCCCGGCCGCGG
Source organism: Amycolatopsis sp. CB00013 (assembly GCF_001905755.1). Lineage (NCBI taxonomy): Bacteria > Bacillati > Actinomycetota > Actinomycetes > Pseudonocardiales > Pseudonocardiaceae > Amycolatopsis > Amycolatopsis sp. CB00013. The sequence goes on along the minus strand of NZ_LIWC01000003.1, from coordinate 29,883 downwards.
CCTTGGTGTGGCCGATGTTGGCTTTGATCGTGCTCAGCGCGGCCCGCTCGGCGAGCGGGTCGGCGTCGCGGCGGGCGGTGGAGAGCGCCTCGATCTCGGTGGCGTCGCCCAGTGCGGTCCCGGTGCCGTGGCCCTCGAAGTAGGAAACGGTCTCGACGCCGTAACCCGCCTTGTCGTACGCCCGCTTGAGCGCGAGTCGGTGACCCGAGGCCTCGGGGCGGGTGATTCCGCCCTTTCCGTCGGACGAGACACCCCAGCCGCCGATGTTGGCGTAGATCCGCTTGCCCTGCGCGATCGCGTCCTCCTCGCGCATCAGCACGAGCATTCCGGAACCCTCGCCGGGCCAGAACCCGTTGGAATCGGCGTCGTAGACCTTCATCTCGCGTTTGGCGAGCGCGCCGGTCTTGGCGAAACCGATCACCTCGAACGGGTCAATCGACAAGTCGACACCGCCCGCGATGGCGACGTCGAGATCGCCCTCCGAAAGCGCGTTCGCCGCCGTGACCACGGAAAGCAGCGACGACGAACAGGCACCGTCCACAGTGAACCCGCCGCCGCCGAAGTCGAAGAAGTTGCAGACCCGGCCGGCGATCGTGTTCGCCAGCCCGCCCGCGAGCGTGTCCTCGTCGATCTCCGGGAAGGGGGCCTTGTACTGCGCCTCGAGATCGTGGAGGAACTCGGCGGTGTCGCCGTCGGCCCAGCCGCGCTCGGCGAGTGCCGCCGCGACCGTGCGGCGCACGTACGGCCAGCGCAGCCGCATGATGTTGGCGCGCGAGAACTCACCGGTGAGGCTGTTGCCGATGACCACGCCGGTGGCGGGCCTCGGCAGCCCGTCGCCCTCGGGGAAGCCCGCGTCCGCCAGCGCCTGCGCGGCGACGTCGAGGGCCAGCCAATGCGTGGTGTCGGTCGAGCGGAACGTGCTGCCCGCGACCTTGTACTTGATCCGGTCGAATTCGTAGTCGCGGAGGACCGCGGCCTTGTTGGCGTAGAAACGGTCCGGCGCCTTCGGGTCGGGCGAGTAGTAGTCCTCGCGGTTCATCCGCTCGTCGGGCAGGCTCCGGAACGCCCGGCGGCCGGCGAGGACGTTCTCCCACAGCTCTTCCGGGGAACCGGCGTCCGGGTATCGGAGACCGATACCGACAATCGAAATCCGCTCAACGCTCATGCCACCGCACTCCCCTAGCTCTCAACCACTCAAGTTCACGGAATCCGGTCCCAGCGCCGGCTCTGTCCCCAGATACGCGGCCGCCGTCCGTTCGCGCAGTCCGGTCAAGCATGAACCGGAGGCGGACTCGGAGTCTTCTCTCATGTTGTTGAACGGAATCGGTCATCTGGCCGACTGACCCGACCTACGACGACGCGAAAGCCACTTTCGCAACGTTCAACGTTGCGAAAGTGGCTTTCGCGTCACAACACCGGCAGTACGCCGCACTAGCCACGAAGCGGGGCGACCGAAACGGCACGGGCCGCGGCCGTGAAACTCGCCCACCCCACCAACTCGACCAGCTCCCGATCACCCAGCCCCGCGGCCGCCACCAAAGCGTCGTCCACCTGATAAGGCGCCTTCGCGACCACCAAGGCCAAGCGCACCGCGGGATCGTCGAAGGCGTCCACCCAGGACCGGCTCAATCCGGGCGGCGCACCGTCCCAAGTGGACAGCTCGCGTTTCACGACATCCCGCACGGACGAAGGCACCGGCAACGCGGCGAACGCCGACGAAGCACGCGAGAACGCGTCCTCGACCACAGGATTGCCCGCGGCCCACGCGAAATCCCGGGAACCCACCGGCAAGAGCTCCAACGAGTCTCCCGGCGAAGCCCCTGTCACCGGCCGAAGAAATCGCCCCAGGACGGCCTTCGCCTTCGCGCGCGCCGAATCCGGCACGGTCGGCGGCAGCGGTGACGGTCCGAGGAAAACGCTCACCACCCGGTTCAGGTAGTGGAACGCGAACGCGACCGCGGTCAGTTCCGCGCGGGCCCCCGCCGAAAGAGTCCCCGCGAGAGGATCCGCCACGGGACGGCCCTCGACGATCGCCGCGGCCTCCGCGGAGCGCCCGAGCGAGTCCAGCGCCATCCCGTGGACCTCGACGCAGTACGGACACGAGTTCCCTCGCGACACCAGTGTCGCGACGATCTCCCGGTCCGCCCGGCTCGTCTCCCCCGCCGCCACCAGGGATTCCCGCAGCATCACCCAGGTCGCCGCGAGCACCGTCGGTGACGGCGAATGCACCGCGACCGGCGGGGCCAGCATCCCGAAGTCGCGTTCCAGCCGGACGTAGACGTCACGCACGAGCCCGGTCGCCCGGCCGAAGGGAACCGGCCGGACGTACCGGGCGTCACGCACCGCGCGCCGCAGCGCGAGCCTCACCAGCACGGGTGCCACGCTCAGCTCCCGGCCACCAGCGACAGCTTGCCGACCGCCCGGCGCCCGGTGATGGAGCCGTCCGGAGCGGGGGCGCCATAGGTGACGTCGACACCGCGTGCCTGCAACGCCCGCACGATCCCCGGCACCGAACGCTCGGCCAGTGCCGCGATCGTCATCGCCGGGTTCACCGTCAGCGCGCCCGGCACGGAAGCGCTGTCGGTCACGAAGATCCCGGGGTGGTCGCGGAGTTCGTGGTTCGGGTGCAGCGCCGAGGTCGCCGGGTCGTCACCGATCCGGCACGAAGCCAGCGGGTGCACGGTGTACGCGCCGACGACGTCGTTGGTCCACGGCGCCACCTTCGCCAGGCCGTCCTTCTCGAGGATCTCCTTGCACTCCGCGTCGGCCAGCGCCCAGCCGTGCCGGGTGTTCGGCGTCGGGTCGTACTTCAGCGGGCCGCGGCCGAGCATCTGCTGCGAGATGCGGTAGGCGTTGCCGGTGGGCGGCGGCGCGCCGAAGACGCCCTCGTTGTCGTCCTCGGTCATCAGGAAGATGGTCAGCCAGGAGGCCCACTTCTTGAGGATCTCCTTCTTCTGCACCCCGAACCAGCGCGGTTCGTCACCGTCCGGCACCTGCGCGAGGATGGTGCCGAGCCCGGGCGGGAAGTACAGCTGCTCCAGCGAATACCGCTCGTACTCCGGCAGCGAACCGTCGAGCTTGTCCCAGTTCGCGACGGTCGGGCCCTTGCCGATGTGGTTGGCCTCGTAGACCTTCCCGTCCTCACGGGACAGCCCGAGCACCTCGCGAACGCGCTCCTCGTTGATGATGGCGGTGTTGAGCCGCTCCCCGTTGCCCGAGAAGTACCGGCCGACCGCGTGCGGCATGGTGCCCAGTGCCGCCTCCGAACGCTGCAGGATCACCGGAGTCGCGCCGGCGCCCGCTGCGATGATGACGACCTTCGCGTCGATCGTCCCGCTGCCGGACTGGAGCCGGTAGTCCTCGTCGTCGACGATGGTGAAGTGCACGCGGTAGTCGCCGTCGTCGATCCGCTCGATCCGCTGGACCTCGTGCAGCGGCCGGATCTTCGCACCGTGCGCGAGCGCCGCGGGCAGGTAGTTGGTCAGCAGCGAGCGTTTCGCGTCGAACCGGCAGCCCGCCATCATGAAGTTGCAGTTCACGCAGCGGTCGTTGTCCACCGCGACCGGCGCGGGGTTGGCGGTGCGACCGGAGTGGTTGCAGAACGCGGCCCACAGACCGCCCGCGTAGGAGACGTCGTTCCAGTCCTGTGTGGACACCGGAAGCGACTCCGAAACCCGGTCGTACCAAGGCTCCAGCGAGTCGCGCGTCAGCGCCGACGGCCACATGCGACGGCCGATGCTGCCGTGCCGTTCGAACACGAACTTCGGCGCGCGGGGCATCGCGGCGAAGTACACCACGCTGCCGCCGCCGACGCAGTTCCCGCCGAGCACGCTCATCCCGTCGCCGACGACGAAGTCGAATGCCCGGGTGTAGGACGAGCCGAGCAGATAGTCGTGCTCGAACTCCTTCGTCTCCAGCCACGGCCCGCGTTCCAGCACGGTGACCTTCGCTCCGCCCGCGGCCAGGTGGTAGGCGGGGATGGAGCCACCGAACCCGCTGCCGACGATGACGACGTCGGTCTTGTCGTAGGCGGTCATGCGGGGCTCCCGGAAGGCGTGGTGTCGGGGTGGACTCGGGCCAGTTCGCGGCGGTAGGAGAACTTCGGGAACCGCCACAGACCGTCTTCGTCCGGCGCGGTGTACCCCATCGCCAGCAGACCGGGGTGGCCCTCGGCGATGGCTTCGGCGGTGTGCTTGTGCGCCGCGCTGTCGAAGGACATGTTGCAGAACAAGGCGAGACTGACCCAGCCGTCCTTCTCCGGATGTCCCGGCGCGGTCAGCGACCGCACGAGTGCCGTCCTGTCCGCGAAGGACAGTGCGACGAACGGCGGAAGCGACTCGTCCAGCGTGACGGCGTTCTCCTTGGCGTAGACCTTCGCGTGCTCGTTGAGGGACTGCGCCAGATACGGCAGCCCGACGGTCACCCCGGTCGCCTCGGTGTGCAGCAGTTCGAGCGCGCCCGCCACGACCGCGCCCGGCCCCGGCGAAGCGCCGGCGATGGCGTGGTCATCGGGAAAGCGCTTCTCCCCCGGCACGATCGTGTCCGCGTAGGCCTCCAAAGTGGACACCTCGACCTGTTCGTCCGAATCCACGGAACCTACCTCCTGTTCCTGGTGTGCACGGTCATCGGCAGCCCGCCGCGCACCCGGAGCGACAGCATCGCCTCGGGAACCACGTCGTAGCCCGGGAGCTTTCTGAGTTCGAGATCGCGCAGGACCATCGTCAGCACGAAAACGGCCTCCATCACGCCGAGGCTGTTGCCGATGCAGAACCGCGGCCCGGCGCCGAACGGGATGTAGGCGTAGCGGGGCCGCCCGCTCGGCCGGTCCGGATCGAACCGGTCCGGGTCGAACTTCTCCGGCTCCGGCCAGAACGCCGGATGCCGGTGCAGGGTGAAGGGCACGACGACGACGTCGGATCCGGCGGGGATGTGATAGCCGCCGATCTCGTCGTCGGCCTGCGCCACCCGCGGCAGCAGCCACACCGGCGGGTACAGGCGCATGACCTCTTCGACGACCCTCGCCGTGTACGGCAACCGGTGCAGGTCCTCGTGCGTCGGCGACTGGTCGCCCAGCACCGCGTCGGCCTCGGCACGCAGTTTCGCCGCGATCTCCGGGTGCTCGTCGAGCAGATGGAACGCCCAGCCCAGCGTGCTCGCCGTCGTCTCGTGCCCGGCCAGCAGCAGCGTGATCAGCTCGTCCCGCATCTGCTCGCGGGTCCCGTCGGTGGCGATGAGGCGTGAAAGCACGTCCTCGCCGTTCTCGACCGGGTTGGCCAGCCGCTGCTCGACGAGCTCTTCGGCGATGCGGCGGAGGTCGGCCCGCGATTCCCGGAACCGCAGCTGTTTCTTCAGCGGCGCCCATTGCGGGACCATGCTCAGTGTCACCGCTTCGAACATCGCCTGGTCCTGCACGGCCTCGAACGAGTGCCCCAGCGAGGTGAACCCGCCGAGATCCGCGTCGAGCAAGGTCTTGCCGAGCACCCCGAGGGTCAGCCCGGTCATCTCGTGCAGGATCTCCACCGGTCCTTCGGTGTCCCGCAAGCGTTTCACGAGTCCTTCGACCTCGTTCGCGACGACCGAGGCCTGCCGCGCGATCCGCTTGGGCTGGAACACCGGCTGGATGGTCCGGCGCTGCTTCTTCCAGACGTCGCCGTCGCTGGTGAGCAACCCGTCGCCGAGCGCCCGCCTGGCCTCCTGGAGGCCGATTCCCTTGTGATAGTTGGCCGCGTTGTCCGCGAGCACGTGTTTCGCCAGGTCGGGGTGGTTCACCAGGTACATCGTCTTGGGACCGATCGCGATCCGGACGACGTCCCCGTGTGCCTCCGCCGAGTCCGACATGAGCGCCAGCCGGTCGGTGAAGAGCTTCTTCAGCAGACCGAAGGTCGCTCGGCGCGGCGGGCCGGGCGGCACGAGACGCGCCGCCCGGCTGCTTTCCGCACCGGGGGTCATGCCGCCACGGCCCCGGTTTCCGTCTCCGGCTTCTCGGCCGGCTTGGGCAGGGACGTGACCTCGGCCGCCTTCGCCTGCTCGGCCTCCCACTTCTCGGTGGCCTTCTTGGAGAAGTGCAGGCCCCACAGGAACATCCCGCGGATGAGGCAGACCAGCGCGGTGGCGAGGAACAGGCCGTAGGACACGTGCACGACCATGAAGAACCCGTACGCCAGCGCCACACCCGAACCGAACAGGATCTGCGACGCGGGCTTGGACGGGGTCGTCCCCGGGTCGGTGACCATGTAGTTCGTGTAGAGCACGAACGCCACACCGGTCATCATCCCGAGCGCGCCCGGGATCGCGGTGTCGAACACCAGACCACGGATGATCGCCTGCAGCGCGAAGGTGATCAGCCAGGCGCCGATGAGCCACATGCGCTGGGTCAGCAGCGCGTTGAGCACGGTGCCCGAGATCATGATGATGCCGACGATCAGCCAGCCGACCCACGAGTCGACCTGCTCGGTGAAGTGATACGGCGGCGCGATGCTCGCCCAGGGGAACACCAGCAGGATGATCGTGATGCCGAAGTTCGACGGGTTCATGTAGTGGCGGAGCCTGCCACGCACCGGAGCCTGCAGGACCCATTTGGCCCCGACGGCGACCACGACGCCGAACATCATGACCAGCACCTGGTCGTTGACGTAGGTGAGCATGTTCAGCGCGAGACCGGTGATATGCGCGGGGAAGAGGAATTCCACCAGTCCCTTGAAACCGTTGCCCCGGAAGCGGACGTCGCGTCCCTGGACGCGGGCCCCGATGATCTCCAGCAGGATTTCCGTGGTGTACGCCGTGGCCAGCGCGATGAACGGATAGGTGTAGGGCTGCTCGAAACCGAGCACGGTGTAGCCGATGATGTTGAAGATCGTGATCGAGATCGCGAACCGGCGAAGGGCCGTGATCGTCTTGTTGCTCTTCGGTGCCGTGAGTGTCTGCTCAGCCATGACGGTCATTTCTCCTTAGCCTGAGCGCCGAGCTGGAACGTGTGGTCGCCCGGGGTCAGCTGGACTTCCTGCGTGCGGATCTGCCCGCTCAGGTCCCGCCACTGCAGGCAGACCTTCACCGGCCCGGTGACCTTGCCCAGCCCGATCTGGATCTCGTGGCTGCGCTTGCCGGAGTGGCCGCTGCCGCCGTCGACGCGGCCCATGTACTTCTTGCCGTCGGGGGTGACGACGGTGACCTGCGCGCCGATCGCCGCGGTCCCCGCCGCCTTGAGCGGGCCGTCCGCCGAAGCCTTGTCGTGCACCAGCTTCAGGTTCAGGTACGACCCGGTGTCGGGGCTGACGTTGTGGTAGAAGATCGGCTGCTCCCACTGGCGGGCCACGGCGAAGTCGAGCTTGCCGTCGCCGTCGGCGTCACCGGTGGCGATACCGCGGGTGGGCACCGGGACCGCGAGACCGAGGCGCGGGGCCAGGTCGGTGTAGCGGCCGTCGGAGCTCTTGGCCCAGAAGTGCAGGGTGTGGTCGCCACCGACGTCGTCACCGGCGACCATGTTCGGCCAGAAGTACGGGTGCTTCAGCAGTTCGTCGTTCGACGTCGCCAGTTCCTGCAGCTGCGGCCAGCGGTTGACGTCGCCCTTGACGAAGCCGGTCGCTTGAGTGATCACCGATTCACCGCTGTTGTTGTAGTCGGCGATCTTGACGTCCCAGCCCCAGCCGGACCAGGCGGTGCCCGCCTGTGCGCTGCGGTCCACCCACGGCGCCTCGCCGCCCTGCAGACGGCCACGCAGATCCGCGGTGTCCTTGGCGGTGTTCATGAACTGGAAGTGGCTTTCCTCGATACCCCACGACGTCGTGATGTTGCTGACGTACAGGTCGTAGAGACCGTCGTGGTCGAGGTCGGCGAAGTCGACGCCCATACCCTTGAAGGAGTCGTTGCCGATCACCTTGGACTTCGGCTCGTTGGGCCCGCGAATGCCCTTCACCTCGGCGAATTCGACGTGACCGGGGCGGGACTTGTTGTACAGCAGCCGGTCGTGGCCGAAGTCGTTGCCGATGTAGAGCTCCGGCAGGTTGTCCCCGTCGACGTCGGTGGCGCTGGCCGCCAGCGACCAGCCACCCTGCGAGTCGGCCGGGATCGCCTTGTCGTCGCAGACGAACGTGGCCGTCGGCTTGGCGCCCTGGGTGGCGCCGGTGAACCGGAAGATGTACTTGCCGCCGGCGTTGTCGGCGTGCGACATCGACTTGTTCATCTCGACCCCGCCGGAGACGCGGTCGTCCAGTACCGCGCTGTCGGGGAAGTAGTTGCCGATGAAGATGTCCTGATGGCCGTCGCCGTCGAAGTCACCGACCGAGGCGGCGTTCGTGTTCCACAATGGACCGGCGTACTCACCGTTCTTGGAGTTGTTGCCCGGCACCAGTTCCACCGGCTCGTAGGCCTTCGGCTCCAGCTTCGTGGCGCCAGGCTTCGCGAGGAACAGGATCGGCGTGCGGCCCCAGTAATAGGCCAGCAGGTCGACCCGGCCGTCCTCGTTGTAGTCCGCGGGAACGCAGCCCATGGGCGCGATGTACTTGCCCATCGGCAGCGGCGCCGCGTCGAGCGCGAACGGCGCGTAGCGGTCCCCGCCCTTGCCCGGCGTCGGGGTGATCACCAGCTGGTCGCTGCGCGGGTCCACGAAGCACAGGTCGTTCGCGAGCTTGTCGCCGTCGAGGTCGTTGACCGCGATCGCCGCGCCGACCGAGGAGATCCAGGCGCGGATGTGCTCGTACTCCTTGTTCACCGTCCGGATCGACTGGCTCTTCGCCGCTTCCGGCAAGGCGATCGTCAACGGCTCGAACGCGTACTTCGAAGCCATGGTGTCGGCTTCGGCGGTCGAGACGGTGGGCAGCTGCGCCACCACGAACAGTCCCGCCATCAGCACCAGCGCCACGATGCCCGCAAGCTGCTTGCGGAGCCAGCCCAAGGTCGCGGTCATTTCCCTGCACCTCCAGAAAGAATCGCTTCGGCGATGCGCTGTCGCCAGGTTTCGAATGCCGGGAGTTCGCCGTCGACCACGGTCGCCGGGCGCACCTCCTGGGTGATGGCCGCGGCCCGCTCGGCCGGCAGCCCGCAGATCGCCTGAGTGGCGACGTCGGTCTCGGGGATCAGCAGCCCGGCGCGGACGCGGGCTTCGGCGGCGAAAGCGCTGCCCTGGGCGAGGTTCCCGCGGTGCTCGCCGGCGAATTCGGCCAGTTTCAGCAGTTCGTCACCGGTGACACCGCACGCGTAGGTCGAGGCGAGCCCGATACCGGCGTAGAGGTCTCCGTGCCGATGCTCGGGGAATCGCGCGACCGTGTCGGCGACCAGGTCGACGTCGGTACCGCAGATGAACCACAGCGCCCGCCCGATGCCCTGGTCGATCGCCCGCAGCGCGTAGCCGCCGTTTCCGGGCGGCCACGAGAAGTCCGGGTCCTGGAACCGTCCGTCGACGTACTTCGCCGTCTTGAAGTAGGCCTGGTGGAAGCCGTAGCCGTCGAGCACCAGCCAGCGCAGCAACGGGTCGAAGTCCTCGGCGGACGGCCAGCGGAAGCGCGGCAAGCGCGCCATCGCCCAGCCGACGCCGACGTAGATGATGTAGTCGTGCTTTTCGCCGGGGCCGTCGAGGAATTCCTCGATGTGACGGCGGCCGCCGCCCGGCAGCCCGTCCAGCATTCCGTACCCCATTCCCGCGCCCTCGTAGGCGAAGCCGCGGTATTTCACCGGAATGCGTTCGAGCCATTCTTCCGCCTGATCAACGGACCGTGCTTCGACCGCGTGCGCGTAGCCGAGCAGGAACTTCTCACCGACGGTCTCCAGCAATTCCTGAGCGGCCGGGCTCTTCTTGTGGAAACCGCGCTTGTCCAGTGACGTCTCGGAGACGTCCGGCGTGATCATGCGACGTCTGATCGTGCGCCAACCATTGCCCAACGCACTCTCCCCCTAACGGGTGGATTCGAATTCCGGATTTCCTCAAGGCTCACATGCGTGGTATCGACGCGACCACTCCACGGTTGCGCCCGCGGTTCTCCCGGTTTGCGAAATCGGGAGACCGCGGGAATAACCTCGCCTCAGGCCACCGCGCGGAGGTACTCGGAGGCGGGCATGGTCATCCGGTTCCCGGCCGAGCTCGGACCGCCGGCGAGGGTGATCGCCATCGGCGCGTCGGTCGGGCGCGGGGCGCGCATGGGCATCCGCAGGTGAACCCGGCCGTACCGGGTCATGTCGACGCGGCCCGGCAGCGTGCCCATGGAGAACGTGGAGGCCGCGGTCCCGGCGGCGTGCTCGGCCACCCCGATGACGGTCCAGCGCCCCTCAGGGACGTTCTGGATCTCGATGTCCGCGGACAGGACGTTCGCCCTGCCGCCGAAGGCGACGGGACCGCACTGCGGGATCGACTCGGCGAACAGTCCGATGAGGACACTCGCCGGGCCCGCCCCGCGCGGGGTCTCGACCCGCACGCTGAGCGTGCCGGTGCCGCTGCGCATGGTGGCGCTGCCCATTCCGGCGCTGTGCAACGCTTCCAGGGTCGGGAGGCGCTGGAAATGCGGGGCCAGCGCGACGAGCAGTTCGCCGACCTCGGGGTCGCGGTACTGGGTCGGGGTCATCCCGACCGCACGGGTGAAGCGGCTGGTGAACGTGCCGACACTGCTGTAGCCGACACTGCACACGATGTCCGACACCGTCAGCGATGTCGTCAGCAGCAGTCGTTTCGCTTCGAAGAGCCGGATCGCGGTGAGGTACCGGCCGGGGGTGACCCCGGTCGCCTTGGTGAAGATCCGCGAGAAGTGGAACGGGCTGACGAAGACTTCCGATGCCAGGTCGCCCAAGGTGATCGGGTCGAAGTACCTCGCGTGCATCGATGAGATGGCCTGCAGCACCGCAGGTTGCAAGGGGGGCGCCGGCTCGGGGGGCCGACCGGGTTCGGTGACGCCTTTCTCGTTCGCCGCCATGGCGACTGTTCGTAGCTGCATCAGACCAACCTCGGATTCGCTGTCGCTTTTCCTCTGTACGCCAGCAAACGCGGTGCCGATTTCGGTGTGCTCGACGAGCGATCGAGATCCGCAAGGCCGAACTCACGTGATCCAGGACGTGACACGCGTGATTGGGCGCGGAACTCGCGTGATCAGACGGCGATCATCGAGTTTCGCGCCCAATCACGCGAGTCACGTCTCCAATCACGCGAGTCGCGTGCGGGTGCACGAGGGTCAGACGAGGAGGTCGAGGACGCATTCGCCGACGCTGACCTCGGCGGGCCAGTCGAGCTTGAGCGCGCGGTCGACGCGGTCGCCGGCGTCCACCGGGACGGCGTGCGCGGCCAGCCCCATGGCGCGGGCGACGAGGTACAGCGTCTGTTGCAGCGCACCGACGTGCGCCAGCGTGGTGGCGTACGCGCCGCCACCGAGGACGGACGCCATCCGCGGCATCCGCGCGGTCACGGTGATCAACGCCGACGGCCGTCGATGGTTGCCGCCGCCGATCATCGCCATGTCGAGCATCGCGTCGAGGTCGGCCTCGTCGGCGTTGACGAGGCCGAGCCGATGCTCCAGCGGGTCGTAGTGGTAGATCCCGCGGTCCAGCCCCGAGCACCGGTTGACCGAGACGTACAACTCGAGTTCGTACAGGCAGGCGACACTGAAATACGGCCGCTGCGAAGCACTGTGGGCGGGCCCGTTCGGCAGGTGCGCGGGCCCGATCGACCGGATTCGCGCGCCGCGGAACAGGAATTCGCCGATCTGCTCGGCGGTCAGCACGCCCTCGGTGAATTCGGGGCAGGTGTGATCGTGCTCCAGCAACGCCGTCAGTGTCGGATCGGTCTCCGCGCGGTCGGCCAGATCGGGCCGGTACAGCGCATGGACCGGCCCGTCGCCGGTGGAAGCCTTGACCACCGGCGGTTTCCCGAGGCCGGGCAGGTCCGCCGGGCCGCCGGGCCGCCAAGTGCGGCTGGTGGTGTGGAACGAGAGTTCGTCCGGGGACCACAGACCCAGTTCGGGATCGTCGTCCTCGGCGAACCGGCCGTGTTCCCCGGCCACCTGCACGACACCCGCGGCGACCAGATACGACACGATCGCGCCGACCACCGAGGCGTCGATCCCGGTGGTGGACACGATGTCCCCGACCGATTTCGCCGTCGCCAGTGTCGCCGCGACGTGCACCGCCCACGGCTGGGACAGCACGACGCGGTAGCGCGCGGACGGCGACTCAAGCCCCATCCCGTCGGCGTCGGACCGCAGGGAACTGAAGCGGGACAACCGGATCGGGCGCGTGGGCGGGATCTCCACCGGCGCGAACACCGGGGCGAGCACGACCGGGATCACCGACAGCAGCGGTCCCCTGCCGTCGGCTAGCCCCAGCGAGCGCACCACGGAACCGCCGAGTTCCTTGAGCGCCTGCCGCAGCGCGTCGGCGCCTTCGGCCGTCCAGCTCAGCTCGCCTTCGAGATCGGGCTCGCGCTCGACGGGCTCCCACGAAGACGTCACGTTCGCCAGCGAGACCGGCCCCAAGGCCATCCGCCGCAACGATTCCAGCACCAGCGGTTCCGCGTTGACGAACTCGTACTCCCCCCAGCGGGTGACGACCACCAGCGAGCCGTCCTCACCGATCTCGACGAGGCTGTCGTCGGTGAGCGACCACAAGGGGATCGTTTCGGCCATGCCGCCGGGGGGATCTGTCGTCAACGGTCGCTCCAGCTTGATCTACAAGAACATGGGGAAGGGGTTCAGCCGGTCGTAAGGGGTCGGCTCGGCGAGCCTGCCCAGCCGCACCGGCACGTCGAACAGGCGTCCGGGGGCGAAGCGGCTCCAGAACGGGCGCAGCCCCGGAACGACCACCCGGACCACCGGGAGGTCGATGTCGGGTCTGGTCTGGTCGAGCACGAGCGTCTCCATTCCCAGCGCGGAAAGCTTCCGTACCAAGCACTCCACGTCGTCACGGACATCGGGCCGCCGGACGAACTTGAAGTCCGCGGCACGTTTCGCCGACCGCCCCGGTGCCGGCAGCAGATACGGCTGGTTCCCGACGGTCGCGTACTTGAGCCACGCCGACGCGTCGGGATCGTCGAGTTCGACGTCGTTCGCGAGCACCGCGGGGATCATCTGGTTGAGCTCGCTGACCGCCCGCCGCAACGCCGTCCTGGGATCCAGGTGGGCGCCGAAGCCCATCATGACGTTCTCTCGCGGCCCGGCGATACTCCTGGACAGCGCGACCATCACCGGCACACCGAGGTCCGCGGTCAGGTCGAGCACCCACAGTTCCCGGCCGGCCCGCGCGTACTGGCCGACCATCTCCTCGGCCCACGGGTCGTCGAACGACGCGATGTCGACGCCGGGCACGGGAAGCCGGTTGTACCACCACATCGCGACGGCGTCGCGTTCGACGAGTTCGAGCAGGCCCTGCAGGATCGCGTCCTCGACGCTGCTTCCGGCCGCGCAGCCGTTGGAGTCCGCGCGCATCCCGGTGAGCCCGCACTCCGGCGGCACCCCGTAGTAGAGGTACGCCGTCGGCATCAGCTTCCGCCGCTGCTGCGAGAGCGACCACAGCGGTGTCCAGTCGACGGCCGCCTCGGTGTCGAACCGGTCGGGGACGTGCTGGAAGTTCGCGTGCCTGGCGTTCCACTCGACGCGCGTTTCATACTGGCGCTCGTCGAAGAGCATGCACGAGTTCGGGTGGACGGCGTCGTCGCCGAGTGCGCGGAAGGTGTCGTGGATCCGCAGTTCGTCGCCCTGGTAGTTCGCCGAGAACCGTTCGATCGCCTCGCACAGCGCGCCGACCTCGGCGTCGATCGGGCTCGCGCCCTTGCCGCCGTTGTCCCCGCGCAACCCGGCCTGCAGCCCCGCCTCACCGCGCACCCGGCGCGCGACGTTCAGCCCGGAGCGGTACGCGTTCACGAACGCGGGCGCCCTCGGGTCGCGGGCGATCTCCTTGACGATGCCGGTGACCGGGCTGACCAGGTGGCCGTAGCGGTCGAGCACCTCGACCGGGGTGAGCGTCCGGTGCCCGCCACCGCCCGACGTCGCCTTCTTGGCCTCCCGCAGCACGACCGGTTCGGCCGTCCGTGTCGCGACGATGCTTTCGTCACCGCATTCGGGGCACTGCGGGCGACGCCGCAGTTCGTGCAGCCGCCCCTGCAGGTCGAGGGTGTCGAGGATCCACACGGCCTGCTGCCCCGGATAGCGGTGCCCCGCCAGCCATTTGGACGCTTCGAGGGAGATCAGCTGCGACGCGGCCGCGGTCAGCGGCGGCACGGCGGGCATCGGGAACGACGCGGGACCGTCGTGCCCGAGTACCTCCTGCACACAGGCCTCGGCGTGCCGGTGTCCCCACAACCGGTTCGTCAGGCAGTGCCAGCAACCGGACCGGCCGGGCTGCATGATCGGGCCGATCCACACCTGCGAACCCGACGGCCGGGCCAGCAGCCAGGGCCGTCCGGTGCGCCGGTGCTCGGCGTCGATCTCGGCCAGCCTCGGGTCGAGGTAGTCGTCGCACAGCACGATGGCCAGTTCGGAAGCCGTCTCGACCACTTCGATGCCGCTCGCGGCCAGCGCGTTCGCCACCTGCGAGGTGTCGACGCCGCGGCCGATCGCGGTCAGGCTCGCCGTCGCCGGCTTCGGACGGCAGGCCACCGCGGACGCGTCGAGACCGCACGCGTCCCAGTACGCGAGCGCGCGCTCGTCCCCGCTGAACTCGTCCGGGACGTGGACGGTGACCAGACCGGCCTCGACCAGCCGGGCCACCACACCGGTGACCTGTTCGGGGTTCATCCCCTCCGGGCAGGCGGACAGGAGCCCGTCGAGGTCACGGGTGCCGTCGAGCAGGGCGGCCACCGACGCGACCTGCGCGCCGCGGATCGCGATCACCCCCTGTTCGGAGAACAGGTAGGCACCGTTGCCCTCACTGATCTCCGCACGCAGATGCCGTTTGAATCCCAGTCCGCCGAACGAGGTGGGCGTGGACGATGCCTCGCGCATGATGACCCCCAGTAGGTCGGTTCGATTCTCGAATCTTGCTGCGCGGGGCCAGGTAGCGGCCAGTGTGCGATTCATGCGTCGGACGTGAAAAACCCATGTCCTTCCGGGAGACACGCATGCGGGCCCTGGTGGACGGCTCACTGGCCCGGTGACCGGCCGCTCTGTCACTGTCGAAGGCACGACGCGTATCGAGCTGGAGGGCGCTTGCGATGTACACCGGATCACGAGTAGCGGACAAGCACCACGGCTCGGCACCCAACCCGATTCCGGCCTCGCCCGCAAGCCCCGTCCGTTTCAGCCTCCTGGGCCCGCTCGAACTCGTGCGGGACGGGATCGACTACGCGCCGACGACGCCGAAGCTGCTGCAGGTGCTCGCCATGCTGGTCATGAGCCCGGGGAAGATCGTGCACATCGACACGATCGTGCAGGAACTGTGGGCCAACGACCCGCCGCGCAGCGTCCGCACCACCATGCACACCTACGTCTACCAGCTGCGCAAGTGCATCGACGAGAACGAACTGGCCCCGTACGGCGAGACCATGCTGGCGACGAAACCGCCGGGATACGTGTTCCGGATCGCGCCGGAGCAGGTCGACGTCTTCGAGTTCCAGGAGCTGCAGCACAAAGGCCGCGAGCTCCATCTGCGCGGCGAGCACACCGAAGCGGCGAAGGCCTTCCGGTCGGCACTCGACCTGTGGTCCGGGCCGCCGCTCGCGAACGTCCACTGTGGACCGGTGTTGTCGGCGTACGCGATCGACCTCGTCGAGCAGCGGCGCAGCACGCTGCACCTGCGGATCGAGGCGGACATCGCGGCCGGGATGCGGCACGAGCTGATCGGCGAACTGCGTTCCCTGGTCACCGCGAACCCGCTCGACGAGGCGCTGCACGGGCAGCTGATCCGCGTGCTCGGCCGCAGCGGGCGGCGCTCCGACGCGCTCGCCACGTACCGTCAGGTGCGGGCGAGGCTCAACCACGAACTGGGCGTGGAACCCTGTGACGAACTGCAGGTCCTGCACCACGACCTGCTTTCCGAAGGTGAACCCGCGTGAACCCCGCTCCCGCCACGGAAACGAAAGTGAGGATCGACGGATGAGCAGTCGTACCTATGGACAGTTCTGCGGTCTGGCCCGCGCGCTGGAGATCATCGGCGAACGCTGGTCGCTGCTGATCGTCCGTGACCTCGTCCTCGGCCCGAAGCGGTTCACCGAACTGCAGGCGGGTCTGCCCAAGATCCCGGCGAGCACGCTGTCCGCGCGGCTCAACGAACTCGAGCAGTCCGGTGTGCTCCGCCGCCGTCTGCTCCCCCAGCTCGACGCCGCGGTGGTCTACGAGCTCACCGAGTACGGCAGCGAACTCGACCAGATCGTGCTGGACCTCGGGCTCTGGGGCGCGCGTTCGCTCGGGCGGCCGGCGGCCGAGGACGTCTTCACCCTGGATTCGGCGATCCTGTCGCTGTACACGACCTTCCGGAGTGAAAAGGCCAAGGGCGTCCAGGTCACCTACGAGCTGCGGTACCCGGGCGACATGGTCGTGCACGCGATCGTCGAGGACGGCGCGCTCAAGGTCGCGGAGGGCGCACACCCCGGCGCCGACGCGGTCATCGAACCGCTGGGCCCGTTCATCAAGGATCTGCTGAGCGGGGATCTCACCGCCGCCGACGCGACGCGGACCGGGAAGATCCGCATCGAGGGCGCCTTCGAATATCTGGAACTGTTCACGGACCTGTTCCATATTCCCGCCGCTCCGAAAATGCCGGACGGAATCGTCGTCCGCTGAGCCATCCGGCGTACTACCGCAGGTCGGATCAGGCAATCCGGAGTAACGGAAATCCTCGAAGCGCGGGATATCGTCGACATCCGTCACCGGTCGGTCTTTCGCCACAAGGAGCCCCTTCATGGCCGCACTCGATTCGCCTCGCCCGGGTCTGCTCGCCTCGCTCAACGGGAAATACCACCGCGCGGCGCTCCTCACCTTCGCGGTGGTCGTCGTGGCCCACTGGGCGGAACACCTCGTGCAGGCGTTCCAGATCTACGCGCTCGGCTGGAAGACCCCGGACGCCCGCGGCGTGCTCGGGATCCCGTTCCCCAAGCTGATCAGCTCCGAATGGCTGCACTACGGCTACGCCATCGTCATGCTGATCTTCCTGTTCGCCCTGCGCAAGGGTTTCGCCGACCGCTCGCGGCAGTGGTGGAACCTCGCGCTCGGCCTGCAGTTCTGGCACCACATCGAGCATCTGCTCCTGCTGATCCAGGCGCAGACCGGCTGGCGGCTCGGCGGCGGCACCGCGCCGAGCAGCATCATCCAGCTGTTCATCCCGCGCGTGGAACTGCACCTGTTCTACAACACGGTCGTCACCATCCCGATGATCATCGCGATGCTCGTGCACCGGAAGGCACCCGCCGCCGAGCGGGAGCTGACCGGCTGCACGTGCTCGCCCGTCAGCCGGCGTGAGCTGGCGACCGCGGCATCGTGACCGGGAGACTCTTCGCGCTCCTGGCCCTCGTGGCGGCGTGGTTCGGGGTCGCGGTACTCGCCGCGGCCCCGGCCTCGGCCCATGTCGAACTCCTCTCCTCGAATCCCGCCGACGGCGCCCGGCTCACCTCGGCGCCGGCGCGGGTCTCGGTCACCCTGTCGGAGAACATCGGCATCCAGCCGAACTCGATCAAGGTCGTCGACCAACAGGGCACCGACGTGGTGTCCGGCCCGGTGTTCCAACCCGGCGAAGTCGCCGAAGAGGTCGCCGTCGCACTCGAACCCGACCTTCCCGACGGCAGCTATCTCGTCGAGTACGCCTTCGTCTCGACCGACTCGCATCCGGTGCGCGGCACGATCGCCTTCGTGATCGGCACCGGTCCCCTGATCACGTCGGCGGGCGCGGTGTCCGCCTCCACCGGGACCGACCCGGTGACCGACGCACTGTTCACCACCTTCCGCTGGGGGTCCTTCGGCGGGGTCGCGCTGCTCGGCGGGCTCGTGTTCCTGCTGGTCTGCCGTCCGGGCGGCCGGACCGACCCGGCGGCACGGAAGCTGATCACCGCGGGCCTGTGGCTCTCGGGTGTCACGGCCGTGGCCGGGTTCCTGCTGCAAGGCCCGTACGTCGCGGGCCGCGGCGTCGGCGCGATCTTCGACGGGGCGCTGATCGAGGCGACCTTGCGGGTGGCGTACGGGAAGCTCCTGCTGCTGCGCCTGGCCGCGATCATCGCGCTCGCCGTCATCGTGCGGCGGCTGCTGGCGGGCGACCTGCCGGACCGGCTGCGGTCGCGCCACGAGAACCTCGGCATCGCGGCCGGGTTCATCGTGATGCTGAGCTTCTCCGCGACCGGGCACGCGGTGGCCGACAAGATCATGTTCCTCTCGGTCAGCGCCGACCTGGCGCATTTCGGTGCGATGGCCGTCTGGGTGGGCGGGCTGATCCAGCTGGCCGTGCTCCTGCGCGGCAAGTACTCGGCGTCGGAGGCCGAGCCCGCGCTGGCGCGGTTCCATCCGATCGCCACCCGGTCGATCGTGATCATGGTGGTCAGCGGCGCCTACCTGGGCTTCCGGCTCGTCCCGTCGGTGGAGGCGCTCTGGACGTCGGCCTACGGCATCGTCTTCGTGCTGAAGCTGACCGGGTTCGCCGCGCTGCTGCTGGTGGCGAACCTGAGCCGCACGGCGGTGCGCCGCGGGATCTCCGGCCGGGGCGGCACCGGCGTGGTGACCGCCGACCTGCGGAAACTGCGGGTCAGCGTCGGCGTCGAGGTGCTGATCGTGGCCGTGGTGCTCGCGCTGGCCGCGGCGTTGTCGTCGATGTCCCCGACCGGCTGATCACCGCTCGATCTCCGCTTCCGGCGGGGTGAACGGTCCCCAGGTGAAGGCGCGGAGCCACGGCTCGGGATCGCCCAGCCAGTCCATGGCGGCGATCTGGGCCGGGCTCCGGCGACCGGCGAGCGTCCGGTACAGGTCCGCGGGCGCGCCCGAGAGCACCGCCGCGACCGGCTCGGTGCCCGCGATCCAGGTCGCGCCCTCGGTCTCGAGCCGCATCCCCGGCAGTCCGTGCCTGCCCAGCGAGGCGCCGAGCCCGCTGACGAGCACTTCGAATCCCCGCAGCCAGGCCGCGTGCGCTTCGGGCGGCGGAGCGCCGAGCGCGTACCGGATGTCGAGTTCGTGGGTGAAGGCGTCCATCACCATGATGTCGCCACGGCTCTTCCCGCCACCGTCGGCGGCGAGGAGGGTGTCGGCCTCGGGACCGCGTTCGAGCCAGAGTTTCAGCAATTCGACGGCCGACGCGGATTCCGGGATCGGGCAGGCCTCGCCACCGAACCGGGTGATCACCCGATCGCAGATCTCGGTCAGATGCGCGATCAGGTCGCGCACGGTCCACTGTGGACAGGCCGGGACGGCCCGCTCGCCCGCCCCCGCGTGATCGGCGACCAAGATCGCGATGTTCTCCCTGACCTGCCGATATCCTTCGGCCGCTGTCGCCGTATTCCAGCCAGGGACCCGAATTCGGCTGCTCGTCACGCGGCCACCTCCCGTCGGATATGCGATGGCCGTCCATTCTCCCACCGCCGGGAGACTTCACCCTTCTTCCCGCTTGCGGCGGACCGTTCACCGCAAAGACCACCCACCCGTGGCGCGTGTCGTCGCGGCTTCAGGCACACTGGTCGTTGAAAGCCCCGTGTGGCAAAGAAAAGCGCCCAACGGTGACACATCGACCACTGTGGAGGTGACCAATGGAGATGCCCGGCTTCGATCTGGCGTGGCGTGGTTTCCATCGCGCCCAGGTCCGGGAATTCGTCCGCGAGGTGGAAGCCGAACTACGACGAGTGGAAGCCGAACGCGACGAAGCGATCCGCCGTGGGCAGGCTCTCGCCGGCGAGCTCGCCGCCACACAAGAGGAAAATCGCGAACTGAAAGCCAGCGTCGACCGGATCAGCCGCGTGCCGATCGCACCGGACGCGTTGCAGGAACGCTCGCGCCGGATGCTCGAACTCACGCGCGAGGAAGCCGACGACATCACCGCGCGCGCCGCCGAAGAGGCCGCCAAGGCCGAGGCGGAACGAAAGCGGATCGCCGAAGACTTCGAGCGCGCCATGACGCTGCGCCGCGCGGAGGCGATGCGCGCGCTCGCCGCACGGGACGAAGCCGCGCAGGCGAAGGCGCGGAAACTGCTCGACGACGCCGCCGAAGAGGGCGAGCGCCTGGTCGCCGAGGCGCGGCAGAAGGCCGATGTGGCCCTCCGCCTGCGCGACGACGTGCTGAAACAGCTGGTCGGCTGCCGCGAACTACTCACCGAAGCCGGCGTGGTGCTGGCCGTACCGGACTCACCGAAACCGGAAGTGCCCGTTCAGCGCCGGAGCAGGCCCGAAGCCCGCACCGGCACCGAAGCGGCCGCCACCTAAGCGGGGTCACCCGAAGAAAAGACCACCGGCCGGATCTCCATCGCGTTGATGTGCGCGTCCGGGATCTGGCCCGCGATCTCGATCGCCCGCTCCTTGCTGTCGCATTCGACCAGGTAGAAGCCGGCCAGGTACTCCTTCGACTCCGCGAACGGGCCGTCGGTGACCACCGGGACGCCGTCACGCACCCGGACCACCGTACTGTCCTTCGGCTCCGCCAGCGCCTGCGTCCCGAGCAGTTCGCCGCTCTCGGTGAGCTTCTTCATGAAAGGGTCGATACGGGCGACCACCTCGTTGCGCTCCTCTTCGGGGAGGGCGTCCCAGGCGGTGGGGTTCATCGTGATCATGATCATGTACTTCATCGGTGTTCCTCCTGGTCGTGCGGCCGGCGCCCGGCCACTCACGCAGGAGTCGGAGCGGCCGGATCGTTCTCGACATCCTGACACCCACTTTTTTCCGCTCTCCGGCCGCATACGTGGGGAGGGTATAGTGGGAAGACGACAGGGAACGACGAGAGAACGGGTGCGGGAATGACGGGCTACGGCACCGAGCGGGAGGCCTACCTCAAGCGCCTGCGCCGGATCGAGGGGCAGATCCGCGGTTTGCAGCGGATGGTGGAAGAGGACAAGTACTGCATCGACATCCTGACCCAGGTGTCCGCGGCCACGAAGGCGCTGCAGTCGTTCTCCCTCGAACTGCTGGACGAGCACCTCGCCACCTGCGTGGTCCACGCGGCCGCCGCGGGCGGCGAAGAGGCCGACCTCAAGGTCCGGGAGGCGTCCGACGCCATCGCCCGGCTGGTCCGGTCCTGAAGCGTCGCAACCGCAGGCTGTTGGTGACGACGAAAACCGACGAGAACGCCATCGCGGCCCCGGCGATCATGGGGTTGAGCAGGCCGAGCGCGGCCAGCGGCAGGGCGGCGACGTTGTAGGCGAACGCCCAGAACAGATTGCCCTTGATCGTGCCGAGCGTGCGGCGCGCGAGCCGGATGGCGTCCACGGCCGCGCGCAGGTCGCCGCGCACCAGGGTGAGGTCGCCCGCTTCGATCGCGGCGTCGGTCCCGGTCCCCATCGAGAGGCCGAGGTCGGCCTGCGCGAGCGCGGCCGCGTCGTTGACGCCGTCGCCGACCATGGCGACCACGTTGCCTCGCGCTTGAAGGCGCTTGACGACGTCGACCTTCTCGGCGGGCAGCACCTCCGCGACGACCTCGTCGATCCCGACTTCGGCGGCGACGGCCTCCGCGGAACCGGCGTTGTCCCCGGTCAGCAGCACCGGCCGGAGGCCGAGCGCCTTCAAACCGGCCACGGCCTCGGCGGAAGTCGGCTTGACCGTGTCGGCGACGACGACCACACCGCGTGCCTCGCCGTCCCAGGCGACGACGACCGCGGTCGCGCCGCGTTCCTCGGCGATCTTCTTGGCCTGGGTGAACTCGTCGCCGACGGCGATGCCGTGCCGGTCGAGGAGAGCGGACCGCCCGGCCAGGACGGTCTTGCCCTCGACCTCGCCGACGACACCCAGGCCCTCGACGTTGCGGAACCCGCCGACCGGCGGCAGCTCACCCAGCCGCTCCTCGGCGGCCGCGACGATCGCGCGGGCGATCGGATGCTCGGAGCCGTGCTCGACCGCCCCGGCCAGGCGCAGGACCTCGGTCTCGTCGTCGCCGAATAGGTCGGTGAGGCTCATCTTCCCGGCGGTCACCGTGCCGGTCTTGTCCAGCACGACGGTGTCGACGGCGCGAGTGGACTCGAGCACCTCCGGGCCCTTGATGAGGATGCCCAGCTGCGCGCCGCGGCCGGTGCCGACCAGCAGCGCCGTCGGCGTGGCCAGGCCGAGCGCGCACGGACAGGCGATGATCAGGACCGCGACGGCGGCGGTGAAGGCGGCGTCGGCTCCGCTGCCCGCGCCGAGCCAGAAGCCGAGCGTGCCGACCGCGAGGGCGATCACCACCGGGACGAACACCGCCGACACCCGGTCGGCCAGGCGCTGGACCCGCGCCTTGCCGTTCTGCGCGTCTTCGACCAGCCGCGCCATCTGCGCGAGCTGCGTGTCGGCGCCGATCCGGGTGGCGCGGACGACGAGCCTGCCGCTCGCGTTGAGCGTCCCGCCGACGACGGCGTCCCCGGCCACCACCTCGACCGGGACGGCTTCCCCCGTCAGCATGCTCAGGTCGACGGCCGATCCACCGTCGGTCACCACGCCGTCGGTGGCGATCTTCTCCCCCGGCCGCACGACGAACTCGTCGCCCGTTTTCAGCTCGCCGATCGGGACGCGGCTCTCGATGCCGTCCTTCAGGAGCGCGACGTCCTTCGCACCGAGTTCGAGCAGCGCACGCAGCGCGGCGCCGGAGCGGCGCTTGGACCGGGCCTCGAAGTAGCGGCCCGCGAGGAGGAACGTGGTCACCCCGGCGGCGACCTCGAGATAGACGTTGCCCGCGCCGTGCCCGCGCTCCATGGTCAGCTCGAAGCCGTGTCGCATGCCGGGTGTCCCGGCGGTGCCGAACAGCAGCGCGTACAACGACCAGAGCGTGGCGGCGACGACGCCTAGTGAGATCAGGGTGTCCATGGTGGCGGCGCCATGGCGGAGGTTCGTCCAGGCCGGGCGGTGGAACGGCCACGCACCCCAGGTGACGACCGGTGCGGCCAAGGCCAGCGAGACCCACTGCCAGTAGGGGAACTGCCAGGCCGGGACCATCGCCAGCACGATCACCGGCAGGGCGAGGACAGCGGAGACCACGAGACGGGTTCGCAGGGAGCCGGTCTGGTCCTCGTCCTCGTCGGGTGTGGGCGGTTGGGCCGTGTAGCCGGCGGACTCGACGACGCCGACGAGGTCTTCGACCGAGACCGCGGCGGGGAAGTCGACCTGTGCCTTCTCGGTGGCGTAATTGACCGTGGCGGAGACGCCGTCGACCTTGTTCAGTTTGCGTTCGACCCGCGCGGCACAGGACGCGCAGGTCATCCCGCCGATGGCCAGTTCGACCCGCTGGGATGTCACGGCGCGCCTCCCGGGTGGTGCCTATGGTGCTCGCTGGTCGGTGCCGGCCGGGGCGGCGGCTCCTCGTCCAGCGGCCCGACGGCGGAGCCGATCGCCCAGGCGACGGCGAACACCGCGACCAGAGCCGCGGCGAACGCCGACACCTTGACGACGGTGCTCACGAGACGAGCTGGTAACCGGCCTCGCTGACGGCCGCGTCGACGGCTTGGACGTCCAGCGGGGCGTCGCTGGTGACGGTGACCTTGCCGCTGGCGACGTCCACGTTCACGGCGCTGACGCCCGCGATCTCGCTGACCTCTTCGGTGACAGAGGCGGCGCAGTGCCCGCAGGACATGCCCTTGACGATGTAGGTGGTTTCGGCCATCGGTGCGAACTCCTCTACAGGACAGGTGGAGCGATCACTTCCTTTATACCCCGTGGGGGTAGGGGTGTGCACAGAGGGTGCGGGGACACTGCGGAAATGAGGAAGATCTCCGCCATCGGCATCGGCGCCGGCGACCCGGACCACCTGACCGTCCAGGCCATCCGGCGGCTCAACGAGACCGATGTGTTCTTCGTGCTCGACAAGGGCGCGGAAAAGCAGGACCTGGTGGCTCTGCGCCAGGAGATCCTCGACCGCTTCGTCGAGCAGCCCGGCTACCGCGTCGTTCGGGCACCGGACCCCGAACGCGACCGTACTCCTGATGACTACCGGAAGGCCGTCGCCGACTGGCACCGGCTCCGCACCGACGTCTACGAGACCATGATCGCTTCCCTGGGTCCCGACGAGCGGGGTGCGTTCCTCGTCTGGGGCGACCCGGCGCTCTACGACTCGACCCTGGCCCTGCTGGACGCGGTGCTCGACCGCGGGAACGTCGAGTTCGAGTACGACGTCATCCCCGGCGTGAGCAGCGTGGCCGCGCTGACGTCACGGCACCGGACCACGATGAACCAGATCGGCCGTCCGGTCCTGGTCACCACCGGCCGCCGCCTCGAGGCCGGCTGGCCCGAGGACGTGGACGACGTCTTCGTCATGCTGGACGCGGGGTGCACGTTCTCGCGGTTCGTCGATACCGGCCTGGAGATCTACTGGGGCGCGTACCTCGGCACCCCCGACGAGCTCCTGCTCTCCGGCCCGTTGACCGCGGCCCTCGCCGAGGAGATCCGCACCGTCCGCGCCTCCGCCCGCTCCCGCAAGGGCTGGATCATGGACATCTACCACCTACGCCGCCCCGCCCCCTCCCGCATTTAGTCCTCTCAATGCGGCCGCCACGGGCCGGGCCCCGTCTCGCATTTAGTCCTCTAAATGCGCCGGGCTCTCCCCACCTCCACGTGCCTCATCCCGTCACTCGCGTGATCGAGGCCGTGACTCACGTGATTGAAGGCGGATCTCGCGTGTTTGGGGAGGGATCTCGCGTGATCAGACGGACGACACGCGTGATCAGGTGGACGACACGGCGCCCGGTTGTGTCGTCCGTGGGATCACGCGTGTTCCGCCTTCAATCACGGGTGATCGGTGTCTGATCACGGGTGTGGCGGGTTTCGGGTATGAAAAAAGGGCTTGGGCCCCGGGAGAACTCGTGGTTCTCGACCGGGGCCCAAGCCCTCTTTTAATGTTAGTCCGGCGGTGTCCTACTCTCCCACAACCCTTCGGTTGCAGTACCATCGGC
>NZ_LIWC01000003.1:0-4936 GCF_001905755.1 Amycolatopsis sp. CB00013 | reverse complement strand
GTGTGGTGTTTCAGAGCTGTAGAGTGGATGCGTAACATCTTTGTGGGCAAGTCCTCGGCCTATTAGTACCAGTCAACTCGACAACACATTACTGTGCTTCCATTTCTGGCCTATCAACCCAATGGTCTGTTGGGGGCCTTAACCCACATGGGGTGGGATACCTCATCTTGGAACAGGCTTCCCGCTTAGATGCCTTCAGCGGTTATCCCTTCCGAACGTGGCCAACCAGCCATGCCACTGGCGTGACAACTGGCATACCAGAGGTTCGTCCGTCCCGGTCCTCTCGTACTAGGGACAGCCTTCCTCAAGTATCCTACGCGCGCGGCGGATAGGGACCGAACTGTCTCACGACGTTCTAAACCCAGCTCGCGTGCCGCTTTAATGGGCGAACAGCCCAACCCTTGGGACCTACTCCGGCCCCAGGATGCGACGAGCCGACATCGAGGTGCCAAACCATGCCGTCGATATGGACTCTTGGGCAAGATCAGCCTGTTATCCCCGGGGTACCTTTTATCCGTTGAGCGACACCCCTTCCACCAGGTGGTGCCGGATCACTAGTCCCGACTTTCGTCCCTGCTCGACATGTCTGTCTCACAGTCAAGCTCCCTTGTGCACTTGCACTCAACACCTGATTGCCAACCAGGCTGAGGGAACCTTTGGGCGCCTCCGTTACTCTTTAGGAGGCAACCGCCCCAGTTAAACTACCCATCAGGCACTGTCCCTGAACCAGATCATGGTCCGAGGTTCAGATTCCCAATCCGACCAGAGTGGTATTTCAACAACGACTCCACCAACACTAGCGTGCCAGCTTCACAGTCTCCCACCTATCCTACACAAGCCGAACCGAAAACCAATACCAAACTATAGTAAAGGTCCCGGGGTCTTTCCGTCCTGCCGCGCGTAACGAGCATCTTTACTCGTAGTGCAATTTCGCCGGGCCTGTGGTTGAGACAGCCGGAAAGTCGTTACGCCATTCGTGCAGGTCGGAACTTACCCGACAAGGAATTTCGCTACCTTAGGATGGTTATAGTTACCACCGCCGTTTACTGGCGCTTAAATTCTCAGCTTCACCCCGAAGGGTTAACCGGTCCTCTTAACGTTCCAGCACCGGGCAGGCGTCAGTCCATATACATCGTCTTGCGACTTCGCATGGACCTGTGTTTTTAGTAAACAGTCGCTTTCCGCTGGTCTCTGCGGCCACCCACCCCTAGCCCGCGAAGGGCTTCAGAGTGTTTGGCCCCCCTTCTCCCGAAGTTACGGGGGCATTTTGCCGAGTTCCTTAACCACAGTTCACCCGATCGCCTTAGTATTCTCTACCTGACCACCTGTGTTGGTTTGGGGTACGGGCCGTGCACGCACTCGCTAGAGGCTTTTCTCGGCAGCATAGGATCACTCTACTTCACCTCAATCGGCTACGCATCACGTCTCAACCTATATGAATGGCGGATTTGCCTACCATTCGGTCTACACGCTTACACCAGTACTACCACTCACTGGCGGAGCTACCTTCCTGCGTCACCCCATCACTCGACTACTACGGAATCAGATCCCACGCTCCACACAGAAACCTCCGTCCGAAGACATTGGTAACTGGCTTTGGGTGGTTAGTATCAACCGCCTCATCCTGGGCGCACGTGCTCGGGTACGGGAATATCAACCCGTTATCCATCGACTACGCCTGTCGGCCTCGCCTTAGGTCCCGACTTACCCTGGGCGGATTAGCCTGGCCCAGGAACCCTTGGTCATCCGGCGGCAGAGTTTCTCACTCTGCATTCGCTACTCATGCCTGCATTCTCACTCCCACACCCTCCACGACTGGCTTCCGCCGCCGCTTCCCTGGATGCAGGACGCTCCCCTACCCATCAACACGACTAGACGTCCCCGCAAGGAGAACGCCGATCTATATGTGTCAATGACACAGCTTCGGCGGTGTGCTTAAGCCCCGCTACATTGTCGGCGCAGGACCACTTGACCAGTGAGCTATTACGCACTCTTTCAAGGGTGGCTGCTTCTAAGCCAACCTCCTGGTTGTCTGGGCAATCCCACATCCTTTCCCACTGAGCACACACTTAGGGGCCTTAGCTGGTGTTCTGGGCTGTTTCCCTCTCGACGACGAAGCTTATCCCCCGCCGTCTCACTGCCACACTCTCACACCACGGTATTCGGAGTTTGGTTGATTTCGGTAACCCGGTAAGGCCCCTAGACCATCCAGTAGCTCTACCCCCGTGGTGAAACATGTGACGCTGCACCTAAATGCATTTCGGGGAGAACCAGCTATCACGGAGTTTGATTGGCCTTTCACCCCTACCCACAGCTCATCCCCTCAGTTTTCAACCTAAGTGGGTTCGGCCCTCCACGTCGTCTTACCGACGCTTCAGCCTGGCCATGGGTAGATCACTCCGCTTCGGGTCTAGACCACGCGACTCAATCGCCCTATTCAGACTCGCTTTCGCTACGGCTACCCCACACGGGTTAACCTCGCCACGCAGCACTAACTCGCAGGCTCATTCTTCAAAAGGCACGCCATCACCTCAACATCACAAAGATGTGCTCGGGCTCTGACGGCTTGTAGGCACACGGTTTCAGGTACTCTTTCACTCCCCTCCCGGGGTACTTTTCATCTTTCCCTCACGGTACTAGTCCGCTATCGGTCTTCAGGAAGTATTTAGGCTTACCGGGTGGTCCCGGCAGATTCACAGCAAATTCCACGAGCTCGCTGCTACTCGGGAACACCAAACAAACAATCCACAACGTGTTTTCGCGTACGGGACTCTCACCCACTCCGGTCGCCCATCCCAAGGCGTTCCACTAACACGCGCGATCATTCCGAGGACTGTCAGATCCTCGACGCTGGGTCCCACAACACCACACACACAACGCCTGACAGCTTGACATGTGCATGGTTTAGCCTCTTCCGCTTTCGCTCGCCACTACTCACGGAATCACGGTTGTTTTCTCTTCCTACGGGTACTGAGATGTTTCACTTCCCCGCGTTCCCTCCACACACCCTATATATTCAGATGCGGGTAACACCACATAACTGGTGCTGGGTTTCCCCATTCGGAAATCCTCGGATCACAGCTCGGTTGACAGCTCCCCGAGGCATATCGCAGCCTCCCACGTCCTTCATCGGCTCCTGAAGCCAAGACATCCACCATGTGCCCTTAACAACTTGACCACAAAGATGCTCGCATCCACTCTACAGTTCTCAAACACCACACCAGAAACAAACAACCTGGGGGTAAGCCCCTTGGCGTGTTGCCTCAGGACCCAACAGCGTGCTTGTGAACACCACCTCCAGCCATCCCGGGATCACCCTTTCCACGCTCCACAAGGAAGCAGTACTCAGACGCCCCGGCAACCGCCGGCGATCGCATAAACCAGTAGTTCCACAATTCCTTGAGCAACCAGCACAACACCACGTTCGGGTGTTGAGTGCCGGCCACTCCACCACCGTTGGTCCGGGTATCCCGGCGGGGTGGATGTGTTGCTCCTTAGAAAGGAGGTGATCCAGCCGCACCTTCCGGTACGGCTACCTTGTTACGACTTCGTCCCAATCGCCAGTCCCACCTTCGACCACTCCCTCTGCAAGCAGTTGGGCCATGGGCTTCGGGTGTTACCGACTTTCATGACGTGACGGGCGGTGTGTACAAGGCCCGGGAACGTATTCACCGCAGCGTTGCTGATCTGCGATTACTAGCGACTCCGACTTCACGCAGTCGAGTTGCAGACTGCGATCCGAACTGAGACCGGCTTTAAGGGATTCGCTCCACCTCGCGGTATCGCAGCCCTCTGTACCAGCCATTGTAGCATGTGTGAAGCCCTGGACATAAGGGGCATGATGACTTGACGTCATCCCCACCTTCCTCCGAGTTGACCCCGGCAGTCTCCCACGAGTCCCCGCCATAACGCGCTGGCAACGTAGGATAAGGGTTGCGCTCGTTGCGGGACTTAACCCAACATCTCACGACACGAGCTGACGACAGCCATGCACCACCTGTACACCAACCACAAGGGAAGCCCTATCTCTAGGGATGTCTGGCGCATGTCAAGCCCAGGTAAGGTTCTTCGCGTTGCATCGAATTAATCCACATGCTCCGCCGCTTGTGCGGGCCCCCGTCAATTCCTTTGAGTTTTAGCCTTGCGGCCGTACTCCCCAGGCGGGGCGCTTAATGCGTTAGCTACGGCACGGACAACGTGGATGTCGCCCACACCTAGCGCCCAACGTTTACAGCGTGGACTACCAGGGTATCTAATCCTGTTCGCTCCCCACGCTTTCGCTCCTCAGCGTCAGTATCGGCCCAGAGACCCGCCTTCGCCACCGGTGTTCCTCCTGATATCTGCGCATTTCACCGCTACACCAGGAATTCCAGTCTCCCCTACCGAACTCAAGTCTGCCCGTATCGCCCGCACGCTCCACGTTAAGCGTGGAGTTTTCACGAACGACGCGACAAACCGCCTACGAGCTCTTTACGCCCAATAATTCCGGACAACGCTCGCACCCTACGTATTACCGCGGCTGCTGGCACGTAGTTAGCCGGTGCTTCTTATCCAGGTACCGTCACTTGCGCTTCGTCCCTGGCGAAAGAGGTTTACAACCCGAAGGCCGTCATCCCTCACGCGGCGTCGCTGCATCAGGCTTGCGCCCATTGTGCAATATTCCCCACTGCTGCCTCCCGTAGGAGTCTGGGCCGTGTCTCAGTCCCAGTGTGGCCGGTCACCCTCTCAGGCCGGCTACCCGTCGTCGCCTTGGTAGGCCATTACCCCACCAACAAGCTGATAGGCCGCGGGCTCATCCCGTACCGCCGGAGCTTTCCACTCTCAACCATGCGGCCAAGAGTCGTATCCGGTATTAGACCCAGTTTCCCAGGCTTATCCCAAAGTACAGGGCAGATTGCCCACGTGTTACTCACCCGTTCGCCACTAATCCACCCCG
>NZ_LIWC01000002.1:1050806-1966077 GCF_001905755.1 Amycolatopsis sp. CB00013 | reverse complement strand
TCCGAGCCAGACCCCGCCAGAACTCCATCCACACACATCATCATCACTGTGGCTTTCGCAACGCCCCGACAAGCCGCCCCCGACCGAGAACCTCAGGCTTCCGGAGCCAGCTTCCCGCTCACCAGGAACTCCCGGTACTTCTCCAGATAAGGCGCGATGTCGATGTCCTTCTGCGCCAGCCAAGCGTCGTCGTAGTACGTGTTCGCGTACCGCTCACCGCCGTCGCACAGCAGCGTGACGACACTGCCCGCCTGCCCCTCCGACACCATCCGCGAGATCAGCGTGAACGCGCCGAAAAGGTTCGTCCCGGTCGAACCGCCCGCCCAGTGCCCGGTCCGCTCACGCAGCACGCGGATGGCCGCCAGCGAAGCGGCGTCCGGCACCTGGAGCATCTCGTCGATCACGCCGGGCACGAACGACGGCTCGACACGCGGCCGCCCGATGCCCTCGATCCGCGACGGCATGCCGGTGCTGTAGTCGAGCGCCCCGGTCTGCCAAGCGCCGAAGAACGACGAGTTCTCCGGGTCGACGACGGCGATCTTCGTGGTGTGCCGCTTGTAGCGCACGTAGCGGCCGAAGGTGGCGCTCGTGCCGCCGGTCCCGGCGCCGACGACGATCCACGTCGGCACGGGGTGCCGCTCGGACTGCATCTGCGCGTACACGGATTCGGCGATGTTGTTGTTCCCGCGCCAGTCCGTCGCGCGCTCGGCGTAGGTGAACTGGTCGAGGTAGTGCCCGTTGCACTCCGAGGCGAGCCGCTCGGCCTCCGGGTACATGTCCGGAGCGCGGTCGACGAAGTGGCATTCGCCGCCGTAGAACTCGATGAGCGCGATCTTCTCCGGCGACGTGCTGCGCGGCACCACGGTGATGAACCGCAGCCCCAGCATCCGCGCGAAGTACGCCTCCGAGACCGCCGTCGAGCCGCTGGACGCCTCGACGAGCACGGTGTCCTGCCCGATCTGGCCGTTCACCAGGCCGTACAGGAACAGCGAACGCGCGAGCCGGTGCTTGAGCGAGCCGGTCGGGTGGACGGACTCGTCCTTCAGGTAAAGATCGATGCCCCATTCGGCGGGCAGCGGGAAGACGTGCAGGTGCGTGTCGGCGCTGCGGTTCGCGTCGGCCTCGATGATGCGGACGGCTTCGCGGACCCAGCTCCGGCTGTGCAGACGGCTCACGCTGCGCCGTCCGCTCGGTCGCCGCGCAGCTGGGAGCGCAGTTCGGCACGGGCGCGAGCGCGCTTTTCGTTGCGGCGGGCGAGTCCGGCGGTCACGCGCGCGTTCAGCGGGCGGAACAGCAGCAGACCCAGCGGCAGCCCCACGACCAGGCCGATCAGCAACGCGACCAGCAGCGGGACGTTGACCAGCAGCAAGCCCCCCGCGATGACCCCGACCAGGACGAACCTGGCCAGCACGTACAGCGTCAGGTCACGGGGCAGGTGATTATCGCTCACATCAACGCAGGCTACGCGTTCCCGTTGCGGCCCTCGTCCAGGCCCGCGTTGTTGGGCCGCCCTTCGAAGCGGGTGGAGAGCACGACGGTGGTGTTCGTCCGGCCGACGCCGGGGATCCGCCGCAGCCTGCCGAGGGTCTTCTCCAGATCGTCGACGGTCGCCACCCGCACCTTGACGACGAAGGCTTCGTCACCCGCGACGGCGTAGCAGCTTTCGACCTCGTCGAGAGCCCCGAGCGCCGCCGCGACGTCATCCTCGGTCGCGGTGTCGGTGGGGTGGATGCCGACCAGCGCCGTCACCCCGAGCCCGACCGTGTTGGGGTCGACCATGGCGTGGTAACCGGTGATCACGCCGGCGGCCTCGAGCTTGCCGACGCGCTCGTGCACTGATGAAGCCGAGAGCCCGACAGACCGGCCGAGGTCGGCGTAGGTAGCCCGCCCGTTCTCCCGCAATGCCGCGATGATCTTCCGATCCACCTGGTCCACCGCTACACCTTAGGTGCCACGGCCCGATTCGCGAGATCAGGGCGCGTTTTCATACATCCGTGACAAGACCGGGGTGCCCGCGCACGCATGTCGCGGTTGTCGGTTTTGACCTTTAAGGGCTCTTTACCTATGGACAACCGTTCGAGTACCTGACGGGTGAGATGCAACGATTGCCGTGTTGGCTACCCGGCACGACGGGCATCGGACCCGCCTCCGGTTTAGCACCGAAACCGTGAAGGAGGCGGAAAATGACCGCGACCATGGGCGGAAGGTTGCTCACCCCCGGTGAAGTGGCGGCCCTGTTCCGGGTCGACCCCAAGACCGTGACCCGCTGGGCGACCGCGGGCCGGATCGGCTCGATCCGCACTCCCGGCGGGCACCGCCGGTTCCGCGAGGCCGAGGTGAACGAGCTCCTCGCCGAGCTGACCACCGACGCCAGCGAGCCCGCTCGCAAGGTCTGACCAGGCATTTCCCCTAAAAAGGACTCCAGTGACGAAGGGCTCGTAACCGCCCTTCGTCACATTGGGGTATCCATGAGTCCCCCCGCGCGCGGCAAAGAGGCTAGCCTCGTGGGA
This sequence comes from Amycolatopsis sp. CB00013, assembly GCF_001905755.1. Taxonomy (NCBI): domain Bacteria; kingdom Bacillati; phylum Actinomycetota; class Actinomycetes; order Pseudonocardiales; family Pseudonocardiaceae; genus Amycolatopsis; species Amycolatopsis sp. CB00013. The sequence continues at coordinate 1,963,567 of NZ_LIWC01000002.1, read as the reverse complement.
CTGAGCAACGTCCTCCACGCGGAAAGGGACCGAGCATGATCTATCTGCTCGCGGCCATCGGAGCGCTCACCGTCGCCGTGGTGTTGTGGCGCGCGTTCGGGATCGAGCGTGTCGGGGTGCCCTCGTCGCGACCGACCTTGGCCCCGGACGACGACCCCGACTTCCTGCGCAAGCTCGGTGAGCAGCAGCGCAAAGGTAAAGACGAGGACAAAGACTAGGGCTGAATGGGCTGGTATTGCTGGCCGCCGAAGCCGTCCGCGACGGTGGCCGCCAGTTCCAGCAGCGCCAGACGCGTGTCCTCGTCGAGCCGGTCCAGTTCGATCTCGGCGCCCTCTTCCAGGTGCGGGTCGAACGGGATGCGGCATACCGAACGGACACGCGCGCCGAAGTGCGCGGAGAGCTTGTCGAGATCGACCGAGCCGCCCTTCGGCCGCACCGAGTTGATCACCGCGACGGACCGTTTGACCAGGTCGCCGTAGCCGTGCGCCTCCAGCCAGTCGAGGGTGGCCGACGCACTGCGCGCCCCGTCGACGGAGCCTGACGAGACCACCACCAGCGCGTCCGCGACGTCCAGGACGCCCTTCATCGCCGAGTGCATCAAACCGGTCCCGCAGTCGGTGAGCACGATGTTGTAGAAGTGCTCCAGCAGGTTGACCGTGCGCCGGTAGTCGTCCTCGGAGAACGCTTCCGAGACCGCCGGATCCTGCTCGCTGGCGAGGATCTCCAGCCTGCTCCCGCCCTGCGAGGTATACGAACGGACGTCGCTGTACCTGGTGATCTTGTCCGCGTCCCGCAGCAGGTGCCGCACGGTCGCGGTGGTCTCGATCGGGATCTTCTGCGACAGCGTCCCGCGGTCCGGGTTCGCGTCGACGGCGACCACCCGGTCACCGCGCAGCGACGCGAACGTCGAGCCCAGCGTGGTCGTCGTGGTGGTCTTGCCGACGCCGCCCTTGAGACTCAGCATCGCGATCTTGTAGCACCCGCGCAGCGGCTGGTTGATCTGCGCGATCAGTTCGCGTTTGCGCGTGTCCTTGGGGCTCTCCCCCGGGTTGACGAGCTTGCCGGTGCCGACGTAAAGCGCCTTGCGCCAGCCCGACTGCGGCTTGCGCTTCTGCGGCTTCACCAGGCTCGCGGTGGCGAGTTCGTCCGGGAGCGCGTGCCTGCCCTGCGGCTGCGGAAGCCCCGGCACCGCCTGCTGTTGCTGTGGCGGCGGCGCGTACTGCTGCTGCGGCGGGTACTGGGCGGCCTGCTGCGGTGGCGCCTGCTGCGGCTGAGGCTGCAGCGGAGGCAGATTCTGGTCGTAGGGCTGCTGGTACTGCTGCCCTTGCGACGGCTGCGGCAGCGGAGGAGCGGGCTGCTGCTGCGGATACTGACCCTGCTGCGGGTATTGAGGCTGGACGACCTGGGTCGGCTCGGCCTCGAAACCACTCGCGGCCGGATGCGGCGCCGAGTCCGTCCTGTCCTCGGAGAACAACTCCGAGGGCTGGGCGCTCTCGGTCGGTTCGGGGTGGCCAGGAGCCGATTCTTCGCTGGGTCCGGTCACCGCTGAATTCCTCCTCCGCGCACGTCTTCCCCCATTACCTCAGTATTGACGGTAGCCGGGTCGCGCGCAGCGGCGACGGTCAGCCCCCGGCGTAGGAGTGCAGGCCCGACGTCACCAGGTTCACGAAGAACATGTTGAAGATCGTCGCGGAGAAACCGACGATGTTGATGATCGCGGCCCGCTTCCCGCGCCAGCCCGCGGTGGCCCGGGAGTGGAGGTACGCCGCGTAGACGACCCACGCCACGAAGGCGACGGTCTCCTTGGGGTCCCAGCCCCAGAACCGGCCCCACGCCGCCTCGGCCCACACCGCGCCGCAGAGCACGCCGAAGGTGAAGATCGGGAACGCGAAGATGGTGGTGCGGTAGGCGATGCGGTCGAGCACGTCCGCGGAGGGCAGCTTCGGGGCGAACTTGGCGAACTTCGCCGGGTTGTCGTCATGCGCGGCGCGGAAAAGGTAAAGGACGCTCGCGACACCGGGCACCAGGAAGACACCCGAGCCGATGATCGCCGCGGAGACGTGGATGACCAGCCAATACGACTGGAGCGCGGGCTGCACCGGTGCGGCCGTCGTGTACAGCATCGTGCCGTTGACGAACATCAGGATCACGACCGGCAGCAGCAGGAAGCCGGTGAGGTGGCGGACCGGGAACTTCCGCATGATGACGAGCCAGGTCACGACGGCGATGAAGGTCGTGGCCATGCCGTATTCGTAGAGGTTGCCCCACGGCGCGCGGTGCACGGCGAACCCGCGCAGCACGATCGCGGCCAGGTGCAGCAGCGCGGCCAGCACCAGCAGCGCGGCGCCCATGCGGCCGATGCGCTCGGGGCGGCCGACCTCGCGCGGCGTCTCGACGGGCGTTCCGTAAGCAGGAGGCGGACCGCCGGCACCGACCAGCTCGCGGGCCTTCTGCTTGCTGCGTTCGGCCGCGAGCCTGCCCTTCGCGCCGAAGCCCTGCTCGATGAGGGCGAACATCAGCGCGAGGACGTAGATCGCCGCCGCGGTGGTGTAGGAGTAGTCGCTGTACTGGGACAGCGTCTCGTTGATCGGCATGACCTCTAGTTGCCTCTCTGCCCCTGGACCAGCTTGTCGCTGATCCGCTGGAACTCTTCGCCGTAGCCCGCCTGATCGGTGCGCGCCAGCCCGGCGACCTCGATCACGGTACCCGTCTCACCTTCACGCGCCGGGGTCACCCGCACCCATACCCGGCGCCGTTTGACCAGCAGCGATCCCGCCAGCCCGATCAACATCGCGACCGCGCAGACGAGCACCCAGCCCTGTACGGGGTCGTGCGAGACCTGGATGGCGACCCATTCCTGGACGCCGTCGAAGCGGACCTTCGTGCCGTCGTCCAGCACGGTCTCCTGACCCTGGTCCAGGTTCTGCCGGGTGAGCTTCTTGAGCCTGCCGTCCGCGACGAGCGACTGGTCGATCTGGAAGATCGACTGCCCGCGGCCGGCGTCGAGGCCGAGGTCGCCGCGGTAGATGTCGACGGCCACCGCCGGCTTGTTCGCCTCGGGCCGCGACGACGTCAGCACGTTGCCGTGCAGGAACGCGGTCGGGGCGAGCAGGCCGGTGATCGCGAGCTGACGGGTGCGGCGTTCGATCGGGTCGGCGATGCCCGGCTGGTCGATCTTCGTCGCGCCTTCGGAGAGCTTCGTCGGCTCGTCGGCGGGACGCCACGGCGTGATGTTGGTGCGCACGGTGCCGTCGGGGAAGGTCACCGTGAACTTCGGGGAGTAGCCGAAGTTCAGCAGGTAGACGCGGTCGCCCGCGGTGCGCAGCGGCGAGTTGACCTCGAGCCCGTACGGCTTCCACGCGCCGGTCTTCAGATCCTCGCCGGACTGGTACTCCATGTTGGAGTGGTAGTAGTTCGCCTGCCCGTTCTCGGTGTAGCGCGCCTCGAAGTCCTTCAGGCGGATGCAGAACGCGTTGAGATCGGTGCCGTCGACGCGCAGCCCGGCGTTGAAGGTGTCGTAGCCGAGGATGCCGGAGTTGCACCACGGGCTGCCGTCGGCCTGGACGATGACCTGGCCTTCGTAGCCGAACATCTTGCCCAGCGCGAAGAAGATGATCAGGCCGAGCATGCCGAAGTGGAAGACGAGGTTGCCGGTCTCGCGGAGGTACCCGCGTTCGGCGGAGATGCTTCGGCTTCCGTCGGCCTCTTCGCGCTCGACGCGACGCCAGCCTTTGAGCAGCGTGTGCGTGTCCGTCATGACCGTCTCGGGGGTGCGGTCGGTCGTGGTCGACACGTGATGCGGCATCCGCGAGAGCTTGCGCGGCGTGAGCACGGGCTTCGCGCGCATCGCCTTCGCGTACTCGAAGCTGCGCGGCGCGAGGCAGCCGATGAGCGAGACCATCAGCAGGATGTAGATCGCCGAGAACCAGACGCTGCCGTAGACCTCGAAGAACTGGGTGCGGTCGAGCAGTTCGCCCCACCAGCCGTGCGCGGCGATGTACTCGTCGGTCTTGGCGACGTTGAGGTTCCGTTGCGGCAGCAGGGCGCCGGGCATCGCGGCGAGCGCGAGCAGGAACAGCAGCACCAGCGCGGTGCGCATCGACGTCAGACCGCGCCAGGTGTTGCGCAGGAAACCGAGGACGCGCTTGAGCGGGGTCTGACGGTATTCGGTGGTGGTCACAAGGGCAGCCTGATGTCGGTCACGAGGGTGTTCCTGATCCAGCCGGTCATGTCGCCCCACAGCCCGGTCACCAGCAGGACGCCGACGACCAGCAGCAGGACGCCGCCGAAGACCTGCACCTGACGGCCGTGGCGGCGAAGCCAATCGGTGGCGCGGACGGCCCAGCGGGCACCGAACGCGATGAGGAGGAACGGCAGGCCGAGGCCGAGGCAGTAGACCAGGATCAGCACGTAGCCGCGCGCCGCCGCGCCGCCGGTGGCGCTGGCCATGGACATGACCGCGGACAGCGTCGGCCCGATGCACGGCGTCCAGCCGAGCCCGAACACCGCGCCGAGCACCGGCGCGCCCCACAGTCCGCCGCGCGGCACGTGGTGCGAGCGGAACTCGCGCTGCAGCCCCGGGATCCAGCCGAGGAAGACCAGCGCCATCGCGATCGTCAGCACGCCGCCGAGGCGCTGGATGAGGTCCATGTTGAGCTGGACGACGTCGGCGATCCACACCAGCGTCCCCAGCGTCACCACGAAGACGACGGTGAACCCGAGCACGAACAGCGCCGCCGCGCCGACGACGGCGTAACGGCCCTTCTTGCGCTCCTCGTCGGCGCTGACCGCGGGGGCGTCCGCGCCGACCAGCGCCGCCAGGTACGCGAGATACCCGGGCACCAGCGGCACGACGCACGGCGACGCGAAGGAGATCGTCCCGGCCAGCAGCGCGACACCCGCCGCGAGCAGCAGCGGCCCGGAGAGGGCCAGCTCGGTAACGGAGTTCACGCAAAGGAGCGTAGGGAGTGTGGTCGGCGTGAAAACGCCGGGGCTGGCCCAACGGGACCTACGTCGCACCCGGTCAGGACCTTGGTCCCGCCCCCTTCACGCGCGTTTCGTCCTCTGAATGCGGTCGTTGCACGCGCAAGGAACGCATTCAGAGGACGAAACGCGGGAGGGGGTCAGGCGGGTTCGGCGGCCAGGCGCTGGACGACGGGCAGCAGGTCCGACGCCAGCAGTTCCCGCAGGAAGACGGCCGCGACGCGGTGCTGTTTGTCCAGCACGATCGTCGACGGGATGATGTTGCGCGGATAACCCGAGAGCTGCAGCAGGGTCCGCCCCGACGGGTCGTAGATCGACGGGTACGTCAGCTTCCGGTCCCGCATGAAGTCCTGCGCGGGCGCCCGGTCGTTGTCCCGCAGGTCGATGCCGACCACCTGAACGCCGGACGCCTTCGTCTGGTCGTAGACCTTCTGCATCTCCGGCGCCTCGACCCGGCACGGCCCGCACCACTGGCCCCACAGGTTCAGCACGATGACCTTGCCGGGGAAGTCCGCGATCGAAAGCTGTTTGCCCTCGTTCATCAGGTCGTCGCCGGACAGCGTCGGCGACGGCTGGCGGTCCGCGACGTCGTAGGTGATGTCGACCTTCCCGCCCGGCGAAACGAAGTTGAACGAGCCGCCGGTGACGACGGCGTCCTTGCCGGTGGTGCAGCCGGTGACGACGAGCATCAGCACCGCCAGGGCCGCCAGCGCACGCTTCATGCCCCGGTCACCTTCGGGTCGGTCGTCCCGGCGGGCTCGCTGTAGACGATCCGCACGAGTTCCTCGCCCTCGAAGACCAGGCTGGTCAGCGAAGCGAGCGAACACTGCCGGTTGCGCGGGTCGTGCCAGAGCCGCTTCGCCTCCAGGAACCGCCGCACGGTCCAGATCGGCAGCTGATGGGAGACGCACAGCGCCTCGTGGCCCTCGGCCGCCCGCCGCGCGCGGTGGATCGCGCCCAGCATGCGGTGCGCGATCTCGACGTACGGCTCGCCCCACGACGGCCGGAACGGGTTGACCAGCTTCGGCCAGTGCTTCGGCTCGCGAAGCGCGCCATCGCCGACGGCGACCCGCTCGCCCTCGAACTGGTTGTCCGCCTCGATGAGCCGCTCGTCGGTCTCCACGTCGAGCCGGTGCGCGGCCGCGATCGGCGCGGCGGTCTCCTGCGCGCGCTGAAGCGGCGAAGCGACGACGTGCGTGATGTCGTGCGTCGCGACGGCTTCGGCGACCGTCAGCGCCTGGCGCTGTCCGCGGTCGGAAAGCTTGAAGCCGGGCAGGCGGCCGTAGAGGATCTTGTCCGGGTTGTACACCTCGCCGTGGCGAAGCAGGTGCACGATCGTCGTGGCGCTCACGCCTGGACCGCCTCGGCGGCTGCGCGGGCGGCCACGCGAAGCGCGGACTCGATGATCTCGAACTCGGCGTCGCCCATGGCCGCGTTGACGAACCAAGCCTCGTACGCGCTCGGCGGCGCGTACACGCCGTTGTCCAGCAGCGCGTGGAAGAACGCCGGGAACCGCCAGGTCTCCGAAGCCTGCGCGCCCGGGTAGTTCGTCACCGGGTTCTCGCTGAAGAACACGCTGACCAGGTTGCCCGCGTACTGCACGGTGTGCGTGACCCCCGCCTCGGTCAGCGACCGGTCGAACAGGTCGCCGAGCCGCTTCGCGTTGGCGTCGAGGGCCGCGTACACGGCGTCGTCGGCCGCGCGCAGCGTCGCGAGCCCGGTGGCGACGGCGACGGGGTTCCCGGACAGCGTCCCCGCCTGGTACACCGGCCCGCCCGGGGCCAGCTTCGCCATCACGTCGGCGCGGCCGCCGAAGGCCGCGGCGGGCAATCCGCCGGACATCACCTTGCCGAAGGTGTACAGATCGCCGGCGACACCGTCGAGGCCGAACCAGCCCGCCTTCGAAACGCGGAACCCGGTCATCACCTCGTCCATGATCAGCAGCGCGCCGTGCTCGTGCGCGATCTCCTTGAGCCCGGCGTTGAAGCCGTCGATCGGCGCGACGGCACCCATGTTGCCCGCGGCGGCTTCGGTGATGATCGCGGCGATCGAGTCCGGGTTGTCCACAAAGGACTTCCGGACCGCGTCGAGATCGTTGTAGGGCAAGACGATCGTGTCGGCCGCCTGCGCGCCGGTGACACCGGGCGAGGTCGGGAGGCCGAGGGTCGCGACACCGGAGCCCGCTTCGGCGAGCAACGCGTCGACGTGACCGTGGTAGCAGCCCGCGAACTTGATGATCTTCGGCCTGCCGGTGAATCCCCTGGCCAGCCGGATCGCGCTCATCGTCGCCTCGGTGCCGGAGTTGACCAGGCGCACCCGCTCCACGGGCTCGACCCTGGCGATGATCTCCTCGGCGAGCTCGACCTCGCCGCGCGTCGGGGTGCCGAACGACAGCCCGTCGACAGCGGCTTCGCGCGCGGCGGCGACGACGTCCGGATGCGCGTGCCCGAGGATCATCGGCCCCCACGAGGAGACGAGATCGACATAGCGGGCGCCGTCCGCGTCCCAGAGATACGGTCCCTCACCGCGCACCATGAACCGCGGGGTGCCGCCGACGGAGTTGAAGGCCCGCACCGGGGAGTTCACCCCGCCCGGGATCGCGGCCTTCGCTCGTTCGAACCATGCCTTGGACTGATCGACTCCGGTAGTCACTTCCCCAGTCTCGCAAATCCCCGATGACACCCGCCGACAGGTCGTGTCTGGTACGGGCATCGCGTGACCAGGCCCACTAGGGTGGAAGCAGTCGGCGTCGAAACCCTCGCGGAGGAATCCACGTGTCCACGGTGCCGCCACCACCGACCCACCACCGCCGCCTGCGCTGGCAGGCCTTGGCCGGATTCATCGCCATGTCTGCGATCGTCGGCGTCGTGGCCGCGCTCGCCGTGGCCACCCGCTCCGAAGCGCACAACGCGCTGATCCGTCCGTCGTGGGCGCCGCCGGGCTGGCTCTACGGTCCGACGTGGACGGCCCTGCTCCTCGTGGTCGCCATCGCGGGCTGGTGCTACTGGCGGACCGACGGCGAGACGCGCGGCTTCGCCTTCTACGGCGTCTGCCTGCTGCTGACCCTGCTGTGGACGCCGTTGTTCTTCGCCGGCGGAGCGCACGCCCTGGCACTGGCCGACGTCGTCGTCCTGGACTTCATGGTGCCCGTCACGATGATGGAGTTCGGGCGCCGCTCGAAGCTCGCCGCCTGGCTGCTGGTGCCGTATCTGCTGTGGCTGCTGTACTCGACCGCGGTCAACGCCGCGGTCGTCTGGCTCAACTAGTCCTTGGGCTTGCGGCCCTTGGCGCGCACGGCGAGCAGGAACTGGCGGATCGCGTCCACCACGAGGATCGCGGCCAGGACGCCCAACCCGATGGCGCCGGCGAGCGGGCCGCCGAAATACCGCTGCGATTCCAGCGTCGTCGTCTCGCCGTAGGTGATCACGACCGGGACGACACCGGCCTTCCAGCACGCGAAGGCACCCCACACCGCGAGCGCGGCGAGGATCAGCTCGACGGCCCCCACCACGGCGCGCAGGGGTTTGTGCAGCCGGGCCGCGGGCCGGGAGTCCTCCGGTGGCCACAGATCGGCGCCGGTCGGCTGGGGAAGGTCGATCACGGTGAGCAGTTTCTCATGACTCTGTGGTGCGAGCACGCACCAAATCCCCGAGAGCCTCGCGAAGGGCGTCCGGATCCTTCGCCCAAGCGCGCACGAACACGCCGTCTTCGAGCTTCAACCCGACTTCGCCGAACTTCTTGGGGATCGTCCAGCCGCCGCCGAGGACGCGCGAGCCGACCGGAGCCTCGTCTTCCAGGACCTCGGCGATCCTGGCCGCCTCCAGCGTTTCCTTGCCCTGCCGGTAACCGTCCGCCGAGACTTCGAGCGAGAGATACCGGCGGCGCGCGTAGACCCAGGGGACGGTGATGGCCACGAGCCCCACCGCGACCAGGATCCAGGCGAGCCAATGGACCGGCCCGCCGGTGGCCAGTTCGGCGAGCAGCCCGGCGAGGGCGAACAGCGGCGCCCACAGCAAAGCCGTCCAGCCGACGCCGGGTTCGTCGTAGCGGGGCGGCTCGGCGGTCATGGCAGCGTGCGCCCGACCTTCGGGAAATGATCGGAGACGCTGGGCAGGTACATGAGGACCAGCGCGATCGCCACCAGCAACGTGGAGACGAGCAGGAACACGTTGAGCGAACCGCGCAGGATCAGCAGTTCCACCAAGACCAGGAAGACCGCCCCCACGGTGAGGACCGTCCTGGCCGACCGCGTTCCCTCACGTGCCTTGTACGCGAACAACGCGAACAGGACGGCGAAGGTGAGCGCACCGCCGAACAGCATCCACAGCAGGGTGTTCACACCGGACGCGACCTGCGCCGGGTCGGCGGGCTGGCCGGGGACCGGGTTCTCCCTGATCTGCTTGAGGATCCCCTCGGTCAGTTCGTCCTTCAGCACCAGCAGGGCGATCTGGCCGGCCACCAGGACGACACCGGCGAGGATCCACAGCCAGAACGAGATCGCGACCGGCTTCGGCACCACGATCTTCGGCGGCTTCTGGCCCGGCAGGATCGGATCCGGGGACATTCCGCGCTTACGGCGCTCGTCGTCCGTTTCGTCGGCTTTGCTGTCGCTCACGCGAGGCAGCCTAGTCCAGCCAAGCAGCGGCTTCGGCGGCCCAGTAGGTCAGGATCATGTCCGCGCCCGCGCGGCGGATCGAGGTCAGCACCTCGAGGATCGTGCGCTCGCGGTCGAGCCAGCCGTTCGCCGCGGCGGCCTCGACCATCGCGTACTCGCCCGAGATGTTGTACGCCGCGACGGGAACCGGCGACGCCTCGGCGGCGGCCCTGATGACGTCCAGATAGGACAGGGCGGGCTTGACCATGACCATGTCGGCGCCCTCGGCGATGTCCAGCTCGATCTCGCGCAGCGCCTCACGCACGTTGCCCGGATCCTGCTGGTAGGTCTTCCGGTCGCCCTTCAGTTGCGAATCGACGGCCTCGCGGAAGGGACCGTAGAACGCGCTGGCGAACTTGGCCGAGTACGCGAGGATCCCGGCGTCGGTGTGCCCGGCGCGGTCCAGCGCACCGCGGATGACGCCGACCTGGCCGTCCATCATGCCGCTCGGGCCGAGCAGATGAGCGCCCGCTTCCACCTGCGCCAGTGCCATTTCCGCGTACACGCGCAGGGTCGCGTCGTTGTCGACACCGCCGTCGGCGTCGAGGACGCCGCAATGACCGTGGTCGGTGAACTCGTCGAGACACGTGTCCGCCATCAGGACCGTCGCGTCGCCGAGCTCGGACCTCAGGTCGCGCAGGGCGACGTTGAGGATGCCGTTCGGGTCGATGGCGCCGGAGCCCTCCGCGTCCCGGGTCTTCGGGATGCCGAACAGCATCAAGCCGCCGACACCGGCGTTGACCGCCTCGACGGCGGCCTTGCGCAGCGTGTCGCGGGTGTGCTGGACGACCCCGGGCATGCTGGAGATCGGGCGGGGCGTGTCGGCGCCCTCGGCCACGAACATCGGGAGGATCAGCTGACGTGGGCGCAGCGTCGTCTCACCGACCAGCCTGCGCATCGCCGGAGTGGTACGGAGCCTGCGGGGACGATGTTCGGGAAACACCCTCACGACGGTACTCCCGCCCGCTTGAGAGGCGGTGAACGGCCGAACCTTTCCTAAGGAACGGTAAAGAGTCACCTTTGTCCGATTCCTCCACGGTGTGACGTGGGTTACCTTCCACGGCATGTCGAGTTCAACGGTGACCGACCAACTGGAAGAACCGCCCGTCGGCTGGCGCGCACGGCTGCGCCAGGTCGGGCCAGGGATCATGGCCGCGGCGACCGGGGTCGGCGCGGGCGACCTCGTCGCGACGATGGTGGCCGGATCGCGTTTCGGGTACACGCTGCTGTGGGCGGTGCTCGTCGGCACGATCTTCAAACTCGCGCTGGCCGAAGCCGTCGGCCGCTGGCATCTGACCTCGGGCCGGACGATCCTTTCCGGCTGGCGGACGCTCGGGATCTGGGCGCTGATCTACTTCGGGATCTACGCGGTGATCTGGGGCTTCGTCTACGGCGCGACGGCCATGTCCGCGTCGGGGCTGCCGCTGAACGCGCTCTTCCCCGCGATTTCGGTGCGGTACTGGGCGATGATCTGCGGCCTGCTCGGCTTCGCGCTGGTGTGGTTCGGGCGCTACGCGATCATCGAGAAACTGATGACGGTGCTCACCGGCGTCATGTTCGTGACCGTGGTCGGCACCGCGATCCTCGTCGTGCCGAATTTCGCCGAACTGTTCAAGGGCGCCGTCCCGACCCTGCCCGACGGCTCGCTCGTCTACGTCCTCGGCCTGGTCGGCGGTGTCGGCGGCACGATCACCATGGCGGCCTACGGCTACTGGACGCTCGCGAAGGGCTGGCGTTCGTCGAAGTGGCTGCCGATGATGCGCACCGACAACGCCGTCGGCTACGTGATGACCGGGATCTTCGTGATCGCGATGCTGATCGTCGGCGCGGAACTGTTGCTGGGCCAGAAGATCATCTCGGGTGACAAGGGCCTGCTGTTCCTCGGCGACACCCTCGCCGCGGATTACGGGCAGTGGGCACGGATCCCGTTCCTCATCGGCTTCTTCGCCGTTTCGTTCACGTCGGTGATCGGTGTCTGGCACGGCGTGAGCCTGCTGTTCGCCGACTGGTGGCGCATTCTGCGGCTGCCCGCGAACACGACGGAAAGCGTTGAGGCGTATGAGAAGAAGGCCGGTGAACGCAGTGTCGCGTACCGCGGATACGTGCTGTGGCTGACCTTCCCGCCGATGGCGTTGCTGTTCCTGGACCAGCCGTTCCAGCTCACGGTGATCTACGGCGTGCTGGGCGCGTTGTTCATGCCGTTCCTGGCGGCGACCTTGCTGGTGCTGCTGAACACGTCACGGGTGCCGAGGGAAGGGCGTTCGCGGTGGCTTTCGAACGGGCTTTTGGGCATCTGCCTGGCGATGTTCGCTTACCTGGCGTACACGGAGGTCGTGAAGTTCTTCTCGTGACGGGTACCTGAAGTGCACGACGCTCAAGTACATGAAGGCCCCCTTCCTTGCGCCTGGCGCAAGGAAGGGGGCCTTCATGTACTTGGGAAGGAGGCCTTACAGCGGAATGGACTTGCTGGCGCAGCCTCCGGTCCCGCAGGCCGTCACGATCAGCTGGTTCGCACCGACCGGCAGCCTGAACATGGCACGCTTCACGCCGTCGTCGACGACGACCCGCGTCCGCACGCCCTGCGGGGACACGCTGAACTCGGCGGTGAGCGCCGAGACCGGTGAACGGTCGGTCACCGTGGCCACCACGCGGCCCTGATCGACGGTGCCCCGAACGCTTTGAACCGCGCAACCGGCCGGAGTGCAGACCTCGAAGGAGGTGGCGGCGGCCGCCGTACCCGGAAAGCCGAGGGCCACCGCGCCCAGAGCGGCGACGAGAACGAGAGATTTCATGATCACTCCCCAGTGATTGTCGGGTTCCCGACGCTATGCCCCGCCGCTTCCCGTACGGCGAAGTTTCACTAAGGAACGAAAAAGCCCCCTTCCCACGCGAACCGTGGGAAGGGGGCCTTCACGTACTAACCGATCGTCAGGAGCGGCGAGCCCGCTTCGCCTTGCGAGGCGGCGGAAGCGCACCTTCGGCACGGAGCCGGGCGGCGTGCTCGGCGAGCGCGTCGACCAGGTGCGGGACGTCGGCCTTCTCGGGCTGGACGTCGACTCGCAGCCCGAACTCCACGGCGGTCTCCGCGGTCTTCGGGCCGATGCACGCGACCAGCGTGCGGGTGTGCGGCTTGCCGGCGATGCCGACGAGGTTCCGCACGGTCGAGGACGAGGTGAAGCAGACCGCGTCGAAACCGCCGGTCTTGATCATCTCGCGGGTCTCGGCGGGCGGCGGCGCGGCCCGCACGGTGCGGTACGCGGTCACGTCGTCGATCTCCCAGCCGCGTTCGCGCAGGCCGGCCGAAAGAGTCTCGGTGGCGATGTCGGCCCGCGGCAGCAGCACGCGGTCGACCGGGTCGAGGACGTCGTCGTACGGCGGGAACTCGGCGAGGAGACCCTCCGAGGACTGCTCGCCCTCCGGGATCAGCTCGGGGATGATGCCGAACGAGCGCACCTTAGCGGCGGTCGATTCGCCGACGCAGGCGATCTTCACGCCGGAGAAGGCGCGGGCGTCGAGGCCGAACTCCTCGAACTTCTCCCACACCGCGCGGACGGCGTTGGTCGAGGTGAAGACGATCCACTGGTAGCGGCCGTCGACGAGACCCTTGACCGAACGCTCCATCTGGGCGGGGCTGCGCGGCGGCTCGACCGAGATGGTCGGGACCTCGTGCGAGGTGGCGCCGTGGCCGCGAAGCCGCTCCGCCATCTCACCGGCCTGCTCCTTGGTGCGCGGCACCAGGACCTTCCAGCCGTACAGCGCGCGCGACTCCCACCACGACAGCTTCGAACGCTGGCCGACGGCCTGTCCGATGGTCACGATGAGCGGGCCGACGAGCTCGCCCGCCTCGTTCGCGACGGTGGCCAGCGTGGTGTCCAGGGTGCGCTGGGTGTTGATGGTGCCGTTCGACGTGACGGCGACCGGGGTGGTCGGCGCCAGTCCGTGCTCGGTCAGCGCGGACGCGGCCTCGGCCAGGTGCGCCGACGTCGCGTGCAGCACGATCGGGCCGGGGGTCGCGGCCAGCGCGGCCCACTCGACGTCGCCGCGGACGTCGACCTCGGTGTGCGTGCCACCGAGCGCGACACCGGCGTACGCCGGGACGGCCGCGCCGGGCGAGACGCCCGGGATGATGTCGAACACGGCGCTGGTCCGGGAAACGGCCTGCACCTCGGCGACGACGGCGGGCTGGGTCAGCGGGTCACCGGCGATGAGCCGGAGCACCAGTCGTCCGGCCTTGGCCTCGTTCACCAGGTCCTTGGCGACCTCGGTGGCCTCGCCGACGGCGGGGCGCACTTCGGCGCCCTCGGCGGCGAAGGCCAGGACGCCCGAAGGGACGTCCGGGTCGGTCACCACGACCTCGGCCTTGGCGAGCAGCTCCTGAGCGCGGACGGTCAGCAGACCGGCGTCACCGGGGCCCGAGCCCACGAAGGCGACACGCCCGGTGGTCTTACGCGCGGGGGTCATCTGTGCGTTCTCCTCTTGAGCGGCCGCAGTCGAGCGCGGCCCTACCTTCAACGTTCTGACTCACTGGGCGGGGCCGGACAGCGCACCGGCCCCCAGGTCGAGCAGCTCGGCGGCCAGTGTCCGGCCGAGCTGATCGGCTTCGTGCTTGTCGGCGAGCGCGGAAGCGCGCACCATGTCGACCGCGTCCCCGTCCCCTTCGACGGCGGCGGTGCCCCGCAACGAGATCCGCTCGACGACCCGCCCTTCGGCGTCCAGGTCCTCGACGATCTCCGCCAGCGCTCCGACCGGTGCGCTGCACCCGGCCTCCAGCGCCGCGAGCAACGCCCGCTCGGCGGTCGCCACGGCACGGGTGCCTTCATCGTCCACTGTGGACCCGAGCAGGTGCTCGATGTCCACGTCACCGGTCCGGCACTCCACCGCCAGCGCACCCTGCGCGGGTGCGGGCAGCATCTGGATCGGGTCGAGGGTCTCGGTGATCTCCTCCGCCCGGCCGATCCTGGCCAGTCCGGCACGCGCCAGGATGACGGCGTCGAGCTCTCCGTCGCTCACCTTGCGCATGCGGGTGTCGATATTGCCTCGGATCGGCACGATTTCCAAACCGAGACCGAGCGCGCGCAGCTGCGCGGTCCGCCGCGGCGAGCCGGTGCCGACGGTCGAGCCGGGCGGGAGCTCGCCCAGCGTCAGCCCGTCACGGGCGATCAGCGCGTCACGCGGGTCCTCGCGGCGCGGCACGGCGGCGAGCGTGATGCCCGGCTCCGGCTTCGTCGGGAGGTCCTTGTAGGAGTGCACGATGACGTCGACTTCCTCGCGCAGCAAGGCTTCGCGCAGCGCGGAAGTGAAGACGCCGACCCCGATCGTGGGGATCGGCGCGGACGACTTGTCGCCGGGGGTCGTCACGGTGACGAGCTCGACCTCGGCCCCGGTGGCACGCAGGGCGTCGGCGATGGTGCCGGTCTGCGCGAGGGCGAGTTTGCTGCCGCGCGTCCCGATGCGGATGACTCTGCTCACTGGATGATCACTCGTCTTTCGGCGTTGCGGTGGGACTCGCCACCGCTGCGGGCGCCTGCGGGTCGAGGCAGAACAGCTCACGCAGCGCGTTGGCGTAGTCGGTGTCGGCCGTCTCGGCGGCCAGCTGCTTGACCCGCACCGTCGGCGCGTGCAGCAGCTTGTCGACCACGCGGCGGACCGTGCGGCCGACCTCCTCGCGGACCCCGGCGTCGAGGTCCGGCAGGCGGTTGTCCAGCCGCAGCAGTTCGGCGTCGACCACCTCGGCCGCCCGGCGCCGCAGCGCCGTCACCGTCGGGGTCACCTCGGCGCTGCGCTGGCCGGCGAGGTACTCGCGCACCTCGTCGAGCACGATGCCGGTGGCCTTCGCGGTCTGCCGTTCGGTGGTCGGGGTGCCCGCTTCCCGCATGCGGCGCTGGATGGTTTCGAGGTCGACCACGGTGACGTCGGCCAGTGCGGCGACGTCGTGGTCGACATCACGCGGGAGGCCGAGGTCGCAGACGACCAGCGGGCGCCCGGCACGGGCCGGGACGTGTGCGGCGGTGAAGACCGCGGCCTGCGCGCCGGTGCAGCAGACGACGACGTCCGCCTCGGCGACCGCGTCCGCGATCCCGCTCATCTGGACGGCCTTCGCGGGCACTCCCTGCTCGACGCTCGCGGCGGCGAGGCGGGCGGCCCTGGCCTCGGTGCGGTTGGCGATGGTGATCTCGCCGATCCCGGACTTGCGCAGCTGCGACGCGGTCAGCGCGCCCATCGAACCGGCGCCGATGATCAGCGCGTGCTTGCCCGCGATGTCCCCGGCCGCGGCGAGCGCCTCGGAGACCACCGACGCGCCGAGCTGGTCGAGCCCGGTCTCGGTGTGGACGCGTTTGCCGACGCGCAGCGTGGTCTGGATCAGCTCGTGCAACGTGCGGCCGACGGTGCCGGCCTCCCGCGCGGTGGCGTAGGAGGACCGGATCTGGCCGAGGATCTGCGTCTCGCCGACGACCATCGAGTCCAGCCCCGAGGTGACCGAGAACAGGTGCTCGATCGCGGCGCCGGCGTAGTGCACGTACAGCGACTCGTAGAGGTCTGCGGGCTGCATGCCGGCCTGGCGGGCGAGCACGTCGGAAACGTCGTTGAGGCCACCGTGGAAGGTCTCGACGACGGCGTAGACCTCGATGCGGTTGCAGGTCGAGACGAGGATCGCCTCGCTGACGTGCTCGGCCTGCTGCAGTTCGTGGAGCACCTTGGTCACGTCGGTCGCGGGGACCGCGACGCGCTCCAGGGTGTTCAGCTCGGCACTGCGGTGCGAAAGCCCGACCGCCAACACGCTCATTTCAGCGCACCACCATTCCGTTGCCGTGGCCGTTCACGCTGCCATTCTCGGCGCCCCCGGGGCCACTGTCCCCTCCGCCGTTGCCGTTAGCGGCCAGATCGGCGCGACGAGCGACGTGGAACGACAGGATCTGCAGCTCGACCGCGAGATCGACCTTGCGCACCTCGATATGTGCCGGAACCTGCAGCACGACCGGGGCGAAATTCAGGATGCACTGCACGCCACCTGCGACGAGCCGGTCGCAGACCGACTGCGCGGCGGTGGGCGGAGTGGCGATGACGCCGATGGAGATCTGCCGTTCGGCGCAGACTTTGGGGATCTCGTCGAGATGGGAGACCGGGAGACCGCCGACCGGGACGCCGACCAGATCCGGGTCGAGGTCGAACAGCGCCTCGACCGGGAACCCGCGGCCGGGGAACCCGCCGTAGTTGGCGAGCGCGTGCCCGAGGTTACCGATGCCGACCACGGCGACCTTGTGCTTGCGGGTCAGGCCGAGGATGCGCTCGATCTGGCTGACCAGCACCTGGACGTCGTAGCCGACGCCGCGGGTGCCGTAGGAGCCGAGGTAGGACAGGTCCTTGCGCAGTTTCGCGGAGTTGACGCCCGCGGCCTGCGAGAGCTCCTCGCTGGAGATCGTCGTCGCGCCCTGCTCGGCCAGCCCGGAGAGAACACGGAGGTAGACGGCGAGGCGGGCGACGGCGGCTTCGGGGATCGACTTCGCGCGGACCGCTTCCGGCTCGGCGGTGGTCTCGACGGCGGGCATCTCCGCGGTGGGCGCGTTGTCGGCGTCCGGTGTCACCCGGGTGCGCCGGCCTCGTTGCGACACCACGCTTGTCCGCTCCCTCTTGTCCCTGCTGACGACATGAATCGCCCGAACCTGGAAAACGGCTCTTGACCCGCCGCGCTGAGTCCGGTTCGATGCCGGGCGCTTTCGGAGGCGACGTATCTACGGTAGCCACTTGTGAACGCAGGCACAAAGTCACTGGTAGGTGCTGTGGTCAGTCTCTCTAGCGCGCGTTGACCGTCACCTTGTGCCAGCCGGTGGCTCCATCCGGGACTGTTCCGGCGATCTCCTGCGTCTGCGTGTAGCCGGACTGATCCGTGGCTCGCACCGCGATCTCGTGCTGACCAGCGGCGACGTCGACCTCGGTCCACCACATCCGCCAAGTGTCCTTCGACGTCTCCGCCGACAGGACGGCCTCCTTCCACGGCCCCTGGTCGACCCGGACCTCGACCTTCGCGACACCGGTGTGCTGTGCCCACGCGGTCCCGGACACCACGACCTTGCCCGCGTTCACCGCCGAACCCGGCGCGTCGATCCGCGACTGCGTCTTCACCGGCGCTTCCTTGGCCCAGCCGCGGTCGAGCCAGTACGCCTTGCGCTCCGCCCAGGTGGTGATCTCCAGCTCGGTCACCCATTTCGTGGCGGACACGTAGCCGTAGAGCCCGGGGATCACGATCCGCGCGGGGAAGCCGTGCTCGATCGGGAGCGGTTCGCCGTCCATGCCGAGGGCGAGCATCGCGCCGCGCCGCGGATCCAGGGCGGCTTCGACCGGGGTTCCGCAGGTCCAGCCGTCGACGCTGGTCGCGAACATCTGCTCGGCGCCGGGTTTCACGCCCGCCTCGTTCAGCAGATCCCGCAGGTCGATGCCGATCCAGCGCGCGTTGGAGATGTACGGGCCGCCGACCTCGTTGGAGACACAGCACAGGGTGACGTCGCGTTCGATCAGCGGCCGCGAGCGCAGATCTTCATACCGATAGGTGACCTCGCGGTCGACCATCCCGCGGATCTGCAGGCTCCAGTCCTCGGTGCGGACCTGCGGGACCACCAGCGCCGTGTCGATCCGATAGAAATCCTTCGAAGGAGTGAGGTACGGCGGGGTGCCGAGCTTCGCGAAATCCGCGTCGGGCGGTATCGGCGGCGCGGTCCTCGCCGCGACGAGCCTGCCGACGGCGGCCCGCGACTCCTCCGCGTTCTTCCTGGTCCCGACGATCTGGCCGGTCAGCGCGGCGACGCCGGCGCCCGCCGCGACGGACGCGCCGGTGATCAGCACCCTGCGCCGGTCCGGGCCTTCGCCTTCACGGTCGTCGAAGAACACCTTCGGGCGGAAGAACGAATGCAACCGCGTGAACACGATCAGAGCGACGACGGTGGCGATCACCGGCGCCAGCAGCGCGATCTGCCCAAGGTCGGTGCGCACGAAGACGGCGGCGACACCTGCCGCGCCGAGGACGCCGACGATCACCTGTCCCGGCAGTGGATTGCGGCGCGAGAGCTGCCCGGCGAGCAGCGCGAACAGCACCAGCACCACGGCCAGGCCGATCTTGAGGACGGGCTTGTCCCAGGTCTCCAGCGTCCGCTCGGCCCAGGCGACGACCGCGTGCGGGCTGTGGTCGATGACGAAGTTCGCGACGGCGACGAACGGCGAGGCCGTGTACCCGACGAAGCCCGCGACGAGATGTCCCACGCCGAGGGCTGCCGCCAGTGACAGGAGCCCGGTCAGCGCGGCTTGCGGGAAGGTGAGCCTGCGTTCGTCGTCCACGACTCCATCTTCGGAGCGAATCGGCCATTGAGGCGGCCGATCGCCCCTTACGAGTGTGTTACGCCAATGCTTTCCGGAGCCTGTCCTCTTCGACGCGCCAGTAGCCGTGCTCGGCGTCGTCGACGAGGATCACCGGCACGCGGTCGCCGTATTCGGCCCGCCATTCGGGATCGCTGTCGACGTCCTGGGCCGACCAGGCGACGCCCAGCTCGCCGCAGATCCGCTCGATGTCCTGTTCCGCGACCTCGCACAGGTGGCAGCCCGTGCGGGTCATGACGGTCACGTGGTGGGCCATGCCCCAATCCTTACCTGAGGCGCATCCTGCGCAGCTTCCCGGTGGCCGAATGCGGCAGCGACTCGGCGAACTCGACGGTGTGCGGCACCTTGTACCCGGCCAGGTGCTCGGCGCAGTGCTCGACGACCTGCTGTTCCGACAGCGAAGCGCCCGGCGCGGGGACGACGACGGCCTTCACCGCCTCGCCGGTCCGCTCGTCGACGACGCCGACGACACCGGCCTCGACGACCTCGTCCAGCATCGAGATCACGTTCTCGACCTCGTGCGGGAACACGTTGAAACCGTTGACGATGATCAGGTCGTTGGCCCGGTCCACCAGGTGCAGGTCGCCGTCGGTGTCGAGGTAGCCGACGTCGCCGGTGCGGAACCAGCCTTCCTCGTCGGGACCGTGCGAGCCGTCGGGCCAGTAGCCGGAGAACAGGTTCGCGCCGCGGATCGACACCAGGCCGGTGCCGCCGTCCTCGTCGAAGGCGTCACCGAGGTCGTCCGGGTCCAGCGGGACGGGCTCCGCGTCGCCGTCGCTGTCGACCAGGCGGAGCTCGACGCCGGGCAGCGGCCGCCCGACCGAACCGGGCTTCGGGTAACCGGTGACCAGGGTCGTGGTGACCACGGGCGCGCATTCGGTGAGGCCGTAGCCCTCGTAGACGTCGAGTCCGGTGGCGCCGCGGAGGGCGGTGAGGATCTTGGGGTGCAGCGGCGCCGCACCCGAGGTCATCCGCCGCACGGTGGAGAGGCCCTGCCCGAGTTCCTCGGGGTCCATCGCGGCGAATTCGGCGTACATCGCGGGCACGCCGGCGATCGACGTCACCCGGTACTCGGTGCAGTCGGCCAGCGTGCGCTCGGCGAGGAAACGCTCGGACAGGATCGCCGTCGCGCCGACCGCCGTGGTCTGCAGCAGGCCGGGGCCGAGGCCGTAGACGTGGAACAACGGGATGGTGATGAGCACACGGTCGCCGTGCACGAGCGGAGCCGGGGTGATCCGGCTCAGCTGGTCGAGGTTCGCGAGCAGCGCCCGGTGCGACAGCATCACGCCGCGCGGCGGGCCGGTGGTGCCGGAGGTGTACGAGATGACCGCAATGTCCTCACCGGCGCCGGACGCTTCGACCGGTTCGGCTGCTCCATCCGAGGTAACAGCCGGTGAGAGGCTTGTCACCCCGTCGGGGAGTTCCTCGGTGGGTTCGCGTTCGAGGACGAGCCGGGCGCCGCTGTGCTCCAGCAGCCCGTTCAGTTCCGCGGCCGGCCCCTGCGGCGAGATCGGGACGACCACCGCGCCCGCCCGGAGCGCCCCGAACAGCGAGACGGCGAACGCGGCCGACGTCGGCAGCCGCAACGCCACCCGGTCGCCGCGCTCGATTCCCGCGTCGAGCAGGGCGCGGGCCAGCGTGT
This sequence comes from Amycolatopsis sp. CB00013, assembly GCF_001905755.1. Classification (NCBI taxonomy): domain Bacteria; kingdom Bacillati; phylum Actinomycetota; class Actinomycetes; order Pseudonocardiales; family Pseudonocardiaceae; genus Amycolatopsis; species Amycolatopsis sp. CB00013. Next base: position 1,942,922 of record NZ_LIWC01000002.1, on the reverse strand, counting down.
GGGCGGCGTTGTCGAGTTCCGCCCAGGTCAGCGCGACACCTCCGCCGGTCTCCTGGACGGCCGCCTTGCCCGGCCACTGACGAGCGGCCTCGGCGAGCAAAGTGGGCACACTTGCATCGGCAACCTGCTCCGCGCTCAACTGCGAACCTCTTCCCTCGGTGTACGGCGTTGCCAGTTTGTCATCCCGGCCACCGTCATGGGGGTCACTCGCTTTCGTCGCAGTTCCGTAACCCCGGCACCGCTACCTACTTCGCGGTAACTACACGTATGCTGCTGTGCGTCGTCGAGTGGTGTTGATCACTCGATGGTGAGAAAGGGAGTCCGGACGTGCAGATCTTGCAGGCCCACGCGGCGGTGGGACATGCGGGCCGGTCCTCCCTGTCCGGAACGGGAGGTGGACCGTGACTCTTCCCGCGCCCAACCCCGTCTCGATGCTGGCTGGCCACATCCTCCGCCGGAGCGGTTTCCCCGCGGCGCCGTCGGCCCGGCCCAAGGTCGAAGAAGGCACTGACGCCGCCGAAGCCGCGAAGGCCGAAGCCTGGGAGCTGGTCAGCGCCGCTCAGGACGGCGACACCTCCGCGTTCGGGCGGCTCTACGACCGCTATGTGGACGTCGTCTACCGGTACGTCCTGTTCCGCCTCGGCGACCGGGACCTGGCCGAAGACGTCACCAGCGAGACGTTCCTCCGCGCGCTGCGCCGCATCACGTCGGTGAGCTACCAGGGGCGTGACGTCGGCGCCTGGTTCGTCACCATCGCGCGCAACATCATCCTCGACCACGTGAAGTCGAGCCGGTTCCGCCTCGAGGTGGTCACCGACGAGGTCGCCGAGCCCAACGGGGCACCGATCGGGAACGTCGGCGTGCAGGCCGTCGCGGGGCCGGAACAGCAGGCCATCAGCCGCGCCACCCGCGCCGAACTGCTGCGGTGCGTCGCCGAACTCGGCGAGGATCAGCGCGAGTGCATCGTGCTGCGGTTCATGCAGGGGCTTTCGGTCGCCGAAACCGCCGCGATCATGAAGCGCAACGAGGGCGCCATCAAGGCCCTTCAGCACCGCGCGGTACGCCGTTTGGCACAACTTCTGCCCACAGGACTGCGTTAAGGTTCCATATTTATGCCTCACCCGGCCTTGCCGTAACCCTTGGGCGTCCCCGCTCGTTTTCACTGCCAGACCGGTGTCAGGACCGGGCTGAGCAGATGGAGACTTCGCCGTGGGCGTGCCGGGATGGTTCGCGCGGGAGCGGGCGGACGGTGACCGCTTCGCCGACCTTGTCGACGGCACCGAATCCCCGGACGACGACGAGTTCGCGCACGAACTCGCGCTCGTCGGCGGCTTGCGCGAACTCGGCGCCGGCGGCGCCCCCGACGCGGAGACCCGGCAGCGGATCCGCGACGAGATCGCCGGACGCCTCGCCGAAGCCGAAGCCGCGCCGAAGCGACGTGGTCACGCCATCGCCAATCTCGCCGCGGCCGCCGTCGCGCTCGTCCTGGCGCTCGGCGGGATCACCCTGTTGCTGTCCAAGGACGCGTTGCCGGGCGATCCGCTCTACGGCATCAAACGAGCGGGTGAATCGGCCTCGCTCGGGCTCACCTTCGACGAGCAGGACAAGGCGAAGAAGCATCTGGAGTTCGCCGCGAACCGCGTCGGCGAGCTGGACGAGCTGACCCGGCAGGGCGCGCCCACCGCCGCGTATTTCACCGGGCTCGCCGATTTCGAGACCGATCTCCGCGCCGGCGTCTCGCAGCTGACGGCGCTCGTCACCGATCAGGGTGGCCAGGCCCGGCTCGCCGAGCTCCGGTCCTGGGCGCGTCAGCAGTCCGACCGGCTCGGTCTCCAGATCGACTACGCCCCCGCCGAAGCACGCGACAAATTCGACTCGGCGCGCGTGCTGCTCGAGAGGGTCCAGGCGCGCACGACGGATCTCGGCTCGCGCCTGGTCTGCTACACGATCACCACGGGCTCGTCCGACGAGCTGGGCGCGGTCCCGGCCGCCGGCGACTGCGTCCGGAATCCCGACTCCCCCGACGCCGTCCTGCCGCCGGTGACGTCTTCCCCGCCGTCGTCCGCTCCGTCCGCGACGCCGACGCCGACCTCGGTGCCGCCATCGTCCGGTGTGGACACCGCGGCCCCGACCGGACCGCTCGCCCCGCCGTCAGGAGGCACGCCGCCGCCCGTCGTGGCCACGCCCGGCCCGACGACGAGGACGGTGCCGCCGACGACCACCACGCCACCGCCACCGCTGGTTTCGATTCCGCCGCTCATCCCGGGGTTACCGCCGATAGTCATCGGCTGACTCGGTGTCACGTGAGGCAGGCGCCACACCCGGGACAGCGTGGTCGGCCGCTCGCTACGCTGTGCACAGGCACCTGGGATTCCGGAGGCGGTGTGCGTGTCAGTGTGGCGGGGCAGGGATAAGAGTCAAGAGCTCGAACGGCTGGCCGAGCTCGCGGGCGAGGCGTCGGCCGAGGCCGCCATGGCGACCGCGTCCGCAGAAGCCCTCGAACCGCCCGCGCCGCCCGCGCCGCCGGACCTGACGGCGGCCGCGTTCTTCGACGTCGACAACACCATGATGATGGGCGCGTCGATCTTCTACTTCGCCCGCGGCCTGGCCGCGCGCAAGTTCTTCACGTCCGCCGATCTGGCCGGATTCGTCTGGCAGCAGGTGAAATTCCGGCTCGGCGGCCGGGAGAACAAGGAGGACATCAAAACCCACCGCGAGCGCGCACTGTCCTTTGTGGCCGGTCGTACCGTGCAGGAACTGACCGACATCAGCGAAGAGATCTACGACGAGCTGATGGCGGACAAGATCTGGTCCGGCACCAGGGCGCTCGCGCAGATGCACCTCGACGCCGGGCAGCGTGTCTGGCTGGTCACCGCGACCCCGATCGAACTCGCGGCCATCATCTCGCGGCGCCTCGGCCTCACCGGCGCGCTGGGCACCGTCGCGGAGACCAAGGACGGCGTCTACACCGGCCGTCTCGTCGGCGACCTGCTGCACGGCCGCGCGAAAGCCCACGCCGTGCGCGCGCTGGCGTCACGCGAAGGGCTGAATCTCAAGCGCTGCACGGCGTATTCGGACTCGCAGAACGACGTCCCGATGCTGTCGGTCGTCGGGACCGCGGTCGCGGTGAACCCCGACGGCGGCCTTCGCGACGTCGCGCGGGCACGCGGCTGGGAGATCCGTGACTTCCGGACCGGACGCAAGGCCGCGAAGATCGGCGTGCCGTCGGTGCTGGGCGTCGGTGCCGTGGCCGGTGCCGTCGCGGCGGGCATGGCCTACCGCAAGCGCTGACCCGCGTTTAGTCCTCTGGATGCGGTCCTTGCGCGTGCAACTACCGCATCCAGAGGACTAAACGCGTGAGGGTGTCTAGCCCTTGAAGACGCTCTTCCGCTGCGAAAGGCGTTTGTACAGCGACTGCTGGATCGACTCCCGCACCTGGTCGGTCAGCGTGAACACCAGCATCGGGTCGTCCACGGCGTCCGCGTCGTAGGTGTCCGTGCGGATGGGCTCGCCGAACTCGATGCTCCACTTCGTCGGCAGCGGGATCGCGCCGAGCGGGCCGAGCAGCGGGAAGAGCGGCGTCACCGGGAAGTACGGCAGGCCGAGCACCCGCGCGAGCAGCTTGATGTCCCCGATCTTCGGGTAGATCTCCTCCGCGCCGATGACGGACACGGGGATGATCGGCGCCCCGGTCCGCAGCGCGGCGGAGACGAAACCGCCGCGGCCGAACCGCTGCAGCTTGTAGCGCGACGAGAACGGCTTCCCGATCCCCTTGAACCCTTCCGGCCAGACCCCGACGAGTTCTCCCTTGCGCAGCAGGCGTTCCGCGTCGGCGTTGCAGGCGAGCGTCTGCCCGGACTTGCGGGCGAAGGAGCCGATCAGCGGCAACTGGAACACCAGATCCGCGCCGAGCCCGCGCAGGTGCCTGCCGCCCGGGACGTGGTCGTGCACGGCCACGGCGGTCATCAACGCGTCGAGCGGCACCGTGCCGGAGTGGTTCGACACCAGCAGCGCGCCGCCGTCGGCCGGCAGGTTCTCGACGCCGAACGTGTCGACCCGGAACCACTTCTCGTACAGCGCGCGCAACGGCGGCAACAGCAGGGTCTCGGTGAGTTCGGCGTCGAAGCCGAACTCGTCGACGGTGTAGTCACCGGTCAGCCGGTCACGCACGAACGCCAACGCCGTCCTGAGCGAGTCCGGGAGGAGGTCCGCGTCGGCGGGCCTCGTCCGGGCGGGCGAGACCCGCGCCGCCCCGGGGAACTCGACGACGGGCGCGTCGGCCCGGCGTTCGGAGTCCAGATGGTCCTGAGCTTCTTCCGACTCGCGAAGATCCCGTTCCGCCTGCGCGGCCGCGTCCGGCTTCTCTCTGCCGGGGCCGTGCAACGGGATGACCTGCGCTTCAGCGCCGCTCACGTTTTCCGCCTCGCCTTCGTGAGAGTTCTCGTGTGGCCTGCTCACCGGTGCGCCGCCTGTCCGGTCGCCGCGGCCACCAGCACCTTGCCCGCGAATCCGGCGAGCTTGCCGCCGTCCACCACGGGCCGGAGCCCGCGGCCGGTGATGTAGTCGTCGAACGCTTCCCGCGTCGTCCACCGCGGGGTGTAGCCGAAGTCCTTCTTGAGCTTCGTGATGTCCACGACGCGGCCGAAGTTCAGCAGCCGGACCTGGTCGGCGGAGAAGTCGACCACCCGCGCTCCGCGCAGCACCTTGCCGACCGACGGCACGACGCCGCTGGGCATCGGCAGCTCGACCCGCCCGGCTCGCCGGATCGCCTGAGAAAGGGTGAGTACCCCCTCCGACCCGACGTTGAACACGCCGGGTTTGTCGTTCAGCGTCGCCTGTTCGAAGACGGCCAGCGCGTCCGAGGCGTGAAGCAGCTGGATGCGCGCGTCGTAGCCGAAGACGGTCGGGACGACAGGCAGCGCGAAGTAGCGCGACAGCACCGTGTCGATCTCCGGGCTGATGATGTTGGCGAACCGGAGGAGCGTCGTCGTGATGTCGGGACGGCGGCGCATGAGCCCGCGGACATACCCCTCCATCTCGACGGCGTCCTTCGCGTAGCCGCTGGCCGAGGTGGGGATGAGCTCCGAATCCTCGGTGAAGACGGCCTGCGAGCGCGCGCCGGCGCCGTAGACGGCGGCCGTCGACTTCACCACGAGCTTGCGCACGAGCGGCGAGCGCTGGCAAGCCGCCAGCAGCCGCATCGTGCCGATGACGTTGACCTCTTTGATCGCCGTCCGGCGAGCCGGGCCCGCCGGATGCGCGGTGCACGAGGCGTGCACCACGGTGTCGACCTTGGCCGTGCTGATCACCTTGGCGATCAGCGGATTGCGGATGTCGGCGCGGACGTACTCAGCGTGCCCCATGCGCTGCAGTACCGACTTCTGCGGGGGCGTGGTGTCCACGCCGATCACCCGCTCGAACCCCGGATTGTTGCCGAGTCTGGCGAGCAGCTTCCCGCCAAGGTCTCCCCCGACCCCGGTCACGAGCACGATGTTCGACGGCATAGGACTCCCTGCGGCTTTGGGCGGTTCTCGGACTTTCGATCACGGGGTCCTGATGACCTTGAGCGCTGGTCCATCGACCGTGTGTGCGCGAACCTGCACTCATGGGAAGCATCGCGCGGCTGCCCTTGAGATGTTACCGCTCATTAGGGGTAGTCGAGTCAGCGCTTACATGCTATTAACCCGCTGCTCGCAGAGGGGATCCACGTCTCACTCGAATGGGCGGAAACCGCCCACGAAATGGGAATGGCCCGTCCAGAAACTGGACGGGCCACTCACCGGCTGTGTCTTACTTGCCGGCCTTCCTACGCTGAACGCGCGTCCGGCGCAGCAACTTGCGGTGCTTCTTCTTCGACATGCGCTTACGGCGCTTCTTGATCACAGAGCCCATCGTGAGCGCTCCTTCCTTCGTCGTCGGTCACGCTGCCCGGCGCAGCGTCCAACGGGTGGAGCGCACAGGCACGAGCGGTCTTCCAGGGTACTCGCGCCCCGGAAGACGCCCTCGGGCGGGCACGTTGTGCTCCGCGGACCGAGCCTCAGCCCACGTCGAAGTACGCGCCTTGCAGATACTCGTGTACGGCCTTTTCGGGCACTCTGAACGACTTCCCGACGCGCACCGCGGGCAGCTCGCCCGAGTGAACGAGGCGGTAGACGGTCATCTTGGAGACCCGCATCAGCGTGGCCACCTCGGCGACCGTCAGGAACTGGACCTGGCCCACTGAGGGCAGATCATCCTTCTTGTTCGGCGGCATGATTCACCGTGTCCTTCGACACGTGTCGCGCCACGAGGCTTCCCCACCTGTGGTATCGACACGCACGTGCTCTCCTGAGAGTAGCGGGACACGTGTGGCTAAAGCGACGCGAGTCACCGGGATGGGCCCGTCCGACTACGCATTTCGTCCTCTGGATGCGGTGGTTCGACGTCGAACCACCGCATCCAGAGGACTAAACGCGGGGTTCGTGGGCGCGGCCCAGCTCGGTCGAGCGGTCCTTCGCGGCCTCGATGGCGGCCAGCAGCGCCGCGCGGACACCGTGCTTCTCCAGCTCACGGATGGCGTTGATGGTCGTCCCGGCGGGCGACGTGACGGCTTCGCGCAGCAGCACCGGGTGTTCATCGGACTCGGCGAGCATCTTCGCCGCCCCGACCGCCGACTGGATGATCAGCTGGCCGGCGAGCGCCCGCGGCAGGCCGAGCAGAATCCCGGCGTCGATCATGGCCTCGACCAGGTAGAAGAAGTACGCGGGCCCGGAGCCGGACAGCGCCGTGACGGCGTCCTGCTGCGACTCGGGCACCTCGACGACCTGCCCGACGTGCGAAAGCAGGTCCTTCACCACCGCGATGTGCTCGGCGGTCGCGTGCGCGCCCGCGGAGACCGCGCTCATGGCCTCTCCCACGAGCATCGGGGTGTTCGGCATGACCCGCACCACCGGGACGCCGTCGGCCAGCCTGCGCTCGTACAGGGCGGTCGGCAGGCCCGCGCACAGCGAGACCACCAGGGAGTCCTCGCCGAGCAGCGGCGCGAGCTCGTCCAGCACCGGCTCGATGTCCTGCGGTTTGACCGCGACGACCAGCACGTCGGCCCGGCGGGCGGCGTCGGCGACGCCGACCCCGTGCACGCCGTAGCGCTCGGTCAGCTCGGCCGCGCGCGCCGGATACCGCTCGGTGAACAGGAGGTCGTCCGGGCTGTGCCCGCCGTGCAGCAGGCCCGAGAGCAGGGCCTCCCCGATCTTCCCGGCACCCAGAACCGCGATCACGCTCATGCCTTTCAGCGTGCCAAACGGCCGTCAGGCTCCAGGCGCCGGGGCAAGCGCCAGCTGCCGCGCCTGGCAGACCAGCCTGCCCTGCGAGTCGACCACGAGGGCGTCCGAGTCGAACCAGGCCTCGTGCACCGATTGGCTCTGGACGATCACCCGCAGCCAGCCCGGCGCCGGCCGGGTGCGCAGCAACGCGGTCAGCTGCACGGTGGGCGCCCAGCCGACCCGGCCGAGGTTGTAGACCACCGGCGGGTTCACGTCGCTCGCGAGCAGGGCGAAGTACGGGTCCGCGAGCCCGTGCCGGGGCCGGACCCACAGCCGCATCCTCGGCGGATCGCCGATCCGGCCGTGCAGGTAGCCGACACTCGCCGGGTCGAGCCGGACTTCGCAGCCCTTCGCGAGGTTGAAGAGGCCTTCGGAGGTCTCGCCGGTCACGGGCACCGCGCCGGGCGGCGGCTCCGCGGCCATGGCCGGGACGTCGGTCCACTCCGGCCGCCGCATCGGCAGCCGTCCGGTGGTCACCCTGGCCTCGACGCAGCTGCGGCCCCGCTGCTCCAGCAGGACCCCGACGACCGAGGCGCGCCTGCCGACCTTCCGGACGTCCATGCGCAGCAGCACCGGCCCCACCGCGGGCGGATGCAGGAACTCCGCGCTGATCGCGAGCGGCTCGGACGGCGGCTCTCCGCGTTCGTGGAGGAACGACAGGGCGGCCCGTGCCATCAGAGCCATCAGGAAGCCGCCGTGGGGGTGTCCACCGATCGACCATTCAGTACGGAGTACCGCCGTGAACGTGCCGTCACCCAGTGATCTCGTCGCGCATGCCTCGTCGAAGGAGGTGCTCGTTTCGTCGGTCGCGCTCACCGAGCACTGACCCAGGCCACGAGCCGATCCATCGGGGTGCGGGAGATCAACAAGCGCAGCTGGTTCACGGTCGGAACTTTACGTGTACCAGCGCCTCGGGCGCAGGGAGGAATGAATCTCCGCACCTGGAGACGATCTTTGTCACTGACCGAGGTGCAGCCTCGCGAACAAGAGTGACTCCGCGAGATCCCGCGACCGCTGCGCAGCGCTCGGCGACCGCCGGGTGTTGATCTCCAGCACGACCTGTCCGGAGAAATCGCTGCTCACGAGCTTTTCCAGCAGTTCGGCGCAGGGTTCGATGCCACGACCGGGCACCAGGTGCTCGTCCTTCGGGAGCCCCGTGCCGTCCGCCAGATGGACGTGCGCGAGCCCGGGACCCATTCGATCGGCGAGCGCGAGGGCGTCCATCCCGGCTGCCGCTGTATGGGACAGGTCGAGCGTGTAGTGGCGAAACCCTACGTCCGTAGGGTCGATCGACGGCCGGAACGCCGACACCCGCGACGTCCGCGAGCCACCGGGCGGGCGGACCTTGAACATGTTCTCCACCGCGATCTCGATGCCGCTGGCTTCTTCGAGCTCGTCGACGAGGTCGCCGAACGCGTCGCCGTAGCGGCGCTGCCACCGGAACGGCGGATGCACCACGACCGTGCGCGCGCCCAGTTCCTGCGCGGCTTCCACCGACATCCGCAGGCGCACCACGGGATCCGGCGACCACACGCGCTGGGTGATCAGCAGCGAAGGCGAGTGGATCGACAGCACCGGCACCCCGGTGCGCCGCGACCACCGGCGCAACGCGGAGACGTCCTGGCTGACCGGGTCGGCCCAGACCATCACCTCGACACCGTCGTAGCCGAGGTCGGCGGCCAGCTCGAACGCCACTCCCGCCCGCAACGGCCAGACGGACGCCGTCGAGAGGCCTACCGGAACCTGCTGAACCATTCCGGCATTCTTCCCGAGGCCGCTAACGGGCGACCAGCAGGAGTGCGGCCGGTGAGACCGTCACCACCAGTCCGACCAGCACCGCGAGCACCAGGGTCTGCAGATCCTCCGCCTTGCGGATCTTCCGGACGATCCACACCAGCGCGACGATCACCAGCAACGCGGCGACCAACGCGGCGGCGGGAAGGTTAACCCACAGCCAGTTGAAGCCCAGCCACACCGCGGCACCACCGACGACGCCGAGGGCGAGCTGACCGGCCAGCGCCAGCCACTGCTTCCCCGGCGAGGCCTTCTCGGCGGGCGCCGCGGGCTCGTCGACGACCTCCTCGGCCTGATCGTCGTCGTAGTCGTCCTCGTACTCGTCGGCGCGGTAGCCGTAGTCGTCACGCTCGAAGTCCGGGCCGCCGTCCGGATACGCCGGGTCGGCGAACTCGCGCTCGTAGTCGTCGAGGTTGTCCTGACGGTCGCGATCGTCGAGGGAGTGCGGCGGCACGAACGGCATCGGCGCGGGATGCCCCATGGTGGGCGGTCCGGCGTCGAACGGATCCGGTTCGGGCTCGGGGTCCGGCTCGACGGGCGCGACCGGGGGCGGCACCGGCGGGATGCCGCCGATCTCGGTGTCCTCGGACTGCACCTTCTGCCTGCGCTTGCGCCATCCGGCGAGCCCCGCGGGCGGTGCCGCCGGTTCGACGGGCGCCTCGGGTTCGGGCGCGGCCTCTTCGCCGACCGCGGCGAACTGCTCGGTGCTCGGCTCGGCCTTCGGCTGCGGCGGGCGGGCCGCCGGACGACGGCGCCGCGCCGGCTGGGCGGGCGGCGTCGCGAACGAGCCGCTGGCCATCGGGCCGGGCGGGTCCTGGACGTCTTCGGCCGGGGCGTCGAGGCCACCGTCGAGTCTCGCCGAAAGCCCCGACGACGGGGGCCCGGCGGGCGGTTCGGGACGGCGGCGGACCGGCGGCACCGCGCCGCGGGTCTCCTCCGGGCCGGGCGGACGCGGACGACCGCGCGGGGGCAGCCCCTCGGAATCCGGCGGACGCTGCTGATAGCCGGACTGCTCCTGCGGCGGTGTCGGCCGCACGAACTGACCCGACTGCTGCGGCGGGCGCTGCTGGTAACCGCTTTGCTCCTGCGGCGGCGTCGGCCGGACGAATTGCCCGGATTGCTGCGGCGGACGCTGCTGATAGCCGCTCTGCTCCTGCGGCGGGCGCACCGGCGGCGTCTGCCGGGTCGGGGCGTTCGGCGGCACCGGCAGCGGCGCGGAATCCTGCTGCGGCTGCGGGAGCGGACGCGCTCCGGAGTCTTGCGGGCGCGCGCGGCGCGGCGGACGGTTGGCGGGCGGCGGGGTGTCGCCGGACACCCGGTCGATGATCGCCTGCGGCGCGGTGTCACTCACCGACGGCGCGCGCCGTCCGCGAGTGGGCTCGGGAGCCTCGTCCTCGTCGTCGGCCGCGCGGCGTCGCCTGCGGCGCCCGCCTTCGGGCTGGGCTCCATGCTGCGCGAGCAGCTCCGCCACGGTCTTCTGTGGCTGGCCGCTCTCTGTCTCGTCCGTCATACCGTGCTGTCCAATGCGCGCTCGAGCCGTTGTGAACCGGCACGCGACGGGGCATCGGCGGCGTCGCGCGCGCTATCCACCGTCATCCGCATTTCCGTCACCTCTTCACCGTGCCCGTTCTCCGTCGACTAAGTCCAGTCGGGCGCTGCCGCCCACAGTCTCGTCCGCACCGTTCGAATGGTCCAGCCGTCGAAGGATGACACCTTCTCGCAGCGCCCACGGACAGATCTCCAGTTCTTCCAGGGAAAGCGCCCGCATGGTGGCTTGTGCGACGAGCGCGCCGGCCACCAGCTGATGCGACCTGCTCGCGCTGACCCCCTCGAGCTGGGCCAGGTCCTGGGCGGTCATCCGGGAGATGAACGCGATGAGCTGGCGCAACGCGGTGTCGGTCAGGGTACGGCGCACATGCGGCCCGCTGGCCGACGGCGCCGCTCCGGTCAACCGGGCGAGTGACCGGAACGTCTTCGAGGTCGCCACGACACGATCGGGTTCACCCAATTTGGCGACCTTCTTCGCGAGCGGGGCGAGTTGTTCTTCGAGCCACACCGAAGTCGCGATGAGCTCCGAACGGGACGGCGGATCGTGCTGGAACCGCGTCCGCGTGGTCCGGCCCGCGCCCAGTGGCAGCGATTCGGCCAGGTCCGGCTCCTCGTCGCGGCCCATCGCGATCTCGAGCGAGCCGCCGCCGATGTCGAGCACGAGCAGCTTGCCCGCCGACCAGCCGAACCAGCGGCGGACGGCGAGGAAGGTGAGCCGGGACTCGTCGATCCCGGAAAGCACCTTCAGTTCGACGCCGGTCTGCTCCTGGACCTTCGCCAGCACCTTCGGGGCGTTCTTGGCTTCGCGGACCGCGGAGGTGGCGAACGCCATGACCTCTTCGCAGCCCAGCCGGGCCGCGGCCGCCTTCGCCGATTCGACCGCGCGTACGAGGCTGTCCGCGCCCGCGCGGCTCAGGTCGCCGTTGCGGGTGATCTGCTCGGCGAGGCGGAGGACGGCCTTTTCGGAATGCATCGGGGTCGGGTGGGCGCCACGGTGGGCGTCGACCACGAGCAGGTGGACGGTGTTGGAACCGACGTCGAGTACCCCTAGGCGCACGAGCGTCTACGGTACCCGCCCCCACGTGAGGTCACGAAACCGTAACCGTGATCTGTATCGCAGGGGCGGGGGCTGAAGGGGACTTTCCCCGCATGCGATGCGAGGAAAGCGTCCTTCACCGCGTCTTATGCCGGGAAAGTCCCCTTCAGCTCACGTCTCGAACTTGTAGCCCAGGCCGCGGACGGTGACCAGGTGCCGGGGCGAGCCCGGGTCCGGCTCGATCTTCGACCGCAGCCGCTTCACGTGGACGTCGAGCGTCTTGGTGTCGCCGACGTAGTCCGCGCCCCACACCCGGTCGATCAGCTGCCCGCGGGTGAGCACGCGGCCCACGTTGCGCAGCAGGTACTCGAGCAGGTCGAACTCCTTGAGCGGCAAGGAGACCTCCTGGCCGTCGACGGTCACCACGTGCCGCTCGACGTCCATCCGCACCGGCCCGGCGGTCAGCACGAGCGGGGCGAGGTCGCCTTCGGAGCCCGGCTCGCCGCCGCGGCGCAGCACCGCCCGCACCCGCGCGATGAGCTCACGGGCCGAGTACGGCTTGGTGACGTAGTCGTCGGCGCCGAGTTCCAGCCCGACGACCTTGTCGATCTCGCTGTCGCGCGCGGTCACCATGATCACCGGTACCGCGGAACGCTGCCTGAGCTGCTTGCAGACGTCGGTGCCGCTCATACCGGGGAGCATGAGGTCGAGCAGGACGATGTCGGCGCCGTTGCGGTCGAACTCCTCGAGCGCCTGCTGCCCCGTCACGGCGACGGCGGCGGTGAAGCCCTCTTTGCGGAGCAAGAACGCGAGCGGGTCGGCGAACGACTCTTCGTCCTCGACGATGAGAACCCTCGTCACAGGTTTCCTCCATGGTCGGGGCTTTCTTGCCCTGTTGCCACGAGACGGGGTGTCCGCTCGGGGGTCTTCTCCGGCCGGGAGGCCGGCGGAGCCTGTTTCACGGGCGCGGCCGGTTCGGCGGGGATGTGCGCGGGGATGCGCAGGGTGAAGGTCGACCCGGTGCCGGGACGGCTCCACAGGCCGACCGAACCGCCGTGGTTGGCGGCCACGTGTTTGACGATCGCCAGCCCCAGCCCGGTGCCGCCGGTCGCCCGCGACCGCGCCTTGTCCGCGCGGTAGAACCGCTCGAAGACACGCTGCTGCTCGTCCTCGGCGATCCCGATGCCGCGGTCGGTCACCGCGATCTCGACCTTGCCGTCGACCAGCCGCCTGCTGATCGACACCGGGCTGCCCGGCTGCGAGTACGCGACGGCGTTCTCCAGCAGGTTCGACAGCGCGGTGACCATCAGCGTCCGGTCGCCCTCGATGAGCAGGCCGCTGGCCGCGTCGGTGGTGATGGTGATCTCGGCGGATTCCGCCGAAAGCGTCGTCCGGCCGAGCGCCTCGCGGACCACGGCGTCGACCTCGACGACGTTGAGGTCGGGCAGCCGCTCGGCGCCCTGCAGCCGCGACAGCGCGATCAGCTCGGTGACCAGCTGGCCGAGCCGGGTCGACTCGCGGAGGATCTTGCCGCCGAAGCGGCGGACCTCCTCGGTGTCCTCGGCGGCGTCGAGGACGGCCTCGGTGAGCAGCGCGATGGCACCCACCGGCGTCTTCAGCTCGTGGCTCACGTTCGCGACGAAGTCACGCCGGACGGCTTCGAGCCGGATCGCCTCGGAGTGGTCGACCGCCTCGACCACGGTGAACCCGTCGCCGAGCGGGCGGACCTCGCCGAGGACGGCCTCGGGCTGACGGCCCCTCGCCTCCAGCGGGGAAAGGTCGATCTCCATCGGCTCGTCGGTCTCGACCACCTGCTCGGCGGCTTTGCGGGCCCGCGGATCGGCCTGGTTGACCTTCACCAGGCCGAGTTCGTAGGCACGCGGATTGTGCAGGACCATGTCGCCGAACCTGTTGAGGACGACGACGCCGTTGTTGCTGGACCGCACGAGGCGTTCGAGCAGTTCGGCCACGGTGGGACCGGTCGGTCGCCGCTCCTCGCGGCGGGCGCGGCCCCTCGCGATCAGGAAGCCGAAAACCACACCGACGATCAGTCCGCCGACGGCCAGGGCGAGTGCAACAGGCGTGGTCACAGGGGAATCGTAAGCGCGTGGGTAGTCTTTTGGCCTAGTCCCGGCCGCGTACTCGTGATGCCTATGACACCTGGGGAGCCCCTGTTCGCCTGCAGGTCGGCCGCCGTTCACGTGGCCGATCCCTGGCCGAGATCTCCTGGGTGAGCCGGGTCACCCGAACCGGGGACATCGTCGCCGCGTGATGCCCGGATTCCGACTTTCGTCGTGATCGTTCACCGGTGAATAGCGACGTTCCCGTCACGGCCCCCGGGGAATGTTGGAAGACTGTCGCCGTGGAACTCGTCAGTGACATCTCCCTGATTCGCGGAGAAGAAGAGCTGTTCGACCGGACGGCTCATCTGTTCGTCGCGGCGACCGACATCGCGTGCGCGGCCGACGACCTCTACACCTGGGCGCTTTCGCGGCCGTCGCTCACGCGGCAGGGCGAACGGCTGGTGCACGACAAGCGGATCCGCAAGCTGTACCGCCCCGGCGTCCTGCTGAACGAGCAGACCGCGCAGCATCTGCACCACCTGTCCGGTCTCGGCGCGCAGATCCGGATCGGCACCGAGGAGATCAACGAGACGATCCTGCTCGACGAGCGGGTCGCGATCATGGCCGGCGACGAGGGCAAGGCGGTGCGCTCCTACAGCGTCATCTCGCGCCCCGAGCTGGTGCAGGGCATCCTGTCGCTGTTCGAAACCGCCTGGCTCGCGTCCACCACCCTGGAGACGTTCGACGCGCGGTTCGCCGACATCCGGATGGAGGCACCGCAGATCCTCGAGTTCCTGACCACCGGCTGCAAGGACGAGAAGGCCGCGAAGAGCCTCGGCATGGGCGTGCGCACCTATCAGCGTCGCGTCTCGGAGCTGCTGGTCGCGCTCGGCGTGACGTCGCGCCTGCAGGTCGACGCCCGGGCACGGGAACTCGGCCTGCTGTGAGGCGCTGGGCGGGGTTGGCCGTGCTGCTCGCGCTCGCGGGCTGCACCACCACGGTCTCCGGCGCCGCCCGGCCCGAACCGGAGAGCCCGCCCGCGAACCTCGCGCTGGTGGATCCGGCGAAGACGGCGTCCGTGCTCACGGCGGTGAAGACGGCCGCCGAAGCGGTGTTCTCCTACGACAGCACGGCCGTGCCCGCCTACGAGAAGGCACTCGCCGACAACGTGACGCCGGGCGCGCGCGACGAGCTGGCGAAACTGTTCGCCGAGGTCCGGAAATCGGCCGAGCCGATCAAGCTCGTGACCAAGGTGATCGTGTCGGCGGCGGTCGAGCAGACGCCGGACAAGGCGCGGGTGCTCACGGTCCTGGACCAGAGCAGCACCAGGGCCGGTGCCACCAGCAAGGGCATCGCGTCGGTGCTGCTCGCGACCGTCCGCGAGGGTGACCGCTGGCGGATCGGCGAGGTCAAGGTGAATCCGGCGGACTCCCCGCCCGCGGCGGAGAAGCCGGGCGCGGGCGACCGGGTGTTCGCGAGGGTGCGGGATTCCGCGCGGGACGGTGCCCTGCGCGCCGCGGAAGCCCTGCTGAACGTGAATCCGGCCGACCCCGAAGGCACGTACGCCCGCTACGAGTCCGTGTCGACCGGACAGTTGTTGAGCCAGTTCCAGCAGGACAAGGCGGCGCGGCTGAACCAGATCCGGTCCGGCGGCACGAAGGCGTCGCCGGCGCCGAACCCGGCCGCGGCTGTCATGGAGGTCGTGGACGACAAGGCGAGCGTGCTGCTCTTCGCGACGTCGGACGTCACGGACGCGGCCGGGCAGGCGTCGAAGCGGTACCTGCCGATCGTCCTGCGCCTCCAGCGGCTGCCCGAGGGGTGGAAGGCGGCCGGCATCGAGTCGGTCCAAGCCCTCCCCTGACGCAATTCGTCCTCTGAACGCGGTGGTTCGAGAGCGAACTACCGCATCCAGAGGACGAAATGCGTGGGTCTAGCGGCCCTGGTTCGCCACGGCGGCCGCGGCTTCCTTGGCGGCCTCCGGGTCCAGGTAGGTGCCACCGGCGGTGACGGGCTTGAGGTCTTCGGTGAGGTCGTAACGCAGCGGGATGCCGGTCGGGATGTTGAGCCCGGCGATCGCGTCGTCGGAGATGCCGTCGAGGTGCTTCACCAGCGCCCGCAGCGAGTTCCCGTGCGCGGCGACCAGCACGGTCTTGCCCGCGCGCAGATCCGGCACGATCTCGGACTCCCAGTACGGCAGCAGCCGCGCGACGACGTCCTTGAGGCATTCGGTCAGCGGGGCGGCGTCGCCGAGGTCGGCGTAGCGCGCGTCGCCCACCTGGCTGAACTCGTCGGCCGGGTCGATCGGGGGCGGCGGGGTGTCGTAGGAGCGGCGCCAGAGCATGAACTGCTCCTCGCCGAACTCGTCGAGGGTCTGCTTCTTGTTCTTGCCCTGCAGCGCGCCGTAGTGGCGCTCGTTGAGGCGCCAGTCGCGCTTCACCGGGATCCAGTGCCGGTCGGCGGCGTCGAGCGCCAGGTTGGCGGTCGAGATCGCGCGGCGCATCAGCGACGTGTGCACGACGTCCGGCAGCAGGCCGGACTCCGCGAGCAGCCGCCCGCCCTTGCGCGCCTCCTGCTCGCCCTGCTCCGACAGCGGCACGTCCACCCAGCCGGTGAACAGGTTTTCGGCGTTCCACGTGCTCTGCCCGTGACGCAGCAGCACCAGAGTCCCAAGCTCAGCCATGGGGTTCAGCCTGCCAGAGGGAGCGGAAGCGCCGGTCAGAGGGCTGCGCTTGACCTTGTTTCTACGGAGAGTGCGTTACCCGCGAGTAACACCTTCACCCGTCCAGAAGACGGGTTGCCAACAAGTCCCGTTCCCTGGAAATCAGGCTGCACTCCGTTATCCCGGTTTTCGAAGTTCACTCGAACGGAGTAACCGGTAGTCTTGTGATTACAGGTGGAGATCTGACAGGTTGACTAGGTCCCGCGCGGCCGGATTCCACGCACTCCCCGGCTCGACGCGGGTGACGACCGCGACTCGTCTCCCCCCTGCCGAGTCGCGGCGCCCGCCGGCCCCGTTGGCATCCCCCTCGTCACCGGGTCCACCTTGGCGGGAACTTCAGCGGGGCGGCTCGAGATCGCGACTCCCCCCTCCCTCGAGCCGTCCCGCCTGTTCACGTCAGTCCAGCGGAGGCGCGGACGGCAGATCCGAAGCGGTCGCCATCGCGGGTTCCGCCGGACGGCGCCGCTTGCGCAGCCACCACACCAGCGCGGCCACGGGAACACCGAAGACCAGCAGGAACGGCGCCATCGCGCCGATCGCGGTCAGCAGGCCGCCGCCGAAGGTCAGGAAGGCGTCCCAGCCGCCGGCCAGCCCACCGAGGAAACCGCTGCGGGACTCCTCCGACGCCGCGACCGTCTCCGCCTTCACCTGCAACGAAATCGTCGACATGGCGACACTGCCCGCCAGGCTTTCGCGCCGCTTCTGGAGCGACTCGAGCTCGGCTTCCCGGCTCGTCAGCTCGCTCTCCACCGAGGCGATCTCCGAAACCGACGTCGCCCTCGCGAGCAGTGCGCGGATGCGCTCGACGCTCGCCCGCTGGGTGGCCAGCCGCGATTCGACGTCGACCATCTGCTCGGTCACGTCCGTCGCGGTGACCTCGCGCCGGACCTGCTTCCCCAGCTTCCCGAGCTGGTCCAGCACGCCGTCGAGGCGTTCGGAGGGCACGATGACGTTGACCGACGCGCGCTTCTCCTGGGTGCTTTCCTGCCCGGTGTAGCCCGCGGCGCCCTGGGTGATGACGCGCACCTGCGAGATCACGTCGGCGACGTTCGGGGCGGTGAGCTCCAGGCTCGCCGTGCGCACCAGCTTGCGGTCGGTGATCCCCGGCTGCCCCGCGGGCGCCGGGGCCTTGTCCGAACCGGCCTTGCTGTCGGTGGCTTCCTTGTTGGGCACCCCTTCTTTGGGCGCCGCCTGCTTGGTGTCCGCCGACATCGGCATCGCGGCCGACTCACCGCCGGAATCGTTCGCCGAACAGCCCGCCAGCGCCAGCACGATGCCGGCGGCCGCGACCCATCTCACTCGCTTGTGCATGAAAACCGTCTCCCTCCAGTGCTGCGGAAAGAGACGGAACGGACGACGGTGCCGTTGCACCGTCCGGGTCACGAGTCGGTCAAGGCTCCCGGCTCGTGCCCGTTCGAAGGCTCGACGAGATGTTTGAACGCCTGCAGGTTCGCCAGCGACTCGCCGCGCGAGACGCGCCAGTCCCATTCGCGTTTGATCGATTCGGCGAACCCGAGTTCCAGCAGCGTGTTGAAATCGCCGTCGGCGGCCTCCAGCACCTGCCCGAGGATCTTGTCCAATTCGGCTTCGGTGACCGTGTCCAAACCGAACCGGCCGACCAGATAGATATCGCCGATCGCGTCCACCGTGTAGTGCACGCCGTACAGTTTCGCGTTGCGGCGCAACAGAAAGCGGTAAACGTCCTCATGGGACTCGTCGGGACGGCGGCAGACGAAGGCTTCGACGGCGAAAGCGTGGTCACCGGCGACCAGCCAGCAGTTGGTCTGCAGTTTCTTGGTGCCGGGCAACGTGACGAAGTACCTTCCCTCGCCACGCCTTTCGTATTCCAGGCCCGCATTGTCCAAAGAGGACCGCAAGGTCTCGTCGAGCGTCAAACCGCCACCTCCGCGCGCTGTTCGAGGGCACGCCGGAACGCGCCGGTCGCCTGAGCGTACGTGTCCAGCAGGCGGTCCGTCGTCCGGCGCCAGGAGAAGCGTCGCGCGTGGACGACGGCGTTGGCCGAAAGCTCGGCACGCCAACCGGGCCGCAACGCGACGTTCGCGAGCGCGCCCGCCCAGTCCTTCGCGTCGTGCGACGGCACGAGCAGCCCGGAGACGCCGTGCGGAACGGCGACCGGCAGCCCGCCGACCTCCGCCGCGATCACCGGCGTCCCGCAGGCCTGCGCCTCGAGCGCGACCAGCCCGAACGACTCGTTGTAGCTCGGCACGGCGACGAGGTCGGCCGCCCGGTAGACGTTGACCAGCGACCGGCCCGGCTGCGGCGGCATGAACCGGGTCTGCGCCTCGATCCCGAGGGAAACGGCCAGCTCACGCAGGGCCTGCGGCTGCTCAAGTCCGGTCCCGGACGGGCCGCCGACGATCAGCACCACCAGCCGCGACGCCAGCTCCGGCCGCTCGCGCAGCATTTCGGCCGCGGCCAGCAGGAGGACGTCCGGCGCCTTCAACGGCTGGATCCGGCCCGCGAAGGCCAGGACGATCGCGTCCGTCGGAAGACCCAGCGCCCGGCGCGCGGCGGCCTGGGAGCCGGGCGTGAAGCGGTCGAGGTCGACACCGGGCGGGATGGCGTGCACGGCGTGCGGGTCGGCGTCGTACAGCTCGATCAGCTCGCGGGCCTCGACGCGGGTGTTCGCGACCAGGCAATCCGCCTCCTCGACGACCTGCTCCTCGCCGATCACGCGGGTGCGCGGCTCGGGGGTGTCGCCCTCGGCCAGCGCGGCGTTCTTGACCTTGGCGAGGGTGTGCGCGGTGTGCACCAGCGGCACGCCCCAGCGGTCGCGGGCGAGCCAGCCCGCCTGGCCGGAGAGCCAGTAATGCGAATGGATGAGGTCGTAGTAGCCCGGTTCGTGGAACGCCTCGGCCCGCAGCACCCCTGCCGTGAAGGCGCACAGCTGCGCGGGCAGCTCGTCGCGCCCCAGCGGCTCGAACGGCCCGGCCGGGATGTGCCGGACCAGCACCCCGGGCGCCAGCTCGGCGACCGGAGGCTGATCCGAGGACGTGGCCCGCGTGAACACCTCGACCTCGACGCCCCGGCGGGCCATCTCGGTGGCCGTCTGGCTCACGTAGACGTTCATGCCGCCGGCGTCGCCGGTACCCGGCTGCTCCAGCGGAGAAGTGTGCAACGACAGCACCGCGACGCGCCTGGGCGCGGCGTCGAACCCGTGCAGAGGGATCGTCACCTGGTCAACACTCCCGAAGTCCTACTGATCGGCGAACCCGCGCAGCAGTTCACCGAACTCGTCCGCCGCTTCGGCGAACGGCAGATGCCCCACCTCAGGTAGCCAACGCACGACGGCCCCCTGAATCTTCCCCGCCGCGTATTCCGCGGACGTCGGGTCGATCACAGCGTCCGCGAGACCATGAACGATAAGTGCCGGTTTGTCCAGATCGCGCAGCACGTCCTCGCTCCCGACGTCACGCCGGAACAGCGCGGAGCGCACCGCGGGCGGCGTGGAAAGGCAGGCGCCGAGCAGCGATTGGGTGAGCGTGCCGGACACCGGGGCGGCCGTCATCCGCGCGCTGAACTGCACCAACGCGGGAATCGCGACCGCCGGATCGTCGGAAAGGACCGCCGGGATGGCGTCGCGCATCGCGGGCCCGACCTTGCCGCCGGGACGGTTCTTGCCGATTTCTGTGATAGCGCCCACAAAAACGACGCCGGCGAGCCGCGAAGAGCCGTGCACCCGGAGGTAGTCGGTGATGACCAGCCCGCCGTAGGACCAGCCGACGACGATCGCGTCCTCACCGGCGAAGTCGAGAACGGAGGCGAGATCCTCCGCCCAGACGCGGGGATCGTCGTAGCCGGCGGAGGGCACTTCGGAGTCCCCGTGCCCGCGCAGATCCATCGCGACCAGGCGGAACCGCTCGCTGAGCGCGGGATCCGCCAGCTGCGGCGCCCACGCCCGGCTCGACTGGGCCCAGCCGTGCACGAACACGATCGGACGGGTGTTTTCGGCGCCCTCGACCCACAAGCCGATGCGGGTCCCGCCGTAGCCGACTACCTCGGTCTTCATGCATCGCAGCCTAGGAGGTCACGACACGTGTGGGGCTCACGAGGCCGAACGGCTATTTGACCGCCGAGAGGGCCTTCCAGGACTTCCAGTCGTAGAACCAGTTCTTGACGTCCGATTTGGTCGGGCTGCCCAGTTTCGAACCGGTGATCTCGACCGGGTCGCCGATCATCGCCGAGTCGAAGTACTTCTTGGCGTCCGCTTCGAGCAGGTTCACGCAGCCGTGCGAGGTGTTGGCCTTGCCGATGTTCGCCGCGTTGTCCTGGTTCTCGTGGATGTACTCGCCGTTGTTCGAGATCCGGCAGGACCACTTCTTGTTGACGTTGGTGTAGCCGTAGCGCGCGTTGTCGAACCGCGCCGTCGGCTCCTTCGTCATCACGATGAACGTGCCGTTGGGGGTGTTGCGCTGGACGTCGCCGTCGAGCCCGTTCGAACACGGGTAGCTCGCCGATTCCGACCCGCCCCGGTAGACCTTCATCACATGGTCCGGGGTGTTGATCTTGACCACCTGGTTGCGGCCGATCTTGAACTCGGTGGTCACGTCGGCCTTGCCGTACGCGCCGCCGCCGAGCGCGACGCCGTAGAGCTTCGCCTCGACGTTGACCTTGATGTTCGCGGGCCAGTACTCCTTGGGCCGCCAGTCGACCTGGGTGTCGGACAGCCAGCCCCAGGAGCCCTCGACGTCCTTGTCGGTCTTCACCTTGAGCGCCTTCTCGGCGGCCGCCTTGTCCTTGACCGGGGACGCGAACTTCACGCTGATCGGCATCGCGACGCCGACCTCGGCGTCGTCGGTCGGGTTCAGCGTGGCGCGAACCTCCTTGGCGGGCTTGACCGTGCTGAACGAGCCCTTGAACTCGGCGGGCTTGTTGTCGCTGCCGGTGGCCTTCGCGGCGTACGTGTACGTCTTGCCGTAGCCGAGGACCTCGGTGCTGGTCCAGGTGAGCCCGTCCGCGGAAAGCTCACCCTTGACGTCCTTGCCACTGTCTCCGGTGACCTTGACCTCGGTGAGCTTGCCGTCGGCGACCTTCACCACGACCGGCGTCACCACGGACGCGTCCTTGGCGTCGGCGGCGGGTTCGGCGGTGATCTTCGCGACCGGGGCGGCGCCCTGTTCCCCGCCACCACTGCCTTCCGGCTTGGCGTTGCCGCCTTCTTCGCTGGAGCAGGCGGCGGCCAGCATGGCCGCACCCGCGGCGAGCGCGGCCTTGAACACCGTGCGCCGTTCGATCACCGTGTACCTCCCATGAAGATCCCCGCGAGCTTCTACCCGCTCAGCGCCGGGAACCCCTCCGACGTTACCCGCGGCGACGGAACTCACCCTCGCCCCTCAGAGTGATAGACGCACGAGGGTGGCGTCGGGTTGTTCGGTCAAAGCGCGCAGTTGATGAGCAGGGGTTCAGGGTGCAGTGAAACGCCGAAGCGAGCCTCGACGCCGTCGCGCACTTCGCGCGCCAGATCGAGCAGGTCCTGGGTCGAGGCCTTACCCCGGTTCGTGAGCGCGAGCGTGTGCTTCGTCGACAGCGAGACCCGGCCGCCAGGCCCTTCGTGCCCCTTCGCGAATCCCGCACGCTCGATCAGCCAGGCCGCGGACAGCTTCGTGCCGCCGGGCGCCGGGTACTGCGGCACGCGCACGTCCTCCCCGACGACGTCCACGATGCCTGCCAGCACCTTCGCCAGCCGCGCCTCGCCGATGATCGGGTTGGTGAAGAACGAGCCCGCGCTCCAGGTGTCGTGGTCGTCGGCGTCCAGGACCATGCCCTTGCCGCGACGCAGCCCGAGGACCGCTTCGCGTGCTTCGGCGGCCGGGACCCGGTCACCGATCTCGACGCCGAGCGTGCGGGCGAGTTCGGCGTAGCGGATCGGGGCGGAGAGGCCGTCTTCGCTGACCTTGAAACGCACTGTGAGCACGACGCCCGCGTCGGTCCCCTTCAGGATCGACGTGCGATACCCAAAGCCGAGCTCTTCGGCGGTCAGCGTGCGGATTTCGCGGGTGGCACGGTCGTAGAGATCGACCGAGACCAGGGATTCGGCCACCTCGCAGCCGTACGCGCCGACGTTCTGGATCGGCGTCGCACCGACCGAACCGGGGATCCCGGAGAGGCATTCGAGCCCGCCGATGCCCTCGGCGACCAGGCCCTCGACGAAACCGTCCCAGTTCTCTCCCGCCGCGACCTCGACGAGATCTCCGTCACGCGTCCAGCCGGTGTTGCCGACCTTCAGCACCGTGCCCTCGAAACCGTCGTCGGCGACGACGAGGTTCGAGCCGCCGCCGAGCAGCAGGACCGGCTCGCCCGCTTCGTCGGCCTCGCGGACCGCGTCGACCAGGGCCTGCACGGTCTTCGCCTCGGCATAACGCCGCGCCGGACCGCCGAGGCGCAACGTGGTGTGGTCGGCGAGGGTGGGAGTTTCGGCAGTGCTCACACCCGTGAACGGTACTGTCTGGCGCCATGGCCTCCCGTATCGAGCACCGCTCAGCGTTCTCCGCAGACCTCGCGACCACGTTCGACGCGGTCGCCGGCGAGGCGGCACTGCGGGCGCGGCTGGAGCAGATCGGCGGCGACGACGCGGAGCTGCTGGAGTACGTCCCGGCCGAGGGCGGAGTGCGCTACAAGCTGCGTCAGGGCATCAGCTCGGACAAGCTCCCGTCGGCCGTGCGGACCCTGCACCGGGGCGACCTGATCGTCGAGCGCGAGCAGAGCTGGAAGGCGGCCGGGGACGGCTACACCGGCACCGCGACGGCGGCGGTCTCGGGCGTGCCGGGCGAGATCACCGCGAAGACGTCGCTGACCGCCGAAGGCGAGCGGACGACGCTGGTCAACAGCGGCCAGGTCAAGGTGCGGATCCCGTTCGTCGGCGGAAAGCTGGAGGGCGTGATCGCCGAACAGGTCACCAAGCTGCTGGAGCGCGAGGCGGAATTCGTCGCGAAATGGCTGGCCGAGCGCTGAACCCGGTCGGGGCACCGACACGGGGCACGACCAACCCCAACCGGCTCCGGCGGGTGGACCGGTGGCTCGCGAGCGATCCGGGCGTGACGCGGCTGCTGCACCGCGCCGACGAACCGCTCGTGGTGGACCTCGGCTACGGCGCCTCACCGGTGACCACGGTCGAGATGGCGCGATGGCTGCGCACGGTCCGTCGCGACGTCCGCGTGCTGGGTCTGGAGCTGGACGCCGAACGGGTCGCCGTCGCGCTATCCGCCGTCGACAAGCCGTGGCTCGACTTCCGGCGCGGCGGCTTCGAACTGGCCGGGACGCGGCCGGTGCTGGTACGCGCGTTCAACGTCCTGCGGCAGTACGACGAAGCCGAGGTCCCGGGTGCGTGGTCGCTCATGCTGGACGCGATGACACCGGGCGGGCTCCTCGTCGAAGGCACCTGCGACGAGATCGGGCGGCTGAGCACCTGGGTCGCCGTCGGACACGACGGACCGCGCACCCTGACCCTGTCGGTACATCTCGCCAGCCTGGAACGTCCGTCCACAGTGGCCGAACGACTGCCCAAGATCCTGATCCACCGCAACGTTCCCGGTGAACGCGTCCACGAACTACTGTCCACTTTGGATACCTGCTGGGCGACGGCGGCGCCGCATCAGAACTTCGGCGTCCGTGCCCGCTGGGCGCACGCCGTCCACCTGCTCACCGCCCGGGGCTGGCCGGTGCTGAACCGGCCGTCGCGCTGGCGGCTGGGTGAACTCACGGTGCCGTGGTCCTCGGTGGCCCCGGACTAGGAATTCACCGGTCGAACCCCGCTCCGTCACCCCAAAGCGACCTGCGGTGATCACCATGGAACCGTGGAACTGCTGGAGTACGTCACCGGGCTGCTCGAGGGCACGCTCGGATCGCCCTGGCTGTGGGTGATCGTGTTCCTCGTGTCCGGGTTGGACGCGCTCCTGCCGTTCATGCCGAGCGAGACCACCGTCATCACCGTCGCCGTCCTGATCGGCACGGACTTCGCCCAGCTGGCGCTGCTCGCGCTGATCGCCGCGCTCGGGGCCTGGCTGGGCGACTGCCTCGGCTACACCGTCGGCGCCGCCGCGGGACCGCGGGCGCTCGCCCGCCTGCAGCGCGGTCCGGACGGGATCCGGCGCTACGAATGGGCGAAGATCCAGGTGCGGCGCAACGCCGTCCTGTTGATCCTCGCCGCCCGCTACCTGCCCGGCGGCCGCGTCGCGAGCGGGCTCGCCAACGGCAGCCTCGGCTACCCGCCACGCAAGTTCGTCCCTCTCGACGCCCTCGGCGCGGGCATCTGGGCGGTGTACAGCGTCCTGATCGGGCTGGTCGGCGGAGCGGCCTTCGCGGACGAACCGGAGAAGGGCCTTCTGCTGTCCTTCGCACTCGGCTTGCTGCTGGTCGCGGCGATCGAGATCGGGCGGCGGGTCCGCGTCCGGATACTGACCCGACGCCGCGCGGCGGCCGGGACCAGCGACAATGGTGTGCGTGTCGAACCCTGAACGTCGCTATGTGATCTCCTTCGGCTGCCCCGACCGCACGGGCATCATCGCCCGCATCTCGGGTTTCCTCGCCGAGCACGGCGGTTGGATCGTCGAAGCGGCGTATCACACCGACCCCGACACCGGCTGGTTCTTCACCCGCCAGGTCGTCCGCGCCGATTCGCTCCCGTTCGACGCCGCCGAACTGCGCACGCGCTTCGCCGAGGTCGCGAAGTCCCTTTCGAACGAGTCGAGCTGGCAGGTCAGCGACACCGGCGAGCGCCGCCGCGCGGTGATCCTCGTCTCCAAGGCCGGGCACTGCCTCTACGACCTGCTCGGCCGGGTCGCGTCCGGGGAACTGGACGTCGACGTCGCCGCCGTCATCGGCAACCACGCGTCGCTGGGCGACATCACCCGCGCCCACGGCATCCCGTTCCACCACGTCCCGTTCCCCGCCGGGGACCCGGCCGCCAAGGCATCGGCGTTCGCCGAAGTACGGAAACTCGTCGACGAGCACGATCCGCACGCCGTGGTCCTCGCCCGGTTCATGCAGGTCCTGCCGCCGGAGCTGTGCGAGGCGTGGGCCGGGCGGGCGCTCAACATCCACCACAGCTTCCTGCCGTCGTTCGTCGGCGCGCGGCCGTACCACCAGGCCCACGCGCGCGGGGTGAAACTCATCGGCGCGACCTGCCACTACGTCACCGCCGATCTCGACGCCGGCCCGATCGTCGACCAGGACGTCATCCGCGTCGACCACGGCGACTCGGTCGAGGACATGGTCCGCAAGGGCCGCGACATCGAGAAGGTGACGCTGGCGCGCGGGCTCCGGTGGCATCTGGAGGGCCGCGTGCTGGTGCACGGGAACCGGACTGTCGTCTTCTAATGGTTCACTGGGGTCATGGGGACCTCAGAGATCAAAGTGATCGAGACGCACGAAGCGCTGCGTGAGCACCTCGGCCACCCGGCCGAACGGACCAAGGGGAAGATCATCCCCTTCCTCGATCCGCACGCGCGCACGCTGATCGAGCACTCGCCGTTCTACCTGCTGGCGACGGCGTCGGCCGACGGGACCTGCGACGTCTCGCCGCGCGGCGACCCCGCCGGTTCCGTGAAGGTGCTCGACGACAAGACGCTGGTGCTGGCGGACCGGCCGGGCAACAAACTGCTCGACAGCCAGACCAACATCCTCGAAAACCCGCACGCCGGGCTGCTGTTCCTGGTGCCGGGGATGAACGAGACCCTGCGGATCAACGGCCGCGCGAAACTGGTCGCGGACGCGCCGTTCTTCGACGACCTCGTGGTCAAGGGGAAGCGGCCGGCTCTGGCGATCCTGGTCGAGGTCGAAGAGCTGTACATGCACTGCGCCAAGGCTTTCCTGCGGTCATCGCTGTGGAAGCCGGAGACGTGGCCGGAGCGGTCCAGCCTGCCGACGGCGGGCCAGATCTTCCGTGACCAGATGAAGCTGGACATGTCGGCGGAGGCGCTCGATGCCGCGCTGACCGAAGGCGCGCTCACGACGCAGTACTGAGCCCCCACACGCGCTATGAAAGGTCCTTTCCTTGCAAATTTTGCAAGGAAAGGACCTTTCATGGCATCGGGAGGCGGGTCAGACGCGGACCAGCATCTTGCCGGTGTTCGCCCCGCCCAACAGGTCCAGGAACGCCTGCGGCGCGTTGCGGATACCGTCCACAATGGTCTCCGAGTACTTCAGCCGCCCGGAGGCGACCAGCGGAGCGACCTCCTGAACGAACTGCGGCTGCAGCGCGTAGTGGTCGCCGACCAGCATGCCGCGCATGGTGAACCGCTTCGCGATGATCGACGCGAGATTGCGCGGCGCCGCGGCCGGTTCGGTGTTGTTGTAGACCGAGATCATCCCGCAGATCGCCATGCGGCCGTGCAGGTTGATCGAGTCGATGGCCGCTTCGAGGTGCTCGCCGCCGACGTTGTCGAAGTACACGTCGATACCTTCGGGCGCCGCCGCGCGCAGCTGCTCGATCACCGGGGCGTCCTTGTAGTTGAACGCCGCGTCGAAGCCCAGCTCGTCGGTCAGCCATTTGACCTTGTCGTCGGTGCCCGCGCTGCCGATGACCCGCTTCGCGCCCTTCAACTTCGCCAGCTGGCCGACGACGGACCCGACGGCGCCCGCCGCGCCGGACACGAAGACGGTGTCGCCTTCCTTGAACTCCGCGACCTCCAGCAGCCCGGCGTACGCGGTGAGCCCGGTCATGCCGAGGACGCCGAGGTACGCCGTGATCGGGGCGGCCTCCGGGTCGACCTTCACCGCGTGCTTCGCGGCGACGACGGCGTGCGAACGCCAGCCGAGGCCGTGCAGCACGATGTCACCGGGTTTGAAATCGTCCACGGTGGACTCGATCACTTCGCCGACGGCGCCGCCGTGCATCACCTTGCCGACCTCGTACGGCTCGGCGTAGGACTTCGCGCTGCTCATCCGGCCGCGCATGTACGGATCCACGCTCAGCACCTGGTTGCGGACCAGGATCTGCCCTTCGCCCGGCACCGGGATCTCGACGTCGGCGATCTCGAAATTCTCCAGCGTCGGAACACCGTGCGGACGGGAGGCGAGCCGGATCTCGGTTGCGTTCACGAGGTAACTCCAAGTCTGTTGCCGAAGCGGGGCGGTCGCCCCGTATTCACGACGGGTACAACGAGCTAACCGGGGCGCCCATTCCGATTGTGGCGAGGGCTACACGACCTCGGCGAGCTTGCCGAGCACACCCTCGTAGATCCGCTTGAGCCCGCCGGGCGCGAAGGTCTTCTCGAAGAAGCCGCCGATGCCGCCCGCGCCGTCCCAGGTGGTCTCGATGCGGACGAGGCTGCCGTCCGGCACCTCGCGGACGGTCCAGGTGGTGACCATGCTGGAGTTCGCGTCGGTCTCAACGAGGGTGCCTTCGGACGGCTCGGTCACCGTCGCGGCGACGTCACGCACGCGCTTCGACGTGGCCTGCAGCTTCCAGCGCGCCTTCGTGCCCGCGCCGACGCCGCCTTCCGTGACTTCGTAGTCGCGGTAGTGCTCCGTCAGCAGCTTCGGCCGGGTTTCGGCGTAGTCCGCGACGAGCGCCCTGACCTTGTCCGCCGGCGCCTCGATGGTGCGCTCCGCGACGGCCGTGACCTTTCCCATCCCACTCCCTTTCACCCGTGTGGCAAGACAGCGTCCACGATTCCACCGCTGCTCGCAGAGGGAACGCGCACCCCCTGCCCGGATGCAAGGAAAGGTCCTTTCCTCGCAAATTTTGCAAGGAAAGGACCTTTCATGGCACGCGAAGGGGGCTAGATGAGCGACTTCTCCTTCAGCCAGTCCTTCGCGACATCGGCCGGCTTCTCGCCGTCCGAGTCGACGCGCTTGTTCAGCTCACGCAGCTGCACGGTGTCGAGGGCCTTGCTCACGGCGTTGACGGCGGCCGCGAAGTCGGCGCCGCGCTCGTCGAGGACCTTCTTGTTCACCGCGGGCACGACGTTCTCGGTCGGCACGATGGCGAGGTCGTCCTCCAGCGCCACGAACTGCGGGTCGCCCACGAGCGGGCTCACCGAGTCGACCGGGATGACGGTGACCTTGCCGGACCGCAGCTGTTCGACGCGCGGGCCCGCCTCCTGCACCGTCTGGAACGTGGCCTTCAGCTTGTAGACGTCGGTGAAGCCCTTGAAGCAGGGAAGCCGCTTCTCGCACTCCGGCCCGCCCGCGACGACGACGTTGTCGACCTTGGACAGGTCGCTGATCTTCGCGAGGCCCTTCTCCTTGGCGAGGTCGGCCTTCACGATGTAGGTGTTCTTGTCCTCGGCGGGCGAGTAGTCCAGCAGGCCGATGCCGTCGGGCTCGAACAGCTTCTTGAGCTGTTCGTGCTCGCCGGCCGCGTCCTTCGCGGCCTCCTTGCCGAAGCCGGTGGTGATGGCGGCGCCCTGGTATTCCGGGATGAACTGGAGTTCGCCGGATTTCAGCGCCGGGTAGATCAGCTCGCGCGAACCGAGGTTCAGCTTGCGGGTGATCGGATATCCCTTGGCCTCCAACGCGTTCGCGTACAGCTCGGCGAGGATCAGGCTGTCGGTGAAGTTGAAGGAGGCGACCACGATCGGCGCCCCGCCCTTGCTCTGCGCGGCCGGGGCCGCCGCGTCGTCTCCGCCCCCACAGGCGGTCATACCGAGGATGGCGGCGGCGAGCACCGCGCCCACTCGAACGTTCCGTGTCCAGCGCACGTGCACACTCCTATGACTCGTTCAGAGGAATGAACCGTATCCCCGGGTCACGACAGAATCCACATTTTGAGAGTTGCACCCCTTGCGCTCCCAGAGAACGGAATCCGACGCCCCGAACGGGGTAAGGTCGGCCGGTGCGAGCATCCTCCGTGTTCCCCGTTCCCGCCCAGGGCGGACGGCCGCTCTTCGAGTGGCGGTGGGTGGACCGCAACCTCGACGAGATCTTCGAGCGGCTCGGCGAGCACATCACGCTGACCGCGGCGGCGCTCGCCATCGGACTGGTGGTGTCGATCGGTGTTTCCGTGGTCTCACTGCGTCGCCGGTGGTTCTACGTCATCGCGCTGAGCACCGCGGGTTCGCTGTACGTCATCCCGAGCCTCGGCGCCTTCGCCGTCCTGGTTCCCTTCACCGGCCTGACTTCCTTCACCACAGCGGTGATCCCGTTGGCGACATACACGTTGCTGATCCTCATCCGCAACATCGTCACCGGCGTCGAACAGGTCCCCAAGGAAGTCCGCGAAGCCGCGATAGGCATGGGTTTCACCCGTTCGCGATTGCTGTGGCAGGTCGAACTCCCGCTCGCGCTGCCGGTGGTTATCGCGGGTCTGCGGGTCGCGGCGGTGACCACGATCGGGCTCGTGACGGTGACCTCCATGCTCGGCAAGGGCGGCCTGGGGTACTTCATCCGCAACGGCATCCAGACCGCGACACCGAATCCGACGTCGATCATCGTGGGTGTCGGGCTTTCCGTGGTGCTGGCCGTGGTGGTGGATCTGCTGCTGTGGCTCGGTGGGCGCGCGCTCGCGCCGTGGTCGCGGAAGGCGGCGTCGCGATGAGCATCATCGACCAGACCATCGAGTGGTTCGGCGAGCCGAACCGGTGGAGCTGGACCGATCCGGCGGGCGTGCCGTACCGGACGGTCGAGCATCTCCAGTTCTCCTTGCTGGCACTGGCGATCTCGGCCGTGCTGACGATCCCGCCCGCGTTGTGGCTGGCGCACTACCGCCGCGCGCAGTTCCTCGCGACCAGCGCGGTGAACATCGGCCGCGCGATCCCCAGCTTCGGACTCGTGATCCTGTTCTGGTTCCTGGCTTCCCGGCTCGAAGTCGACACGACCTTCTGGCCGTTGATGCTCGCGCTGGTGGCCTTGGCGCTGCCGCCGTTGTTCACCAACACCTACGCGGGCGTCATCCAGCTGGAGCAGGAAACCGTCGACGCCGCGCGGGGAACCGGCCACCGTGAGTGGCAGATCATGCTGCGCCTGGAGTTGCCGCTCGCGTCACCGGTCATCCTCGCGGGTGCCCGCGTCGCGTTCCTGCAACTGGTGGCGACCGTCGCGATCGGCGCGATCGTCAACGACGGCGGCGGGCTCGGACGGTACATTGTGGACGGTTTCGCGCTCGGCGATCCCGGCCACGGAGAGATCCTGGCGGGCGGTATCGCGGTCGTCGTGCTGGCGTTGGTATGCGAAGGGGTTTTCGCGCTCGTCACGCGTTGGGTGACCCCTCGCGGGCTGGCGATCCAGTCCCGCGCGGAAACCCGTTCCTGAGCGCCGAAACCACCGTCGTCACCGCCGGGCCCAACGCCCGGTCCTCCTCGACGGGCGGCACCAGCTCCCGCAGCCGCTCGTAGGTCGCGCGCAGCTCCGGCGCCCCGTCCCCGGACGCCAGCCACCGCGCCTGCGAACCCGTGATCAGCTCGCAGGCCGTGATGGCGAACATCCGCGCACAGGCGTCACGGAGCGGGTTCCCCGCCGCCCAGGCGAACGCCTGCACGTCCTCCTGACCACCGGAAGTGTCGAGGGAACCCAAGGTCGCGGGCGTGGCCAGCCGCCGCAGCGCGTGCAGCTCCCCCACCGCGCGTTTGTGCAACGGCACCAGCCCAGCCCGCGGCCCCGGTTCCACCGCGAGCTGCGCGGGCAGGCCGCTGAACCGCTCGTCGAGCAACCGGTGCGTCCGCTGCACGCTCACTTCGCCGAGATGCACCAGCGCCGCCGTCACCGCGTCCATCCGCAGCCCGAGTTCGACGGCGTGGAACCCGGTCGTGGACACGAATTCGCCGTCGAGGAACACGGGTGAATCGGTCGGCATCGAGCGCCTGAGCACCTCGTCCAGTTCGGCGGCGACCCGCGTCAGATGCGCGAGCGCGCGCGGAGCCACCCGCACGGAAACGGGCGCCTGCACGACCGGCCGTTCGACGGCACCTCGGATGAGATCGTTCACTTCGCGCAGGACCGAACGCAGCACCTGATCGTCTCCGGCCAGCGCGGGGCGATAGATCCCTTGCGGCGCACCGAGAACGTCGATCGCGATCGCGGCGGCGAGCGTCTGGAGAGCCACCAGCTGCCGGACCTCGGCCCGCCCGAAAGCGGCGAGCGTCTCCGCCAGCGGCGAGCCCTGGATGAGGGTCGCGGCCTCCTTGAGACCGGGCTCGTACGGCTCCGCCAGCACTTCCGACGCGGGTGTCTCGACGCCGTCCACCAGCACGGTCCCGATGCCGAGGAAGGTCTGAAAGGCGTGCGCCAGCGGGATGATCTCGCCGGCGCTGCCCAGCCCCGTCCGCGGCACGGCGGGGGTGAACCCCTCGTTCAGCCGGTCGACGAGGAACGTCACCAGCTCCGGACTGGCGCCCGCTTCGGGTGCGAGCAGATCCCGCAGGCGCACCAGCAGCAGCCAGCGCACTTCCTCGGCCGAGAGCCAGGGCGGTCCGCCGACGGCACGGCCGATCAGCAGGTTCCGCTGGTACGCGTTCGACGCGGGCGCGGCGACCCCCGCGAGCCGCCCCATGCCGGTGTTCACGCCGTAGACGGGGCGCTCATCCAGCGCGGCGAGGACTCGGGCGCGGTTCTCGCCGAGCCTCGCCGGCAACGCGGGGTCGAGTTCGAGGACCTCGGCCTCGAAGGCCGAAGTCAGCGGAAAGTCCTTTGTGGACAGCCTCACTCGACGGGGCGCGCGAGCCCGTCGATCACCTCGGCGCCGGGCAGGGACGCGAGGACCGAGCCTGGGATCAGCAGCTTGCCGCCGCGGATACCGCTGCCGATGACCAGTTCGGGTTCGTCGGCGACGCGCTGGTCGACCAGGATCGGCCACTCCGCGGGCAGGCCGACCAGCGTGATGCCGCCGTACTCCATTCCGGTGAGCGAGACGGCCTCGTCCATCGGGGCGAAGGAGGCCTTGCGCACGTCGAGGCGGCGTTTGATCACACCGTTCACGTCGGCGCGGGTGGTGGCGAGGATCATCGCGGCGGCGAAGCGGACTTCACCGGCGCGTTTGCCGGCGACGACGACGCAGTTCGCGGACGCGGAAAGCGGTGAGCCGTACGCCTCGCAGAAGGCGGCGGTGTCGGCCAGCTCGGCGTCGATCTCGACGACGCCGACGGCGTCCGGATCGGGCAGGGCGGCGAGTGCCTTCGCGACGGGCTCGGCGAGCAGATCCGTGCGGGTGAGGGCGGGGACGACGGTGAGGGTTCCGGCGATGGTCCAGGTGGTCACCCGGCCACCTTAATCACCAGTTACGGCCGCCGCGCTGGACCTCGATGAGCTTGGGGCGGACGTCCACGAGGTAGACCAGGACCGCGACCAGCGCGGGCAGCCACAGGATCATGCCGCCGCCGTAGAACTGGAAGAACGTCAGCACCACGGTGGCCCCACCGGTGATGAGCATCCAGATGGGTTTGGTCTTCCGATCGGCGGCCGAATACGCGTCCGCACGCTGCAACAGCGCATGCACGAACGCGAACAGCCCCGTCAGCGCGCCGCCCCAATGGATGGCGATGAGGATCCAGTTGGCAACGAACACGGACTCAGCTTACGTCAAACCGGGCGAATGACCCGGGCCCCCGGCACCGAAGCGGTGCCAGGGGCCCTGGAATTCACGCGGACCTTACTTCTCGGTGGTCTTCGGCGCGGTGGCCGGCTTCTTGGCGGCCGGGCTGGTGGTGCGGCGCGCGGTGGTCGTGGTCTTCGGCGCGGTCTTGTTGGCGACCTTGCGCGAAGCCGAGCGGGTCTCGTGCGCGAGGTCGTCGCCGATCTCCTCGACCTCGTCGGCGATCTCGCCGGCGACCTCGGTCACCTTGCGGGCGGTCTTCTCGCCGACGGAGCGGGTGCCCTTGGTGACCTTGCCGAGCACGGTGTCGATGCGCTCGCGGGCGTCGGTGGTCGCACCCTCGACGCGGTCCTGCGCGGTGCTGATCGCGTCCTCGAGCTGCTCGATGGCCTTCTTGACCTGCGGCTGCGCGGCGATCTTGTCCCACGCCTGCTCGCCCGACTCGGCCAGCTTGTTGTACAGCTTCAGCGCGGCCTCGGTGTAGTCGTCGATGACCTTGCGCAGCTCGGCCGGGTCCAGCTTCTCGCGGAGACCCTCGACGTCGTGCGGGAGCTCTTCGATGTTCTTGCGGGCGGTCTCGCTGCCCTCGACGACCTTCTCCTTGGCCTTCGACACGGCGTCGACGACGGCCTGTCCGGCCAGGTTGCCGGCACCCAGGGCGGCCAGCAGCGGCGTGCGGACCTGGTCGAGGGCGGTGTGCTTGCGTTCGGTCTTGGTGGCCGTGGTCATGCTGACTCCTTGGATTCTTCGACTTGGTCTTCGGTTTTCGCCTGGGCCGCCTGCTCGGGTTTCGCGGCGGCGTTCTCGCGGCGGAACGATTCGTAGACGTCGAGCAGGACCTGCTTCTGCCGTTCGGTCAGCTCGGTGTCGGCGCGGATCGCGTCGCCGACCGGGCCTCCCGTCGGCAGATCGAGGATTCCCGCTTGCACGTAGAGCGCCTCGGCCGAGATACGCAGGCCCTTGGCGATCTGCTGCAGGATCTCCGCGCTGGGTTTGCGGACCCCGCGCTCGATCTGGCTCAGGTACGGATTGGACACGCCGGCGAGTTTCGACAGCTGCCGCAAGGAGATCTTCGCGTTGCTGCGCTGCTGGCGGATGTACTCGCCGATGT
Source organism: Amycolatopsis sp. CB00013 (assembly GCF_001905755.1). Classification (NCBI taxonomy): domain Bacteria; kingdom Bacillati; phylum Actinomycetota; class Actinomycetes; order Pseudonocardiales; family Pseudonocardiaceae; genus Amycolatopsis; species Amycolatopsis sp. CB00013. The sequence continues at coordinate 1,908,864 of NZ_LIWC01000002.1, read as the reverse complement.
CGGAAGCGATGTCCGCGACCTTCTCCATCGGTCCGCCCGATGTGGGCTGATCCCGGTCGGTGTCTGACATCGGTCACCTCCTCGCGACGTCATCAACGCTACGCCCGAGTGCTAGCAATTGCAAGCACTCTGCTTGCAACCATCGGGTGTGTTGGTGCTCACCCGGCTACCGTGGAGGGATGTCGAACGCCACGCGGCTGCGGCGGCGCCTCGTCGAGCATCTGCTCGCCGAGGGCGTGCTGCACGACGCGCGCTGGATGACCGCGTTTCGCTCCGTGCCGAGACACGTCTTCCTGCCGCGGTTCTTCGTCCCGGCGGCGAACGGCTGGGCCGCGGTCGAACACGGCGACGACGAGTGGCTCAAACGCGTCTATTCCCCCGACGTGCTGGTCGTGCAGCTGGACGACGATTCCGGGCTTTGGGAACGGGCGCGATATCTCGGCGCGCAGCCGGGAACGCCGACGAGTTCGTCCAGCCAGCCGTCGATCATGGCGATCATGCTCGAAGAGCTCCGGGTCGCCGACGGGAATCGCGTACTGGAGATCGGCACGGGCACCGGGTACAACACCGCGTTGCTGTGCCACCGGCTCGGCGCCGGGCTCGTGTACACAGTGGACATCGACCCGGTACTCGTCGACGCCGCACGCAAACGGCTCGCGGAAATCGGATACGTGCCTTCGTGCGCGGCGGCCGACGGCGCCGAGGGCTTCCCGGCGGGAGTGCTCTACGACCGGGTGATCTGCACCTGTTCGGTGTCGTCGATCCCACCCGCGTGGCTGGCGCAGACGATGCCCGGCGGGCTGATCGTCACCACGCTGAACCGGCCGATCGGCGGCGGGCTCGTCCGGATCGTCGCGGGCGAAGGCGCGACGGGGCACGGGCGGGTGCTCGCACGCGACGGGCGCTTCATGCCGCTTCGCGCGCATCGGTTCAAGCAGTCGAAGCTGCCGGACGGCGACGTCACCTGGCGGCCGACCCGGCTGCCGATGGGGGTGCTCACCGAGGTCCGCAGCCGGTTCGAGTTCTTCGCCGGGCTCTGCCTCCCGGGCGTGACGGCCTCGCGGGACGGCCGGCGCACCGCCTTGGTTCATCCGGACGGCTCGTGGATGCGCCATCGGCAGGCGGGCGACGGGTTCGAAGTGGCCGAAGGCGGCCCCCGGAGGCTGTGGGAGGTCGTCGAAGCCGCGTACGAGGAATGGCTCGACCTCGGCCAGCCCGGGCGGGACCGGTTCGGGCTCAGCCTCGACGGGGAAGAACAGGTGATCTGGCTGGATTCACCCGATGGCCGCACTTGGCCGTTGGGCTCCTGAAAGCAGGCCGCGCACCCACTTCTCGACATGGTCGACGGCGTCTTCGACCGGGATGTGGGTGGTGTCGAACAGCTCGACCGGCGGCCGCATCGCGGACGCTTCCGCTTGCAACCACGCGTTGAACTCCAACATCTCCTCGACCCGCTCCTCGTCCCACTCGCGCCAGGCGGGCCGCGCGAGCAAACGCTTGCGCAACGCGTCGGGCTCGCTGACGAGCGCCAGGTAGTGGATGTCGGAGAAGAAGACGCGCTCGGGCAACCGCTCGAACTCGGGCGGCGCGACCGTGCCGCACAGGACGACCGGCCGCCCGTTCTGATGCAGCATCGCCGCCATCCGCAGCCAGGTCGAGCGGAACGCGGGGTGGCCGGGGACGTCGTCGCGCAACGCCCCGGTCCACAGCACGTCCTGTTCGACCACGAGCGCGAGATCGCCGAGCCGTCGCGCCAGCAGCGGCCCGACCGTCGACTTGCCCGCGCCGCTCGGTCCGGTCAGCGCGAAGAGCGGGAGCCGCCGGAACGGCCACCGGTGCGCGCACACCGCGCACACCAGCAGCCCGCTCTCGACTCGTGGCCGTCCGGCGCGGTCGCCGCAGGCCGGGCAGATCTTGAGATCGAGGACCACGGTCAGTCGAAGAGGCCCTCGAGGAAGCCACCCTTACGACGCTTGTGGCCGTATCCGTGCGGAGAGTCCGCGTATCCGCCGCGGTACCCCTTGGGCGAGTCCGAGTACCCGCCCCGGTAGCCCTTCGGCGAGTCGGCGTAGCCCCCACGGTGCGGGCGCGGCGAGTCCGGACGGCCGTAATGCGGCGCCGGCGCGTGCCCACCTCCCTGATACGGCGGGGGCTGGTGCCCGCCGCCGCCGTAGTACGACGTCTCGGCGTTGGTGATGGCTTCCAGCTCTCCCCGGTCCAGGAAGATGCCGCGGCATCCCTGGCACTGGTCGATGTGGATGCCGTTCTTGTCGACGGTCTTCATGGCGTTCTGGCACTTCGGACAAATCACGTATCAGAGATTACGCATTTTCGGCTCGCGAGGTCAGCAGGCGCACAGACAAAACGGGTGCCCGACCGGATCCGCGTAGACCCGGAAGGTCTCCGGCGAGTCGTCGAGCAGCTTCGCGCCGATCGCCAGCGCGCGCTCGTGCGCGGCCTCCATGTCGGTGACGTCGAGGTCGACGTGGGCCTGCTGCGGGTTCTCGGCGGACGGCCACGCGGGCGGCCGGTAGTCCGGCACGCGCTGGAACGAGAACCGCGCACCGCCCTCCGGGTTCCGCAGGGTCACCCAATGGCCGTCTTCGGCGACTTCGGCCGTCTTCCAGTCGAGCAGCTCGCGGTAGAACTCCGCCAGCGCGACCGGATCCGGGCAGTCGAGCGCCACCGCGCCGAAGGTCGGTACCGCACCCATGGTTCAGCCTCCAGAATGATCGAGTAACCAGTGAACCGAGTATGAGGGTTATCAAAGCCGATGACAACCGGTCTCGCCCGTACACTGGGCGGGGTGAACACCGACGCGTCCCTGGTGGTCGAGTTTCTGAACACGGTGAACGTCGAACGCGGCACCGACCTCCTGGACGAGCTGGAGTCCTGGCAACGTTGGGCCCGCGATCACCGGCTGCGAGCGGATACCCCCGCGGCCGCGCGCGAAACGCGGGACGCGCTGCGGGCGGCGATCGGCGATCCGCGACTCCCCCGGCTCGGCCTGCGCGCCCCGGCGGAGATCGTCCTCGGCGCCGAAGGTCCGCTCCTGGTCTCGGAAACGGTCTGCGAGGCGGTGCTGGCGGCGTCGACCCGGCTGACCGTGCTCGGCGAATGGATCCGGCTCAAGATCTGCCCGGCGGACGACTGCCTGTGGGCGTTCTACGACGAATCCCGGAACCGGTCGAGGACGTGGTGCTCGATGCGGGCCTGCGGGAACCGGGAGAAGGCGCGGGCCTGGCGGGCCCGGACGGCGGACGTCTCGACCTGAGCGTGCTTGGACCCGTCACTCGCCCTCGATCACGCGAGTTCCGGCGAGCGTCACGACCCGAACGACCACAACTTCTGGTGTCACCCACCCCCGAGTTACCCCCAGGGGTTGTGCACACCGTTAGGCCAAAAACGTGAAAAGCTGTGGATAACCCTGGGGATGACTCCACTTCCTGTGGACAACTCCCGGTGCGGCCTCCGGAGTGTGGTATACGCGCGGCGCTCAGAAGAGCAGCTGCGCGACCGCGTAGATCACCAGGCCGGCGAGCGCGCCGACCACCGTGCCGTTGATCCGGATGAACTGCAGATCCCGGCCCACCTGGAGCTCGATCTTGCGCGAGGTCTCCTCGGCGTCCCAGCGCTCCACCGTGTCCGTGATGATCGTGGTGATCTCCTGGGAGTAGTGGGTGACGACGTAGGCCGCCGCACCTTCCACCCAGGTGTCCACTTTGGACCGGATGTGGTCGTCGGAGACCAGCCGCTCGCCGAGCGTCTCCAGGCCCGTGCGCACGCGGCGCCGCAGCTCGCTCGACGGGTCTTCGGCGGCGTTGAGCAGCATCTCCTTCGCCGTCGCCCACGCCGAACCGATCAGCTTCTGCACCTCGTCGTGCCCCAGCATCTGGGATTTGACCTGCTCGGCGCGCGCCATCACCTCGGGATCGGTCTGCAGATCCTGGGCGAACTCGCCGAGGAACTTGTCCAGCGCCAGCCGCATGGGGTGGTTGACGTCGGTCTTGACCGCCCAGACGAACGACAGCACCTCGCCGTAGACCTTGTCCGCGAGCATCTCGTCGACGAATTTCGGCGACCAGCTCGGCGCCCGGTCCGAGACCACGCGCAGCATCGTCGAGTGGTTGTCCCGCACCCACTCGTAGCCGCGGTCGCACATCAGATCCACCAGCTTGTGGTGCGCCCCGTCGGCGAACACGCCCTCCAGGATCTTGCCGAGCGGCGGCCCCCACGGCTTGTCCACGATCCGCTTGACCACGGCCTGTTCCATGATCGCCTGGACGTCCTCGTCGCGGAGCACCTTGACCGCCGCCCGCACGACGGTGGCCAGCTCGGACGTCACGCGTTCGGCGTTGACGGGCTGCGAGAGCCAGCCGCCGAGCCGCTTCGAGACCTCGACCCGGCTCAGCTTCTCGCGGACCACGGACTCGGACAGGAAGTTCGAGCCGACGAAGTCACCGAGGCTGCTGCCCAGCGCGTCCTTCTTGTTCGGGATGATCGCGGTGTGCGGGATCTTGATCCGCAGCGGATGCCGGAACAGCGCCGTCACCGCGAACCAGTCGGCGAGCGCGCCGACCATCCCGGCCTCGGCGGCCGCGCGGACGTAGCCGACCCACGCGGGCCAGCCGGCGGCCTCGGCCCAGCTGGTCAGCAGGAAGATCACCGTCGCGCCGAGCAGGAACGACAGCGCGACCATCTTCATCTTGCGCAGGCCGCGGCGCTTCTCCTCCTCGGCGGCGGTTCCACCGGGCGGATCGGCTGGGGTCACCTTGGCGGGCGTCAGTTGCTCCACACCGCCATTGTCCGTGAGGATGGCTGATCGTGCGCGAACCTGTCCTCGTACCCCGCCTCCAGCCCTTCACGTCGACCATCTTCGCGGAGATGACGGCACTCGCCGTCCGCCACGAAGCCGTCAACCTCGGCCAGGGTTTCCCCGACACCGACGGTCCCGCCGGAATGCTCGACGCCGCCAAGAACGCGCTGTTCGGGGGTGCGAACCAGTATCCGCCGGGTCCCGGACGGCCCGAACTGCGCGCGGCGATCGCGCGGCACCGGCTCCGCTACGGCGTCGAGTACGACCGCGACACCGAGATCCTGGTCACCGCCGGTGCCACCGAGGCCATCGCGGCGTCGCTGATCGCGCTCACGCAGGCGGGTGACGAGGTGATCGTCATCGAGCCGTACTACGACTCGTACGCGGCCGCGGTCGCCATGGCCGGCGCGGAGCGACGGGTCGTCGGGCTGGTGGAACGCGACGGCCGGTTCGCGCTGGACGTCGAGGGCCTGCGCGCCGCGGTGACCGGCCGGACCAGGGCGATCCTGATCAACTCGCCGCACAACCCCACCGGCACGGTGTTCACGCGCGCCGAGCTGGAAGCCGTCGCCGCGCTCTGCGTGGAGCACGACCTGATCGCGATCACCGACGAGGTGTACGAGCATCTGGTGTTCGACGACGCCGAGCATCTCCCACTCGCGACCTTCCCCGGTATGCGCGATCGCACCGTGTCGATCTCCAGCGCGGGCAAGACCTTCAACTGCACGGGCTGGAAGATCGGCTGGGTCTGCGCGAGCCCCGAACTGGTCGCGGCGGTGAAGGCGGCGAAGCAGTTCATCACCTTCGTCTCGGGCGGCCCGTTCCAGCCCGCCGTCGCCCACGCGCTGGACCACGAACTGCCGTGGGCCGAGGAGCTGCGCACGAGCCTCCAGGACAAACGGGACCGGCTCGCGGCCGGCCTCGCGGAGGCCGGGTTCGCGGTCCGGCCGACCGCCGGGACGTACTTCGTCTGCGTCGACGTCCGCCCGCTCGGCTTCGACGACGCCGCGGAACTGGCCTGGGAGCTCCCCGAACGAGTGGGCGTTGCGGCCGTGCCCGTAAAGGTGTTCACCGATCACCCGGAAGAGTGGAAACACCTTCTGCGCTTCGCGTTCTGCAAACGCAACGAGGTCATCGACGAAGCCGTCACCCGGTTGCGCAAACTGCGATGACCCGTCCGATGTTCACGCCCAGCCGCCTTTTTCGAGTGCGCGTCTGAGCCGGTCCAAACACCGTCTTCGAAGCCTGCCGACACTGGCCGGGCTGATGCCCAGCTCCCCCGCGATCTGGGCGTAGGACAGCTCCGGCCGGTGCGCGAGGAGCCGCACGAGCCGTCGATGCGAATCCGGTAGGCGATCGACCGCCGCCCAGAGCGCGCGGTCCCGTTCGGCGCGGACGACCTCGGCCTCCGGGGTCGTCTCCGCGCCGGGCAGCGGACGCGGCGTTTCGCGCCTGTTCCTGGTGATCATCCGGAGCGCGCGACGCCGCGCCGTGGTCGTCAGCCAAGCCCCGAGTTTCGCTTCGTCGCGTAGCGCGCCGGGCACGCGAAGCAGTTCCAGCCAAGCCTCCTGACAGATGTCCTTGGCGTCGGCTTCGCTCAGCCGGTAGGCCTTCAACGCCTTGAGCACCGCCGCCGACACGGCGTTCACGTCCCACATCCCGGACCCTCCCCTCCCGGCGGCTTGCGTCCGCCGCACCGATCACCGAACGCGACTTCGACGGCACACACCGCATCCGGGATCCGGAAAAGGTCAGGTCACCGAGGATTTGAGTAGTTCCACCCGTCCCCGGATGGCCGCCGGGCACATACCGAGAGTGATCAACTTCGGTACTCCAGGCACCGGAGCCGGTTGCGTCGTTCCGCCTAACGGGCTGGATCGACGGCGGCTGAGGTGAAACACTCCCCTCCGGTGCTAAAACTGGTGCAGCCCCGGGGGAACTGCGACCTGACCGGAAGAGACCCCAAGAAAGATCGAACTCACGCGGAAAACGTGGGTTTCAGGCGCGGACGGTGGTGATTGCTGTGAGTGGTGCGGCAGTCGTGCGCCGTCACGACCTCACCTCCCGCAAGACCGGCATGCGAATTCTTTTCGCGGGCGGGCTCGCGCTCACCGGCTGGCTCCTCGGCGCCGTTTTGAGCACCCCGGCTTCGGCCGACGAACGGCTTCCCGTGACGCCGGAGACCTCCGTGGTCCAGCCCGCGGACGAAGCGGGATCCGGGAAATCGACTACTCCGAACGAGTCCACTTCGGACTCCGCCGCGACCGAAACCACGAAACCCGCTGAGCCCACCGAAACCTCGAAGGAGCCCGCTCCCGTCGTGAGCGAGGAGCCCGAGGCCACTGTGGAGGAAGAGACCGTTTCGAGTACGAGTTCCGTCGAGAAGACCTCTTCTCCGGAGCCGGAAACGAAGACCGCGAAGCCCCAGGCGTCCAACGGTTTGCTGGGCGGCCTCATCGGTGGCGTGCTGAACGTCGTCACGACCACGGTCGGCGGCGTCGTCGAAACCGTCGGCGGAGTCGTCGGTGTCGTCGACGGAATCGGCGACCAGGTCGTCGCGCCGATCATCACGCCGAATCCGTGCTGCACCGGGGGCGGCCCGTCGATCCTCCCGGGCACCGGCGACATGCTCGACCCCGTCTTCGGTGGCGGCTCGGGTGAATCGGCGAGCGGCTCGGTCACCATCGCCGTCCCGGCGAAGGCCGTCACTCCGGACGCGCCCGCCACGCCGGACCCGCGTCCGCTCGTCCCCGCCGAGACCCCCGTTCCGGCCGCGGCGAGCCAGAACCACCGCGTCACGCTGCCCGTCCGGATCCAGCACGACGCCAAGTCCGCTCCGGCCGCGCCCGCCGAGTCCGACACGCACGCGTCCCGGGACGGCGGCGGTTCGGGCGGCGGCGGTGGCCTGCCGAGCGCCCCGGTGGCGCCGGTCGCGCCCACGACGACCGCCCAGCCCGGACACGACAACACCGCCGGCGGCCGCGGGCCGCTCGCCGTCCTCGACTCCGGAATCCCCGCCACGCAGCTGAAGCTCCTCGGAACCGGCTGCGATCACGAAGGCGAGCGCACCGGCCGGGAAGCCGCGCTTCCCGCCACCTCCCCCGACTGACCTGACCGGGTCGCCGGGGAGAACCACGTCCAAACCAAGATCAACTTCTGGTTTCGACGGCTGCTGAATCCTCTGGCACAAGCCGCTTTCGCCTGCCCCTTTTTCAGGCAACCCCAAAGTCTTTCCGAACGGCCGACCGCGCCCGGCCGGTTCGGATCCCGGCCCCGGCGCCGCGCTGCCCCTGCGGCGCCGGGACCAGCACCGGGTGGACTCCGGGGGCTTCTGCTCACCGCGCCGAGCAGGAGCCGGCCAAGCTCGAAGTCCGCCTGAACCGCGGGCGGTTCCCGGCACGTCGAGGGGCTGTGCCGGGTAACCGCCGCGGTGCCCGTCCCGAAGTTTCGGCCTCGGGGCGGGCCGGATAGCCGGTGCGCTGGTCGTGCGGCGCCGATGCCCTCCCTGGAGCATCGGCCGCCCCGCCGGCGCACCGGCTATTTCCGTTTCCGGCCCGCGTCTCGTCCTCTGAATGCGGTAGTTGCACGCGCAAGGACCGCATTCAGAGGACGAAATGCGGGGCGTCAGGTGACCTGGACGGCGACCGGGGCGACGACGGCGGGGGTCGCGGCGACCGAAGCGGCCGCCGCACCGAGACGGCGTACGGCCTCGAAGAGCGTCTCGGCCGGAAGCGCGTACGGGAGCCGCAACCAGCGCTCCAGTCCACCGTGGACACCGAACCGCGAGCCCGGCGCCACCTGCACCCCGTGTCCCGCCGCCGCGACGGCCAGCCGCGTGCTCATCGGCTCCGGCAGACGGCACCACAGCGAGAGCCCGCCGGACGGGACGGTGAACGTCCACTCCGGGCAGTACCAGTTGAGCGCCCCGGTCAGCGCGTCCCGCAGGGCCAGCGTCTCTTGACGGCGATGCGCCAGCGCGGCCCCGCCGTCGTCGAGCAGTTCCGCGAGGACGAGCTGCTCGAACACCGGAGACCCCAGGTCGACGGCGAACCGGGCGGCGACCAGCCGCCCGATGATGTCCTCGGAGGCACGGATCCAGCCGAGCCGCAGGCCCGCCCAGTGCGATTTGGACGCCGAGCCGATCGTGATGCCGAGATCGCCCATGAACGCGCCCAGCGGCGGCGGCCCGTCCACCGGATCGCCTTCGAGGTCCAGCTCGACCAGGGTCTCGTCGATGATCGCCGGGGTCCGAGCGCGGTTCAGCGCGGCCGCGAGCCGTTCCCGGCCGGCGGCGTCCATGCGCAGGCCGGTCGGGTTGTGGAAGTCCGCGACGAAGTACGCGAGCCTCGGCGCGGACTGCCGCAGCGCGGCTTCGATACCGACGACGTCCCATCCGGTGACCGGGTCCAAGGGCACCGGTACCCCGATCGCATGGGCCGCACCGATGGCTTCCAGCGAGTTCGGGTACGTCGGCTGCTCGACGAGCACCCGGTCGCCGGGACCGGCCAGCATGCGCAGGACCTGCACGAACGCGTGATGCGCGCCGTTGGTGACCATCACCTGGCCGGCGTTGGTCGGCAGGCCGCGTTCGGTGTAGCGGCGGGCGATCCGCTCACGCAGGACCCGCAGGCCGCGCACCTCATAGCCGTTCTCGCCGAGGTGGTCCACCAGCGCCTTCCGCGCGGCATCGACGGCCGGGACCAGGCCCGCGACGGCGGGCGGGCAGGCCTGGGCGAGGTCGATGAGATCCTCGCCGGTCGGCAGGATCGCGCTCCGGCCGCGACCGCCGGGCGCCGCGATCCACGAGCCCGCCCCGCGACGGCTCGCGACCAGGCCGTCGGCGCGCAGTTTGTCCAGCGCGGCACCGATCAGCGTGCGGCTGACGTCCAGCGCCTCGGCGAGCTCCCGTTCGGCGGGCAGTTTCGTGCCGAGCGGCAGCCTGCCGTCGAGGACCAGCAGCTCGACGGCGGCCGCCAGATCCGCGGCACCGTGTCGAGAACCACTCTGCCGCCAACTCCCCAGCAAGATGGCCAATTTCGGGCCCGAAACGCGTCCAGTCAGCGGGATCAGCGGTTCCATAAGGCCAATTGTTCCAGATTGGCCATGGTCAAGGTAGCCACTTACCCCTGATGGTGCACACGTGGCACTCAAACTCGACCTCAAACCTGTCGGCATCTCCCAGGACACCACCCGCCGTTCACTCCAGCTCGTCGGCGGGCTCGCCCTCTACGGCGGCAGCATGGCCATGCTGACCAGGTCGGGACTCGGCCTCGACCCGTGGGACGTGCTCCACGAAGGCCTGATGAAGATCACCGGTCTCTCGTTCGGCACGGTCACCGCGATCGCGTCGGTCCTCGTTCTCCTGCTGTGGATCCCCCTGCGGCAGCGGCCGGGGATCGGGACCGCGGCCAACGTCGTGGTCATCTCGCTCACCGTCGACCTCGTGCGGGTCTTCCTGCCGGATCAGGACGTGCTCGGCTGGCAGATCTTCAACCTGGTCGCCGGGGTCGTGCTCAACGGCCTCGCCGCCGCGATCTACGTCGGCGCGCGGCTCGGCCCCGGCCCCCGCGACGGGCTGATGACCGGTCTCTCGGCCCGGACGGGCAAGTCGATCCGCCTCGTCCGGACCCTCATCGAGATCACCGTGCTGGCCGCGGGCTGGCTGCTCGGCGGCACGGTCGGCGTCGGCACGGTCCTCTACGCGCTCGCCATCGGCCCCCTGACCCAGGCGTTCCTGCCGTACGTCGTGTGGCGGGAAGGCGCCCACGCGTGACTGGACGGACGACACACGTGTCGGGATGGACGACACGCGTGATCGGGCGGACGTCTCTCGCCATAACCCCGGCCGCGAACGTGTCGTCCATCCAGTCACGCGTGTCGTCCACCTGGTCACGCGTGCTCGCCGGGCGAGCAAGAGCGGCGGCGGCGCGATGGGACACGGCCTCGTGAGATCTGGCGCGCTCTTAACTGTCCACAAGGGACACTTTCGAGGGCAAAAGGCCCAATTCGGTCACTTTGCGCACAGGTCGTGAGTGATTTGGGTCGTTCTAACCCTCTTTATCACTCACGACCCCGTCCGGAAACGGATATAAAGGCATCAATCGGATGCCAGAGCGGGCACACCGCTCACGAGCTGATCAGCTGGCCTCTCGTTGTTCAAGGAGGCGCCGGACGGCGAGGTAGTCGATGCCCCGCTGCGCGAGTACGTCGGCGGCCACGCCGGGAACGGCTGTCAGCGCGAGCAGGAGGTGCTCGCCTTCGATGCGCTTGCTGCCGACATCGATGGCTTCGCGAAGGCTCTTCTCCAGCACCTTCTTCGCCTCCGGCGTGAACGGCCGGTGACCGCGTCCCGAGCGCTGCCCGCCGGTCAGCGCCCCCGGGCCGTGGGTCTGCTCGACCCGCTCGACGATGTGCTCGACGTCGATGCCGAACCCGCTCAGCGCTTCGACATCGGCGTCGCTGATCCCGCCCCGGCGGCGCACGCGCCGGAGGTCGTCGGCCAGTTCGTCCGCCGGGCAGCCCAGCGCGGTCAGCACGCCGGTACCCCTGGCCAGCGACGTCAGCAGGTGCAGCGGGTCGACGTTCGCGGACGTCTCGTCCGACGCCACCCGCTGGGCGCCGACGACGACCTCGCGCAGTTCGGGCGTGAAACGTTCGAACATCAGTGCCTCCCGTACTTCTTGTGCACCGCTTGCCTGCTGACCCCCAGCTCGGCCGCGATCTCCTGCCAGGACCAGCCGTGTACCCGCGCACTGCGGACCTGCACGGCCTCGAGTTGTTCCAACAGCCGGCGCAAGGCGGCGACGGCGCGCAATCCCACCCGGGGATCGCGGTCGCCGGCTCGCGCGGCCAGATCTGTCGCTTCGGTCATGACGTCAACCTACGTTGACATGATGCCCACGTCAACCTCGGTTGACAGTTAGGGTCGGGGACATGGCCGAAATCTCAGTGGCGGAAAGGGACGGAGTAGGCGCGGACGGATCGACGCGCCCGACGGAAGACCATGTCGCCGTACTCGGCAACGCCGTGGTGGTGCTGGACGGAGCGACCGCGCCGAGGCCGGATCTGCCGTCCGGCGGCTGGTATGCGAGCCTGCTCGTGCACAGCCTGTCGCGGGCGCTGACCGCGGAACCCCAGGCCGATCTCGCGGTTCTGCTGGCCGAGTCGATCGCCGACGTCGCCCGCCGAGAGGGCCTCGAACCGGGACGCTCGCCGTCGAGCACGGTCGCGATCGCGCGCTGGACCGACGACACCGTCGACGGGCTGGTGCTCGCCGACAGCCCCATCGTCGCCTTCGGCCCTTCCGGCGCCGACCCGCTCACCGACGACAGGCTCGTCTCGCTGCGTGAAAGCGGCCAGCTCCGCACCGGCGCCGACGTCCGCGCGAAACGCAACGCGCCGGACGGTTTCTGGGTCGCCGAAGCGGAACCCAAGGCCGCCGCCGAGGCCGTCCGCCGCAGCTGGCCGCGTTCGGAGGTCGACGCCCTGTTGCTGGCGACCGACGGCGTCGCGATCGGCGTCGACGAGTACGGCCTGTTCGACTGGCCGGAAGTGCTCGCCATCAGCCGGGAGCGTGGCCCCGACGCCGTCCTCGACGCGGTGCGCACGGCGGAAAAACAGGACCCCGACGGCGAGCGCTGGCCGCGCGCGAAAAGGCACGATGACCAGCTACTGGTACTGGTCGACTTCGGGGTAGCCCCAGGGTAAAACCGGGGGCTTCCCGGATCGGAAAGCCGCGCCCGCGCGAGCAGGCTGGACGCATGACGTTCCCTGGGGAGAGATCGCGGACGAGACCCTGGCTGATCGCGTCGGGCGCGGCCATCGGCTGGGCACTGTTCACCATGGTCGTGCTGCATCTGATCAGTTCCCGCGATCCGGTGTTCGACACGCTGTCCAGCTACGCCTACGTCGACCGCGGCACCGGCATGCTCGGCGCCAGCGTGCTCTCCCTGTCGATCGGCTCGCTCACCGCGCTCGGCGCGCTGGCCGCGGCCGGGATCCCGCTCAGCCGCACCACGAAACTGCTGTTCGTGCTGTGGTCGCTCGGGCTGGCGGCGGCCGCGATCTTCCCGGCGAGCTACCCCGAATTCCCGGATCCGGTCAGCGGCGAGATCCACCTTTACGCGTGCCTCATCGCGTTCCTCAGCCTGCCCGCCGCCGGCTTCACCCTGCGCGACAACCTGCGCGGCACCCCGGCGGCCAGGCTCGTCGGGCGCCTGGCCTGGGGCAGCGCGGCCGGTCTCGTCGTCTTCGGGCTCAGCTTCATCTTCGTGCGCCTGGCCGACATCCCGTTCTTCAAGACGCTGACCGATATCGCGCCGGTCGGGGTCATGCAGCGGGTTTCCTTGGTGGCACACGTGATCCTGATCGCCGGGATGCTGAAGGTCGCGTCAGCGGCGCACCGCGTCGGCGAATTCCGGGGCGTAGCCGTAGAGGCCGGGCAGCCCGCCCGTGTGCAGGAAGACAACGTGCTCGTCGGGCGCGAAATGGCCTTCGGCGGCCCAGCGGATCAGCGCGGCGCCCACTTTGCCGGTGTACACGGGATCGAGCGCGATTCCTTCCGTACGGCCGAAAAGCCGCACCGCGTCCCACGTCTCGCCGGTCGGGATCCCGTAGCCGGGGCCGATCGTGCGGTCGTCGACGCGCAGACCGTCGAGTGACGGCGGCTCGGTGCCGAGCAGCGCGGAGGCTGCGCTGGTGAGATCGGCCAGGTTGTCGAGGGCTTCGTCGACCGGATGGCTGACGCACGCGATGTCCAGCGTCAGCCAGTCGAGGTCCGCGGTCCCGACGACGAGCCCCGCGGACGTCCCGCCGCTGGCGTGCGGGGCGACCAGCCTCGCCTTGGTGATTCCCAGCTCGGCGAGCTGCCCGGCGATCTCCCGCGCGGCCGCGACGTAACCGAGCGCGCCGACCCCGTCGGAGCCGCCGACCGGGAACGTCGCCACTTGGCGCCCCTCGGCCGCGGCCTCGGTGATCAGCCGGTCGTAGGTCCTTCCGGTCTCCTCGCCGTCGCGGCAGATGTGCACGTTCGCGCCGAAGAGATGGTCGAGGGAGACATTGCCGGACTTTTCGTACGCGTCACCGTCGCGAGGGACCTTCGCCGTCAGCACGAGCTCGCACCGCAACCCGAGCTTCGCGCAGGCAGCGGCCGTCTGGCGGCCGTGGTTGGTCTGCAGCGCGCCGAAGGTGATCACCGTGGCGGCGCCGTTCTCGATCGCCGCGCCGAGCAGGAACTCGAGTTTGCGCAGCTTGTTGCCGCCCACGCCGAGCGGATGCACGTCGTCCCGTTTGAGCAGCAGGTTCGGCAGGCCCAGGGCCTCGCCCAGCCGGGGTGCGGGATGCAGCGGCGTCGGATAGCCGCCGAGGTCGACGCGGGGGAAGCGATCGAGGTTCATGAAGGTCACGTAACCACACCGAGACTACCCAGTGGTATCGTTCGTTTGAACGAACGAGAACCTGCAGGGGGAACCCATGACCACCTCGAAGGCCGACCTCGCGTTCACCGGCCTCGCCGAACAGGCCTCGATGCTCGCCGGCGGCGCGGTCACTTCCGTCGAACTCACCCGGCAAGCGCTCGAAAAGGCCGAAGCCAGCCAGCCCGTTCTCAATGCCTTCAAATGCCTCCGCGCCGAAGAAGCCCTTCGCGAGGCCGAGGAAGCCGATCGGCGGCTCGCTGCCGGTGAATCCGCTCCCCTGCTCGGCGTCCCGACCGCGATCAAGGACGACCTCGACGTCACGGGACTGCCGACGGCGTTCGGTTGCGAGGGCGATTTCTCCGTCGCGACAACGGATTCCCCGCCCGTCGCCGCGCTCCGCGAGGCGGGCGCGGTGCTCATCGGCAAGACCAACACCCCGGAACTCGGCCAATGGCCGTTCACCGAAGGCCCCGCGTTCGGCGCGACCCGCAATCCATGGGACACCGAGCGCACGCCGGGCGGTTCCTCCGGCGGCGCGGCGGCGGCCATCGCGTCGGGGGTGATCGCCGCCGCGCTGGGTTCCGACGGGGCGGGGTCGATCCGGATCCCGGCCGCGTGGACCGATCTGGTCGGCATCAAACCGCAGCGCGGCCGGGTCCCGACCGAACGCGAACTCTTCCACGGCCTGACCGTGGTCGGCCCGCTCGCGCGCACCGTCGCCGACGCGGCCCTGCTGCTCGACGTCGCCGCCGGCACCGGTACCGCGTTCCAGGCGGCCGCCCGCCGCGAACCGGGCCGGATGCGGATCGGGCTGTCGACGCGGATCCCGTTCACCGCAACTAAAACGAAACTCGATCCGCAGGCGCACACGGCCGTCGTCCGGCTCGCGGAGCGGTTCGCCGAACTCGGCCACGAGATCGTCGAGATCGAACCCGACTACCGGCTGATCGGCCTCACCTTCCTGCCGCGTTCGCTCGTCGGCGTGCGTGACTGGTCCCGTCGCGTCCCGGATCAGGCGCGGCTCGATCCGCGCACCCGCGCCAACGCACGGCAGGGTTCGGCGCTGGCCGGTCCGGCGCTGCGGCTCGCCCGCGCCACGGAACCGTTGCTGCAGCGACAGATCGGCTCGGTGTTCGGGCGGGTGGACGTCGTGCTCACGCCCACCACCGCCACCCCGCCCCCGCGGATCGGCACCTTCGACCGGCTCTCCGGCTGGCAGACCGACCAGGCCATGATCGCCGCGTGCCCCTACGCTTGGCCGTGGAACGTGCTGGGCTGGCCGGGGGTCAACGTCCCCGCCGGGCTGAGCCCCGACGGCCTGCCGCTCGGCGGTCAGCTGCTCGGCCCCTCGCACGCCGAGGAGCGGCTCATCTCGCTGGCCGCGCAACTGGAAGAGGTCGAACGGTGGCAGGACCGCAAACCCGAGACCGCTTGGTGAACACCCGCGAGGCCATCCTCCACGCCGCCCTCAAGGTGGTCGGGGAACAGGGTGTCGGCGGGCTGACCAATCGCCGGATCGCGACCGCGGCCGGCGTCTCGCTCGGCACGCTGACCTACCACTTCCCCAGCCAGACCGCCTTGCTGCGCGAGGCGATGCTGCTGTTCGTCGAGGAAGAGACCACGAAGCTGACCGGGTTCGTCGACGCGTACCGCGAGCAGGGGTTGAGCGTCGAGCAGGCCGCGTCGGTGGTCGAGCAGGTCATCGCGCAGCTGCCGTTCGGCACCGACGAACTCGGCGCGCACGAGCTGTACCTGCAGGCCGCGCGCGACCCGGAACTCCAGGACGCGGCCGCCCGCTGTTTCGCCGCGTACGACGAGCTCGCGCTGGTGATCCTGAAGACGCTCGGCGTGCCGTCGCCGGAACGGCTGACCGGTCCCGTCGTCGCGCTGATCGCCGGCCTGCAGTTGCGCAGGCTGGCCACGGGAGACGACGGCGTCGGGGTGGCGCAGTCGCTGATGATGCTCGTCCGCGGCGCGTCATGACCGGTCCGCCGATCGTCAAGGGGACGGCGGCGTGGAAGTACTTCGGCGACTTCCGGGCCGGGCTGCTGGCGGGCCAGGTACTGGTGCTGCAGGTCGCGCATCCGGTCGTCGCGGCCGGGGTGCGGGATCATTCCGACTACGTCGAGGATCCGTGGACCCGGCTGATGCGCACGGCCGCGTCGCTGTCCATCTACATCTACGGCGGCCCGGAGGGCGCGCGCTACGAGGCGGACCGGCTGCGCGCACTGCACCGGCGGTTCACCGGCGTCGACGACGGCCGCCGCTACAGCGCGCTGAACCCGCACGCGTACGCCTGGGTGCACGCCACGCTCGTCATGGTTCCCGTTGACACACAACGGTTCTACGGAACACCGATGACCCGGTCCGAAGTGGACGAATACTACGCGCAGATGTGCGACGTCGGACGGCTTCTCGGTCTGCGCGAGCAGGACCTGCCGCCGACGTGGCCCGAATTCGAGCGGTACTACGCGGACATGATCGACGGTTTCGGCCCGAACGAAACGATTTCGACGTTGTTCGAAACGATCCGCACGGTGAAGAAACCGTGGCGATGGCTGCCCGACAAGCGGTGGGTCCGGCTTCAGCGATGGCAGCATCGAGGACAGATGTTCGTCATCCGCGCCACACTGCCACCCGCACTGCGGGACCGCCTCGGTCTACAGTGGACGGCCCGTGACCAGCGCCGATTCGACCGGTTCCGGCGGACGGTGCGGTTCTTCGGCGGCCTGGTGCCGGTGACGTTGCGTTCCTCGCTCGTGCGGCGGATCGGCAGGCTCAACGTCTGGTTCCGGGCGCATCCACGCGCGTATCGTTTCCTCGGGGGCTGACCCCCCACCGGAGTAAGGGGCGGAGTCCCCTGTACGGGGGACCCAGATTCACTCCGCGCTGTGACGCTTTCCCGGGCCGTCGTCGTTAACTTCAGCCGGGATGGGGAATTCACCGAGGGGGCGGCGCACGGCGCCGATGGTCATCGCCCGCGTACTCGTGCTCTGCGCGCTGGCGTCCGTTCTGCTGTCCGGCACCGCGCGGGCGGACGGCGTGTCGAGCGGTGCGGACGTCCAGGTCGCGCAGACACTCGGCACCCGGGATCTCACGGTCATCCTGCGGCGGATGGACATCGCGCCCGGGCCGCTGCACGTCGACGTCGTCACGCACACCGGAAGCGCGCCGGGAACGCTGAAACTGCGCGCGTCCACCGCCGGGACCACGTTTTCCGAAACCACGGTGCGGCTGGACGGGAAACCCGGCGCCCATGCGGCACAGCTGCGGGTCGATCAGCCGGGCCCGTGGGAACTCGGCCTGGACGACGGGACGGACACCGCTTCGATCCCGTTCATCGTCCCGGCCAGGGTCATCCCTCCCTGGGAGAAGGCCACTTTCGGCGGCTTCGTCGCCGCAGGCGTGTTCTTGGTGCTCGGTCTCGTCGTCGCGCTGCGCGTCCGGCGGCCGCAACTCGCGCTGATCCCCGCCGGTGGGATGGTCGCCGCGCTCGCGGTCGCGGTCACCGGCGCGATGCTGTCGGCGTCCACTCCGCCGCCGCCCGCGCCCGGTACGGCCCTGGATCCGACGATCGACAACATCCAAGACCCATACGCGAACGCTCAGATGTCCACAGTGGACTTCTCGCGGCCGCCGGTGAATCTGGCCGTGCGTTCGCCGAACGCGCGAGCGGGCGCGCTCGCCGAGGTGCGCCTCGCCCTCGCCGACGGCTCGACCGGCCGCCCCGTCGACGATCTTCTGGTACACGACAACGCTTTGATCCATCTCGTCGTCATCTCGCCGACGGGCAGGCTCTGGCATCTGCATCCGGTGCGCGTCGGCCCCGGCGACTACCGGGTGAAGTTCACCCCGCCCGAGGCCGGGACCTACGCCGTCGCCGCGGAACTCGCCCGGCGAGGCGGCGGCGTGCAACTGCTCCGCACCACGCTGGACGTCGCGGCCGGAGCGAACTCCCCCGCCGAACCCGTGCCTACCGGAGCCGGAAAACGGGTGGTACAAGGGAATCCGGTCGACGTCGAGATCAGGCCGGGAACGCCGACCACGATCACCGCGCGGTTCGGGAAGGCCGATCTCCAACCCTGGCTGGGCATGCTCGGCCACCTCATCGTCGTCGGCCCGATCACCGGCGACCACCGGGTCGGCGCGGATGCCGCTGCCGCGCCGACCTGGGCCCACGTGCACTCGATGATCCCGCAGTCGCCGGGGATGCCGGGTAAACCCGATGAAACGGTCGCCGCGTACGGCCCCGACGTCCCGTTCACCTACACCTTCGCCGCGCCCGGCAAGTACCGCGTCTGGCTGCAGGCCGAACGCGGCTACACGGTGCTGACCGTGCCCATGGAGATCGACGTCCCGGCGGGAGGGGCACCACAGTGAATTCCACAGTGGACGGACGAAAACCGGTTCTGCTGATCTCCGTGGTCGCCGTGCTCGCGGTGGCGATCGTGGCCTGGCTGGTGTGGCCGAGCAGCGGCGGGGCGCAGGTGCAGCGTTCGACGCAGGGCCCGTACACGGTGCAGATGTCGGTCGAAGATCCGCACCAGGGCGGCAATGTCTTCGCGCTGACCGTCTCCGGTGCCACGCCGGACGTCGTCACGCTCGAACCCGTGATGCCCCAGATGGGGCACGCGCTCGCCCCGTCGCCCGCGATCGCGGAAGGGCCGGGCCGGTTCCGCACCGGCGACGTCCTGTTGCCGATGTCGGGGCAATGGGAGATCACCGTTTCACTGCGCGGGCCGTCCGGCGCCACGCAGCACGTTTTTCCTTTGCTGGTCAAGTAAGAGAGGGAGGTCGGGGGTATGGATCTCACCGCGGGAGGGGCGAGGGCCGTCTCGGTGGCGCGCAGTGAACGCACCGGTCTCGTACCGGCGGGCACGGTGCTGGCCGGGTCGGTGATCTCACTGGTCGGGCTGACCTGGGACATCCAGTGGCACGGCGACGTCGGCCCGGACACGTTCTTCACGATGCCGCATCTGTTCCTGTATTCGGGCAGTGCGATCTCCGGGCTCGCGAGCCTCGTGATCGTGTTGATGACCACGGCCGCGCGCCGGGCGGGACGTCCGGTCGACGCGCGGGTCGGCGGCCGCGCCATCAACGTCTTCGGCAAGATCTTCGCCGCACCGGCGGGCTACCTGGTGACCGGGACTGGCGCGGCGATGTTCCTGCTGTACGGCCTGTGGGACCAGTGGTGGCACGGCCTGTACGGCTTCGACGCGGTGATCGACTCGCCGCCGCATATCGGGCTGCTGCTGTCGATCACGCTGAGCATCATCGGCACGGTCATGGTGTTCGCGGCCGCGCGGGAACACCGCTGGGGCACCGTCGGCGTGGTCGGCAGCCTCGGCGTGCTGATCGCGTTCAGCACGGTGACCGTGCTGGGACTGCAGCAGATCGACGTCGACGGGCTCGACGTCGTCTCCGTCGGCATCGCGCTGCTTTCGGTGCTGCTGGTCTCGGCGGGCGCCGGGTTCTGGGGACGGCCGGGCGGCGCGGTCCGGGTCGCCGCGGCGCTGGCGGTCATCCAGGCGATCACCTGGTGGTTCTCGCCGTGGGCCGCCGAGGCGTACGCGAGCGCGGTCGGTTTGCCGATGCGCGACTACATCGACGGCGTTCCCGCGATGCCTTCGATGATGCCGATGGCGCTGCTGCCGATCGCAGCCGTACTCGAAGCGGTCTACCTGCTCTCACGCCGCTGGCCTGCAGGCCGGGTTTCGGTGCTGGCAGGCGTGATCGGCGGACTGCTGGTCGGCGCGAGCATGCCGATCCAGAACGCGATCGTCTACGGCTCCGACCGGATGCCCTGGACGGTCGTGTTCGCCACCGGCGCCGCCGGCGCGGTGGTCGGGCTGCTCGGCGGCTTCGCCGGGTGGCGGTTCGGCGGGATGCTGAGGCTGCTGGCCCCGGCGAAGGGGGAGAACGCGCATGCGTAAGACATTGCTGGCCTTGGCGGCGGCGATCGGGTTGCTGTTCGCGACCACGCCCGCGGCGAACGCCTACGAACCGGTGAACATCGTCCACACCGAACGGGTCCAGGTCGGACCGTACGGGATGACCGTCGGTTTCAGCACGTGGCCGTTGCGCGCCATGCAATCGCTGGACTTCACGTTCATCCCGGACGACGGGATCGCCGGGAAGTCGGGGACGCTCGCGTTCCTCAATCCGGAGACCGGGCGGCTGGGCCGTCCCCAGCCGCTGGCGAAGCATCCGCGGAAACTGGAGGTGTGGGGACTGGACATCCGGGCCCTGCAGACACAGGGTTCGTGGACGTTCCGGTTCGAGATCGACGGGCCCGCGGGCAAGGGCGCGGGAGAACTCCGTGATCTGGCGGTGCTCGAACAGCCGGGGCCGCCGATGGCGGTGAGCTGGTCGATCAGCCTGATCCCGCTGATCGTCCTCGCCGTCCTGATCGCCGTCGCCTGGCGGCGCACGAAATCCCGGCTGCGCGGGAACGGTCTTCCCGCGACGGTGTGACTCGAAGTGACGAAGATCGGATGGCTCGCGTGTCCCGATGGACGCGCGAGCCTTTCGTCATGGGCTCAAATCGAACTGTCCGGCCTTGACCGCCTTGAGAAAGGCGTTCCACTCACCGGAATCGAAGACGAAGACGGGACTCGCGGCCAGTTTGGTGTCACGGACCCCCACCAGGCCTTCCCGGCCGAGGTTGACCTCGACACAGTTCCCCCCGTTGGGCTCGCTCGCGAAGGACTTCTCCCACGCGGAGTCGTCGAACAGCGACACGGCCGTGGTCGGATCGTAATCCGCCGCCGATGGATAATCGGCCATTGGTCGTACCTCCGAACGTCGGTCGGGGGTGCGGGTCGCGACCTGCGCGAACCGTCACGGTCCCGGCTTCTCCCTGCCTCAACGGGACTATCCCGCACGGCCAAGTGGGTGATCAACTCCGCCCACCCTCGACATGAAGATTATTCCAGGAGTAGGATTAATCGCAGCGGCCGGGGCTCGGTTGTTGGTGAATCGCTCGCAGTACGTTTCGCCGTTCCGGCAGGCCATCGACGGCAGGTGACCAGCGGGGACACCGGTCCCGCGGCGCATGACCACCCACCGCCGACCTCGTGGGGGAGGATCAGCGTGATCATTCAGGACACCATGCCGGCGACGGTACTCGCCGTCGGCAGGCTCATGGCCGGGACGGCGGGCGAAAGCCGCCGCTCCGCGCATCTTTTCGACTTGCACTCCGGGGGTTCGCACCCCGAGTTCCTGCACGCCCGCTGTGGCGCGGCGATGCCTTACGACCATCTGGAATGGGTCCCCGTCGGTTCGGGGATGCCCTGTGAACGTTGCCTCGGCCTCGCCGGTTCGGCGGACCAGACGCGGTTGCCGCGTCCGAGCCGGGGGGTGTGACCGCCATGGCCGTCCGCCTCACCACGCTGCTGTTCCGCCGTGAGGACGAACGCCTGGCCTCGGCGAAGCATCACCGCAACATCGGACTGGAACTGCGCCAGCGGTTCGGGTTCAGCCTCATCCAGGCGCCGCTGCGCAAGCAGCCGCCGTGGAATTCCGAAGTCGATTCGCCGGGCGCGCACCGGGACCTGATCAGGACCGGCCGGCCGCTCGAAGGTCAGTTCGAGCTGACGCCCCTGATCGGGCATCTGACCGGCCGGGCCTGACGAGGATCAGGGCTTGCGGCCCAAGCCGCCGAGGCCGCCGGTGAACGTCGGGTCGTCCGCGAACCGGTCGCTGGCACGGGAATCCGCCTCGTCGAGATGCCAGGTGGCCATCCAGTCGATACCCGGCTCGACCAGCTCCAGCCCGTCGAAGAACGCGGTGAACTCCGCGCGGGACCGCAGGTGGAACGGCGCGCTGGTCTTCTTGTACAGCTCCTGGACGTTCTCCCGGTTGTCGCCTTCCTTGCGCGTGACGCCGTCCTCGGTCAGATGCGAGGACAGGAAGTACGAACCCGACGGCAGGAAATCGAGATAGCGCTGGACCATCTCGTACACGGGCTCGTCCGGGCCGAGGAAGTACAGCAGGCCGACCAGGACCAGCCCGATCGGCTGGCGCGGGTCGATCACCCCGGTCTCGAGGACGCGTTTCCAGATGTCGGCGGGATCCCGGACGTCGCCCTGCAGTACCGCGTGCCGTCCGAGCAGGCCCTCACGTTCCAGCAGCAGCTGGGAATGCGCGACGGCGACCGGTTCGATGTCGACGTAGACGACCCGGCTGTCCGGGTTGATCGCGCTCGCGATCTGGTGGACGTTGCCGACGGTGGGCACGCCGGAACCGATGTCGAGGAACTGCGTGATCCCTTGACGCGCCAGGTATCCCACGCCGCGGCCGAGGAAGTCGCGGCCGACGCGGGCGAACGTCTTGACCTCGGGGAACTGCTTGAGCACCTGCGAGCCGAACTCGCGGTCGATGGCCCAGTTGGCCGAACCGCCGAGGAACCAGTCGTACACCCTGGCCACGTTGGGTCGTTCGAGATCGACTCCCTCGGGCGCCACCGGGTCGATGGGGTCGTGCTGCGTCGTCATACCGTCACACCTCGTCAGGAACCGGGTTTGCGGGCGACCCCGCCGATGGCGCAGTTAAGCGCAGGCGAGCGGGGGTCGTCCAGCCGCCATGCGCCGACCGGGACCAGACCCGGTGCCACGAGGTCGAAATCCCCGAAGAAACCGAGGATCTCGTCCTTGTCGCGGAAGGACGCGGGCGTGCTCGACTGTTCGTACTGCTTCACGACGCGCTGGACCTGTCCCAGCTCGTCACCCTCCACGTCGGACATCGTGACGTGGGAAAGAACGTAGAACGAACCGGCGGGCAGCAGCCGCCGGTAGCGCGCGATGACGTCGCCGAGCGCGGGGCCCGGCACGAAATGCAGGACCGCGACGGTGAGCAGGGCGACCGGTTTCGCCGGGTCGAGCACGCCGGTGTCGAAGGCGTGTTCCCAGACTTCGTCCGCCTCGCGCAGGTCTCCGCCGATCACCGCGTGCCTGGCGGGGTCGCCGTTCTTCTCCAGCAGGATGCGGGCGTGCGCGACGGCGACCGGCTCGTTGTCGACGTACACGCACCGGCTGTCGCCGTCGACCTCACCGGCGATCTCGTGGACGTTGCCGACCGTCGGCACGCCGGAACCGAGATCGAGGAACTGGTTCACACCGTGCTCGGCGCAATGCCGGACCGCGCGGCCGAGGAAGGCTCGGTTGGCCCTGGCGAGGGCGCGGATGAGCGGGAAGGTCTTGACCAGCTGTTCGCCGAATTCCCGGTCCACCGCCCAGTTCGCGGTCCCGCCGAGCGCCCAGTCGTAGATCCGGGCGGCGTTGGGCCGCTCGAGATCGACGCCTTCGGGGAGGAACCGCGGGTCCATCTCAGGCTTGCATCTGTGTTCTGTACAGCTCGGCGAGTTCCTTGAGGAACTGCCGGGTCTCCTGACGCTCCAGCGCGGCGCCGCGCAATCTGTCCCAAGAGTCCACGAAGATGTTGAAGTCCTTGACGTCGTCGAGGTACAACCCGCCGGCGGAATGTTCGATGTAGACGAAATCCCTGGTGCGGTCCGGGAAACGCATGATGGTGAAGTCGTTGGGCACCGCGGCGAGCCGCGCGCCGAACGGCAGCACGTGCACGTACACACGCGGATGCTTGTCCAAAGCCAACAGATGCTCGACCTGGTCCAGCATCACCGCCGGGGCGGAGCCGCCGGGAGCGCGGCGCAAGGCGCCCTCGCTGATGATGAACCGGTAGTACGGCGGTTGTTGCTGCTCGAAGACGGCCTTGCGGTCCAAGCGGTTGCGGACCAGCGATGTGACGTCGGTGGCGCCGGCTTCGGTGAACTGCTTGAGCATGTAGTGCTCGGACTGCAGCGGGCCGGGGATGCGCTCGCCGTGCCAGGTGAGGATCTCCGCGGCCGCGGGTTCGAGGTCGGTGAAGGTGCGGAACCAGTGCGGCACCACGGATCGGTAGCCGGACCAGTGGCCGCGCTGCCCGGCCGCGGCGCGGGCCAGGTTCATCAACGTGTCGGCCTCGTCGCCGTTGATCCCGAACGCGTTCAGCATCGATCGCACATCCCCGAGCTTGACCCCGACGGCACCGGACTCGATCTTGTTGACCTTGCCCTGGGTGCAGCCGAGCACTTCGGCGACCTGCTGCTGTGTCATCCGCGCGGCGTTGCGGGCATGCCGGAGCTCGTTCCCGAGCTGCTTCCGGCGCGAGGTGACGGTGCTGGCCATCGCCTTGCTCTCCCGGACCACATAGACCAGGACCGCGGCTGCCCGCCGTCCTGCGCGCGAATACTCGAACCCACCCAGGGTACTTCACCTTGCGGGGTTCGATGATGACATTGCGCAGCGTTCCAGGAAACGGCCGAAAACACCAGTCACCTGGTACGTCACCCTGGTGGCGGAGCGATCTCGTCACATTTCGGGCACGGCGGTCGGGCATAGTGACCGAGTGGACCAATCCCCCTTCGCCAGGCAGGTCACCGATGGTGTGTTCGGGTACGTCCAGCCCGACGGCTCGTGGTGGATCAACAACTGCGGCTTCGTCGCCGCGGGCGATCACACGGTGGTGATCGACACCTGTTCGACCGAACGGCGCACCAGGGCGCTGCTGGCGACGGCGGAGTCGACCGCCGGGGCGCCGGTGACCACAGTGGTCAACACGCATCATCACGGCGACCACACGAACGGCAACTACCTGGCGACCGGCGCGACGATCGTCGGGCACCGGAAGACGCGCGAGGTGATGGTCGCGACCGGGATCAACACCTACGAGAACTCGTTCACCGGGAACGACTGGGGCCATCTGGAGCTGCGGCCGCCCGAGGTGCTGTTCGACGACAGGCTGACCGTGCACGCCGGCGACGTCCGGCTGGAGCTGATCCATCCCGGGCACGCCGCGCACACCACCAACGACGTACTCGTCTGGCTGCCGGAGCGGCGGGTGCTGTTCGTCGGCGACCTGATCTTCAACGGCGGCAGCCCCTTCGCGCTGATGGGCTCGCCCGCCGGGTGGCGGAAGGCGCTGGAGTTGGTCCGCTCGCTGGAGCCGGAGACGATCGTGCCGGGCCACGGCCCGGTGTGCGGCCCCGAGGCGATCGACGTCGTCGACGGATACCTGGGTTTCCTGCAGAAACTCGCGTCGTACGGGAAGGCCGCGGGGCTGACGCCCCTGCAGGCCGCTCGCGAAGCGGATCTGGGGCCTTACGAGACACTGTCCGAACAGGAACGGCTTCCGGCGAACCTGCACCGGGCTTATGCCGAACTGGATGGCCTGGAGTGGGGTGGGGCGATCGATCTGGGGGCGGCGCTGGCGGACATGGTCACCTTCAACGGTGCGCCTATCCGGTGCTTCTCCTGACGCCGGCGCTCTCCTGCGGCAGGTGTTGCGAAAGCCACTTTCGCAACCTTCAACGTTGCGAAAGTGGCTTTCGCAACCCTCCCGGCCGCTGCCCGCGTCCCCGCACGCCCCGAAGGCCACCTTTGAGACGTCCAGAGTCCCAAAAGCTCCCTTCAGGACACCCGAAATCCCGCCCAGTGCCCCACAAGCAGCCCCCACCCGTCCCTGGGGGGCGACCCCGAACCCAGCGTACCGCCGCAAGCGCCCTCTCAGGCCGCGCGAGCCGAGTTGTCCACAGGCGGGCCCGGTTGTGGACAACTCCCGGTTGATCCCTTCTCGCCCCGGCGCCGTATCCCTCAACGGGGATAGGCTCGGCACGGGAATCGAAGCGGAAGGGTGCGGATGAGCAAGAAGGCGAGCATCGGGGTCACCGGCCTGGCGGTCATGGGCCGCAACCTGGCCAGGAACCTCGCGAGGCACGGGCACACGGTGGCCCTGCACAACCGCTCCGAGCAGCGGACGAAGGAACTGGTCGAGCAGTTCGGCGACGAGGGCGACTTCATCCCGGCGTATTCGGCGCAGGACTTCGTAGACGCGCTGGAGCGTCCGCGCCAGGTCGTGATCATGGTCAAGGCCGGCGCGCCGACGGACGCCGTGATCGACGAATTCGTCCCGCTCCTCGAGAAGGGCGATGTGATCGTCGACGCGGGCAACGCGCATTTCGCGGACACCCGGCGCCGCGAGGCCGCGCTGCGTGAGAAGGGCATCCACTTCGTCGGCACCGGTGTGTCCGGCGGCGAGGAGGGCGCGCTGCACGGGCCGAGCATCATGCCGGGCGGGTCCAAGGAGTCCTACCAGTCGCTCGGGCCGCTGTTCGAGGACATCTCGGCGAAGGTCGACGGCGAGCCGTGCTGCACGCACGTGGGCGCGGACGGCGCCGGGCATTTCGTGAAGATGGTGCACAACGGCATCGAGTACGCCGACATGCAGTTGATCGCCGAATCGTTCGACCTCCTGCGCGGCGCGGGCGGCTACTCCCCCGCCGAGATCGCCGAGGTCTTCCGCACCTGGAACTCGGGGCGGCTCGATTCGTACCTGATCGAGATCACCTCGCAGGTGCTGGCCCACACGGACGCCGCGTCCGGCAAGCCGTTCGTCGACATCGTGGCGGACCAGGCCGAGCAGAAGGGCACCGGCCGCTGGACCGTCCAAATCGGACTGGACCTCGGCGTGCCGATCAGCGGCATCGCCGAAGCCGTCTTCGCCCGTTCACTGTCCGGTTCGTCGAACCTGCGCGAGGCCTCGCGCGGTCTCGGCGGTCCCTCGCGCGCCCCGCTGACGGGGTCCGCTTTGGACACTTTCGCGGACGACGTCGAGCAGGCGTTGTACGCGTCGAAGGTGGTGGCGTACGCCCAGGGCTTCAACCAGATCCAGGCGGGCGGCGCCGAATACGGCTGGGACATCGACCTCGGCAAGGTCGCGTCCATCTGGCGTGGCGGCTGCATCATCCGCGCGAAGTTCCTGAACGACATCACGGCCGCGTATGCCGAAGAGCCCGCGCTGCCGACGCTGCTGACTTCGGGCGGCTTCCGCAAGGCCGTCGAGGACGCCCAGGACTCCTGGCGTTCGGTGATCTCGACCGCGGTGCGGCTGGGCATCCCGACCCCGGGCTTCTCGACCGCGCTGGCCTACTACGACGGTCTGCGCGCGGAGCGGCTCCCCGCCGCGCTGGTGCAGGGGCAGCGGGACTACTTCGGTGCCCACACGTACCGCCGCGTCGACCGCGAGGGCTCGTTCCACACCGCCTGGGCCGCCGACGGTCGCCCGGAATCCCCGGCCTGACAAGTGCTGAAGGGGACTTTCCCCGCATAAGACGCCACGAAGGGGCCCTTCACCGCATGGCATGCGGTGAAGGGCCCCTTCGTCAACTCGCGATCCGCACATTCGGCCGGACCCGAGCAGCGGCTGCGGCGTGGGCTGCCCGCAACTCGGCGACCACCTTGTCCGGCTCTGTCCGCAGCCGCGACGGCAAGGTCTGGAGAACCAACACGCCCGCCACCGCGTACCGTCCGTTCCTCGCCAAGGTCCGGTCGAAACCGTCCACGACCTGGAGATGGAACGACAGCGAGTCGACCTCCCAGGCCAGCCCGACATCGTCGAACCAGGCATCCGGTTTCGCGACGAACCGGCCTTCCCCGTCGTACAGCTTCTTGTTCCACACCGGTTCCGGCAGACCGGACCGCTCCCAGACTCGCCGGGCGTCCATCTCGGCGACCGACTCCTGCCCGGAAGCCAGTTCCGAAAGGACCAGCCGAGGCACCGCGCTTCCCCGTTGGCTGCCGTGGGCCAATTCGTGGGACAGCCGCTCGAAAGAGCTGTACCTGCGCTGAACCACTTCGCTCATCAGGGCCCGGACTGGCCTGACTTCCGTTTGCCTGCGAGAGACGTCGAGGGTCGCGCGAGTGACGTCTGCCAGCGGGCGACCACCCCGGTTCACGGTTCGGGGCAGCCGTTGTGTCCGCTCGACGACCACGTAGCCGTAGTTATGGAGTTTCCGCTCATGCGGCACGAGAAGGTGGATCTCGTCACCGGTGTCGGGCACATTTCGCAGGCCGTGGATCCGGCAAGCTTCACCACCGGTGAGCAGAGCGGACTCGCCGCCGTAGAGCATCGCCGCGGCGACCTGCTGCTCGCGCGAAGGTGGTGCGTTGAAGAGAAGGACGATGCCGGGTAAAAGTCTCGTCCAAGGGCCGCTGGGTCCGCATCTTCGGTACGCAGTGGTCGACGAGACGCCCATCTCTTGAAGGCGCGCCACTCGGATGACGCCGTGGTCGCTGTTCGCCATCAGAAGTTCAGGGGTGTCGCCCCATGATCCTTTTTTCATTCTTCGATCGTGGGGCCGGCCACGAGTTCTGCCCAGACCCGATTTCCGAACCTGTGGATAACCAGGGTTCCTGTGGATAGCTGCTGAAGGGGACTTTCCCCGCATCACATGAGACGAAAGCGTCCTTCACCGCGTCTGACGCGGTGAAGGACGCTTTCAGCCCTCCCCGCGTGCAGCGACGATCTCCGCCAGCGCCCGCACGATCACCGCTTCGGTGTTGTCCTTCGTGAGGCCGAGCCCGGTCAGGAGGTCGTCGCCGAGTTCGAACAGGGCCAACAGGATGTGCTCGGTGCCGATGTAGTTGTGCCCGAGCCGCAGCGACTCCCGCATGGTCAGCTCCAGCGCTTTCTTGGCCTGCGCGCCGAACGCCATCTTCGCCGCTTCCACCGGTTCGGCTGCGGGTTCGGGCAGCTTCGCCTCCGCGGCCTCGCGGACGGCTTCGAGAGTCACCTTCTGTGCCACGATCGCCCCGGCGGCGAGCGCCGCCGGTTCGGAGAGTAGCCCGAGGACCAAGTGCACGGGCTCGATCTGCGGGCTCTTCGCCGACACCGCGGCGTCCCGCGACGCGACGACGACGTGCCGCGCCCGATCGGTGTAGCGGCTGAACACCTTCACCAGGTCTTCCAGCGACGAGCCACTGGAGTCGACAAAGCGCTTCTGTGCCGCTTGCTTGGAAACCCCCATGTTCTTGCCGATTTCGGTCCAGGACGCGCCGGAACGACGCGCCTGGTCGACGAAGTGGCCGATCAGATGGTCGGCCACTTCGCCGAGGTGCTCGCCGAGGAAGACCGCGTCGGACAGCTGGCCGAGCACGTCGCCGTCGGGATGCTGCTGCTTGATGTGGGAGATGAGGTCGTCGAGCCGGACCGGATTCGTCATGCCGTCAACTCTAGGTTGACGCTCACCAATCGTCAACCACGGGTTGACGCGAAGGTCGCCTTGAGATCGAAGCCGTTGGCCTCCAGCGTCTCGAATCGTGGCGCCGGGTCCGCGGCGAACAGACGGCGCGCGGCGATGTGGTCCGGCGGCCGGTTCACCGACTCGACCCCGGCGAGCACGCCGTCGCGGAACGACAGCACCGAGAACTTCCCGCCCTCCCGATCCCCGGTCACGACGGTCTTCTCCGCCCCGGTCAGGATCCCGGCGATCTGCAGTTTCGCGCCGAGCTGGTCGGTCCAGAACCACGGCAGGCTGTCGTAGGGCGCGGGTTCGCCGGCGATGACGGCGGCCACCGCCCGCGCCTGGTCGACGGCGTTCTGCACCGACTCCAGCCGCGTGGCCGTACCCGCCTGGACACACGGGAAGTTCGCGCAGTCCCCGACCGCCGAGATCTTCGGGTCGCTCGTGCGCAGGTGCTCGTCGACGACGACACCGTTCGCCACGGCGAGCCCCGCCCCTTCGGCGAGCCGTGTCCGCGGCTCCACGCCGACCCCGACCAGCACCAGATCGGCGGGCAGCAGGCTGCCGTCGCTCAGTTCGACCTCGGCCACCCGGCCCTCGCCACGCAGCGCGGCGACGCCCTTGCCGAGCAGGATCGTGTGGCCGGCCTCCTCGTGCAGGTCGGCGAAGTACGCCGAGACCTCCGGCGTCGCGACGCGGGCCATCAGCCTGTCCTGCGCCTCGACGATCGTCACGGGCCGCCCGGCGTGCGCGGCGAACTCCAGCCCGATGAACCCGCCTCCGACCACGACCACGTTCTCCGCGCTTTCCAAAGCGGCCCGCAGCACGTCGGCCTCGTCCTTGGTGCGCAAGGTGAACACGCCGTCCAAAGTGGACCCGGGGACCGGCAGGACGCGGTTGACCGATCCCGTCGCCAGCACCAGATGGTCGTACTCGTGAGCGCTCCCGTCTTCGAGCACCACCTTCGCCTCGTCGCGATCCACCGACGCGACGCGGCCCGGGATCAGCTCGATGTTCTTCTCCGCGAAGAAGTCCTCGGGCCGCAAACGCAGCTGGGCGTCGCCCGCGGTCCCGGCGAGATAGCCCTTCGACAACGGAGGCCGTTGGTACGGCAGCCCGGGTTCGTCACCGATCAGCACCACCCGCCCGCCGAACCCCTTGTCCCGCAGCGAGGTCGCCACCCCGAACCCGCTCTGCCCGGCCCCTACGACGAGGACGGTCTCCATCGGCGCTCCTTCCGTTGTGCCCGACCTCCATTCAACACAGCTCCGGCCTTTTCGACACGTGATCCGCACGCGGCGAACGCGCTACGGTCATGCCCATGAGCCGTCCCGAGGTCCACCCGGTGGACGCCCACCCGCCGCTGCCGAAGCTGACCTTGCTCGGCCTCCAGCACATGACGATCATGTACGCGGGTTCCGTGGCCGTCCCGCTCGTCGTGGGCAGCGCGCTGAAACTGGACGCGGCGACGATCGCGTTGCTGGTCAACGCGGATCTGCTGGTCGCGGGTATCGCGACGCTGATTCAGGCGATCGGGATCGGGCGGATCTTCGGCATCCGGCTGCCGGTGGTGGCGGGCGCGACGTTCACCGTGGTCAACCCGATGATCATGATCGCGTCCCAGTACGGCATGCAGGCCGTCTACGGCGCGATGATCGCGTCGGGTGTGTTCGGCCTGCTCATCGCCAAACCCTTCGCGAAGATGATCCGGTTCTTCCCGCCGCTGGTTTCGGGCACGCTGCTCATGGTCATCGGCATCTCGCTCATCGGACCGGGCGTCGGCCTGATCGCCGGCCACGACACGGGATCGCCGGATTACGCGAAGCCCGCCAACATCGCGCTGGCGTTCGGCGTGATCGCGGTGATCGTCCTGTTCACCCGGGTCCTGCGCGGATTCGCGAGCCAGATCGGCCCGCTGCTGGCGCTGCTGATCGGCCTGCTCGCGGCGGTCCCGATGGGACTGGTGAACTTCAAGGGGATCGCCGACGCCGACTGGTTCGGCCTCGCGTCGCCGTTCCACTTCGGCCCGCCGACCTTCCCGATCGCGGCCGTGCTCTCGATGTGCGTCGTGATGCTGGTGACCTACACCGAATCCACCGCGGACCTGGTCGCCGTCGGGGAGATCACCGGCCGGCCGGCGACGGACTCCGACCTCGCGCGCGGTCTCGCCACCGATGGTCTCTCGGCCATCCTCGGTGGCGCGATGAACTCGTTCCCGGACACGGCTTTCGCGCAGAACGTCGGCCTCGTGCAGATGACCGGGGTGCGCAGCCGCTGGGTGGTCGCGATGGCGGGCGGCCTGCTCGTGCTGATGGGTCTGGTGCCGAAGGTCGGCGCCTTCGTCGCGGCCGTGCCGGAGCCGGTGATCGGCGCGGTCGCGGTGGTCATGTTCGCGATGGTCGCGGCGGTCGGCGTGCAGAACCTGAAGAAGGTGGAGTTCTCCGGCAAC
This sequence comes from Amycolatopsis sp. CB00013, assembly GCF_001905755.1. Classification (NCBI taxonomy): domain Bacteria; kingdom Bacillati; phylum Actinomycetota; class Actinomycetes; order Pseudonocardiales; family Pseudonocardiaceae; genus Amycolatopsis; species Amycolatopsis sp. CB00013. The sequence goes on along the minus strand of NZ_LIWC01000002.1, from coordinate 1,877,107 downwards.
CACAACACCTTCATCGTCGCGGTGTCGGTCGGGGTCGGTCTGCTTCCCGCGTTCGCCACGAACCAGTTCGGGAATTCGATCTTCTTCCAGCACTTCCCGGCGTGGTTGCAGACCATCTGCGGCAGCCCGATCACGGTCGCCGCGATCGTCGCCTTCACCCTCAACCTGCTGTTCAACCACCTCGGCAAACGCCGAGATCCCGACCTACTGCAGGCGCCTTAACAGAAGAGCCACTTCGGCCACAGATTGCATTCCTCCGTCGGCGTCGTCGAGGGCGGCGGCGGAGTCGGGTTGGGCGGCTGCGGAACGACCGTGGACCCGGTGGTCCGCGGCGGATCCGCGGGCCCGTTCGACGACGTCGGCGTGGCGGGGTCCGGCGAGTCGGACGTCTGCGCGGCCGAACTCGACGTACGGCGGCTGGACGTCGTCTTGCTGGGCCGCGTCGAGGTCCCGCCGTCCCCGGTTTCGACCGTCTCGGTGGACGGAACGGCCGAAGTCGCGTCGGCTCCTCCGTTTTCCGAAGGCCGTTTCGGCATCTCGATGACACTGATCGGGTTCGGCGCCGCATTCTGTTCGGGATCCGCGTCGAACCCGACGAGAACGGCGGCCGCACCGCAGGCGACGACCACGGCGATCACCACCGCGATAACTCTCCAGCGTGACTTTGCCTGTGACTCCTCGTGGTCGTCCCAGCCCTCACGAATAAGCAGGTCGGCGACCGAAACATCGTCGTCATCCACCAGCTGAAACCTTTCGCACCGGGAACGAGCGAGGAGTAGTTTTACCGCAACTCACCGCCGAACGGGTGAAGTTAACCAAAAATTATTCACCCGATGGAACACGCCAGCGTAGGCCAGTCACACAGCGTGTATTCATATGCTTCCGCGCATATCGGCGTTGGCCCGCCTTCGGCTCGCGTATACAGCGCCCTCCGCGGGTGGTGTAATCGACGGTGCCAGCACCGGAAGAGGGGGTTCGGACGGATCATGGAGGCTGACGCCCTCGCCGTGCCCGGCGCCGGGAATTCCGGTCGTCCGGCAGGCGCGCCGCTCGGAAACGAGCCGCTCGGCGATCTCGGCCTCGCGGGCGACCACGCCGCCATCTGGTCGTACGACTTCGAGGCCGAGACCCTGTCCTGGCTGCCCGGACTGGAGAACCTCCTGGGCGGAGGCGCGCTCACCGAAGCCGAGATCGAGTCCAGGCTCGCCGATCTGGTGGCCCCGCTGACCGCCGGCACCCGCACCTCCCCGCCTTGGCGCGAGTTCGAACTCGAGCAGTCGTTCCGGAACCCGGCAGGCGAGATCCGCTGGGTCCGGCTGCGCGCCCGCACCATCGGCGACGACAACGGCTCGTCGGGGCTGCTCGGCATCGCCACCGACGTGACCGACGTCCGCGAGAACCGGCAGGCCCTCGAAGATCTCACTGACCGTTACCGGCTTTTGGTCGAACTCAGCCCCGACGCGGTCTGTGTCCACGAAGCCGGTGTTGTCACCTACGTCAACCGAGCCGCCCTCACCGCGCTCGGCGCGTCCTCGACCGCCGAGCTGATCGGGCGGCCGATCATGGACTTCGTGGCCGACGAGTCGCTCCCGGCCCTGCTGGACCGGATCGCGTCGCTGCACCGCCAGGGCGCGTCGACCGTTCCCGCCGACACCGTCATGCTCCGCCTCGACGGCACGAAGTACCTGGTCCAGAGCATTTCCGTGCGCACGACCTGGGAAGGCAGGCCCGCGTTCCAGGTCATCATGCGCGACATCAGCGCGCAGAAGGCCGCCGAAGCGACGCTGCGCTACCAGGCCGCGCTGATCAGCCACGTCAGCGACGCGATCATCGCGACCAGCGGCAGCGGCGTGGTGACCAGCTGGAACCCCGCCGCCGAGAACGTCTACGGCTGGACGGCGGGCGAGGCGATCGGCGGCACGGTGAGCGAGCTCGTCGGTGCCGCGCTCGACCCGGAAACGGTGCTGCGCAGGGGCGGCGTCATGCAGACGACCCACCGTCACCGCAACGGATCGACACTGGCCATCCGCATCTCCGCCGCCGAGATGAACGACGGTTTCGTCCTGGTCTGCGCCGACGAAACAGCCCGCCGGCGGGCAGAACAGCACTACAGCACGGTGGTCGCGTCGCTCGACGAAGGCGTGGTCGTGATCGGCCCTGGCGGGCTCATCGAATCGGCCAACCCGGCGGCGTGCCGGATCATCGGCGTCGGCCACGACGACCTCATCGGTGTCCCGTGCGTGACGCTGGAGCTGTACGACGAACAGGGCCGCATCCCGCCAGCCCGGATGCCTTCGGTGGTGACCCGGCGCACCGGGGCCACGCTGACCGGCCTCGTGCTGCGGCTGCGCAGGCCTGCCGGTGACGACGTCTGGATCTCGCTGACGTCGCGGCTGCTGACCCCGGAGGACCCGTCGGCCCAGGCGGTGGTCGCCTCCTTCACCGACATCACCGAACGCCGCGCCATCGGCGAGCGGCTCGCCCACGAGGCGACGCACGATCCGCTCACCGAACTCGCGAACCGCACGCTGGTACTGGACAGTCTCGCCGAGGCGCTGTCCGGCGCCGGCCGCGCCGAGCTGACCACCCTGCTGTTCATCGACCTCGACAAGTTCAAGGTGATCAACGATTCCCTCGGGCATTCCGTCGGCGACAAGGTGCTGCGCATCGCGGGCGAACGCCTGCGCCGGGGCATCGGCGAGAACGATCTCGTCGGCAGGCTCGGCGGCGACGAATTCGTCGTCGTCACCGCGGAGATCACCGAACCGGACGAGATCAAGGCGCTGGCGGAACATCTGCGCGAGGCGCTGACCGAGCCGATCACCGTCAACGGCAGGCAACTGCACATCGACGCCAGTATCGGCATCGTCACCGCGGCCAACGACGACACCCGGACCGCGGAAGATCTGCTGCGCGACGCGGATGTCGCGATGTACCAAGCGAAAACGCTCGGCCGGGCACGCTACGAGTTCTTCGACGTCGAGCTGCGCGAGCGGATGCAGCGGCGGCTGCGCATGGAGCAGGATCTGCGCGACGCCCTGCAGAACGAGGAACTCTGGACGGCGTATCAGCCGGTCGTGGACATCGAATCCGGCGAGATGGTCGCCGTGGAGGCGTTGCTGCGCTGGAAACATCCCGCGCACGGCACGATCTCGCCCGCCGAGTTCATCCCGCTGGCCGAGGAAAGCGACCTGATCAACCTGATCGGCAAGTACGTCCTGCGCACGACCACGCGCGAGATCGCCAGGCGGCGCGAGCAGCTCGGCATCGACCTGAACCTCAAGGTCAACCTGTCGGCCCGGCAGCTGGACGATCCGCATCTGGTCGCCGGGGTGCAGGACGCGCTGAAGACCACCGGCCTGCCGCCGCACGCGCTGACCCTCGAAGTCACCGAGAGCGCGCTGATGCGGGACCAGGCCGCGGCCGCCGAAGTCCTGACGTCGTTGCGCGATCTCGGTGTCTCACTGGCGATCGACGATTTCGGCACCGGCTACTCGTCGCTCGCCCAGCTGCAACGGCTCCCGTTGGATACGCTCAAGATCGATCGCACCTTCGTCACCGGCATCGCGGAATCGCGGGACGCGGCCGCGATCGTCAAGAGCATCATCGCGATGGCGCACGCCGTCGACCTGATCGTCGTCGCCGAAGGTGTCGAAGACGAAGAGCAGCTCACGGTCCTGCGTGAGCTGCACTGTGACCAGGCGCAGGGCTTCCATCTCGGTCGCCCCGCGCCGCCGGACGAACTTTTCGGAGCAGCTGGATGAGTGTCGAGATCAAAGCCGGAGAAGACCGCTACGACATCGTCGTGGACGGGAAGACCGCCGGGTTCCTGGAAACCCGCACGCGTACCGACGCGATCCTGTTCCTGCACACCGAAATCTCGGACGACTTCGCGGGCCAGGGCCTGGCGGGCAAGCTCGTGACCGCCGCGCTCGACGACGTCCGGGCGCAGGGCAGGTCCGTCCTGCCCTACTGCCCGTACGTGCGTTCCTTCATCGCGAAGCACCGCGAGTACGAGGACCTCGTCCCCGAGGACAAGCGCGCCGAATTCGAGCTCTGACCCCTCAGCTCGGGTAGATCTTCAGCAGTTTCGCGAGCTCGTCCTCGGTGAGGACGACGTCCAGTTCGCGCAGTGTCGCGTCGAGCCGCTCCGGCGGGATCGCGGTGGTCTCCTTGGTCCCGTCCGGACGTTCGACGATGAACTCCTCGCCGACCAATTTGCGGCTGAGCCCTTCCTCCAGTCGCATGACCACCAGCTGCCCGGTGAACGGCGACCGCGGATGTGTCGACGTGTAGTGGTGGTAGACCTCGTAGTCGATCCGGTGCATCGGCGTGAGCGTGAAGGCGTGCAGGTCGGTCCAGTCTTCGCCTTCCTTCTTCTGCAGGCGCCACCAGTCTCCCTCGGCGACGAGCCGGTGCGGCCAGCCGGCCTGATCCACGACCGCGCCGTCGACCAGTGGCATCGGCACCAGCATCCCGGCGCCGAAGCCGACGTCGACCAGGTGCTGCACGCCGTCCGCCTCGACCGCGAGCGTCATATGCGTGTACGGCCCGTTCTTCTGCGGCTGCACGCGCGCGACCAGGCGGCGCACGGAATAGCCGAGTTGCTCGGCGGCCGCGGCGAAAAGACTTCCGTGCTCGTAGCAATAGCCGCCACGACTACGGCCGACGAGTTTGCCGATCACGTCTTCGAGCGCGATTCCCTTGTGCTGCCCCAAAACAACGTCGACGTTCTCGAACGGAATGGCGAGGATGTGCGCCTTCGCCAGCTCGCGCAACGCTGCGGCCGAGGGCGTCGCGCGACTCTGACCGATCCGGCCGAGGTACGCGTCGAGGTCGAGGGTGCCGACGGTCCATTCGTCGACCTGCTCAGATGCGATTGTCATGCATCGAGATTGACACCTCCACCTAACTCGAAGTCAAGATCGGCCAACTGGTAACTGGCAACGGCCACCGACTTTCGTCACTTCCACGAACGAGTGACGATTGGCCACCCTTCCGGAGTGAACCGGTGAAACACACCGGTGTGGAAGGAGAAAGCAGATGAGGACTCGTTCCCTCGTCGCCGGTCTGCTGACCGGAGCGGCCGCCGTGCTCGGATTGGCGATGCCCGCTGCCGCCGCCCAACCGCCCTCGGGCGTACAGCCGCTGATCGTGGGTGGTGTGGACGCGACCGAGACCTACACCTTCATGGCGTCCATGCAGACCAAGAGCGGTGACCACAACTGCGGCGCGTCGCTGATCGCGCCGGAGTGGCTGGTGACCGCCGCGCACTGCGTCGAGGGCGAGCAGCCGTCGAACTGGCAGTACCGCATCAACACCACCGACCACACCAAGGGCGGCGAGGTCGCCGAGGTCGACAAGTTCGTGGTCCACGAGAAGTACGACGGCTCCGGCCCGTACGACATCGCCCTGGTGCACCTGACCAAGGCCGCCGAGGCGGCGCCGATCGAGATCGGCCAGTCGCCGCAGGCGGGTACCGACGTGCGCGAGATCGGCTGGGGCCTGACCTGCCCCACGCGCGGTTGTGGTGAGGCACCGGTGGTTCTTCAGCAGCTCGACACCAAGATCGCCGAAGACTCCGGCTGTTCCGGCTCCGGGGCCTACGACGCGGAGAGCGAGCTGTGCATGGACAACCAGGGCGGCAAGGCCAGCGCCTGCTACGGCGACTCGGGCGGCCCCGCCGTCGTGAAGGCCGGCGACAAGTGGACGCTGGTCGGCGCGACCAGCCGCGGCCAGACCGCCAGCTGCCCGGAGATGCCGGGCATCTACACCGACGTGACCGCGTTCACCGACTGGATCAAGCAGCAGACCGGCAAGTAGAAGACCGCACCGCGCGGTGGCGCCCGATGCTCCTGCGACATCGGACGCCACCGCGCTTTGCCGTGCAATCGGTCCCAGGCATGAAAAAACCGCCTCGATGTGCATCGAGGCGGTTCGTCGAGCGGTGGCCAGGGCCGGGGTCGAACCGGCGACCTTCCGCTTTTCAGGTGTAGCTCTCCGAGCGCTGTGCTCACCTGCGGGGTTGCAGGTTATCAGTGAGCGCAACCCCGAAAGTTGTACGCTCGCTAAACGATCTTGTTAGCCAGCTCGCCGTGACGATCGTAGCCGCCGTGCCGCAGATCGGCGGACGTCGTCGAGGGCTCGACGCTCCCACGTGCCGAGCCGCTTGTGCAGCTCGTCGAATTCGCGACGCGACAGGTCGACCACCCGGAGGCAGAGCGTACGGACGTCGACGACGAGCGCCTCGGCTACCTCTTCGGGCTCGTCGGACCACCGCAGAGCGTCGGCCAGTTCGGTGACCACGATCAGCCGACGCGACGCCGACGCGTGCACACGTCGCTCGAGTCGGGTGTCGAGCCAGTGCACACCGCAGTAGCCGAGCACGTCGTCACGTCGTTCGTGGTGGACGATTTCGTGCGCGACCGTGCAACGCGCTTCGGCCTGATTAAGGATCGGGTGAACCCGAATCCGGCCGCCGCGGTAGTCGCCCCATCCGGTCACGGCAGACGACACGACGACCTCGGCGCCGAGCGCCTCGGCGTGCCGGTACGGGTCATAGGCGCGGCCCCATTCCATGCGTGTTCCTCCCCAACACGCGGGCGGTGGGAAGTCAGGCGCCGGTGTCCGGGCCGGGTTCGTCGGGCTGTTCAGCCTCGCTGATCCACTCGCGTTCTTGTTGAACTCTCATCGGTTCCGTACCTGGGCTGTCGGCGACGAGCTGTAGAGGGTTACCTCGGTCAAACGTGGGATGTTTCACGTTCACGTCGGGAACTCGCGAGGCCAGCTCGCCGAACCTTGTGTCGATCTCGTCGAGCAGCTCATGCACCGAATAGGCCGCGAGGCTCTGCCGAGCCTCGCTCGGCTTGAGCAATCCCGCGCCGACTAGCAGCGGCACGAGAGGCTCGCCGAGCGCCTGGGCGACGGCTCGCGCGTTCGGGATCGTGGGCGGTGACCCGCGGTTTCGCCAATCGGATATCCGACTTTCGGACACGCCGGCGGCGCGCGCAAGGTGCGCCGGCTTCCATCCGCGTTGCTCGAGCTGCGCTTGCAGGTACGTCCACCACTGCCCGTCACTCATAGCGTCATCCTACTTCCGTGCGCGGAAGTACTGACACCCGACGCAAGTCGGTTTTCGCATGCTTGCGTACACGGAAGCGTTGAAAGTCCCTTCCACCTGACCGTATGGTCGATCTTCCGCGGGGGTTCGAGATCTTCCACACGCGGAAGCAGGAGGGGAACGTTCAGTGACATCGCACGTCCGCATCCGACCGGATGCGCTCAGCAAGATTGCCACTGCGAAGGGGCTACGGTCGCGGTACGCGCTCGCGAAGCGCCTCGGCGTCAGTCAGTCCACCGTCGGGCGCGTGCTCGACGGCGAGCAGTGGCCCGGAAACGAATTCATCGCCGCAACGATCAAGGGGCTTGGCATCCCGTTCGACGTGGTGTTCGAGGTGACCGGCGGCGACGTCGCCTCGACGCCCGATTGCGCCGGGGTGGCCGGATGAGCGCCGCCGCTGTCCGCGTGGGCACGTTCGAGCCGGGCTCGGCCGAATGGCTCGCCGCTCGCGCGTCGGCGCTTGGCGGGTCCGAGGTGGCCGCCGTGCTCGGCCTCTCGCCGTGGGAGAGCCGGTTTTCTCTCTGGCACAAGAAGAAGGGCAACACCGGTCCGGCTGATGACAACGACGTCATGCGGTGGGGTCGCTGGCTCGAGGACCCGATCGCCCGCGCATTCGCCGCGGCACATCCCGAGTACCGCGTGCGCCGGTCCGGAACCTGGGCCAGTCGGGCGCGTCGGTGGCAGGTGGCGACGCCCGATCGGCTGCTGTCCACGCTCACCGAGCGCGCACTGCTCGAGGTGAAGACCGCGCACAACGCCGACGAGTGGGGCGAACCGGGTACCGACGAGGTGCCGATCTACTACCGGACGCAAGCCCTTTGGCAGCTCGACACGCTCGGCCTGTCCCGCGCGCACATCGCCGTGTTGATCTCCGGGTCGGACTACCGCGAGTACCTCGTCGACTGGAACCTCGCCGAGGTCTCCGTGCTCCGCGATGCCGCCCGTGAATTCCTCGACACCCTCGAGCGCGACGACCGCCCGGACATCGACGAGCACACCGCGACCTACCGGACGGTGCGCGCGCTGCACCCGCTCATTGACGACGTCGAGGTCGAGATCACCCCGCCGCTGGCCGAGCGGTATCGGGCCGCAGTCGCCGAGCACAAGGCCGCCGAGGACGCCAAGCGTCGGGCGGCCGCCGAGGTGCTCGACGCGGTCGGCTCCGGCCGGCGCGCCGTAGTCGCCGGCGAGTCGATCGCCATCCGCGTACCGGGCACCGGCGACTCGCCGCCGTCGCTGCGTCCGTCTCCCATCCGTTCGACACCGCAGAAGGTGAGCGCCGCAGCATGACCACTCAGACCGTCACGTCGGCCGTCGCGCAGCAGGACAGCTCGCCGGCTGCGCTGGTGCGCAAGTACCGCACGGACTTCGCGACCGTGCTTCCCAGCCACATCAAGCCCGAGACCTGGCTGCGCATCGCTACCGGTGCCCTGCGCCGAAGTTCGCAGCTCGCGCACGCCGCGGAGAAGAACCCGACGTCCTTGCTCGTCGCGCTGCTCGATGCCGCTCGCAAGGGGCTCGAGCCGGGCACGGAGCAGTACTACCTAGTCCCGCGCAAGACCAAGCGCGGTCCCGAGGTCCTCGGCATCACTGGGTATCAAGGCGAGGTGGAACTCATGTACCGGGCCGGCGCGGTGTCGTCGGTCAAGGTCGAAGGGGTGCGCGAACACGACACTTTCGCTTACAACCCGGGCGAGCACGACCGGCCGGTGCACGAGATCAACTGGCGCGCCAACCGCGGCGACCTGGTGCTCGCCTACGCCTACGCCTACGCGAAGATGCGCGACGGGGCGACGAGCAACGTCTCAGTGCTTTCCGCCGACGACATCGCCGTCATTCTGTCCAAGGCCGAGGGCGCCGACTCGCCGTTCTCGCCGTGGCAGTGGAACCCGAAAGCGATGTGGCTCAAGTCGGCCGCGCACCAGCTCGCGAAGTGGGTGCCGACCAGCGCCGAGCGCGTGTGGCAGCCCGACGGGCCGCCGCTCGAGGCGCCGCCGGCCACGCCGGTCACCCTGCCCACCGTCGAGGACGTCGTCGACGCCGAAGTCGTCGAGGACTGGCCGACCACGCCGGCGGACACCGCGGACAGTGAGCAATGACCGCGACCAGTGCGAAGGACCTCGAGGTAATCGTCGACGAGCCGGCCGACTGCCCGGAGTGCCCGGTGGTCGCTGGCCGTACGCCGGGGCAGCGGGTCTACGACATGTCCGGTCACCGCGAGCTACTCGCCGACCTGGCCGAATGGGCACGCGAGATCCGCTCTCGCCCGCGGGAGGGGGCCAAGCCGTGGCCGACCAGCTCGCCCTAGGGTTCGCCGACCGACACGCCGGCCAAGAGGCCAACCTCGCCGCCGCGGTCGCCGTGAACCGCGACTACCGGGCTGCGGCCGAGGCCGCGCTCGCCGAGCTGGTCCGCGAGGGCCGGCCCTTCACCGCCGAGGACGTCCGCAAGGCCGTTCCCAAGGACGTCGAGCCGCACTCACCGAACGTCCTTCCGTCTGTGCTCGGCACGTGGGCCGCGCGTCGACTAATCGTGCCGTGCGGCGAGTACCGAAGCCGCCGGCGAAGCCGCCGCGCAAGCCGAAACCGCGTGTGGATAGCTCACGCGGCCAACGTTGCTCGATTCGAGTAGGGGGTACAAATTGCCCCCATTCGAGTGGGGGTACAAATCGTACCCCTGTGCTGCGACATAGCCCTTAGCGTCAAGCGCACACAAAGCCTAAGCGCACCAAGGAATCCAGGCGCGTCACCAGCCAGTGACGGGCGCAGTGAAGCGCGCCCGCATCCGCCACTGCATCACCCAGGGGAACTCGTGATCATCCAATTTCCCAGCACCAGAACCGCGGCACCCGTTCGCAAGCTCGACGCGCTCGCCGTCGAGGCCGCGCTCAACGGCCACCGCACGTACGACGAGCTGCACCCGCGCGAGGTGTTCGAGGTCGTCCGGATCGCTCGCCGCCGCGGCGACACCCTCGACCAGGTCGCCGAACTGCTCGACGTGGATTTCTTCATGATCGCCGACGAGTACGAAGCCGCGGGGACCTGATGAGCGTTCAGGCCCTGCGATGGGCCGCCGAGCAGCAGGCCGGCGGACCCATGCCGAAACTCGTGCTCTACGCCCTGGCCGAGCACGCAAACCGCGACGGCTACGCCACGACGTCGCTTGCCACGCTCGCGCGCGAAACCGAGGCGTCCCGCCGGACTGTGCAGCGTGGGCTCGACGCACTCGTCGAGCAACGACTCGTCGCCCGCACCCGGCGTCAGCGCGGTACTGGCGCCGACACTTCCAACGAGTACCGCCTCAGGCTCAACCAGCCCGGTGACGGTGCCACACCGGTACTCCAAGGGGAGGGACACACTGACACCTCTCGGGGTCAGCACGGCGCTCCTCCCGCGTCAGAGCGACACCCCAGGTGTGTCGGTCAGACGCCCCACGTGGGTGTCACGGTGGCGCCCCAAAGTGAACCGGAACTACTGAACCGAACTACAGAACCAAGCAGCCTCGCGCGCGCGGACGCGCGTACGGACGCGCGTCCGCGCGCGCGAGGCACCGCCACTGTGGCAGAACTCTCCGCGACCGCGTCTCGGCCCGACGCCTACCGGCTGGTGACGTCGTGGCGCGACCAAACCGGGGCACCGTATCGGCCGGCGACGATTCGCGCTCTCGCCAAGCAGGCCGACGGCATTTTGCGCGACGGTGGCGCCCTGGTCCCGTTACGAGCCGCGCTCGACGAGTGGGACCGCCGCCCGGATGCTCGGCCCGGTCTGCTGCCGCACCTGTACGACGACGCGGTCAAGGCCACCCGGCTCACCAAGCAGCCGCCAACCCGTTCATCGGCACCGCGCAGTGCTCGCGGCGAGAAGGTCCGCGGGTGGCTCGCGCTCGCCGCCGCGTCCGCGCCGACCGATGCCGAACCGGTCGAACTGCTCGGAGCGGGCGGGGGCCAATCGTGAACCGCACTGAGGTCGCCGCGCTGCTCGGCGCTGCCTCGGCCGTCGACCCGAAGGTGCCGCAACCCGATCCGGACTTGCTGACCATGTGGGCCGGCATCCTCGATGACGTCCCGGCCGACGTCGCCGGTGCCGCGGTCCGCGAGCACTACCGGCACAACGGTGAAACCGTCATGCCGGCCGACATCGTCGAGTACTGGCGAACGGTTCGTCGTGACGCCGCCGAACGCGAACACGCCGCGCAGTTGCGAGCCCGCGCCGCAGAGCGGCCGCTCGACCTGCGCGCCATCCGCGACGGCGTCGCCCGGGTCACCGCGGCACTCGCCATCACCCGCGGAGTCGACCCCGAGTACGCCGAGGCCGAAGTCGAGGCTCGCCGCGCCTACCTCGCCGTGGCGTGCACCTGGTGCAAGGCACAACCGGGCGCACCCTGCACCGGTCCCGGTGGCAAACCACTCACCAAGCAGCCTGCGCACGATGCCCGGCTCGCCGACGCGCTCACGTCCACACGCTGAACACCAGGAGAACCGATGAACAACCACAACAAGACCGCCGCGGCGACCGGTCGCCAGCGCCTCCGCGCGCACGCGCGCGTCAACGCCTGCTCGGCGGACGGCAAGGCGCCACAGTGACGCGCGGGCCATCGTGGCGAGGGCGAGCAGCGTGCCGCAGTCGCCTCGACCTCGATTTCATCGACCCGGCCGACGAGCAGGTCGACCAGTGCCGCGCCGTCTGCGCCGAGTGCCCAGTGCGGGAGCTGTGTCTCGCCGACGCGCTCGCCGCTGGGGAAGCGTGGGGGATCTGGGGAGGGCTCGACGCCGACGAGCGCGCCGCCGTCGCCGAGCAGGCCGGGCACCCGGTGCCCGCAGTCCGGCCTGCGCATGGGTCGAACGCGCGCTACGCGAAACACGGATGCCGCTGCACGTCCTGCACCGACGCGCACACCGGCTACGAACGCGAACGGCGAGCGCGAGTACGGGCGCGTACTCAAGGGCCGTGGGCACGGCCGATCGTGCTCAGTAAGCCCGTGTGGTCGGGCGGGAGGTGGGCCGGTGCGGGTCAATACGTCTTGCCGCTTCTCGGCGTTCCCGCCTCGGTGGCGTGATCGACAGACCGTTTCACCGTTGCGTTCTACACGTGCGTTTCACGGTGAAACGTGTCGCCACGTGCAGTAGGACGTAAGGCGGCCTGCCTGCCTGGCCACCTAACGCTTCACCTACGAGGCTGCCGGTCCCCTTGTCTATCACTTGTCACGACACTTCGCGTCGCGCTTGTCATGAGGCTTCGCGTGCTTCCCCGTGTGACCCCTTGCACACCCGATCAACTGCCTCGGTACTTGGGCGTACACGTGTCCGATCACTTGGTGCGTCACTTGGTGCCGTACGTAGCCACACCCGTGATTGCATGCATGGGCGCACACGTAGGGTACTGACGGGAGCACCGATTGAGCACGTGCAGGCAGCACGGCTCGATGTGGCACCGATCGAATTACTGCTTTGACGTTTCACAGCCTTGCCAGCAAAGCGGCAAATATGCATTAATGGCGTAGTGCTCCTCACTGGGAGCACAAAAAGGCGGCGACCGAACTACGTCAGTGCCGTTAACACTGCGCAGCAAGGCCGCCGCCGAGAGGGTTACTTTCCGTCGCGCTTGATGCGAGCTGCTATGCGGAGTGCCCCGGCGAGTGGTCTCGTCCAACTGGCGAGACCACTCGCACCCAGGAAATCAGCGGCCATACCAACCGCATCAAGTCCCAGTGCGCAGCCTTCCAGCAGCTCAGAGACAACTCGCCGAGGCTCACCGGAAGGTAATCCTCGTCGTCGAAACATTGTCGCGATTCTCCCATCTCCACGCAGAGCCCTCGATACCGAAGGAACAACTCTGGCGCGGAAGTTCAACACCCGCATATCAAGGAGGATCGTGTTTGATTCGACACGACGATTAAATCGTCAACACCAGCAGAATGCAATCACATCGGCCGTCGTTTATGCTGAGAGCCTCGCGCGCGCACGCGCGCGCGCCATTCAACGCGCGTTGCACATAGTGCGACCGCCTCGCAATGTGATAGTTGTTACATCGGCCCGCCAAGTTGGTGACACTTGCACCCGAAGCTCGGCAACGTGATCAGCACATGTACTCACCCGTCGTCATGCAGCAATCCGACCGCAGGCGGCACGGTGTGCCCGTCGTGCCTCGGCCGGCTCCTGTCCGATCTGGTCGACGTCGCCGAACTGGTCGACCACCTCGAGGACACCGTCGCCCGACTCGCTAACACCGGACCGCCGCAGGTCGGCTCTCGGCCGGCCGAGACCGGGCTGCCGTTCAACGTCGGCGCTGCCGAGGTCCGCGACGTCGTGCACAACGTGTTCTCGACGTGGGTGCGGGACCTGTGGGAGACACACGGCTTACGCCGGCCAATGCCCACCGGCGAGACCGCGCCGGACGGTACGCCGCTCACCGTCGCCGAGCTGGAACCGCTCGACCTCGACGACACCGTGCCCGAGATGGCCGCGTGGCTGCGCCGACATCCGTCGTGGGTCGAGTACCACCCGGCCGGCGGCGAGCTGGTCGACGAAATCGGCGACGCCGTCGAGCAGGTCCGCCGGGCCGTCGACCTCCCGCCGGCGCGCTTGTACTGCGGGCCGTGCCCGGACTGCTCGGCCGACCTCTACGCCCGACCCGAACGGGCCGTCGTCGCCTGCCGTGAATGCGGGATGCGCCATGACGTCGAGGCCCGGCGCGAGAAGTTGCTCGACGCTGCTCGGGACGTCGAGGCGACCGCGGCGGAGATCGCCCGCGCGTTGCCGAAACTGCTCGGCCGCGAACTGTCGGCGAACACACTGCGCACATGGGCGCGCGCCGGCAAGCTCGATACGCGCGAGCCCGACGAGCATGGCCGGCCGCGGTACCGCGTCGGCGACGTCATCGACATTGCGCTCGTCACCCCTGCGCGAAAGCGTGTAACCCGCGAACCGGCCGGTTGTGCTTAAACTGGCGATTAGCAGCGGGTGAGCTGTACCCGCACTACGGTCAGACAGCCACTGGCTACCTCCCCCTCGGTCCGGGGCTGTCGCTTGCCCACCTTGTAACAAGTAGCGCTGTAGACACGCGTGTTACTTGTTACTTGTTACTTGTTACTTGTTACAAGCGTGCGAGGTGATCACCTTGCCGCGCAATCTGATCTCCGACGCTGACCGGGAGCGCGTGCGCGAACTACACGCCAAAGGCAAGACCCGCAACGACATCGCCCGGGAAATCAACCGCTCGCCGTCCACGGTGACCAGCATCGCTCGCGCGCTCGGCCTGTCCTTCGACCGCTCGGCCACTGCCGCCGCGACGCACGCCCGCCAGGTCGACAACCGCGCCCGCCGCACCGACATCGTCGGCCGGCTCTACGGCCGTGCCGAGCGCATCCTCGGCCGCCTCGAGGCCGACCGGTACACGTTCACTGCGACCACGATCAACGGCATTGAGTCCAAGGTTCTCGACCATGTGCCGGCGCCGGACGAAAAGGCGCTCGCCTCGGCGATGTCGACGCATCTCGGCGCCGTGGCCAAGCTCGAGCAGGTCGACGCCGACACCGGCGCCGAGGGCGCTCGGTCGATGCTCGGCGGGCTCGCTGTCGCGCTTGGTATCCCGACCGGGCCGCCGAATGGCTGAGCCTGCGCTCGACTTGCCGCTCTCGCCGGCGCAAGTCGAGTCGATGCAGGAGTCGCGTGCGCGCGTGAACATCTGGTCGGGCGCTATCCGGTCCGGCAAGACCATCGCAAGTCTGTTGCGCTGGTTGATCTACGTCGCGCACGCGCCCCGCGGCGGGCAACTTGTCATCGTCGGTCGCACCCGTGACTCGGTAGCGCGCAACGTGTTCGCACCGCTTCAAGACCCGACCCTGTTCGGCGCGCTCACCGACCACGTCCGCTACACCGCCGGCGCGCCCTCCGGCTGGATTCTCGGCCGGCAAGTGTTCGTGCTCGGCGCGTCCGACAGCAAGGCCGAGAAGGTCTTGCGCGGGTTGACTTGTGCCGGCGCGTACGTCGACGAGGTCACCGTCGTTACACGCGAGTTCTTCAAGCAGCTTCTGGGCCGGATGTCGGTTCCGGGCGCGCAGTTGTTCGGCACCACCAACCCGGACAACCCGGCGCATTGGCTGAAACATGACTACCTCGACCGGCTCGCCGAGCTGCCCGACTGGCGTTCGTTCGCGTTCACCCTCGACGACAACCCCTCGTTGTCCGCCGAGTACCGCGCGAGCATCCGCCGCGAGTACACCGGCTTGTGGTTCCGTCGGTTCATCCTCGGCGAATGGGTCGCCGCCGAGGGTGCCGTGTTCGACATGTGGGACCCCGACCGGCACGTCGTGCCGTGGGCCGAGCTGCCCGACCTGCGGCGCCTGCTCGCTGCCGGCGTCGACTACGGCACCACGAACGCAACCGCGGCGCTGCTGCTCGGCCTCGGCGTCGACGACCGGCTGTACCTGGTCGACGAGTGGCGCCACGACCCCGCACATGCGCGAACCCGGCTCACCGACTCCCAGCTCGCCGCCGGCCTACGCGAGTGGCTCGACCTCGAGCACCACCCGCGTCAGCAGGGCCGGCCCGAGTTCGTGGTCGTCGACCCGGCCGCCGCCAGCTTCCGGGTGCAACTCCAGTCCGACGGCGTGCTCACCCAAGCCGCCGACAACGACGTCGCCTACGGCATCCGGACCGTGTCGAGCCTGCTCGCCGAGGACCGGCTACGGATCGCCGATCGGTGCCGCGGCTTCATCGCCGAGGTACCCGGCTACTCGTGGGACGACAAAGCGACCGCCGCCGGCGAGGACAAGCCGATCAAGATCGCTGATCACTCGATCGACGGCGGCCGCTACGCCGTCACGACCACTGAGCCGCTTTGGCGGCAACCGACTGTCACGTAGGCGCACGAACTGGCAAATTAACAACAGCATACGCGCAAAGATCGAAGTGTGCGAAAATACCTAGATGCCGAGGTATTACGCAGCGATATCAGGACTCATTCCTCACGACTTCAGCGAAGAATTCGAAGTCGACACCTTTTCAATCATGCCGCGACGCTGGGAAGTAAGCCTCTGGGACTGGGCCGAACTTCAGTCAAAACACAAGCTTCATCTTCCCTTTACCGTCGCAGATTCCATCCTCAAGCGATGCAACCTCGAGATATCATTTCTTGCCGAGAGCGCAGGCGACGCCAAAGAGAAACTCTCGCCCCTTCACTTGATGCTTTACGCAAACAGGGTTCACCCGTTTAGCGTGCAGTTAATCTCGAGTCATTCCATCAACGAGTATGCGGGGATCAACAACAGAAAGAGCGAAAGCGGTCGATCACTGCTCCCAGAAGGCCTGCGGGACGGTATTACGACAAGCAATACTACGGTCGAGGTATGGCCAGCTCCATACAACTCCGGCGCACGGTTCGCGAACAACGAGCTCCAACATAAGGTAAGTCGGGAAGTATTCGCGAAGTCCGTGGAAGACGCATCAAGGTGGATACAATTAAGAGAAAGGAACCCCACCAGTCGCTTTCTTGAAAAGGTTGCCTTGACCGCTCCTACCTTGCCCGACGTCGATCTATCCCTTCTGCATTCATGGACGGGCCTTGAAGCACTATTTCCAAAAGTTCAGACAGAGGTCAGTTTTCGGCTAGCCCTCTACCTATCTCAACTTCACGCAGTACTAGGCGACCGTATGCCCTTCTTTCAACGTGCACGAACGTCATACAACGATCGATCAAAGGTGGCACACGGCGGGGAGTTAAAGAAGGCAAACAGCGACGACCGTTGGCTCAATGCATGGCTTCTCTTGATGGACAGCATTCTATCCATCCTTGCACGAGGATTAATACCAAGTGAAGAAGAACTTGTTGTAGAGCTACTGAAGGCTTCTGACCAGTCTTCGTGATCGCGCCGCCGTACAGCGAATTCTAAGTCAGCGCCCCTCGTAACTGAAAGGGGCGCCCATGACTGGACAATGGCCCCCAAGCCCGTATGACGTTGCTCAGGCGCGTATGCGCGAGTGGGATGCCTGGTACACCAGCGATCCCGACCGGCTCGCCGAGGTCTACGCCGATGATCGTCGCCGCGACACTGCACCTCGGCTTCGGCCGTCGACCTACCGCGGCGGCCTGGTGGGCGGGCTCGCCCGGTTCTTCTGGGGCCGACCGATCCCCGTCGGCCAGACGCGACAGCGGGTGCACGTGCCACTCGCCGCGGACATCGCAACCGCCTCGGCCGACCTTCTGTTCTCCGAACCGCCCCGCATCGTCGTCGACGACACCGCAGCGCAGGCGCGGCTCGACCTCGCGCTCAACTCGCCGGCGATGCACTCGCGATTGCTCGAGGCGGCCGAAATCGCCTCGTCGCTCGGCGGCGCCTACATGCGCGTGGTCTGGGATGCCGACGTGGCCGAGCACGCCATGCTCGACGCCGTCCACGCCGACGCCGCGGTGCCCGAATGGCGCTGGGGCGAGCTGTCCGCGGTCACCTTCTACACCCGGGTGCGCGTCGACGGGCCGGCCGTGTGGCGCCACCTCGAGCGCTACGAACCGGGCCGGATCGTGCACGCGCTGCACGTCGGCACCGACACCGAACTCGGTCGAGCGGTTCCGCTCACCGAGGACGCGGCAACCGAATGGGCGGCACCGCTGGTAGACGCCGCGGGTGGCATCGCCACCGGCACCGACCGGCTCGCCGCCGCGTACGTGCCCAACGTCCGCCCCAACCGAGTGTGGCGCGGCACCCCGCAACTCGCCCCGCTGGGCCGGTCGGACTTCGACGGCGTCGAAGGTCTCTTCGACGCGCTCGACGAGGTCTACACGAGTTGGTTGCGCGACGTCCGGATCGCCAAGGCCCGGCTACTCGTGCCGACCGGGTACTTACAGGACAACGGCGCTGGGCGCGGCGCGAGCTTCGACGAAGACCGCGAGGTCTATACCGAGTTGAACGCGCTGTCGCGCGGCGGATCGGACACTCTCACCGTTTCCGCGCACCAATTCGCGATCCGGGTAGCCGAACACCGCGACACCGCCGAGGACATCACCCGGACCGCGCTCCGCACCGCCGGGTACTCGCTAGCGACCCTCGGCGACAACGACGGCGACGCCTCGATCACCGCGACCGAGGTCACCGCCCGCGAGAAGCTGTCGAACCGGACCCGAGACAAGAAGGCCCGATACTGGGCCTCCGGGCTAGCGCACGTCTCCGCCGCGCTAGTCGAGATCGACCGAGTCGTCTTCGGCGGGACGGCGACCGTGTCCGACCTGCCGAAGGTCGAGTTTCCCGACCGGACGCAACCGGACCCCGAAGCGCTCGCGCGCACGGTGCAGGCGCTCGGCGCGGCCGAGGCCGCCTCGACCGACGTGCGGGTGCGGATGGTTCACCCCGACTGGGACGACGACCAGGTCAACGCAGAGGTTGCCGCTATCCTCACTGAATCCGGCCGGACCGTGCCCGACCCGGCGAAATTCCGCGGCTTCACCGAGGAAGGCAACACGAGACCAGTACGGTAAGCCTGTGACCGTCGCGAATCTTGTACTGGACTACGTGAAAGTGCTGGTCTGGCCTGTCGTAATCGGGTGTGTTCTCATCGGCTACAGGTACCCGCTTCAACGACTCATTGCTCGTCTGACGAAGGTCGACGCGGTAGGTGTATCCGCCACATTCGAGGCAGCAGCACAACAGGCGACAGCGATTTCCGGCCACCCTTCAAAGGGAATTGACAACGTCGACCTGACCAAGATTGAGCGCATAGCTCCCAGTGGATACAAGGATGCCCGCCAGCTCGCCGAGAAGTTCCGATCAGGAAAAATTGTCCTTTTGGACCTCACCGAAACGCCCAACGCCGACGCAAAGCGCCTCCTTGATTTTTCCGCCGGGATCGCTTTTCAGTCATTCGGAACAATGGACAAGGTCGCAAGTCGGGTGTTTTTACTGCATGGACAAAGGTCAAGTGCCCCAAGCGAGCAATAGCCGCGGAGCGGTCAAGGTCGGGTAGCTGACGGCTCCGGCCGCCAGACCGAAAGGTCTGGGGGTGACCGATGCCGTGGGAGGCCCCGCCCGGAGTTGATCCGGCCGACGTCGTCGAGCAGCTCGCCGCGGACATCCTCGCCCTGTACACACAGGCCGAGGCGCGGTTGCTCGGCGACATCGCCCGACGGGTCCGCGCCGGCCAGGATGTGCCCGCGTGGGCCGCGCAGAAGGCTGCCGCGGCGCGTGAGCTTCGGCTCGCCGCCGGGCGGATCGCTACGCAGGTCAGCGGGCAAGCAGGCCAGGCGGCCGCCGATTCCGTGTTCGCCGCGTGGCAGGCCGGCGCCGAGCAAGGGCTCGCGCAGCTCGCCGAACTCGGCGCGCTGTCGCCCGAGCAGCTCGAGCAGCTCGCCGGCGTAGTGCCCGGAATGCAGGCGGCCGCCATCCTCGCTGCGGACCTCACCAGCCGACTCGAGGCGCTGCCGCTACGCGTCTTGCGCTGGCAGCAGGACGCCTATCAAACGGCGGTCGCCGCCGCGGCGCCCGATCAGTTGCTCGGTACCGGCACGACCCACTCGGCGCAGCGCGCCACATGGGACCGACTCGCCGCCCAAGGCGTAACCGGATTCGTCGACCGTGCCGGCCGCGACTGGAACCTCGCGAGCTACGTCGAGATGGCCGTGCGCACCGCGACCGGGCGCGCGTGGAACGACGGGCACCTCGCTCGCATGGCCTCCGCCGGCGTCGAGCTGGTCACGATCACCCGCTCACGCCATGCCTGTCGACTCTGTACCCGCTGGGAAGGGCGGGTGTTGGCGCTGTCTGGTCCGGCCGGCGAGCGTCAGGCCGAGCACACCCTCACCGACGAGACGGTCACCGTCGACGTCGCCGCGACTGTCGTGCAGGCGCGGCTCGAGGGGCTCATGCACCCGAACTGTCGGCATCAGTTCGTGCCGTACCTGCCCGGAGTGACCAAGCTCGACGAGATCCGCGAGCACGACGCCAAGGCCGAGCAGGACCGCGAAGACTTGCGCGCGCTCGAGCGTAAGGTGCGCCGGAACAAGCGCAAGGCCGCGGCCGCGCTCACCGACGACGAGCGCCAGGCCGCCGAGCGTCGGGTGCGCGAGACGCAAGCCGAGATCCGCGAGCACGTGAAGCGGACCGGGCTCAACCGCAAGCGCTACCGCGAGCAAGTCAACCTCGGACACGGCGACCTCCGGGCCGCCGAGCGCAGGCGCAACCAGGTCGCAGAGGGCAGCGCCGAGCAGAACCGGCTCGACGCTATCGCCGCCAAACAGGCCCGCCAGCGCGAGGCCGAACGCCTCGCCGAGGAGAAGGCCGCGGCCGACAATGCCGTCGCCGATGCGCTCGCCGCGCAGCAGCGCACGCCGGCCGAGTTGAGCGACGACGAACTCGCCGTCGCCGACCGGGTGTTCGCCAAGCGCGCCGAACTGCTCGGCAAACCCGGACAGGTCAGCCGCACGCACCAGGCCGTACGCAACGAGATCGAACGGCGTACCGCGCCGCCGGCCGAACCGGTGGACCTGCGGGAGCTGTCCGACGAGCAGCTCGCCGACCGGCTCGCCGAAGTCGGAGACGACGAGGACGCCGTCGAGGCTGTAATCGCCGAACTGGAGCGGCGCGAAGCCGACCAGCAGTACGCCGACGCGGTCGCCGACGACCCAGACGCCGAGAAGTGGGCCGAGGTCGACCGGCTCGTCGAGACCGGTCTCGACTACGAACAGGCGTACGCCGAGGTATTCGACAAGGACGTCGAGAAGATGCGCCGCGAGGACGCCATCGCCCGACTTCGGCGCGAGGGCTACCGCGGCCGCGGGTTCGACGAACTCGCCCGCGCCGCCTACGTCGACCGACTCGAACGCGACTACTTCGCCGCCGAGGCCGCAACCAACGGATTCCTACTTACTCCGGAAGGCCAACGCGCCGGGCTGGACCCGCGGAACCTGTGGCGCCAGAACGAGACCTACGCCCGCCGTTGGGCGTCCGACGAGCTAAAGCAGTGGTGGGACGAAAACGGTAGGGTCACGTTCGACCAATTCGTCGCCGAACAGCTCGGCGGCGGCAACGGCGAACGGTTTCGTACCGGGGGTGAGTCGTGGCTGCAATAACCGCCGAGCAGGTCCGCGCCGCCCGCGAACAGGGCTACGCGGCCGGCTACGGACTCGCACCACCGACGCCGAACCCTTATGCACCCGCGCATACGCCCGAGTGGCTCGAACCGCGAACACCGGCCGAGCGCGCCCATCATGAGAATGCCGAGCGTGGACCACTCGCGCTCGCGCGTGTGTGGCGACTGGCATATCAGAACGGGCAAGCTGCTTACGCGCGCGAGCGCGAGTAGCGACTCACTAGAACGGTCGAGTAGGAGACCAATCGCTATCGACATGATAATGCGCAGCAAGGCACACGTAATCAACGTCGGTACGCAGCACGGCTCCGCCCTGTCGCATCACGCGCGTTCGTTGCTGCACAAGCTCAGCGCACCCGTCGTAGGGGCACTTGTCGTTTGTGGCCCGTAGCTGCTCGTCGGTCGACATAGGCCCCTGCCTCTTGCTAGTAGTTGTCGCAGGAAGTCGGCGACGGACCGGGTTTAGTTACAGATCGAGATTAGTCGTCAGGATTGGGGCTGGTGTCTGGCAAGGGCCGCAATTGCGTCCCCCGGCCTGGCATCCCTGCCCGCCAACGCTCAATCTCGATCAGGCGATCTTCTGACCAGCCCGGTACGTCGTCGATTTCAACGTCGGGGCACGGGAACGGGTGCATCGAGTTAGCCGGGTAGCGCTCTCGCCACTTGTTGACAAGCGTGCGGCTCACACCAAGGCGCTTGGCGACGGCAGCCGCGCCGATGCACTGTTTGACGGTCGGCTCGAGGTTCTGCTTGTCGTTCACGTGAGCACCGCCGCGCCGGTCACATCGTCGCGCGCGTAGAGCGCGCCGACGGGCATCGGCCACGAGAACGGGGCGGCGTCTGTGACCGCGCGCTCGGCGGCAACCTCGGCACATGCCTCCCAGATGTCGACCTGCCCCGGGACCTGACCGGCGACGTGCTTTCGCATGGCCTCGGCCTCGAGCAGCGGCCCAACTTCGAACAATGCCTGCATTGCGCTTCCCTCCAGTTTGTCGCCGTTGTTGACAACCTAAAGAACTCTCGCATGCTTTGTCAACATCGGCGACATTCTCTGTTTCTCGGCCAGGTGCCGAGTTTTCCCACCCCACGACCGCCCAGGAGGCAACCGTGTCCGCACCCATCACCCCGGCCGGCGCCAGCGAACCGACCGGTACACCCGGCGAGCCGGGTACCACCGGCAACCCCACGACCGGAGAGCAGCCGCCGGCCACCGGTCAGCCGAGCGCACCGCCGGCCGAGCAGAGCGCGACCGCGGACGATCTCGCCGCCCTGGCCCCGGCGACGCTGGCAAAGATGGTGCGCGAGCTGCGCACCGAGAACGCCGCAGACCGCACGAACGCGAAGACGAAGGCGGCCGACGAGGCGCGGCAGCAGCTCGCGCAGGACATCGGCAAGGCCCTCGGCCTGGTCGCCGGCGACGACGACAAGGCGGACCCGGCCAAGCTCGCCGAGCAGGTCACCGCCGAGCAGCAGCGCGCCCGCGCCGCTGCGGTCGAGTTGGCCGTGTTCAAGTCCGCCGGTCCACTCGGCGCCGACCCTGCCGCACTGGTCGACTCGCGCGCGTTCGTCTCGGCGGTCGAGCAGCTCGACCCCGCCGCGGCCGACTTCGCCGACAAGGTCGGCGCAGCGATCACCAAGGCCGTGACCGACAACCCGAAGTTGCGTGCCGCCGGCCAGGTGCCGCCGCGCAGCAGCGGGCAGCACGTCGGCGGGTCCGGCGAGAAGCCCGCCGCGAAGTCGCTCACGGACGCCATTTCCCGCCACTACGGCAACTGAGCATCTAGGAGAGTTCCATGCCCGTGACCTTGGCTGAGGCCAAGAACAACGCACAGACCGACTACGACCCGGCCGTGATCGACGAGTTCCGGAAAGAGTCGGCGATCCTCGACTCGCTGATCTTCGATGACGTCGTCAACCCCTCCGGTGGGGGCGCGACGCTCACCTACGGGTACCGCCGGCTGATCACGCAGCCGACCGCGGATTTTCGCGCGCTCAACTCCGAGTACGCGCCGCAGAACGTCACCACCGCACCGTTTTCGGTCAACCTGGCCGTGCTCGGTGGCGCGTTCGAGGTCGACCGGGTAATCGCGAAGGTCGGCCCTGCCGCGTCCGCCGCGGTGTCGCTTAACATGTCGCAGAAGATCAAGGCCGCGAACACCCGGTTTCAGGATGCGGTGATCAACGGCGACACCGCCGTCGAGAGCAACGGTTTCGACGGGCTCGACAAGGCGCTCGTGGGCTCCACCACGGAGTTTCGCGCCGGCCAGGTCACCGACTGGACCGACTTCGACACCAACGCGCGCGCCGAGCACAAGGCGCTCGACGCCGTCGACGAGTTCCTCTCGCTGCTCGACGGTGCGCCATCGGTGGTGATCGGCAATGCGAAGTCGCTGGCCCGGGTTCG
This sequence comes from Amycolatopsis sp. CB00013, assembly GCF_001905755.1. Lineage (NCBI taxonomy): Bacteria > Bacillati > Actinomycetota > Actinomycetes > Pseudonocardiales > Pseudonocardiaceae > Amycolatopsis > Amycolatopsis sp. CB00013. Next base: position 1,853,509 of record NZ_LIWC01000002.1, on the reverse strand, counting down.
AGCGGCCGCGCGCCGCGCTGGCATGTACACCCGCGACCCGGTCGAGGGGCTGATCGGTGTCAACGGCCGGCCGGTGGTCCGCGAGACCTACGGCGGGGTGCTGCTCGTCGACGCCGGCGCGAAGGCCGGCACCAACAACCCGATCGTGCCGATTCTCGGCCGGACCGTTGGCGGTACCGCGGCGACCGGGCTCACCGACCTTTACGCCTACCGCGTGGGGCTCGACGGCTTCCACGGGGTCGCGACCGTCGGCACGCAACTCGTCGAGAGCTGGCTGCCCGACTTCACCGTCGCCGGCGCGGTCAAGAAAGGCGAGGTGGAGCTCGGCCCGGTCGCCGTCGCGCTCAAGGCCACGAAGGCGGCCGCCGTCTTCCGCAACATCAAGGTGCAGTGATGCCACGACACATCATCGAAACCCCGGTCGCCGACTACGCGGGCACCGTCGCCGGCGTCCGGTTCACCGCAGGCCGCGGCAAGACCGACGACGAGAACGCGGTCGCCTACTTCCAGCGGCACGGCTACACCGTGACGCCGGCCGAGGGCGAAGTCGAATCCGCCGAGCCGGACGTCGACGACCCGCCGGCCGATACCGCGCCCGCCGACGAGACGCCGCTCGAGAACCCGCCAGCCGAGCCGGAAGGGCCGAAGCGCACCAGCCGTCGCACGCCGGCGAAGTAGCCACCGCGACCGGCGCCCGCGCCCTCCGATCGGGCGCCGGCCGCGGCTACCACCAAACGAGAGGGGTCGCCGTGGCACGCGCGTATGCGACCGCCGAGGACTACGCGAACTGGCTCGACATCGCTACCCCGCCCGAGGGCATTACCCGGCAGCTCGCCCGCGCGTCGCAGCTCGTCGACTGGCTGCTCGTCACCGCGGTCTACCTCACCGACCCGGCCGGCTACCCGGCCGACCCGGACATGCGCGCCGCGGTACGCGACGCCACGTGCGCCACCGTCGCGTGGTGGGAAGACACCGGCGACGACTCCGGCGCGGCCGCCCGGTTCACCTCCGCCGGCATCGGGTCCGTGAACCTCACCCGGGCAACTACCGCGGCCGCCGGCACACCCGGCGGTGCGCAGGCCGCCCGGCTTTCGCCCGAGGCCATGCAGATACTCACCGCGGCTGGCTTGCTCGGCGAGGGCCCGGTCGAGCAGGAGGTAGCCCGGTGGCGCTGACCATGCCCGCGTTCCTGCTCCCGCACGCCGTGACCGTCAAGCCCTACACCGGCACCGGCGCGTATGGCACGGCCTTCGGCCGACCGTTCACCGTGCGGCGCGCCTACGTCGAGGACCGCCGGCGCCTGGTCCGCGCGACCGATGGCGCCGAGACCATCAGCGAAACGACCGTGATCACCAGGCCTGGCCCCGCAGTACCGGCCGGCTCCGAGGTCACCGTGTGGCCCGGCACGCCGGCCGAACGCACAGCGACCGTGATCACCTCGAGCACGTTCGACCACCCCAGCGCGCCGGCGCACCTCGAGATCACCCTCACGTAAGGGAGGTACCCGCCGTGCGACTCAAGACTGAGTTTCACTGGCAAGGCGATCACGTCCTCGAGGACTTCACCCGCGGCGCCAAGAAGGGCGTCAAGCTCGCCGCCGAGCACGTCCGCAGCGTCGCCGTGAACCGAGCGCCCAAGGACACCGGCGCACTCCGCAACACCGGCTCGGCGACCACCGACGGGCTCACCGGCGCCGTCTCGTTCGACACCGAGTACGCCGTGCGCCAGCACGAAGAGACAACCTGGCACCACGAAGACGGCGAAGCGAAGTACCTCGAGACCGCGCTCGACGACGAGGTCGACGTCGCCCGGCAGATCATCGCCGCGCAGATCCGCAAGGCCACCCGCTCATGAGGTTCGTCATCGAGCTGGGGGAACTCATCGCCCGGCACCTCGCCGCGGCCGGCGTCGGAACCTACCAGGCCGACGCTGGCTACGCAGCCAACGAAACCGGCATCGTGTTCGGCGGCCTGCCCGCCGACCCACCGCGCGCAGTCGCCCTGCTGCTCTACCCGCTCACGCACGACACTGACGCTGACGCCGAGTACGGCTTGCGCATCCGCTTCCGCTCCGCTGGCCAGGACCCGCGCGACCTGTTTGACCTCGTCGACGCCGCGTTCGACGCGCTCGCCGGCGCCGGCGAGCAGCAGCTCGGGCTTGGCGTCCACCTGGTCACGCGCGAGACCTCGAACCCCAGCGGCACCGACCAGAACGGCCGCTACGTGCACACCGACACCTACCAAATTCGGGCATACCACCCGACTCGATACAGGCAGTAGGAGCCAGCCGTTAAGTTGACCATATGCAAACTGGTCAAGTTTCCATATGGGTACCGATTATCGTCGGAGTCATCGGCCTAATTGGCGTAATAAGCGGTCAATTGGTGAACGCATGGCGAGAAGATCGACGGTGGCGACGCGATCAAGAACGTGAAGAAGTTCGATGGAAACGCGAGCGAGAAAAAGAAGAGATGAAGCTGGCGCACGACAGCGTGATAAACCTCCGAGATAAACGGATCGAGCTGTTTGCAGCCTACATTCAATCAGTTTACGCCGCGGCAATGCTGGCAAATAAGCTTGAGAGCGCTCCAAGCATCGAGTCCGTCAAGGAAATGCAAGTCGAGTACCAGCAACTCCAAGCCGCGAGCGAAGCAGCGGGGCAGGCCGTCCGAATTATCGCCTCGGACCAGATATTGGCCTTATTCAAGTCCAACGCACTGGTACTTTTCCACGGATTTATTCACAGGTACCTGGTGCCACCACTCGGAGCAACCGAAGAAGAGACAAAGGCCAACCAGGAAAAGGCATTAAAGGACTACAAGGATTCACAACGCGAACGCAGTACCCGGATATGGAGCTACTACCACGACTTGACGAACCTCGTAAGAGCAGATCTAGGAATCACACCCATGCAAAAGGAGTAAAGTAAATGGCTCTGCGTTCCATGCTCGCCAGCGATTGGGCGCTCGAGGTCGACACGGCCGCGAGCGGCGCCACTGCTCCACAATGGACGCCGGTTCGCGGCCTGTCGAACTTCTCGGAGAGCACAGACGACAACACCGAGGACGACTCGACCAACGACGCGCCCGGTTGGGGCGCCGACGTGATCACTCAGCGGAAATGGAAGGTCGAGGCCGAGGGCAAGCGCAAGCGCGACACCGCGGCGACCGTCTACACCCCCGACCCCGGACAGGAGTTCATCCGCAAGGCCGCGCGCAAGGTCGGTTTCTCGGCCGACGTGCATGTGCGGTGGTACCGCCGAGACGGCTCGCCGGACGCGTCCGAGGGTTACGCGCAGGTGTCCGAGTTCACCAAGGGCGGCGAGACGACCGACCTCGAGCCGTTCAACTTCACGTTGCTGGGCCAGGGCGAGCCGCGCGAGATCGCCAATCCCGTGACCACTCCACCGGCCGGCGGTGCCTCGGTCGCATCGATGAGCGGGGGTAAGTGATGGCGTATCGGGATCTCGACGAGCTGCTCGACGGCGGGCTCGAGCTACCCATCGGCGGCAAGGTCTACGCCGTTCCGCCGGTCGACGCCGAGACCGGTCTGCGGTTGCAGCGGCTTCACGACTGGATGTTCGGCGTGGCAGCCGCGGTCAAGGCACACGAGGACACCCCTGACGCCGGCGAGCTGTCGGTGCCGGAGCCGGGCGGCGAGCTGCTGTCGGACGCGCAGGAAATCGACATGTACCGCAAGTCGCTCGGCACGGCCTACGACGAGATGGTCGCCGACGGGGTCGCGTGGCCGCGGTTCAAGGTCGCCGGCATGACCGCGTTTCTGCACCACACGCAGAGCCCGGAGGCCGCCGAGACGTACTGGAACGCCGGCGGCCGCCCGGAAGCCTCGGCGGGGAATCGGGCGAGCCGTCGCGCGGCGGCCCGATCGACCCCGCAACGGGCATCCGGGAGTGGTACGACCCGGACACGGAAGGCGGTGCCGGCGACGGCCCGCGCTGGTCGGACATCTTCGCGCGCTGGTCGCTCGTCGAGCTAGACCTGCACGAGGTCTACGGGCTCGACCTTGAGGTGCCTGGCTTGCTGCGCGCCCGCTCGTGGCGCTGGCTGCGCATCCGCATCGCCGGTCTGTTCTCCACCGACGCCAGTCGGCTACGCCGTGCCCTCTACCCAGAGCCTGTTAACGCGTTAACGCCTTAACACGTTAAGGCGTTAACGCGCCCTGAGCACCAGAGCCACCCCGCCCCTGACGAGCAGCGGGCGGGGGTGGTCGCGTGGCGCTCACCATCGGCGAGCTTGTCGGGTATCTGCGCATCGACGACAAGGGCGTCGCCGGCAAGCTCGCGCAGGCCCGCGCCCGGTTCGCAGCCGCAGCACGCGACACCGACGTCTACGACAACGCGCTCATGCGCGCGGGCAAGTCCGCGCGCGACATGGCGCTCTCTGCGGGCGCGAGCGCGCTCAAGGTCGGTGCGCTCGCCGGCGCGGCCAACCTTGCCGGCGGCGCGCTCGGCGCACTCGGCGGCGGCATCGTCACCGCGTCGGGCGCGCTGCTGATCCTGCCCGGTGCCGCGGTCGCCGGCGGTGCCGCACTGGCCTCGCTCAAGGTCGGGTTGTCCGGGTTCGGAGACGCCTTAAAGGCCATCGACGACCCGGCGAAGTTCGCCGAGGCCACCGCGAAACTCGCCCCCGCCGCGCGCAACACGGCGAACGCCGTGCGCGACTTGGCGCCGGCGTGGGACGCGGTCAAGCGCTCGGTACAGCAAGAGCTTTTCTCCGAGATGGGCGACGTGGTGCGCCAGCTCGGCGCGCAGTACCTCCCGATTCTCAAGCGCGGCATGACCGACGTTGCCTCGAGTTTCGGCGTCGGCGCCGCCGGCCTGGCCGCGTTCCTGCGCGAAGCGCAGACCGGGCGCGACGTCGCGACGATCTTCGATAACAGCTCGACCGCGGTGTCGAACCTGGCCGAGGTCACGCAGCCACTCGCGCAAGTTTTCCGCGACGTGGCGACCGTCGGCTCGACCGTGTTCGCCGACCTCACCACCGGCGCCGGCTCAGCCGCCGAGCGGTTCGCCGCGTTCATCTCCGCGGCCCGGGAGTCCGGGCAGCTCGAGGCATGGATGCGCAACGGGCTCAACGCGCTACAGCAGCTCGGCCAGCTCGCCGGCAACGTCGGCGGCATCATCTCGGCCGTCTTCTCGGCGATGTCGACGAACGGCGTGTCGACGCTCGACGTGCTCGTGCAGGCAACCGGTGCCGTGCGGGACTTCCTGAACTCCGCGCAGGGCGCCACTCTCCTACAGCAGGTTTTCGGCGGCATCGCCGCAGCCGCCCGCGGCCTGGCCCCGATTTTCGCCGAGATCGGGCGCGTTCTGGTGTCTGATGTCGGCCCGGCCATAGCCACGCTCGGCCCTCAGGTCGGCGCCGCGCTCGCCTCGCTGGCACCCGCCGTCGCTCCGCTAGGTAGCGTTCTTTCCGCCCTGGCACCTGTGGCCGCCGCCGTCGCGCAGAGCTTGGCTGGCGGTTTGACCGCGGCCGTCGTCGCGCTTCAACCTGCCGTTGTCGCTCTGGCTCCTGGTTTGGCCACGCTGGCGAGCCAGATCGGCAGCGTTCTCGCCGTGGCGCTCCAGGTCGCCGGTCCGCTTCTGGCGATGCTGGCTGGATTTCTGTCCGACAACATGACGTGGCTCGGTCCCCTGGCGATCGGGTTTGCCACCGTCGCTGCGGCCGCCGGTCCGCTTACGACGCTAGTCGGTGGCCTCTCGACCGCCTTCCGCACGGCGACAACGATTTTCAACGCCTTGCGGGTCGCAATGATGACCAACCCGTTTATTTTGATAGCGACGGCCGTCGCGCTTCTCGCAGTGTTGATCATCTCAAATTGGGACACGATCAAGTCCGCGATTGGCGCCGCGCTCGATTGGATCGGAAATTTCATTTCCGGGGCGGTTGACTTCATCGTCGATCTGTTTTTGAACTGGTCGCTTCCCGGGCTGATCATCAAGCATTGGGACACCATCGTGGCCGGCGTCCGTACCGCAGTGAACTGGGTCCTTGACGCGGTCGCGTGGCTCGGCTCCCTGCCGGGCAAGGTGGCCGCCTGGTTCGGAGATCTGACGAGGGCCGCGATAGGCAAGGCGGCCGAGCTGGTCAACTGGCTACGCGGCTTGCCGGGGCGCGTGCTCGACGGGCTCGGCAATTTCGGATCGCTTCTCCTGAACGCCGGACGCGATTTGCTCACCGGCTTGTGGAACGGGATTCAGAATGCGGCAAGTTGGCTCAAAAACAAGGTGCTCGGATTTTTCGGCGACTTGCTCCCCGGGTGGGCTAAAGACATTCTCGGGATCAACTCGCCGTCGACCGTGTTCGCCGGCATCGGCCGGTGGATTCCGCCCGGCCTAGCCGGCGGCATCGACGAGGCGGCCGGCGTCGCGCTGCGCTCGGCGTCCGATCTCGCGACACGCGTGTCGGACACGATGGCGGCCGGCCTGACCACGCCCGCGCTCGCGTTCTCCGGCGCGCCCGGCACCGGCACCGGTGGCGCGGCCGGCGCCTACGCAACTACCGGGACCCGGGCGACCGTCCACATTGACCAGTTCCACGCGACACCGGCACAGTCGCCGGCCGACATCGCCGGCGAGCTGGACTGGTTGAGCCGCGGGGGTGGGTAATGGCCACTGGGGACCTGATCACCCGCGATGGACAACTCGAGTGGCGCGGCATCCTGCTCGGCGCCGGCACGGCGTACGGGTGGCGCGCCCTCGAGGGCTGGCTCGACCTGCCGCAGATGCGCGGCGGCGACGTCGACCGGCCCGGACAACACGGCACGTTCCCGGGGCAGTTGCTCGCGCAATCGCGCACGATCTCCTACTCGTTCGTGATCTCGGCGCGGCGCGCCACGCGCGAGCAGTTCACCGCCGCGGTTGACCTGCTGCGCGCGGCCACCACGCCGACGGAGAACCCCGACGAGGAACCGCTCGTGATCCGGCTCGCCGGCCGGACCTGGCAGGCGCTCGCCCGGTGCACGCGCCGGTCGGTGCCGACCGGGCTCGCCTACGACACCGGCTACGTCGCCGGCGCGGTGCAGTGGGTCGCCACCGATCCGCGGTTGCTCGAGCTACCCGGCTACGCCGCTTCGACCACGCTCGGCGCGGTCGGCTCCGGCGGGCTCGCCTTCCCGGTGCGGTTCCCGATGCCGTTCGGCGCGTCGGCCCGCGGCGGAGTCATCACCTGGACTAACACCGGCACGGCCGAGGCGTGGCCGGTCTGGCGCATCGCCGGCCCCGTCCGCGGTCCCTCGATCACCCGCCGCGACACCGGGCAGGCCCTCGAGTTCGATCCCGACTGGATCATTCCGGCCGGCCAAGTCGTCGAGGTCGACACGCTCGCCCGAACCGTGTTGTTCGTCGGCAGCAATGTTTCGGCGTCCGACCGACTGTTCACCCGTGGTTGGTTCAGCTTCCCGCCCGGCCGTGAAGTACAGGCCGTTTTTGCTTCTGCCGCAACGAGTTCCGACTCGCGCTTGTCGGTGACCGTGCATAACACCGCGATGTGAGACGGAGGTTTCCCCATGCCTGAGCGGAATTCGTGGGCCGTCGGTTCCGACACCGCACCGCTAATCACCACCGAAGATGCGCGGCTCGCAGTGTCCGCGCTGCTCATCCCCGGGCCGAACGGGGTCACCGCGCGCGACGGCCTCCGGCCCGGACCGGCGACCCCGGGCCGTGTGCACGCGGCCGGCACGGCAAGCGGTTCGATCGTGGTCGAGCCGTTCCAAGGCAGCATCCGCGCCTCGCGCGGTATCGGTTCGTACCTGGTGTCGCTGGACAGTCCGAAGACGCTCGACGTGCTCGCCGTGCCAGCCGACCCGGCGAACGACCGTCACGACCTAGTGATCGCGCAGCAGTCCGACGAGTTCTACCTCGACACCGCGACGAAGTTCGAGGTTCGGCTCGTGCGTGGGACAGCCTCGGCGACGCCGAGCGACCCCGTTGTCGGCGGCTCGCGCGACTGGTTCGCCCTTGGCCGCGTCCGGGTGACCGCCGGCGCAGACAAGATCACTGACGCCATGATCGACCCGCTACCGCCCGGGTGGACGGTCGCCCTCGGCGGCTTGCTGCCCGTGGGCAGCGCCACCGAACGCAACTCGGTCGCCGCTTACGCCGGGCAGGAGGTCTACAGGCTCGACAAAGGATGGACCGAGGTTTACGACGGTGCGGCGTGGCGGGTGCGCGGGCAGGTGACCGCGGCCGCGCTCGCCGACATCGCCGACCCGTACCCGGGGCAACTCGTCGTGCTCGCCAGCACAGGCAAGCTCTACCGGTGGAACGGTGAGAAGTGGCTGTACGCCGCGCTCATGAGCGGCGCGACACCAGGCGGCGACTGGACCATCACCACCGACCAGCCGACCTCGAACGCTCCGGCCCTGCTTACCTTCCCGCAGGTCAACCGTCCGCCCGTCGGCATCACACTCGCCGGCGGAGTGTTCACCATCGGCGAACCCGGGTGGTGGGATCTGTCGCTGAACCTGCGGTACACCATCGTGAACACCGACAAATACGCCATGATCGGCGGCTCGTCCCCGGCCAACCTGTTCGCCAAGGACAGTGTTGCCGGCGGCGGCAACAACATCTCGGCCAACACGTCGAGGTGGCTCGACAAGGGCGCGCAAATCCGGTGCTACGGCTACTCGGGCGCGCCGAGCGCGGTCACCAAGGAAGCAGCCGGCGACCTGATCAGCGGCTTTACCGCAGTGTGGCGGGGTCCGTGATGCGGCTGCCCACCTACGCCTACTTGGTCGCCGACCTGCGTAGCGGCCGCGTGCTCGACGAGCTGCCGCTCACCGGCGTCAAGTACAACAAGCCCTTGAACGACTCCGGGAAGTTCTCCGGCACCTGGGATCTGACCCGACATCCGTCAAGCACGCGACGCGACCCGTACGAGCTGACCATGCCGGCCCGTCGGGCGCTCTACGTGATGCGCGACGACCGGCCGATGTGGGGCGGAATCATCTGGACCCGCAAGTACGACAGCAGCTCGCACAAGGTGGAGGTGGCCGGCGCGGACTGGTGGAGCTACTTCGATCACCGCAAGGTCCTCCCGGTCCTGCCAGCCGCGCCGCTCCCGCTAGACCACGTCGCCGGCTTGAAGGTGGAAGCGAACGACGTCGAGCAAAACGACCTCGCCCGCACTCTGGTGCAGCTCGCGCAGACGCACGCCGGCGGCGATATCGGCATCGAGTTCGACGGCTCGCGCTCGTTCATCTACCGCGACCGCAACTACACCGGACACGAGTTGACCTCGGTCGGTGAGGCTCTGCGACAGCTCGCCGGAGTGATCAACGGCCCCGACATCATGTTCGGCGTCGCACCCGGCACCGGCGGCCGCGTCCGCCGCGTCATGCGCGTGGGCACGCCACGGCTCGGCCAGACCGGGACCGTGCACGTGTGGGAGACCGGCGGCAACATCGTCAACTACACATGGCCCTCGGACGCAACCCGCATGGCAACCCGCACGTTCGCCAGCGGCGATGGCATGGCCGAGGGAACCCCGATCGCCGTCGCCGAGGACGTCGACAAGTACGCGCAGCACTGGCCGCTGCTCGAGTCGGAACAGGGCTACACCAGCGTTTCCGACGCCGACACGCTGCAAGGCCACGCCGACGCCGACCAACTCGTCGCCCGGCTCCCCGTCGCGCTGCCCACGCTCACCGTCCGCGGGAACACCGCACCCTATGTCGGGGAGTGGGACACCGGCGACGACGTCCGTGTCGTCATCCGCGACGAGTTCATCCGCCGCGGCCTGGATACCGCCATGCGGATTGTCGACGCGCAGTACGCGCCGAGCGAAGCCGCCGAAACCGTCGCCATCACCATGAGCCCGCTCATTGAGGACGCCGCCTAATGCAGGTCAACCAGCCTTCCAACATCATCGACCGCGTCATCGCCCTGGAACGCGAACTAGCCGCCGTCCGTAAAAAAGTCGGCTTGTCCTCGGCCGTGATCGCCCGCGGCGGCTTGACGCTCGTCGACGACAGCTACATCAAGGTGACCGACTCCGATGGGGTCGAAATCCTCTACATCGGCCCGGATGCCGAGGGCAAGCAACGGTTTGTGCTCCGCCGTGAAGGTGGCGCAACCCTCATGTACACCGCCGGTTCGTCGCAGTACGGCCGCGACTACTGGGCGATGACCGACTCATCGGGCCGCATCATCGTCTCCGACAGCGCCGAAACTGGGGTCGGACTCGCGCGCCCGTTTCTTCCCATCCCGCTCTACGCACAGTTCATCCCGCACACCTACACCGACAATCCCGACATCGGCGAAGCCTCCGGCTATATGAGCATTAACGTGAGCAAGCTCGCCGGTGAAACGGTGCTGTGGGAAGGCCGCGCGTCGGTCTCGCACGCCTGGGTCGCCATCGATGGCGTCTGGGGTTGGGCCGTGGACCAACCAAGCGTCACGTACCGACTCAAATTCAACGGCACCGAAGTCGGCTCGTGGACCGTCAACGCTGGCGCCGTTACCGCCCGAAAGGGCAGGTTCAGCGTCTCGGCGTTCACCGGCCAAGACTGGGTAGGTGTTCAGGTGACCGCGTCGGCATCCGGTTCCGGTGTGATCGCCTGCCAGGTCCTCGGCTGCTACCTCCTGTAGCCACCACATCCCATTAGCCGCGACAGGCGGCCACCTCGTCATGCCCTGACACAGCAAGGAAACCGCCCCTGTGAACCTCGCCGACCTAACGGCGCTCGACATCGCCGGGACGGCGGGTGTCGCCGTGGCCGCCTATCTGATCATTCGCCGCATTTGGACCGCCGCCCGCAACGCCGGCCGCGGCCTGCGCAAGCTCGTGCACTTCGCCGACGACTGGTTCGGCGAGCCCGAACGCGACGGCGTCCCCGCACGCCCCGGCGTCATGGAACGCATATCCGCCATCGAAACCGACGGCGCCGCCACCCGCGACGACGTCCGCGGCCTGGTCGAGCGCGTCGACCGCGTCGAGCACGAACTACGCCCCAACTCCGGCGCGAGCCTGCGCGACGCAATCGACCGCGTCGAGAACGCCGTCGCCGACACCCCGAACACCAAGCCAGCAAAGGAAAAGAGGTGATCCGATGCTCTGGGGCATCGACATCAGCCGCCACCAGGGCGGCTCGTTCGACCTCGCGCGCGCCGCCCGCGAGGGCATCGCCTACGCGATTTTCAAGGCCACCGAGGGCAACGCATGGCGCGACCCGCAGTTCGAGCGCAACCTCGCCGCCGGCCGTGACGCCGGCCTGATCGTGGCCGCCTACCACTTCGTACGTAGCGATTCCTCGGCCGCCGCACAGCTCGCGAATATCGCCCGCGTAGTCCCGAAAGACGTCCCGCTGATTCTCGACGTCGAATCCATCAAGCAGAACGGCAAGGTAGTCAGCGCGCCATCCCTGGCGCTGGTGCGTGAGCTGTACGGCAAGGTACGCACCGCCGGCTACCGCTCGCCCCTGATCTACCTTCCCCGCTGGTACTGGCAGACCTGGGGCGCTCCCGCGCTCGACGGACTGCCTCCGCTGTGGAGTTCCCGTTACCTGGACTACAACGGCGGCACCCCGGGCCAGATCTACCAGCGCATCCCGGGCCGTTTCTGGCTCGGCTACGGCGGATTGTCCGCGCCGCTGCTCCAGTTCACCAGCTCGGCCACCGTCGCCGGGCACGCACCGGTCGACGCGAACGCCTTCGACGGCACCCGCGAGCAGTTCGCCGCCTTGCTCGGTTCCCCGTCCCACTCAGAGAAAGAGATCGACATGCCCGTTATTCCCGTGTCCCTGCCTCACTCGGCCGACTGGAATTACGTTGCGTTGCCGTTCGAGAGTAAGTCGAATTCGGCCGTCGTCGCCGACGGCTGGTTCACGATCTTCGCCGCATGGGGCGAAGTCGAGTACGAGATCGCCACAGTCGGCGGCGGCCTGAACCTGGTCGGGCTGATCGGCGGGACACCGACCGCCGGACGGCTCGCAGACCGGCAGCGCGTCGCATGGCAGGTACCGGACGGAATCAACGGGATCGGTCTGCGCTACCGAGCCCGCAATGCCAAGGGCGACGCCACGAACGGCCGCCTTGGCTACTCGTTCCCGCAGAAGGGCAAGTGAGCATGACCGAACCCACCCCGCAGCGCCAGCTCGGCGAGCGGCTCGCCGCGTGGCTGCGCTCGGACCGCGTCACGTCGTGGGTACGCACCGTCGTTCCCGGGCTCTGGTCCGCCGGCGTCGCGTACCTGGTCGCGCTCGGCCTGCCTGCGTGGCTCGTCGTGCCGGCGAACGGGCTCGGCCAGACGGCCGCCGTGCCGATCGTGCTCGGCGCCGTCTACGCCGGTTTGCGCTGGCTCGAGCCGCGGGTGCCGAGCTGGCTCGCGCGGGTCCTGCTCGGCTCGACCCGCCCACCCACCTACGACCGGGAGTAGCCCGTGCCCGCCCTGCACGACGACGTCGTGATCGAGAAGGGCGCCGAGTGGGGTCGAGCGTGGCCGGTCACCTCTGGTGGCCGGCCACTCGACCTTTCCGGGTGGACAGTGCGCGCGCAGGTCCGCGAACGCATCGACGCCGGCGGTGTGCTGCACGAGTGGTCGACCGCGGCCGGCAACGCCAGCACCGCGGACTCGCGGGTCACGCTCACCGTGACCGCGGCGACCTCGCGCGCCTGGCTGTGGCTCGCCGGCGTCTTCGACGTGCTGCTCATCGACCCCGCCGGCCGCGTCGCCCGGATCGTCGAGGGCACGGTGCGCGTGTCTCGGGGGGTGACCCGTGACAGCCCTTGAGCCCGAAGCCGGCCCGCCGGTCGCGCTCGACTGGCTCGCCGTCGGTGCGCCCGTCGACACCGCCCCGCCCGGTGAGCCGGGCGACGTCTTCGAGTTCGGCCACCGCCACGAGCAGACCATCGCGGCCGCGGTCTGGAACATCTTCCATCCGCTCTCGTTCACCCCCGCCGGCGTGCACGTCATCGAGTCCACCGGCGAGCCGCTTCTCGGCGTGGTCACCTACCCGGCCGCCGGACACGTCCGTATCGAGTTTTCCGCGCCGTGCTCCGGCGTGGCGTACCTGAGCTAGGAGCGTCCCGAACATGGCCGACTTGAAGTTCGGCACACACACCGACCACGGGCTCAACGAAGCCCGCAACCTGGTCGCGCACAAGGTCGCCAGCCTGCCCGCCGGCGCCGAGGCGCAGGTCATCTACCACAACGGCCGGTTGAAGATCCGCGACGCCGGCGGCAACTGGATCGACCCGACCGCCCGCGCCAACCACACCGGCAACCAGCCGGCCTCGACCGTGTCCGACCTGCGCGCGACCGTCACCGGCTACCGACTCGACGAGTTCGCCGCCCCCACCGCGCCCGTCAACGTCGGCGCCCAGCGCATCACCAACGCCGCCCCGGGCTCGGCCGCCAGCGACCTCGCCACGTACGGCCAGCTCCAAGACGCCGTAGCAGCCGCGGCCGCCGGCGTCTCGTTCAAAGCCGCCGTGCGCCTGGCCACCACCGGACCTATCACCCGCACCGGGCTCGCCGCCGTCGACGGCATCACCCCCAACGCCGATGATCGGGTGCTCGTCAAGGCGCAGGCCGACCCGGTCGAGAACGGCATCTACCTCGCCAAGGCGGGCGCATGGGCGCGCGCCACGGACGCCGACAGCCCCGGAGATCTGCGCGGCGGCGCCGTCGTCGCCGTCGAGGAAGGCGCCACCAACGGCGACCGGCTCTACCTGCTCACCACCAACGGCAGCGTCTCGCCCGGAGTGACCGGGCAGACGTGGGCCGTCTACGGCACCGGGTCGGACGGCTTCACCCTCGCCGGCGCCGGCCTGCTCGCTGTCGGCGCGGACACGATCGCCGTCGGCGCCGGCCCCGGCATCGTCGTCACCGCGGACGCCGTCGCTGTCGACACGGCCGTCGTCGCCCGCAAGGTCATCGCCGACGTGACGCCCACCGCGGCCGGCCCGATCACCATCCGGCACGGGCTCGGAAATCAGTTCGTCGACGTCTCGGTCTACGACATCAGCACGACCACGCCGGCGCTCGTGCTCACCGGCGTGGACCTCACCGACGCCGACAACGTCGCGCTGTCGTTCGGCGGCGCCGGTACCTACCGCGTGGTGGTGATCGGGTAGTGGCCGGCGCACTCGAGTACCGCGGACCGGCCCCGGTCGACGGGGTCGACGTCGCCACGATGGGGCAGCTACCCACCGCCGAAGCGCAAGCCACCGACACAACGCTCTACGGCGACCTGGTCTCAACACTCCGACGCGCCGATGCCATCTGGGGCGAGACCCTCTCACCCGGCTACCTCACCGTGTGGGCGACCATCGCGTCGCGCTCGCTCGCCTCGACGTTGGCGAAGTTCTGCGTTTACGCCGTGCACACCGGGCTCACCGGGTTTGACTTCGGCGTCTACGTCGGTCCGACCGTGTCCAGCCTCGACCGCAAGGTCACAGTGTCCGGGCTGAGCTGGATTGCCGCTGCTGGCATGAAGTCGGTCAACCTCGGCGCGGTCGCCGTCAACCTCGGCGACGCCGTCGCGTTCGCCGGACTCACCACCGGCAGCGGGACCGCGCCGAGGCTCGCCTCGACCACGCCAGCCACCGGCGCCGGCGCGTCCGCGCTGCTCAACGAAACCCCGTACAGCGTGTACCGGTCCGGGCAGGTCGCACCGTTGCCGTTGACACTCAACTTGAACGATGCCGTGTGGACCAGGGCGAATCAGAAGTTCTGGGGCTCGCTGCGCTGAGCAGCCGGTCAGGCGAGCACAGGCCGCGGCTGGTCGGCCCAGCCGAGCAGGCCGAACGAGTCGCCATTGCGGTAGGCGCGGATGCCGGCGAGCGGGTACGGGATCACGTCGTCAGGCAGGTTGCCGAGCGGGAACCACTCGACAGCCGAGCACTTGTCAGGCTCTCGGTTGTGCGGTTCTCCAGACCAACGGCGAGCCTCGAAGAACACGCCGAGTCGCGGCACTGGTCCGGAGTTCGCGACGTGCACCGTATGCACATGGCGCAGGTCCGCCAGGTCGACGAGCACGCCGACCTCTTCGGCTGCTTCCCGCGATGCGGCGGCCGGCAGCGACTCGCCGGCGTCGAGCTTGCCCGACGGCAAGTGCCACATGCCCCCGCCGTAGTCGCCTCGGCGCCGGATGAGTAGCAGTTCGTCACCACGGACGAGCAAGACGTGCACGTCAATGATGGTGTGTTGGCCGTCGGGCATCCGGCGAGATCCTCACGAGGTAGCGGTGTCGAACCTGCGAGCCCGCCCGCGCCGGCGGGCTCGCAGGCAGGCTACGCCGTCGCTGCCTCGGCGGCCGGACCCTCTACCAAGTCGGCGATTCGGTCGGTGAGGTACGCCGCGACGTCAACCGGCGAAGCCTCCCCGGTGTCGACGGCAACGACCGGGTACCGCCACTGTGCGAGCCGCTTAGCGGCGTCTTCGTACAGCGCGCTCTCGCGCTTGCTGCTTTCCTCGCCTGCGTGGAATCGGTCGTGAGCACCACGAGCGGCGACCCGTGCCGCAGTCACGGCCGGCGGCGCCTGCAAGATGACAGCGAGGTCGGGTCGGTCGGCGGCCGCGTTGATCGCCTCCACGAACATGAGCGGGACGCCGTCCATGCGTTGCAGCACGTAGGACGAGGCGACGTAGCGGTCGCACACGACGATGTGCCCCTCTTGCACACGGGGGCGCACCTCGGTCTCGAGGTGGTGATATCGGTCGGCAGCGACCAGGCACGCGAGCGTGTGCCCGCTGTAGGTGTCGGTACCGTGCCGGGCCGTGTTGCCGAGAACGCCGTGCGACGGTTCGGTCGTGGCGTGCACCTTGTACCCGCGCTTGCCGAGGTACTCGCGCACCAGTTGGGTTGTCGTGGTTTTGCCGACGCCGGCCGGTCCGTCGAGGGTGACGAACGCTCCGCGGTGAGTGGTGGTCACGCCGCCGCCTTCCGGTCGTACTGCGCGCGGGAGAGCGTGACGAGGTTGCGGCGGATGTAGTCGATGGGTGCTTCGCTCAGCTGGATGTTGACGGAGAAATTGAACTCGTCG
Organism: Amycolatopsis sp. CB00013; assembly: GCF_001905755.1. Classification (NCBI taxonomy): domain Bacteria; kingdom Bacillati; phylum Actinomycetota; class Actinomycetes; order Pseudonocardiales; family Pseudonocardiaceae; genus Amycolatopsis; species Amycolatopsis sp. CB00013. The sequence continues at coordinate 1,837,504 of NZ_LIWC01000002.1, read as the reverse complement.
CGCTCGCGCATCGACTCGTCGATGCCATCGGAGGTGAGGTCGACGGCGCTGTAGTTGAGCAGTTGCTCGGCCGTGTACTTCCCGGACTTCATCAGCTCGCCCCAGTCGGGCGTACCCGGGTATGGGCGGTACTCGAACGCCGAGGCGCGGAACCGGCCTGGCTGGTTGGCGGTGAGGTCCCACAGGTCGTGAACCAGCCGCACCGTGTCGTCGATCTCGGTCCGCGTCTCGGTCGGAAACCCGAGGATGAAATAGCCCTTGACGTTGATCCCGCGCTCGGTGAGCCGGTGGACCACCGAGCGCGCCATGTCCGGGGTGATGCGCTTGTCGATCCGCTCGAGCATCCGCGCGTTGCCGGACTCGACGCCGAGCGCGACCTCGCGTAGGCCGTTCTCGGCGAGGGTGTCGAGCATGGCGTCGCTCGTGCGGTTCAGCACGTTGATCCGGCCGGTGGCGTCCCACCTTGCCCAGTCACCGACGTGGTCCGCGGTGAACGCGGTCATCATCGTCTTGATAACGCGCGGGACGCCGAGGAACAGGTCGTCGACGAACCGGAACGCGTTCACCCCTGTACGGCGAAGTTCGTCCATCTCGTTGAGGATGTTGTGCGGCTCGCGGGTGCGGATGGTGATATCCGGGTTCGCCGAGACCGCGGCGCCGCAGAATGAGCAGTCGTAGGGACAGCCGCGGGCGCCGACCATGTTCGCCTCAAGTCGCCCGTTGTCGCGGTGCGGGTCTTGCGTGAGGTAGCCGCGGTCGACGAACGGCAACGCGTTGATGTCCGGCGCCAGGTGGTGACCGTTCTTGAGGCCGATTCCGCCCGTGACCGGCTCGCGCAGGATCGGGTCGAGCCACATCACCCCGGGCAGCTCAATCCGCCGCTTGTGGTCGTCGAGCAGGGCAGCGACCCGGGTCTCGCCTTCGCCGATCACCAGCGCTTCGCACTGGCTCATCCGCTGGTCGAGCAGAATCTCGGCCGGCATGGCTTTCGCCTGGTGCCCGCCGAGCATGACCATGATGTCGCGGTCGAGCCGCTCGGCGATCCGCGCGCTGATCTCGTACGTCGGGGCTAACAGGTTGAACCCGACCCACCGCGGCGCGGCCGCGTTCACCAGGCGAACGGTCTGCTCGACGCCGAGCCCGTGCGCCTCGGCGTCGAGCACACCGACGTTGAATCCCTGCGCGGCCGCGTAGGTGGCGATGTAGGCCATACCGAGCACCGGCAACGTGAAGTCGTTCACCCGCGGGCGCTCGTCGTAATCGCGCAACGGTGCGTTGACGAACAGGACGTCGATCTCTCGGCGGAGGTCAGCGCCGGCGATCAGGTCAGAGGGCAACTCCGGTTGCATGTCGAACTCCCCAAGCGAGGGTGAGCAGCGTCCACTCGGACAACTGCGCGCCGGCCATCGCTTGCCACAACCGCCCGAACTCAGGTTCGGGTTTCGGCCAGTCGACCGAAGGGGCGAGCTTGCCCGCCCAGGTGCGCACCGCGAGGTCGGCGAAGGGATAGAGGCTGTAGTCGTTGGTGACGTCGGCGACCGTGGCTCCGGCCGTCCACGGGCCGATCCGGCGAACGCTCTGCACCGCGGCGACGAGCTGCTCACCCGTCATGCCCGCCCAGTCCTCGGCCGCCTTAAGGCTCGCGTCGGCCGCCGAGCGCAAGCCGCCGCGGAAGAACTTCATCCGCAGCACGTCGAACTCGGCATCAGACAAGGCGAGCACGGTCTCGGGCGAGGGGAACAACCACGCCGGACCGGCCTCGGTGTCGTACCGCTCGCCGTAGGCTTCGCAGAACCGGCGGTAGTTCTCGCGCGCGGTCCCGGCCTTGATGACCTGCCGAGTGACCGCAGTGCCGAGCGCTTCCCACACATCCGAAGTCCGCACGCGCGCGACCGGGCCATCGGCCCGCAGCGGCTCGCACACCGCCGCGTCGCCCACCAGTGTTCGCGGGTCGATCGTGTCGACGACCGGGGCGACGTCCGTGTCGCCAGTGAGCCGAACGGCGTCGACCAGATGCCCGCCGGCAGGCTCCGGCGTACAGATCATCGACCACACAGAGTCTGCCGACCGGAGCAGGCGCCGAGCGCGCCCGTCATCGCCATGCAGCCATCCGGGGTGGTCAAGCATCATGTTCGGGTGCGCCACGTTCGGCCCTTCTCGTGTTGGTTCCCGGCATTCTCGCGCGGGTGGTGCTCGTGCGACCTCGCACCGTGTGCCTGTCATGCGACGAGCTCGAGCTGTCCGCTCACGCTCTCGAATTCGTCGTCGCCAAACCATTTAATGGCAGCGAATTCGATAGTTTTTTCGCTTTCGAGGTAGAAGTGTTCGAGATACGGGCGAACCAGACTCAAACCAGTTGGGAAGTCGTCGTTAAAAGCCAAGCCAAGTTCACATTGGTCGATAATTTCATCGACAACCTGCGCATAAACTACTTCTCCAACGCCGATAAGGCTAATATCGACACAACGCTTCCCATTATCAACATCGACACCGAGCGCATGTCGCCCCGTGCTCGACGCGAAAACATAGACGCGCAGAAAAAGAGCGACCAGCGCCATGAGCGTAAGACTGATAACCGCGCCAGCAATAGTCACAAAAGACATAAGAGCCCCACTGTCTGAATTGAGTAGCGCTACGAATGGACTTCGGTTCGAGCACCAGGCGGGAGCCAAAGCGTGCCCGGAGTCGGTATCACCAGCTTTGGGGCCGCAGGATTGGCCGGGTGAGGAAGATGAAAAATCAGTTCGTCGACAACCTCGACCACCGACCCATCCTTGTACCAGACGTAGTCTTTGCGCTCGAGTAAGTCGACGCCGTCCGCAAGCCGCCGCCTACACGCGGTCGCGTCATCTTCGCCCCTGACGATAACCTCGTCCATATAGGGTTCTTCCCAGCCCCGCGAGAACAACAGCATTTCCGGCCGACCCGGCGAACCGGCAAGTTCAATGGCTCGAAAGTTGCGGGAGACCAACTCTTTGAGAGCATCTTCACTCGTCCACATGATTTTCTCCCTTGAGTGCAACTACGTACACGCCGGCCGACAGGTTGAGTGCCTGCCACGCGATACGGTGCAACTTGACCGCCGGAATTCCGACGAGGATCGCACTAGCCGACAAGGTTGCCACCAGAACGACACGCGAATAGTCGCCAAGAAGCGCAACGATGGAAGCTACAAAGAAAAGGACGCCAAGCGTAAATAGCTTGCCGAAACTTGTCGCCCACCGGTAAGCGACTCGAAATGGTCGGCTTTCGTCGGTAAGTTCGCGCCAGACCATCACCCGGTCACGCTCGGGAATTGACGCCGCCGCCCGCGCGAAAACCTCACCAGTCGTGGCGACCTTCTGACGAGCGGTCGCAGCGTTGGAGCGTGGCGGGCGCGGAGGACCGAGGGGCCTTCTCTCCGCACCCGCCACGAATTCGAGGGGATCGCCGGACATGCCTGCCGGCTTCCGGCCGTTGCGCGGCTTGGCCGACCGCTGCTCGTCGAGGAAGCGCGTGCGGTGTCGACGAGCGTGGCGCAGGTACGGGACCAAGGCAGCAACCGCAGCAGCGCCAGCAACGGCACCGATCACGGCGCGCACGGCAACCTCGCCGGCGCTCACGCGGCGACCCCGTCAAGCAGGGACGCAACGTAGTGCGACGTGGCGTTGTTACCGTGAGCTACCTCGTACATGCAATGAGCGTCCGCCGAAGAACCCCCGCGGAAAACGACATCGGCGTATGAGATCCGGCAGGTACAGCGTCTTAACGCCGGATTCCATGCATACCTTGTATGGAATCCGGCGACATAGCGTGGCGACTCGCATACACTGCGCGGTGAACGATGGACGAGGGGTGACCAGGGTGCGGAGAGCAGCGCGAACCTGTGAGGCGTGCGGCGCACGACTAGCTCGCGACCGCGTAAGCAACCACTGCGGCATCTGCTCTCGCCGGCTGATCTCGCACGAAGCGCAGCCACAACCCGCCGCGTTCTGGGAAGCGGACAGCATCCGCACTGCCCTCAAGGCGCGTCATTTCGGCTGGCTCTTTGCGGCCTACCGCCAAGTGCGCAAGCCCCATGTCTCGCAAGCTGCGCTCGGCCTGTGGGTCGGCCTCACGCAAGGGCAAGTGAGCCGTCTCGAGGCTGACGACGCTCGGCGTCCGAGCGACCTGGACAAGCTCGAGCGCTGGGCATTGGCTCTGCATGTGCCACGCTCGCTGCTCTGGTTCAGCGTTTCCCATACGCCCGAAGAATCGGCCGAGTCGACAGTCGTGGTTAGCCTCGATGACGTGCAACGGCGACAGTTCATCAAGACCGCAGGCGTAGGCGTCACAGCGATTGGCGCGTCATTGCTTGGCTCGAGCCCGGCGGCCGCGTCGGGACCGACCAAGCCCAGAAGTACCGACGCCGAAATCGTTCGTCACATGACAGAGACGTTCCGCCAGCTCGACAACCGGTTCGGCGGCGGACACAGCCGCGGAACGACTTCAATCACCAGCTACCTGACCTCGAGCGTGACGCCAATGCTGAACGACACGAGCAGGACAGCAACGGCTCGCAACGAGCTTTTCGCAGCCGCCGCCGAGCTGCGCCAGGTCGCCGGCTGGAGTGCTTACGACGTCGGCAATGCAGCGGAAGGGCAACGGCACCTGCGCGAAGCGTTGAAGCTGTCGCAGGACGCCGGCGACGATGCGCTCGAGGCCGAGATGCTCGCCGCTATGTCGCACCATGCAGCATTCAACCTGTCCCGCGACACCGCCGTCGACATGGCGCTCGCGTCCAGGCGAACGGCGAAACGATCCGGCCTGGCCGCCCTGCAAGCAGAGGCCGCCGTGCTGGAGGCTCACGGCCAGGCGCTCAAGGGCAACACCGGAGCCTGCTTCGCGGCGCTCGGCGAAGCCGAGCGCGCTTTCGAGCGATTCGTGCCCGGCTCCGGGCCGGGGTGGCTGAGCTACTTCGACAGCGCCTACCTATCGGCCAAGTTCGCTCATACCTTCCGCGACCTCGGCCACCCCGCGGACGCCGAGCAGTTCGCCCGTCGGTCGCTCGGCATGAGCGACGGGTACGACCGAGGCCGGTTGTTCAATACGGCCCTTCTCTCGTCGATCCTCGCTGATCAAGGCCGCGTCGACGAGGCGTGCGCCGAGGCAGCGAAGGCGGTGCGGATGAGCGAGAACGTTCGGTCGATCAGGGGTGGCGCCTACCTCGCAGACGTCGGCCGGCGCCTTTCTCCGTACCGCACCGACCACCGGGTGCGCTCGGTCTACGCACAAATGAAAGCCGTTGGCGTTCCTACACCGACGTAGGGCTCAGCGGTAGAACGCGAGGACGTGAAGTAGCGCGACCTGCGAGGCAGCACCGACAATCTCGCCCTTGGTGATGCGGTCCCGGACCGTGTCGAGCGAAATCCAGGCGACCCGCTCGGCTTCGTTGATGTCCTCGGGCTCACCGATGTACTCAGACCGTCGAGCCACGTACAGCAGGTTCTCGGCGTCAGCACTGCCGACGATGGGTTGCAACGAGCCGAGCGGTTCGACCTCGAGCGGGCGCCAGCCGGTCTCTTCCTCAACCTCGCGCGCCGCAGTCACCGCGGGATCTTCGTCCGGGTTGACGTAACCGCCGGGCAGCTCCCACACCCACCGGTCGATGATGAAGCGGTGCCGCCACAGCATGAGCACCCGGTCTTGATCGTCTAGAACGGCCATCATCGCGGCCGGGCGGATGCGGAAGACCCATTGCTCGAACTTCACGCCGTCGGGCAGTTCGACCGAGGCGATGCTCACGTGGTCACGGCGCGTGTCGTCGACGAGTCGCTCGCCGTGGATCTTCCAGCGCGTCAGCTCTTGCCCATTGGGTTCCGTGGCCACGTGAGTAGATGCTACGGCGCATCGATCCCGGAGCGCGCGTTTAGCGCGCAGATCACGCAAGGGCTGATTGCGTGACACCGGCTGTGATGGAGCGCTGCCCCATCACAGCCGGAACCTTTACGCTGCCGCGTCCCAGAGGGTCAGGAACGAAGACGCTTCGCTCCGAACCCATCGCCCGATACGGAGGCGGTCACGTTCGGAGAGATGGTGTTCCTTCGCCCGCCGGACATCGATGACCAACGGTTTGGCACCAGGTGCGAGGTCGTCCATAACCTCGTTCATGAGCCAAAGTGCCGCGTTGGCGCCGTCCTGGTTGAGCGGCTCCGCCTTGAGGTAGAGCCAAACCACGAACACCTGGCCGCCGCGCTTGATCGCCAGATGAGGACTAATACCGATCTCGAAGGCCCCGTACCCCCATCGGCTGCGACCGACATCGACAAGCTCGGGCCGACGGCGACCAAGGTAGGCGAGCCACCCCTCGGAGACGGCCGCAAAGTGCGCACGCGACTTGACGTTGGCCTGGTCGACCAAGGACGCCATGGCCATCTCGTCAGCGTCCTTCGCCCGGCCAGCACGAATCGCGTTGACCGCCCGAAGGTAGAAGTCGAACGCGCCCTTCTCGGGGTTCTCGTAGAGCCGACGTGCGTTCTGAGCGAACGTAGCCCGCTTCGGACCAGATCTGGTGGTGAAGCCGACGAAAGTCGGCAGAGTTACGTAGGCCATCGGGCCCACCTTCCCGGTTCGAGCTACCTGCCTAATGCAGGCAGCACTGTGACCGGGGCCACACTTAGGGTTGTTGAGCCTGTGTTCGTTACACAGACCGCGTTAGGGTGAAGTGTCCGCAACACCCGAGGCCCTAGGGGTTGGCCCTTTTCCAGGTCAGCTACCCCTGGGGTCTTTTGGGATTCTAGAACATGAGTGCGACGGCAGTCTCCCGCGCACACACCCGCTGTCAGTCCACATGTCGACTCTTGCCGTGCACTAGCGCCCGCTTGACACGCTGACCAGCGGATTCACTCCACAGCGGTAACTTATCCACACGAACGGGTCAGTTATCCACATGTGTACCCACAGCAACGCCCGCGTGTCATCCACAGGCAGTCGGCGCAGCTCTGGCGCCCGATGCCGTCGTCGTCGAACCTGAACAGCCCTAACCCTCTGGCAGGGAGGGCCGGCGACGAGCTTGTGCACTGCGGTAGGCCATAGCCGTGTAGAACGCTTTACGCGCCGAGGCTGCACGCTGTCGGCGCTCGTCGGGCGGCAAAGTCCCATCCGGGTCGACCTGTCGCTCGAACCGGTCGTGCGACGCCTTGCGTGCTGCTTCCGTCCTGGTCGTTCGGTTCGCCGTATTCGCCCAAGACGCGTGTGCCGCAAGCTTGGCTCGTAGGGTGCGCTGCGCTGGTGTCATCTTCGATTCGTTCATGATCACCAGCACAGCGCACCCGTGTCACCTTCTAGAACCGATCACCAAGCCGCAGTTTCCGGGCCGACGCGTGAGCGCGCTCGACTGCTGCGCTCTTGCCGTACCGCTTCGGCATCTGCGGCGAAGTCCAGCCCATCACGAGCATAAGGTCGCTCTCGGAACCGCCGTTGGCCTGCCAGTGGTGCGAGGCAGCATGTCGGCCGAGGTGCGCGTGCAGGTGCCGGCCCATCTCCGCCTCGACGCCGACCTCACGACCACGCCGACGAAGCATCTGCCCGATGCCGTTAGGCGTCATCGGGCCGCGGTTCTTGATACCGAGCCAAACCCGCTCGTGCTCAGAGAGCTTGTGCGACTTCCGCGCACGGAGATAGCGCGACAACGCCGTGCCCGTGTTCGGGCTGAACGGCACCACGCGCTCTTTGCTGCCCTTACCCACGACCCGGACGGCGTCGACGTTGAAGTCGATGTCGTCGAGCGTGAGATTCGCGATCTCCGACAAGCGCGCACCTGTGTCGAAGAAGATCCGGACGAGGGCCGTGTCGCGGCGCGACTGGAAGTCCTTACCCTTGCACGTTTCCAATACGCGCTTGAGCAAGTCGTCCGGCACGATCGGCACCGGCTTCTCAGGCACGTAAGGCGGCTTCATGTTCACCATCGGGCTCGTCTCGATCTCGTCTTCGATGATCAAGAACTTGAACCACTGCTGTAGAGCCCGGTAGTTGGTGTTCGCATTGCCGGGGGACGTCCGCTCGATGAGGTGGGCCACGAAGTCGCGGACCTCATGAGTGCCGGCCTCGTCGGGCGCGATGTCGTCCTCGCGGTTGACCCAGAGACCGAAGTCGCGGGCCGCAGTGGTGTAGATGCCGATGGTCCTATCGGACTTGTTCTCGGCCTTGAGCGCCCTCTCCCAGTCCTTGATCAGGGACGCCCAGTCGTGGGGTAACTGCATACTCAGATCCTCCAAGCGGAGTGTCACTGAGCACTGTGCAAACGAAGAAACCCCCGACCGGCGGATATTTCCGCAGGTCAGGGGTGAAAAGTGGCCAGGGCCGGGGTCGAACCGGCGACCTTCCGCTTTTCAGGCGGACGCTCGTACCAACTGAGCTACCTGGCCGGGAACGCCGGCGAGGAGCCGAACGATCTTGCGACCCTGACGGGACTCGAACCCGCGACCTTCGCCGTGACAGGGCGACGCGCTAACCAACTGCGCCACAGGGCCTTGCATACTGCTTTGTAACTGTACTGCGTACTCCCAACGGGATTCGAACCCGCGTTGCCGCCTTGAAAGGGCGGAGTCCTAGGCCGCTGGACGATGGGAGCCCGGTTCGGTTTCGGCGAACCGACCGACCCGCGCTCTCCGGTGTCCCCGGGAGCGAACATAACTATAGGACACCCCTGTTTCGGCTCCCGCACAGGGGGTCCTCTAGTTGTTCACAGGGCTGGGACCTGCGAGAACGCGGCGAGTTCAGGATATCAGGGCCGAGGCTGCCCGCAGGGCTCCAAGACGGCGCCGAAGCTCCTCCTGCTCGTCGTCCGTCAGAGTGACGTCGAGAAGGTCGGCCACGCGCCGATCGGTCAGGTCCTCCGCCTGCCGCCACCGCTGCCGCAGATCGCCCTTCGCCTCCGCCGCGGCGATCAGCCCGTCGGCGGCCTCCTCGGACCACGCGGTGCGCAGGAGACGACCACGGCCGCCTTCCGGATCCGCGACGACCGCCTCGGGCACCGTCAGGCCCACCGCGCGAAGGGCCGCGAAGTGGATGCCGCCGCGGAACTCGCGGAAGACCATGAGCGCGAACGCCAGCCGCTCGGCGTCGTCCGCCGGACGTTCGGCGAGTTGCCAGCCGGCGAACAACGCGAGACCGCTCGCGTCCGCGGCATCCACGAGACGGAACAGCAGATCCGCCGAACGGCCGGGGTCGTCGGCACCCGAAAGATTGACGCACCCCCAGTTCGCCGATGACCGCGAGTAGGCACGGACCGCGGAGGCCGCGTCGAGCGCCGCCGTCGCGGACGGAAGAGCGAACTCGAAGAGCCACGACGGGAAGATGCCGAACAGCTCCGAGACCACCTTCGGCGGCGGGTCGCCCAGCACCGCGGACCGGCCGCGGAGGTACAGCGACCGCGGCGACAACCCCACTTCCGTCTCGACCTCGGAGAGCTCCGGCGAGGTCATGAACTTCCCGCCCAGCACCTGCACCGGACCCCGGATCTCCCGCGCCACCGCGATCGCCGCTTCGTCGGCCATGTCGCCACACCTTCCCGCCAGTTGTTTGATAACAGTGTTACACAACTGACGGACGGTCGTCGAGGACGAACGAAGGCCCGGCCGCGCGGCACACCCCGCGCGACCGGGCCTCGTGAACGAACGAACTCAGCGCTGGACGGGCGCCTGCCCGTCCTCGTCCAGCGTCAACCCCAGCATGTCCAGCAACTGGACACAGTCATCGACGCCCAGCGCCCCGTTGGCCACCGCCAGCCGGGCACGCCGCACCTGGTCGTCGGACACCCGCTGGGCATCCCCCTGACCCGTGCGCTGTGCCGGCAGACCACCGGCCAACGTCGTCGAGCTTCCCCCATCGGCACCTTCGTACCGAAGGAGGAACTGTCGCACTTCCACAGACCCACCCATGGTTCCTCCAGACGGCCAACGAACAGCTTGGCCGCGAGGCTAGCCAGAGCCGGCCGCGACACACAGCCCCCCGGAGAGTGAACCTGTCGCCACGCTCCGCACAACGCAGAGCGATCACGCGCACACCCGCGCCACATGAACCACAGGCGAACCAGAGGTGGCGCCCTGACCGGAATTCTGCCCGCGCCCACTCGCCCTTCTCAGGAAACCGTGCAACAATCGATTTGCTGACACACCCCCGGTCAGCGCCTGTGGAGATCCCCTCCGACCCCCGCGTTCCTCCCCCTGGCGCGGGGGTCGCTCCGTTTTCTGGGGGCCACCCCCAGACCCCAGGTTCCTTGCGGCGGCGGTTGGCAGCCCAGGACCGGTCCTGTTGATCATTCCTCTTCCGGCTGCGGTTTGTGATCACGAGAAAAGGTTTTCCTGTCGGTGCTGGGCCATTCGAGACAAGAAATTGGGTGTGTCGTGGCTCACTGTGGTTGGTTTGCCGAGACCGAACCGTTATCGTGACCCGGTGCCCCTTCCTTCCCTCAGCCGTCGTAGCGGCAGCCGCACGAACTTGAAGCCGGTCAACCCCGGTCGTCACCGCAACTCCCCCACCAAGGAGGCCGAAGCGGTCGTCGAAGACACGGAGCTCACCAGCTACCTTCGTGCCCTCGCCCCGGAAAACGACCCGGAGAGCACCGGCACCGGCAAGCGTTTCGGCGAAGCGCAGGTCTTCCAGCTGCGGATGAACCTCATCGCCTGCGAACAGCTCAAGGACGCCGCCGCCGAGCGCAACCTGTCGCCGCAGGCGCTGGCGCAGGAATGGATCCTCGAGCGCCTTTCGTGGGAGTCGCAGGCCAACTCGGCCCAGCAGCGCCGCCACGAGGAAGCCCACACCGACGAATTCCGCTTCGACGCCAACGCGTGGGAGCAGCCCGTCCCCCGCTGACCCGTCGCCCCGGAACGGAACAGCACATCAGAAGAAGCTTGAGCGGCAAAGGGAAAAGCCCCCGGCGAGATCGCCGGGGGCTTTTCCGATCAGTCTGAGCAACGCCTGAAGGGCGGACTCAGATCGCGCGGACCTTCTGGGCCTGCGGGCCCTTCTGGCCCTGACCGACCTCGAACTCCACTCGCTGGTTCTCCTCGAGCGTGCGGAAACCGCGACCCTCGATCTCCGAGTAGTGAACGAAGACGTCGCCCTCGCCGCCATCCTGCGCGATGAAGCCGAAGCCCTTCTCCGCGTTGAACCACTTCACAGTGCCTTGCGCCACCGCTGTACTCCTCGTTGCACATCCGCTTCGAGTGCCTCCGAAGCGACACCCAGACCGTCCCGGGCGGTTCCAACGAGTCGAGCGAAGAGCGCGTCACCGGCTCATGGCTCGCGTCAGAAGTTCCGCGAGTGTGAAGCCACGAACACGCAAAACGACGGCCTGATGGCAGCGTACCGGGATCTGGCCATATTTGAAGCCCGTGATCGGACTCTGGGCACCCCCAAGTACCAAGGTCACCGGAACGTCGTATACCGATCCGGCTTCTGTCGGACCCCCTCGCTAGCCTGTCGCCGCACGCCGACCTCAGGTCATCGCCGGACACGGACCGAAGTCGGCCATGCCCCGATCGTGAACTACGATCCACCCGATTGTGACTCGCATCACTCTCGATGGGATCAACTTACGGGGCTGTCCGGACGTCATGGTCGGTGTACAGGGGAGCAAAGGGGAAGCTTTGAGGTTCACGGAAACCGCGCGCCGCCGGGCGGCGATCGCGGCACTGGGGTTGGTGGCCGTTCTGACGCTGGGGGCGTGCAGCAGCGAGCCGACCGTGTCGGCCAGCGGGCCGGACGGCGGCGGGCCGGTCAGCAGCGACACCGGCGGCAAGGCGCCCGCGCCTGCCAAGCTGACGTACGAGCCCGCCGCGGGCGCGCAGGACGTCGCGCCGGGGCAGCCCATCAAGGTCAGCGTCGCCGACGGCACGCTCGACCAGGTCGTGCTGACCAATCCCGACGGCAAGCAGGTCGCGGGGCAGCCGTCCGAGGACAAGAAGAGCTGGTCCACCACCGAGCAGCTCGGCTACGGCAAGTCCTACACGTGGTCCGGCAAGGCCACCGGCACCGACGGCAAACCCGTCGACATCGGCGGTGCCTTCACCACGGTCAAGCCGCGCAAGCAGGTGGGCGCGAACATCAACGTCTTCGACGGGCAGACGTACGGCATCGCCATGCCGATCACGCTGACGTTCCCGAGCAAGGTCACCGACAAGGCCTCGGTCGAGAAGGCGCTGTCGGTCGAGACCACGCCGAAGACCGAGGGTTCCTGGGCCTGGGTCCACGACGACACTTCGGTGCACTGGCGGCCGAAGGCCTACTGGCAGCCCGGCACCACGGTGAAGTTCAACGCCAAGATCTACGGCGTCAAGATCGGCGAAGGCGTGTACGGCAAGGAAGACCGCTCGGCGAGCTTCACGATCGGCCGCTCGCAGATCGTCAAGGGCAACACCCAGACCCACCGGCTCCTCGTGATCCGCGACGGGCAGCAGATCGCGGACTACCCGGCCAGCTACGGCCTCGACGCCGACCCGGGCCGTGTCACGCCGAGCGGCACGCACGTGGTGATGTCCAAGCACGACACGTACTCGATGACCAACGAGCGCTACGACTACGAGAACATCGTCGTGCCGTCCGCGGTGCGGTTCTCGACCAACGGCGAGTTCATCCACGGCTACGCGCCTTCGATCTGGGCGCAGGGCAAGAAGAACATCTCCCACGGCTGCGTGAACCTGGCGCCGGCGAACGCCAAGGCGTACATGGACGGCGCCCTGGTCGGGGATCCGGTCGAGATCGAGGGCAGCACCCAGAAGATCAACCGGGCGCGCGACTACAGCGACTGGACCTACTCCTGGGACGAGTGGCAGGGCTTGTCTGCCCTGCGCTGACGGGACTTCCATGAAACCGGGCGGCCGGAGACCCCCTGTGGTCTCCGGCCGTTCGTGCTTGGGCGAGGGACGCGTCTTTCCGGGAGCGCGTCAGCGCGACGGGAAGACTTCACCCCGCGCGCCGCTCTTGGCCGAAGGCCACGGAAAAGTTTTGCCGGGCGCCGAGGCAACTACCCTCGCTGACCTGCGGTCGAGCGCCCGGCGAAATTTTTCCGTCAGCGCGCGAAAAGTCACTGCAACCCTGCCTGGGGCGGGACGCATGTCTAACGACGTAAGGCGCCGCGGTCAATGAGCGGCGCCCGGATCGAGGAGACACACTTGCGTACTCGTATCGCTCTCACTCTCGGCGCGCTGCTGCTGGCGGGCGGCGCCGCCTTCGCGACCACGTCGCTGGCGTCGGCCGATCAGAGCGCGCCGTCGCCGACGGCCACTCAGGCGCCCCAGCCGCCGGCCAAGGAGCCCACCACCACGCGGCCGGCGGAGCCGCCCCGCGCCACGACCGCCCCGCCGCGGAGCCTCCCGCAGACCCCCGCCGTCGCCGCGCCGGGCGAGCACCGCGTGCCCAAGGCCGTTCCCGCCGGGCCGACCGGGGATCTGCACCTCCCCGCCATCGTCGAAGGAGCCGGTAACTAGGTGACGCCGAGCCGCTCGTCGAAGACCGGGACGGGCTCGCCGTGGGACGGCGAGTTCGCCCGGTACTTCGACGAGCGCGCGCACAACCTGCGTGCCACCGCGTACCTCCTGTGCGGCGACTGGCATCAGGCCGAGGACATCACCCAGGCCGCGCTGCTGAAGCTGTACCTGGCTTGGCCGAGGCTCTCCCGGCACGACGCGCTCGACGGCTACGCGCGCAAGATCGTGCTGCGGACGTTCCTCTCCGAGCATCGGCGCGTCTGGCGCAAACGGGAGAAGCTCACGGACGCCCTTCCCGACGTCCCGGGCGAAACCAACGGCACGGAACAGGAGATGCTGGTCAGGCACGCCCTGTCCGGCATCGCCCCGAAGCAGCGGGCCGTCCTTGTCCTGCGGTACTTCGAAGATCTCAGCGTCGAAGAGACGGCCACGGCGCTGGGCTGCAGCACCGGGAACGTGAAGAGCCAGGGTGCGCGGGGTCTGGCGACCCTGCGTAAACGGCTCGGTCCGCATTTCAGTGAACTGGCCTTGAGCGGAGCGCACGACGATGGGAGGTGAGGAGATGGACGAGGACATCAAAGGCGTGCTTTCGCACGGCGCGAGCGGTCCCCCGCTGGGCATCCGGGCGGCGGACATCATCGAGCGGGGTGGCCGGATCCGGCGACGACGCAAGCGGCTGGCCGTGGCGGGCAGTTCGCTGGCGACGATCGCGGTGATCGTGTTCGGCGCGATCGCCGTCGGCGGTCGCGGTGGCGAGGGGCCCGCGCCGGTTCAACCCGCCGGGCCGGGTCTGTCGACGATCGCCCCGTCACCGGTCTCCCCCGCACCGTCCGAGTCGCCCCCGCGGGCGGAGGTCACTCCCGGGACGCCGGCTCCACCCGCTTCCGCGCCGATGACCGATCAGCAACGTTCGACGCCGAGGTCTCTCCCACCCGGCCGGACGACGACGACCGGTCCCCATCGCGCGCCCACGCCGACGAAGCAGCCGAGCGAGCCTCCGACGACGGCCACGACCCGCTGATCTCCCGTCCGGAACGTCCGATTCCCGAAGTGTGACCCAAAGTAATCGGAAATTCTCCGACATCGGCTTCACCTGGTGGTTCGTCACCGTATTGGGGGAACGGCCCTCGCACGACCGATCCAAAGCGCTGAACCCGGACGTTTGAACCCCTACGGTCGAGGGAACAAACCCTCGACGATGGGTAAGTAAACGGGTGGGTCGGGAGGTCAAACCCATGGCCGAAGAGGCGCTGAGCGCGTCACATCAGGAAAAAGGGGAACCGGCGGAGGCCCCACCTGAACAGATCAGAAAGGCCGTCGCCGGGGCGGCGATGGGTAACTGCATCGAGTGGTACGACTTCGGTGTTTTCGGCTTCATGCCGGCCATTCTGGGGCAGGTCTTCTTCAATGCGTCGAGCACTTCCGAAGGCGCGCTGGCGACCTTCGCGGTCTTGGCGATCACGTTCATCGTCCGGCCGTTCGGCAGCTTCGTGTTCGGGCCGCTGGGCGACAAGATCGGGCGCCAGAAGGTTCTCGCGCTGACGATCATCCTGATGTCCGGATCGACGTTCATCATCGGTCTGTTGCCGTCCTACGCGACGATCGGCCCGGCCGCGGCGGTCCTGCTGATCCTGTTGCGCACCATCCAAGGCTTCTCGGCGGGCGGTGAGTACGGCGGTGCGGCGACGTTCATCGCGGAGTACGCGCCCGCCCGGCGCCGGGGTTTCTGGGGCAGCTGGCTGGAATTCGGCACGCTCGTCGGCTTCGCGATGGGCGCCGGCTTCGTCACGATCTTCACCGTCGTGCTCGGCGACGAGGCCATGCGCGAATGGGGCTGGCGCCTGCCGTTCCTGATCGCGGGCCCGCTCGGCATCGTCGGTCTGTACCTGCGGAACAAGCTGGAGGACACTCCGCTGTTCCAGGAGATCGAGAAGAAGAACCAGGTCGAAAAGTCGCCGCTGAAGGCGCTGCTCAAGAAGCACTGGACGTCGATCCTGCACCTGATCGGCATCGTGGTGATGCTGAACGTCGCCGACTACATCGTGATCACCTACCTGGAGACGTATCTCAAGGACGTGGTCGGCTTCAGCGGGCACACACCCTTGCTCATCATCCTGGCCACCATCGGGTTGATGCTGATCTTGATCGTGCCGGTCGGCATGCTGTCCGACCGCATCGGGCGAAAACCCATCCTGATCACGTGCTGCGCGAGCTTCCTGGTGCTGCCGATCCCGGCGTTCTCGCTGATGGGCGCGGCCGCGGACGACCGGAACGCCTGGCAGCTCATGCTCGGCCTGGTGATGATCGCGGTGCCGCTGGTGCTGATCCTCGCCGTGCTCGCGGCGACGCTGCCGGCGATGTTCCCGACCCAGGAACGCTACAGCGGTTTCTCCATCGGCTACAGCGTTTCCACCGCGGCGTTCGGCGGCACGGCGTCGTACATCATCGGCAGCCTGGTGACCAATACGGGTGACAACCTGTGGCCCGCGTACTACCTGATGGGCGCGGCGGCGATCGCGGCCATCCCGATCCTGCTGCTGCCCGAAACGGCCGGGGTGTCGCTGCGCGGCATCGTGAACTCGCGGATCGCGCGGCGCCGGAAACCGGAAACGGCCACTCCCGGCGGCGCTTCGGAGCTACCGGCGAGTTAACGTCTTTCCATGAGCCGTATCTCGCAGCCGTGGCCGCCGGTCGAAGTCGAACCGGCGACCGTCCACCCGGAAGCCCCCAAGCAGGGCAGCCACCTCGGCATCCACTTCGGTGAGTGTTTCGGGTGCGGCGACGAGATCGAGGCCGGGCTCCACCTGCATTCGACGGTGGGCGAAGGGACGACGGTGTACTCCAAGTTCACCGTCACCTCCGCCCACCAGGGTGCGCCCGGTCTCGCCCATGGCGGTCTGCTGGCATGCGCCTTCGACGAGGCGCTCGGCTCGACCGTCGGCAACCTGCTGCGTCGCCCCGCCGTCACCGGGAAACTGGAGACGGACTTCCTCCGGCCGGTTCCGGTCGGCTCGACCCTGTACATCGCCACGAAACTGGACGGCATCGCCGGCCGGAAGATCTACGTGAGCGCAGACGGGCGGCTGGACGCCGAAGACGGCCCTGTCGCGGTGCGCGCGCGGGCGTTGTTCGTGCGGGTGGAGTTCGAGCACTTCAGCACCCACGGAGACCCCGAGGCGCTCCAGAAGCTCGCCGCCGCGCACGAAAAGGCCAAGCGCGCCCGCGAGTGGGACATCAACCCCTGAGCATTTCGTCCTCTGAATGCGGTGGTTCGTACGCCCAACTACCGCGTTCAGAGGACGAAATGCGGGGCTAGGTGAGGGTTCGCGGCCGGATCGCGTTCGCCTTGTCGACGAGTTCGACCCGCTGGTCGACCGATCCGGCCAACCGCGCCAACGTCCGATAGCAGCGCTCGAGCCCGAACCGCAGGTCTCGTTCCTCCAAGGCACAGCCCAGGACCTTCGCGCCCGGTGTCGGCTGGTTCTGCGAGTTGAGCCAGCCGTACGCCGCTTCGAGGACCTCCGCCGACAAACGAGTGCGGCGTTCGGCGTCGAGCTGCAGGCGCTCCAAACGCGTCGAGGCGTCGACGAGGTCGCGCTCCGACACCATCACCGGATCCTTGCCGCCGCCGTTGATCCTGGTCTTGATCTTGATCGCGGCCACCTGCGCGGCGACGTGATGCGACGACGACGCCGGGACGGCTTCCAGCACCTCGATCGCGCTGGCCCTGGCGCCTTGCGCGAGGTACACGCGAGCGAGCCCGAAGGCGGCGCTGACGTACGAGCGGTCCGTTCGCCACACCAGCTCGTAGTAGCGCGCGGCGCCGAAGTAGTCCCCGACCCCTTCCGCGCTGACGGCCAAGGCAAGCTTCGGCGCGATCTCGCCGGGCAGGTCGTCGTACACCGCTTCGAACGCGACGTGCGCGACGCGGGACCGTCCGCCCGCGAGCTCGATCAGGCCGCGGTACCAGTCGATCCGCCAGTCGTGCGGGAAACCGGCCTTGATCGCGAGGTACTGCGCGGCCTGCAGCTGCCGCTGTGCCTCGACCAGCTCACCGAGCTCGATCCGGGCACGGACGATGCGCAGCCGGACCTCGATCGACTCGCGCGGTGCCCCGGACAGCGACTCGATCGCGCCCGCGGGATCGAGCGCGACCGTCGAGGCCAGCACACCGGCCGCCGGGTCGTCCGTGTCGACCTGCGGGATCGGGAGCCCCGCGACCACTTCGCCCGGATCGGGCAGCGGCACGCTCCCGCCGTGTTCCGGAACGACCATGTCGACGCCGAACGTGCGGGTCTCCGGCCCGAAGACGGTCGACGCGCCAGGACGCTGTTTCCCGGTGCCCAGCGCCATGATCTCGCGGAGCACGCCGGTCAGCTGGTCGGCCATGTCCTCGGCCGCGATGAACCGGCGGTCCGGGTCGGTGTGCGTCGCGCGCTTCAGGAAGCGGTAGTACGAACCGAAGAGCGCGAACAGCGGCACGACGTCCGGGCCGGGCAAGGTCGTCTTGTACTTGCTGGTGTAACCGGAGAATTCGAAGCTGAGCACGGCGAGCGTGCGGCCGACCGTGTACAGGTCCGATGCCACCGAAGCGCCGTGCGTCGCCAGTTCGGGCGCGCTGTAGCCGGTGGTGAAGAACAGCGGGCTCTCGTAGTCGTCGATGCGGCGGACCGCGCCGAGGTCGATCAGCTTGAGCTGTTCGTGCGTCTGGATGACGTTGTCGGGCTTGAGGTCGCAGTACAGCAGGTTCTGGCCGTGCAGGTAGCCCATGGCGGGCAGGATCTCGAGCCCGTAGGCGATCACCTGGCCGATGGGCAGCGGCTCCGGGCGTTTCGTCTCGCGGTGGTGCGCGAGCGCGAGCTGGCGCAGTGACTGGCCGCCGACGTACTCCATGACGATGTAGCCGACCGAGTTGCCGGTGTCGCCGTCCGGGTGCTGCACGAAGTTGTGGATCTTGACGATGTTGGGGTGCTCGACCTCGGCGAGGAACCGCTGCTCGTTGGCGGCGGCCGCCATCGCGGTGGCGTCGCCGGTGTCGATCAGGCCCTTGAGGACCACCCAGCGGTCGCTGACGTTGTGGTCCTGCGCGAGGTAGATCCAGCCGAGGCCGCCGTACGCGAGCGCGCCGAGCACCTCGTACTGGCCGCCGACGATCTCGTTCGGCCGCAGCTTCGGGACGAAGGAGAACGGGTTCCCGCACTTCTCGCATTCGCCCTCGGGCGAACCGGGCTTGCCGTCCTTGCCGCGGCCGACCTTGGCACTGCAGCTGCCGCAGAAGCGTTTCTCCTCGGCCACCATCGGGTTCTCGAGGACGGCGGACGCCGGGTCGCGGTACGGCACCTGCGGGACGTCGACGAGCCCGGCGCCGAGACGGCCGCGACGCGACGTGCGGGACGACGTCCTGCGTGCGGTTCCGGGGAACGAACCCGTCCCGGTCCCGGTTCCGGTGCCGTGGCTGCCCGACCCGGTGCCGGTGCCGGTTCCCCGGCTTTCGCTGGAACGTTCGGGAAGGACGCTTTCCGTGCCCGGGTCCGGCAGCGGCCCGGGCCCGTTGTCGACGCGCGGCGTCGGCGGCATGATGCTCTGCGTCTCCGGTGCCGGCGAGGAGAGCACGCTGGTCGGCTGCGGCGCGTCGGCGGGTGCCTGCCACGCGGGGCGGACGACCTGGGTCTGCGGGCTCACCGGGGCCATGTCGCCCGGCGGACGCGTCGGATCCTCGGCGCCGGGGATCGGCCGCTGCTGGCCGCGCGGCGGAGTCTGCGGACGCTGGACGGGCGCGTGGTAGATCGTGCGCTCGGCGTCCGTCTCCGGCTGGGGCTTCGGTTTGGGCCGCGACGGCTCGGCGAGATCGAGCCTGCCGGAAATGGACGGTTCGGGCGTTTCCCAGCGGACCGGCGCCGGCGGCGTCCAGGACGCGGACTCCGCCTCACGCTCCGGCGTGGCGTCGTCCGGCGCTGCGTGCCGAGGACGGCGCGGCTCTTCCGACACTGGTACCTCCCGAAATCCCCCGCGACCACGTCACCCCAGATCTTAGGGGGTGAGCGCCCAGGTCGTGCCCGCGCCGGGTCGAACCCGCTACGGTGCGGGAGAGAACCGATTCAGCAGGTGATGAGGGGGAGGACCGGGTGCCTGCGTCATTTTCGATGTCGATGGCCCAGCTCGACGTCGTACTCGAAGAACTCGGGCTCGGCAGATTCGTGCTGCCCTTCGAGATCCCGACCGTCGGAACCACCATCACCGAACGCGAGCGGCACTGCGAAGAGATCTGGGCGGGGCTGGCCGACCGAGGCTTCGCCCGCGGCCGCGAACTCCTGCGCGACTACGAACAATCCCTCCGGCTCTGGGCCACCGGGGACTTCGTCCTCACCATGGAGGCGCACGAGGTGGAGGAGGACGCCGAATACCTCTATCGGGGTGCGTGGAACAGCCGCCTGGGCATCGTGAGCCAGCAGCGCGGCTTCGACATCCTCTTCGAGCCGGTCTACCCCGAACAGGTCGTCACGACACTGCTCGGCTATCTGCCGTCCCTGCCGCCGTTCCCCGGTCGGGTGACGACGTCCAGCACGCTCCCCCCGGCCAAACGACCGGACGACCCGTTCGACGAGGACCCGAACAACCTCCGCTTGGGCGCGGCCGCCCGCTTCTTCGAACACCCGCTCGCGCGGCTGGGCACGATCAGCGTCACCCTGCGCGACGATCGGGGTAAACCGCAGCAGAAGAGCGTCCAGTGGTTCGACAGCCTTCAGGGCCGCTTCATGCTCACCACAGACCGCTTCCCCGACGGCGAAGTCCGCCGCACGTTCACCCCGACGAGTGGCTCTCACCTGGCGCGATGGGTCCACGACCTGGTCGAAGCCGCCCGCGTCGGCAGCGCGTGATCCTCGCCGGAAGGCGGCCTTCGAGGCCGTTTCCGCTGATATCGTGATCTGACGAGCGCTACGAGTAACCGGGACTTGGTACAGGGGAGAGACCATGACGGACGGCACCGGCGGACCGCCGGGCAACTTCTCGGACATCTTGGGTGACTTCTCGGCGCAGGCCGACGCGATGGTGACTGCCGCCAAGGAAGGGCGGTTCGCTGTCAGCGAGGAAGCTGGAGAGGCTCTGAAGAAGGCGGTCAACGACTATCTCTACGACTGGAACAACACCAAAGGCATGTTTCAACGCCTTGCGGAAAAACCAAAGCTGGGCACCGGTCCATACGCCCAGCGGATCGGTGACCATGCAGTTCTGGTTGCGGACGGTGACGACTTGTCCGCGAAGAGGCAGTTGGACATGTTGAGAGACATCGTGATTCGGGCTAATGAAGCCATCGAACTGGCAAAGACCAAGTACAAGCAGCAAGACGAAAATGGCGCGGACGCATTCAAGAATCTGAAGCAGGGCTGACTTCTTTCCTATGAAACTTCACCTTCGCCACCGCTTGGTACCGGCTCTGATGGTCGCTTTGGTCACCGTGACCGCATGTTCGTCGGAGACACCTGGAACAGCGACCCCCGTGCCAACGTCATCCAATCCCACGACGGCCATCTCTTCTGACGCTGCCCCTGCGAACATCTTCGGTGCGCTGAAGGCATGCGACCTGCTGGAACCGACGACCACGGCCAAAGGGTTCGAGTCTCCAAGGGTTGAGACCTATGAGAGCGACAACGGCTGCAGAACCGCGAAACGCGGCTATGCCTCCGTCAGCATCTACCTCGTCCCCGAGGCCGGGATCGACAAGCTGTCGCCTGGGCAAGGAACCAAGGTCCCCTCGAAGTTGAACGGCCGTGAAGCGGTGGAAATCCCGGGTGACGCGGGAACCGATGCCTGCACAGTCGCCGTCGCTGTCGGTCCGAACGCGCGAATGACGGCGTCAACCACGCTGGAACAGACAGGAACCAACGAGGAAGCCTGCGCCCTCTCCCGCGAGATCGCAGAAGCCGCTGAACCGAAACTGCCTAGAGGCAACTGACGACGGAACGGGAGGGGACCATGGTCAACGTCGGGCAAGACGACTTCGACAGCAAGTTCTCCGCGCTGGGCAATCCCGGCCGGACGTACGAGGCCAAGCGGTACTCCGACACGTACAACGAGACCAACGCCGGACCCGGCGGCAACTCCGTGACCGCGAGGTTGACGGCTGAGGCGAAGGCCGGGCAGTACTCGGCCGAGCAGGCCGCGGCGCTCTCGCAGGGCCAGCAGTTCCGCACCGGCCTCAACCCGTCGGACCAGCGCTACGAAGCCGTCCCTCACGGCGAGCTCAAGAACATGGTCACGCAGGACCTCGATCCGCTGGACATCGACGAGAAGGGCGAGCTCTGGAACAACCAGGGCAACTCCCTGAACAACTTCAGCAACGCCGTCCGCGACGCGATCGGCAAAGAGGGCGAGCACTGGCAGGGTGACGGCGCCAAGTCGGTCACCGATTTCTTCACCAACATCAGCAAGTGGGCCGACACCGCGGGCGACGGCGCTTACCTGGCCTCCAACCGCTTCTCCCAGTCCGCCGCAGCGGCCACCTCCGCGAAGAACTCCATGCCCGAAGAGATCCCCTTCGACCGCAACGCCGAGTACAAGAACGCCCTCAACCAGCTCGCGACGGGGAATCTCGCCGGCGCGGTGGACACGGTCGGCAACATCTCGGCCAAGCAGGAGCAGTCGTTCCAGGCGCATCAGCAGGCCGCGCAGGTGATGCACAACTACGACCAGTCGCTCTTCGACGTCAATTCCAAGCAGCCCACCTTCGCCCCGCCGCCGGAGATGGGCGAGTCGACGACGGCGTCCGGGTTTTCCGGGGGCACCGAGCCCAGGGGCTTCAGCGGCGGGCCGGGGCCTGGGCCCAACAGTGGTCCAGGGCCAGGAGTGCCGGGTGGTCCGAGCGGGCCAGCGCCGGGGCCCGGGATCACCACGGGCGGCGGGCACACCGGCGTGCCGGGGCCGAATCAGCCGGTCAGCGGGCCGCCGGGGTCGTTCCGGCCGGGGCCGGGGCCGGGGTTGGCGGCGATGAACGGGCCTGGTCCGACCGGGCTCGGGCGGCTGGGCAGCGAGCAGTATCGCGGCAAACCCGGCCGGACGACGAGCGGGCCGGGCGGCAGTGCGGCGAACCGGTTGACCAGTGGCGGGTTCGGGCGCAACGGCGGGTCCGGCAACGTCGCCGAGCGGCTCGCGGGCGGCAAGGTTTCGGCCGGTGACGCCGAGAAGCTCGCGGGCAAGGGCGGCGGGTCCGGGTCGGGCAAGCTGCCGGAGGAGCGCGTCACCCGGGGTGGCGCGGCCGCGGCGGGCAAGAGCGGCGGGCACGGACCGATGGGGGCCGGCGCGCCCGGTGGCAAGGGGCAGAAGGAAGAGGACAAGGAAAAGAAGGCCCCGAACTACCTGCAGGAGGAAGACGCCGACGTCTTGTTCGGCGGCTACGACGGCGAGATGAAGCCGGTGCCGCCGGTGATCGGCGACAAATCCCCGTAAGACGAAGCGGGCCGTTCGAGAGCGAATCCCGAACGGCCCGTTCTCATTTGTACACCGGCGACGGCGGCGTCCCGCCCTCGAGTTTGTTCCCGATCCATTTGGCGTAGATCGCCTGCCACGCGCCACCGCGGACGTTCTCCAGCACGGCGTTCACGTACCGCACCATGTCCTCGTTCTCCTTCGGGATGCCGATGCCGTAGTTCTCCTCGGTGAACCGGTCCCCCACGATCTTCAGCGTCGGGTCCTGCGCGAGCATCCCGGCGAGGATGACGTCGTCCGTCGACACCGCCTCGACCTGCTTCTGCTGCAGCATCACCAGGCAATCCGACCAGTTGTCCACCGAGACCGGCACCGGCTTCGACGGATCCGCCGCGATCTTCGTCAGCGAGGTCGACGTCTTGGTCGCGCACACCCGCCGCCCGGCGAGGTCCGAAAGCTGCCCGACCTTCGAGCCGGATTCGACCAGGATCCGTTGCCCCGCTTGGTAATAAGCGGTCGAGAAATTGACCTTCTTCAGCCGGCTGCAGGTGATGCTGTACGTCCGCACCACGATGTCGACCTGCTTCTTCTCGAGCACTTCTTCCCGCAGTTTCGACGGGATGGCCCGGAACTGGACGCGGCCTTCCGCACTACCGAAGATCGCCTTCGCGATCTCGTTGACCATGTCGATGTCGAACCCTTCGAGCTGGCCCGAAGTCGGATTCCGGAAGCCGAATAGGAACGTCGTCTGGTCGACGCCCGCGACGAGCTTGCCGTTCTCCTTGATCTTCGCCATCGTCGAGCCGCTGGTGATCGACGTGCCGCTGGTCGGCCGCAGGCTGGCCAGCGGGTTGCAGCTCGTGTCGGTCGTTCCGCCACCGCCGGCGTTGTCGGCGCCGCCGACGTTCGCGGGCAGCGGCGGCGCGACGTCGCCGACGGGTGCCGGGTCGACCGGCGCCCCCGCGCTGCCACAAGCCGTCGCCAGCACCAAAACCGCGCCGAGCACGGCCGTTCGCAGACCGTTCCGCATCACCGGTACTCCCTCAGCCGTTCACGGATTCCCAAGGCCGACCCCGCCGCCGCCAGCACCGCCAGCACCGCGATGCCCGGGGCGAGCAGGGTCAGCGCGCGGTCGGCGCCGCGGGTGTCGTCGAGGAATTCCTGTCGTCCCACGTTGATCGCGGCCACCAGGTTCTCGTCGAGCCGCAGGAACGCCCCGGCCGCGCTGTCCTTCTTGTCGTCGCGGGTGGCCGTGGCGACGGCGTCCTGGTAGAAGCCGTCTTCGTCCTGCCGCCGTACCTCGCCGTGCGCCTTGAACCACGCCGACGCCGCTTGGATGGCCGCGTCCACCTTCTCCGCGGCCGCGCCGCCCGCCGCGAGTCCGCGGGCCTCGCCCAGCAGACCGCCTTGGCCGTCCGTTCCGCCGAGTTGCGCCGCGAGATCGCCGAAGTTCTTTTCGTACGCCGCGCCGTCGCCGCGGGCGACGAGGGTCAGCGTTTCGTCGGCGCGCGCCTGCAGCGCCGCGATCCTGGCCCGGACGAGCACGTCCACCTGGTGCGAACCGTCTTCCTCACCGCTGCCGACGAGGGTGCTCTGCACGATCAGCGCGACCGCGCCCCACAGCAGGGCGACCACCACCGACGCGGTCGCGACGACGAGCCCGACGTTCAGCAACCGGTTGGTCTTCCGCGTCAGGTGCACCTGGGTGACGATCAGCGCGGCGAGCAGGGCGAGCATCAAAGCCGTTGCCAGCCAAGGGAATCCGGTCGCGTCGTCCTGCTCGGCGGCGAGCCGGTCGGTGTCGGTCCGGTAGAGATCCTGTGCGGCGGGAAGGATTTTCGCCCGCATCAGTTCGGACGCCTCGCGCAGATACGAGGCACCGACGGGATAACCCTGCCGGTTGTAGACGCGTGCGGTCTCGATCAGTCCCGTGTAGACGGGGATTTCGCGGCCGAGGATGTTGATCTGCTCGGCCGCCTTGCCCGCGCCGGACGAGTCCGATGCCGCCTTCGCCAGCGCCGCGCCGGCCTCCGCGATGTCGCGGTCGTACCGCTGGCGCATCAAGGGCGGCTCGGTGCCGATGGAGAGGAACGAACTGGCGGCCGTCGCGTCGGCGTCCGAAAGCGCGCGATAGACCTGTTGCGCGGCGGCGGCCAGCGGTTCGCGGTGGTCGATCAGTCCGTTGATCGTGTCCTTCTTGTCCTGCGCCGCCAGCGTGCCGAACAGCCCGGCGACCAGCGACAGCAGGACGAGCCCGATCGCGATCACCGACAGCCTGCCCGGCGTGGTCGCCGCGGAGCGGACGATCGCGCGGATCCCGTTACCCGGCAGCTCGAGCAGCCCGGCGATCCCGCCGCGGCCTTCCGGCGCGGGGGGTGGCGCGGGGCTCCCCGGCCGGGTCACAGTGCTCGTCATCGCCGATCCTCCCCATTGGCTCTATCCGCAAAGAAGGTATCCGAGTCGGGATCAGCGCAGCCAGTGACACCAGGGTGTGTCATCGGCACGTGATCTCCGGGCCGTACCGCACGATTGCGCACACCGAAGGTCAAGCCCGGACGGCGGGCGCGACGGAGTGCGGCAGGACGTCGCCGTCGGCGGGCCGCTCGACGACGACCTCGACGTCGTCGTCGAACCGGTACGGCCTGGCCAGCAGGAACCCGCCGAAATGCCGCCTCATCCTGGACATCTCCGCGCGGACGGTGACGGTGCGCCCGGCGTCGCCGAAGAGGTCGAGCGACAGTTCCGAGGCCGACCTCCCCTGACGATGGCGCGCGAGGACGTAGAGCATCTCCGCGTGCCGCGGGCTCAGCCGATGCGACCAGGTGCCTGCCGCGCCCGAGACGCGCAGCGTGCTTTCCCGCGACGATCTCAGATCGAGCACGACCCGGGTCGGCGACGCGTCCTCCTCCTCGGTGAGCCGGACGAGCCAGCCGCCGGGCAACGGCTCCAGCAGGCAATTGCCGTACGTCGGCAGCCAGGTGCGGCCGGGGGCGGCGTCGTTCGGCAGCGCGATCCGGCCGACCGGGACGAGCCCCGCCGAGGCCGCGATCCAGCCGTGCGGGTCGGTGATGACCGCCCGGCCCTTCACCTTGGCGAGCAGGGGCGTGGCCAGGCCGCGTAACCGTTCGAGATCCGAGAGGTGTGTGGTGCGCAGATGCGCTTCGGCGAGCTTCGCGACCGCGTCGACCAGGGCGAGGGTGGACGGATGCACGGTGGAGGCCGGTCCCGAGAGATCGACGGCGCCGAGCAGCCTGCCGTTCCTCGGATCGTGCAGTGGCGCGGCGGCGCAGGTCCAGTCGTGCTGGTTGCTGACGTAGTGCTCGGCCGAGTAGACCTGCACCGGATGCCTGGCGACC
Organism: Amycolatopsis sp. CB00013; assembly: GCF_001905755.1. Classification (NCBI taxonomy): domain Bacteria; kingdom Bacillati; phylum Actinomycetota; class Actinomycetes; order Pseudonocardiales; family Pseudonocardiaceae; genus Amycolatopsis; species Amycolatopsis sp. CB00013. Next base: position 1,811,277 of record NZ_LIWC01000002.1, on the reverse strand, counting down.
AGCGCCGTCCCGATGGCATTGGTGCCCGTGGCGGGTTCGTGCCAGTCCGCCCCTTCGACGAAGCCGAGCCCGTCGGCGCGACGGCGGACCGCGGTGCTGCCGTCGCGCCAGAGCACCCGGCCGTCGGCGTCGACGACGACCATGATGTGCGCGGCCTGCTCGGCGAGGCCGATCAGACCGCCGCGAAGGGCGGGGAGGACGGTCGCGAGGCCGCTGCCCCGACGCCGGGCTTCCAGCTGTTCCGGGGCGAGCGGAGGAGTCGGCGAGCCGTGGTCCGGGTCCAGGCCCAGCCGCCGCATACGCTGCCAGGACGCGCCGATCACCGCACGTGGCCTGCCCGGGAGCGTGGTCCCGGCGAGCGCGGCCTCGCGCACTTCGGCGAGGGCACGCGCGTGCCGCCGCGGATCCGCACCGACCGGCAGCGCCGCCTCGAGCTGCACCTGGCCTACTCCTTCTGCTCTGTTCAGGCCAGTGTGCCCGGGCGGACCGGGGAGCGGAAGGTCTCTGTGACCTGGGCTAGGGCAAGGGTGCGTCCGCCAGGCGGGGCGTGGGAAGGGCCGGCGTCGGTTTCCGGCCGAGCAGCAGGCCGGTCCGGGTGGCCTCGGCCATCACGGCGCGGACGTCGACGCACCACGGCCCGTCGGGTTTCAACTCGACGAAAGCGCTCTCTCCTGGTTTGAGCACGAAATGCGGCTGGCCGTCCAGCGCGATGGAACCGCCGCCCGCGGCGAGATCGACGCGGACCCCGGCTTCCAGCACGCTCCAGCCGCGTACACCCACCTCCCGCACCTCGCCGGGCGCGATCGGCGCCTGTACGACGTACGGCGTCTCGTCGACCGGTCCGAGCGAGACCGCGACACCGTCCACAGTGGACTTCGGGCTGGGACACAGCCGTCCTGGGATGCTCGACAGCCCGACCCCGTCCGGAACCGCGAAAGTGCAGTACAGCTCGGTCAGCGACGCGGGATCCCATCGGCTCTCCGAGCACACGCTGACGTCGATCAGCGCGATCTCGCGCCGGGCCTTCGTGACGACTTCGAGCACGGTGGCGCGGTTCGTGACCAGGTCCGTGTCCACCTGATGGGTGGCCACCAGCCCCGCGGCGAGCCCGGCGACGGCGGACTCGTCGGCGCCCCCGGCGGGCAGCATCAGCAGCGGGACGTCGCCACAGGCGGCCGCCGCGGCCCGCATCATGGTCGCGTTGCCCAGGCAGATGAGCACGCTCGCACCCGCGTCCACCATCCGGCGGACGGTGCCGATGATCTTGCCCGCGTCGGTCCACACCATCACGCGGCCGACGCCGGCCACCCTCAGTGCCGAACGCAGGCTCTGGATGTCACGCTCCGAAGCGGGGTTCGCCACGATCCCCGCAACCGCTTCGCCCACATGTCCTCCGCTGCCGCGCCAAGTCCCTACAAGGAAACGACTTCCGGGCCACGAAAGAAAGAGTTGCACGAGGTTGCATCACAAAGCCACCGCGAGTTCGGCGAGCGCCACGGACACCCCGTGGAGGACTCGTGGTGTCCCCCAGGAGGGGATGTGCCCGGTCGTCGGCGTCGTTAGCGTCGAGCCATGGACTCGTACGGCGCCTCTCTGGGGTGGGCGCTCCTCACCGGCCGCGACGCCGATCTCGAACCGCCGTCGGCCTGGTGGCGCGGGCCGGCCTGGGTCAAGGCCGTCCTCGCCGGCTCCGCGCTCGCGGTACTGCTGGGCCTGACCTACGGCTCGTGGGCGCGCTATCTCGGCGGCGGCAGTGTGCCGCTGATCTTCTTCCTGCTGATCCTGCAGATCACGCCGCCGTTGCTCGTCGTCCGCTTCCCGCTGACCGCCGTGCGGGTGGCCGCGGCGGGAATGATCAGCGCGATCATCGCGATCCTCTTCCCCGCCGACTACGCGCTGTTCGGCCCCACGCTGTCGGAATGGCCGTTGCAGGTACAGGTCCTGCCCTATCTGCCGGTGCTCGCGATGACGCTCGCCCGCACGAAGCCCGGGCAGGGCATAGGGATTTCGATCATCGCGGTGGCACTCGCCGTCGCGGTCGGCATCGCCTGGATACCTCGGGCGGGTACGAAGACCCTGGTGTGGTCGTTGGTCGTGGTGGCCGTGACCATCGTGGCGGGCTACGGGATGCAGCAACGCCGCCGGGCGCTGGAGCAGGCCGACGCGGCCGAGCGCACGACGGTCGAGGAGCGGACGAAACGGGCCACCTTGCAGGAACGCGCGCTGATCGCCAGGGAGTTGCACGACATCATCGGCCATCATCTCTCGCTGATCGCGCTGCGGACCGACAGCGCGCGCTATCGCGTCCCGGACGTGTCCGAGGCCGCGGCCGAGGAGTTCCACGCCATCGGGGTCGCGGCCAGGGAAGCGCTCGACGAAGCCAGGCGGCTGGTCGGGGTGCTGCGCGACACCGACGCCGAACCGGAACACGAGCCGCAGCCCGGGCTCGCGGAGGTGCCGTCGCTGATCGACGGCTGCCGGGCGTCCGGGATCGAGATCCGGGCGGAGATCGACGATGGGGACGGCATTCCCGCCTTGGTCGAACTGGCCGCGTACCGGATCCTGCAGGAGGCGCTGAGCAACGCGGCCCGGCACAGTCCGGGGGCGGGAGTGGACGTCGTGGTGCGGCGAGAACCGGACGCGCTCACGATCCTCGTCGAAAACGGGGCGCCGTCGAGGCCCGCGGCACCAACGGCGGGCGACGGCACCGGCCTTGCCGGGATCGCCGAACGCGTTACGCTGATCGGCGGCACCTACGAGGCCGGGCCGCGGCCGGACGGCGGTTTCCGCGTGGCCGTCGAACTGGATCTCCCGAGGGTGAGTGACGCGTGACGACCGTCTTCATCGTCGACGACCAGGCCCTCGTGCGGGAAAGTTTCGCCAGCCTGCTGAACGCGCAGCCGGGGCTGGACGTGGTGGGCCAAGCCGGCGACGGAATCGAGGCGCTCGCGGGTATTTCCGCCTTGGCGACGCGACCGGACGTCGTCCTGATGGACATCCGGATGCCGGTCATGGACGGCATCGAAGCGACGAGGCGGTTGCTCGAAGGCGACGATGCGAAGCCGAAGGTGATCGTCCTGACGACGTTCCATCTGGACGACTACGTCTACGAGGCACTGCGGGCGGGCGCGAGCGGATTCCTGTTGAAGGACGCGCCGTCCGCCGAGCTGATCAACGCCATCGAAGTGGTCGCCGCCGGCGAAGCGCTGCTCTCCCCCGCGGTCACGAAGCGGCTCATCGCGAACTTCGTGGCCACCGCTCCGGTTCCGCGGCCGTCCCCGGCGCGGTTCGACGTGCTCACCGAACGCGAGCGGGAAGTGCTGCGGCTGATCGCGAAAGGACGGTCCAATCCGGAGATCGCCGCGGATCTGGTGCTGTCGGCGCAGACCGTGAAGACGTATGTGGGCCGGATACTGGCGAAACTCGGGGTGCGGGACCGCGCTCAGGCGATCGTGCTCGCGTACGAGGCGGGACTCGTCTCCCCCGCGTGAAGAACGGTCCCGGAAAAGCAGCAGGGCCGCCTCCCCGAGGGGATGGCGGCCCTGCTTGGAAAACCTGGATCAGATCACGGTGACCGAGGTGGCCTGCGGACCCTTCGCGCCCTGCCCGATCTCGAACTCCACGCGGGCGTTCTCCTCGAGGGTACGGAAGCCGTTGCCCTTGATCTCGCTGTAGTGCACGAAGACGTCGCCGCCGCCGTTGTCGGGAGTGATGAAGCCGAACCCCTTCTCGGAGTTGAACCACTTCACAGTGCCCTGAGTCATAAAATCTCCATATGCAACACAAACAAACAGGAAGCCACGTCGGCAGCCCGGGTCATGACCAGACGGTTTGCTTCCCCGGAAACACGAGGAGACACTACGCCCGCTGAGTTCTGCGAGCGTGAACCAACACGAACACAAAAATCGAGACCTGGTGCAGTAAAGCACACCTCACGCAGGCCGACAAGCGCCATCACTCGGGTGTGCGCAGCCGCACTGCACCTTCGCCGACTGTACCCCTCCGACAGGAGGGGCGACCGGCCGGGCTATTCCCCGCTGGCCGCGCGCAGCGGCGCCTCGTTGCCGAACGGCGAGCGGCGCAACGCCTCCCGGTTCGTGGCCACGACGGCGATGTCGTGGGTCTCCGCGTCCGCGCTGAACAGCACCGGCACCACGCCGGAAACGGACTTGTCCTGTGGCTTCGCTTCGTCAGCCATGTTTTCTCCCAGTGTCAACACAACGCTCTAGGTACGTACTGCGTGCCAACAACCCCACCGGCCATTGCCCGGTCCATATCGGACTCTCGGTGTTGCCGCGATTGTGCCACGGCCGACCGACAAAATCCGGTGTCCGCGACCGAAAGTCGGCCGAGTCGTCACCTCGTTCCCACCCTTTGGGGCAGGTGAAGGCGGCACCACAAGGGTTTCTGTGTATCCCCTGAGAAAAAGTACCGCCCGGTAATCGGCGTGGCGGCCCCTACTGGCCGCCCTGTTGCTGCCTCGACGCGCCCAGCAGGCTCGTCAACCGGATGTCCGGCGTCACCACGTCCGGATCCGTCCGGATGTCGATCACACAAGGGCGTTGCCGCACCAGCGCGCTCGCGATGATCGGCTCCAGCTCTTCCCGATCGTCCACGGTGTACCCGGCGGCGCCGAGCCCGCGCGCCCACGACGCGAAGTCGGTGACGGGGACGGTGACCCCCGACAGCCGCCCGTGTTTGCGCGCCTGGTGCACGGCGAGCGGGCCGTGCAGTCCGTTCTGGAACACCAGAACGGTCACCGGTACCCGGTAGCGGACGGCGGTCTCGATCTCCTGCCCGGTCATCAGCGCGCCGCCGTCGCCCGCCATCGCGATCACCGTGCGGCGTGGTTCGGCGAGTTTCGCCGCGACCGCCGCGGGGACCGCGTAGCCCATGGCCGCGTTGCTCGGCCCGAGCTGGCTGCGCGGCGCGGTGAAACACCAGTAGCGGTGCATGAACTGGGCGAAGTTGCCCGCGTCGCTGGTAACGATCGCGTCTTCGGGCGCGAGCTTGCGCACCGCGCGGATGACGTCGGCGGGGTGGACGCGGGTGGCGCCGCTGGTGTCGGGCGGCGTCATGAAGGTGTGCACCGCCGCGTTCGCGGCCGACGCGCGCCGTTGCCGAGGCGAGGCGACATTGCGCAGTTCACGCAGGAAGGGCTCGACCTCGGAGTCGACCCGGAAGGTCAGGCCGCCGCGGCGGGCGGGCTCGATCCCGGTGCCGACCAGCACCAGCGTCTGCGACGGCGTCGGGTAACGGAAGGACTGGGTGGTGACCTCGTCGAGCTGCGTGCCCAGCGCGAGCACGAGGTCCGCGCGCTCCAGCGCGTCGAGCTGCCGAGCGGGGATGCCGATGCCGAGATGGCCGGCGTAGCGCGCGTGGTTCTCGGGAAAGGCGTCCTGACGGCGGAACGCGTTGTACACCGGCAGCGCGAGCTCGTCGGCGACGGCGATCAGCTCGTCGCGCGCCGCGCGGGCCCGGCCGCCGACGATCACCACCGGGTAGCGGGCCTCGTCGACCAGCTGCGCGACCGCCTCGGCGGTCCGGCCGAGCGCGCCGGTGGCCGGCGGCCGCACGGAGGCGACCGGTTTCGCCGAGTCGAACGGGACACCCCAGAAATCGGCGGGGACGGCGACGACGGTGGGGCCCGGCCGCCCCTCACGGCAGCGGGTCAGCGCCTCGACCAGCAGGCCGGGGACCTCGTCGGGGGATTCCGCGCGGCCGGTCCACTTCGAGATCGGCTCGAACATCGCGGTCAGGTCCGCGGTGGGCAGCTCGCTCGTCGGGCCGGGATCCTGCGGCGGGTTCTCCAGGAGGACGACCATCGGGCTCTCGTCCTGGTACGCCGTGGAGACGCCGATCGCGAGGTTCGCCGCGTTCGGGCCGCGGCCGGCGAGCAGGACCGCGGGATGCTCGGTGAGCTTGCCTTCGGCCTCCGCCATGAAGGCGGCGCCGGAGTCGTGCCTCGCCGAGACGAAGGTGATCGAGCGCTCGCGTTGCAGCGCGTCGAGCAGATCCAGGAAGGACTCACCCACCACCGCGTACACGCGGTGGATCTGCGCCTCGGTCAGGATCCGCACGGCCGTCTGGGCGACGGACGCTCCCGGTTGGTATCTAATGAGAAGAGCTTAGGCGGGCGGTGATCGGTGCCGTCAAGCGATCTTCCGATTCCGGCAACCCCGGAGCGGCGGAATGTCCGATATTCGGAACGTGTTCGAGCAAGGGAGCACGAAAACGTGACCTCAGCCACCGCCGGACGTGAAACTGTTTTCACTTACGGGGCGCCTGCCTTGAAGTACGGCACCGGGTCGAGCGATGAGATCGGCTACGACCTCACCCAGTACGGCGCTCGCCGGGTGCTCGTCCTGACCGACGCGGGTGTCGCCGCGACGGGCTGGCCACAACGGATCGCCGAAGGCATCGAGACCTATGGCATCGAAGCCGTCGTCTTCGACGGCGTGCATGTCGAGCCGACCGACGTCAGCATGCGGAAGGCCGTCGACTTCGCGCGGGGACAGGGCGAGTGGGACGCCTTCGTCGCCGTCGGTGGCGGGTCGGCCATCGACACCGCCAAGGCGGTGAACCTGTTGACCAGCAACGACGGCGACCTGATGGACTACGTCAACGCGCCGGTCGGCGGCGGCCGCGCCCCGAGCGCGCCGCTGAAACCGCTGGTCGCGGTGCCGACCACCACCGGGACGGGCTCGGAGAGCACCACGGTGTGCGTGCTGGACGTGTTGTCGCTGCGGGTGAAGAGCGGCATCAGCCATCTCCGGATGCGGCCGAGCCTCGCGGTGGTCGACCCGAGGCTCACGGTCTCGCAGCCGCCCGAGGTGACCGCCGCGAGCGGGATGGACATCCTTTGCCACGCCGCGGAAAGCTACACGGCCAAGCCGTACACCGAGTTCGACCGGAAGCGGCCGGAGGACCGGGTTCCTTACTGTGGCTCGAATCCGCTGGCCGACATGTTCGCCGAGCAGTCGCTGCGGTTGCTGTCGTGGGCGTTGCCCGCGGCCGTGCGCGACGGTTCCGACATGAAGGCGCGCGAGGCGATGGCGCTCGCGGCGACGTTCGCCGGGCTCGGTTTCGGCAACGCCGGGGTGCACATCCCGCACGCCAACGCGTATCCGATCGCCGGGCAGGTACGGGACTTCCATCCGTCCGGGTATCCGGGCGACGAAGCGATGGTGCCGCACGGGATGGCCGTCTCGCTGACCGCGCCCGCGGCGTTCCGGTTCACCTTCGACGCCGCGCCCGAACGGCACATCCGGGTGGCGCGGCTGCTCGCGCCGGATTACGAATGGCCGGGCGATCTGCGGGATCACCTGCCCGCGGTACTCGGCCAGATCATGCGGGAGATCGGGATCCCCAACGGGATCGGCGCCGTCGGCTACACCGAGTCCGATGTGGACTCTCTGGTTTCCGGCACGGTGAAACAACAACGGCTGCTGGCGACGGCGCCGCGCGAGGCGTCCGAAGCCGACCTCGCCGTCATCCTGCGGGAATCGGTGACGCTGTGGTGAACGCCGAGTATCCGCACTGGCAGACGGTTCCGTTGCGGTGGAAGGACAACGACGTCTACGGACACGTCAACAACGTCGTCCACTATTCGGTGATGGACACCGTGATCAACACCTGGCTGATCGAACGCGGCCGACTCGACATCGAGACCGGTGAGGTCATCGGGTTGTGCGTGGAATCCCAATGCAAGTACCACGCTTCGGTGTCGTTCCCGGGAGAACTCGAAGTCGGCCTGCGGGTGGGCCATCTCGGCCGGTCCAGCGTCCGCTACGAGGTCGGGATGTATTCGAAGGAGACGGTGATCGCGGAAGGTCACTTCGTGCACGTCTTCGTCGATCGTGAATCCCGGCGGCCGGTCCCCGTCGAGGGTCTACTCAGGAGCGCGCTGGAAGAACTGCGCACTGGGCTGGGGTAACCGCGGCGACCACGCGTGCATGAGCTGGGCGTAGCGCGTGGACCGGTCCATGAGTTCGAGGTGGGTGCCGAGGGCGGTTTCCTTGCCGTCCATCACCAGGACCCGGTCCGCGCGCAGCGCCGACGTCAGCCGGTGCGCGATCACCACCAGCACCCCGCCCCGCTCGGCGAACGCCCGTTCCGCGCGGGCTTCGGCGGGCGGGTCGAGGTGCGACGTCGCCTCGTCGAGGATGACGACGGTCGCGTCGCTCGCGTACACCCGGGCGAGCGCGATCAACTGCGCCTCACCGGCGGACAGCGTGCCGTGCCCGATCTCGCCGTCGAGCCCGCCCAGCCGCGTGACCAGCGGTTCCGCGCCGACGGCCCGCACCGCCGCCAGCAGTTCGCCGTCCATCGCGGTCTGCGCGAACAGACCGACGTTGTCCCGCACGGTCCCCGCGAAGACGTACGCCTCCTGCGGGATCAGCGCGACCATCCGGTGCCGCAGCGCCGCCGGGACCTCCCGGACCGGGACCCCACCGAGCAGCACCCGGCCGGCCTGCGGGGTGAGCATGCCGGTCAGGAGCCCGGCCAAGGTCGACTTGCCGATCCCGCTCGGCCCCACCACCGCGAGCCGCTCGCCGGGCCGCAGGTGCAGGTCGAGTCCGCGCACCACCGGTTGCGCGGCCGCGCCCCAGCTGAAGGTCAGGTCGCGCACGTAGATCGCGGTCCCGTCGGGTTCGGCCGTGCCGTCGGCCTCCGGCTCGGCCTCGGCGGTTTCGGCGAGCCGCCGCAGCGCGACGATCAGCCGCAGCACCACGGTGCTCGCGGTCGCGGCCAGCCCGCGCAACGCCGGCTGCATCGTCGTCGCCAGGTAGACCAGCGCGCCGAGCGCGGCACCGGCGGTGAGCACTCCGGCCTGGACCATGCCCGGCGCCACCAGCAACGCCAGGAGCAGCGGCACGAAACCGCCGGTCGCGATCACCACCGTCCGGGCCGCCCCGGACCGCGCCACCCGCACGGCCGCCTTGGCCTGCGTGTCGATGGCGTCGTAGAGCTCCAGCGCGGCCAAGGGTTCCGCGCCGCACGCGACGATGTCCCGCATACCGGACAACGACGCGCCCGCGACCTCGGCGGTCCGCTCGTCGGCCAGCGCGAGCGCGCGCTGACGCCGCGCCAGTGACGGGAGCAGGCAGGCGAACACGAGGACCGAGACCACCACCGGGATCGCGACGATCAACGCGAGCGAACCGGCGACGGTGAACAACCCGGCCAGCGCCGCCACCGTCGTCACGATCATCCCGCGCGCCTGCACCAGCAGTCCGGCCGTGGCGTCGCGTACCACCTCGACGTGCTGGGTGATGCGGGCGACGCCGCTGGCGTCCGGCTGATTGCGTGGCGGCGCCGGATCGTGCAGGACCCCGCGCACGACGGCGGTCACCAGCGCGTCGCGCAACGGCTCGACGACCTTGCCGAGCTGATGCCACACCAGCCGCGAACCGAACGCGCCGATCACGGCGACCAGCCCGAAGACCGCGAGCCAACGCAGTCCGGTGCCTGGCCGATCCGCGGCAAACCCCTCGTCAACCGCGAGTTCGACCAGGCGACCGGACAAGAACGCGGGCGCGCTCTCCAGTACGGAGCAGGCCAGCAGCACCAGCCCGCCGCGCCACTGCCCGGCCAGCGCCGAGCGGTAGAGCCCCCAGACGCTCATTGCGCACCCTCGGTGAAGACCGCGCGATAAGCCGGAGTCCGCCACAGCTCGTCGTGGGCGCCGACAGCCCGGACGCGGCCGTCTTCCAGCCACACCACCGTGTCCGCCCGCGACGCGGTGGCCGCGCGATGCGTCACCACCACCCTGGTCCTGCCGGGCAGCGTGCGTTCGATCGCCTCCTCGACGGCGGCTTCGGTGACCGTGTCGAGACTGGCGGTGGCGTCGTCGAGGATGAGCACCCGCGGCGCGTGCGCGATCGCGCGCGCCAGCCCGATCCGCTGCGCCTCCCCGCCGGAGAGCGGGGTTTCCCTGAGCGGCGTCCGGTAGCCGTCCGGCAGCCGGACGATCAGGTCGTCGACCTGCGCGGACCGGCAGGCGGCGCGCACGGCGGCCTCCCCGGCCCACGAGCCGTAGCCGACGGCGTCGCCGATCGTCGCGCCGAGCAGCGCGGGCCGCTCGAAGGCGAACCCGACGACCGCGCGGAGCTCGTACGGCCGCAGCTTCTCCAGCGGACGGCCGTCGAGCGTCGCCGTCCCCTCGTCCGGGGTCAGCAGCCCACCGAGGACGTTGACCAGCGCGGACTTCCCCGAACCGGACCGCCCGACGACCGCGGTGAACCGGCCGCCCCGCACGAGCAGGTCGACGTCGCGCAACGCGCCCTCGACGGTGACGCCGCGCAGTTCGAGCGTGCCCCGCCCGGGGACGACGCCGAGGTCACCCGGTTCGGGGACCGGCGCCTCCAGCACCTCGGTGATCCGTCGCGCACACGACCGCGCGCGGGAAAGTGTGGTGAGCAAGGGAATCTGCGTGATCAGGCCCATGCCGAGGGCGACGTAGCCGAGGGCCGCGAGGACCTGGCCGACGGTCAGCCTGCCTTCCAGCACGCCGAAACCGGCGGCGGCGAGCACCGCGAGCTCGACCGCGGGCAGCAGCAGACCGGACCGCCACACCATCCGGGCCTGCGTGCGCCACATCCCGCGTCCGGCGAGGCTCAGCTTCGGCAGCGGCCGCAGCACACGGTCGGCTTCGCGGTCGGCGGTGCCCGACGCGGCGATCGTGCGGAGCCCGGCGACGGCGTCGACCATCCTCGCCGCGAGCTCGCCGGACACCTCTTGATAAGTGAGGACGTCGTCGGCGGTGTTCTTCAGGTGGGTGCGCGCGAGCATCAGGCCGAACGGGATGCTGCCGAGGAAGACGAGCGCGAGCCGCCAGTCCATCAGCGCGAGCAGGACGACGGCCCCACCGGAGATGAGGGTGGTCGACCCGAGCTGCACGACGACGGAGGCGACCAGTCCCGCGCCGGTGCAGTCACCGGTGAGCCTGCTGATCGCGTCACCGTCGGCGAAGGTCGATCGGGTGCCGAGCGCGAGATAGCGGTCAGCGAGTTTGCGGCGCAACCAGGCGGTCGCGGACGCGGTCATCCGCGCGGTGAGGATGCCGCCGATCAGGCCGACGGCGATCTCGGTGACGCCGAGGACGATCAGCCAGGTGACCTCGGGCAGGCTGGGCCGTCCGGCGACGACGGCGTCGACCGCGGCGGCGAGCGCGCCGGGCAGGAGCAGCCCCGCCGCCGTCCCGGCGAGCGCGCTGAAGATCAGCGCGATCAGGCGGGGGCGATCCAGTGCGGTCACCGTGACCAGCAACCGATCGGCGGAACCCGCCATCCCACTCCTTAGTCCTGGTGACCCCGCGACCGCGATCGACGTCGGCAGGGCCGTTGACACGAAATGCCGAGGTGGGCGAACAGAGTGCCCTGCCACCGCGATAGCGGGGCCTCCGGCCGGGCGGGGTCGCGTTCGGGCTGATCAAGGCGGCGCGACCTCAGCTCCGCCTCCCACTCCTCACACCGTGATCCCAACGAGATGAACCGGAAGGCAAAATGAAGACGCGGGAGCGGCGCACTTGGCCTGTGCCGCTCCCGCGCCTTCAGTGCTCAGCCGTGACTCAGTGGCAGGTCAGCAGGCTGACGGTGCTGTTCGCGCAGGAGGCCAGCAGGCTGAGGTTGCTCGCGCCGCCGTGGCTGCCACCGCCGCCACCTTCGAGAACCTCGGGGGCTTCCAGGGCCTGCAGGTCGAGAACCAGTTCCATGGTGTTCCCTTTCACTAGTTACCTCTTGGTCCGCCGTCCTCATCGGACGGCAGTTCGGGAGGACAGGAAAGGCAGCGCGGCCTTCCCGTCCAGGGTGGCGGCCAAGGCGAGCAGGACGCCCGCGCCGCCGGTGACGACGTCCATCGACAGCCGCAGCAGCTGGTTGCCGGGGAACGCCAGGCCGCCCTTGTACGGCACCGCGTACCAGGCCAGCCGGGAAAGATGCAGGTCGATGGCGTCGCGGACGCGCTGGTCCGGTTCGGCGCCCATGGCCAGCGCGGTCATCAGCCCGCCCCTGCCGAACAGCAGCCCGGGGTGGATGACGAACTCGCCGCGGCACGCTTCACGCAGGCCGGGAAGGCTCTTCAGCGCCTTCGCGTCGGGACGGTGCTTCGCCAGTTCCTCGGCGACCATGAGGATCCCGGCGCTGCCGACACCCACGTAGGGCAACGTCCGGGTCTCGCCGTCGCGGACCTGCAGCGAGCCGTCGTCGGACTCGACGCATTCCTCGATGTCCCGCTCCAGCGCCTGGTCGGCGAAGGACAGCCAGCCTTCTTCGCGGGTGCGTTCGAACAGCCGCACGAACAGCAGCGCCGGACCGGACCAGCCGTTGAGCAGCCCTGCGCGGCCGAAGTCGCCAGGCGGGTCGGCGATCTCGAGCGCTTCGGCGAGCCGGACGGCGGTGGCGAGCGCCTGCCTGCCGAACTCGTTGTCCTTACGGGCAACCGCGAAATGCAGCTGAGTGAGCCCGATCCCGGACAGGCCGCCTTCCAGACCGTGGTCGGTGGTCTGCTCGACCAGCGTCGTCGACGCCGTCAAGAGCTTGGTGGCCTCTTCGCGGTAACCGAGCTCTTCGAGGACGTATGCGATCCCGTACGAGCCGTCGTAGAACCCCGGCCGTCCGGGCGGATCGCGGCGGATCGAGTCCAGCAGCCAGCGTTCGTGCGCGGGATGCCGCTCGCCGCTGACCGCTTTCAACGCGTGGAGGACGCCGGCCGCGCCGTAGCCGAAACACGCTCCGCCGACGCGGAACTGCTCGATGTCGCCGGGGAAGAGCCGGTCGGTGCGCTCGGGGGTCGCGCTGGCGAGGATCGCCTCGGTGATCTGCTTGCGGACCAGCGCCCAGTCCGGTCGTTCCTGGTCCAGCTCGGTGGCGCTCGTGAGCGGCGGCACGTTCCGGGGTGCGAGCTCCGCGACGATCGAGTCGGCGTAGCCCTCCGGGACGTCGAAGCGCTGCTGGACGAAGTCCGCGAGCCCGCGCAGTTTCGCCGGGGCGAGTTCGAGGAGCGTCGTGAGCGGCAGGAAGATCCACAGCTTCAGGACGGCGAGCGCGTACTCGTCGACCTCGAACCCGTTCCGGTCCCTCGGCGCGCGGAAGCCGGGCGCGCCGAGCGCGGGCCGGGTGCCGCTTTCGACGTCCGAAGCCATCTCGAAGTCGATCAGGGAGACCGCGTCGTCGTCCCCGTCCACGAGGATGTTCAGCGAGTGCAGGTCGCCGAAGACGATCCCGCGTTCGTGCACCTCGCCGACCATCGCCTCCACCCGCCGGACCAGCGCCAGCGCGCGTTCGGTGTACGCGGCGATGTCGGCCTCGGTGGTGTCGCGCCGGGTGAGCGGGTAGTTGCGGGCCAGCCAGTTGCCGAGCGAGACGCCGGGCATGTACTCCATCGCCAGGAAGTGGTGCTCCCAGACGGTGAAGCGGTCGTAGGCGGTGGGGATGCCGTCGATGCCCTTCAGCCGCTCCAGCACCTCGTGCTCACGGCGGAGGCGTTCGACGGCGTCGACCTCGTCGCGGTCCAGGCCGGCGAACGGCCTGGCCTCCTTGAGGACCACTCGTTCGTCGTCGGCCTTCCGGTCGGCGAGGTACACGCCGCCGCCGTTGGAGAAGTGCAGAGAACTTTTCACCTGATAGGGGAACTGATCCGCTCCGCCGCTCTTGCGAGCTGCGAGATGAGGCGCGAGGAACTCCGGAATCGTCACCCAGTCGGGTACGGAGAAGGTCGGTTCGCGCTTGTCCGGGACCAGCGTCCCGTCCGGTTTGCGTATCGCGAGGACCCGCTTGCCGTCGAGTTCGACCCATTGCTCGGCGAATCCGCCGTAGCGGACGTAGAGCGGGCCGGCACCATACCGAAGATCACTGAGAATGTACGCGCCGGGCTCGCCGTCGAGCTTCGCCGACAACGCCGCGAGAACACGCTCCAGCTCGTTGTTGTCAGCCGGATAAAGAGTCAGTAACTTACCGCTTCCGTCACGCGGAGCGTATTTCGAATTCCTGGCCAGCAGGGTCGTCCGCGAACGCAGATGCTTGTACGACACGGCGTGCTCGACACAATGCTCGTGCACCTTCACGAGCACCCGCTCGGCGTTGCCCAAACCTGCCGATACGTGGATTTTCCAGCCCTGCAAGGGAAGGTTTCGAGCAACAGGGTGCAGTAACCGCCACACTCCGCGCACTCCGGTGCGCCAGCCGTCCCCAGGAGCGGGCAACAGGGAGGCGAAATCGTCGGCGGCGTCCCCGGTTTCCCGCTGTTCATCGAAGAACAGTGGATCGGCGAAGCAATACGCTTCGTACCGGACGTCCATCGAGCGCCCCCTCCTTGGCACCAATCGGATGGGCCATGTGCACCATCGCGATGCAGAATATTCCACCCGCCGGACCCCGAACGGCCAATCCGCCATATCGGGGGTTCGGATGGGCTGTTCAGGGACGTGAATTCGAAAACTACCGAATGGTAGGGGTACCCAGCGTGAGATCAACTCGGATTCCAACCACCCGGTCGGTGTGTAACAGGAACGCACCGGTGCCGTAATCCCAGGTCGAGGCACCGAACGCAATAATGCGCAAGGAAATTGACAGTGCGCCAACCGGCCGCGTTTCGTGATCTATTCACCCGAGGTCTGGACCACTGCCGGGCCCGTGGCGCCCGCCACGCGGCCCACCGGTCGCCCGTCGGCGATGATCGGCCCGGAGGTACGTTGTCGCCGGTGGAGCGGGTAAGGAGGCCGACGTGATCACAGGGTTCGCGGTGACCGTCGCGATCTGCGCGACGCTGGTCGCGGCGTGGAGTTTCGTCCAGGCTGCGCGCAAGAAGTTGCCGGACAACGCACTGCTCGCCGGCCTCGCCGTGATCGAAGTGCTCCTGGTGGCCCAGCTCGTGATCGGTGTCGTCCTGCTGATCGGCGGCGGCCGCCCCGGCAGCATGGCCACCTATCTCGCCTACCTGATCGGCTGCCTGGTCGTGCTCCCGCTCGGGACGTTCTGGGCGCTGGCCGAGCGCACCCGGGCGAGCACCGCGATCCTCGGCATCGCGTGCCTCGCCATCCCGGTGATGGTGCTCCGGCTGCACGAGGTGTGGGCGGGCGCCAGTGCCTGAAGAAACCGAGGAGAAGACGGTGGACACCGCGACGGACAAGGCCTCCGGCCCGGGACGGATCCTGGTCGCCGTGTACGCGATCTTCGCGCTGGCGGCGACCTCGCGCGCCGCCGTGCAGATCAGCACCAAGTTCCACGAAGCCCCGCTGGCCTACGCCCTCTCCGCGTTCGCGGCCGTGGTCTACCTGCTGGCCACCGTGGCGCTGGCCCGCCGCGGCGCGGGCTGGTGGCGGATCGCGCTGATCGCCTGCGCTGTCGAACTGCTCGGCGTGCTGACCGTCGGCACGTTCAGCCTTTTCGACCGCGAGGCCTTCCCCCACGCCACCGTGTGGTCGGTGTACGGGCAGGGCTACCTCTTCATCCCGCTGGTGCTGCCGGTGATCGGGTTGTTCTGGTTGCGGCGGACGAAGCCCTGACGGACAGCGTGCCGCTCACTTCTCGAAGCAGCCTTTTTCGTTGAGCGGGCCGAACGTCGGCAGGACCAGCCCGCACAGGTAGCCGTCGATCCAGCGGCCGTTGCCCGCGACGTTGGTGAGCACCCGGATCGCCGGCGCGAACGCGGCGATCCCCTTGGCCAGCGAATCCTGATTGCGCTGGAGCATCGACGTCAGCCGGTCGAGTTGTTCGAGCACCGGCCCCAGCTGCCCGTCGTTGTCGGCGATGATGCCGTCGAGCGCGGTCGCGAGCCGTTTCGAGCCGTCGAGCAGGTCCTTGATCGCCTGCTGCCGGGTGGAGATCGCGCGCAGCAGCGCGTTGCCGTCCTGGATCAGCCGCTGGGCCTCGGTGTCGCGGTCGACGAGGGTCTGCGAGACCTGCCGCGTGTTCGCGACGAGCGTCCGGAGCTGCCGATCCCGGGAAGCGATGGTGCCGGAGAGCTTCGTGATCCCGTCGAGCGCGGAGCGGACGTCGGCGGGCGTATCGGCGAAAGTCGCCGAAATCGTGTCGAAGCTTCTCGCCAGTTGGCCGACGTCGATGGCGTCGACGGTTTTCGACAAATCCCGAAACGCTTCAAGGACGTCATACGGCGCGGTGGTCCGCCGCAGCGGGATCGGGTCTCCGGGATCGAGGATCGCTTCGCCACGCGGGTCGAGCGCCAAATACTTCTGTCCCAGGACGTTCTTGATCTGGATGGACGCGCTCGTGGCGTCGCCGACCCAGGCGTCCTTCACCCGGAAGGAGACGAGCACGCGATCGCCTTCGAGGTCGATTTCGGAAACCTTGCCGACCTTCACCCCGGCGATCCGGACGTCGTTGTCGGCGCGCAGTCCGCCCGCGTCGGAGAATTCGGCGGAATACGTCGTGCCGCCGCCGATCACCGGCAAAGCGTCGGCGTTGAGCGCCGCCGCCATGCCGAGGGCCATCGTGGTGAGCCCGGCGAGCGCCACCTTGACCGGATCCACCGCGCCGAAGGACCTCATCGTCTCACCTCGCAGGTCACGAGCGGCAAAGCTTAGGGGCCGCTCTTGCCCATCGCCAGGCGAAACGTTGCACCGATCGGGTGGCAACGTCTGTCCACTGTGGACGCTAAGGGGTGTCGAGCCGGACTTCGTAATGGAGCGTCTTGTACTTCTTCAGCCGATGGAAGAGCGGGACGAGGAAGCCGTGCAAGAGCCGATGTTTCCTCGCCAGGAGGGTGGCCGCGTGCCGCGCCTCGGCGCCGTCGAGCAGGCGGACCCGCGCGTTCACGGGCTCCCCGGTCGGGACGCCACGGAACGTCGACGGGGCGATCTCGACCCGCGGATCGTTGCGCATCCGTTTGGCCTTCCACGCCGCGTCATACGTCCGGATGTACGCGTGATCGCCTTCGACGGCGATGTTGATCGGCGTCCCGATGGGTGTCCCGTCCCGTTTGAAGGTCTTCAGCAAGATCGTCTTCTGGGCGGTGAATTCGGTGAGCTGCTTAGTCATGTCATGAGGACGAAGCCGCCACGCGAAACGTGACGGGCTACCGCCAGAGCTCGTTCGCGGTCCCCCGCGCGACATGCTCCTCGTAGACCTCGACCTTCCGGCTGATCAGTTCCAGGCAGTCGGCCAGTTCGGCGATCCGGTCGCGGACGGTGTTCTGGTGTTCCCGCAGCAGTTCGAGCCGCTTTTCCTCGTTTCCCGGCCCTTGGCGGACGAGTTCGGCGAATTCGCGGATGACGGCGAGCGGCATTCCGGACGCCCGGAACTTGGTGCAGTTCAGCAGCCAGTCGACGTCGTGTTCGGTGTACACGCGGCGCCCGTTCGCGTCCCGTTTCACCGGTGCCGCGAGCAGCCCTTCCTTCTCGTAGAAGCGAAGCGCGTGGACGCTGAGGCCCGTCCGCTCGGTGACCTGGCCGATCGCGAGTTCCGTCACCGGACCGACGATAGCGCCTTGACCTAGAGAGCCCTCTAGCTCTTAGCGTCCGCCTCATGACCACCGCACAACACAAGATCGGCTCCGGCTTCGGCCCGCGCAGCACGGCCGAAGAAGTACTGAACGGCATCGACCTCTCCGGCAGGCTCGCCCTCGTCACCGGCGGATATTCGGGACTGGGCTTGGAAACCACGCGGGCACTGGCGAACGCCGGCGCGCATGTCGTCGTCCCCGCGCGCCGTCCGGCCGACGCCGAGGCCGCCCTCGCCGGGATCCCCGGCACCGAGGTCGGCGAGCTCGACCTGGCCGATCTGGCGAGCGTCGAGTCCTTCGCCGGCCGCTTCCTCGGCACCGGCCGCCCGATCGACATCCTGATCGCGAGCGCCGGGATCATGGCCGCGCCGGAACGGCGGGTCGGCCCCGGCTGGGAGTCGCATTTCGCGATCTGCCACCTCGGTCACCACGCCCTGGTGAACCGGCTTTGGCCCGCGCTGAAGGCCGGCGGCGGCGCGCGCGTCGTCACGGTGGCCTCGTCCGGCCATCACTCGTCGCCGATGCGCTGGGACGACGTCCAGTTCGAGCGCGGCTACGACCGCTGGCTCGCCTACGGCCAGGCCAAGACGGCGAACGTGCTGTTCGCCGTGCACCTGGACAAGCTCGGCACCGAACACGGGATCCGCGCGTTCAGCCTGCATCCGGGCGCCATCCTCACTCCCCTCCAGCGGCATCTGCGGCCGGAGGAGATGGTCGAGCGCGGCTGGATCGACGAGCACGGGAACCAGGCCGACCCGGAGTTCAAATCGCCGGAGCAGGGCGCGGCCACCCAGGTCTGGGCGGCGACGTCGCCGCGGCTCGATGGACTGGGTGGGCTCTACTGCGAGGACTGCGACGTCGCCGAGATCGCCGCTGAGGAGGGCGAGTGGGTCGGCGTGCGCCCGTACGCGATCGACGCCGGTGAGGCCGAGCGGCTGTGGAAGTTCTCCGCCGGCCTCACCGGGGTCCCCCTCGGCTAGTTCCAGAACTTGATCTCCGGGTTGTCCGCCACCGGCCCGTCGAGCAACGGCTGGTGCCCGCCGCGCAGGTTCGCGTCGAAGAACGCCGAGACGTACGCCCTGGTCAGCTGCATTCCGCGCTCGCCACCGAGCAGGCCGGGCTTGGTCAGGCCGAGCTGTTCACCGAGGACGCCGACGTCGGTGAAGGACGCGTGCCCGGCCGTCGCGACGCTGATCCAGCGCTTCCAGCCGGTGAGGTTCGGCCAGCTGCCCGCCCAGGTCGTGTCCGGGCCGGCCGGGGTGTACTCGCTTTCGCGGCCGAGCAGCAGGAACGGCCGGTCGATACCGGACGCGGGGATCGGCGACCACAGCCTGCCGTCCATGTCGACGCCCGCCCGGATCCGCTGGTCGTCGACCATCGCGGTCGGCGCACTGTAGCCGCCGATGGAATGGCCCGCCATCCCGATCCGCGTCCGGTCGATCAGCCGGGCCCAGCGCGAGGAAGGCTTGGTCAGGGTGTCGAGCACGAAGGAGACGTCCGCGGAGCGGATCGGCGGGAGCAACATGGAATCGGATCCGCAGGCGGCGCATTCGGTGACGTGCCCGTCGGGGAACGCGGTGCCGTGGGACTCGTAGTTGTGGCCGATCAGCGCGACCACGAAACCCTTGCTCGCCAGGTCTTCCGCCAGGCCGGTGAGCGTGGTGCGCGGTTTGCCGAATCCCGGCGACAGGACGACGAGCGCGTGCCTCCCCGGCAGCGGCGGGGCGTCGACCCTGGCGCTGGTCCGGAGCCCGGAGAGCAGCCCGGGGTCGACGTCGGGCAGGCCCGATTCGGTCAGGAACGCCTTCGCCTCGGCCGAGGTGAGGTAGGGCCGTTTCGCGCCGAACGGCACCAGCGCGGGGTAGAACATCGACACCATCAGCTCGCGCGGCCCGGTCGGCACCCAGGGGTCCTTGCGCGAAGAGTCGATCAGATGCAGATCGCTGGAGCCGACGGGATGCGAGCCGGTCGGCGGCGGCAACTTCAGTCGTGGAGCCGCCGCGGCCGGGCTCGCCAAGGACACCATGCCGGCGAGGGCGACCAGCGCGACGAGAAGCCTTCTCATGAGGATTCCGTTTCTGTCGGGGATCTTCCTGCGTCCAGCCTGGGACCCGCCGCCGTATTCGCGCGTCTGCCGCAGGTCGTATCCCGATGTCTGTCGCGAGAGGGATCCGCGAGGCCCCGATCCGGGATTACGCTCGGCCGGTGCTCTCCTTCCTCAGGAACCACCCGAAAGCCGTGGACATCGGGCTGACCGTGCTCATCGGACTGTCCACTGTGGTCTCGGCCGACGATCCGGAGGGCTTCGACTGGTGGCTGACCTCCTTGGTGTCCTTGGCTTCCCTGCTCGTCCGGCACCGCAATCCCACGATCACCTTCGCGACCGGCGCGACCGTCTCACTCCTGCATCTGGCCATGGGCAACGATCTTCGCCCGGTCGACGTCGTGGCCTTGATCGGCCTCTTCTCCGTCGCGGCGTGGGGGTCGCGACGACTTTCGTTCGCCCTGCTGGCGGCGAGCCTGCTGGTCGCCGGAGCGTGGGCGATCCACGCCGCCGACGCGAATACGCGGGAACCGGCTCCGCCACCGCCGCGGATCATCATCATCGATCGGCTGGCACCTCCCGGACCCGAAGACGACCAGGTGCAGGACTGGGGCGGTTTCGCCGGCATCGGGTTGTCGCTCGCGGTGGCGTGGCTCGCCGGGCTGAACACACGGCAGCGCCGGATCCGCCTTTCGGTGCTGGAACAGCGGGCCGCCGACCTCGAACGCGAGCGGGACACCCAGGCCGCGCTGGCCGTGGCCGCCGAACGCGGCCGCATCAGCCGCGAGCTGCACGACGTCGTCGCGCACGCGCTTTCCGTGGTGGTGTTGCAGGCGCAGGGCGCCCAAGCCGAACTGGAACGGCGGCCGGAACGGGCGCGGGAAGCGCTCGACGCCATCGTCGGCACCGGGCGGACCGCGTTGGGCGAGATCCGGCGCCTGCTCGGCGCGCTCGGCCAGGACGAGCCCGATTGGGAGCCCCAGCCGGGCGCGGAACGCCTGCCGCGGCTGGCCGCCGACATCCGTTCCGCGGGGACGCCGGTCGAGTTCCTGGTCGAAGGGGAACCCCGCCCGCTTTCGTCCACAGTGGACTTGGCGGCGTACCGGATCGTGCAGGAAGCGCTGACGAACGTCCTGAAACACGCCGGTCCGGCGGCGTCGGTGACTATCGTGATGCGGTATGGGCCCGAGACGCTGGAGATCGAAGTGACCGACGACGGCATCGCGACGGAAGAGCCGTCCGGCGCCGGGCACGGCCTCGAGGGCATGCGTGAGCGGGTGAACGTCCTGGGCGGCACCTTCGACGCGGGACCGCGTCCGGAGCGCGGCTTCGTCGTCCGCGCGACCCTGCCGTCATGACCATCCGGGTGGTCATCGCCGACGACCAGTCGCTCGTGCGCACCGGCCTGCGGATGATCCTGGACAACGCGGACGACATCGACGTCGTCGGCGAGGCGGGTGACGGGGCGGAGGCCGTCGCGCTGGTGGCGGACCTCGATCCGGACGTGGTGCTGATGGACATCCGGATGCCCGAGATGGACGGCGTCGAGGCCACCGCCGCGATCGCCGCGGCCCACCGTGCCCGCGTCCTGGTGCTGACCACGTTCGACCTGGACGAATACGTCTACGCCGCGCTCCAGGCCGGGGCCAGCGGCTTCCTGCTCAAGGACGCGCTGGCGCCGGATCTGCTCTCCGGCGTCCGCGTGGTCGCCTCCGGCGAGGCCACTCTCGCGCCGACCGTCACCCGGCGGCTGCTCGACCGCGTCGTCACCGGCCTGCCCGCGGCGCCGCCGGACGACCGGCTCGCCCTGCTCACCGGACGGGAGAACGAGGTGCTGCAGCAGCTGGCCAGGGGCCTGTCCAACGCCGAGATCGCCGAACTGCTGTTCCTCTCACCGGGGACGGTGAAAACGCACGTCGGCCGCATCCTCACGAAGCTCGGCCTCCGCGACCGCGTCCAGGCGGTCGTGTTCGCCTACGAATCCGGGCTGATCAGCCGCTGACCGCGGCGGGCGCGCGCCAGTGCTTGCCGCGGCGGGGCCGCCGGTGCTGGCCACGCCTGCCGAGATCACCGAGGGCGTCCAGAGGCCGCGCGGCGAATTCCTCGGCCGTGATGCCCATCCGCACCAGATACTTGATCTCGCCGCGCACGACTTCGGTGTCGCGCAGCCTGCCTTCCTCGCGGAAGCCGAGGCCGCCGTGCAGCGAGAGCGACGCGAGGTTGCCGCCGTAGACGCTGACCTCGCATTTGCGGAAGCCGCGCTGTCCGAACATATGCGCCAGCAGGACGGTGATGGCGTCCGTGGCGTAGCCGCAGCGCTGGTGGCGCGGCGCGATCCCGATGCCGTAGCCGAACCGGCCGGTCGCCGGGTCGGCGCCGATGGTGCAGACCGAGCCGACCAGCATGCGGCCGCGCACGGTCTCGATACCGAAGTGGATGTCGTCGCCGGCGGACCCCGAACGGTGCGAAGCCCAGTGCCGGTGCCCGCCGCCGATCAGCGGCGTCGCCTCGCGGGCCATGTCGCGGTCGAAGCCCATCAGGACCCGGCGGTCCCGGAGGCCGACCTCGCGCAACCGCACCTTCCGCCCGACCTGCTCGGGCTCCAGGGCGGAGCGGCTCACCGCGTCCGGCCGCACGGGTGCTCACGAACGATCACAAGCATGCTTCGACGATATCGGTAGCCGAAACGCCCGAAGGCCCCCACCCGGTACGGATGGAGGCCTTCGGCGTGAAGAAAGTCAGATGGCGACGACGCGCTGGGCCTGCGGGCCCTTCTGACCTTGGCCGATCTCGAACTCGACGCGCTGCCCCTCGTCCAGGGACTTGAAACCGCTGCCCTGGATCTCCGAGTAGTGCACGAAAACGTCCGGTCCGCCGTCGTCCTGAGCGATGAAGCCGAAGCCCTTTTCGCCGTTGAACCACTTAACGCTGCCCTGAGCCATACTTTTTTACCTGCTCTTCATAGCGAGTCTGAGCCCATTCGATGCCCCGATCTCGCCGTCCATTGTCGCAGGTCTTGCCCGTTTGCACACGCTGCCATCCCGAACCGGGTCATTTCCCCAGGTCAGCGTCGACCTTCCCGGCCGCTTGACCTTGACCCTGCGTCAGGGTCGGAGCCTTGCCGCATGACGAACACACCCCCTGTCGGAGGACTCCAGGAGATCGACGAGCACCGCCTTTTCGTGCACCGATCGGGTGAAGGTGGGCCCGCCGTCGTGTTCTTGCCGGGCGCCGGTGCGGTCGGCCTCGACTACTTCGGCGTCCAGCAGGAGGTCGCGCGGTTCACCACCGCCGTGGTGTACGACCGCGGCGGGACGGGCCACAGCGACGCCCTCCCCCTGCCCCGCACCGCCGCCGCGGTCGCCTCGGAACTGCGCGAGCTGCTGGTCAGCCTGGACATTCCCGCCCCGTACGTGCTGGCGGCGCACTCGCTCGGCGGCCTCTACGCGCACCGGTTCGCGCAGCTCTATCCGCGCGACGTGGCCGGGCTGGTCTTCCTGGACGCCCTCCATCCCGACTGGGACGACTTCATGCCGCCCGAGGCGAGCCTGTCGGCGGCCGGGCGGCCGTCACCCGGTCCGGATCGCGCCGCCCTTCGCGCGATGTACGCCGAGCTGCGCGAGGACTACCCGGAAGACGTGCGCGAGGCGCTCGTCGACGCCAAGGTGAGCGACGAGTGGCTGCGCATCGGCGCCGCGGAGCGCACCGGCCTGGTCGCGCTCGCCACCGAACTGCGAGCCGGGCCGGAGCTGCCCGACGTCCCGGCGATCGCGCTCACCGTCGTCGCGCATCCGCCGCAGGAGATCGACGAGGCCAAGCTGAAGATGGACGCGGCCCGGGTCGGCGGGTTCTCCCGAGGGGAGCAACGCGTCCTCAACGACACACTGCATCATCGGCTCTGCTTCGATCGCCCTGACGCGGTGGTCCAGGCGATCCGCGACGTCGTCGACGGCATTTAGGCTCAAGAAGAGGAGGACGGGTGCTCACGATCGGCCAGCTCGCGGCGACCGCGGGCGTGACCGTGCGCACCGTCCGCCACTACCACCACATCGGCCTCCTGCCCGAGCCCGAACGGGACGCCTCCGGTTACCGCCGCTACACCGCGCAAGCGGCGGTGGACCTCATCCGGATCAGGACCCTCGCCGACGCCGGGGTCCCGCTGGCCCGCGTCGACGCGCTGCTGCACGCGGAACCCGCCGAGTTCGCCGCCGCCATTTCCGACATCGACGCCGAACTCCGGCGCAAGATCGACCGGCTCGCCGAAAACCGGCTCCGGATCGCCGAACTGACCGGCGGCGAGCGGCTCGTCCTGCCGCCCGACGTGGTCGCCTTGCTGGAGCGGATGCGCGGCCTCGGCGTCAGCGAGCAGCGGGTGCTGCTCGAACGCGACGCATGGATCCTGATGCGGGCGCTGGATCCCCGCGCCGTACCGGAACGGGTGCGGGAGAAGAACGCCGCCTTCGACGATCCCGAGACGCTCCGCGTGTACCTCGCGTGCGATCAGGCCGTCGGATGGGACCCGCGTGATCCGCGCCTGGACGCGCTCATCGACGACCTGGACGCCTGGGCGGTCGAACACGAGCGGCGGGGTGGCCGTCCGGGGTACGGCGAGCTGGTGGTTTCCCGTGTCTCCGAGGCTTCCCCTGCGTGGCAACGCGTTGTCGGCGAACTCGCCCGGCGCCGCGCCGAGCGCGGATAGTTCAGAGTCCCCGGCCGGCCTCGCTCACCCGTGCGCGTCGGGCTCCGAGCCGATCCGATAGGACACCGGCCTGCCTTCCTCGTCGCGCACCTCGACCGGTTTGCCGTCGGCGTCCACGATCTTGCCGTCGACGATCTTGTCGCCGTTTTCGAGCCGGGAGAAGGCTTTCAGATCGGAGTAGTCGATCACCCTGGTCGCCGTCGCGAACACCGACGGATCGCTGCCCGCCTTGGCGGGCTTGAGGTGGTTGAACAACAGGTTCAGCACGACGGCCGTGAGCGCGGCGGAGCTGATCCCCGAATGGAAGATCGTGCCGACCCACGCCGGGAAGTGGTGATAGAACTCCGGTGCCGCGATCGGGATCATGCCCATCCCGACCGAGGCCGCGACGATCACCAGGTTCATGTTCCCGTTGTAGTCCACTTTGGACAGGGTCTTGATACCGGACGCGGCGACCGTGCCGAACAGCACGAGACCGGCACCGCCCAGCACCGGATACGGGATCGCGGCCACCACGCGGCCGAGCACCGGGAGCATGCCGAGGATCAGCAGGATCACGCCGCCGGCGGTCACCACGAACCGGCTCCGGATCCCGGTGATCGCGACGAGGCCGACGTTCTGGGCGAACGCGCTCTGCATGAAGCCGTTGAACACCGGTGCGATCGCCGAGGACGCCATGTCGGCACGCAGCCCGTCGCCGATCCGGCGTTTGCCGACGCGGGTGTCGACGATCTCGCCGACCGCGAGGATGTCGGCCGTGGTCTCCGTGAGGGTCACCAGCACGACGATGAACATCGACACGATCGCGGCGACGTCGAAGGTCGGCATACCGAAGGCGAACGGCGTCGGTACCGCGAAGATCGGGCCTTCCCAGACCTGGGAGAAATCGGCCTTGCCCAGCACGGCGGCCAGTACGGTGCCCACCACGATCGACAGCAGGATCGAGAGCCGGGAGATCGCCGGGACGGCGACCTTGCTGAGCAGCAGCACGATCGCCAGCGTCATCGCGGCCAGGCCGACGTTGGAGACCGAACCGAATTCCGGCGATTTGGTGTTGTTGCCCATCGCCCATTGGGCCGCGACCGGCATCAGGCTGAGCCCGATCACCGTGATGACCGTCCCGGTGACGACCGGCGGGAAGTACTTCACCAGCCGCGAGAACACCGGCGTGATGAGCAGGCCGAGCGCCGCGGACGCGATCACCGAGCCGAAGACGGCGGGCAGCCCGCCGTCCGCGACGATCGCGGTCATCGTCGCCACGCCGGCGAAGGAAGTGCCCTGGACCAGCGGCAGCCGGGAACCGAAGAAGGGGATGCCGAACGACTGCAGGATCGTCGCCAGCCCGCCGATGAACAGGCACGACGCGACGAGCAGCCCGATCTCCGCCGTCGAAACGCCCGCGGCACCGCCGATGATCAACGGCGGCGCGATGATCCCGCCGTACATCGTCAGGACGTGCTGGATGCCGTAAGTGAAACTCTTGCCGATCCCGAGCCGTTCGTCCTCGGGCCTGCCGCTCGCGGCCGTTTCGGCCTGCGTCCTCTTCACCATGGATCCGCCTCTCGGTAGAAGCGAGCGATGCCGGGCAATTTCAGTCTGCGGAGGTTAACTTCCACATAGCAGAAGTTGCAAGACCCTGCCCGTACGGGTCGTCCTTCCGGCGAGCGGACAAAGATCCTTTCCCGCACAAGGAGCCGGGGCGCGACGATGGTAGAAACGCCTGGCCCAGTCGGCGAGATCCCGAAGGCAGGAAGACGGCACAACATGGCGAATCCGCTGGTCGCTGAACGTGAGGACTCCACCAAGGGGCACACCGGCGTTCCGCTGCTGGAATCGGCGAACGACCTCAAAGAAGGCATCGAGAAGGGCGACTGGGCCGCCGTCGCGATGGGCGCCGTCGGGACGGCTCTCGACGCGCTGTCGATGGCCATGGATCCGTTCGGGTCGATCCTCGCCGCGGGCGTCGGCTGGCTGCTCGAACACGTCGGCCCGCTGTCCGACGCGCTCGACGCCCTGACCGGCGACGCCGACCAGATCAAGGCGCAGGCCGAAACCTGGGCCAACATCGCCAAGGAACTCGGCGCCGTCGGCACGGAGCTGACCGACCTGGTCAAGGCCGACCTGCAGACCTGGGCCGGTGACGCGGCGGACCGCTATCGCGAGCGCTCGGCGGACACCGTCAATGTCCTCACGGCCGCGCAGAAGGGCTGCGAAGGAGCCTCCAGCGGGGTCAAGACCGCGGGCGAGGTCGTCGCCGCCGTCCGCACCCTCGTCCGCGACATCATCGCCGAACTCGTCGGCCACCTCATCAGCTGGGCGCTGCAGGTGCTGTTCACCCTCGGCATCGGGCTGACCTGGGTGGTGCCGCAGGTGGTGACCGCGGTCGCCAAGACCGCCGCGAAGATCGCCGACATCACCACCAAACTCGTCAAGGCACTCAAAGGCCTGATGCCGCTGCTCAAGCGGGCCGACTCGCTCTTCGACGACGCGGCGAAGGCCCTGCGCAAACTGAAGGGCGGGAAGGTCGACGCCCCGCCGCCGCCCAAGACCAAGGGCGGCAACGATCGCGGGCTCGACCCCAAGAAGGACAAGGATCCCGACGAGGGCACCACCAGTTCCAGCGCCGACGGCAAACCCGACGGTGGCAACAACAACGGTGGCGGCAACTCCAACGACAAGGGCACCAACACCAAGTCCGACAACGACCAGACGAACAGCAGCGGCGCCGGCGGCGGGGGCGACCGGGACCGGGGCGGGAACAACGACACCACCAAGAAGGACGGCAACGGGGACCGCTCGACGTCTTCGGATTCCAAGAACTACTGCGGTGACCCCGTCGACGTCGCGACCGGTGAGGTCGTCATGAAGCAGGTCGACGTGACGTTGCCCGGCGACGCGGCGGAGCTGGAGCTCTCGCGCACGCATCTCTCGTCCTACACCGCCGGACGCTGGTTCGGTCCTTCTTGGACGTCCACAATGGACCAAAGGTTGGCGTTCACGGGCGATCGGGTCCTGTTCTACGCCGAAGACGGCATGGTGCTCACCTATCCCGTTCCCGTGGTCACGCCCGTGCTGCCGGTGCAGGGGCCGCGGCACCGGCTGCGCCGCGCGGCGGACGGGTACCGGCTGTCGATGGGCGATCGCGAACTGCGTTTCGCCGGTGCGGGCCGGATCCTGCCGCTCGTGGCCATCGAGCAGAACGGCGGGCGCACGGAATTCGCGTACGCGGCCGACGGCTCTCCCGTGGGACTCCGCCGCGACGACGGCGTCGAAATCGCGATCGGCACGGCGAACGGGCGGATCGTCGCGCTCGGCGCCCCGGGTCAGCCGCCGCTCGTGCGCTTCGCCTACAACCGGCACGGCCAACTGAGCACCGTCACGGACTACGCCGGGCGCCCGATGACGCTCGACTACGACTTCGGGCACCGGCTCGTCGGCTGGAAGGACCGCACGGGAACCTGGTACCGCTACGTCTACGACGACGCCGGACGCTGCGTCCGCGCCGTGGGCGCGAGTGGTTACTACAACGCGACGTTCGCCTACGAGCCCGGCACGACCCGGCACACCGACGCCGTCGGCCACACGTGGACGTATCGCCTCAACGACGCCAAGCAGTTGATCGAACGCATCGATCCGCTGGGCAACTCCCAGCACTACAGCTGGAACCGGCGCGACGAGCTTTTGTCCACAGTGGACGAACTCGGCCGCGAGACCGGTTACGAATACGACGAACACGGCGAACTGATGGCCGTCCACCGGCCCGGCGGGGAAACGGTGTCGCTGGCACACGCCGAGGGCGAGGTCCGGCTCTCGGCGGGAGACGTCCGGCGGACGGTCCCCGCGTTCGATCCGGCCACCACCCTCACCGGCACCGGGCTGCCGATGGAGATCCCGGACGCGCCCGACCCGCTCACCGACGCCCCCGTGACGGATCGCCCCGGCGATCGCGACCTGTTCGGCCGCCCGCGGCTCGCGTACACGGCGTCCGGTGGTGCGGCGAAGCTCGGCTGGACGGCCGACGGCCGCCGCGCGTGGCGGCTCGGCCCGGACGGTGGCCGTGAGACGTGGGTGCACGACGCGGAAGGCCACGTCGTCGAGCACCGCGACGCGACCGGTGCCGCGCGGCGCCGCAAGTACGGCCCGTTCGGCCTCGTCCTGGAGGAGACCGACGCGGCGGGCGCGCGCACGCTGTTCACCTACGACGGCGAACTGCGGCTCACCTCGGTGACGAATCCGAACGGCCTCACCTGGCGCTACGTCCGCGACGCCGCGGGACGGCTCGTCGAGGAGACCGACTACGACGGCCGCCGGATCGGCTACACCTACGACGCCGCCGGACAGCTGCTTCGCATGACCAGCAGCACGGGCGACGTGACCGAGTACTTCTACGACCTCCAGGGCAACGTCGTGGCGCGGCGTACTCCGGACGACGTCACCCGCTACGAATACGACGCGCTCGGCAGGTTGATCGTCGCCGAGAACATCGAGTCGCGGGTCGAGATGACACACGACGACAGGGATGAGGTCGTCGTCGACACGATCAACGGGCTCGGGGTGTGCTGGCGCCGCGAGGGCGACGTGCTCCTGCGCCGGACATCGTCCGGTGTGGACAGTGAGTGGCGGTTCACCGAATCGGGACTGCCTCGGTCGCTGAAGATCGCCGGGCACGAGATCGAATTCGGCTACGACGACGCCGAACGCGAGATCACGCGCAGCGTCGACGGCACCGTGGTGCTCCAGCGGCGCTTCGACGCGGAAGACCGGCTCGCCGAAGAGGAGATCGCGGGGGTCGGGAAGCGCGTGTACGGCTACCGCCCGGACGGCAGGCTCGCCGCCGTCGACGACGCGATCCGGCCGTGGCGACTCGCCTTCGACGCCGCGGGCCGGGTCAGCGAGGCACGCGGACCAGCCGGCGTCGAGCGGTTCGCCCACGACGCGGCCGGAAACCTCACCCACGACGAGGGCGTCTACGACTCCGACGAGCGGGGCCGCGTCACCGGCGACCGATCCTGCGCCTACGAGTGGGATCACCTCGACCGGCTGCGTTCGGTGCGCACTCCCGACGGTGCGTTCTGGACGTACCACTACGACCCGCTCGGGCGGCGGTTCGCCAAACGCCGGTGGCTGATCGATCAGGATGGCGGGGCCGAACTCACGCACGACGTCCGCTTCCTGTGGAGCGGGATGAACGTGGTCGAGCGGATGGACTACGACCCCGCCGACGAGTCCTACCGGCTCTTCACCTGGGAACGCTACGACGACGACCGCCCGGTCGCGCAGATCGAGCGCACCGGCGCCGCGGAAGACGTGGCGTTCCGCGCCGTGATCACGTCGCCGGCGGGCACGCCGACCGAGCTGCTCGACGAACGCGGCACGCTCGTCTGGCAGGACCGCAGCAGTTTCTGGGGCGTGCCGCTGCCCGGCGCGGACACCGCGTCGATGCCGCTGGCCTTCCCCGGCCAGCACCGCGACGAGGAAACCGGGCTGCACTACAACGTTTTCCGGTACTACGACCCGCGGACGTCGCGCTACCTCAGCCAGGACCCGCTCGGCCTCGCGGCCGCGCCGAACCCCGTCGGCTACGTCGATCAGCCGCTGCTCATCGGCGACCCGCTCGGCCTCGTCCCGCCCTGCGGGCGGAGCGGTCCTGGCAACCAGCCGCGGCCCCAGCCCGTCGGCCCCAGCGGGCAACCCCAGCCGTTGCGGAGGAGCCCGCGGAAACCTCCCGTCAACGTCGACAAGATGTCGAAGGAGGAGTTCGAGAAGTTCAAGCCGAAGCTCGACGAGATCCTGAAGGCGGACAAGCACTTCTTCTGGTCCGGCGGTACCAAGAAGCGCAAACGCGGCGAAGAGGACGAGTACCTCGGCTCGATCGAGGAGAAGGCCACCAAGATCGCGAAGCAGAACGGCGGCAACACCCTCGAGGGCACCCTCAAGGACAACAACATCAAGATGCCCGGGTGGATCAACGATCCGAAGGACCCGAGGAGGCCGCTCGTCCAGGAGAAGTGGGACTACGTCTCCGAAACCTTCGCCAAGAACTCCAACAAGGACACGCACGTGGTCTTCCCCTACTGGCCGGGCAAGGGACACGACATCTACCCGCATCGCCGCGAGGACAACGTGTTCGACGTGACCGAGTACCCGCGGCTGGAAAAGATGGGGATCGACGACATCACCAAGCACAACGCGGAAACCGGGCACACGCGCCCGTACCGGCACACCAAGTGACGTTGCCTCTGACGGAGCGCTTTGGTATACCAAAGGGGAGCCTGTCGAGAAAGGTGCTCCCTTGTTGATCCGTGACGTCCGCCCCTGGGGTGGACAGCGCAGCGACGTCGAAGTGGCCGATGGCCGGATCACCGCGGTACGGCCGCACGATCCCGCCGCCAAGACGGCGCCGGACACCGTCGACGGTCGCGGGCGGCTGCTGTTCCCGTCGTTCAGCGACGTGCACGTCCACCTGGACTCGACGCGGGTCGGCCTGCCGTTCCGGCCGCACACCGGCGCGCCCGGCGTATGGGCGATGATGCTGAACGACCGCGAGAACTGGCGAAACGCCGAGGTCCCGCTGCCCGAGCGCGTCGCCGGGACGCTGGAGCGGATGATCGCCAACGGCACCACCCGCGTGCGCACCTACGCGCAGGTGGACGTCGATTGCCGGCTCGAGAAGCTCGACGCCGTCCTCGCCGCGAAGGAGCGCTTCGCCAAGCACGCGGACGTCGAGATCATGGCGTTCCCCCAGGCCGGGATCCTGCGCGAACCCGGCACCGTCGACGTCCTGGAGGCCTCGCTGCGCTCGGGCGCCACGGTCGTCGGCGGGATCGACCCGTGCTCGCTGGACAAAGACCCCAAGGGGCATCTCGACGTCGTGTTCGGGCTCGCCGAGAAGTACGGCGTCGAGGTCGACATCCACCTGCACGAACCCGGCCATCTGGGCGTGTTCTCCACCGATCTGGTGATCGAACGGGTCCGCGCGCTGGACATGCGCGGCAAGGTCACCCTGTCGCACGCGTACGAACTGGGCTCGATCTCGGAATCGGTGAGCCGCCGGCTGATCGACACGTTCGCGGAACTGGACATCGCGATGGCGACCGTCGCGCCGTCGACCGACGGCCAGCTGTCGCTCGCGGAACTCACGACCGCGGGCGTGCGCGTCGGCCTCGGCGAAGACGGCCAGCGGGACTACTGGAGCCCGTACGGCAACTGCGACCTGCTCGACCGCACCTGGCAACTCGCCTTCACGAACGGCTTCCGCCGCGACGATCTGATCGAGATGGCGCTGGCCGTCGCCACGATGGGTGGCGCGTCGATCATGAGCCACGACGTCCCGCGGCCGGCGGGCATCGCCGACCGGCCGGGGGTGGCCGTCGGCGACCGCGCCGACCTCGTGCTGGTGGACGGCGAGACCCCGACGAGCGCGGTGATGGACCGGGGCAAGGACCGCACGGTGCTGCACGACGGCGTCGTCGTGGCGGACGGGCTTTCGGTGGTGGGTTAAACCGTTGGCGCCCGATCGCGGCCGCTGCTAACTTGCCGGAGGCCGTGCGAGCGAACGAGGAGGTGGTACCCGTGGACATTTCGACATGGGTGCTCCCCTCAGGGGTCACGGTCGGGCGATAGGTCGTCCGGGAGCGCCGTTTCACGAGCACTCCCGAAAGGCACGACCATGCACTTCACTTCCGAAAAACGCCTCGAAGACGGTGTCCTCGAGCGCGGATTCACCCTCGGCGAGATCCCCGGCGTCCTGTGGACCCCGGAGTCCACGGAGCCGGTCCCGCTGATCCTGATGGGCCACCCCGGCGGACTGGGCAGGATGCACCCGCGGCTCGTGGCCCGGGCCCTCGCTTGCGCGGCGGATGGCTACGCGACGGCCACCATCGAGCTCCCCGGAGCCGGTGACCGGCCGCGTTTCACCGTCGTCGACGAGGCCCGCGCCGATCTTCAGCGCGTGCTGAAGGCCGGCGAGCCGGTCACCGACGACATCGTCGACCGGCTCGTCCTACCGCTGGTCGAAACGGCCGTCCCCGAATGGCGGGCCACCCTCGACGCGCTCCTCGCACTGCCTGAAATCGGCGGCCCGGTCGGGTTCTCGGGCGGGGTGATCGCCATCGGCACGCGGCTGGCGTTGGTCGAGCCGCGCGTCGAAGCCGCCGTCCTGTTCGCCGGGAGTTATGTGCCGCGCAGCATCCTCGAAGAGGCGCGGCAGGTCACCATTCCGCTGCACGTCCTGCTCCAGTGGGACGACGAAGGGAACGACCGGCAGCAGGCGCTGGATCTGTTCGACGCCTTCGGCTCCCAGGAGAAGACGTTGAACGCCAACATGGGCGGGCACACGGGCGTCCCGTCGTTCGCCGGGGAAGCCGCGGGCCGGTTCCTCGCCCGGCACCTGAAGTGACGTCCGGGGCCGCGGGCGGTACCGGCCGCGGCCCCGGCTTCAGGCCGTATCTTGAGCGGAACCGCGACGATCCGACCGGAGTGCGGAGTGGACGAACGAACGCGAGAGATCCTGTGCGGTCTGATGACGAACCCGGCTTTGCCCGGCCCTCTGCGCGCACTCCTGCCCGCTCCACCCGTGGCGACGGCACCTGACACAACGTGGCACGACGTCGATCCGGACGTCGCGCGGGCAGCCGATCCGACCACACCCTCGGACGAGGTGCTCGCGTTGCTGGACCACGACAGCGCGCTGGTCCGGTGGACCCTCGCCGGTCGTCCGGACCTGCCCGGTGAGGTCCACGCGCGGCTGGCCGCCGATCCCATCCCGGGTGTCCGCGCGGACCTCGCCGCCAATCCCGCCGTGGTGTCGGAGCCGATCCTGCGCGGACTGGCGAACGACGAGGACGCGGACGTTCGGCGAAGCGTGGCGCACAACCCGTCCGTCCCGCTGGACGTGCTCACCCGCTTGGCCGACTCGATCCGGATCGGGCCGAGCCTGTTGCCTCGCGTCACGGCGGCGACGGACGAGGAACTGCGTCTTCTCGCGGCAGCACCGTCCGCACGGGTCCGCATGCTGGTCGCCGAGCGCGTCGCACTGCCCGCGGACGTCTTCGAACGACTCGTGACGGACGACGACATCCGTGTCGTCAAAGGAATCGCGCCGCACCCCGCGCTGTCGGCGGACCGGCTGTGGGCACTCGCCGAGCGGCACGGGCCGAGCCTGTTCCGCAGGCTCGCGACGAACCCCCACTGCGACCCGGACCTGCTGCATCACATGGCACACAACGCCACCGCACGCCGGATCTACCGCGCGGTCGCCGAACACCCGAACACGCGCGGGGAAACGTTGCTGCTCTGTCTCGGGGACGATGTCGCACGACGGTGGGCCGCGGCGCACCCGAACCTGCCGGCCGACGTCTTGATCGGACTCGTGGAGGACCCGAGCCTGGCCGGATGCGCGGCCGCCAACCCGTCACTCCCCGTCGAAGTGATGGAACGGCTGATCGCTACTTACCGCCATAACGGGTGACGACGGGCTTCTGTGCTCACCCATGCCGGTCGTGTCCGTCGTCTCCGTCGAGCTGAGCGAAAACGATGACGTTGTCGCGATACGAGCGCGCGGCTCGGTCGAAGGAACCGCCGCAGGTGATCAGCCGCAGTTCCGGGCCGGCGGTGCGGCCGTAGACCTCCTTGGTGGGAAAGCGATCTTTGGGGGCGTGGATGGTCCGGCGCACCACGAAGGTGACGACGGAACCGTCCGCGCGTTCGACGGTGACGCGATCTCCCGGCGCGAGTTCGTGCAGCCGGTAGAAGATGCCGGGCTGGGACGCGCCGTCGACGTGACCGACGATCACCGCGGGCCCGGTCTGTCCGGGCGCCGGTCCCGGCTCGTACCAGCCCGCCTGCATCGGCGTGGTCACCGGCGGGGTCCGCATACGCCGGGTTCGCGTCGAGGCCGAGCTCGATCAGCGACGAGTCGGCGCCGAGTTTGGGGATGTGCACCGCGACCGGGTTCACGCGGACCGCGGGATCGACGACCGTCCTGGCCGGCATCACCGGCGGTGAGGACGGTCGTGGGGCCGCCATGGCAGGCGCGGGCGGAGCCGGCATCGGGTTCGTGGTCAGGCTGATCACCAGCCCCATTGCCGCCGCGGCGGCCAAGGCCGAGGTGATCGCGCCGAACCCGGGACTCGGCCGGTCCTTGCCTCGGCGCAGCTGCCGACCGGCCTGCTGAAGTGTCTCCCAGCCGACGCCGACGATGATCACGAAAGACGCGCTCACCACGGCGAAACCGGTGTTGCCCGGCAAGAACGTGACGGCCGCCAGCATCCACGCCAGGCCGACGAGGGCGAGCAGGAGCAGCCGGGTCCGGATGGTTTCGACAGCCATGCCTCTCCAGTCGTCGAACGAGGAGGGATGGTGTGGTGTGGCCGGGGCAAGGCCACACCACACCGTTCCCCCTATCGGAAGTGACGACGGCGCGCGGCTGCCGCCGTCACCATGAGCAGGGCGATCACCAGGAACGCCAGTCCGCCGCCGACGGGCCACTGATCGTCAGCGGTCCCGCCGCCACCGGCCTCGACAGCACCGGCGGGCACCGGGTATCCGGCGTCGACGTGCTCGCCGGAGGCGCCGTGGAGGGACGCTTCCGCCGAACCGCTGTGCGCTCCGGCCGCGTGGGAAACGAGACCGCTCCCCACCATGACCACTCCCTGACCGGCACCGACGGTGCCGTGCCCGGAGCCACCGGTCTGGTGACCGGTCGTGCCGCCGGTTCCGCCGCCGGACGGCGAACCCGGGTGGGTTCCGGGGTCACCGTGCGGGTCGCCGGTGCCCGGTACCGGCATCGGAGCCGGTGCCGGAACGGGTACCGGTGCCGGACCGGCGGGGGCGAGGTAAGCGGTGCCGGTGGCGCCGGCCTGCTCACCGTTCGCCGTCGTGCCGGTGACCGTGACCGGTGCCGCGGTGGTGTCCGCGGACGGCGTGAACGTTCCCGTGCACACGGTGCTTTCCTTGGCGGCCAGAGTGCTGTCACCGCAGGTCAAGGCACCATTGGGAGTGGTGCTCTCGACGTTGCTGACCGTGCCGGTGCCGGAGTTCGTCACCGGCACGCTCACCGTCGCCGGCTGCCCGGCGGTGACCGGTACCGCGTTGTCCGGTGATCCGGCGTCCGTGCCGTTGACCGTGGGCGTGCCCATGGTCAGATCGCACGAACACCCGGTGTCGCTGCCGGTACCCGGTGCGGGTGCCGGGCTGACGGCCGGCGCGAGGTAGGCGGTGCCGGTGGTGCCGGCCTGCTCACCGTTCGCCGTCGTGCCGGTGACCGTGACCGGTGCCGCGGTGGTGTCCGCGGTCGGTGTGAACGGCCCGGTGCACACGGTGCTTTCACTGGCGGTCAGCGTGCTGTCGTAACAAGTCATCGCACCGTCGGCGGTGGTGCCGCTGACGTTGCTGACCGTGCCGGTGCCGGTGTTCGTCACCGGCACGCTCACCGTCGCCGGCTGGCCGGCGTTGACCGGTACGGCGTTGTCCGACGATCCGGCGTCCATGCCGTTGACCGTGGGCGTGCCCATGGTCAGATCGCACGAACACCCGGTGTCCGCCGGCGTCGACGTGGTCGTGGCGGTGGTGTCGGCGCCGGCCGTGCTTTCGCCCGCGGCGTCGGTCGATGTCGCCGCTACCGGCGTCGGCAGCGGCTCGACCGCCGGCAACGTCGTGACGTCACTGGCGGCTCCGCTGTCCGACGACGCGGTCGAGGCGGTGCCGGTCGTTGTCGCCGAGGTAGAGGATGCCGAGGTCGTGCCGGTCGTCGCCGCCTGCCGCGGCTGCACGAGCCCCGACACCAGCGATGTCACGGTGTTCAGCGGGCTGGTGCCCGCGGTCGTCTCGGTCACTTGGTTACCGGGTTCAGGAGGATCGGTGCCCTCCTCGGCGTGGGCCACACCCACGCCGAGGAGCATCAAGCCACCTGCGAGCAACCCGGCCTGAAGGGACCGTTTTACCCAGGTACGCATGGGAAACCTTTCCAAGTTCTGCTGAGTTGATCAGTGCTCTCGGCGGTGTCCGGTCTGTCAGTGGGTTCCGGTGCCGGTGGCGGACGATTGCGGCTGGTGGCCCCCGGTCGACATGGCCGGGTCGCAGGTGCACACACCGGTGGTGGTGTAGCTCTGCGAGAAACCGACGGTCGAGGTGTTGCCGGAAGCGTCCTTACCGGTGAAGGTCGCCTTCACCGCTTTGGCACCGGGACTCGCGGTGAACGTGATCGTGCACTGAGTGCTGGCACCCGGCGCGAGCGTCGTCCCGTTGCAGGTGACCCGGCCGTTCTGCGAGGTGCCTCGCAGGTTGGCGATCGGCGCGGTGCCGGTGTTGGTCATCTGCACCTTGACGGTGGACGTGCTGCCGGCGGGCACGGTCGCGGTCGAGTTCGAGCCGACCACGGCGCCGTTGACCGAAGGCTTGCCGGTGATCGACAGCTTGCCCGCACCCGCTTGCGTACCGGTGTAGAAGATCCGGCAGGCCTTGCTCTGCTGCGTGCCGTTCGGACCCGACACGGTGAAGTTGAACTGCGCGGTGTTCGAGCCCGGCCGCGCGGTCGTGGTGACCGTGCAGCGGGCCGTGCTGCCCGGCGCCAGCTGGGCCGAGCCGCAGTTCAGCTTGCCGAGCGAGGTGGTGCCACCCAGCCCGGACACCGGGACGGTCCCGTTGTTGGTCACCGGGATCGTGATGGTGACCGGGCTGCCCGACGGAACGTTCGGACCGGGGGCGCTGCCCGCGGCCTTCCCGTTCACCAGCGGGGTACCGATGGAGATGCTCGCCGACGGCTGCGGCGTCGGGTGCGGCTGCGGGACCGGAACCGGCTGCGGCGTCGGAACCGGAACCGGAACCGGAGTCGGCTTCGGCGTCGGCTGCGGGACCGGCTGCGGTTTCGGGGTCGAGCCCGGAACCACGTTGCCCAGCAGACCGGTCACCGGCGAGAGAATCCCGCCGACACCCGGCTGCCCGGCGCCGGGCAGACCCGGCAGGCTCGGCAGACCAGGCAGGCCAGGCAGACCCGGGAGCGGCGTGCCAGGCTGTCCCGGCGTACCAGGAGCCGGGGTACCGGGCGTACCAGGAGCAGGCTTGCCCACGTAACGGATCGTCATCTCCGAGCCGACGGTCGAGCCGTTCGGCTTGGTGCCGGTGATCGTCAGCTTCGCGCTCTGCGAACCCGGCTTCGCCGGGGCCGTGAACGTGTAGGTGACGGTGCCGCCCGGCGCGACCGAGGTCGCGGACGGGGTGACGGTGCCGCCGGGGAACGAACCGCTCAGGTTGGTGAGCGTCTCGGTGCCGGTGTTCGTGAAGGTGACCGAACCCGAGACCGGCGAACCGGCCGGGATGGTCGGACCCTCGCCCGAGATCGGCGTGCCGCCGATGGCCGGAACGCCCGGTCGCAGCGGAGACGACCCCGGGGTGCCCGGCTTGGTGGGCGAACCGCCGAGAACGCCGCCCAAGGCGGGACCGACGAGCGGCAAGCTCCCGGTCGCCGTGTCACCACCCGAGCCGGGCAGGCCCGGCATGCCGAGCGACTCGAACGTCTTGATGTTGTCGGTGACCTTCAGGACGTCCAGGACCGCGGCCGGGTCGCCGCTGCTCACCTTTTCGAACGCGGTCTGCCACAGCAGGCGCATGGCGTCGAAGTTGTTGCCCGCGAAGGACAAGTACTCGTCCGGGGTGAACACCGTGTCGGGGCCGAGCCGGTTCATGATCTCGGCGACCTGGAGGGTGTTGTAGAGGTAGTCCGGTGCCAGGACCCTCGCCGGGTCGGGAACGCTCGGCATCCCCTTCTGGACGAAGTTGACCACCTTCTCCGGCGTCGGCAGCCGGGACATGTCGACGGCCATGGTCTTGGTGTCGATGGGCAGCCCCATGCCGCCGCATCCCGTCGCCATCGTGAGGTAGTCGGTGCCGTGGCCCCGCACATGCGAGGGATTGAAGATCGGGATCCAGCCCAGCGGTCCGCCGTACGCGTCGATGACCGGCATATGCGAGTTGCCGATCGCACCGCTGGCCATGGACAGGATCAGGTTCTTGTACGCCGGGTCCGTGTGGTAGGTCAGGGCGTGCGAGTTGCTGCCCAGCAGCGGGATCCCGTCCTCGTTCTTCCACATGTGCTGCAGGAAGAAGTCGCACGCGTCGCCGCCGCCCTCATGGGTGGTGTCGCCGGTCGAGTGGCCGCCGGACTGGTTCGGGTCGACGGACGTCTGCTTCGTCTCGCCGCCGAACAGGCCGCCGGTGAAGACGCCACCGCTGAGCACGTCGCCGCTGAGGAACTTGCCGACGGTCGGGATCTGCGCTGTCGGGAGGTCCCCCGTGGGGACCGGGCTGGAGGTGCCGCTCGTTCCGGAAGCACTCACCGACGAGCCGGGCTGAGAGCTCGTGAGCAGTGAGGTGGTGTCCGTTCCGGAAAGGCCGAGGCCGTCGAGGCCCGGCAAGGAAGCAGCGGCGGTGTTCGTGACCAGTCCGACGATCGCGAAAGTCGCGGTGAGCGATATCGCCGCCCCGCGCAGTACGCGGTTCGATCGGCGGGAGAACGGATTTGCCGGGGAAAGGCCGATTGGGGCCCGTCCGCCGGGGACATCGGCGCGATGGCGCCGAGTCCGACGTGTGATTTTCATTTTCAACGCTCCAGTTCATGAGCGCCTGCCGATAAAATCGGCATGGCGGTTGACGTGTCTGCTGAGAAAAGGGGTTTGTTCACCGACAGCCCTGGACACCGAACCGTTTGATGGAGGTAGTGGCAGCGGGAGCTACAGACTGGCGATTTCAGCCCATGAGTTCGCGAGCCTGCCGTCGAGTTGCACCTCGGCGGTCCTGCTGTCGCTACCGATCAAGGAATTCACTTCGTGGCCGACACGTCAGTCAGGCGACACTGGAGGTTGCTGCGCGCGCTTGCGCAGCGGAGCGATGTGATCCGGGCCGACACTCCAGCAGGCGATTCGCTGGTCGTGGGCGGACCTTCCGGGCAGCACGATCGCGCCTTGCGCGTGGCCACCGTTGGAGCCCGCCGACGAGGTGCCGGCGCCGGGCCCGACGGCGCCGATGGGCGCTGCCGGGAAACCAAGGGGAAGGCGGTCGACCGGGCGCTGCGAGCCGATGTCGGCAGGCGCCGCCGTCGCGGTCGAGGGCTGGAACGAGGATGCTTCGTGCGGCCCGTTCACGCAGAACGCGCAGTCGCCGTCGAGCGGAGCCGCCGGGGCGGAAACCACCGGCAGGTCCACCGCCGTCGAGGTCTGCGGCGCCGCCGAAACCGGCTCGCGGTGCGTTTCCAGGACGGGCCGCAGGTGGGACGGCTCCGGCTGCGAGCCCTCCGTCGCCGTGATCGTGACGACGCCCGGCACGCTGATCCGGGGCTGCAG
This sequence comes from Amycolatopsis sp. CB00013, assembly GCF_001905755.1. Lineage (NCBI taxonomy): Bacteria > Bacillati > Actinomycetota > Actinomycetes > Pseudonocardiales > Pseudonocardiaceae > Amycolatopsis > Amycolatopsis sp. CB00013. The sequence goes on along the minus strand of NZ_LIWC01000002.1, from coordinate 1,771,739 downwards.
GCCGGTGCTGGAAACGACCGGCGCGAGCGCGGACACCGTGCCGGTGAGCTTGGTCGTGATCGGGTTGTCGAGCGTGCGGTTCACCGTGGTGACGGTCTCGCTCACCGCGGTGTCGACGGCCTGGGTGAGCGCGGTCGTCATCGCGCTGACCTGCTCGATCGCCGGAGCCAGCGCCGGCGCGGCCGAGCCGACCAAGGCCGTGGTCCGCCCGGCGGTCGTGTTCACGAGGGAGATCGCCTTCGTCGTGATCGGCGAGGTCGCGATCCGTGCGACTGGCTCCGTCTCCTGGACGGCGACGGTCGCGAGTTCGCAACCCGGCGGCGCCGTGGCGGGGTCACCTGGATCGCATCCGGAATCGGCGGCGACAGCGGTCTCGAAGGCGTTCATCACGGCGAAACCGGCGAGGATGAACGCACCGAGCAGAACCGCGCGGCAGACCACGGCGAAGCAACTCGCCCGCCGCGAGGCGGGCTCGCGAAGACCGCGTGAAACGGGCGCCGTGCCCATTCCACCGTCGGTCGTTCGCAGCCACACCATCGCACTCCACCATTTCCGGCTTACTCGAAGGTTTGCCCCAACAGCAGACAGTAAGGACCCGTCAGGCAATAGGGAACTGCCACTTACGGGACCCGCGGCCGCCACTCCTTACAGTCTCCCCCGCCGCGAATGAACCACTCTCCGTCGGAGCCGTAACGCGGAAAATTCGACCTTATGACCACGATCGGGTGAATCGAAATAGTGGCGGTCAACTGCTTGTCGAAATCCCGGCCCAGGGTCGAGGGTCACAGTTCGATAACTCGACATCGGGTGCCGGAAATTTTTGATCATCCCGCGTAAGAGAATGTGCGAACCGGCGTTCCACGGACATGGAGGCCGTGTTCGATCCCCGAAACGAACGCGATCGCGATCGATCCCCGGAAAGGACGGTCGCGGTGGCGATAGTGGTCTACGCCGACCGGCCGAGTACGCGCCACGGGATCGCACGGTCCCTGCGGGGCGCGCCGGGGATCGGGCGCGTCGAATGCGCCGCGACCACCGAGGAACTCGTCCGCGGCTACACGCGCGCGCCCGCCGACGTGGTGCTCGTCGCGGTCCGGCCGGACGAGCCGACCGGTCCCGCCGCCGCGAAGGCGCTACTGTCGGTCGCCCCCGACGCCGCGGTGATCATGTTCGGGTCGTTCGGCACGGCCGCCGGGGCGCTGGTGCCCGGTATCGGCGGATTCCTCCGGAAGTACGACGGCCTGTACCCCGAACCGGCCACCGCGCCACCCGACGCCGAACGCCTCCGCCTGTCCGAACGTGAACTCCAGATCCTCTGGGGTATGGCACAGGGGAAACGGAACATCCAGATCGGCGCCGATCTCGCGCTCTCCGAAGACAGCGTCAAGACCCACTGCAAACGAATCTTCCGCAAGCTGGGCGTCCACGATCGCGCCGAAGCGGTCGCCATCGGCTTCCGCGCCGGTTTCCTTTCCTGACCCGCACGGACCGGGCGGGGTGGCGCCCGGCCCGTGCGTGCCGTCAGGCCAGACGGACCTGGAAGACGGCGACCCGGGCGTCATGCCCGTCCACGCGCATGTCCACGGTCTTGGTGTCGATGAACTGTTCCTGGACGACGCCGTTGCCCGCCAGCCAGTTGATGCGGTCGATCCCGGTGCCGAAGCACCGGCGCTCCGCGTCCAGGCCGGTGGCCTTGTAGTAGTTCGGGTTGTTGGTGTCCGCGGTCCAGAAGACCAGGCGCCCGACGTTGTGGTGCGCGAGCACACGACTGGCGTGGATCCTCTTGTGCTCGTTCCACTCGTCGCGCAGGTCGGCGCGCTGGTCGCCGTTGTACGCGTTCGCGATGTAGTGCGAGTTGATCAGCGCGAACTGGAGCGTCGGGTGGCTCTGGTGACGCACCACGACCTCGTTGATCCAGCGCGGCGGGGTCACCCCGGTGATGCCGCCGTGCACATACGTGGTCTTCGCGCTCGCCACCTCCCACGGCTGCGGGATCGAGATCGGGATCCGGAACGACGTGTTGTGCCGCAGGAACGCGTTGTTGTACAGGGGCCCGAAGTAGTGGTCGATCATCGCGGGCTCGCCGGTGTCGCCCTCGTTGATCTCCTGCCAGCCGACCAGGGGCCGCACCAGGGAGTCACAGTTGCGGACGGCGTCGATCGCGGCCTCGCGCGCCCCGAGGTTGTCGCGGCCGATGTTGGCGGTGACGATCGGCAGCCGGATCCATCCCGTCGCGGCGGAAGCCGTACCGGCACCGGCGACCATGGCGCCGAGCGCGGCACCTCCACCGAGAGCGAGCGCCTTGCGTCTGTTGAGCATTCCGGACACAGCAGATTCCCTTCTCGCGCTGTCACAACGGGACACAGCCCGTGAAAGTGTCACAGAATGCGGCGCTGTTGTGACCCCTTCTCGCCAAAACTGCCGCTTGCCGGCTGGCTACCTCGCCGGCTCGGTGCTGCTCACGAGGTCCCCCCGGAGCTGCATCCGGACACTGGCCCACGGCGCCGCCGACTCATCGTGCTCCTCACCTCCGCCGACGGCGCGTTGTCCGCCGGCGTCATGGTTGGCGAGGATGTCGAGTAAGTGGGCCGCCTGGGCTCAAACTCAGAACCTACGGACTAAAAGATTGCGGGAAACAATGTCGGCGAGTGTCACTAAATGCCACCCGCTGCCAATAGATCCAGGTCAGCCGACATCCTCACCACTTTTCAGTGTCGCGGAGTGTCGCCCGGTGTCGGACACTACTTCGACAACGGAGCCCCATCGGAGACGCAGGGTTAGACCATCCATTGCGGACCAAGGTGAGCGCCGCATGAAGGAACCTAGGCCGATGGATCACTGCCGTCACTGGCCGCGACAGACAGCCCGGGAGTCCACTCGCCGGATGCGGTTTGCTACCACTTCGGGCCAGCGTGTCCGCATGCAGGTTCCAGAGCCGGGCGGACGTCTCCTGGCTACGGCTTCGGACTGCTCACAGGTGATCAATTCGCACTCCGCGAGGACGGTAGCGGCAATCGTTGGACGCCGATCAGGAGATCTTGGACGACCGAGACCATCGGATTGTTCTGCCTGTCGGCGGTCAGCTGAAGAGTCATAGCGGTAACCTTGCCGAGGTTCATCGCCACCTTCCGCTGGTCGCTTGGGTGACCGGGCAATGGGTCGTGATCGGTCCTCCCGTAAAAGGCTGCTATCACGATGTCCGCGACGTACGGGATCGTCAGGCCTGCGGCGACCCAAACATCGCACAGCAGGCCGACAGGCTGGCCAGCCACCGTCTCCCACAACCGCGCCGCCGTGACACCGAACACGACGGAAGTCAGCATTGCCTCGAACGGGTCTGTCCGGCAGCAGTGCTCCAACTTGCCGACCTGCCGTGTAAAGCCAGACATACCATCGAGCAGAAACGCCGCGACAGCCGCCCCGAACGCTTCCGCGCTTTGGGGGCAGACGACGGCGTCCGGCGCGAAGCCGTCAAGGAGCTGCGCTACCGACCAGGCCGCCGATACCGATACTGGGTCATCGGCCACAAGGGCGAATCCCGCAGTGCCACCTTCTGAAGAAGAGGTCTTGCTCTCGTCGGTGTCAGGTTGCCAACGGTCGAAATCCAAATCGTCCGCGACATGGTCGGCGAACCTCTCAAAGAACCGGAAGATCTCCTCGGCGCGACCGTCGGGCAGTGCACCGCCGATCCAGCCAGCGACCTGATCACGCTTCCAACTCTCCAGCTCTGCGACAGTGTAGGTCGAGTCCGAGGCGTCGGCGAGGCGGTGGTGCTTCATGCAAAGTAGTAGCAGGTTGCGCGCCTCGTCGATCGATTCCCCCGGGTATTTCTCGTCATAGCGCGGACCTCGAGGTGACTTCGACCGAATATGGGCGATGTCGACATTGACTATGGACACACCACGGTCCTCGGCGATGAGCCTCTCCCAGCACCCCGGGAATGCGCACCAGCTCGCACTGCCAAACAGTTCCTTAATCACGGGTTCCCTGTAGCGCACGTCGGAATCGTAGAAGGTCGGGTCGTGATTTGGCCGCTCGTGTAACGGTTCGCCCTGCAGCACATTGGGCCCGCGAGGCACCACGAAGCGTCGCGACCGGCTCGCCAGGTCCGCTGTGCGCTCACGTCGGAAGCCCTCAGATGGGCTGAGGTCAAACCACGCGGAGGGTACGGGCGTCAGCATCCAGTTCCACTGTGCCTCCGTGTGTCCGGTTGAGAGTCCGCCATACTTCGAAGCCGGTGAGAATCGCTCGTTCCCAGTCTGCCGAGCGCAGGACACTGACTTCGAGGCCGCCGACAAGGGTGCGGATAGTCTCGAGCATCGGCTGGTCGATGTGTTCGATTCCATCGAGGTAGTCGTGTGCGGAGGCATAGGCGAACACCAGTGCCGAAATACCCTCTTCGACGACAACCGCCCGGCCGCCATCTTCGGCTTCGTCCGTGGCCGGATCGGACTTGCGCTTGCGGCGCATCAAGGCGCGCATCACCGGTGACCAGCCGAGTACAGCGGCATAAGCGAGGTGGAAGGCGTCGTGAAACCGGTACCCGTCCTCGACCCGGGCGGCGTCGGTGAGGGGGTCGCCGAGCGGGGCACCATTCCAGACCATCGCGCTGGCAGTTCGGCCGTCGTCCAGCTCTTGCAGCTGGAACTCGATCCGCGCTCGACGAGGCAACTGCTCATGCTCGGGAAATGCCCGGTCGAAGAGTTCGACGTGGAGCGAGGGCCGCCATCGGTCCTTGACTTTGTCGAGGTTGGCGACAGCGACGTCATCCAGGTCGAGGCCGAACTTCTCACACAGGTCGGCCACGTACCAGAGGACGTCGCCGAGCTCCTCGCGCATTCGGATCTTGGACGCACGATAGGCCGCGCCGTCGCGGCGCTGCTTCTTGTACTCGGTGGCGACCGACCCTGCTTCACCGGCGAGGCCGAGCAGACCGATGGTGATCGCTTCGAGGTCTGCACCGGGCCGCTGGTCAGTCCGAACGGCGGCCCGCTGATAGTCCGACAGTTGCACCGAACTCCTCCTTGTCCGCTTGCCCGACAGCACTTGTCGGACATATCGACAATGTGCGAGAATACGACAGTACTTGTCGGATGACAAGACGGAGATGGCAGCGATTGCAGGGGGTGCGCGTGATACCGACACAGGCCGAAGTCGAAGATGTGATCCTGGAGCTCCTGGCGCAGGAGACTGGCTCCGACCCGGAGACGTTGCGTGAGGAGTTACTCGCCGAAGGCGCGGAGATGCCCTACAGCTCACTGGTGCTCGTGCAGTTCGTGGTCGAGCTCGAGAAGCGCTATGGGGTCCGCGTGCCCGACACGATGGTGGCCGCGCGCGCCTTGAGGTCGGTGTCCACCTTCGCGGAACTGATCGTGACGCTGGCGACCGGCGACACCACGGCCTGAGGAGAGCGACGTGAACGAGTTGTCCATTGGGACACAGTTGAGCGATTGGGGCAAGCTCGGCCTGAAGCTCAAGGAAGTCCGCGAGTACCTGACCCTGTCTCAACAGTACGTGTCGGACCGGACGGGGATACCCCGATCGGCAATTTCAGACATCGAACGCGGCGAGCGGAAGCTGGACAGCCTCGAGTTGAAGAAACTCGCCGGGTTGTACCGCAAGCCAGTCGGGTACTTCCTCGACGAAGACGGGTCGTCCTCAGCTGGCGATCACGCGATCGCAGCGCTGATGCGCAACTTGACGAATTTGACCGAGGAGAACCGCAAGGCCGTGCAGGCGTTCGCCGAGTTCCTCGCCCAGGACAAAGCCAGCAACGGGGACCGAAGTTGATCACAACGTGGCGGCAAGCCCACCGCGTCGCGCAACTCGCCGCGGTGCACGCCCGTGCGGACTTCGACCTGCCGCGAGACACCTATGTCGACGTCCTGGAGGCGATCCGCCGCGCCGGCATCCCTCTGATGTTCCAAGACATGCCCGGCCACTTCGGCACCTATATCTCTCCAGCAACGCATGGCCCAGGAATCTTGATCAACTCGCGCTTGACGATGCCGACACTGCGGCACACCGCCGCACACGAACTGGGTCACCACCAGCTGGGCCACGGTGACGCGAATGACCTCAACCTCGACCTGTGGGAGTCGCAAGCTCCTGGCGCATGGACCGGCACGGAAATGTCTGCGGAAGCCTTCGCGGCATGGTTCCTAATGCCGAGACCGGCGGTCCTGCGTTGCCTCCAGCTCCTGGGTACGGACAAGCCACGGTCGGCTCACGACGCCTACCGTCTCGCGACCCTGCTCGGCGCATCGTTCCGCGGCGTATGCCGCCACCTGGTTAACCTCGAACTTCTCGCGTCGGCGACCGCAGCGACGTGGGTGAGGGCAGGCCGTGCTCGGGTACGGTCTGCCCTCGCAGGCCCCTACGCTTATGTCGCCGATGGAGAGGTCCACATCCTCGACACCGACGTGCGAAACGTTACGGTGCATGTCGCCGCGAACGATTTGCTCGTCGCTACGCCGACCGTGGACAGGGCCATCACGATGCTCTTTAGCGAGATCGTCGGCTTGGAACGAGTTGAGCTCGACGATGCTGCGGAGGGACAACTTGATCTCCTAGACGAGCCCCGCATCGCCTGCTGGCAGGTCACACCGGAGTTCACCGACTCCTTGCGTCTGAGCTCGGACGATCCCACTGCCGCAGGATGGTCCATCGTCATCGAGCCCGTCTCGATACGCGACGGGATAGACCTATCCTGGCTGGAACGTCGCCAGACTCCCATACCCGACACACCGGAGGAGAGCACGGAATGATCAATCCGATTCAGGCCGACACGGTGTCGGCCGCGTGGTATGAGGCCGTGACAGCGACCCGCTCGGTCCCCGGCCACAAGGTTTTTCACCTCATCGTCACCATCACAGATCCCGTCGCTGAGGACGAGGCGACTCGGCATGAGGTGGACAAACTCCTCGCCAACCTTGGTCTGCAAACAGTCGAAACGGTCGCCAACACGATCATGCCAGCCGGCTTGGCCGCGTTGTGCCGCACTCATGAGCAACTCGTCACCAAGTACCGGGCCAGCTACGAAGTCATCCAGCGGTTTCCGAAGAATTCCTGGGGTACCTACTTCGGCAGACTTGTCGCTTACCCGGTCGGCAGCGAGAGGCACCCGGCGCCCTTCGATCAGCTCGCGCCAGTGATCAAGGCACTCCGTGGAGAACGGGTGATCGGCGCCAATTACGAGACCGCCCTAGCCACCGCTGAGGACGCGGCAGAGCTGTCGGAGATCCCCGATCCCGGGACTCTTATCCACCATCCCACCCGTGGTCGCCACGGACGCGGCGGTCCCTGCTTGAGCAACGTCGCGTTCCAGCGAGAAGGCAACCGAGTTCATGCTGTCGCGCATTACCGCAGCCATTACCTCCTCGAACGCGCCTACGGCAACTACCTCGGCCTAGGGCAACTCGTCCACTACGTGGCCCTGCAAGCCGGACTCGAAGTTGGCCGCCTGACTGTCGTAGCAGGCTACGCCCAAATTGAAAATCACCTGTCAGACCTCGACACGACGCTGGACCGGATTGCCGACCAGCGCATGACCTGAAGGAAGGTTCGTTCAGCCCAGCTGCAGCTGCAGCGGATCCGGCCGCCGACGTCGATCGGCGGTGGAGCCTCGTGATGCCGTTCGAGGTGTCGCCTGACCGATACGGGCGTTGATGCCCCACTTGGGGGGGAACCACGCTGCGATTGGCGCCGGGTCACGCCGGAACGTCTGTTTGATGCGGGTGCGTCCCGACAAGCCCTCGACATCGGGATGTGCTACGCGCGCGTACTTGTCAACCTCACAGAACAGGTTCTGGCAGTCGATCAGTTGAAGCGGTCTGCCCCACAGGCCCGGGAAAGAGAAACCCAGCCGGGCGAAGTGTTCTTCCTGATGATCGGCCATATAGCGGATGATCTCGTGCTCGATCCCGGCGGACGCCGGACCGAAACATTTCCTGATCCCATCTTTGGCTCCAGGCCCGGGAACGACGAACTCCATCTCGTCGAAGTCCAGGCCGGCTGAGTAGTTTAGGTCGATCAAGTACTGATATGCCAGAAAGTCGCCTATTCCAGGGAAGTCCCGCAGCACGGTGAAGGCGTCCTGCATTTTGGCTGAGTCCTGGATTCGTTGCGGCGCTGACGAGCGCATCATCAGTTCGATCAACCGCAGGTGGTTACTATGCTTGCGCACCTCGGACAGGTGCGGTGCCGGCATGACATATGCGGCGGAGTACAGCTTCTCCCCCGCCTGGAACGCGCGGGTCAGCACGGCGTTGTAGAGGTCGAACGAGTATTGGTCCCATCGGATCTCACCGAGCGACTCACTCAACATCTGCCACGTAGAGAGACGGTTGAACAGCTTGAAGACGATCGTTCGGAAGAACACCTCTTCCCACGCCTGGTCGCCGTCGTAGCTCACATGGGCGAGTAAGTACTGACTGACTCGATCCGCAGCCCGAAAGCAGTTGGTGAAGCGGTGCCTCAGCAGGATCGGATCATGAGTCCACGGCCCCGGCCTACCCTCCACCCGGGCCAGGTACACCTCCTGGCGAGCAGCCGCGAACCGCCAGTAAGTATCGAACACCGGACTTGGCGTCAGCACGCGTCCCGCGATCTCGATCGATGCGACGTCAACCTGCGCATCGCCGGGTTCGAAAGGCAGCACTAGGTCACCATGATCTTCAGCAACATTGCTGTTCAGACGGTTAGCTACCATATGTTTATTATAGGTTATGAAAGTAGCGAGGTCGAGATGAGGCTGTACCGTGGGAAGCGGCGCAGCACGCTCGTCCACTGGCCAGAGAAGGTCGACCATCGCCTCGATCTGCTGTTGCACCTCGTGGAACAGACCGGAGAAAACGCTAGCCGTGCTCAGCTCCTCGCCGCCTTGGTCGCGGCGGCACCGCGCGACGGACTGAAGCTCGCCAGATTGCTGCGCAGGTATCGCACCCAGGACGAAGCGACCTTCACCCGCGAAGACGAGGAGGCGCCGCCGTTGGCGCGAGGCAGGCGGAAGCCCGGCCCTCGAGGCTCCTCGCTTGAACAGCTTCAGCCCGACTCCACCTTGGAACCTGCAGATCCAGAATGACGATCATGGCCAAGCGGCAACGCCAGCGGCCACTGCCAGCACATTCGCGCACAGAAGGGAGTACCCGGCACAGGCGTACAACAGATCGGACTCCATGATGTCTTCACTCACGCCGCTGCACCCACGAAGGATCACCCACGTGTCAATTGGTGACCACATCCTCCACACTCGATGAGTGCTGAACGTGTTCGAATTCTGATTCGGGGCTGGCCTGGGTTCCACGTCAACGTCGGCAAGGTCGAAGAAGCCGCGAACGGCATCAAGCTATGCATGATCGATCAGTCGAGCTTCGAGCTACGCAGCCTGTGCGGCGACACCGCCGTGTATGGACACGACGGCATCCACAACGCGCTGCTGAACTGCTGCGTCTGCCGCGTACCGGGCACCGACTCCGCCACTGCCGGCTCGCTCACCGCCGCCCCGGGTCGAGGACCGGCAAGCGATGGCTGAACTCATAGACACCAGCGCCCCGGCAGCCCTCCTCCCAGGCAAGCCCGAAGCGATCGAGGGAGCGCCCGCATCCTCAGCGCCCGCGGCGACCTCGCCAGCCAAGCCGCCGACGGACTCAAAGCCATCGACACCGGAGAATGGGAATGCCTGCTGGCCACGCGTTCCACGACAAATCCCTCACCGCCGACTACTACGTCTCGCTCTACCTGGCACCCGCCACCAGGCCGCCGAGAAGATAAGCACGTCTCTGTTCGCCGCACCGCTCGGCCGTACGCACCGGGCCCGGCGCCTGCTCCCCTGCCGACATGTAGCGGGCAGTGCCGCCGAGTGTCGGAACGTGCCACCTACTGCCTCGAAAGTTAACCCTCGGATGGCGAATCGCAGGTTCACCCTTTTCACCAAGCATCAATATCGACCCTGAGCTGGGGAAACACGATCACACGGTGGTGGGCGAAAAATGGTTGTCCGAGTTTCGTGAACAGGTCGATCTTGGCAATCGCAGTGGGTCCTCATTGGACACATATGAACACCGATGGAACACCCACGTGAAGCCTCGCGTGCTCGGGTTGAGCATGGGCGACTTGGACGCGGGGCGCGTTGATACGATCTTGCAAGACATCAACCGCGCGTTGTCGACAAGTTCCGCGAAGACAGCACGCACCGTCCTTTCAGGACTCTGGGGCTACGCTGTCCGCAATGGACCGTTGAAGAGCAACCCTGTTCGGGACGCTCGGCCCGTGGAGAACCGAAAGCGTCGCAAGGCTCCACGAGCCCTAGAAGTCCACGAAGCACTGGCGATCTTCGAGCTTGCTGACGGTGATGGGATCGCGGTGCGGCAAGATCTCCCGGACATTATGCGGTTCTATGCGGGCACCGGGGAACGCACTGGTGAGGGCATCGCCGTGCGCTGGTAGCACATCGACTTCAAAGCCAAGGTCACGCGCATGGAGGGCAACTTCGTCCGGACGAAAGCCGACGGAGCCAAGATCAACGATGGTAAGAGCGAGAACGCGCAACGTGACGTTGTGCTTGCCGACTGGCTGGTCACCATGCTGTTGAACCGTCGCGCCCGGGTCGCCGCTCAACGCGGCATCGCTCCCGACGCTCTGACCGGCTGGATCTTCCCCAACTCCAAGGGTGGCCTTCGGGAGGCCAGCAACCTCCGCCGCGACTGGCGAGCCTTCCGGGTACGGCATGGGCTGGGCGACTGGTTCACCCCTCGTACCTTCCGCCGCACCGTCGCCACTGTGCTCACCGACGCCCTACCGGCCCGGTACGCGAGTGACCTGCTGGGACACTCCCGGGTCTCCCAGACCACCGACACCTACGTTGGTCGGAAGGCGCCATCACGTCGTGCCGCTGAGGTTCTGGAAGTCCTTGGCGGTGATCTCAAAGAGGGCAGTAAAGGGGCACCATGATCAGACAGGTGATCAACAAGTGCCTCTGACCTGGGCTTTTGGTGGGCCGCCTGGGGCTCGAACCCAGAACCTACGGATTAAAAGTCCGCAGCTCTACCAATTGAGCTAACGGCCCGTGCGGCCGAGTCTAGTAGACCGCCGTCGACCACCAGGATGCCGGGGCGGCGGCCGGAGCGCCATGGAATTGTCGGGGGTCTCTGCCATGGTCGTGGGCATGGACACGATCCCCGACGAGAACTACGCGGCGAGCTGGGAGGGCGACCGCCCGGAGCCTCCGCGGGTGGCGAGCGAGCGCGAGATCCTGACGTCCACGCTCGACTGGCATCGCCGCACCTTCGAGCTGAAGTGTCAGGGGCTGACGCCGGAGCAGATGGCCCGGCGGCCGATCGAGCCGTCGAGTTTGTCGCTGCACGGGCTGCTCAGGCACCTCACGGGCGTCGAGCGCTGGTGGTTCCGCGTGCAGTTCGTGGGCGAGGACGTCCCGTTGCTCTATTACTCCGACGAGTGGCCCGAGCAGGACTTCGAGGATCTGGGCGGCGATGTCGAGGAGGCGTGGGCGGCTTGGCGTGCGGAGTGCGCGCGGTCGCGGGAGATCGTGGCGGCCGCGTCGCTCGACGACACGGGCAAGCGCCGTCGCGACGGGGAGCCGTTCTCGTTGCGGTGGCTGCTGACCCGTCACATCGCCGAGTACGCCCGCCACGCCGGCCACGCGGACTTGCTTCGCGAGCGCATCGATGGGAGGACAGGCCACTGACATTTTGAAATGCGATGCTGGGCCGATGAACGCCGATCCCGATTCCGGCCTCCTGTCCCCGGTCCGCGCCGGCACGCCCGCCGAGGCGGCGACGGGTGATCTCGCCTGGTTACGGGCCCTGTTGGACACGGAGGCGGCGCTCGCCAGGGCGCAGGCCCGCACCGGGCTGATCCCGCAGGACGCCGCGGCGGCGATCACCGAGGCGGCCGCGTCCGCCGAGATCGACGTGGTCGCGTTGGCGAGGGCGGCTCGTGAGACGGCGAACCCGGTCGTCGGGCTGATCAAGGAGCTGACCGAGGCCGCCGGGACGGAGTACGTCCATCGTGGCTCGACCAGCCAGGACATCTTCGACACCGCGATGATGCTGGTCGCCGCGCGGACGCGGGCACTTCTCACCGCGGACCTCGAGTCGACGGCGGAGGCGCTGGCGGATCTCGCCCGCGCGCATCGCGACACGACGATGGCCGGGCGCACGCTCACCGCGCACGCGGTGCCGACGACGTTCGGGCTCAAGGCGGCGGGCTGGCGTCAGCTGACGCTCGAAGCGCTCGACAGGCTGAACCGGGTCGTTCTGCCGGTCTCGCTCGGGGGCGCAGCGGGCACGAGGGCCGCGTACGCCGAGTACGCGCGCCTCGCCGAGCTGCCCGACGGGTATCCGCAGCGCCTCCAAACGGCCTTCGCCGAGGAGACCGGGCTCGCCGAGACCACGCTCCCCTGGCACACGCTTCGCACTCCGACGGCCGACCTCGCGGCCGCCCTCTCCTTCACCGCCGCCGCGCTCGGGAAGATCGCGGTCGACGTCCAGTTCCTGACGCGCACCGAGGTCGGGGAGGTCGCCGAGCCGGCGGGTGAGGGCCGTGGCGGGTCCTCGGCGATGCCGCACAAACGCAATCCGGTGCTCGCGACGCTGATCCGGTCGGCCGCCCTCCAGGTGCCGGTGCTGGCCACCGGCGTCACCCAGGCCCTGGTCTCCGAGGACGAACGGTCCGCGGGCGCGTGGCACGCGGAGTGGCAGCTGCTGCGCGAGTGCCTGCGCCTGACCGGCGGCGCCGCGCATACGGCGGCCGAGCTCGCCCGCGGTCTGGTCGTCAACGACGAGCGGATGCGCCAGAACCTCGGCCTCACGCACGGCCAGATCGTCTCCGAGCGGCTTTCGACCGTGCTCGCCCCGCTGCTCGGCAAGGCACGGGCCAAGGAGGTTCTCGGGCAGGCGGCCAAGCTCGCCCTCGAACAGGACAAGGCCCTCGGCGAGGTTCTTTCCGGCCTGCCGGAGATAACCGGAGTGCTTCCCGCCGAATCCCTGGCCGATCTGCTGGATCCCGCGCACTACACCGGCTCGGCCGGGGTACTCGTCGATGCCGCGCTGGAGGCCCGCGAAGAAAAACCGAAAACTCCTTGAACCGGTCTCGAACCGGCTCCGTGTAGGGGGTACAAGCTCACCGCGCCAAGCCGCGGAACCCCTACGAACAAGGAGAAATCCCATGCTTCGCAAGCGTTTCGTCGTCGCAGCGGCGTCCGCGGCCGCGGGTCTGGTGGTGCTGTCGGCCTGCTCCGGCGGCACCGAGGCGGCGGCCCCCGCCGTCGCTCCCGCCGCGGCGGTGGCCGGGGCGGGCGGGAACGCCCCCGCGGCCAAGGGTGAGACCAAGGTGGCCGTGGCCGAAGCCGGGAATCTCGGCCAGGTCCTCGTCGACAAGGACGGCTTCACCTTGTACCGCTTCGACAAGGACAGCGCGAAGCCGCCGAAGTCCAATTGTGACGGTGACTGCGCGAAGGCCTGGCCGCCGGTGCTGGCCGAGGGCGAAGTCCAGATCGAAGGCGTGGATCAGGCCCTGGTCGGCGAGGTGACCCGTGCCGACGGGCGCAAGCAGGTCACCGTCGGCGGCTGGGCGCTTTACCGCTACGCCAAGGATGCCAAGGCCGGCGAAGCGAAGGGGCAGGGCGTCGGCAGCACCTGGTACGCCGCGAATGCCAAGGGCGGCAAGGCGGGCCAGGCGGCGAAGGAGGCTCCGGCCGAACAAAAGGGCGGCGACACGAAGCTCGTCGCGAGCAACGTCGACGGTATCGGACCGGCCATTGTGGACCAAGACGGCTTCACGCTGTACATGTTCACCAAGGACAAGAAGAACAAGCAGCCGACCTGCAACGGTGACTGCGCGAAGGCCTGGCCGCCGGTGCTCGCCGAGGGCGACGTCCAGCTCGAAGGCATCGACCAGAAGCTGCTCGGCAAGGTGAAGCGCGCGGACGGCACCATGCAGGTCACCGTCGGCGGCTGGGCCGTCTACCGCTACGCCAAGGACGCCAACGCGGGCGAGGCCAACGGTCACGGCGTCGGCGGCACCTGGTTCGTCATCGAGCCCGCCGGCTGCAAGAGCACCGCGCCGGTGAAGGACAAGGCAGCGCAGAGCGGGAACGCCGCCCCCAAGAAGGAGGAAGACGCTCCCGCCCAGGATTCCGGCTACTGAGCGCTAGTGGGCCAGGCCCGGCGGTCGCTCTTCCCGAGCGACGGTCGGGCCTTTTCCGTGCTTCGGCCGTCGCGAATCGTCCGGAAGGGGTTCGACGGCCGTGGCGCTGTCCGCCCGGTCCGCGACCACGGTCTCCTCTTCGTCCTCCGGCAGCAGCACCTTGTGCCGTGCGGGCAGGAACGCGATCACCAGCCCGAGCGCGGCGAGGCCGAGGTGCAGCCAGTTGTCCGGCCCGTTGAGGTTGAACGGGTTACCGGCCTGTGAGACCGGGTTCGTCGAAACGGTCCCCGTGATCATGAGGCCCCAGACGAACAGCACCCCGAAGGCGACGAACGTCAGGAAACCGAAGACCCGGGACCGCCCCGACCCGAAGGTCAGCAGCAGCCCGATCGCGCCCAGCAGGACGAAACCGAGGTTGTACAGGGGATTCACCGAGAAGCCGAGCACGGTCGCGTCGCTGCGCCCGGCGAAATCGGCGAATCCCGTCCTGGTGAAGCCCACGATCCCGAACACCAGGAAGGCCAGGCTCGACAGCCCGGCGAGAACCTGAGCGGGCTGGAGCCCCGCCGTCCGGATACGAGCGCGTTGTGCACGTGCCATTGCTCCGCCTCCCAGAGTTGGCGACCTGAATTCACGCTGGACCCCGGATACCCCGCTGCCCTTCCGGACAAACAGCATCGTCCGAACGGGCTACCCGTGAACACGAACGGGTGACGCGGTCAACAGGTCATGTGGGCAAGGTGAGCGGAGTCTTCCTCCTGGTGGGGCTGTGCCTGGGCGCCATCCTCGCGATGGTCCTGATCCCGACGTCGCGTCCCGGTCCGGTGGCGGTCGCGGAGGCGGTGCCGAGCACCCCTGCGCCGTCCGTCGAAGTCGAGGTCGAACCGGAGGATCCGGTCGTGTCCCCGACACCCTCGTCCTCGGCGGCGCCGGGTCCGCCACCGAAATCCGTCGACAGCCAAGCCCTCGCGGACCTCGTCCCCGGCGGGCAGGTGAGCGTCGTCGTCTACGACCGCACGGCCAAGAAGAGCACCGTTTCGCTCAGGTCGGAACGGTCCTACACCTCGGCGTCGCTCGTGAAGCTCCTCATCGCGTTGGAAGCGCTTCAAGCCGGCACACCGCCGAGCACCGTCCAGCGGATGCTGTCGGTCAGCGACGACGACATCGCCAGCAGGCTGTGGACGGCCCTCGGCGGCCCCACGATCGTGACCCGCTGGGCGACCAAGATCGGCCTCGGCGGTACGCGTCCGCCCGAGGATCCCGGCCGCTGGGGCGACACCCGGATCACCGCCGCGGACGTCGTGAAGATCTACCGCTACCTGCTGGACAAGGCGGGCGCCGGGCCGCGCACGACGATCATGCGGGCGTTGAGCGGCGCGACGGAGAACGGCTCCGACGGGATCCGGCAGTACTTCGGCATCCCGGACGCCGTCGGTTCCCTTCCCTGGTCGATCAAACAGGGCTGGGCGTGCTGCCGCGGCTCGCGGATCCTGCACAGCTCGGGCGTGGTCGGCGAAGACGATCGCTACATCGTCGTCGTCCTGACCTCGCAGCCGTTGTCGACCACCTACGCCGGCGCGGGCCGACAAGTGACGGAGGTGGTCAAGGCACTGCTCCCCGCTATTGACGAAGTGTAAACAAGGTGGGACAGTGGCGTCACGCCGCTCTCCCGGGAGGTCGTCATGAGCACCGAAGCCCGCCTGCCCACCGTGACCCCGCTCGGCCCGGATTCCGTTGCCTGGCAAGTGGTCGGCGACCGGAGACTGCTGCTCGGCGCGGGGACGGCGTTGCTGTTGCAGGTCGCGCATCCGGTGGTCGGCGCCGGTGTCCACGACCATTCGAACTACACCGAAGACCCGTGGGGCCGCCTCGACCGGACCATCGATTCCTTGCTGAGCCAGGTTTTCGGCGGCCGGGAGGCGGTCGCGGAGGCCGAGCGGCTCCGCGAGATGCACAAGGCGATCAAGGGCGTCGACCACCACGGCGAGCGCTACCACGCGCTGAACCCCGAGGCGTACTGGTGGGTGCACGGCTCGACGTTCTGGACGACCGCCCGCATGCACGAGGTCTTCGTCCATCCCTTGTCAGACAAGGAAAAGCGCCGGTTCTACGCGGAGTGGCGACGCGTCGGCCTGCTGCTCGGCCTCCGTGAGCACCACATGCCGGAGGACCTCGAAGGATTCGAGGCCTACTTCGACGACGTCGTCGCGAACCGGCTCGAAGACAACCACACGGTCCGGGAACTGCTCCGCTCGATCACCATGCGCGACACACCACCGCCCCCGTGGTGGTTCTTGCCGGAAGCACTGTGGCGCCCCGTGCGGCCGGCGGGCGGGAACGTGCTGACCCTGTGCGCGATCGGCTTGCTGCCACCGGCTCTTCGCGAGCGCTTGAGTCTCAAGTGGACAGATACCGACGAACGCCGTCTTCGGCGCCTCGGAGCGATCACGCGGGCGGCCGGGAAACGGGTTCCAGACCGGATCCGCTTGTATCCCAAGGCTTATCGAGCCAAGTCACTCGACGACGTCCACTAGCGCGCCCTTGGCGCCGGTGTTGGGCAGCGGCCACGGCGTGACGCCGCCGTTGGTGATGATCTTCTTGTCCTGCGGTGCGCACGGCGGCACGGTCCGCGCGCCGATCCACGCCAGCACGTCGGGCACCTGCGCCTTGAAGGTGTTCATGTTGTGCCCGGCGTCCGGGATCCGCCACGACGAAAGCGTCGCGGGCGCGCGGACGGCCGCCTGGATCTGGTCGATCGAGAAGCTCTCGAAGCTTTCCTTGTCCCCCGCGATCGCGAGGATGTCGACGGGCGACGGATGCTTCTGCAGGTTCACCGTGACCGTGTTCGCGTCGACGATGTCCTGCCTGCCCTTGAACAGGTTCTCCGTCTCCGCGTCCACCGAAGCCTTGTAGTACCCGCTGACGCTCGCCGCCTGGCCGTACCACTGCGGATGCCGCGTCACCAGGTTCATCGCGCAGTATCCGCCCGACGACCAGCCCGCCATCGTCCACGCCTTCCGCTGCGGGTTGGCGCCGAGTTTCTCGATCGCCCAGTCGCGGATGTCGGCGGTCAGGTAGGTGTCGTTGGCGGTCCCGTTGACCTCGTCGATGCATTCGGTGTCGTGGCCGACCTTCGGTTTCCCGGTCGGGTCCGGGATGATCACCAGGGTCGGCGGGAGCACGTGCTTCGCGATGGCCGCGTCGAGTTTGGCGGGCAGTTCGTAGGGACCGGTGACCACTTCGGGCCCGGACGGGTAGTTCGGGATCCATTCGATGACCGGGAATTTGAGCGACCGGAACGCGGGATCGTAGTACTGGGGCGGGAAGTACACCGAGACGTCGCGGGTGAGGCCGGTGCGCTTGCCGGTCACCGTCATGTGCACGACGGAACCCTTGCCCTCCTTGGCCCGCATCGCCCCGGCGTCACGCAGTTTGTCGAGATCCGAACCGTTCTGCCCGGCGACGGCGTCGACACTCTCGCCGGAGTACACGCCGGTGCCGAACAGGGCGCCGACCGTCGGGAAGAACCCGCCGATCATGTTCCCGCCCATCCCGGTGCTGACCACCACCAGCACGACCGCGACGAGGATCGTGCCGCTGCGGCCGAGAACCTTGCGGCGCCAGCGTTCCCAGAGGAACGGGACGGCGATGATCGCGAGCAGCGTCAGCACCAGGACGATGACGAGGTTCAGTGTCGAATCGAGCCGGATGGCACTCAGTCCCAGTCCCATGGCGATCGTGTCCCTCTCCGGCCGCGGCACGCCCCCGCACCGCACTTCCCACATCTGGATCAAGAGACGTGCGACCACCGGGAAGTGTTGTCCAGGGTGACGCGTGTCACCCTGGACAAACCGGGTTCCGGACTACTCAGCCTGCGAGGGCGGTACGCAGCACGCCGATCGCTTGCTTTATCGCGGCCTCCGCGGCGTGCGTTTCGCGCAACGTGTTGAGCATGACGAAGTCGTGGACGATGCCCTGGTATCGCACGGCCGTCACCGGCACACCGGCCTGACGCAGCTTCGCGGCGTACGCCTCGCCTTCGTCGCGCAGGACGTCGGCCTCGGCCGTGATCACCAGCGCGGGCGGGAGACCGGCCAGCTCGTCGAGGCTCGCCCGCAGCGGCGACGCGGTGATTTCCGCGCGCTGCGCCGGATCGGTCGTGTACTGGTCCCAGAACCACTTCATGCCGTCGAGCGCGAGGAAGTAGCCCTCGGCGAACCGCCGGTAGGACTCGGTCTCGAAGCTCGCGTCGGTGACCGGGTAGAAGAGCACCTGCTGACGGAAGGTGACGTCGCCGCGCTGCTTGGCGAGCAAGGTGAGCGCCGCGGTCATGTTCCCGCCGACGGAGTCCCCGGCGATCGCGATCTTCGTGCCGTCGAGCCCGTTTTCGGCGCCGTGCTCGGCGACCCACTTCGCCACGGCGTAGCTCTGCTCGATGGCGACCGGGTAGCGCGCCTCCGGCGAGCGGTCGTATTCGGGGAAGACGACCGCCGCGCCCGCGCCGACGGCGAGCTCGCGGACCAGGCGCTCGTGGGTGTGGAAGTTCCCGAAGACCCAGCCGGCGCCGTGGATGTAGACGATCACGGGCAGCGGCCCGGTCGCACCTTGCGGCCGCACGATGCGGACCTCGACACCGTCCACGTGCGTGGTCTCGACGTCCGCGGCGGGCAGTTCGACGTCGCCGCCCTGGACCTCGTCGACGGCCTTGCGTCCTTCCTCCGGCGGCAGCTGGAAGAGGAACGGCGGCGTGGCGGTGGCCTCGACGAAGGCCTGCGCGGCCGGTTCGAGGGCCAGGTTGTGCGGGTTGGCGGTCATTTCTGCCTCCTGGGTTCCGAAGTCGATGCAGCAAAGATAGCTCGCAACTCAGTTGTGCACAACTAAAATGCACCCAAGGAGATTTACCCCACTCCCATGGCGAGGTGCGGCATGATCGGCGCACCATGGGGAGAAGGAGGACCGATGCCCACGGACAACACCGGGTCGCTGTGCCTGGACGATCAGCTGTGCTTCGGGCTCTACGCGGCATCGCGGGCCGTCACCGCGCTTTACCGCGTGGTGCTCGACGATCTGGGCCTGACCTATCCCCAGTATCTGGTGATGCTCGCGCTCTGGGAGGAGGACGAGCGGCTGGTCAAGGAGCTCGGCACCGTGCTGAACCTCGACTCCGGCACGCTGTCCCCGCTGCTCAAACGGCTGGAGAAGTCCGGACTGGTCCAGCGCGTCCGGCAGGCCGACGACGAGCGGTCCGTGCGCATCAGCCTGACCGGGGACGGCGCCGCGCTCAGGGAACGCGCGAGCGGGATCCCGAAGATCATCGGCGACGCGATGGGACTCGACGCGGCCGGTCTCGCCCGCACCCGCGCGGAGCTCGATCGCTTGACCGAATCCGTGAACGCCTACCGCGAGGCCTACGTCCCGGCCGGTTAGCATGGGATTTCCGGCGCGGACAAAGGGATGACGATGATCGATCACGACGCGGCGCTCAAGGCCGTCGAGAACAGCTTGGACCGGCCGTCCGCGGCCCGCGTCTACGACTACTTCATCGGCGGCGACACGCACTACGCCATCGACCGCAACTTCGCCGAGAAGGTGCGCGAGCGCCTGCCGCTCATGGGCGACTACTGCAAGACCAGCAGGCAGTTCCTCGGCCGGGCCGTGCGGCACTGCGCGGAACTGGGCATCAAGCAGTTCGTCGACATCGGCTCCGGGCTGCCGACCGCGGGCAACGTGCACGAGGTCGCCGACGAGGCGCGGCCGCAGGAGGACACGCACGTCCTCTACATCGACAACGAGCCGATCGCGCTCGCGCATTCGACGCTGCTGCTCGCCGACACCGCCGATCCGGACCGCCACCACGCGATCGCGGCGGATCTGTTCGATCCCGAGGACCTCTGGAACCGGGTGATGGACTCCGGCATCATCGACGTCCGCGAACCGATCGCGCTGGTGGTCAACGCGGTCATGCACTTCATCAAGGACGAGCAGGACCCGGACGGGCTGCTGGACTTCTACCGCGACCGGCTCGCGCCGGGTTCGCTGCTGGTGCTCTCGCAGATGACGAACGAGAACCCGGCCAACGACGAGGAACGGCAGGCGCTGCTGGACATCCTCGAGTACTACGAGACCACGACGAACCCCGGTTTCCTGCGCACCATGGACGAGTTCCGGCGCTTCTTCGGCGGCTGGCCGCTGCTGGAGCCGGGCCTGGTCTACGCGCCGGCGTGGCACCCGGACGAGAAGACGATCTTCGCCGCTTCGCCGTCGGAGTCGCGCGTCATCGGCGGGATCGCCCGCAAGCCGTAGCTTTTCCCGTGAAGGCCCCCTTCCCGCGACTGAGCCGAGGGAAGGGGGCCTTCACGCGCTTGTGACGTGCGTCGCCTTGCAGTGCAACTAGGTGCATATGAAACTAGGTGCATGGCACTGGAGCACGCGATCCTGGTCTCACTGTCCGAGCGGTCCGGCTCGGGCTACGAGCTGACGCGCCGCTTCGAGAAGTCCATCGGGCTGTGGTGGAGCGCCACCCACCAGCAGATCTACCGCGTCCTCAAGCGGATGGAGGACGCGGGCTGGATCACCGTCGACCAGGTCGCGCAGTCCGGGAAACCCGACAAGAAGGTGTACACCGTCGGCGACGCGGGGCGGGCCGAACTGGCCCGCTGGCTCGCCGAACCCGATCCGTCGGCCACCGCCAGGGAGCTCGCCGTGAAGATCCGCGGCGCGGCGCTCGGCGATCCGGCCGCCGTCGCCGCCGAGGTCACCCGGCATCGCGACGCGCACGCGGCACAGCTCGACGCGTACCTGCTGATCGAGAAGCGCGACTTCCCCGACCCCAGCGTCCTCAGTGGACAGTCGTTGCACCAGTTCCTCGTGCTGCGCGGAGGAATCCGAACCGAACAGGGCCACGTCGAGTGGCTCGAAGAAGTCCTCCGGGCATTCCACCACGATGCGTAAGGACCAGCGATGAGCCCGTACCCGAACCTGCTGTCCCCTCTCGACCTCGGCTTCACCACCCTGCGCAACAGGGTGATCATGGGTTCGATGCACACCGGCCTCGAAGACAAGGAAGCGCATTTCCCGCAACTGGCCGAGTATTACGCCGAACGCGCCCGAGGCGGCGTCGGGCTGATCGTCACCGGCGGTTTCGCGCCGAACCGGACCGGATGGCTCCTGCCGCTGGCATCGAAGCTCTCGACGCGCGCGGAAGCCAAGGCACATAAGCAACTCACCGATCCGGTGCATGAGGCGGGCGGAAAGATCGCACTGCAGATCCTGCACGCCGGCCGGTATTCCTATCACCCGCTGAGCGTTTCCGCGTCGGGTATCAAGGCGCCGATCAACCCCTTCAAACCGCGGGCCCTTTCCGGATACGGCGTGCTGCGCCAGATCCGCGCTTTCGCCGATTGTGCCTTCCTGGCGAAGGAAGCGGGCTACGACGGCGTCGAGATCATGGGCTCCGAGGGCTACTTCATCAACCAGTTCCTCGCCGAGCGGACCAACAAACGCACCGACGAATGGGGCGGCAGCGCGGAAAACCGGCGGCGGATCGCCGTCGAGATCGTGCGCCGCACGCGGGAAGCGGTCGGCGAGGACTTCATCATCATCTACCGGCTGTCCATGTTGGACCTCGTCGAGGGCGGGCAAAGCTGGGAAGACGTCGTCGCCTTGGCCAAGGAGGTCGAAGAGGCGGGCGCGACGATCATCAACACCGGCATCGGCTGGCACGAGGCACGGGTGCCGACGATCGTGACGTCCGTCCCGCGCGCGGCCTTCACCTGGGTGACCGGGAAACTCAAGCCGCACGTCGGGATCCCGGTGGTCACGTCGAACCGGATCAACATGCCCGAGGTCGCCGAGGAGGCGCTGGCCGGCGGCGACGCCGACCTGGTGTCGATGGCGCGGCCGTTCCTCGCCGACCCGGAGTGGATCCGAAAGGCGGAGACCGGGCGCGAGGACGAGATCAACACTTGCATCGCCTGCAACCAGGCCTGCCTCGACCACGCTTTCAAGCGGAAACTGGTGTCCTGCATGGTGAATCCGCGCGCGGGCCACGAGACGACGCTGACGTTGTCGCCGACACGGAAGACCAAACGCGTCGCCGTCGTCGGCGCGGGTCCCGCCGGGCTCGCGGCCGCGACCGGCCTCGCCGAACGCGGGCACGCGGTCGAACTCTTCGAAGCCGACGACGAGATCGGCGGCCAGTTCGGGATCGCGCGCAAGATCCCGGGCAAGGAGGAGTTCGCGGAGACCATCCGGTACTACACGCGGCGGCTGGAGGTCACCGGCGTCAAGGTGCGCCTCGGCACCCGCGTGGCCGCCGCCGATCTGGTCGACGCGGGGTTCGACGAGGTCGTGCTGGCCACCGGCGTGACACCGCGGGTGCCGTCGCTCCCCGGTATCGACCATCCCAAGGTTCTGTCCTATGTGGACGTCGTCCGGCACGGGAAACCGGTGGGCGGCAAGGTCGCCGTGATCGGCGCGGGCGGGATCGGCGTGGACGTCAGCGAGTTCCTGACGCACACCACCTCCCCCGCCCTCGATCTGGACGCGTGGATGGCCGAATGGGGCGTCACCGATCCCGAGCGGGCCGCGGGCGGGCTGACCGAGCGGAAGGTCGAGCCGTCACCGCGGCAGGTCTTCCTGCTGCAGCGCAAGAAGTCCGGGATCGGCGCGGGGCTGGGCAAGACCAGCGGCTGGGTGCACCGTGCCGCGCTGAAGGCCAAGCGCGTCGAGCAGCTCACCGGGGTCGCCTACGAGCGGATCGACGACGACGGCCTGCACATCACCGTCGATGACAAGCCGCGCGTGCTCGACGTCGACACCGTCGTCGTCTGCGCGGGACAGGAGCCGGTGCGCGACCTCGTCGACGACCTGCGGGCGGCCGGACTGCCGGTGCACCTGATCGGCGGCGCCGACGTCGCGGCCGAACTGGACGCCAAACGGGCCATCGATCAGGGAACCCGCCTGGCCGCCGTTCTCTGACGAGTGGCCTACTAGATGGCAGGATGAACCCTTGTGCGGGACGTATGCGTGATCGGGCTCGGGTTGATCGGTGGTTCGCTGCTGCGCGCGGCGCATTCGATCGGCCGCACCACGTTCGGGGCGACGACCTCCGAAGCTGACGCGGACGCCGCCAGCAGAGCGGGTTTCGACGTCACCACACAGGTCGAAGCGGCGCTGAGCAAGGCGGCGGAGCGGGACGCGATGATCGTGCTCGCGGTGCCGCTGCCCGCGGTCGAAGAGGTGCTCCGTACCGTTTCGCGGGTCGCCGGGCACTGCGTGCTCACCGACGTGACCAGCGTGAAGGGGCCGGTGCTCGACTCGGTGCGGCGCCGCGCGCCGTACGCGAAGTTCGTCGGCGGGCATCCGATGGCCGGGACGGCGAACTCGGGCTGGAAGGCGAGCAATCCGGCGTTGTTCGGCGGCGCGGCGTGGGTGCTGGGCGTCGAACACGACACCGATCTGACGGCGTGGGCGGAGGTCGCCCAGCTCGTGCTGGACGTCGGCGCGCACGTCGTGCCGCTGCCCGCGGACTCGCACGACGAGACGGTCGCGCGGATCTCGCATCTGCCGCATATCTTCGCGGCCATCCTGGCCACGATCGGCGCGCAGGGCGGACCGTTGGCGATGTCGCTGGCCGCCGGGTCCTATACGGACGGCACGCGGGTGGCCGGGTCGAGCCCGGCGCTGGTGCGGGCGATGACCGAAGGCAACCGGGACGCGCTGCTGCCGATCGTCGACGAGGCGCTCGGGCGACTGGGTGCCGCGCGGGGTTCGCTGGCGTCGACGGGTGGTCTCGCGGTGACGGTCAACGCGGGTCACGAGGGTGCGCAAGCGTTTGCGGCCAGTAAGGACGCGGAACGCGCGGGGGTGCGGGTCAGCCTGAGCGCCCCGGACGCGCGCGACGGTCTGATCGCGCTCGGCGAGCGCGGCGGCCGGATCACGGCCATCGAAGGCGACATCGCGATCGGCGAGGTCTCCTGACGCGTTTCGTCCTCTGAACGCGGTCCTTGCGTGTGCAAGTACCGCATTCAGAGGACGAAATGCGGGAGGTTGGGGGTTACTGGCCCTGCGGCGGGTTCTGGGGCTGGGGGTTGTCGGGGGTGTCGTCGAACTTGTTGATGAACCCCTTCGCCTTCTCGACACCCGAGTCGATCTGGGAGTCGTGACCGGAGAACTTCGACTTGGCGAAGTCGGCCGCCTTGTCCAGGCCGCCCTCGATCTTGTCGTTGTGCTCGCGGAGAGCGTCGGTGGCCTTGTTCTTCAATTCATCGAAGTTGATGCCCATGGCCACATCGTCACACAGGTACGAGTGAACACGCCTCGACGATCACCCGTCATGGGGACGCTCAGAACGGCCGGTCGCCCGCGATGGCGACGCGTTCGGCCACCCGCGCGTACGGGTGGTAGTCGTTGACGGCGTAATGCTGCGTGGCGCGGTTGTCCCAGAAGGCCACCGAACCCGGCCGCCAGGCGAAGCGCACCTGGAACTCCGGGATGTGCGCCCGGCTGAACAGGTACCGCAGGAGCCTGTCGCTCTCGTCGCGGTCGATGCCGACGATGTGCGTCGTGAAGGCCTGGTTCACGAAGAGGGTGCGGCGTCCGGTCTCCGGATGCGTGCGGGCGACCGGATGCTCGACCGGCGGGAACGCGTCTTGGTGGCGCAGCAGGAGTTCCGGGTCGGAGAAGCGGTCGAAGCCGGGGATGAAGTCGTGCACCGCGGTCAACCCGTCGACGCGTTCGCGGACGTCTTCGGGCAGGTTGTCGTAGGCGGCGGCCATGTCGGCCCACATCGTGTCGCCGCCCACCGGCGGGACCTCGATCAGCCGCAGGACCGAACCGAGCGCCGGCGCGGGCCGGAACGTGACGTCCACGTGCCAGATGTTCTCGAACGCGGGCATGGTCGCGGACCGGGCGAACCGCGTGGTGTCCTCGGTCTCGCCCTGGGGGATGAACGGGTTCGTCTCCAGTTCGCCCCAGCTGGCGGCGAACGCGCGCTGGTGCGCCGAAGTGATGTCCTGATCGCGGAAGAACAGCACCTTCCACTCCAGCAGCGCGCGGTTCAGCTCGGCGTGGAGCTCGGGTGTCAGCGGACGGGCGAGGTCGACGCCGCCGATCTCGGCGCCGATCACCCTTCCCAACGGGCGTAGCGAGAAAAGCTCGTACGGGCGCTCCTCGACGCCTTCCGGCAAACGCCGCAGCAGACGCGGCCCTTCGAGGATCCCGCCGTCGGGGACGGTCGCGGGGCGGAGACGGACACGGTCGGGCAGTTCGATGGACATGGAGGCTCCCTGGATTCACCGTCGGACGACTTGGCGAGATAAGGAGCTACGCGGGCGGAGAGCCCAAACGTCCACGGCGCAGGAAGAGCGCGACGGCACCTTCACCCACCGAACGGATCGGCGAGGACTCCAGGATGGCGGACACGTGGCCATCGTGGGCGCGTTCTGGCATGCGGTCAATACAGTCCACGAGCCGGGACGATCATCGCCTCCGTTCGGAGGGGAAGCTGCCCGACCACGTGTTCCGGTGCTCGCGTGGCCGCAGCGCCTCGGCCAGCACCCACTGCGAATGCGTCGTGCCGCCCCGGCCCACCGGGCCGAGCTGGAAGGTGACCCAGCCGACCCAGTGCCCCGTCGTCGTCGCCCGCCACATCCCCAGCAGCCCGGGGACGGTGGCGGTCAGGTCCAGGCCGTCGGGCAGGCGGGTCTTCACCGCGCCGACGGGGTACACCAGCGTGAGATCGACCCAAACGGGCTGGTTGGGCCGGACCATGTGCAGGTGACGCGGCCCCGGCGGCAGCGTGTCACCAGTGTCGAGCATGCGTCGATTATGCGTGAAAACTCGAACATTAGTTCGAGATGATGCTCACCCATCCCCCGTCCGGGTGGGTGATCAGAAGTTGATGTACCGCTCGAGTCGCAGCGGCGTCGCGCGGCCTTCGAGGTGGACGTCGGCCGTGAGGTTGAACGGGTGGAGGTGGTAGACGACCTTGGTGACGCGGTCGAGATCGCGGTCGTCGTCTCCCACGAGGAAGGCGTGGATGCCGTGGTACTGGTAGTTGTCCCGGTCCAGTTGCTTCTCACGTCGTGCCGTGTGGGCGAGGTGGATCGTGTTGACGCCGGTCGTGTCCGGCCGTGGTTCGGCCGACGCGGACTCCCGAGGCACCGGCCAGATCAGGCTTTGGATCAGCGGTATCCAGTCCTTCATCGAGCCCCCAGGAAGTCGGTCCGTCCGGACCAGGATGCCTCAGGCGCGGCGGTGATACGGCAGGAAGCGCCGGACCAGCCGCAACGGCGCGCGTTCGACGAGGTCGGGACCGCGCACGGCGTCGAAGGCGGCGCCGATCTGGTCGACGACGCCGGACAGCCGTTCGTTGTCGGGCATCGGCATCTCCGCCGGATCCCGTTCCTCGCGGACGGCGGCCGCGAGTTCGGCGAGGGCCGCCGTCAGGAGCGCGACGTCGGCTTCGTCGGGGGCGGGGGCGCCGCGTCCGAGGGTGACGCCGACCTCGGTGACGGCGTCGGCGACGCGTTCGAGCCCGGCGATCACCGGCCACCAGGCGACGGCCTGCCGTCCGGCGGCGGAGGGTTCGACGACGACCTGCTGGAACGCGGTCCGCAGGTCGGCCAGTGCGCGGTAGGCGCGGCGGCGGGCGCGTGAGCGTTCCAGGCGGGCCTCGCCGGACGGCGCGAGCACGAGTCCTTTGTCGACGTACTTCACCAGGCTGTCGAGGCTGTCGGCGAGCCGTCCGCCGACCTGCGGCCGTCGGCTTCCCGGCCAGAGCAGGTAGCCGAAGATCAGGACGATCGCGCAGCCGAGCACGGTGTCGACGAGTCTCGCGAGCACGATGTTCCAGCTTCCGGTGCTGGCGAGGTCCATCTGCAGGATGATCAGCGGCGTCACGAAGGCGCTGAGGATGCCGTAGTTGCGGACCTTGCCGACCGCGACGCCGCCCGCGAAGACGGCGATCAGCAGGACCAGCAGCCAGCCTTCGCCGCCCGCGGCGAGCACGGCCGCGCCGATGCCCACGCCGATCACCGTGCCGATGCCGCGCAGCACGGCGCGGCCGAAGACCGAGCCGAAGTCCGGTTTGAGGACGATGCCGACGGTGAGCGTGATCCAGTAGGACCGTTCGAACGGGACGAGCAGCGCGACGACTTCGGCGATCGCGACGCACAACGTGAGGCGGAGCGCGGCGAACCAGGTGAGCGGGCCGGAAACGAGCGAACCCGCCCAGCCGCGAAGGCGTTTGTGCCAAGGCTGGACCTCGCGCCGCTTCCGGTTGTCGCCCTTGCCTATCCGGGTGAGCCCGGCGTAGAGGGCGGCGAGGACCGGGTCGGCGTCTTCGGGCGCTTCGGGCGGCTCCGGGAGTTCCTGGTTCGCGAGGACGGCGGCCGAAGTCGCGATGAAGTGGTCGATCACGTCGTCCGGGGCGTGGCGGCCGGCGTTGACCATCGCGACCGACGCCTCGACGGCGGGGGTGCTGGCCGAGAGCAGGTTGAGCAGCTGGCGGTAGGTGGCGTCGCGGCCGGACAGCCAGGAGCGGGCGGTGAGCAGCCGGTCGTACGCGGTGTTCATCGCGGTCGTGAGCTGGTGCCGCGCGACGCGGGAGGTGGCCTCGTCGGTCGCGGAGAGCATCGCGGCGAGTTCGACGTAGACGTGTGCGACGGCGCCGCGTTCGGGACTGGTGGCGCGGAAGGTCCAGGTGGCGAGCGCGATCAGCAGGCTCCAGGCGGCGCCGACGCAGAAGTAGCCGAGGAGGACTTCGACGCGCAGGCCGGTGACGTGCTGGCCGGTGCCGAGCACGCAGAAGACGAACATCTGCAGTCCGGCGACCGACGCGTTGCTGCCCGCCGCGCTGATCAGCGCGGACACCGCCGCGACTCCGACGACGACCGGGATGGACGCGGCGGGGATGCCGCCGGTGATCAGTCCGGCGAAGTAGCCGAGACCCGCCGCCGCGGTGGCGCCGCCGAGCCGCCGGGCGCGGTAGCGGTACGGGCCGGCGGATTCGGAAAGGACGGTCGGCAGGGCGCCGGTGGAGACGAGCGCGCCGACTCCGATGTCGCCCAATGCGTAGCCGACGGCGAGCGGGACGGCGAGGGCGAGGACGGCGCGGGCGACCATGTTCCACGGAATGGGAACGGGTGTGCTGCGGAGCAGCTGCACCAGCCAATGTGGTGCGGCGATCTCGCGGCGCGGCGTGCTCACGCCCCTATCTTTACTTATCCGTGGCGTTCGGAGCGGTTATCGTCGCCACATGGGCAAGACGTACTCCTTCGAGGTCAACCGGACGAGCAGCGCCTCGCCCGCTTCGCTGTTCGCGCTGGAGGCCGACGGTTCCCGGTGGTCGGAATGGGCGAAGCCGGTGGTGTTCCACTCGCGCTGGGCGCGGGAACCGGGCGCGGACGGCGTCGGCGCCGTGCGGGCCGTCGGCCTGTGGCCGGTGTATCTCCACGAAGAGACGCTGGAGTACGAACAGGACCGAAAGCACGTCTACGGCTTCGCGGGTCTCGCGCTGCTGAAGGACTATCGCGCCGAAGTCTCGTTCACGCCGAACGCTTCCGGCGGAACGGATCTCCGGTGGACCGGCCGGTTCACCGAACCGCTGCCCGGCACCGGCGCCGGCATCCGCACGGCCCTGCGCGCCGTGATCTCGATCCTGGCCACCCGCCTGGTGAAACACGCCGAACGCGCCTGACCCCACCCCCCGCCCTTCCCAAGGGGGGCGACCCCGAGTCCAGTCTACCGGCGGAGGGCGACGGGAACGGGCGCTCGGCGGAGTTGTCCACAGACGACGATGGTTGTGGACAACTCCTGTGGGTAGGCGAAGGACGCCATAGCCACATTGGACGCGGCGAAGGGAGCTTTCGCCGCATGAGACGAGGTGAAGGACGCTTTCACCCCATAAGTGAGAGAGAACTTCAGCCCGCGCCCAGGCACAGGAAAGGGCGCCGCAGCGGATCGGCCGCCGTCGCTTCCGCGAGCGCCAGAGCGGGCGCGGTCCCCAGCGCCAGCCGCCGGTGCAGATCGGACATCGCGGCCGCGGCCGCCTTGTCGCCGACCCGCGCGATCGCGCCGATGACCGTCCGCGAACCGCTGGCGAGCAACGTCCCGGCGAAACCGAGCGCCTCCTCGCCGGGCCGGATGTGACTCATCGCGAGCTCGCACGCGGCCAGCACCACCCGCTCCGGCGGCTTCGCGAGCCGGGCCGTTTCGTGCGCGTACAACGGGCCGTCGACCAGTTCCAGCCGCGAGAACAACGCGTTCGCCGGTTCGTGCGCGCCGTGCGCGACCAGGTGCGCCATGCCGGAACCGTCCAAAGCGGACAGGACGGTGTCGCTGGTCGCGTCCTTCCCGTCGACCAGGCGGGCGTGCGGGTACACGGCCCGCAGGTTCCGCACCTCACCGACCGAACCCGGCACCCCCGGCCCGCCGGCGAGCAGCACCGGGCCGGAGTTCCGCCGACCGGACGCGGTCACCCAGGCGGTCGCCGACGGCGCGATCGACACCGGATGTCCGTGCAGTGAAGGCAAAGCGCCCCAAGGCAACGCGTACAGCGAACCGATCGGCACGATGATCAGCTCACGGTTCTCCAGCGTCTTCGCCAGCGACGCGGAGATCAGCCGGTCCAGTTTGTCCGCCCGGCGCCGCGCGGAACCGGTGACGACCTCGACCAGCGGCGCGGGCAGGTTGTCCGGCGCCAGCGCGTCGAGGTCCGCGTGCAACTGCCGCGCGGTCTCGACGATCTCCCCCAACGGCCCCAGCTTCAGGAGCCGGAACCGGCCGCGGTCGACGACCACCGCGTACAAGGTGTCTCGATACCCCATCAGGCTGACCAGCACGCGATCGCCGAGCCGCTCGACCACCTCTTCGGGTGCCGAGACGGGCCGCGGACGACCCCACTGGCTGGTGTACCAGCCGAGCCGCGTCGCCTCCCGCTGCAAACGGTCGTAGCGCTCCTCGAGCTGTCCGACCGGTTCACCGGACAGCCGCCGCGCCTGGATCGTCCCCTGCACGTGCCGCATTTCGTTGATATGCCGGGCGAGCGCGGGATCCTCGATGACCGGGAGCGGCTCGTAGCGGTACACCTGCGCGCGCGTGCGTTCCAACCACGCGAACAGGCTCTTCGCGCCGGCGCCGCTGCGCCTCGCCTTCTTGAGCACCAACGTCAGCGCGAGTTTGCCCAGCTCTTCGCCGTGCGCCGCCGTCCCGCAGACGAGGTCGAGCCCGCCCATGCGGTCGCGGATCTGCCCGAGTTCCGCCAGCCCGGCCCGTGCCTGCGCGAGCGCCGAACGCGGCCGATGGGACGCCACCGCGAGTTCGGCCCGGCACAACCGCAGCTGCATCCGGTGGTCGATCGGCGTGGTCTGCCGCGGTTTCGGCACCTGCGCCAGCAGCGCCTGGGCGGCGGCCGTCTCCCCGCGACGGATCAGCAGCCGCACCGCGAACATCCGCGCCGCGCCCGCTTCGTCGCGCAGACCCAGCCCCGCCAACCGGATGGCGAGTTCGGCCAGCCGCTCCGGCAGTTTCGCGGGCGGTTTCTTCTCCCGGTCCGCCAAGACCTTCACCGCGTCCGCGCGGAGCCTGGTCAGTTCGGCGATCTCCGCCCACCGGCCGTTGCCACGCCGCAGGAAACTCCGTCGCGCGGAAGTCGCGAGCTTCTTCGCGAGAACGTGGTCGCCCTCCAGGATGGCCGCTCCGGCCCGCGCGACCTCGGCTTCGGCGACGAGATGATGCGCGCCGTTGCCGCGAAGTTCGGGGATCGCCTCGTCGAGATGCCGCGCCGCCTCCTCGGCCAGCCCGGCGGTGAGCAGGGCCTTCGCCTGATCGAGCCGGACCAGCGGCAGCGAACCGGGCCCGTCGGTGACGAAGATCGAGGCGGCCTGCTCGTAGTGCCGGAGCGCCTCGGGGATGTCACCGAGCAACTGGGCATGATCTCCCAGGTTGTGCCGGATCTTCCCTTCCAGCATCCGGTGCCCGTGTTCGACGGCGAGATCGAGCGCGTCGGCGAGGTCCCGGTGCGCGTCGACGGGGTTGGTCTTCTGCAGCTGAAGCCAGGCCCGGTTCATCAAGGTCTTGGTAACCAGGAGACTGTGTCTGTCCGCCTCGGCGACGAGCTGGGGGATCACCGCGTTGTAGAGCGCGAGCGATTCGTCGAGCCGCCCCACGCGCATCATCACCAGCGCGCGCTGCAATACGACGATGAAACCCAGTTCCCGCCGGGCTTCACCGCTCGGCAGCCGAAGCCGTGTCCGCTCCGCCTCGTCCAGCCGGACGAAACCGTCCTCTTGGGACGTGATCTCCGCTTCCGCCGCCGCGAGACTGACCAGGATCCGGACCCGGATCTCCAGCCGTTCGGGACTGTCCGTGTCGACCCGCCCGAGACGGGACAACCCGCTCTGCAGCAACCTGATCGCCGCGCCGGGCCCGTGGTCGGACGCCGCGACTCTGGCCCGGCGGTGCAGATCGGCCGCCGATTCGACTACGGCGTCGACGACGGAAGGCTGCGCGGGCACACGCACTATGGGAGCACACCCACGCCGCATAACGGAACAGCCGTCCGGTTACAGCACCACTGTGGGGGTCACGACCGTCCGGCGACAGGTCACGTCGCCGAGGTGGATCACGATCTGGGTGGTGCCCTGGGGGACGTTGTCCAGCACGAACCGGCCTCCTTCGTCGGCGGTGGTGGAACTCGTGCCGTGTTCGGCGACGCGAACCTCCACTCCGTACTCGCCGGCGGGCACGAGCCAGCCGTCGATCCGGTGCTTCTTGCCGATCTTGGTGAGGTTGATCATCACGGTCAGGTCGCTGACGGTGAAGGTGATCGTGCCGGTGTCGCTGCCGCGAACGCCCGCGGTGGCGTCCATCCGTTCCCAGCGGGCGACCTCGACGTCGAGGTTTTCGAGCGCGAGCGCGAACTGAACCCGCTGCACCAGGTCTCCCGGTGGCGGGTCCAGTTCGTCCATGAAACGTCCGATATCGGCGAGCAACTCCTCATCGCCCGGGGAGGTCATCTCCCCCGGCGTCCCGAGGTCGTTCATCGGCTTCCCCCTTCGTGGGCCAGCAGGTCGCGCATCGATTCGAGGCAACGGCCCCTGGTCGGGCCGACACTTCCGCGCGGCATACGGAGTGCTTCGGCGACCAGTTGGTATTCGGCCCGCCCGGCGAGCACGGTCAGCCGAAGAAGCTGCTGACAGCGGTGCGGCAGGCGAAGGAAGGCGCGCCAGACCCGGCGATCCCGGTCGGCGCGGACGGCTTCCTCTTCGGGGGCCGGATGGGTGCTCTCCATGCTTTCGGCCAGCTCGTCGGTCAGCGGGACGGGCTGAGCGCGGCGGCCGAAGGGATGCTGGGCCTCGCGCCTGGTGGTGGTGATCAACCAGGCGGCGAGCGCTTTGGGGTCACGGAGTTTTTCGAGCTGGCTGAAGAGCGCGAGCCACACCGTTTGGACCACGTCTTCGGCGGTCAGGCGATCGAGCCCGTTCGCGCGCGCGACATGCCACACGAGCGGGGTCAGCTCGTGCACAAGTCTGTCCATCGCCTGGCGGTCACCGGCCCGCGCCGCGCGCATGCAGGCGGCATGCAGGTCGGCACCGGTCAGTCCTTCCCATGGCGGGTCTACCTCGGTCGTTTGCACGTCGGTCACCGTATCTGCCCCACTTCGGACGTGTCTTCGTGTCGGCGCTGGCAGTATCGCGGGCCCTTCGGGGAGAAGGAGCGTGCAAGAGGCTCTGGGATACATCAAGTCACTAACTTTTTTGTCGAGTTTCGGTGGTCCCCCTCGGTCTGAGGCGAAGGACAAAGGCACCGGCCGGCGCGAGTAGGTGTGGACTGCGCACCGGCCGGTCCTTTTTTCCCTCCCCCCGGGCCCGCTCCCCAACGGACCCGCGTCCGGGCGTCCCCCTCCCCCGAAGGAGCACCCGGAGGTGATGCCCGGCGGCCCCCTCGGCCTCCGGACATCACCTGTCTGTGTTCATTCAGTTCGACGGCGGGTTGGTGCCGTACGGGTCCCAGTTGCCGTCGGGGCTGGTGCCGGGACGGGGCGGGACCGGCGCCGTGATCGGCTTCGGCTTCGGGGTCGTCTCTTCGAGGTCTTCGGTGGCCGTGGCCTCGTCGTCGACGGGCGCGGTGTTGGTCTCGGTCGTCATCGGGTGTCCCTCATTTCCTCGACTGCTCCATAGGACGCAACGAGGCTGCCACCAGATACACGCAGAGCCAGCTTTTTCATGGAAATTTCTTAATCTGTGGCATGCGAGTGACCTGATCAGCGCTTTTAGCCCGAAAAGGTGTCGCTGAGTAGCCGACGGCTCACGTCCGCGAGTTGCCCGGCCCAGCGCCGGTAGCCCTCGGGACCGGGGTGGAAACGGTCCTCGGCGAAGGTCGCGGGGTCCAGCATCGCGGCAGGCATCGGGACGTGGACGACGCCGGGCAGCAGGGCCAGCCGGGCGGCCGCGGCGTCGAGGACGGCCGACCGCGCGCCGAGGACGTCCCGCAGCGGGCGCGGCAGCGAGGGGAACCGGCCCATGGGCGGCACACCGGCCAGCACCACCGGGACCCGTCCCACGCGACGTCGCAGTTCGACGATCAGGTCGAGCAGGTCACGCCGGTAGCGCGTGGCCGAATGCAGTTCGATCGTGTCGTTGACGCCGAGCGCGATCACGACGAGGTCGGCGGGTTCGAGCAGCGGCAGCAGGTCCTCGCGCACCACGCGGGCGTTGGCGCCGGTCCGGCCGAGTGCCTGCCAGGCGACCGCGCGGCCGTCCCGCGCGAGTTCCTCCGCGAGCCGTCCGGTCAGCGCCTCTGCGTGCGTCGCCGCGCCGACCCCGTCCACAGTGGACTCGCCGAGCACCGCGAGCCGCACCGGGTCGCCGTCGCCGGCCACCAGGCCACTGACCGGCCCCGCGGCACCGGGCAGCCTGGGCGTCGTACGGCGCACCCGGACGGCTTGCGCGAGCAGGATCGGGGCGAGCACCACCGCACGGCTGATCACCTCGCGACCTTACTGCCGCGTTTCGTCCTCTGAACGCGATCGTTGCGCACGCAACAACCGCATCGAGAGGACTAAATGCGGGGTCAGCCGTGGGCGATCGAGACCGTCTGGCGGACGAGCGAGTCGTCCGCGG
Source organism: Amycolatopsis sp. CB00013 (assembly GCF_001905755.1). NCBI lineage: Bacteria > Bacillati > Actinomycetota > Actinomycetes > Pseudonocardiales > Pseudonocardiaceae > Amycolatopsis > Amycolatopsis sp. CB00013. The sequence continues at coordinate 1,737,447 of NZ_LIWC01000002.1, read as the reverse complement.
CCGCGCGGAGCAGGTAATCGGCGACGTCGGCGCGGTTGATGCTGTAGCTCCCGCGGACGTTGCCGTCGGTGCGCGCGGCGATCTCGCCGGTGTGCGGCCCGTTCAGCAGACGCGGCGGACGCACGATCGTCCAGTCGAGGTCGCTCCCGCGCACGATCCGCTCGGCGCCGATCATGTCCGTGAACGCGTGCCGGAGGATCCTGCCCAGGATCGGCTTGACGACGTTCCTGGTGAAGAAGGTGTCGCCGTCGACGAACGGACCGCTGGCGCTCACCAGCAGCAGCCGCCGGACCCCCGCCGAGCCGAGCGCGGCGACGGCGGCGCGGGCACCGTCGGTGACGATGGTCGTCGGGTTGCGGTCGCGGGCGCCGAGGGCGGAGATCACCACGTCGCGTCCGGACACCGCCTCGGTCAGCGCGCCATGCTCGGACAGCTGCGCGACGACCACTTCCAGCAGGTCTCCTTCGACGTCCAGCCGGGACGGGTCGCGGACGACCGCGGTGACGTGGTGGCCCGCGGCCAGTGCCTGCTTGACGACTTCGGAACCGACCCCGCCCGTGGCACCGAGAACAGTGAGCTTCATGGTCACGCCTTCCTGGGTTAGTGAACACTCACCCACTATGGTGAGTGTTCACTAACCACTTGTCGAGCGAACGCTGAGAAGCCCTCAGGAGCGAACATGGGAAGCCGCGAGGAGATCGTCGCCGCGGCGGCGAAGGTGATGCGCGAGCAGGGCTACGCGCATGCCACGACGAAGGCCATCGCGCAGGCGGCGGGCTACTCCGAGGCGTTGCTGTACAAGCACTTCAAGGACAAGACCGAGATCTTCACCAGCGTGCTCACCGAGCGGCTGCCCGCGCTCGGGTCGACCTTGGACGAGCTGATGGACACCGCTGGGACGTCTTCGGACACCCCGCTCGCGGCGAACCTCGCCCGGCTGGCGCGGATCACGCTGTCGTTCTACCTGGAGAGCTTCCCGATCGCGGTGTCGCTGTTCTCTTCACGGGAGTTGCTCGCGACCCACCGGGAACGGGTCCTGAGCAGGGACCGCGGACCGGACGTCCCGCTCGTGCGTGTCGCCGAGTACCTGAAGGAAGAGGCCCGGCTCGGCAGGATCCGCGAGGACGCGGATCTGGACGCGGCGGCGTCGCTGCTGCTCGGGGCGTGTTTCCAGTACGCGTTCCTGGCGTCCTTCGAGGACCGCGAACCGTCCCCGAAGGAGCTGGACGAGTGGGCGGAACGGCTCGCGGCGACGCTCCTGGTCGCGGTGGCCTCGTGAGTGCTTGAGGACGGCTCTACCCCGTCCCAGGCTTCGGTCCGCAAAGGTTCTGGGGGCGTGTTGCGAAAGCCACTTTCGCAACCTTCAACGTGGCGAAGGTGGCTTTCGCAACCCCGGTCAAGACCAGACATGCGTGGACGACACTCGGCGACAACCGAGTGTCCAACCGTCCTCACTCACGAGGCCGATGACCTACTTGCCTTTTTCGGCCCGCATCTCGTGCCACTTCGCGTACATGTCGTTGAGCTCCTTGATCATGAAGCTCAGGAAGTCGCGCATCTCGGCGACCCGCTCGCCCGCCGGCGTGTCCGACCCCAGCGCCGAAACGCCCTCGTCGGCCGCGTCGCGCCACATGGTGATCATGCGGTCGCGTTTCATGAAGGTGGCGTACCAGAGGTCGTCGAAGAGCCGGTAGTGGTCGCGGCGCGAGCCTGGCTCGCGTTCCTTGGCGACCAGCCCGATCTGCTCCAGGTACCGCACGGCCCCCGAGATCGCGGCGGGGCTCACCGAGAGCTGGTCGGCCAGCTCGGCCGCGGTGAGCCGGCCGGCGTCGGTGGTCATCAACGCGGCGAACACCCTGGCGGGCATCCGCTGCATCCCGATCTGGGAAAGCGTGAGGCCCAGGTGCTCCACGTAACGGCGGACGGCGTCCTCGTCTCTCTGCGTGCTCGAAGCACTCTCAGGCGTCGTCGTCATGGGCACATCCTCTCTTACTTCCCCCAGAGTGATCACACCATCCATACGTTTTCTTAACTTCACAACTTCGTGAAATCACTGTACCTTCAGCTTCATGGAAAACGCCATCTCCATCTCCGGCCTCCACAAATCCTTCGGCCGGACCAAGGCTTTGGACGGCCTTGACCTGCGGGTACCCGTTGGGGAGGTGCACGGCTTCCTCGGCCCGAACGGCGCGGGGAAGTCGACCACCGTCCGGGTCCTGCTCGGTCTGCTCCACGCGGACTCGGGCGACGTCCGCCTGCTCGGCGGCGACCCATGGAAGGACGCGGCGAGCCTGCACCGGCGCCTCGCCTACGTCCCCGGCGACGTGAACCTCTGGCCCAACCTCTCCGGCGGCGAGGTGATCGATCTGCTGGGGCGCCTGCGGGGCGGGCTCGATCAGCGCCGCCGCAAGGACCTCGTCGAACGCTTCGACCTCGACCCCAAGAAGAAGGGCCGCACCTACTCCAAGGGCAACCGGCAGAAGGTCGCGATCGTGGCCGCGCTGGCCTCGCACGTGGACCTGCTGATCCTCGACGAGCCGACCTCCGGCCTCGACCCGCTGATGGAGGCCACCTTCCAGTACGCGATCCAGGAGGAGCGCGAGCAGGGCCGCACGGTGCTGCTGTCGAGCCACATCCTGGCCGAGGTCGAGGCGCTCTGCGACAAGGTCAGCATCATCCGCAACGGGCGCACCGTCGAGACCGGCACGCTCGCCGAGCTCCGGCACCTCACCAGGACGTCGATCTCGGCCGAACTCGCCGGTCCGCCGAACGGGCTGACCAAACTCCAGAACATCCACGACCTCAAGGTCGAGGGCAACCGGGTCCGCTTCGACGTCGAAACCCGTTCCCTCGACGAAGCGCTGCGGCAGCTCACCCAGGTCGGCGTCCGCAGCCTGACCAGCCAGCCGCCGACGCTGGAGGAGCTGTTCCTCCGCCACTACACCACCGAAGCGAGCGCGAAATGACCGCGACGCTGGAGCGCCCGGCCGTCGTTTCCGGGCCGGCGCACGGACTGGTCGGCACGTGGCAGCTGACCAGGCTGGCGCTGCGGCGGGACCGGATCGTCCTGCCGATCTGGATCGTCCTGCTCGGGATCATGCCCTCGACGTCGTCGGGCACGTTCGAAACCCTGTACCCGACGGCCGCCGAACGGGCCGGGCTCACCGCGAGCATGGGCGCGAACCCGTCCCTTTCGCTGATCTACGGCCCGGCCTTCGACCTCTCGACCGCGGGCGGGTTCACCGCGTGGCGGCTCGGCGGTTTCCTCGCCCTGGTCATCGGGCTGATGGCGGTCTTCACCGTCACCCGCCACACCAGGGCCGAGGAGGACTCGGGCCGCGCGGAACTGCTGGCCTCCGCGGTGGTCGGCCGGTACGCCCTGCTGACCGCGGGTGTGCTGGTGTCCGCCGGGGCGAGTGTCCTCATCGGACTCGTCGAGACCGGGCTGATGATCGGCGCGAAGCTGCCCGTCGAAGGCTCGCTCGCGCTCGGCGCCGCCACCGCGGTGACCGGTCTGGTCTTCACGGCGGTCGCCGCGGTGGCCGCCCAGGTGGCCGAGTATTCGCGGACGGCCAACGGGATCGGCGCCACCGCCGTCGGGGTCGCGTTCCTGCTGCGCGCCGTCGGCGACTCGACCTCCGACGCGGGCTGGGTCTCCTGGCTTTCCCCGATCGGGTGGGCGCAGCGGATCCGGCCGTTCGCCGACGAACGGTGGTGGGTGCTCCTGCTGCCGCTGGCCGCGACCGTGGTCGTCGGCGCGATCGGTTACGCGCTCCTCCCGCGCCGCGACGTCGGCACCGGCATCATCCCGCCGCGTCCCGGGCCCGCCGAAGCCGCGGCGTCGCTGCGGAGCCCGTTCGCGCTGGCGTGGCGGCTGCACCGGGGTCCGTTGATCGGCTGGCTGATCGGCACGGCGGTCTGCGCCGCGGTGTTCGGCTCGGTCGCGAGCGGGATCGGCGACGTCGTCGGGGAAAGCCAGCAGGCGAAGGAGATCTTCCAGCGCCTAGGCGGCACGGACGGGCTGATCGACGCCTTCATGGCGGCGATGACCGGACTGTTCGCCATGGTCATCGCGCTCTACGGGGTACAGGCCGCGTTGCGGCTGCGCGCCGAGGAGACCGCGGTGCGGGTCGAGCCGCTGCTCGCGACGGGCGTGGGCAGGATGCGGTTGCTGGGGAGCCATCTCGTGTTCGCGTTCGGCGGCACGGCGCTGATGATGGTCGTCAGCGGTGTCCTCTTGGGACTGTCGAACGGGATGCGGTCCGGCGGTGTCGGCGACGCGGTCGGCGACATGGTGGTCGCGTCGCTCGCGCAGCTTCCGGCGGTGTGGGTGATCACCGGGCTCGCCGTGACGCTCTTCGGCCTGGCGCCGAAGTTCACGACGGCGGCGTGGGCGATCGCGGGGCTGGCGTTGCTGCTCAGCCTGTTCGGCCCGGTGCTGAACCTGCCGCAGGCGATCGTCGACGCCTCACCGTTCTCGCACGTTCCGAAGCTGCCCGCCGCGGAGTTCACCGCGACACCGCTGGTCTGGCTGACCGGGGTCGCCGTGGTCGCGCTCGTGGCCGGGCTCATGGGCTGGCGGCGTCGCGACGTCGGCTAGCCACAGGGGATGACCGTGGAGGCCGTTCATCGGGGGCGGCCTTCACGGTCCTCAGTCGCTTCGGAACCCGGTGGTCGTCGAAGGCGGAAGCACCGTCGATGTCGGTGTAGGCGTCACGGTCCTGGTCACCGTGCGCGGCGCCGGTGTGCTGGTCCGCGTGATGACGAGCGGCTCCGGAGCGCTCCCCGGCACGGTCACCGTGACCGGCCCGACCGAACGGGACGTCGAGGTCGGGGACGGGGTCGTGCCGACTTCGTAGACGCGGGGTTGTGGCTCGCGGCCGGCGACCAAAAGCGCGGCGACGAGCAGCCCGGTCGCGAGACCCGCGATGGCCGCGACCGTGACGGAACCGGTGGTGGGACCCTGACTGGACATCCGGCACCCCCTCGCCATGCGAAGCGCAGGTACGAGGACTTCTCGCGTTGATCTTACGTTTTGTTACGTAGCGTGCGCAAACCGTCGACAATGATCCGCACGAGATGCCGCTCTTCGAGTGAGTACCGTTCGGCGGCGAGGCACCCGGCGATCAGGGCGCGCAGATCGTCGCCGTCGATGTCCTCGCGCACCGCGCCCGCGGCCTGTGCCCGCGTCAGCAGCGCCTGCGTCGCCGAGCGGAATTCGTCGCCCGCGCCCGCCTTGAAACCCAGTCCGGTCGTCTCGGCGAGCGCGTCGCAGAGGGCCCGGTTACGGGACGCCTGCTGGACGACGCGTCTGAAGAAGTCGAAGAACGCTTCGCCGGGGTCTTCGGCGGTCAGCAACTCGCGGGCTTCCCGCGCGAACTGTTCGAGACGGTCCACGACGACGGCCTGGAAGAGCGCTTCCTTACTGGGGAAATGCCGGTAGACGGTGCCCGCGCCGACACCGGCCATGCGGGCGATCTCGTCGAGGGGGACGGCGAGGCCGTCGACGGCGAAGGCCTCTTCGGCGGCCGCGAGCACCTTCGCTCGGTTGCGGCGCGCGTCGGCGCGCAGCACGGGCTTGTCCACTGTTCCCCCTCCTCAACCGGGTCCGGCGTTCCAATTCAACGCCGGCGGCGACGAGGGCATTCCTCACTGCACCGCGGTCTGCGTCCCGTCCGGCGTGAGCAGCCCTTGGACCGTGGTGAAGAGGTACTCCCAGACACCCGGGATCAGCACCACCGCGGCGACCGCGAACACCGGGAAGATCAGCCGGTTCTCCACCTTCTTGCCGGTGCGGAACCGCAGCGGCTTCGGCGGCCGGATCTCGTACCAGGTCTCGCCCGCGATCGGGATCGGGAACAGGAACGGGCAGCCGGACTCGGTCAGCGCGTCGCCGAGGCAGTGCACGAAACACCCGGCCGCGACGGCGATGCCGAGCCAGCCGGAGATCTCCGCGAGCTGCGCCGCCTTGTCCGGCGGGGCGGTCCACACCCACCAGCCGACGGCCGCGCCGCTGACCGGCAGGAGCCAGTCGCCGAGCGCGCCTTCCGCGAGCAGCAGGCCGAGGACGACGACGCCGAACACGGCCCAAGGCCCGCCCTCGGCGGTTCCCCACGAGGTCAGGAAGCCGAGGCCGACGGCGAACAGGACGGTGTGCGAGAGATGGCGGTGCTTACCGGTGACCTTCTCGTCCCGAGGTCCCTTGGTCAGCGCGTAGAGCGCCGCCGAAACGCGGCGAAGCAGCCATGAGATCGCGCCGGTGAACCAGCCGAGCAGCTTCGACGCGCGAGCGCCCGGGTGGTCGAGGTCGGGAAGGAGGGCGAAACCCGCCGTGGTCGCGGCGAAGACGACCGCTTGGTGCACCGTGCCCGCTCCGACGGCGGGCGCGAGCGCGAGGCCCGCGCACCACCCCGTCAGGGCATGCGTCCGCCCCATCATCTTGCTGCCCCCAGGTGTCGCGGATCACGAGCCCACGACCGTAGCGGGGGATCAGGCGGGGGGCTCCTCCGACACGCTGAGGTGCTCGGCGACGCCGGTGAGCTCGATCACGCGGCTCACCTGGGGGCTGGGCACCAGTTCGAGCTCGACCGCCTTCTCGGCGGCCTGACGCTGCGCCTGGAGCACCACGTTCAGCGCCGAGGAGTCGAAGAAGGTCACGCCGGTCAGGTCGGCGACCACCCGGCCGGACGGTTTGTCCGTGATCAGGGCCCCGAGGGTCTCCTGAAGCTGCGGGCTCGTCAGCAGGTCGAGCTCACCGGTGACCACCACACGCGGTTCAGACGCGTCGGCGTCCAGCGTGATGCTGAAACCGGGCGGCGTGGTGTTCTGGTCCGCTGCGGGCATGCACATTCTCCTCATCAGGTGAGAACCGACGCTCAGCGCCGGAACGCGCCTGTGGTCTCAAGCGACGGCCGCGCCCAGTCCGGACACGGACGCACGCTCTTCTTCGGCGGGTAGGCGTGGCTGTCCCCGCAACGACAGTCCCAACCCTAACCCAGTACGGACGGGGCGCCACGATCGCCGTCGTGCGCGTCGCCGACCGGTGCCCGGGGCGCGCTCAATGCGCGGTCAACGCCTTGCGCCCGGCGCGGCGTTCGCGGAGGAACAGCTCGCGACGCTCGATCTCGCCGAGGCCACCCCAGATGCCGTACGGCTCCTGCACCGCGAGCGCGTGCTTACGGCACTGCGCCAGCACGGGGCAGGTGTGGCAGATCGCCTTGGCGCGCGATTCGCGCCGCTCGCGGGCGGAACCGCGTTCGTTGTCCGTGTGGAAGAACAAGCTGCTGTCCGCGCCTCGGCACGACCCACGGAGCTGCCAGTCCCACTCTTCCGCCACCACGTTCGGCAGCCGGCTCACGTCAGCCATGTCGGTCCCCGCCTTCCAAGGAGATCGTTTGTCGCCGGTTACATGCCCGCCCCCTGCACGGCTCAAACGTGGGTTTGGTTTGCTCACACCCAGGGCATGTGACCCATCGGCAGCGCAGCTCGAGAGAGGAACACACGTGGTGGACAACACCCCGCCCGGCGGGGAGGGCGCTCAACTCATCGAGGTACGCACGGCCGCGGTACCGCACGTGGTACCCACTCTCCGTACGATCGTCGCGGATATCGCGATGCGCCAGGACTTCGATCTGGACGCCGTCGAAGACCTCCGGATGGCGGTGGACGAGGCCTGCTCCATGCTGCTCCCCTCGGCCGCCGACGGCCATCTGACCTGCGTCTTCTCGTGGAAGGACGGGCGGATCGAGGTGACCGTCTCGGTGCTTTCGGACTCCCCGGAGCCCGACGACGAGACCGGTCTGTCCTGGCAGCTGCTCACCGCGCTCGCGACGTCCGCGCGGCGGAGTGTCACCCCGGCCGACGGCGGCTACCTGTCCAGGGTGGAACTCATCCGGGAGAGCGAGGCGGCCCGGCCGTGACCGAACCCGTCGAGCAAGACGGCGCGGATGTCCCGGTCCTGTTCGAGCGCATGTGCGCGCTGCCCCCGAACGCCCCCGAGCGCGAGGCGCTGCGGGACGAGCTGGTGCGCGCGCACCTCGAACTCGCGCGCAATCTGGCGCGCAAGTTCCGCAACCGGGACGAGTCGATGGAGGATCTGGTCCAGATCGCGACGATCGGGCTGATCCACGCCGTCGACCGGTTCGATCCCGGTCAGGGCAGCGACTTCCTGGCCTTCGCGGTCCCCACCATCTCCGGCGAGCTGCGGCATCACTTCCGTGACAACAGCTGGTCGGTCCGGGTGCCGCGGCGGCTCAAGGAGCTGAACGCGAACATCTCGGCCGTGCGCGAGGAGCTCACCGTCCGGCTCTCGCGCGCGCCGAAACCCAGTGAGATCGCCGCGCATCTCGGCGTCCCGATCGACGAGGTCTACGAGGGCCTCCGGGCCGGCCAAGGCCGCTATGGGGCTTCGCTGGACAACCTCCTGGAGAACTCGGCGCACACCCGCTTCGGCGAGGCTGACGCGAATCTGAGCCAGGCTGAGCTGCGCGAGGCGCTGCGGCCGATGCTGGAACGGCTGCCCGATCGCGAGCGCAAGATCGTCGCGCTGCGGTTCGGGTCCGGGATGAGCCAGTCGGATATCGCCCGCCGTGTCGGTGTTTCCCAGATGCAGGTGTCGAGATTGCTGGCCGCCACGCTCAAGAAACTGCGTGAAGGACTGACCGAGACGGAACTCACCGACGGAGTCTGATTCGACCTCGGCCCTTGTGGGTATCAGGGAGGCGAACAGCGGATCTGGGAGTCTCTCGTGAGGGGAGGTGCGGAACCATGACGATGTCCAAGACGCGATCGGAGGGCTCGTTGCCGGTGGTCTCCCTGCCCCTGCCGGTCGATGTGACGGCCCCCGCCGTCGCGCGACAGGCCGTGCGGGCGACTCTCGGCGGCCTCGGCCTCGACGGGCCGGAAGTCGATGACGTCCTCTTGGCCACCTCCGAGCTCGTCACGAACGCCTTCGAGCACGGGGAGAAGCCGGACAGGCTCGAGGTCGAATACTCCGACGGAAGGCTCACCCTGCGGGTCTTCGACTCCGGGACGAGCCGGCCGAAGCTGAAGGAGCCGTCGCCGATGGCGGCGCGCAGCCGCGGTCTTCAGCTGGTGCACGCGTTGTCCGACGACTGGGGACACGAGCTCTGCTCCGGCGGCAAGTACGTCTGGGCCGTGTTCAGTCTTGCTCGGGCCGACGCTTCAGCTTGAGCGCGGCGTCCGTCTCGGCGATGCGCTCACGGAGCGATTTCCGCTCCAACGCTTCGACGGCGGCGACCAGTACTTCCCTGAGCGGGTACGGCAGTTCGGCTTCCAGCTGGGCGGCCGCGGCGCTGGTCGCCGCCCATTCCGCTTCGAGCGTCGGCATCAGGCCGAGTGTCTTCTCGGTCAGCGAGACGATCCTTTGCCGGGCGTCGGTCCCCGGCCGGAGCGAGACGAGGTCCTGACGCGCCATCTGCGCGATGGTCTGGCTGGCCGCGGAATGGGTGACGCCGACTTCGGCGGCGAGGTCGCGGATGGGCAGCGGCCCGTGCGTGACGATCGCGCGGACGAACGGCGTGAACCGCGGCCGGTAGTCCCCCAGCCCGATGTCCTCGAAGAACGCGGAGACGTCCGCCTCGGTCACGTCGAGGACGTGCCTGAGCAAAGTGCCCATCCCTCGTTCGCGCGGCGGCCTCCCCACCAGCGGATCATAACGACATAATCCTGAGATGACGCCCGAAGAGCTGCTGACGACCACCCGGACCGTCCGCAAACGACTGGACCTGACCCGGCCGGTGCCTCTCGAACTGGTCAAACACGCCCTGCAGGTCGCGCTGCAGGCGCCGAGCGGGTCGAACACCCAGCGCTGGCACTGGCTGGTGATCACCGATCCCGGGCAGCGGGCCGAGCTCGGGAAGCTCTACCAGCGGGCGTGCCGCGAGTACCTGGATTCCCCTCGGGCGGCGGGAAAGCTGTTCGCGGACGACCCGGAGCGGTCGAAGGTGCAGCAGCGCGTCGGCTCCAGCGTCGAGTACCTCGCCGACAAGATGGGCGAAGTGCCCGTGCACGTCATCCCGTGCCTGGAGACGAACAGCGCGGACCTGCCCGCCGGGAACCAGGCCGGGCTGTGGGGGAACCTGCTGCCGGCGGTGTGGAGCTACATGCTCGCGGCGCGGGCGGTCACGCTCGGCACGGCGTGGACGACGCTGCACCTCGCGTACGAGAAGGAGGCCGCGGAGATCCTCGGCCTGCCCGAGAACGTGCACCAGGCCGCGCTCATCCCGACGGCGTTCTACACCGGCGACACCTTCAAGCCCGCCGCGCGTCAGCCGCTCGAAGACGTCATGCGGCTGGATCGCTGGTGAGGTAGGACTCCAGCCGGTCCGCCAGTTCCTTGGGGTGGCTCAAGGGCACGGAGTGGGAGCCGTCGATCTCGTCGGGGGCGAAACCGAGCCGGTCCTGGACGACCCGGCGTTGGAACTCGGGCGCGAAGAAGCGGTCTTCGCGCGCGATGAGCACCTTCGTCGGGACGTCCGGCCACTTGTCCAGCGGCCATGGCTGTCCCCATTCGGCGCTGACCTGGTTCCGGGCGTGCGAGCCCGCCTCCGCGACGATGTCCGCGGGGACGCCGTTGTAGAACTGCTCTTCTTCGCTGAGGCTTTCGTCGGACTTGAAACCCGTGTTGCCCCACCAGTCCCCCGGCGATTCGCCCGGCTTCGGGATCATCGGCGTCAGCATCACGAGCAGCCGCGGTGAAAGCTTCTCGGCCACCAACGGCGCGGTGAAGCCGCCATAGGAATGGCCGAGCACGACCAGGTCCCCGCGATCGCCGATGGCGTTCACGACGGCTTCCACGTGTTCCGGGAAGCCCGCCTTTTCGTCGTCGATCGGCAGGTTCACCGCGACGACGTCGTGCCCGCGCCCGGTCAGTTCCGCCTCGAGGAGGTGGAAGTCCCAGGCGCTGCCGCCACCGCCATGGATCAGTACGAAGGTCGCCATGGCCCCAGCCAACCCGAAGCCGGGCGGATCAGCAACGACCGAGCATGTCGCTGAGCGCGCTCTTCTCCGCTGTCGTGATCGTGAGGCCGTAGTAGTGCTTCACGGTGATCCAGTCGGTGGCGTAGGTGCACCAGAACGAGACGAGCGGCGGCTTCCACTGGTCCGGCGCCTTGTCGCTCTTCTCCTGGTTGACGTTGTCGGTGACGGCGAACAGCTGCGGCCGCGTCAGGTCGTTCGCGAACTGGCGCCGCTTCTCGTCGGTCCACGACTTCGCTCCGCTGACCCAGCTTTGCGCGAGCGGCACCATGTGGTCGATGTCGACGTCGGTCGGCTTCGTCCAGGTCTCGCCGTCGTAGATGCTCGTCCAGCTGCCGGAGGTCGGGGCGCAGTCGGAACCGGCCTTGACGTCCTTGCCGTCGCGTTTGAGCACGAACTCGCGGGTGTTGCAGTTGTTCCCCTGGTTGTCCCAGTGCGGGTACTTCTTGCGGTCGTAGCCGTCCATCGAACCGCGCGGGGCGACGGTGAGCTCGTCCAGTTGCTTGCGCGCGTCGGCCGCGCTCGCCGGGTTCGCGGGCTTCGGCTGCAGCGCGTCGCCCTTGCCGCTCACGAACCAGAACACCGCGAGTACGACGGCGGCGAGGGTGATCAGCAGGAGCAACCGCTGAGCAGTGGTCATCTGGCTGGTACGCGTGGCCACCGCGCGGTTCCTCTCGACGGGGGAATGGGGAGCGCCAAGTATCGCCGCGCGGGGCGCGGAAACCGGGCGCGACACGGCGATGACACCCGGTAGTTGTTGTCACATCGGGGCCCTGAGCAGCGACTACCCCAGGGACGCTGCCGGAAGGAGCGGGCTCGTGAGCGCCGAAAAACGTAAGTGGAACACCCGGGTCGACGACTATCTGAACCGGAAGGCCGCGGAACGCGGACACGTGATCGCCATGGCACGTATGGGATCCACCGCGCTGGAGCGTGGTGATCTCGACGGGGCCGAGACGTGGTTCCGCAAGGCCGCCGAGGGCGGGGACAGGGTCGCGATGGGCAACCTGGCGCATCTCCTGAACGAGCGCGGCGTGCCGGAACAGGCCGAACGCTGGTATCGCGAAGCCGCGACCGCCGGTGATTCGCATGCCATGTCGCATCTGGGAAATCTCTGCGCGCGCCGAGGGGATCGGGAGGCGGCGGAGGACTGGTGGCGCCGGGCCGCCGCCGAGGGCCGGGTCGAGGCGATGGCGGAACTCGCGCGGTCCAGGCACCGCGGTGGCGATCTCGAGGAAGCCGAGTACTGGGCGGGCGAGGCCGCCGAAGCGGGCAACGTCGAAGGCATGATCACGCTCGGCGCGGTGCTGTGCGACACCGGCCGGACGTCCGAAGCGGATCCCTGGTGGCGCAAGGCGAGCGAAGAGGCCGACGCCGCGTCGCTGATCAAACTCGGCCATCAGGCGCAGCAACGAGGTGACCTCACGCGCGCCGAAAGCTGCTTCCACGCGGCCGCGGCCGCCGGTGCCCCCGACGCCGCCGTCCGCCTCGGCCTGGTGCTGCACCGCCGCGGCGAACTCGACGCCGCCGAACGCTGGTATCTCAAGGCCGCCAAACGAGGCGACGCCGCCGCGATGACGAACCTGGGGGTGCTGGCCAACGACCGGAACGATCCCGGTGAGGCCACCGCCTGGTACCGGAAGGCCGCGGAACTCGGCAGCGTTCCCGCGTACACCAACCTCGGCAGGCTGGCCGCCGACCACGGCAACTTCCAGGAGGCCGAACACTGGTTCCGCGCGGCCGCCGACACCGGCGACCAGGCGGGCCTACGGGATCTGGAGGAGCTGTACCGCAACCGGCAGCGGTATTAGGCCTTCCAGTTCCGCATCGCCGCGAACCCTTCGCGCAGCCGCTGGAGCTTGCGGCTGCGATACGGGTCCTCGCCGTCGTCGAGCCGCCACCGCTCCTCGACGCCGGCGCGGAACACCGCGAGCCCCTCGAAACCGAGGCCCGCGGTGAAGTCCGCGATGTTCACGTCGATCCGGCCGGAACCGTCAAGATCCAGCCGTAGCAACCATTCCGCGAGCTCCTTGGGCTCCGGTGGCGTGTCCGCGCAGGCTTCCGCGTACAGCGCGAGCGCGCCCGACACCTCGGAGCCGAGCACGCCGAAGGAGTCCTCGACGAAGTCCAGTGCCTCCACGACCAGCTCGATGACGCGGCACAGCAGCGGCCCGTCCATGAGTTCCCTGGCGGTGGCGAGCACCTCGCGCACCTTCTCGGTGTACGCGACCGTGCCCTGGAAGCCGACGAAACCGCGCAACCGCAACGTTCCCTCGACGTGCCGGCGCAACGCGTCGAGGTCGCCGCGGCCTGCCTTGAGCGAGAGTTTGCGGAACAGGACCGGATCTTCGTTCGCGTGCCCGACGAGCAGCTCGATCAGCTCGTCGCGGTCCAGCGTCTCGACGTACCCGCGGATGTCGGCGGCGCCGCCGTCCGCCACCCCTTCGAGGACCAGCAGCCCGACGGCCACGCAGTGCTTGCAGAAGAAGCCGTCCGCCGCGTGCGGACAGGAGCACTCGCCGACCAGTTCGCCGTCGACGTTGCGCAACCGGACCGTGTAGCGGTCGGTGCCGCTGACCACGGCCGTCACCCCGCCCGCGACGTCGTCCAGCGTCTCGACCGACTCCAGGTACTTGGCGCCACGCGCGAACGAGACGTCACCGGCTTGCCTGCGGAGTTCGTCCTCGCTGAACCACGTCACCCGGCCTATTCTGCGCCTTGCGCCGGCGGACCGAGGAACAACCCACCGCTCACGTCGAGGACCTGCCCGGTCACCCAGCGGGCGTCGTCGGAAACGAGGAACGCGACGACGTCCGCGATGTCCTCCGCGGTGCCGAGCCTTTGCTGCGCGGTGAGCGTCTTGATGGCGGCTTCCAGCTCCGGTGTGAAGATCTGGCCGTTGTCCGCGGTCCTGGTCGCGCCCGGCGCGACGACGTTGACCGTGATCCCGCGCGGTCCGAGCTGGTGGGCGAGGGTGCGACTCATCGTCTCGAGCGCGCCCTTGGTCATCGCGAAGGACGTCTGCGCCGGGTTGGCCATCCTGGTGGCGACCGACGAGATGTTGACGATGCGGCCGCCGTCGTTCAGCGGTGCCCGCTGGATGAGGAAGTACGGCGCCTTCACGTTCACCGCCATCAGGTGATCGAAGCCCTCGGGCGTGTCGGTCTCGATCGGCCCTCCCGGTGCGGCCGCCGCGTTGTTGACCAGGATGTCCAGGCTGTCGATGCCCTCCAGGGCCTTGTCGACTCCGTCCATGGTCGACAAGTCGCCCTGCTCGCTTGAGCGTTTGATCGTTCGTATGCCGTCTTTCTCGAGCCTCCGGGCGATCGCCGCCCCGATCCCCCGCGACGCCCCGGTCACCAATGCCGTCTTCATTGCGCACCCCAGATGTTAGTGACTAACACTTTGATAGTGTCTACCACGTGAGCCTCCGAGACCGCCAGCGCGCCGAAACCCGGCTCGCCGTGCAGACGCACGCCATCCGCCTCTTCACCGACGTCGGCTACGACGCGACCACCGTCGCCGACGTCGCCGCGGCCGCCGGCGTCTCGGCGATGACGGTCTACCGGCACTTCCCGACGAAGGAGGACCTGGTCCTCTACGACGAATACGACCCCGTGACCGCTTCTGCCGTCGCTGCCGCGCCTCCTGGCCCCTTGGCCGCGCGGATCGGACACGCGCTCTCTGAGACGGCCGCTCACGGGTCTTCTTCGGAGAAGGCGTTCCTGCTGGCGCGGCTACGGCTGATGATCTCGGTGCCGGCGCTGCGGGCGCGGCATCTGGACAGCCAGTACGCGACGGCCGATGCGATCGTGGCCGCCCTCGGTTGCTCTCCCGAGGAGGAGTTTCGGGTGCGGGCTACGGCTATGGCATGCCTTGGGGCGGCGCATGTCGCGCTGCTTCGGTGGGCGGAGACCGACGGGGAGGCGGATCTGGCGGGATTGATCCGCAAGACGCTGACCAGCGTCTTTGGGAACTAACAGAAAGTGTCAGACCCCATCAATAGCATCGAACCCATGTTCGATGACCTCGCGTACCCTGCCCACCGCCCCTTGTACGTCTTCGTGCTCCCAGATACGCACGACCCGCCATCCAGCATCGGCAAGTGCCGCGTCAGCCAGGCGATCGCGTTCGATGTTCCGTCGTAACTTCGGAGTCCAGTACCACTCGTTTCGCGTGGGCTCACGTCCATGCTCCGGGCAAACGTGCCAAAAGCATCCATCGACAAAGACCGCGATCTTACGCCGCGTGAACACGATGTCAGGCCGCACTCGAACGCCAGCCGGCAAGTCGAGTCGATGATCCTTGCGGTAGCGATAGCCGAGCCGGTGCAATGCCTGACGCAGCTCGACCTCGGGTTTGGTATCAGACCGCCGATTCGCCTTCATGTTGCGCGAGCGTCCAGCGTTCAGAGGCGCGGGAGATCGACGCCGCTCAGCCTCGCGCGGGTCCGGCTCAGCACGATCACTCTCCGACACGTTCACCAACCACCAGACCAATCACAACTCTGCGTCCCGCGTGAGGCAAGATACCGGCAGACCGCCCACCCGCGCAGATAGAGAGGAGCATCGATGAGCACACACGATGTGGTCGAGATCTGCGCAGGCGCCGGTGGACAAGCCCTGGGCCTCGAGAAGGCAGGGTTCGAGCACGCCCTTGCCGTCGAACTCGACACACACGCCTGCAACACGCTTCGAGCCAACAGGTCCAGCTGGAAGGTCGCAGAGGGCGACGTCGCCGATACAGAGAACTGGCAACCCTCCGACTACGAGGGTGTGTCCCTCCTCGCCGGAGGAGTGCCATGCCCTCCATTTTCGATCGCGGGCAAGCAACTCGGCGCGAACGACGAGCGCGATCTTTTCGCCTGGGCCGTGGAACAAGTCACCGTTGTCCAACCTCGCGCGTTGATGCTCGAAAACGTTCGCGGACTGAGCATGCCGCGGTTCGCTGGTTACCGTCAGCACGTGCTCGACCGCCTTGCCGAACTCGGGTACGTCGCCGAATGGCGGCTACTGCAAGCGTCAGATTTCGGTGTCGCACAGCTCCGGCCACGCTTCATCCTCGTCGCACTCAAAGCCGAAGACGCTCCCTACTTCCATTGGCCGAAGCATGCAGGGCCCCCGCCGACGGTGGGAGAGCTCCTGGTCGACCTCATGGCGGCTGATGGCTGGCAGGGCGCCGAAGCCTGGTCCAAGAAGGCGAACAAGATCGCGCCCACGATTGTCGGTGGTTCCAAGAAGCACGGCGGGGCCGACCTGGGCCCCACACGGGCGAAACGCGCCTGGGCCGAGATGGGAGTGGACGCCCTTGGCGTCGCGGACGCTCCCCCGACGCCTGACCATCCCTTCGACTTCATTCCGAAATTGACCACCGAGATGGTCGCGCGCATCCAGGGCTGGACCGAGGAGTACCCCTGGGAGTTCACGGGCCGCAAGACTTCCAGGTACCGCCAAATCGGAAACGCCTTCCCACCCCCCGTCGCGCAAGCAGTCGGTGAAGCGATCTTCAAGGCGCTCGAGCATGATGCACCAGAAAAGCAAGTAGCAGCTACAGAACAAGATCCGGTGTACACAGCTCTTCGGTCAGCCAGTGACTTCATCACCCCGGAACGTCTCATGAAGACAGCTGGCCTCGACGACCCGGCCGAGCTCGAACGCAGGATCAGCTTGCTCAGCCGCGACTTCGAGGTCGAGATCGCTATCAATGGCACGAAAACCGCTTACAAACTCGGCAACTTCAAGGCCTTCGTGGGACAAGAAGATCACGACCGTAACGACCTCTTTTTAAAGCATCGCGCGAAGATCAGCTGATACAGCTTATATCTGGGGCGATATGAATCAGAGGCGGCACGACGCACCGGCAACTGCCTGAATGCGCCGTAGGCCGCCTGACCAGAGCAACTTCGCCCCGAAGTCAAACAGGCGCGAAGATGCCCACTGCGCCCGTTACTTCGCGTTCTCTTCTAGCGTAGAACGTACTGTATTGCGCCCAGCCTCGGGGAGGCGACGATAGGAGTTCCATGCGCGATCCAGGGGTGTTGCACCGCGTCGGCCTCGCTTGGCCCAACGAGACAAGCGGCGTTGATCATCAGTTCCAAGGGCCTGAATTTCCGCCAGAACCTCATTGACGCTGGCTGAGCCGCCCGCAGCTCCAGCTCTGCAGCGTTTACACTCTGTCATCAGCTCAAAACCCTGTGTTCCATCTGCCATAACAGTTTGATGACGTGTAACAGAAAGTACGGCCGTCTGGTTGGTGTCATCCGCGTAGGGCTCTGCTGCCGAGACGCCACACACCGTGCATAGGTAGCCATCGCGTGCCATCACAGCCCGCACTTCTTTTGCGGTCGGCCCGGCCAGAAGGTCAGCGGCACGCCGCTCTTCTGGATCCCACACAGGCACGCCGGGCTTCGCGAAGCGCTGGTCCTCCGCCCCCAGCGTCGCATCCTCGGTGCTAGTCAGGATGACCCAGCCGTAGCTGCGCAGGTCACGTAGCCGACGGTCAGCTTGTGAGATGCCAGGAAACGCGGCTCGGACCTGCTCCTTTGTAAAGGTGTTGCCAACGCCCACCACCTGCATCAACCAGAGGGCACCCCTGATCATCGTTCCAGCTTTGAGTGTTGGGTCGTCCCAGTCTGGAAGTAACACTTCGCCTCCGTCTACCGTTGTACCTGGAGATCAGCTTCAGCAGAGCATGCCTATCAGCGCCGCTGCTGCGGTGCACGAACGCTGAGGCAACACAGGTTACGTGGAGGGGCCAGTTGAGGTTTGATATCCCGCCCGAGGGTGCCAGGATCCGCTCAGTTGTCGAGGACCGTCTTCGGCAGGCCATGGAAGATAACGGCGCCAAGACTACTGTCGACTGGCGCGGCGAACAGAAGCACCTGCACGTGATCGCTATGCCAGTCGACATGCTGTATCTGAACCCGGACACCCACCGCATCCGCGCCCAACGGACCCTGGACCCAGAACGCAACAAGGCCCTCGAAGAGGACCCTTGGAGCGAATTGGCTCAGGAATATTTACGTTACCTTCTCAGCCGCAAGCCATCAAACCCAGAAGTGACTGACCCAGATTTCGTACAGCTCACTGAAGAACTCGCAGACTTCGGACAGAAAGAACCAGGAATCATCAGTCCCGATGGCATCCTTGTCGACGGGAATACCCGCTGCGCAGCACTCCGTGACCTGGGCGTTAAAGACATTCGTGTTGGCGTACTCCCTTCCGACACGTCCCGGCTCGATATCAACAGTGTTGAGCTTGCCCTGCAGCTGAGGCGGGACAAGCGTCGAGACTACTCGTACATCAATCGGCTTATCGCGGTTGAGGAACAATTGGCCAACGGTCGACGGCCGGAAGATGTCGCACGCGACTTCAACATTAAGAGCACCACGCTCACCAAGGATCGATGGGTATTTCAACTTATCAACGAAGCCATCGAACGAAGCGCAACACCCGACGGCGCTACTCTGCGACTTGTCGACTTTGAAGATCATCAAGAAAAGCTTCGCGAGTTGCACCGCGACTACACCAACCTTGCACAAACTGACCCCGATGCCGCAGAGCAGCTGAAAGAATCGCGGCTGGCAATGGTCGTCCTCAACTACTCAAAGACTTCCGTGCGCCTCGCCGAGGCAGACTTCCACAGCCGGTACCTGAGCAAGCGCCTTCCAAACAGTCTGCGCCCAGACACCCAGGCGGAGTCGGAAGTGTCAATACCAGGCCTGGCAAACGTGGTAATGCCGGACGCCACGGAAGCAGTGAAGGTTACCCGAGCCGTTACCGATTCCCTGCTCCAAGCAAAAGCCAGGGTGCAAGCTGGCGACAAAGTTCCCCTAACATCTGCCAAGGCGGCGGATGACCTCCTTAAAGATGGCCGCAACGTTTTCGACACTGCCGTTAAGCTGGCCGGCCAGAACGCCGAGCTGCAGAAACGGCAGATAGCGGTTCCGGAACGGCTCACGGATGCAGCCGAACATATCGACCAGTGTGTAGCCGAGTTTGCCGATGCCAAGGCGAAACGCGCTCTTGATGAGGATGCCTTCGACGACGCGCTACTTACTGTCCGAGCCAGCCTTGCAAGGTTGGCTCGGCTGGCGGGACGGACTTTCAGCTCGCCCAGTGACGGTGTCGCTTGGCTCCTGGACGCTTCCAGGGAGCGTTGATGGTAACGCTACCTGCGGAACCAAGTCTTCACCTCAGCTTTGGCAATACTGTCGCTACGGCACGCCTGCGGTCTGGCGAAGGCTTTGCGGAAGATTTGCGTCGCTTGGCCCTGCGTTTCCGTAGCGCCGTCCAGAAAGCCCCAGGCACGATGGAGGTCGACATAGACGACCTGCTCACAAACCTGGTAGCACTCGGAAGCTGGCGAGAGCCAGCTACTGTCACATGGGAACCGCAGCTCGCGGACCTGGCGACCGGTTCGGCTCAGGATGCCCAGGCTGTCGCTAAGCGACTCACTGCAGAAGAAGGCGCAACGGGTGGGCCAGCAGCAGAGGATGTAGCCGATCTCGTAGGACCTGATTGGATAGGTGACCTTACAGGTTTTCAGCGTAGAGATATCGCCAAGTTGCTATCTCTGCGACATGGTGCAAATTTCTCGGTTCCTGGCGCAGGCAAGACTCGGGTAGGCCTGGCCGTGTTTCAGGCACTTCGTCGCACCCAGAATCTTGAGCGGATTCTTATTGTTGGCCCCAAGTCGTGCTACGAGTCCTGGATTTACGAGAACCATCAATGTTTGAATAATCAGCTGCGCATGTCTGTGCTTGCCCGCGACACCGATCCTGCTGCAGACGCCTTGATAGTGAACTATGAGAGGCTTAATGGCTCCGTTAATGAGCTCGGCAAATGGTTGTCAGCTCGGCCGTCTATGCTGCTGCTAGACGAAGCTCACCGCATGAAACTGGGGGCCAACGGTACGTATGGTGCCGCTTGTCTTGCACTAGGCCCCCGCGCTCGCCATCGATTAATTCTTACAGGAACCCCGGCGCCAAATGGGGTCAAGGACCTGGAAAACCTCTTCGGCTTTGTCTGGCCAGGATACGGGCGCCAGAAAGTCATCCAAGCAGTCGCAGGAGGAAACCTTGCGAAGGCGAGCACGGTACTCCGCCCACTGTTCACGCGCACCACTAAGAACGAGCTAGGCCTAACCCCGCCAACTGTGACTCTACGCCCGTTGCCAATGCCGCCGCTACATCGCGAAATCTATGACGCGCTCGCCGGGCGATTTTCTCTCCGTGCCACAGGCTCAGAAGACGACTTTTACGCCCTTGGCCGTGTTGTCGTGTACATGTTGATGGCCGCGACGAGTCCCGCCTTACTCTCTGTCGGCACGACTCGATACGAACCGCTCCCGTACCGGGTTCCTCCCTTGGTCGCGCCAGAACGAACACGCCTGTTCGACCTGATGCAGGATCTACCTAGCTATGAAATGTCCCCGAAGTATCGCGAAGTTCTAGCCATAGTTGCGAAAAACGCAGCACAAGGTCGCAAGACTCTTATTTGGTCAACTTTTATTCGCAGCCTAAACACCATGCAACGACTGCTTCACCAGTTTCAGCCTGCCATGGTCCATGGCGGCACAGAAGACCGGGAGGCACAGATCAGTCGTTTTCGCAACGACGCTGACTGCATGGTTCTTCTATCGAACCCCGCAACCCTCGGCGAAGGCATCAGTCTCCATCATCATTGCCACGACGCCGTTTATGTCGACCGAGACTTTGCTGCTGGAAAATTCTTGCAAAGTTTGGACCGCATCCACCGTCTCGGCCTTGCCCCCGGAACGCAAACAAGGATCACCGTTTTAGCCGCCGAGGGCACTATCGACGAGGTTGTTGACCAGCGATTAGGCGATAAGTTGCAGTTCATGGGCAGCGTGCTCGACGACCCCGCAGTTCGAGAGCTAGCCGATCTCGATGAAGAACCTGAGATAGGCGGCATGCTGGACCAACATGACCTCCAGGCTCTGATCGGGCATCTCAATGCCTATTCCACCTGACCCTGTATTACGAGCCGCAACGCGCTGGCTAGAACGACTACCAGTTTCCGGCGTAAGCCGTTGTCGCGCTCTCTTCACTACCCACAAGGACTACAGCGACACAACACCAACACAATATGAAGCCGCATACGTTTGGCTCCGTGTTGTTGGCCTCTTAGAGGATATTAATAGCCGCATCCCGGCAGCTCAACGTGTATTTGCTGCTGCCACCGCGACTGGAAATACCCCATGGTTTCGCGATGCAGACATTCTTGTGTGCAGCCCTGCAGAACTGCCCGAGGATGCCAGGCGTGCCGCAGATACACTTGGAATTGACGAAGCCGAAGCATACGCTCAGATCAAATCAATCTGGGGAAAGGTGGACACCGCAGAACGAGAACGAATCGGCGCCGCGGGAGAGCTTGCACTGGTCCAACTACTCACTGATGCCGTAGATGCACATGTGGAACACACGTCATTAATCTCCGACGGATTCGGGTACGACGTGTCAGTGACAGGAGATAGATGCACAGCTCACATTGAGGTAAAGACAACGACCCGCCGCGGGCGGCTAGCCTTATACCTGTCTCGAAACGAGTACGAGACAATGCTGCGAGACACTCACTGGCAGCTCGTAGCGTTGCGATTGACGGCCACCTTAGAGATCGCAGCCATAGCCACAGTCCCAAAAGGCTGGATATCGACTCAAACACCCGTCGATGGCAATAATTTTGGTAGATGGGAGTCGTGTCGACTGGAAGTTCCAAAAACTGCCCTAGTGCCAGGGATTCCAAGTCTTTGCAAGTCACTAATGGGCGACATTCAAAGTCCACTTGTAGCAGGGACCCAGGCCTGTAACCTACTGCACTAGTTTGACCTTCACGTTACGCTTAATCTAACTGAGGTCGTTTCACGACTTTGGACAAGCCGGAGTACTGACAGTACTCGCGCCGGTCATTCCGAGCCCGCGGTCGTGGCTAAGTTACTCCGGGAAGTTCGCGGGTCCTGCCAGCGCCAGGCAAGCACATACGCGAGATCGCGCCAGCACCCTCTGTTACCAGCTCTCTCTAGAGTCTCGCCGTTACTTACCAGCCGACTGGTTGCGCCGTCGGCACCCGAAGCTACAAGCTCTCAAAGGCTGGTCATGCGAGGACACTGCCTGGACCGGAAGCAGGCATATGTCCGGAGCGTTTCGCACTGGCGTCTCCACAACGGACAGACAAAAAGGCCCTCCCGCGAACGGGAGGGCCTTAGTGCTGTCTCAACCAGACGTGCGCCCGAAGGGATTCGAACCCCTGACCTTCTGATCCGTAGTCAGATGCTCTATCCAGCTGAGCTACGGGCGCTTGTTCAGTTATCAATCTAGCACCTGCCGGAACAGGCACCAGCGGAGGCTCCGGGATTTGAACCCGGGAGGGGGGGTTACCCCCAACCGCATTAGCAGTGCGGCGCCATAGACCAGACTAGGCGAAGCCTCCCAGGCCCAACGACCACTGCTCAAATAGGTTACACACCCCCTGGGCCCCCTCGGAAGGCACCCCCCTTAGACGCGTTGCAGGGCTCTGAGCAGGCCTGATGGGCGTCCGCCGAGTCCTTCGGCTTCGAAGACGGCGACGCCGACGCGAGGGAGGTCGCGGGCCGCGGGGTAGGCGAGGTAGCGCGGGACCCAGCGCGGCTGGAACTTCGCGTTGAAGCGGTAGAGGGTCTCGATCTGGATCCAGCGTGAGAAGAATCGCAGTGTCCGGGCGGACAGGCGCGCGACGGGGCCGGCGCCGATGCGTTGGCCTTGTTCCAGTACCGCGCGGAAGGCGGCGAAGTTCAAGGAGACGTGCTGGGCGGGCGTCGTCAGAAGCAGCTCGGAGATCATCAGTTCGTTGACGCCGTTGTCGGCGGTCCGGTCGCGGCGCATGACGTCCAGCGACAGGCCTTTCTCACCCCAGGGGACGAACTGGAGGACGCCGCGCACCTGGCCGTCGTGTTCGGCGGTCACGAGGACCGAGCCCGGGTCGCCCATGCGGCCGAGCGCCATCGAGAAGCCGCGTTCCGTATCCGTGCCGCGCCAGGTGGCGGCGAGGGCGCGGAGTTCGTCGAGTTCCGCGGCCGGTAGGTCTTCGGCCTTTCGGATGCGCGCGGTGTAGCCGGCGCGCTTCGTGCGTGAGACGGCTTGGCGGACTCCGCGCATGACGCGCCCTTCGAGCGTGAAGGTGTCGGTGTCGACGACGGCCTCGTCGCCGATCTCCAGCACTTCGAGGCCGAAGCGGGCCCAGACGGTCGCGCCCAATTCCGAGCAGCCCATGGTCGCCGGGGTCCACGCGTACCGCCGGCAGACGTCCAGGTACTCCTCGATCGCGCCGGGCCACGCTTCCGGGTCACCGAGCGGGTCCGCCGAGCACAGTGCGACCCCGGCGATCACCCGATAGGTCACCGCGGCCTTCCCCGACTTCGAGAAGACCACGAACTTGTCCCGGCGTAGCGCGAAGTACCCGAGCGAGTCCCGCTCCCCCAGCAGACCCCTGAGCCGCTCGACCTCCTCGTCGGTCAGCTCCGGCGCGGGTTCGGCCGAGCGGAGCAGGAAGTACGCCGCCAGCAGCACCGCGCCGATCCCGAACAGCAGGCCGACCGCGGCCGACAGGTCTTCCAGCCACAGCGCGGGGAACGTCACCGGGCCGCTCACGCCGACCAGGGCCAGCGTCGACTGCGCCAGGCGGTCGCCGACACCCGCGTCGACAGGCGCGGCCGACAGCAGCGCGAAGTTGATCGCGACCCCGGCCACCGTCAGTTGCAGGAAGACCCGGATCGCGCGCCACCGGCCGGTCACCGGATCGGGGAGCGCGATGAAGTACCGCCGCGTCCCGATCAGGGCGATCAGCAGCGCGAGCGACACGAGACCCGCGCCGAGGGTGTGCCGAAGTCCGAGGTGCGACACCGTGAGCAGCGCGGCCGCGGCGACCGCCAATTGCCAGGCCCGGCGCTTCCGTAGTTTGAGGCCGGTGGCGAGCAGCATCAGCAGCACGCCGGTCACCAGCGCGACCGTCGCCGCGCCGACCGTGGCCTCGTGCGGCAGTTCCAGCCAGGTGGCGACGTGCCCGCGCAGGGTGCGCCGCCCGGCCGGGACCAGCACCGAGACCAGTGCCAGCAGCCCGGCCAGCCGCGTCACCCAGGTGATCACCGCCACCGAGGTGGCGCCCGCCACCCGCCAAGCACCCGCCAAGTTCCGCCCCTGTCAGCTCCCTGCCAGCTCTACGAACGGTACAAGGGCGTCGGGGTTCAGCAGGGCATCCCGGCTGACGGCGCGGTCAGGTGAGACCCCCGAAAGGATCTTCTTGACCGGGACCTCGCACTTCTTGCCGTTGAGCGTGCGGGGCACCTCGCTCACCTGGACGAACCGGTCGGGCACATGCCGCGGCGAGAGGGCTCCGCGCAGTTCCTTGCGCAGCGCGGGTTCGACCTCGTCGAGCGACGCGCCTTCGGTCAGCACGAGGAAGCACAGCAGCTGCCCGTCCTCGTTGCCCGCCGCCGAAGTGTCGATCACGAGCGAGTCCGCGACCTGGTCGAACGATTCGACGACGCGGTAGAACTCGGCCGTGCCCATCCGGACGCCGCCGCGATTGAGCGTCGAATCGCTGCGCCCGTAGATGACGGCGGAGCCGCGGCCGGTGATCCGGATCCAGTCGCCGTGCCGCCAGATCCCCGGGTACATCTCGAAATACGCCTCGCGCAGCCGCGAGCCGTCCGGGTCGTTCCAGAAGAACACCGGCATCGACGGCATCGGCTCGGTGATCACCAGTTCGCCGACCGTCTCCACCACCGGCTTGCCGTCCTCGTCGAAGGCGGCGACGGCGGCGCCGAGCGCGCGGACCGAGAGTTCGCCCAGCCAGACCGGGACGTCCGGGGCCGACGCGACGAACGCCGCGCACAGATCCGTGCCGCCGGACACCGAGCAGATCTGGACGCGTTTGCCCACCTCGTCGACGATCCACCGGAAACCCTCGACGCTCAGCGGCGCGCCGGTGGATCCCAAGGCGCGCAACGCCGTCAGGTCGAACCGCTCGGCCGGTTTGATCCCGGCCTTCAGGCAGCTCTGGATGTACGGCGCCGACGTGCCGAAGTACGTCACGCGGTGCTGCTCGGCCAGATGCCACAGCACGTTGAGGTCCGGGCTGCCGGGGCTGCCGTCGAAGAGCACGATCGTGGTGCCGGTCAGCAGGCCGGAGATGAGGAAGTTCCACATCATCCAGCCGGTGGTGGTGAACCAGAAGAACCGATCGCCCGGGCCGAGATCGCTTTGCAGGGCAAGGGCTTTGAGGTGTTCGAGGGTGATCCCGCCGTGCCCGTGGACGATGCCCTTCGGCAGGCCGGTGGTCCCCGAGGAGTACAGGACCCACAGCGGGTGCGCGAAGTCGACGGGCTCGAAGGCCAGCTCCGCGCCTTCGTTGTCGGCGAGCAGTTCGTCCCAGTCGAGGGTGCCGTCGAGGCGGCCGCCGGCGTAGTCGACGAGCACGGTCGCTTCGAGCGTGGGGATCTCGTCGCGCAACGAGTTCACCGTCGACCGACTGTCGAACCACCGTCCATTGTAGACATATCCGTTGACCGCGATGAGCACCTTCGGCTCGATCTGCGCGAACCGGTCGGTGATCGCGCGGACACCGAAGTCCGGCGAGCACGACGACCAGATGGCACCGAGGCTCGCGGTGGCGAGGAAGGCGATCAGCGTCTGCGGGCAGTTCGGCGCCAGCGCGACGACCCTGTCCCCTTTGGACACTCCGAGCTCGCGCAGCCCCTGCCGCGCGGCGGCGACGGCGGAGCGCAACGCGCCGTATGTCAGCTGCGACGAGAGGCCGTCCTCGCGGTGGAAGATCACGGCGATCTCGTCGTCGGCCTTCGCGGCGCCCGCGACGCCGGGCATGAGCGAGTGCTCGGCGTAGTTCAGCGTGCCGCCCACGAACCACTGGGCGTTCGGCATTTCCCCGGTGAGCACCTCACCGGGCTGCTCGTGCCAGCGCACGCCGAGGAACTCGGCGACGGCGGACCAGAACTCCGGCCCCCGCCGCGCGGAGAACTCCCACAACGCGTTGTAGTCGTCGACCTCCACGCCGCGTTCGGTGCGCAGCCACTGGCGGAACGCGTCGATCTTGGTGTCGGGCAGGCGGCTCGGCTCGGGGCGCCAGAGCACTTCCGGGGCGTCGGCGGTGTGAGTCACCCCGCGATGTTAACCCTCGTTAACCTGCTTGGCGAGCCCCCGTGAACAGCTCGTACGCCATCGACTTCAGCCGTGACGCGTCGAGCGGGGTGACGGTCAGCCACCCTCGGTCGCGCCGGAGCCCGTAGCGGCCGTCGGGGGTGTCGACCCAGGTCAACGTACCCTCTCCGCGCACCCAGCGGCCCTCCCAAGACTTCCTGACCGCGCCGAGCCGCCCGCTGCCGATCCGCTGCGTCGCGATCCGCACCATGACGATGATCTCGGGTTCCCGCAGCCCGGCGTCGCGCAGGACGTCGGAGAACGCCGGCTGCCCGCCGCGTTCCCCCGCCTCGCACGCGGCCGTGTAGTCGTCGACGCGCAGGTTGACCGACAGGCCCCGCCCCTGCTCGCACGGCGGCAAGGCCTGCAGCAGCGTCGCGGCGACGAGCGGTTCCCGCAGGGCCGCCAACTCGACGCCGGTGCCCGAAACGCCGATCGCGACCGCGCCGCGATCGGCTACGCAGCCGACCGCCCGGTACGCCGGATCCCCGTCGAGCCGCAGGTCGAGCGTGAGTTCGCTGTTCGCGACGGTGTGCAGCAGCCGGACCAGTTCGGGCGCTGGGGCGTCCACCGTGCCGAGGCCGCGTTCCGACAGCGTCGCGCTCGCCGTGGCCACCAGCTCCGCGCGGAACTCCGGTGTCCGCCCGACGTGCGGGACCTCCAGCACGGCGGGCAGTTCGTCGCGTCCGTGCGCCGACCAGAGCAGGAACAGCTCGCCGACGTGCAGCCGGATCCAGTCCATCAACGACCGCTCCTCGGGTCCTCGCCGATGACCGGCGGTGTGACGTGCCCGCTGAGGCCCCATACGTCGGAATCCTCGACGAGGTAGTCCGGCGCCTTGTGCGCTTCTTCGCCCTGCCGCCCTTGCGAAGGCGCCATCCCCATCGGCATGCCGCCGAAGCCGCCCATGCCCGCGGCCGCGGCGCGGGTCCCGGCCGGCTGGCCGGGCTGCCCCGACGGCCCGAAACCACCGGCACCGGCGCCGGACCGGCCGCCTTGCCCGAGCTGTTCCTGGGTTCCTCCGACGGTGCCGGGCGGCGGTGGCACGTAGGCGCCGCTGCCCGCGCCCGGCGCGCGCGGCGCCTCGACCGGCTCCCGCACCTGGATCGGGGCCGCGTCGTCGACGCCGCTGCTGTGTGTCGAGTCGTCCGGCGGCGGGACCGGCTCCGGCTTCGGTTCTTCGGGTTTCGGCTTCGGTTCTTCGGGCGTCTCAAGGATCTTCGGCTGTTTGCCGTACGACGTGAAGCTCGGAACGTTCTCGTAGACCTCGCCGGAGCTGAACTGCATCCGCTTCATCACGTCGGCGGCCTGACGGTGCAGATCCTGCGAGCTCTCGTCGGTGGGTTCGGCGACGATCCGCCCGGCTTCGGCGAACTCGGATCCCGACGGCGCCGAGGCCGACATGGCCTGCGTCGAATCGGAGACCGGGATCGGACGCCGCTTCGGCGGCTCCGGCAGCTTGGGTCGCGGCGCGTGTCCCGGCGGCTCGGGCATCGTGCGGCGCGCGGTTTCGGCGATGTCCGCCTGGCGGCGCACGCAGTTCGCGACGTTCTCCGCCCGCCAGCCCGTCTCGCCCGCCCAGTCGACGAGCTTGACCGCGGCGTCGCGGGCCCTGTCCGCGCCCTCGCCCGTCCAGCCGTCGGCGGTGGCCGCGAGGGCCGCCCTGAGCTCGGAACCGACCCGGTCGAGGAAGGCGCTGATCTTCGTCCACTGCGCGGCGACGGCTTCCGCGCTCGCGAGATCCAGCTCGTTGTGGACCATCGCGTAGAGCTCTCGATGCGAATAACTCATCCAGTCGATGTCGGCGATGAGGCTTTCGGGGCCCGGTTGTGGTTCGGGCTCCCGCGGCGGCCACGGCATGGGCAGGATGCGCATCAGTGCTCGTCCTTCCGCTCGTGGCCGACGATGTCCTCCATGTCGAACCGGCGGGCGACCCGTTCGAGCTGCTCCTGGCCCTCCTCGTCCGCGGCGACGTACATCTTCCGCGCCGCCATCACGGTGAGCTGGAAATCCTTGAGGACCTTCGCGAAATCCTTGAGCACGGGCACGGCCGCTTCGGTCCCCTTGTTCGCGGCGCCCTGGAAGCGATCGCTCATGGTGTGCCCGACGACGTTGTCGCCCAGTTTCAGCGGCGCGTTGAACTCCGTCGAGTCCTTGATCAGCGCGTTGAGCTCCTGGCGCGCCTTGAGCAGGGCGTCGACGAGCTTCTTGGCGGCGTCCTCGGAGACCTTGACGGCCCCCTTCTTGGCATCGGTCTTGGAGTCCCGGATCTGACCCGCCACCGGAGCCAGCGCCGGAGCCGAAGCTCCGAACGCGGCTTGTGGCGTCACGGGCACCTTGGGTGACTGTGCCATTCGACCCTCCCCTGTCACATCTTGAGGGGAATGCTAGCGCGAACGGCGTCAGCGCAGGTGGGCGTCGAACCAATTCAACGTGCGCTGCCAGGCCTCCGCGGCCGCGTCCGGGTCGGCGTCGAAGCGGTGATTGGCGCCCGGGTAGTGGACGACGTTCGTCGCGACGTTCGCCGTCGCCGCCGCGTCACGCAGCTGCTCGACCTCGGCGCCTCCGGCCTCGTCGCCGGCGTCGCCGTACATGCCGAGCCACGGGCTGGTGAGCCGTCCTGCGATTTCGACGAGGACCGGCAGCCCGGTGACCCCCTGCCCGCCGACGCTGACCGCCGCGCCCAGCCTGCGGTTGGACGCCACGACCAGCGCGGCCGTGCCCCCGAGGTCGAAACCGACGACACCGACGAGATCCGCTTGGACACCGCGCTCCGCAAGCCAGGAGAGCGTCGCGTCGGTGGCTTCGAGCAGGTCCTGCTGCGTGAGGTTGTCCCGGTCGAGATGCGGTGTGACGGTGAGCCAGCCTTCGCCGGCGAGACCGGCCAGGAGCAGGCCCAAACCCTCTTCGACCTCTTCGGCCTCCTCGTGCAGCACCACGAGTCCGCCGCGGACGACACCATCCGGTTCGGCGAAGGTCAGGCGCAGCGTGTGGCCGTCGGCGTGCTGATGTTCCACGGTGGTCGTCAGGGTCATTCCTCCATCAGACCACTCT
The DNA here is from genome assembly GCF_001905755.1 of Amycolatopsis sp. CB00013. Lineage (NCBI taxonomy): Bacteria > Bacillati > Actinomycetota > Actinomycetes > Pseudonocardiales > Pseudonocardiaceae > Amycolatopsis > Amycolatopsis sp. CB00013. The sequence continues at coordinate 1,708,184 of NZ_LIWC01000002.1, read as the reverse complement.
TAGGTAAATATTCGGAGCTTGCGCTCGCGCGGGAGGATACGGTGTCGGAGCCGTCCCCCAGACGTAGGAGCGCCGAAGATGTCACCTGTTTCGCCGCGTGCGGATCTCGAATCGTTGCCGAAGTACGTCCCTGGCCGGACAATCCAGGGCGCGATCAAGCTGGCGAGCAACGAGGTCCCCGGTGGCCCGCTGCCGAGTGTGGCGCAGGCCATAGCCGAGACGGCGCAGGGCATCAACCGGTACCCGGACATCACGGCTTCCGCGCTCGTCGAGCGGCTGGCCCGCGAGCTGAACGAGTCCGTCGACCGGATCGCCATCGGCTGCGGTTCGGTTTCCCTTTGCCAGCAGATGATCCAGGCTCTGTGCGGCCCGGGCGACGAGGTCGTCTTCCCGTGGCGCTCGTTCGAGGCGTACCCGATCGTCACGCAGGTGGCGAACGCCGTGAGCGTGAAGGTGCCACTCACGGCCGGGCACGGGCTGGACCTCGACGCGATGCTCGCCGCGATCACGCCGAAGACGCGGCTGGTCTTCGTGTGCAACCCCAACAACCCGACCGGAACGGTCCTGCGGCGCGCGGAACTCGAGCGCTTCCTCGACGCCGTCCCCTCGGGCGTCCTCGTCGTGCTCGACGAGGCGTACAAGGAGTTCGTGACCGACGCCGAGGTGCCGGACGGCGTCGAACTCGCGCGCGGCAGGGACAACGTCGCGGTGCTTCGGACGTTCTCGAAGGCGTATGGCCTCGCCGGCCTTCGCGTGGGCTACGCGGTGGCCCCGGAAGCGATCACCGTCGCGCTGAAGCAGGTCTACGTCGCGTTCTCGGTGAACATGATCGCCCAGGCGGCGGCCATCGCCTCGCTCGACGCGGCCGACGAACTGCTGGAACGCTGCAAGGAGATCGTCTCGGAACGCACCCGGGTCCGGGATGCGTTGGTGGCCAAGGGTTACGAGGTGCCGGAGACGCAGGCGAACTTCGTCTGGCTGCCGCTGGGCGAGCGGACGACCGAGTTCGCGGAGCACGCCCTGGAGCGGAAGCTGATCGTGCGCCCCTTCGCGGGCGAAGGCGCGCGAGTGACCATCGGGACGCCGGAGGAGAACGACCTCTTCCTCGAAGCGGCCGGGGACTTCCCGCGCTGACAAGGGGTTTCGCCGCGGCCCGCACTTCGTGGACGGAGTGCGGGCCGTTCTCTTCTCGCGTGCCATGAAAGGTCCTTTCCTTGCAAAATTTGCAAGGAAAGGACCTTTCATGGCGTTCGCCGGGGGGGGTGTCGGTCGGGGTGCGGGCCGTTCTTACTTCAGGAGTAGCTGCACCATCGCGGCGACGCCGACCACGACGATCACGCCGCGCAGCACCTTCGGCGAGAGCTTGCGGCCGATCTTCGCGCCGAGCTGTCCGCCGATCGTCGACCCGACCGCGAGCAGCGCGACCACGGGCCAGCTGACCGGCGCGATGAAGGCGTAGATCGTGCCCGCGACGATGTTCACGACGGCGGACAGGGCGTTCTTGACGCCGTTGAGGCGCTGCAGCGACTCCGACATCAGCATCCCCATGACGGCCACCATCATCACGCCCTGCGCGGCCGTGAAGTATCCGCCGTAGATACCGATCAGGAAGATCAGGAACAACAGGAGCGGCCCGATCTTGTGGACCTTCCCGTTCTCCTCGCGGCGCTTCGCGACCCAGGCGGCCACGCGCGGCTGGACGATCACGAGCACCACCGCGAGCCCGACCAGCGCGGGTACGACGGTCTCGAAGGCGTCCTTCGGCAACGAGAGCAACAGGATCGTCCCGCAGATCGCGCCGAAGAACGACGCCACCGCGAGTTTGACGACCTCGGGCCAGTAGCCCTTGAGCTCCTGCCGGTAGCCGATCGCCCCGCTGACCGTGCCGGGGGCGAGGCCGATCGCGTTGGACGTCGTCGCCGTCAGCGGCGAGTAGCCGAGCGCGACCAGGACCGGGAACGTCACGAGCGTGCCCGAACCGACGACCGTGTTGATGGTGCCCGCCCAGAGCCCCGCGATGAAGATCACGACCGCGTGCCACCACGTCATAAAGCACTCACGTCCGCACCCTAAGCACCGTTACCTCCTTTCGCGCTCCGGATGTGTCTAGTCGAACATTCAACGAGCCCGTTATGTCCCGTTCGGCGCGGAGAACACGCAGAACTCGTTGCCTTCCGGATCCTCGAGGATGTCCCAGTCGATCTCGCCGTCCCTGGCCCGGACGAGCCGCGCGCCGGCGGCGACCAGCTCGGCCGTCGAGCCGAAGACGTCGATGTGCATGCGGTTCTTCACGGTCTTCGCCTCGGGCACCGGGTTGACCCAGATCAGCGGGCCACGACCGGCCGGATCCTCGATCGCGACCGGCCACTCCACCGGCCGCTCGTCCCGGTGGCGGCGGACGTAGTCCATCGCGGCGCACCACCAGTCCGCGAGGGCCTGATGATCGCTCGCGTCGAGACAGATGTCCTTGAACACCGCCGCCATGTCAGTTCTCCTCCGGCAGATGGGCCGCGGTGATCTCCGTGGCGACCGTCCAGCCGAGTGTCAGGTACAACGCGCGCCCCTCCTCCGTCGCGACCAGGACCGCCCGCTCCGCCCCGGCGGCGACCGCCACCTCGTCGAGCCTGCGCATCACGAACCGGCCCAGCCCTCGCCGCTGGTGCTCGGGCTCCGTCACGACCTGATCGATCACCGCCGTGCCACCGGCGATGGCGACCCGGCCGGTGGCCGCGCGCGAACCGTCGGGGGCGCGCACCACGACGTCGGTGACGACGCCGTCGCCGACCAGCTCCGCCCGGTACGGCTCGGGCGCGGCCATGACGGGACGGAGCGCGATCGGCGCGCTCATCAGGTATTCCGGCGGGCCCACCTGCCACTCCGGCGGCACCGTCTTCGCCACTTCCTCACGGGAACCGCTCACCTTCAACCATGTTCCGGGCTCGGTCAGCGAACGCGCCCGGCTCGCGACCGATCCGGTGTCCGCCAGCACGTACCGCACGCGATGCCCCGGACGCCCGACGTCGAGCCGGTAACCGTCCGGCTCGGCGACGGGGACCCCGACGCCGCGGGAGAGCGCCCAGCCGTGCACCCATGCCTTGATCAGCCCTGCCACCCCAGTCATCGGCACAGGATGACATCCCGCACCGACAATTCCGGACGTCCCGCCGGGCCTGCGAGGATGGGGCCGTGGCCGACGACGAGCGCGAACAGGTGTGGAGTGCGACCGTCGATCATCTGCGCACGATGATCGACTCGGGCAGGCTCCCCGCCGGGTCGAGACTGCCCGCCGAACGGGCGCTCTGCGAGCAGCTCGGGATCAGCCGCGGTTCGCTGCGGCAGGCGTTGCGGGTGCTGGACTCCATCGGTTACGTGCAGGTGCGGCCGGGTTCGGGCACCTACGTCCGCGAGAACCTCGGCGAACAGCCGCTGCGCGGGTGGTTCTCCGAACACGAGCAACTGGTCGAGAAGCTCTTCGACCTGCGGACCACCGTCGAGCCGACGCTGGCCGAGCGGCTCGCGCTCGAGCACACGCCGCGGGTGCTCGCCCGGCTGGAAAGCACCGTCGACGAGATGGACGAGGCCGCCGCCGACGGCGACATGCTGCGCGTGATCGCGGCCGACGCCGAATTCCACCGGGTGATCGCGGGCAACGCCGGCAACGACGACGTCACCGATCTGCTGCGTTCGGTGCTCTCGCTGGTCGGCGAGGAGCGGCGGGCGGCGCTGCGGCTTCCGGGGCAGATCCGCAAGGCCGTCGACGAACATCGCGCGATCCTCGAAGCGATCCGCCGGTCGGACGCGGCGGCCGCGCGGGAGATCACCTTGCGGCATCTGCTCGACGCGAAGACCTACGTCCACGACTACACGACCGGGGATTAACGCTTCCTTGATGGCGCGACCGCCCTCGCGCGAGTATTGTTTTCAGAAGTTTGTGAAACTTCTGACGGGGGTGTGCGGTGGAGAAGGTCCGGTTCACCGAAGAGAAGGCGACGATGCTCGCCACGTTGTACGGCCGGGCGCTCGACGCCCGCGGCGAGCGGCCGATCCTCGGCGACAAGGCCGCCGACGAGGCCGTCAAGCAGATCGACTACGACTTCGCCTCGCTGGGCGTGAACGCCGACATGGGGCTGACCGTCGCGCTGCGCGCCAAGCCGATGGACGACTGGGCCGCGTCGTTCCTCCAGGAGCACCCGGACGCGACCGTCGTCCAGCTCGGCTGCGGGATGGACAGCCGCGTGTACCGCGTCGACCCGCCGCCCACGGTGCGGTGGTTCGACGTCGACTACCCCGAGGTCGTCGACCTGCGCGCCCGGATCTATCCCGAACGGGACGGCTACCGGACCATCGGCTCGTCGGTGACGGACTTCGGCTGGATCGACGAGATCCCGTCGGACAAACCCGGTCTGGTGATCGCGGAGGGGCTGACGATGTACCTGCGGCAGTCCGAAGGCGAGGAATTGCTGCGGCGGCTGATCGCGCATTTCCCGCAGGGCGGCGAAATGGTCTTCGACATCTTCAGCAGGCTGGGGATCAAACTGCAGAAGCTGAATCCCGTTGTCCGCAAAGCCAACGCGACGCTGTACTGGGGCATCGACGAGATCTCCGAATTGGAGCGGCTCGGGCTGACGCTGGTGTCGAAACTCGACTCGACGGATTACGCGACGCCTGAGGTGAAGGATCGGCTTTCCGGGTCGATGCGGGCGCAGCTGTGGTTCGCGGGGCTGTTCCCGGCGTTCAAGAAGATGGGGCGGATCCTGCGGATGCGGTTCTGAGGCGCGGTAGAACGCATTTAGTCCTCTGAATGCGTTCTACCGCAGGCCCCTCAGCGTGACTCGAGTACCCGCTCCACGAACCGGTGCAGCTTGTCCTCCAGCCGGACGACGCGTTCTTCGAGCGACAGCGTTTCCGCCGGCTGCGGCACGTCCGACTTCAACTCGCCGCGGATGTACTGGCTGCACGCCAGATTCGCGCACGCGTAGATGCCGAGCGTGTTGCCCTCGCGCCCGAGCTTCCCGGCGCGGCGGCCGGAGAACAGCGCGATGTCGGACAGCGGATGTGTCGTCGTGCACAGGCCGCACATGTTGCTCAGCAGCACACGGCCCTTCGGCCGGGGCGCGGCGCGCAGGGAAAGCCCGACGGTCTCCCCGCGGTACGGCAGCACGAGATACGCCCGCGCGGCGGCCTTCGGATCGCGCCAGCCGAGGAATTCCCTTTTCTCCCAAGGGATCTCTTCGGGCCGGGCGGGCAGCGTGACCCCCTTGGCCTCGCCTCGGGTGCAGTTCACGAAGGACGCTCTGATCTCGTCCTGGCCCAACGGTTCCATGCCCGCACGGTAACCACCGCGCCCGGGAACCGGCGAACCGTTTTCCGCCGGAGGTCATACGATCACCGGGTGCGCGCGAAGACGATGTCGAGCCGGTTCCGGCTGGTGCTCAGGACCAGTCTCGGCTTCGCCGCGCTCGGCGTCGGATCCAGTGTGTGCGGCGCCGGTGTCGTGGCGTTGCTGCTGCTCCTGCAGGGCCTTCCGAGCGAGGTCGGCGATCGCGGCTGGATCCTTGGCGTCACCGCAGCCGGGATCGTGGCGCTGTCGCTGATCGTCGGCACCGTGTGGACGGCCTGGCTGCAGCGGCGCACGGCGGTCTGGTTCGTCTTCGGCCGCCCGCCGACGAAGGCCGAGGCCGAGCGGGCGCTCCGGCTCCCGGTCGACATGGGGATCGTGAGCGGCACGCTCTGGCTGATCGGCACGATCGTGCTCGGTTCACTCGCGCGGGTGCTCGGGTCCTGGATGGACGCGCTCGGCATGGCGCTGGTCATCGGGCTCGGCGGGCTGACGACGGTCGGCCTCACCTATCTCGCCGCGGAATGGGTCGCCCGGCCGGTGATGACGATCGCGCTCAAGGTGACGCCGCCGAAGGGGACGCTCAAGGTCACCGTGCTGACCAGGGTGGTCGTCACCTGGTCGCTGGCGAGCGGGGTCCCGTTCCTCGGCGTGCTGCTGGTGGCCACGCCGCCGGATCTCGGCCAGGGCGACCACGTCGCGAGCCTGATCATGCTTTCGGTGATCGGGCTGGGCGTCGGCGCGATCGGGACGGGCCTGCTGGCGAAGGCCGTCGCGACTCCGCTGCACCGCCTGCGGATAGCGCTCGACGAGATCGCCCGCGGCAACAAGGAGGTCGTGGTCGAGGTCGACGACTCCAGCGAGATCGGCCTGCTGCAGACGTCGGTCAACGACCTCGCCGCCGGGCTGCGCGAGCAGGAACGGATGCGGGACCTCTTCGGCAGGCACGTCGGGGACGAGGTCGCGCGGCACGCGCTCGAGTACGGCGCCTCCCTTTCGGGTGACGTGCGCGAGGTGACGGCGCTGTTCGTGGACGTCGTCGATTCGACGGCCCTGGCGAGCCGCACCCCGCCCGAAGACCTGGTGAAGATGCTCAACCGGTTCTTCACCAGCGTGGTGCACGCGGTCGGGGCGCGGGGCGGGCTGGTCAACAAGTTCCAGGGTGACGCCGCGCTCTGCGTCTTCGGCGCCCCGACCCGCCTCGCGGACGCGCCGACGGCCGCGCTTTCGGCCGCGCGGGCGATCCGGGACGCGGTCCAGGAGACCGGCGAGCTCGACCTCGGCATCGGCGTCGCGAGCGGCCGGGTCTTCGCCGGTCAGCTGGGCACCAGCAGCCGGTTCGAGTACACCGTCATCGGCGATGCGGTGAACGAGGCCGCGCGCCTGACCGAGTACGCGAAAGCCGCCGACGGCCGGATCCTGGCGAGCGAAGCGGTGCTCAAAGCGGCCTTGGAGAGCGAGCGCTCGCACTGGGAGCCGTACGCGGAACTGGAGCTTCGCGGGCGTCAGGAACCGACGCACGCCTGGGCGGCGCTCAGCCCGGAATGACGTCCGGCCAGCGCAGCAACGTCGAACCCCAGGTCAGCCCGGCCCCGAACGCCCCCATCACGACGCGGTGCCCCGGCTGGAGCGCGCCTTCCTTGGCCGCGTCGGCCAGCGCGATCGGGATGGACGCCGCGCTCGTGTTGCCCACCTTCTCGATGTTCGAGTACATCACGTCCTCCGCGAGCCCGAGCTGCTTCGCGCAGGTCTGCAGGATGCGGATGTTCGCCTGGTGCCCGATGAACCGGTCGATGTCGCCGACCGCCCAGCCCGCGGCGCCGACCACCGCGCGCGCCGATTCGGCCATGCGCGCGCAGGCGTGCCGGAAGACGGTCTGGCCCTGCATCACCAGATAGTGGTCACGCGGGTCGTCCGAGCGGCGGTTCTTCGCGCCACCGGCCTCGACCCAGAGCAGTTCCGCCAGTTCGCCTTCGCTGTGCAGGTCGAACGGGCCGAGCGCGCCGAGTTCGTCCGGGTCGCCCGCGCGCAGCAGGACGGCGCCCGCGCCGTCGCCGAAGATCGGCACCGTGCCGCGGTCTTCGGGGTCGACGAGCGAGGTGAAGACGTCGGCGCCGATCACCAGCACCCGCCGCGCGACACCGGCGGCGATCAGCCCGGCGCCGGTGGCGAGCCCGTAGACGAACCCGCTGCACACGGCGTTGACGTCGAAGGCGGCGACACCGTTCAGCCCGAGCTTCGTCGCGACCTGCGGCGCGCTGGCCGGGCACAGCTGGTCGGCGGTCGACGTCGCCAGCACGACCGCGTCCGCCTCGGTCTCCCCCGCCGAGGTCAGCGCTCGTCGCCCCGCCTCGACGGCGAGATCCACAGTGGACGTCCCGGGATCGACGACCCGGCGCTCGGCGATGCCGGTCCGCGAGCGGATCCACTCATCGGAGGTGTCCAGCCGCTGGGCGATCTCCTCGTTGCCCACCACGCGCGGAGGCAGCCAAGAGCCGAGACCGGCGAGAACGGCCACCTGAGATGAGGGCACCAAGAAATCCTTTCGCGGGGGAAATGAGAGGTCTGCCATTCACTTGTAAGCGCTACCATTCAGTAGACCCGTCAGTTGTGTTCCGGGTCACAATTCAAAGAATTCTCACCTTCGCCCCGGGCGTGACCGACGCCGCGCGAGGGCGCGATCAAAGAACAGGCGCCGGGGAGAGCCGTCCGGTTAGCCTGACCTGGTGCACACACCCGACCTCGACCGCCTGGACGTCGCCATCCTCGCCTGCCTGCAGTCCGACGCCCGCACGATCGCCGAGCACATCGGCGCGAAGGTGGGCCTGTCGGCGGCGGCCGTGCAGCGGCGGATCAAGCGGCTGCGCGAGGCCGGGGTGATCGAACGCGAGGTCGCGGTGCTGTCGCCGGCAGCGCTCGGGCTGTCGATGACGTTCGTGGTGATGGTCGAGATGGAGCGGGAGAACCTCGCGGTGCTCGACGGGTTCCGCCGTCAGGTGCTCGCGGACGACAACGTCCAGCAGTGCTACTACGTCACCGGCAACGCCGACTTCGTGCTCGTGGTGACCTGCCGGGACATGGCGGATTTCGAGACGTTCACGCGGCGGATGTTCTTCGACAACCCGAACGTGCGGCACTTCACGACGTCGGTGGCGATGGACCGGGTCAAGACCGGGCTGTCCCTGCCGCTGGAGCCCTGAGGGTCCAAAAAGGACTCCCTGACCTCGTCACCACGGGTATCGGCCCGAACGCAAGGGGTCTGTGCCCGGCGTTACACCACTATGGACATATGCAGCCGATAGCGTGAACGTGGCGACAGTCGCGTCATCCGGCCCGTGCCCGGCCATCTCCTCCCCGAGACGAAAAGTTCGCGCCGCGCGAACCACGAGAGCACTGAGGAGTGGCCGTGCACACCGACGCAATTCACCAGAGCCAGTTCGTTCTGCTGAACAACAGCAGCACGCCCGTTCTCTCCCGCCTGTCCTTCCACGCCGGCGAACCGTTCGCGGTCACCGTGTCGTTCCGGACCGAGCGCGGCCGGTGGGTCGAGTGGACCTTCGCGCGTGAGCTGCTCGTCACCGGCCTCACCGATCCCGCCGGGCTCGGCGACGTCCGTGTCCGCCCCGACCTCTCCGAGGACGAGGCGATGCTGACGCTCGAAATCGAGTCACCTGACGGTTATGCGTCGTTCGAGCTGGAACGCGAGGACGTGGAGACGTTCCTCGAGTCCACTTACGACCTGGTCCCGCTCGGGTCCGAGAGCGAGCACTTCGACGTCGAAGCGCTGATCGAGGAGATCAGCAACGTCTGAAAACTTTCCCGCGGCACGAAAACGAAGGGCGGCCCGAGTGCGCTGGAGGCACTCGGTCCGCCCTTCGTCCTGTGTCAGCCCAGGACCAGGGAGGTCCCGGTCGCGGACAACGCCGGCCGGACCGGGAAGAAGTAGGTCACCGAGCTGTTGCCGCCGGACAGCATGCCCTGCGCCTGATTGCCCGCGATGAACGAGCCGCCGGAGTCGCCCGCCTGGGAGCGGACGTTGGTGGCGGTCATGCCGTAGACAGTGCCTTCGGCGTAGCGGACGGTCTGGTTCTTGGCGCCGACGGTGCCGCAGGTCCAGCCGGTGGTCGAGCCCGACTTGCAGACCGAAGCGCCGGTGGCGGCGACGGTCGAGCCGCTCACCCGGGTGCCGTTGTTGATGATGCCGCGCGGCGTCCAGTTGCTGTTGACCCGGACGTGCCCGTAGTCGTTGGTCGGGAAGCTGACGCGGGCGAACGAGCCCATCGCGACCCGGTTCGAGCCGGTCACCGTGCCCGGGCCGCAATGCCCGGCGGTGAGGAAGCCGCCGTTGACCGAGAAGCCGATCGAGCAGCGCGAAGAGCTGTTGATGTAGTAGGCGTCACCGCCGCGGACGTCGTACTTGAGGGTCGGCACCGAAGTGGTCTCGACCACCGAGACGGCGGTCTTGTCCACCTTGGCCTTCTCCAGGTACGAGTCGACGACGCCGCTCTTGCCCGGCAGGACGTTCACCGTCACCCGGTTGGTCTTGGTGTCCACACCCCAGCCGGTGATCGCGCCGTCCGCCGCGCGCTCACTCGCGTTCAGTCTGTCCACAGTGGAATCGAGCTGGGCGGCCGAGAAGCGGACCAGTTCGGCCTCCGCGCCACTGGCGAGGACCTGGCCGAGTTTCGCCGCGTCCGTCACGCCGACGCGGAGCTTGCCGGTGGCCTCGTTGTAGCTCGCGCCGCCGAAGCTGCCGGCGAGCGCCGAGGCGAGTGCCTGTTCGAGCGTGCCGGCGGCGGTCTCGCTCTGGATCCGGGCGAGTGCCTGGTCGGCGGTCAGGCCGAGGTCCCGTTGCAGGGCGGGGACCATCTCGGCGTTGAGCAGAGTGTTCGAGGTCGCTGCCGCGGGGGTACCCGTGACGAGCGCGCCGGTGGCCAGTGCTGCCGTGGCGGCCACACCGAGGAGCTTCGTGATCTTCATGCTTCTCCCTCGTCATCACGCACGGCTCCGGTTCGCCATGCGATGGCCCTCCCCTGACGGGTGAGGGTTCTGGACTCCGGGGAAGGCCGCAATCCGGGTCGGCGCGGGATAGGTATACCCATTCTTCGGGAACCGAATCCCCTGCTCCACGGGCGGCCACCTAGAGCAGGCACCCGGACGGACACGTCCGTAAGTAGGGTTTCGAGCGAATACCTTGCGTAGTCGTTTCCACCCCCTGAACGTGGGATGAATCGCCGAATCGGGTTGGTGGCCGACGTTTCGGGTGTCCGGTGATTTTCCAACCGATGATCCGTCAGCCAACCGGTGACTCTGCGTCCTCGAACGGCCTCAGGGGGTGCCCGGGGTGTCCGTGTTGGGTGGTTTACGACCCGGTAGGCAGTGCTTAGGCTCCGCAGGACAACGCACAAGATCGTGTCGGGCTCAGCGGGAACTCCCCACCGAGGAGCGCATGATGTGGCTTGCCACCCCTCGCCCGACCTCGGTTTCGGTCCGCGCCGGATCGACGGCATTAGTGGGCCGCGACGTCGAGGTCTCGGCGATCGTGAAGATCCTGCTGCGCCGTCCCGCCGCCGTGCTGATCGAAGGCGAACCCGGGATGGGCCGCAGCAGGCTGCTCGAAGAGCTGGCCGGACGCCGCGAGTTCGCGTCCGCCCGGGTGCTTTCGGGCGCCTGCCAGCCGATGCGCGAACCGTTCCCGTTCGGGCCGGTGCTCGAAGCGCTGCGCTCGGCGGGCGACCGGCCGCTCGGGCCGCTCAGCCCGGTGGCCGGGGTACTGAGACCCTTGCTGCCAGAACTGGCGGAAAGCCTTCCGCCCCAACCGGAACCGCTCGCCGACCTGTGCGCCGAACGCCACCGTCAGTTCCGCGCCGTCCGTGAACTCCTGATCGCCTGCGGGCCCGCGCTCGTCTTGATCGACGACCTCCAGTGGGCCGACGAAGGCACCCGTGACCTCTTGCGTTTCCTCGCCGCCGCGATGCCCGCCGAGCTGGCCGTCGTCGCGGCCTACCGGACCGGTTCCCCCTCCGGGCACGGTGCCGGCATCCCGTTCCGCACCCCGCCGAACGTCCAGACCGCCCGCGTGACGCTGGGCCCGCTCGATCTCGACGCCGTCGGGAAGCTCGCGGAGGAACTGCTGGACCTGCCGAGGGTTTCCGCGCCGTTCACCGCGAAGCTCCACGAAAGCACCGCCGGGATCCCGTTCGTGGTCGAGGAGACCCTGCGGGCGCTGCGGGACGCGGCGGGACGGCTGCCGATCGGCGAGGTGCTGGGCGACCGGCTGCTGGAAAGCCTGGAAGTCCCGATCTCCCTGCGTGAGGCCATCACCGAACGGCTCGACGCGCTGCCGGAACCCGCCGTCCGGCTCGCCCGCGCGGCGGCGGTGCTCGCCGTCCCCTCCGAACCGGCCGTGATCGGTGAACTCGCGTGCCTCGACGGCGACGCCCTCCGCACCGCCCTGTTGTCCACTTTGGACGGCGGAGTGCTCGGCGAACTCGGCGGCGACCGCTACGGCTTCCGGCATCCCTTGGCCCGCAAGGCCGTCTACGACACGATCAGCGGCCCGGAACGGACTTTGCTGCATTCGCGCGCCATCAAGGTGCTCGCCGAGCAGCCCGCCCCGCCGCTGACCCTGCTGGCGAACCATTCGCGCGCGGCGGGCCGGACCGGGCAATGGCGCCACTACGCCGAAGCCGCCGCCGACGAGGCCATCGCCCACGGCGACACCTCACGCGCCATCGACCTGCTCCAGTCCGTGCTGGCCGAGGCCGGACTCGGCGAGGACGACGTCGCGCGGCTGGCCACGAAGCTCAGCCAGGTCGCGCTGCGCGGGTTCCGCCCGGACGTCATCGAGACACTGGAGCGGATCCTCGAAGACCTCACCGACCTGCGCCCGAGCGTGCGCGGGACGATCCGGCTCAGCCTCGGGATGCTGCTGGTCCGCACGATCGGGCGGCTCGCCCGCGGCCGGGTCGAGGTGGAGAAGGCGATCACCGAACTGGTCGACGAGCCGGAGCTGGCCGCGCGCGGGATCAACCTGCTCGCCCAGCCGATCGACGGGCTGACCCCGCTGTCCTGGCACGAGGTCTGGATGGACCGGGCCCGGGAGGTCTTCGACCGGATCGAAGACCCGGAGCTGCGCCTCGCGCTGCTCGGTGACCGGATCTCCACCCAGGCGCATATCGGCGACGGCTCGGCCTGGACCGAGTTCACCGAACTGGCCGACCAGGGCGGCGGGGTGGCCGAACGGGTCCAGCTGGCCAGGATGTGGTGCAACCTCGCCGACGCGCAGTCCTGGGCCGGGCATCTGGCCAGGGCGGAAAAGCTGGTCACGGAAGGGATCCGCCGCGCGACCGACGCGGGCGCGCTCTACGCCGCCGGCCTCGCGCAGGGCACCAGGGTCCGGCTCGACTGGGTGCGCGGCGACTGGTCCGGGCTCGCGGAGGCCACCGAGCAGCTCCGCGACGGCTATCCCGACTTGGGCCCGATCGTCATGGAGTGCTCGCTGGTCCTCGGCGGGCTGGCCGCCGTGCGCGGGGAATTCGCCGCCGCGCAACGACATCTGACCGCGGCGAGCGTGCACGCGCCGGAGCACGGGCCCATCCCGGTCGTCCTCTCGGCGGCGGGCGTCCTGATCCGGGTGCTCCTCGCGACGGACGACGTCGACGGGGCGTGCGCGGCGGCCGACAACGCCGTCGCGGCGGCCCGGCGCAAGGGTGTCTGGGTGTGGGCGGCGGCGCTCGTCCCCGCCGCCGCCGAGGCCTACACGCGGGCCGGGCGCTGGTCGGAGGCGGACGCCGTGGTCGAGGAATTCGCCCGCGGTGTGGACGGCAAGGATTCGCCGGTCTCCCGGGTCGCGCTGCTCGCCGGCCGGGCGATCCTGCTCGACGCGCGCGGCAAACATCCCGCCGCGGCAACGGTTTTCGACGAGGCCGCGGCCGGTTACGAAGCACTGCCGATGCCCTATCAGGCGATCGGCGCCCGCGAGCGAGCGGCGCTGTGCCGTCTAACTGCGGGCCGCCTGACCGCGGGTCGTCTCGACGCGGGCGACCGCAAGGCGATCGAGGAGCTCGCGGCGGCCGCGGAGGCCTACGAGCGGCTCGGCGCGACCAGGGACGCCGGCCGCTGCCGCCACCTGCTCCGGGAACACGGCGCGTGGGCGCCCTCGCAGCGGGGGCGGCGCGGCTACGGCCAGGAGCTCTCGCCCCGCGAACTCGAGGTCGCGCGCATGCTTTCCGACGGACGCACGAATCGGGAGATAGCGGACGGATTGTTCCTTTCGCCGCGTACGGTCGAACAGCACGTCGCGAAAGTCCTGCGGAAACTGGGCGCCCGTTCACGGACCGACGTGGCCCGCCGGATGACGACCTACGCCCCCGCGGCGGCCGACCGGTAACGCGCCGGTGAACAGGCCGCTATTCCTTTAGGGGCAGGAAAAGTGCCCGATCGGGCACGGTGATCCATTCCATCGTGTTCAGCCGTGTACGTATGGTTCCGTAGGTTCATGCGCTGTGCTAGTTTGTTTTGGCCATTAACAAAGTCGGGGCCCGACCCCGTGAGGGAGTAGCGCAGAAGCATGGCTGAGCGAGCCGATTTCGCGCTGGGGACGGTCGAGGCGACAGTAGTCGGGCGGGCGCTTGGCGTCGATGCCCGCTTGTTTCCCTTGCGCGTCCAGAACACTTCGATCGACCCGGAGCGGTACTCCGCGATCATCCGGAAGGTCTATACCGATCTCGAACGGCGCCGCCTGTCGATCGACGGCGAGCTGAACCAGGCCGTCCGCACCGCGTTCGCGCTGCTCGGGAACCACCGGATCACCGTTTCGATCAACGGTATCGACGGTATCGGCCAGGACATCGCCGTCCTCGCGCTCACCGACGGCAGGCAGGCGCTCGGCATCACGCAGGCCCACGGCGAAGACCTCCTGCAGTTCGCGCTCTTCGACGACGAAGAGCTGGTCGAGGTCCTCTCCGGCGTCCTGCCGCGGATGCGCCCCGCGTCGACCGGCCGCCGCACGCTCGTGCAGAAGGAGGAGCGCGCCGTCTCCGCGATGGCCGCGCGCCGCCAGGCCGAAGCCGAGTTCGACGAGGAAGAGACCGACGCGTTCGGCAACCTCCAGTTCACCGGCGTCGTCCGCGCCCGGCCGGAGACCGCGGCGCCGCGCAACGACGAGAGCGACGTCGAGGTCCTGGAGAAGGTGCTGTCCGGGACCCGCCTCGGCGGTGGCTACATCATCGTGAGCGGGATCGGCCGCCGCGGCGAACGGCTCCGGTCGACACCGTTGAGCTGGCTCGACACCGAAGACGGCCGGTACCTGATCCGGACCGAGACCGACGAGGCCTCCGGCGCCGTGATCGGGCACTACGACCCGGCCAGTCAATCGGGCGTGGCGAACGCGATCCGGGACGCCATCGCGGACATCTACTGACCTTCCTGAATCCGGCGAGAGGACCCTCCGTTGACCGAGGAAGCACAAGAACTGCAGCCGATGATGGCGGCGCGCAAGGTGGCGTTCGCGAGCGCGCGGCTGAAGGAGATGGCCAAGCAGGGCGGCTTCGCCGTCGACGAGACCACCGGCCAGGAGATGATCCGTTCACTCCAGGGTGTGATCGACAGCCTCGAAGAGCGCTGGAGCGCGCTGACCAAGCTGCAGAAGTCGCCGCCGATGAGCTCCACCGCGACCGCACGCTGGGTGTCCGAGCACATGCACGGCACCGCGACGGACGCGCAAGGTCTGCTCACCCAGCTCCAGGCCGCTCGCGCCGAGTTCCCCACTTACATCGAGGCGATCGAGCTCGCCCAGCGGAACTACCGGGAACGCGACACGCAGAACCAGCGTGACCTGAAGCGGATCGACACCGAGATCTGAAGGAGAGACCTGTGACCGAATCCGAGGAGAAGACGGCGAAGGTCTCCGACCCGAACTCGCCCGACTACGACAAGCTCGACCCGCACTACGACCCGACGGCCGACTCGTCGTCCGACTACTACGTCGGACCGCTGGCGAACGAGGCCGCCTCCGGCGACGAGATCCGGGCCGGGGCCTCGGCCGGGACGGACCTCCTCTTCAACATCCTCGGCTGGGGTGACAAGGCGCTCAACGGCTTCAAGGACATCTTCACGCAGAAGATGTACGAGGGGCAGCTGGAGAAGGCGCGCGAAGGTCTCGACAAGAACCTGGACATCCGCAAGCCCGGCGAGCCGCCGTCCACGGTCTGGGCGAACGCCACCCACGAGCAGATGCAGACCGCGATCCTGGACAACGCGGATCCGGCCGCGGTGGGCGAGACCTCCGAAGAGTGGGTCCGGGCGGGCAACGACCTGGCCTCGCATCAGCGCAACCTGGCGAAGGCGATCAGCGCGAGCACGGCCAACTGGGAGGGCGAGGGCGGCGACGCGGCCCGCGAGCACCTCGCCGGTGTCGGCAAATGGCTCGGCTCGACCGCGAACGGCGCGACGCTGGCCGGACGGCAGCAGCAGATCCACTCGCAGACGCTCAACGAGACGCAGAAGCAGATGGCGGCGAACCCGCCGGTGGCGTTCAACGTGCAGGAGGCCAACGCCAACCTGCAGAAGATCACCGACCCGTACGTCTACATGGCGCAGCTCGGGAAGGATCTCGGCACCTTCAAGAAGCAGCAGGACGCGCGGGACCAGGCCGCGAAGGTGATGACCGACTTCGACACCACGGTCGGCTCGGCGATCGCCACCCCTGCGTTCCCCGCTCCGCCGAAGCTGGCGACGGCGACCAGGCAGATGCAGGGCACTCCCGCCGGCGGTGGCGCGGGTTCGCCCGCGGGCACACTTCGCGACCGGATGTCGCCCGAAGGCGCCGACGGGGAGCTCAGCCCGTTCAGCGCGACCTCGGACCGGACGCGCCCGGACGGCCTTGTCGCTTCGATGGACGGGACGCCGCAGGGCGGGACCGGTGGTCCCGGCGGTGTGTCGCCGTTCAACTCGCCGACCGGCGGGCCGGGCGGCGGCCCCGGTGGTGGCCCGGGCGGAGGTCCCGGCGGCTTCCCCGGCGGCGGTGGTCCTGGTAGCGGTGGTCCCGGTGGCGGCGGCCCTGGCGGCAACCTGAACATGCCCACCATCCCGAACGGGCCGACCGGCGGCGAGACCTACAAGCCCGCCGCGTCGTCGGGCCCCAACCTCCCGAACATGCCCAAGATCGACGACAGCACGCGCACGACGGGCTACACGCCCCCGTCCGTTTCGCCGCCGTCGTTCACCCCGCCGAACATCCCGATCCCGGAGAGCGGCGGACCGCGGCCCGGCGGCGGTCTTCCGTTCACGCCCCCGAACATCCCCCTCCCGAACGGCCCCAACGGACCCACCAGCGGCGGACCGAGGCCGGTCATGCCGAACATCCCGCCCATTCCGCGGCCCGGCGGCATCGGCGAGCGGCTCACCGGCCCCTCGTTCCCCGACGGCAACTCGTACAAGGGCACGCCGTACAACGCGCCCAAACTCGGCATGCCGAACATCCCCGGCGGTGGCGGCACCGGCGGGACCAGTGGCTTCGGCGGCGGCGGCACCGGTGCGGGTGGCGCGGGCGGCGGCGGTCTCGGTGGCGCCGGACGGGCGTCCGGCTCGCTCGGCATGGGCGGCGCCGTCGGCGCGGGCGCGATGGACGCCGAAGCGGCCGCAGCCCGTGCGGCGGCGTCCGGCGGCAAGCCCGGTACTCCCGGCGGCATGGGACCGATGGGCGGGATGGCCCCCGGCGCCGGCAAGGGTCAGGGCCAGGACGACAAGGAGCACAAGGTCGCCGACTACGTCGAATCCGACGACCCGTCCTTCTTCGCGGCCGACGAGGTCGTGGCGCCGCCGGTGATCGGCGACTGGAAGAACAAGGACTGGAAGTGACGGCCTCGTTCGAGGTCGACCCGGACGACCTGACCGCGCACGCGAGCCATCTCGACGGGCTCGTGGACCGGCTGAACACCGCGCACGCCGCGACCGGTTCGGCGATGTCGGCGGACGCGTACGGCCTGCTGTGCGCGTTCCTGCCGCCGATCGTCAACCCGGCGGGCGAACGCGCGGCGGAGACGATCAAGGCGGCCGTGGAAGGGATACAGGCGACGGCCGACAACGTTCGCACCGCCGCCAAGTCCTATGTAGACGGTGACAAGACCAACGCGGAACCGTTCAAAGCGGACTTCTCCGCCTTGAACATCGGAGGAAAGAAGTGACCGGCGCGAACGAGCTCGGCGAACTCATGCTGGACCCGGACGAGGCCCAGCGCAAAATGGAGCGATGGGCCGCCGGGCTGGAAGAGAAGGCCCAGCGGTACGCGGCCGCCCAGGAGCGGACGGAGCAGCTCCGGCTGACCGCGTCCAGCTCCGACGGCGCCGTGAAGATCACCGTCGGGGCGGACGGCGGCGTGACGGACATCGAGTTCGGGAACAAGGCCAGGACGTACCCGCTGGAGGAACTGTCGCGGGCGATCCTGCAGACCATGCACCAGGCGCAGGCCGGGATCGCGGGCCAGGTCGCCGAGGTCATGCAGGAATCACTCGGCGACGAGGACCAGGAGACCAGGTCGCTGATGATCGGCACCCTGCGCAGCCGCTTCCCCGAGATCGAGGAGGAAGAGCCGCCTCCGCCGCCGCCCGCACCTCCGGCGTCCGCGACCGACGCTCCGCCTCCGCCGCAGGCCCCTCGGGAACGGCGTCACGAAGCGCCGGACGACGAAGAGAACTCGCCCTGGTAGCACCCTCGATGGTTCTACTTGAGGGGTAAGCCAAAAGTGGCGTGATGAAGTCGGCGGTGCGAGCAGGCTCACCACCGAGACCTAGCACACCCCTTGGACTGTCCAAAAAGGATACTGCTCGAGATCAAAGCATCCGATTTGGGCACTTTGCGCAGTATTGTCCCGGGGTCGTGAGTGGCTATGGTCGTTCTGGTGAACCTGTATTTGCTCACCCACTCGGCTTGACGCCGTCCTGCTGCCGTGGCGGAACCGGATGTCGGCGAGTGGGGAGGATCGGGGACGTCCAGTGTCCGGAATCTTCCCCGCTCGGCATGACCTTGATCAACGGAGGATTCAGGACATTCAACGTCCCCGATCTTCCGTTGATCAAGCTCCTCGAGGGGCCTTCACGCGCCACCGCTGCGACTGCGGGGTCTGGTGGTGTTGCTGGGGCTTCGGTGGCGATCGCGTAGTCCGTGAAGGCCTCCTTCACTACCTTGAGGGTAGGGAAGGAGGCCTTCACGGACCTTCGACCAACGGGCCCTGCCCGCCCTCACCACTCACAAGGCGGTCAGGCGGCCGCGAGGGACACGACGCGGTTTCGCCCGCTGTTCTTCGCCTGGTAGAGCGCGGAGTCGGCGACGTGCAGCAGCCGCTCCAGCACGGTCCCGCCCGACGGGTACACCGCCGCGCCGATGGACACCGAAAGCCCTCGCACGACCCGGGGCCCCGACGCGGTCACGACCTCGACCTCGATCGCCATCACCGCCCGGCGGACCCGCTCGGCCACGGGGAGCACCTCGGTCTCCGTCGCGCCGGGCAGCAGCACGACGAACTCCTCGCCACCGAAACGGCCGACGGAGTCGTAGTCGCGTACGTGCTCGGAGATCGTCTTCGCGACGACCTTGAGCACGACGTCACCCGCGAGATGCCCGTAGACGTCGTTGACCTGCTTGAAATGGTCGAGATCGAGCATCAGCACGCCGAGTTTGCTCTTCGCCCTCGCCGCCGACGACAGCTCCCGTTCGCTCAGCGCGTGCCACGCGTGCGCGTTCAGGACGCCGGTCTTGCCGTCGATGTTCGCCGCGATCTCCAGTTGCCGCACCAGCACGCTGCGGTGCAGCACCAGCACCGGGAGCAGCACGAACGGGACGAGCGCGGGCGCGTGCACGATGCCCAGCGCGGTCGAGGTCCCGAGCACCAGGGTGGTGACCTCCAGCAGGTTGTCGTCACCGGTGCCGAACAGCGACCGCAGCGACCTCGCCCCGGTGTGCAGGTACACCGAGAGCGCCACGATGAACGCGTTGACCACGGTGAACACGGCCGCCGCTTCGACGATCTTGAGCGAGCCGGCGAACCCGACGGGCAGGCCGTTCCAGCCGGCGACGATGGCCCCCGCGGCCAGGCAGGAGATCACGATCGCCGCCGCGCAGTACACGACGCGGTAGGCCGGGCGGTGGCTCATCCCCCGCCACACCCGGAACCAAAGATGCAGGTAGATGAGCAGACCGAGGGCGAGCGCGAGCCCGGACGGCAGGACGAGCACCCCCGCGAACGTCCACACCGAAGTCATGTTGATATGCGGCCGGTCGCACAGCGTGCGCCGCAACCGTTCCACCGAACGCGAAAGCTCGGCCTGCAGAACAGCGAGGCCGAGCAGTGATCCAAATCGGACGAATTCCGTAGTCTCGTAGTTCGATCGGAGCAAGGCGATTACGGCGACTGCCGCCGCGAGGCCTTCCACCACAAGAAAAACCGCGGGAACACCGCGTGGTCCGGACCATAATTCCCAGCGTCGGACCCTGGCTCTCAGACGTGTGCCGGCCCCTTCTCCGGCGAGTTCGACATCCCCCATAATCATCGTCACCGGTCCCCCTTCCGTACACATTTCAATGTATCCGAGGTAGTACTGAGGGTGGCTCGAGTCATTTCCGGAACACACAGATGGAGCAGTGGGAGGGAGGACCATCATGAACGGTCGCGAGGACTGATCCCACCAATTCAGCCGGTTCGGCTCCCGGCCGGGAGCCATACATCGGGGCCGGTGGCGATGGCCCGTTTCCACGCCATCGCCATCGGTCCCGCCGACGCGACGGCCACCGTCGCGGCCACCCCGACGGCCACGAACGGACCGGTCAACTGGGCGAGACCGCCCGCGAGCATGATCCCGATTCCTTGCACGGTCACCAAACTCGTCGAGGTCAGGCCCATCACCTGCGCCCGGACGCCGTCCGGCACCGCGCGGGCCATCAACGCGACGGCCTGCAGGTGGTACGGCGCCGCGAAGGCCCCGCTGAGCCCGATCAGCGCGAGGCAGACGGGTAATGACGGGCGAAAGAAGACGAACACCAGAGGAACGACGGATGCGATGGCGAGAATGCCGACGATTCGCGTTTTCCGTCGTGCCGGAACCCATTTCGTGAAGATCCACGAACCTATTACCGAACCGATCGGATCGGCCGCGAGAATAAGTCCGACCGCGAAACTGCCCGCCCCGAGCCCGACGGCGAGCGGCGCCGCGAGCCCTTCCGGCGCGATGGCGAACCCGGCGAGCATCTTCAACCCGAAGAGCACCCGGATTCCCTTGCCCTGCCACAGTTCCTTGGCGCCTTCGCCACTGAAAGCCCGCGCCACACGGCTTTTCACCGAAGATTCCGTGGCGGCGGGCCCTCGGCGGCGCACCCCGACGGACACGAGCAGCGCCGAGACCACAAAGGTCACCGCGTCGATCACCAGTCCCCAGTAGGGCGTCACGAGCCCGATCACCAGTCCGCCACCGCCGAATCCGGCCAGTTGTGCCGTTTGGATGGTGATCGTCCGGACCGCGAGCCCGGCGACGTACCGGTCACCTTCGAGGACGTCCGGGAGCAACGCGAGCTGCGCCGCCCGGAACGGACCGCCCGCCATCGTCAGGATCACCAGCAGTCCGGCCAGGACCGGCAGCGGTATCCCCGGGACGGCCATCAGCGCCGCGATCGCCGCGCGTACCAGGTCGCAGACGATCATCACCGTCCGCCGCGAATACCGGTCCGCCAGACCGGCGAACAGCGTGCCGCCGATCAGCGTCGGCAGATACGTCAGGCCGTAAGTGAGCCCGGTCAGCCCGGCCGACGCCGTTCTTTCCCAGACCAGCACCGACAACGCGACCCTGGCCAGCTGGTCACCGGCCTGCGAAAGCGCCTCGGCCGCCCACAACGCACGGAACTCGCCGACCGCGAAAGCGGCCCTGAACGCGGTGCCCCGAGCGGAATCCCCCTTCTCCATGAGCCCCTCCCCTTGGCTCACGGTAGTCGATCACTTCCGCAGTGTCAGCGGCCATCCGGCCCACGACGACCGTCAGTGTCCACTGTGGACAGGCAGATGCGCGTGCTCCACGGCGGCCAGCGCGAAGGCACGGACGACCGGATGCGGCCGGGTTCCATCGCCGGCCAGTTCCGGCTGGAACAGCGTCGCCAGGAAGAACGGGTGCTCCGGCAGTTCCGCGATCCGCGCGTCGCCATCGCCGTCGAATCCGCTGAAGACCACACCGCCCGCCGCCAAGGTGTCCAGATGCCGGGCGTCGAGACCGTACGAACAGTGGTACCGCTCAACGGAACGCTCCGCCCCCAGAACCCGTGCCGCCAGGGTGCCCGGCGTGACGTGGACCGCGCCTTCGTGCCCGACGAGCGAACACGCGAGCGGGACGATCAACCGCTCTTCCGCGTCCGGCGCGTTCTCCGCGTGCCCGATTCCGCCGAGACCACAGACGTTCCGCGCGAATTCCAGCAGCGCGTGCTGGAATCCGGCGCAGGTTCCGAGGAACGGGATGCCGTTCTCGCGGGCGGCGCGCACGGTCTCGATCGCACCGGATTCGGACCGGTAAGGACTGCCGGGCACCAGCCAGACGGCGTCGAAACCGGTGAGGTCGCCGACGGCGTCCGTCGGGATCCAATAGGCGTCGAGTTCGAGGCCGTCGCGTTCGGCGAGCCGCTCGAAGAGCATCGGGATGCGGACGTGGGAGCGGACGCCGTCCGATCGGTCGCCGACCAGGGCGACCCGGGCTGTCTGTGTCATGCGGTCATCCTGACCCGCGAACCGAGTTCAGCGCCAACGATGATCCTTGCTATCTCCATAAGCGATACTGATGACCATGGAGACTCATCTGCTCCGCACCTTCGTGGCGGTGGCCCGCGGCGGCTCGTTCTCGCGGGCGGCCCGCGACCTCGGCTACACGCAATCCGCGATCTCCCAGCACATCGCCGCGCTCGAACAGGACCTCGGCACCGCGCTGCTCACCCGGCGGCCCGTCGCCCCGACGCGCGCCGGGGAACGTCTCCTCGAACACGCCGGGCCGCTGCTGACCCGGCTCGACGCCGCCCGCGCGGACCTCGCCCGGCTCTCCGCGGCTCCCAACGGACGGGTCATCCTCGGGCTCACCCCGCTGTCGCTCACCGCCGAAGTCGCCGCGGCCGCGCGTCGTGGCACCGAATTGCGCGTCCTGGGCCGCGAAGACGTCCTGACGGAGGTCGCGACAGGCTCACTCGACCTCGGCCTCGTCGACGGGATGACCGCGCCGAGCGATCCGCTCCCGCTGCCGGACGTCGGCCCGCTCACCACCACCGTCGTCGGCGAACGCCCGCTCGCGGTCGCGGTACCCGACGGCCATCCGATGGCGGGCCGGGCGGTCCGGCTCGCCGAACTCGCCGACGCGGCGTGGATCGACGGGCCGGATACGGCGATTCCGTTGGAACGTTTGAGAAAGTTCGCTTCGACCGACGGATTCCGCGGTCGGCTGCGCTACACCGGGACCGACGTCCGCGGTCTGCTGGGCCTGGTCGCCGCCGGTCAGGGACTGGCGCTGCTCCCGGCGGACGTCATCACCGGCGTGAGCGCGCTTTCGCTGTCCTCGCCGCGCGTGGTGCATCGCACCGAACTCGTGCACGGGGATCCCGGCGAGGGCTCGGCGCTGGCCGCCGCGCTGACAGGTCAGCGGCCGTAGCCGTAACTCACCATTCCCTGCGCCATCTGCATCGCGAGGGAACTCGCCACGACGGGATCCATCATGCTCCGGATGTCCTGTGTGGCCTTGTCGCGCGAGCCGAGGTCGGTGCGCGGCTGCTCCGGCGGCCGGGTCTCGGCGGGCGGGAGGGCGACGACGCGTTCCTTGACGGGCTTCTTCTTCGTCGCGGGCGCTTGCTGCTTCACGGTGACCGGGACGTAAACGGTCACCGGCGCGGCCTGCGGCGCGGGCTGCGCGACCGGCGGTGCCGCCTGCTGAGTCGCCACGGCGGGCAACGGCTGCTCGGGCAAGGCGGTGTCGTCGGCAGGCTGGAAGCTGAAGGTGCCGGCGAACCAGCCGATCGCGAGCAGCGCCACCCCCGCCCCGCCGACGAGCCAGGACCGGGCACGGCGATGGATGACGACGGCCTTCGGGCGGAGATCCTTGTCCACCACCGGTTCGCAGACCGGGGGCCGCACCGGCATCGGCTCGGGCACGGGTTCGTTCTCCGGGCTGCGCCGCCGTTTCGGCAGGCTCGCCGCGATGATCCCGGTCCGGTCCAGCAACTCCGCCGTCTCGACGGAGAGCGCGGCATCGGTCGGCGTACGGCGCTGGGCGGCGCGCGGCATGGGGACCTCCGGAAGGGGAATCACGAACTTGAGCATTGTGGTGCATTTCCGACGCCGCCGTAAGTAACGCACCCCGATCGAGTTATCCCGAGCCGTCCGGACCACGGAGGGTTACTCCGTTCAGTGGCTTCCGCTTTCTCAGAGATTCCGCATTCCCAAGCGCCCCAACAGCGCTAGCGGCCGCTGGTAAAAGGAGCCGAGCACGCGGGGAATCGCGTCGATGGCGTACGCGTCCGGACCGATCAGGATCCGCGCCGTCCCCCGTTCGATACCGCGGACGATGGTCTGTGCGGCCTTCTCCGGCGTCGTCCTCGCGATCTTTTCGAATCCCTCGGCGGCTTTGTCGATGTCCCGCTCGGCGCCGCCCCGCGCGTCACGGGCGATATTCGTCTTGATGCCACCGGGATGCACGCAGCTGACCTTGACCGGATGCCGGGCGATCAGCATTTCCTGCCGCAGCGCCTCGGTGAACCCCCGCACCGCGAATTTCGCGGCGTTGTATGCGCTCTGCGTGGGCACGCCGATGAAGCCGAACACACTCGAAAGGTTGACGATGTGCCCGTCACCCGAAGCGATCACCTGCGGCAGAAACGCTTTCGTACCGTTGACCACGCCGCCGAGATTGATCCCCATCAGCCAGTCGTAGTCGTCCCAGGTCATTTCCTCGACCGTGGCACCGAGCGCGACCCCGGCGTTGTTCACCACGACGTTGGCGCCGCCGAAATCGACGGCGACCTCCTCGGCGTGCGCGAGTACGGCGTCACGGTCGGCGACGTCGAGCTCGTACGCCTTCGCGGTCGCGCCCGCCTTCTCGCACTCCGCGACGGTGCCGGCCGCGCGGACGGCGTCGACGTCGGAGAGCGCCAGCCTGGCGCCCCGACCGGCGAGCTCGATCGCGAGCGCCTTGCCGATCCCCGAGCCCGCGCCCGTGATCACCACGACCTTGTCCGTGAACGACTTCATACCCGCTCCAACCCGCTCGACTGTTACCGGAGGTAACACATACTACGGCTGTGAGCTTGCTGTGCGTTGATCGATTCGGGCTGTGTTCGTACCCCACTTATGGTGATCTGTACCCGGACAGCCGTGGACGAGCGAAAGGAAGGCGATGCGCCGCGCCCTGTTGCTCGTGCTCTGTGTCGTTCTGTCCGGTTGTTCCGCCGCGTCGGATCCCGCCGCGACCGAAGACGGCGCCGTCCCCGCGACGGTGGCAGCGACTCCCGCGGCACCGGAGACCAATCCCGCGATCGGCGCGCTCTTCCTCGACGGAACGCATTTCTGCACGGCCAGCGTCGTCCACAGCGCCCCCGGCGACCTCCTGCTCACGGCGGCGCATTGCCTGCACGACGGCGAAGGCGGCGAGTACGCGACGGGGATCTCGTTCGCACCCGGCTACCACGACGGTGTCGCGCCGTACGGCTACTGGGAAGTCTCCGATCCGCAGGTTCCCGACGGCTGGGCCGATTCCTCCGATCCGGACCTCGACGTGGGGTTCGCGACCGCCCGCCAGGCGGGCACCACGAAGACCCTCGAAAGCGTCACGGGCGCCAACACCCTGCTGACCGGCGGCGGATTCGACCACCCGATCACCCTGACCGGGTATCCCGACGAACGGGAGGCGCCGGTCGTCTGCCACGGCACCAGCGCCCAGGCCGACACCTACCAGATGCGCGTCGCGTGTCCCGGCTTCACGACCGGCACCAGCGGCGGCCCGTGGGTGGTCGACCCCGACCCGAAGACCGGACTCGGCACCGTCGTCGGTGTGATCGGCGGCTACCTCTACGGCGGGGACGATCCGGACACGTCCTACAGCAGCTACTTCGACACCGACGTCGCCACCTTGTACCGGAAGATGGACGCACGGGGATGATCTCCCCATGAGCATCCACGACGTCCCGATCACCGGTGAACCGATCCGCCTCGGCCAGTTCCTCAAACTGGCCAACCTGGCCGAAGACGGATCGCACGCCAAAGACCTCCTCGACGCCGAAGAGGTCACGGTCAACGGCGAGGTGGAGGTCCGGCGCGGCCGTCAGCTGACGAACGGCGACGTCGTGGAGGTCGGCGGCGAAGGCGGCCGCGTCGTCCTGGGCTAACGCCCCTGCAGCGGCGCCAGGCGCAACGCCTTCGCGAGTTCTTCCAGTTCGCGGTGCACCGGCTCGTTCAGCGGGACACCCAGCGCCTGGCACTGTTCGAGGTACTGCGCCTCCCGCCAGCCCGGATAGCGGACCGGGGTGCCGCCCTCCCAGCCGAGCAGGCTGCCGAACAACGCGCTCGCCGCCTTGTAGAACCCGTCTGCGCTGCGCAGCGTCGTCGGCGCGATGGCCATCACCATCAGGCCGGTGTCGTGGTCGTGGTCGCCGACGCCCGACAGCACCCCGGCGAAGATCTCCACCAGCAGGGCGAAGCCGGCGATCGCGGCGCTGCCCGCGCCGTCGACGTCTCCCAGCGTGTTTAAGTCGAGGACGAATTCGGGGTACGCACCGGCGGGGGCGGCCATACCGAGCGGGTTCGCGGCCGTCCCGCGCTCCCCGCCCGCCGCCATGACGAGTCCGATCATGGTGTGCGGCAACGCCCTCGCGGCATGATGCCCGGCGCTGCCGAACGGCCCGACGCCGCGCACCGACATGAGCCCGACGCCGTACCGGCCAGCCCGGGACACCGCCCGGTCCATCGCGTCGCCGACGGCCCACAGGCCCGGCGCGCGGCGGTAGTCGATCAGGGCGGCGGCGCCGCGGTCGGCGATCATCAGCGGTTCGGCCCTCGGCCGCACCATCCCGTTGGTCAGCATCGGCAGATACAGCCGGGTCAGTTCGGCGACACCGGATTCCGGCGTTCCGGTGAGATCGCCGTGGCACAACGCCTCGGCGGCCATCCTGGCCCGCGACCAGGGCAGGTCGTGCGCGGTGAAGATCTCGGTGACCAGGTCGATCAGGGCGTCGATCGGGACGCGCTGCCAGATCTGTTCCGGTATCGGGGAAGGTTCGGCCGGTTCGGGGGTCGGCTCGACGGGCGCACGGCGAAGAGAGCGAGGTCTGAGGGGCACTCCGCCGAGGGTGCCCAAACGCGTTTTTCGGCGTCAACGAACCACGGCACCTTCTAACCGACTGTGTGATCGGAGCACTCGGAAACGTCGGTGGGCGGACGTACGATCGGGGCATGTGCCGGAACATCACCACGCTACGAGGCCTGGAACCGGCGGCGACGCCGGACGAGATCGAGGCCGCCGCCCGCCAATACGTCCGCAAGGTGTCCGGGGTGCAGAGCCTTTCCGACGCCACCCGTGAGCCGTTCGAGGCCGCCGTCGCCGAGGTCACCGCCATCACCCGGCGGCTGCTGGCCGAACTGCCCGAGCGCCGCCAGCCGCCGGCGAAGGTGCCGCCGTTGCGCCGTCCCGAGGTCCAGGCGCGAATCGCGGCGAAGGCCGCGAAGAGCCAGGCATCCTGAGCTCAGGCGGTTACGGTTAGCGGGTGACATACCCGCAAGACCCCTACGGTCAGCAGCAGCCCTACGGCCAGCAACCTCCGTACGGGCAGCCGTACCAGCAACCGGGTTACGGATACGGCCCGGCGATGCCGCCGCCGCAGGAACAAGGGCTCGCGATCGCGGCGCTGGTCGTGTCGATCGCCAGTCTCGTCGCGTGCAGCGGGCTGCCGTCGATCGCCGGCGTCATCATGGGGCATATCGCGCATTCCAAGGCCAAACGCGGGGAAGCGGGCGGCCAGGGGATGGCGCTCGCGGCGATCATCATCGGCTACATCGGCGTCGCCGTCATCGTGCTGATCCTGATCGGCGTCATCTTCGTGGGCATCCTGACCGACTGGGACTTCGACTAGTCCATCCATGCCCCCACCACCACCCTCAACGGAAAGCTGCGCTTCGACTACATCCGAAGCATTAAGGCAAAGCCCCGTCGGATACCCTCGACAGCGGTAGCGTGTCCGAGCGGCCGAAGGAACATGTCTTGAAAACATGCGAGGGCTCTGTCCTCCGTGGGTTCGAATCCCACCGCTACCGCCAGTCTTGAAACGAAAGCGCCCCAGGCCGACCGACCTGGGGCGCTTCGCGTCACGCGGGTACCAGTGCCCAGACCGTCTCGTCGCTCCGGCCGCCCAGGAACGGCCGCTGCTCCAGCAGCGAAGCCGTGCCGTTGTTGATCTGCCGCACCGCCAGCTTGCTCGCCCGGTTCACCAGTCCGTAGCGCATGTCGGCGCTCCGCAACAGCTTCCACTGCTGGTCGATGGCGGAGCCGCAGTGCGTCTGCTCGAACTGCGCGCCCTCCGCGGTGCTGCCGGAGACCGGTCGCAGGCACTGACCGCTCCGCTCGTTGGAGATCTTCCAGTACCCGCCGCCCGCGTCGGTGAGCCGCCATTTCTGGCCGTTGTCGTTCTGCCTGGCCACATGGGTGATCTTCGCGCCCGCCGACGACGAGCCGTCGACGACCGCCGCGCTGTTTCCGTTGGTGGCGACCGTCAAGTAGTACTTCTTGCCCGCCTGCGGGCCGGGATCGGCGACGGGGTTCAGCGTCCACTGCTGGTTGGCCGCCCCGGTGTAGGGCTGCTGGACCAGAGGCGCCGGGTACGTGCCGCCGTCGGTGATCGCGTAACCGGTCAGGTAGTTGAAGATCGCCACCTTGCCGTTGCCGAGCGGCTGGAACGCCCACCGCATGCCGTTCTGGCCGTTGCAGTTGTACTGCAGGATCGGCGTTCCCGGCGCCGTCCCGCTCTGGGCGCTGTCGGCGCACAGCTGACTGTTGGCGTTCACCAGCTGAAGCCCGGTGTTGTAGCCCAGGATCCACTTCTGGCTCATGGCGTCGGTCCGCGGCCGATGGCTGAGGTTGACGAGGCCGCCGGTCGACGAGCCCACGACGTCGATCGCGTTACCGCTCGCGCCGGTAATGACGTAGGTCTTCCCGCCCCTGGCGTGGCCGTCGTCGTTGTCGGGCGTGTCCTTCTTGATCAGGAAGGCGCTGTTCGCGACGTTCCAATGCGTCGCGAGCCAGCTGCCCGGCGTGGGGTTCGTGCTGAAGTAGTCGTCGTTGCCGCAGTCCAGCAGCCGGTCGAAGTCGCGTTCCGTGCAGTCGAAGGACTGCGTGTCGCCGTAACACATCAGATCCCATTCCTGGGAGCAGTGCCCGCCGCCCTGATAGTGCGGAGCGCCCGGCAGAACCGCGCCGAGCATGTGGCCCAGTTCGTGGGCGGCGGCGTTGACGCCCCAGCAGGGGACGGCGATCTCCGTGTAATGCCTGCCGTTGTTGAAGGCGTTGGCGGGGCCGGGCTGGTCGTCGCTGTCGCCCCACGTGCCCGCGCAGGTGTGCGGGTTGTCGGAGAACAGCATGTAGTCGCGGTCCGCGTTGAAGAAACCGGCCTGGATGGCGCGGTCGCGGATGGCGCCGGACAGATACGTGCCGTCGGGCACCACGAGATTCGCGACGGCGACCTGGCAGCCCGCGCCCGCGGTCGTCACGTAGCGGAGATGCCTGCTGCCGCCGGTCGCGGCGGCGCTGTCGTTGAACGAATCGTCGATCCCGGACGCGTAGGCGCGCAGGGACGGCGCGACGGTCGCGTACCGGTCGGGCTGGCCGGCCTCACGGACGTACACCAGCTCGACACGTTTGCCGGAAACCCCGTCGCCCTCGCAGACCACCGGGTTCGCGGCGATCAGCGCTTGGGCGACGGCTGGAGCGAGCGGGGCCGGGGCCACCTCGGAGGCGACCGCTTCTCCGGTGAGCAGGCCACAGCCGAGACCGATGGTCACGAGCAGGCAGGCGGTTCGCCGTTTCGCCTTGGACAAGGGCTCTTCCTTTCGCGATGGAGGAACGCGAAAAAGACGCTAGAGGTCGGATGTCTCAGCCGACCAGGCAGAAGGACCGGCAGTCTGCCGCTACCCTTCCGGCATGCCCAAGTACCTGCTGCTCAAGCACTACCGCGGCGCTCCGGCGGCGGTGAACGACATCCCGATGGAGCAATGGGCGCCGGAGGAGATCACGGCGCACATCGACTACATGAGGGATTTCGCGACCCGGCTCGTGGAGACCGGCGAGTACGTCGGAGAGCAGGCTCTCGCGCCCGAAGGCACCTTCGTCCGTTACGACGGAGAGGGCAAACCGCCGGTCACCGACGGCCCGTTCGCCGAGACCAAGGACCTCATCGCCGGTTTCATGATCATCGACGTCGACAGCTACGAGCGGGCGCTCGAACTCGCGGGTGAGCTGTCGGCCGCCCCGGGAGCGGGTGGGAAGCCGATTCACGAATGGCTCGAACTGCGTCCGTTGCAGGGCGAGCCGCTCGTCGTCACGGAGTGACCACCGAACTGGACGAGGCCCTGCTCCGGAGCCTCACGCCGAACGTCCTCGGGATCCTCGTCCGCCGCGGAGCCGACTTCGCGTCGGCCGAGGACGCCGTCCAGGAGGCGCTGATCGAGGCCGTCCGCGTCTGGCCCGGCGACCGGCCGGACGATCCCAAGGGCTGGCTCGTCACCGTCGCCTGGCGCAAGTTCCTCGGTATGGCACGGTCCGACGCCGCCCGCCGCCGTCGCGAAGACCTCGTCGACGACGAGCCCGCCCCGGGGCCCGCTCCCGCGATGGACGACACGCTGCAGCTCTACTTCCTGTGCGCCCACCCGTCGCTGACGCCGTCTTCGGCGGTCGCGCTCACCCTGCGCGCCGTCGGCGGGCTCACCACGCGCCAGATCGCCCAGGCGTACCTGGTGCCCGAAGCGACCATGGCGCAGCGCATCAGCCGGGCCAAGCGCACCGTCTCAGGAGTGCGTTTCGACCAGGCAGGCGACGTCTCCACCGTGCTCCGCGTGCTGTATCTCGTGTTCAACGAGGGCTACTCGGGCGACGTCGACCTCGCCGCCGAAGCCATCCGGCTCACCCGGCGGCTCTTCGCCTCGATCGACCATCCCGAGGTCGCCGGACTGCTCGCCCTCATGCTGCTCCACCACGCCCGGCGCGCCGCGCGGACGGCGGCCGACGGCGAACTGGTGCCGCTCGCCGATCAGGACCGTGGCGTATGGGACACGCGTCTGATCGCCGACGGCGTCGAGATCCTGCAAGCCGCGCTGGCCCGCGACAGGCTGGGCGAGTTCCAGGCGCAGGCCGCCATCGCGGCGCTCCACGCCGACGCGCGCACCGCGGCGGAGACCGACTGGGTGCAGATCGTCGAGTGGTACGACGAACTCGCGCGGCTCACCGGCAGCCCGGTCGTCCGGCTCAACCGCGCGGTCGCCGTCGGCGAGGCGGACGGACCGCGCGCGGGCCTGGCCGCGCTCGCGGAACTGGACGATTCACTGCCGAGGTACGCGGCCGTGGCGGCGTACCTCCACGAGCGCGACGGCGACCTGGAGACCGCGGCGCGGCTGTACGGCGAGGCCGCGGGCAAGGCGGCCGACCTGGCCGAGCGTGCCCACCTGACGCGTCAGGCGGCCAGGCTCAGGAAGTGATCGGCGGCAGCCGCGGCAGGCCGTCGATCTCGGACAGGTGCTCCAGCACGCGTCCGAAAGCCTGCCCCAGCACCCGCTGCTCCTCGGGGCTCAGCAGGTCGATCAGATGCTCACGGACACCCTCGACATGCGTCGGCGCCGCGCCTTCCAGCAGTTCCGCGCCGCTCCCGGTCATCTCCGCGACGACGCCGCGTTTGTCCGCCGGATCGCGGGTGCGACGGATGAGGCCCTCCGCCTCCAGCCGGACCATCTGGTGCGAAAGCCTGCTCTTGGTCGAGCCGAGCATGCTCGCCAGCTCCGTCATCCGCATCCTCCGGTCGGGCTGGAGAGAAAGGCAGACCAAGACCTCGTAGTCGGCGAGGGTGACGTCGTGGCGCTCGGAGAGCTCGCGATGGAGGCGCTGTCGCAGCCGCATGGTGGCGACGATGTACGAACGCCAGGCGACCATCTCGGACTCGGAAAGCCAGCGCACTTCCTTCTGCTCCACCGCCATCCACGCAGAGTAGAGCGTTGATCGCACAAGGCGCATACCCACCGGTCACTTTTCGGCCCCTGAAAAATCCGGCGGAACATTCGCCCGAAGGAGGGTTACGAAAAGGTTGAGACTCGGCGCGAAAAGGCGCATTCTGCTTGTCAGCGGATGGTCGGGCAAGTACCGGGCGAACCCGTGGAAGGGTCGCCGGACCTGCTCCCAGCCGGGAAGGGTCAGGTGGTGGTATGGCGGGTGATTCTCGCGGTTGACCGCCTGCTGTGTCCCCGCGACCGGAACGGAAAGGACCGGGTCGGTCGCGACTGTGAACAGCGACGAGCGCGGGCATCTCGGATGCGCTCGACAATTCTGGCGCATTCGGCGTCACTCCGGCCTGTTTCGGGTTAGCGGCCTCTTCGACCGCCTCGGCAGTGCCAGGACGCCGGCCCGGTGATCGCGGCCGACCGGCGATCAGAACAAGACAACCTCGGTAGCCCTGGGTGCGGCCGCTCCACGCGGCCGCACCCAGGCATATCCGGGGTCTTCCGGCTACGCTTCCCCCGTGCGATTCGACGAAGGCGCGGGCCTGGACACCTCCGAGGTCGAGGACCTGCGCGGCGGTGGCGGTGGCGGCGGGATCGGCGGCCGGGTGGCACTCGGCGGCGGCGGGCTCAGTGTGGTCGGCCTGGTCATCTACTTCCTCATCTCCCAGTTCGGCGGCGTGAGCCTGAACCCGTCCTCGAGCGGGCTCGGCGGACTGGGCTCCGGGCAGCAGGTGGACAACACCACGCTGTCCCAGGAGTGCAAGACCGGCGCGGACGCGAACCGGAA
This sequence comes from Amycolatopsis sp. CB00013, assembly GCF_001905755.1. Lineage (NCBI taxonomy): Bacteria > Bacillati > Actinomycetota > Actinomycetes > Pseudonocardiales > Pseudonocardiaceae > Amycolatopsis > Amycolatopsis sp. CB00013. The sequence continues at coordinate 1,675,805 of NZ_LIWC01000002.1, read as the reverse complement.
CCACGACTGCGCGATCGTCGCCATCATCAACTCGATCCAGGACTACTGGGGGCAGGAGTTCCAGCGGTCCGGGTCGACCTACCGCAAGGCCGTCACGAACTTCTTCAACGGCGGCGTGAACACGGCCTGCGGCAACGCGACTTCCGACGTCGGGCCGTTCTACTGCCCCGGCGACTCCGAGGTCTACATCGATCTGGGCTTCTTCAACGAACTCCGCACCAGGTTCGGCGCACAGGGCGGGCCGTTCGCGGAGGCGTACGTGCTGGCCCACGAATACGGCCACCACGTGCAGAACCTCACCGGAGTGTCCAAAAAGGGCACCGGCAGCGGGCCGACGTCCGGTTCGGTGCGGCTCGAACTGCAGGCCGACTGCTACGCCGGTGTCTGGGCGAACCACGCGACGACCACCCCGACCGAAACCGGACGGCCGCTGATCAGCGAGATCAGCCAGGAGGACGTCGACTCGGCGCTGGACACCGCTTCGCGGATCGGTGACGACTACATCCAGTCGAAGCTCGGCGGGGGCCGGGTCGACGAGTCGAAGTTCAGCCACGGCACCTCGGCGCAGCGGAAGAAGTGGTTCACCACCGGCTTCCAGACCGGCGAGCCCGCGCGGTGCGACACCTTCGCGGCCAAGAGCCTGGGCTGAGCACTCGCGGGTGCAAGTCCGTGAAGGCCTCCTTGAGGGACTCTGGGTCCCTCAAGGAGGCCTTCATCGTCGCGGTGGCCGTCCTGTCTTGAACCTTGATCGTGCCGGTCACGCCCCGGGGCGGACGACCGAGTGGGGAAGATCCCGGACGTTGGACGGCCGGAATCTTCCCCACTCGCCCAAGACGACAGCCGGCATCAGCTTCACTGCCCCGCCTCCCTCACCAACGGGGTCGACCGTGGAGGATTCAGGACGCACAACGTCCCGAATCCTCCACACCCGGCCCCGGCCACACCAGCGGGTCAGCAAATACGGGTTCACCAAGGAGGCCTTCACGGACTACACGATCGCCACCTGCAGCTCTGAAACCACTAGACCCAGCAGTCACAGCAGATGCGCGTGAAGGCCCCCTTCCCCCGGCTCAGTCGAGGAAACTCGACCTTCACACCTTCCCCAAGTACATGAAGGCCCCCTTCACTGCGTCTAGCGCAATGAAGGGGGCCTTCACGTACTGCGAGGGGCGCGTCTCGTGAGAGATCAGGCGGCGACGTGGTGGTCGTCGGCCTGGACGGAAGCCGTCATGCTCCGCTGCTGAGACCGCTCGGTCGCGCGAAGGGCCTTCGCCTTCGCGGCCGAACTGCCCGACACACCGTTGATGTCCGCGGTGCTGGTCGCGTACACGCCCAGCGCCCACGCGACGGCGTCGGAGTTGCGTTCGAGCGCGACGCGATCGACGTTGCCGAGGTTGTCGCACGCCTGGTGGTAGCACTTGTCGTAAGGAACGTCGGCACTGCCGCCCCACTTGGCCGCCTGCGCCGCGGTCTTCACGCCTTCGGCGCCGGTGAACAGGCCACCGGCCGGGATGCCGACCGCGATGAACTGGCCGTAGTCGGAGCGACCGGTGAAGTCCGTGCCCTCGACCGGGACACCCTTGCCGAGCTGGAGGTAGTCCACGAGCGTCTTCTCGAGCTGCGCGGAACCGTACGGGCCCGCGCCCGCGCCGACACCGTCGGAGTTGTCACCGTCGTAGGCGAAGTACGCCGCGTTCGGCGAGCCGATCATGTCGTAGTTGTAGTAGAGCGCGATGTCGAGCTGCTGCTCGAAGCTCAGCGAGTTGACGTAGTAGGTCGAGCCGACGAGGCCGAACTCCTCGGCGCTCCACCAGCCGAAGCGGACGGCGTTGTTGGCCTTGGGCTTGCTGCCCAGCTGCAGCGCGGTCTCCAGCAGCGCGGCGGAGCCGGTGCCGTTGTCGTTGATGCCGGGGCCCTCGGTGACGCTGTCGAGGTGGGCGCCGAGCATCACGACGTTGTCCTTGCGACCGGTCTTGGTCTCGGCGAGGACGTTGTAGCTGGTCCGCGCCTCCTGGAAGGCACGCAGGTCGAGGGTGACCGAGGCACCGGCCTTGCCGGCGAGCGCCTGTCCGTCGGCCTGGGTGATGCCGCCGGTCGGGATCTTGCCCGCGGCCGGGTCGCCCAGGGTGCCGTTGACCGGGCCCGGGACGTTGTTGTAGACGATCGCGCCGACGGCGCCCGCCGCCGCGGCCGTCGCCTGCTTCTGCGCGAAGGAGCAGCCACCGCGCTGGATCAGCGCGATCTTGCCGGTGACGCCGCCGGCGTAGTCGGTCGCTTCGCAGCCGCTGGTGTCGTCGACCGGGACCACCGCGAGCGGGGCGGTGATTCCGCCGGCGGGCGTCGACGGGCTGTAGGACATGATGATGATCGGGACGTCGGCGCCCGCGACCGTCAGCTTCTCCGCGAGGGTTTCCGCGTAGGTGAAGGGGAACTCCTGCCGCGTCACCGTGAAGCCCGCCTGCTCCAGCTTCGTGGCGACGTACTCCGCGGACTTCTTGTGCCCTTCGGTGCTGGCGGCGCGGCGGCCACCGTTCGCGTCCGAGATCCGCTGCAGCGCGATCAGGTGCCGGTTGACGTTGTTCACGTCGACCTTCTTGACGAGCTGCTTGGCCAGCGCGGGACCGTCGATTCCGGTCGTGGCCGTCGCAGCGGGAGCCATTCCGACCGTGAGCGCGGCGGTGGCCATCACCACGATCGAGGGAACAATGCTTCTTCGCGAATATGACATGAGCGTCACCTTTGTGTGGTTTGCGCCACAGGTCAACCGACGTTCGGCGGACTTTACGACACCGGGATAGGGTCGTTTGTATGTACGCGATCACCATCCGTGAGCCCGGCGATCCCGATGTTCTCGAATGGACCGAGGTCCCTGATCCCGTGGCGGGTGAAGGCGAAGTCGTCATCGAAGTCGCCGCGAGCGCCGTCAACCGCGCTGACCTGCTGCAACGGCAGGGAAACTATCCGCCTCCGCCGGGTGCCAGCGAAATCCTCGGGCTCGAATGTTCGGGCACGATCGCCGAAATCGGCGAGGGCGTCGAAGGATGGCGAATCGGCGACGAAGTTTGTGCTTTGCTCGCCGGTGGTGGCTACGGGGAAAAGGTCGCCGTCCCGGCCGGACAACTGCTTCCTCTTCCCGCCGAAGTCGAATTGCTCGCGGCCGCCGGACTGCCCGAAGTCGCGTGCACGGTTTGGGCGAATGTGGTGATGCACGGCGGCTTGTCCGAGGGTGACGTCCTGCTCGTCCACGGCGGCGCGGGCGGGATCGGCACGCACGCGATCCAGGTCGCCAAGGCGCTCGGCGCGACGGTCGCGGTGACCGCGGGTTCGGATGAGCGGCTGGAGAGCTGCCGCCAGCTCGGCGCCGACATCGCGATCAACTACAAGGAGCAGGACTTCGTCGAGGTGCTGCGCGCCGAAACCGGCGGCGCGAACGTCATCCTCGACAACATGGGCGCCAAGTACCTCGGCCGCAACATCGACGCGCTGGCCATGGACGGCAGGCTGGTGATCATCGGCATGCAGGGCGGCGTCAAGGGCGAGCTGAACATCGGCAAGCTGATGGGCAAACGGGCGAGCGTGTTCGGGGCGGGCCTGCGTTCGCGGCCGCTGGCGCAGAAGGCGGCGATCGTCGCCGACGTCCGCGAGCGGCTGTGGCCGTTGGTGGAGCAGGGTTCGGTGAAGCCGATCGTCGGTCAGGTCGTCCCGATGGCCGAAGCCGCGTCCGCGCACCGCGCGCTCGAAGAAGGCACGGTTTTCGGCAAGGTTCTCCTCGCCGCGAAGTCCTAGCGGATCTCTTCCAGCACTCGGACGAGCTGATTGACCTCGAAGACGTTCGAGTAGTGCGCGAGTCCGATGCGGACGGCGCCGCCGACTTCGGCGGCGCCGAGGGAGCCGAAGACACCGCTCGTGCCGTCGTCGGCGAAGGCGCAGAGCCCCTGGGACGCCAGGTATTCGGCGACCTCGGGCGCTTTCTTGCCCGCGACGGCGAACGCGAGCGCGGGGATCCGGCGCATGGCGTCGCCGATGACCATGACGTGCCGCAGCGAACGCAGCTCTGTGGACAGTTGCGCCAGAAGTCCCGCGTGGTACGACTTCGCGGAGCCCAGCGACGTCACCAGTTTCTCGCGCCGGGAGCCCAGCGCGGCGTCGTCCAGACCGGCCAGGTAGTCGATCGACGCGATCAGTCCGGCCAGCAACGGGTACGCGTGCGGCCCCAGTTCCATCCGGGCCGGACCGCGCGCGGCCGGGTCGAGCGAGACCGACGGCAGGCGTTCGAGCAGTTCGGGGTCGCGGAAGACCAGCGCCCCCACCGACGGCCCGCCCCAGGCCTGCGCCGAAACCACCATCACGTCGGCGCCGAGCGCGTTGAGGTCCAGCGGCACGAACGGCGCCGCGTACGTCGCGTCGACGACGACCAGCGCGCCGACGCGTTTGGCGAACTCGATCACCGTCGGGACGTCGGGCCGGGTGCCGACCGAACCGGACGCCAGCGTGACCGCGACGGCCTTGGTGCGCGCGGAGACGAGGTTCTCGTACTGCCAGGCGGGCAGCTCGCAGGTCTCGATGTCGATCTCGCCCCAGCGCACGACCGCGCCGACGCGTTTCGCCGCGCGGCGCCACGGCGCGAGGTTGGCCTCCTCGTCGAGCCGGGAGACGACGACCTCGTCGCCGATCGTCCAGCGATCGGCCATCGCGTCGACGAGACGGCGGATGAGATCGGGCGCGTTGGGTCCGAGCACGACTCCGGCCGGGTCGGCGCCGACCAGGTCGGCGACCGCCCGGCGAGCGGCCGTGACAATGCTTTCCGCGCGCTGGGAGGCCGGAAACGCTCCACCCGGCCCGGACACCGGAGCGCGCATGGCCGTGGATACGGCCGAAGCGACCTGTTCAGGTACGAGCATTCCGGCGGCGCCGTCGAAGTGAATCCAGCCGTCACCCAGCGCGGGAAACAACCCACGGATACGAGCGACGTCGAACGCCATGTGGACACCGTACGGACGTGCGGTTTGGCGCTTTACCCGGGGTTGGCTGCCCGACCACGGGGCGCGACGATTCCCGCTACGCTCGGAGACGGCGCCGAAAAACCACACTGCGCTTCGTGCCCGACGTAGGCCAGGATGGAGCACATGACCGACCCAGTTTCCCGCGAATCGACCACCCCCGGTGACGGCGGCGGAGACTCCCAACACCATGTGGTGGTCGTCGGTCCCGACGGCACGCCGGTCGGCACCGCACGCATCGCCGCCCCCGGCTCCGACTCCGGCGAGGAGGCGCACGAGGAATCGCTCGGCGACCTCGTCGAAGAGCCCGCCAAGGTGATGCGCATCGGCACGATGATCAAACAGCTGCTGGAGGAGGTCCGCGCCGCACCGCTGGACGACGCCAGCCGCACCCGCGTGCGCGAGATCCACCAGACCTCGATCCGTGAGCTGGAGCAGGCGCTCGCGCCCGAGCTGCAGGACGAGCTGGAGCGGCTCGTACGGCCGTTCACCGAGAACTCGACGCCGTCCGATGCCGAACTGCGGATCGCGCAGGCGCAGCTCGTCGGCTGGCTGGAAGGGCTGTTCAGCGGCATCCAGACCGCGCTGTTCGCGCAGCAGATGGCGGCGCGGGTGCAGCTGGAGCAGATGCGGCGGGGGCTTCCGGCGGGTCCGTCCGCGGGCGGCGCCGCTTTGGGTGGGCACGGGGCCGCCGGCGAGTCTCACGGGCCCGGCCAGTACCTCTGACACGCGCAAGGAAAGGTCCTTTCCTCGCAAATTTTGCAAGGAAAGGTCCTTTCATTGCAGCCGGGAGTCAGCGCAGCGGGCGGAAGAACGTCCGCAGGTCGTCGATGAGCAGATCCGGCACCTCCAGCCCGGGGAAGTGACCCCCTCGGTCCGGAGTGGACCAGTGCACGACGTTGTCGGTGCGCTCGGCGAGGTGCCGGATCGGCAGGCCGGTGTCCTTCGGGAACACGGCCACTCCAGTGGGCACTGTGGACTGTGGCGGTGGCGTACCCCAAGCCGGGCCCAGCGTGGCGTAGATCCGCGATGACGAGTTCGCCGTGCCGGTGAGCCAGTAGAGCATCACGCTGGTGAGCAGATCGTCGCGATCGATCGCGTCCTCCGGGACGTCACACGAGTCCGAATAGGACTTGAACTTCTCCACCAGCCAGCCGAGCTGCCCGGCGGGCGAGTCGGTGAGCCCGTAGGCAAGCGTTTGCGGCTTGGTCGACTGGATCATCGCGTAGCCCAATTCGCCGCTCTGGAACTCCCGCCCGCGCGCCAGCGCCGCCTCGCCCCGCGCGAGTTCTTCGCCGGTGAGTCCTTCGAGATCGGCCTCGCTCCGGGGCACCGCGTGAGGCAACATCGTCAGATGCGCGCCGATCACCCGTTCCGGGCACCGGACGCCCACCGCGCGCGACACGATCGCGCCCCAGTCTCCGCCGTGCAGCCCGAACCGCTCGTACCCGAGGCGCGACAGCAGCTCGACCCAGGCGTCCGCGGTCCGGTCCGAACCCCAGTTCGCCTCGGTCGTCGGCCCGGAGAAACCGAACCCCGGCAGCGACGGCACGACGACGTGGAACGCGTCCCCCGGATCTCCGCCGTACGCGCGCGGGTCCGAAAGGGGCCCGACGACGTCGAGGAATTCCACAATGGACCCCGGCCAGCCGTGCGTGAGCACCAGCGGGATCGCGTCCGGCTCCGGTGACCGCGCGTGCAGGAAATGGACGTTCGCGCCGTCGATGTTCGTCAGGAACCCGGGGAAACCGTTGAGCCGCTCCTCGTGGGTGCGCCAGTCGTAGCGGAGCCGCCAGTATTCGGCGAGCTCCTGGAGGTAGCCGAGCGGCGTCCCGAGGCCCCAGCCGACGCCGCCGATCTCGTCCGGCCAGCGGGTGTTCGCCAGGCGGGCGGCGAGGTCGTCGAGGTCGCGCTGGGGGACGTCGATCGTGAACGGCGTGATGGTCATGGGGCGACGGTAGGGAGGATCGAGGACAGCCGCGGTCCTCAGCCTCCCGGCAGCTGAGCACGCAGGCGATCGAGCCACCGGTCGATGGTGTCCTCGTACCGGCCGGGGTCGTTCCGGCGCTGTGCCTCGCCGACGGACTCGTCGAGCGCCGCGCGGATCCGCGCGGCGTGCTCGGGCAGGGCGAAGACCTCTTGGAAGTAGCCCTCGCGCATCTGCACGTCCGCGACCAGCTGGTAGTCGCGCGCCGCGTCGGGGACGACGAGGCCGTACGCCCAGCCGGGGGTGGCCCCGCGGTCGCGAGCGGTGACGACGATGACCGTCGGGCGGACGGCCTTGACGACGTCCGTCGGCGAGGCGCCGTGCGCGATGGCCTCGTCGTTCAGTCCGATGTAGTCGATCGACTTCCAGCCGCTGTAGTACGGGATCGCCCCCGCGTCGGAGACCGCCAGGCTCCGTGCCGCCTCCGGCACCTGGGCGTTCGCGAGGCCCTTGCCGATGGCGACGTGGGCGCGCTGCAGGTCGGGACCGTAGTTGGCGATCACCGGCAGATCCGTCGACTGGGCACCGGTGACGGCGACCCAGCCGACCGCCACCGCGCCGGACACCGCGGCGATCCACCGGCGGCCGAGGTGCGCCATGGCCAGCCCCGCGCCGAGGCAGAGCACGGGGAAGGCGTGGAAGGCGAAGCGGTGGATGTAGTCCATGGTCGGCCCGGAAACCGCGTAGGTCATGCCGGTCAGGAGGACGACCGAGGACAGCACCAGGCCCGCTCCCCTGCTCGTCTTGCGGAACAGCAGGAAGGCGGTCAGCGCCAGCAGCGGGAGGACGAGCCAGGCGGTGGTCTCCAGCCAGACCGATCCGGCGTCGAGGTTGCCGAACTTGACGTAGAAGGTGTTCGGGAACGGATGCCCGAAGTAGGCCCACCGCCAGGCGAAGTATCCGCCGCCGACGACGAGGACGGCGGCGACCAGTGCCCAGGTCCGCCGTCGCCCGCGCCCGAGCCACAGCCAGATCAGGAACGCCGGGAAGGTCGCGAGGACACCTTCGGGCCGGATCATCCCGGCGAGCAGCAGCAAGAGCGGCGGTTCCCAGTCGCGTACCGCGCGGCCCTGGACGAGGTCCACGCCGACGATGGCGGCGCGCAGCACGACGGCGGCGAACGCGATGGTCTCCAGGCCGGCGGTGACGTGGAAGTAGGTCGGCACGAACAGCAGCAGCGTGCCGCCCGCCACGAGCGCGCCGAGGACACCCGCCGCGCGATGCCCGGCGCGGACCAGCATCACCAGGATCAAGGCGCCCAGCACGACGGACGTCACCTTGGCGACGGTCTCCAACGGCAGGCCCGCGAGGGCGAACGGGACGTGCCAGAGCATCCAGAGGAAGTTCGTGAAGCCCTCGATCGGGTCTTCTCCCACGTTCCACACCGGACCGTGGCCGTTCGCCATGTTCGCCGAGTACCGGAAGGTGATGAAGGCGTCGTCGACGGTGAAGAACCACGCCGCCCAGCACCCGGCGAGGAAGAGCGCTCCGAAACCGAGCAAGACGGCGAGAAGCCCTCGACGCGGCTTCGGTTCCTGGACGGCGTCGGCCTCGCTTCGCTCCGCCGTGGTCGTCATTCCGCCATCCTCGTCTTCTCCAGCCGGTCCAGTACGCGGTCGACTCCTCGCCCGTCCACAAGAGCCATCGAAGTCGCGGAAAGACCGTTACGCACGGCCGAGTCCGAAAGCAATTCTCCGAGCGTCTCGGTGGCTCGGCCGTCGAGCGCGTCTGCGCTGCCCAGCCCGGCCGCCAGCCCGAGATCCAAAGCCGCGCGATATCCCGCGTCCTGGTTCTCCACGAGCCGGACGACGGCGGTGGGTACGCCGAGGCAGCACAGTTCGAGCAGCGTCACCCCCGCCGCGCTGATCGCCACGTCCGTTTCCACCAGCAGGTCGAGCAGGCCCGGCCCCGGCGGTGCGATCCGGAACTCCTGGCCGGGCAGCGGTTCGGGCACGGTCGGCTCACCGCGTACGAGCACGTCGGCTTCGAAGGGCGCGCGAGTGTCGCGAAGGGCACGTAAGAGCGCGCTGACCGTATCGGCCCATTCCGCGCCGCCTCCCAGCACGACGGTGATCCGCGGCCGTTCCCCAGCCGGCCCCTGGGACCGCTTTTCCCGCGCCCGCACGACGGCTTCCCTCAGCGGCGCGTAGCGCGCGCCGCGCAGCAACTCTCCCGAGCCGTCCTCGGGACGCGGCTTCGGCTCGAAGGCGCAGTCGACCACGAGATCCGCCGCACGCCTGCCGAAAACGTCGTCCTCGATGGACACCAGCAGCGCGCCCGCGGCGTTGACCTCCTCACGCAGCTCGCCGAGACCGTAGTGATCGACGACCACCGCGTCGAAGCCCTCGAAGGGTGCGGTCGGCACCACCGGAACGGACAGCTCCGCGAATCGCGCGGCCAGCCATTCGGCGTTGTCCACCCGCCCCGCGAACACGACTTCCCAGCCGCGCGCGACGGCACGCTCGGCGTAGGCGACCATGCGCGAGACATGGCCCGCGCCGATCGACGGCGAGGCGTCGGCTCGAAGCAGCAGCCGGGTCACCTGGCCACCTTCTTCTGCTCAACGTGCGCGTTGAGCTTCGCCAGCTCGGGCCGGGATCGCAGCACCGCGACCACCTCGCGCCAGTCGCCGACGCGGTCGCCCAGTTCGGCGACGATGCCTTCGATGACCGACCAGTCCTCGACGGTGTCCAAGGTCACGCGCAGGTCGTCGGCGGCCGGGCTGACGACGATCCCGGCGCACGAGTACCGCTCCGGGTGCGCGTAGACGCCGGAGGTGACGTGCTCGCGGTCGGCACCCCGGGCCGTCTCGATCTGTTCGGCGAGCACTCCGGTGCGCACGAGCTCGGCGTCGAAACCGCGTGGCAGGGTGCGCACCAGCACGGTGCTCAAGTAGTCCAGCGACGGCTGCGCGCGCCACTGCGCCACGAGCTGGCCGATGAGGTGGGGATCCAGCAACGGACAGTCCGCCGTGAGCCGCACCACCGCGTCGGCCGGGTACGACTCGATAGCGACCGCGAAACGCGCGAGGACGTCGTCGAGCGGACCTCTGGCGACCAGGGCGCCGTGCCGGGCGGCCTCCTCGGCCACCGCGTCGTCGTCGGCCTCCGTCGAGGTCGCGACCACGACGTCGTCGATCCCCGGCGAAGCGGCGGCGGCACGGACGACCCAGCCGAGGACGCTCCGGCCCGCCAGGGGGCGGAGCACCTTGCCAGGTAGCCGGGTGGACGACGCGCGTGCCTGGATGACGGCGTTGACCACGTGGGCCCCGGGGTCTGGATCCATGGGTGACATGATGTCGTGCGGCAGTAGCACCGAAACGCGGAGGTCAACGATGTCCGAGCTGGATGGCTCCAGCATCCTGCTCACCGGCGGGACCGGTTCGTTCGGCAAGGCGTTCATCACCTACGCCCTGGCCGAGCTGAACCCGCGACGGCTGGTCGTGCTCTCCCGCGACGAGCTCAAGCAGTACGAAGCGCGCCAGCAGTTCGACAACGACCCGCGGCTGCGCTGGTTCATCGGCGACATCCGGGACCGCCGCCGCCTCGAGCGCGCGATGCACGGCGTCGACTACGTGGTGCACGCCGCCGCGCTCAAGCAGGTCGACACGGGTGAGTACAACCCGTTCGAATTCGTGCAGACCAACGTCGTCGGCTCGCAGCACGTCATCGAGGCCGCGATCGACACCGGGGTGAAGAAGGTCGTCGCGCTGTCGACGGACAAGGCGTCCAGCCCGATCAACCTCTACGGCGCCACGAAGCTGTGCGCCGACCGGATGTTCATCAGCGCGAACCACTACGCCGCGACGCATCCGACCAGGTTCTCCGTGGTCCGCTACGGCAACGTGATGGGCTCGCGCGGCAGTGTGATCCCGTTCTTCCGCGCGCTCGCGGCCAAGGGCGAGTCGCTCCCGATCACGCACAAGGAGATGACCCGGTTCTGGATCACGCTCCCGCAGGCCGTGCAGTTCGTGATCGATTCGTTCGACCAGATGAACGGCGGCGAGCTGTACGTGCCGCGTATCCCGAGCATGCGGCTGGTCGATCTCGCCCAGGCGATCGCGCCCGGTTCGCCGATGCACGAGGTCGGCATCCGCCCCGGCGAGAAGCTGCACGAAGAGATGATCGCCCCCGACGACGCCCGCCGCACCGTGCGGCTGAGCGACCGGTACGTCGTCCAGCCGCATATCGCGGGCTGGGGCTACGAACCGCCGACCGGCGGCGAGGCCGTGCCGGAGAACTTCGCCTACCGCTCGGACACCAACGACCTGTGGCTCGACGCGGACGAGCTGCGCGACCTGGTCGAGCAGTATGGCTGACTTCCTGCCCTACGGCCGTCAGTCCGTTTCGGACGAGGACATCGCCGCCGTCACCGAGGTGCTGCGCGGCGACTGGCTGACCACCGGCCCCGCCGTCACGCGGTTCGAATCCGACCTCGCCGAGCACACCGGTGGCACGCCCGCGGTGGCCGTCACGTCGGGCACGGCCGCGTTGCACGTCGCGTACGCGGCAGCGGGGATCGGCCCTGACGACGAGGTCGTCACCTCGCCGATGACGTTCGTCGCCACCGCCGCGACGGCCGCGTTGCTCGGCGGCAACGTCGTGTTCGCCGATGTCGAGGCGGACACGGGCAACCTCGACCCGGCGGCGGCTGCGGCTGCCGTCACCTCGCGCACCAAGGTCGTCGCGGCCGTGGACTACGCCGGCCACCCGGCCGAGCTGGACGAGCTCGGCCGGATCGCGCACGACAACGGCGCGCTGCTGCTGGAGGACGCGGCGCATTCCGTCGGCGGAAGCTGGCAGGGCAGGCCGGTCGGCTCGCTCGCCGACCTCACGACGTTCTCCTTCTTCCCCACCAAGAACCTCACCACGGCCGAAGGCGGCGCGGTGGTCGCCGGTTCGGACGAGCTGCTGGCGCGCGCCCGCGGTTTCCGCAACCACGGGCTGGTGCGGGACAAGGCGGCGCAGCGGTATCCGGACGAAGGCGCTTGGCACCAGGAGGTGCACGAGTTCGGCCTCAACTACCGCTTGCCGGATGTGTTGTGCGCCTTGGGAAGCAGCCAGCTGCGGAGGCTCGCGGAGTTCAAGAAGCGGCGCGCGGAGATCCACGCGCGTTACACCGCCGCACTGTCCTCATTGGACGGAGTGCTGACGCCTGCCGTGCGCGAAGGCGCGGATCCGGTGTGGCACCTGTACCCGCTGCGAGTCCTCGAAGGACGTCGCCGTGCGCTGTTCGATCACTTGCGCGCCAAGGGGATCGGCGTGCAGGTCAACTACATCCCCGCCTACTGGCACCCGGTGTTCGAGGACCTCGGGTACCGGCGCGGGATGTGCCCGAACGCGGAGCTGTACTACGGCCAGGAGCTTTCGCTGCCGCTGTTCCCGGCGTTGACCGACGCCGACGTGGACCGCGTCATCGACGAGGTCCACGGCTTCTTCGGCTAAGGCCGACCGTGCCTTTGGTAGGTACGTCCCACCGGTGCACGGGTGCACGGGTGGCGGTTTCGCGTGACTGGACGGACGACACACGTGTCGGGATGGACGACACGTGTGACTGGGCGGACGACACGCGCCATAGCCCCGGCCGCGAGTGTGTCGTCCATCCAGTCACGCGTGTCGTCCGTCGGATCACACGTGTCGTCCGTCGGATCACGCGTGTCGTCCACCAGGTCACGCGAGGCTAGATCAGGCCCCAGGTGAGCGCGGTGCCCTTCGGGACATCGGACGAGAAGGTGCGGCCGAGCACGTTCACGATCTCGGCGGGGGCCAGCCCGCCGGCCGGCCGGATCGAGCGGACGTTCTCCCGCGTCACGGTGTCCCCGGCACGCACGTCTTCGACGACGTACAGGGAACGCCGCAGCCGCAGTCCTTCCTTCTCGCTCTCGCGCGGCCCGATCACGGCGGCGCCCAGCGCCTCCCACGCACGGTGCGATTCGGTGACCAGCGCGGCCAGTTCGGCGGGCTCCAGGGAGAACTCCGAGTCGACGCCGCCGTCGCTCCTGGCCAGCGTCACGTGCTTCTCGATGGCGACGGCACCGAGCGCGACGGCCGCGAGCGGGGCGCCGATGCCGGGTGTGTGGTCGGACAGCCCGACGAGCGTCCCGGTCACGCCCGCCAGGACGGGCAGGCCGCGCAGGTTGCTCTCGCTGGGCGACGCCGGGTAGCTCGCGGTGCAGCCGAGCACGATCAGCCTGTCATTGCCCGCCTCCCGCGCGGTCCGGACCGCCGCGTCGATCTCGGCGACGCTGGCCATCCCGGTCGAGATGATCAGCGGCTTGCCGGTCTTCGCGCACAGTTCGATCAGCGGCAGGTCGACGATCTCCGACGACGCGATCTTGTACGCGGGCGCGTCCAGCGACTCCAGCAGTTCGACGGCGGTGGGGTCGAACGGGCTGGAGAAGATCTCCAAGCCGCGGGCGCGGGCGCGTTCGAACAGCGGCTCGTGCCATTCCCACGGCGTGTGGGCGCGCTCGTAGAGCTTGTAGAGGTTCTCGCCGCCCCACAGCGAATGCGAGTCGCTCACCCGGAAAGCGGGGGCGTCGACGTCGATCGTGATCGTGTCCGGCCGGTAGGTCTGCAGTTTGACCGCCTGCGCGCCGGTTTCGGCGATCGCGTCGACGATCTCCAGCGCCCTGGCGAGCTCGCCGTTGTGGTTACCGGACATTTCGGCGATGACGAACGGCGGATGCCCGGCCCCGATGCGGTGCGCGCCGATCCGGACTTCCTGTGCTGACATGGACGAAACGCCTCCCTGACGACGGTCTGGTCAGGACACAGTCTTACGCAGCTTCCGGAAACCGTCGACGGCAGGCGCGGTCTCGGCGTACCCGGCCCGGTCGAAGAGCGCGGCCGACGCCGCGTTGTCCCGGTGCACGGCCGCGGTCACCACCCGCACGCGGTGACCGGTGGTGAAGGCCCGCTCGCCCTCCGCCAGAACCGAAGCCGACAAGCCGCGGCCCCGGCTTTCCGGCGCGAGGGTGATGCTGACCTCCCAGACCCCTTCGTCCTCGCGGTCGAACCGGACGGTGCCGACCGGGATCCCGTCGAGTTCGACGACGTACAGCACCCTGTCCGGCGACGCCAGCACCCCACGCAGCCACGCGGAATGTTCGTCGAGCGTGATCACCGCGGTCGAACGGGACGCCTGCCGGGTACGAGGATCGTTCCGCCAGGCGAGCAGCAATCCGGCGTCGGCCTCCGTGGCCTCGCGAGCCAGCACGGATTACTGCGTCTGCTCGATGGTTTCGCGCTGGCGGTCTTCGATCCGGCGCAGCCGGTCCTCGTACCGGGCGATCCCGGCGAGCCGGACGCGGATCTGGGCGTGCTGGCGCTGGATCTCCTGGATCAGGCTGCGCGCCTCGGCCAGCTCGGGCTTGTCCGCGTGCACCGGCAGCGACAGCGACTCGCGCAGATCCTCCAGCTGGGCCTCCTGGGCCGCGACACTCGGGATCAGGCGGTCCAGCTCGGCACGGGTCCAGCGCAAGTCGCCGCGAGCGTGCTCGAGGCCGCTCTCGGCGCCGTCGAGCCGTCGGCGGTGGTCCGCGGTGGCGTGTTCGAGGTCGTTGACGCGCCCGTTGAGGTCGCGAAGCCGCTCGTCGATCCGGAAGTCGATGAGCCGGGCGATCCGGCCGATCACGCCGCTGCGGAGTTTCTGCACTGCCATGGGGTGTTCCTTCTCGGGATGGGCTGGCTGGGAGTTCAGCGCAGGAGTTCGGTTTCGCCGGTCTTCGTCCACGAGTCCAGCAGCCTGCCCTCGGCGGCGATGCGGTGCTCGGGTCCGACGATGCAGGAGTCGCCCGCGGCGTGCTCCCAGTGGGTCTGGGCCGGGTCGTCGATGAACGAGAACCCGGACAGGACCAGCGTGGCGTGCGGGAACGACGTGCGCGCGATCCACGCGGCCAGCGTCCCGGTGGTCGACCACAGACCCTCTTCGCGGCTCGGCAGCCCGAGCGCGTCGGACAGCGGCAGGACGACCTCGCGGTTCGGCACCGGCACGTAACCGAGGTCACCGGGCCACCAGCCTGGGATGTCTTCGGGCTCCCAGTGCATCCGGCCCGGCTCGACCAGCAGGTAGAGCCGTTTGCGGTAGTCACGGAAGACGTGCTTGGTGGCGCGGACGGCGCGGTTGAACACGACGACGTGCACCCGGCTGCCGACCGTTTCGGGGCCACCCGGCTCGTCGACGACGAAGCCGTTGACGCGGATCACGAGGTCACACGCGTCGATGGCCTTCGCGCGCCGGGGGTCCGGCGGAAGCGGCTGATTCCCGACCACGGCCACCGAACGGGGCTCCGGCCGGTCGGCGTATGCGGCGAGCAGATTGACCATCAGGCTCGCGTCGCCGAGTGCAGCAGTCATGAGGGCAGAAAGTACCAGCACACGCACCGCGTTCGGGTGCGAATCCGACGGTAGCGTTCCGTGGTCGGGACGGGGCGCCCCAGGCATCATCGGCCCCATCGGTACCCTCGTTCCCGTGCATGCCACCAGCACGGTTCACGCCGCCGACGGTGCTGCTCCGACCTCGGTTCCGCCGATTTCGGACAGCAAGACCTTTTCGCGCGCGTTCGCCGACATCAAGACCGGTTTCGCCGCCAAAGAGCTGTGGGGACACCTCGGCTGGCAGGACATCAAGCAGCGCTACCGCCGCTCGGTGATCGGCCCGTTCTGGATCACCATCAGCCAGGGCGTCATCGCACTCGGCCTGGGGCTTCTGTACTCACAGTTGTTCAACCTGCCGACGGCGACGTTCCTTCCCTACATCAGCACCGGCTTCATCATCTGGGGCTTCATCAGTGGCTGCCTGTCCGAGGGCATGGAGACCTTCATCTCCAACGAGGGGCTGATCAAACAGCTCCCGGCGCCGCTTTCGGTGTACGTGCTGCGGACGGTCTGGCGCCAGACGCTGATGCTGGCGCACAACCTGATCGTCTACGTGATCGTGGTCGCGATCTTCTTCACCAGCCTGGACCAGCCGTATGCGATGAGCGGCGAGTGCGTCGGCCAGGTCCTGTGCCACCCCGGGCTCGGCTGGTACTCGCTGAGCGCGATTCCCGGCATTCTGGTGCTCGCGCTGAACGCCGGCTGGGTCACCCTGCTGCTGGGCATCATCTCGACCCGCTACCGCGACATCCCGCAGGTGATCAACTCGCTCATCCAGCTGCTCTTCTACATGACGCCGATCGTGTGGCCGATCGACCAGTTGATGGCGGGTGGGGCCCGCGACGGCATTTCGGGTGCCCTGCCGTTCGTCTACGCCAACCCGCTCTTCCACTTCATCCAGATCGTCCGCGCGCCGCTCATCGGCCAGGCGGTCAGCATCAACAGCTGGTACGTGGTGCTCGGCATCACCGTCGTCGGCTGGGGCCTCGCGCTGGTCGCGATGCGCAATTACCGTTCCCGCGTCTCTTATTGGGTGTGACAGATGGTCAGCATTGATGTGCACAACGCCTACGTCGACTTCCCCATTTTCGACGCGAAGACCCGCTCCATGAAGAAAAAGGTGCTGGGCAAGGTCGGCGGCAAGATCGGCACCGAGAGCAAGGTGCCGATCATCGAAGCCCTGCACGACGTGAGCCTTCAGCTCCGCGAAGGCGACCGGGTCGGCCTCGTCGGCCACAACGGCGCCGGGAAGTCGACGCTGCTGCGGCTGCTGTCCGGCATCTACGAACCCACCCGTGGTTCGGCGCGGATCACCGGCAAGATCGCCCCGGTCTTCGACCTCGGCATCGGCATGGACCCGGAGATCTCCGGGATGGAGAACATCATCATCCGCGGCCTGTTCCTCGGGATGACCGCGAAGCAGATGGAAGCCCGGGTCGACGACATCGCGGAGTTCACCGAACTCGGCGACTACCTGCAGATGCCGCTGCGGACGTACTCGACCGGTATGCGGGTGCGCCTGGCGCTGGGCGTGGTCACCTCGATCGACCCGGAGATCCTGATCCTCGACGAGGGTATCGGCGCGGTCGACGCGGCGTTCCTCAACAAGGCGAAGGACCGGCTCAAGGACCTCGTGAAGCGGTCGGGGATCCTGGTGTTCGCCAGCCACTCGGACGAGTTCCTCTTCGAGCTCTGCGACTCCGCCATCTGGATGGACGAGGGGCACGTCAAGCAGCGCGGTTCGCTGCGCGACGTGCTCACCGGCTACAAGGGGCGCGACCCGTTCGAGAACATGAGCCAGGAGACGCTGGAGCGGTTCGGTATCGAACCCGAGCCGGTGGCGACGACGAACGGTGGCCAAGGATGACCAGCGAGACCCGGCAGTTACCCGAAGGCGCCGTCGTCGGCGTGGTCGTCACGCGCCATCGACGGGAACTGCTCGCGGACTCGCTCAAGGTGATCGCCGCGCAGACCCGGCCGGTCGACCACCTCGTCGTGGTCGACAACGGGCCGGACAAGTCGGCGCGGGACATCGTCGAGGACTACCCGCTTCCCTTCACGTACCTGCCTTCGCACCGCAACCTCGGCGGTGCGGGCGGGTTCGCGCTCGGCATGCTGCACGCGCTTTCCCTTGGCGCGGACTGGATCTGGCTGGCCGACGACGACGGCCGCCCCGCCGACGAGAACGTCCTCGCGATCCTGCTGGAGGAGGCCGAGAAGCGGGACCTGGCCGAGATCTCCCCGGTGGTGTCCAACATCGACGCTCCGGACAAACTCGCGTTCCCGTTGCGGCGCGGGCTGACCTGGAAGCGCTCGTCGTCGGAACTGGGCGTCGACTTCCTGCCGGGGATCGCCTCGCTGATGAACGGCGCGTTGTTCCGCGCGTCCACTTTGGACGTCGTCGGCGTGCCGGATCTGCGGCTGTTCTTCCGCGGTGACGAGGTCGAACTGCACCGGCGCCTGGTGCGTTCCGGGCTGCCGTTCGGCACCTCGCTCAAGACCGCGTACCTGCACCCGGACGGCTCGGACGAGTTCAAGCCGATGCTGGGCGGCCGGTTCCACGCGCAGGATCCGGAGAACGAGGTCAAGCGCTACTACACCTACCGAAACCGTGGATACCTGCTGTCCCAGCCGGGTATGCGCAAGATCGGCGCGCTCGAAGTGGTGCGGTTCGGCCTGTACTTCGTCGGCGTGAAGCGGGACCCGAAGGCCTTCCTGCAGTGGCTGAAGCTGGTCCGCCAGGGTCGCAAGGAGAAGTTCTACCGCTACTGAGCGCATTTCCGGCCGTGGCCGGGCAACCTGTGCCCGGCCTCAGGCGTGCTCAGCTCGTGAACGCACCTGTACTCGCGCTGGAAACCACCGAGGCGAGACCTAGATCCAGACATAGACCCAGCCGCCGGTTCGACGGGAATTTCGTCACCATCGGGCTGGTCGTGGCCCTCTTCGCGGTCATCGCCTGGAACCGAAGATGGGTGTGCGACGACGGACTGATCGTGCTTCGGACCGTGCAGAACCTCTTGGACGGCAACGGTCCGGTCTTCAACGCCGGTGAACGCGTCGAAGCGAACACCAGCACACTTTGGACGTACCTCCTCGCACTTCCCGGCCTCCTCGGCGTCCGGCTCGAATGGGCCGCCGTCGTTCTCGGACTGCTCTTCGCGGTCGCCGGAATGGCGCTCGGCCTCGACGGCGCGCGGCGCCTGCATCCCTCGAAACCGATCCTTCCCGCCGGAGCGCTCCTGCTTCTCGGCCTCTCCCCGTTCTGGGACTTCGCGACCTCGGGCCTCGAAACCGGCCTCGTCACCTGCTGGCTCGCCGGCGTGTGGTGGCTGTTGGTCCGCCACGCCACCCGGCCCGACACGCGACCATGGGCGACGGTGTTCATCCTCGGCCTCGGCCCGCTGGTCCGCCCCGAATTCGCAGTGGTGACGGCGCTGGGGGGCGTCGCCTTGCTCCTCATCGCCAAGCCGGGCTGGAAACGCGCCCTGCTCTGGATTCTCGTCGCGGGCGCACTGCCGGCCGGCTATCAAGTGTTCCGGATGGGCTACTACGGCCTGATCACGCCGAACACCGCGCTGGCGAAAGAAGCCTCGAAGGCCCGCTGGGACCGGGGATTCTTCTACATCGCCGACCTGCTCGACCCGTATCTGCTGGTGATCCCGCTGCTCACGCTGGTGGTTCTCGCAGCCTTGGTGCTTCGGAGGCTGACGCGTGCGACGACCATCGCGGTCGTGATGCCGGTCGTCGCCGCGCTTTGCCTGCTCTTCTACGTCACGCGCGTCGGCGGTGACTACATGCACGGCCGGATGCTGCTTCCGTCGCTCTTGCTGCTTCTCCTCCCGGTGCTCGCCGTACCGCTGAGCAAGTGGACCGCGCTACCCCTGCTGGTGCTCGGTGTGTGGGCCGTGGTGAGCGGAGGCTGGCTGCGGGCGCCCTCGGCGGTCGAGCACAAGATCGGCGCCCACGCCATCACCGATTCCCGCGTCTTCTGGCTCGACACCACGGGCAAGTCCCATCCGATCCTGGCCGAGGACGCCGCCAAGGCCATCGGGTATCTGCCGGAACTGGCCACGGCCATGGAAGGCGAGCAGGGGCCTGTCGTCGCGGTGTCGCGTTACCACCGATGGCTCGTCGTGCCGGCGCGGGAGCGGACCGTGGTCTCCTCTCCCGGCGCACTCGGCTTCCCCGGAATGCTGCTGTCCTACGACTACAAGGTGGTCGACGACCTCGGCTTGGCGAGCCCGCTGGCGTCGCACTCGCTCTCGATCGAAGGCGGGGCGATGGGGCACGACAAGCTGCTCTCGGTCGCCTGGACCCTCGCGGACGCCGGCCGGGGCACGCCGGAAGAGCTGTCCGCGGCGACCGAAGGCGTGGTTCCCGCGGAGGAGATCGCGTCCGCGAGGCGTTCCCTCGCGCGGCCCGAGATCCAGGAAATGCTGGCTTCCGTGCGAGCACCGCTGACCGGAAACCGGTTCTGGCAGAACCTGGTGCATTCGGTCGGCCGGTCCAGCCTGCGCTACGACCGCGACCCGTACGTCGCGCAGTTCGGACGCTGACCTCCGGATACGAAAAAGGCCCTTCCGTACGCCTGGCGTGCGGAAGGGCCTTTTCGGAGACGTCTACTCGCCGATGACCGGCGGCGCGGTGCGCATGTCGGTCCCGAAGACCTCGTCGGGGTCGCCCTCGACGAGGTACGTCGGACGCTGGTGCTCGGTGTCCTCGTCCCCGTCCGACTGCTGGCCGCGGCCACCCATGCCGCCGCCCATCCCCGGCCCGCCACGACCGGCCGCGCCGCCGCCGAGACCGCCCATACCGCGGCCGGCGGCCGCTTCGGCGGCACCGATACCACCCGGGCGGGCCGCGCCGGACGCGGAACCCGAACCGGGCGTGGAACCGCCGCCGCTGCCGGGGCCGAACCCGCTTCCGCCGCCACCGCGGCCGGTTCGGCTGTTGTAGTCCGAGTCGCCCATGCCGCCACCCATCATGGGCGGCGCCATCGGCATGGGGCTGATCGGCATCGCGGTGTTGTTGTTGGGGCCGGGCGTGGTGATCGGCGCCGGCCCGTTCTGGAAGCCGGACGGCGTCGTACCCGACGGAAGGCTGCCGGATCCCGTGGTGCTGCCCGGGCCGGGCAGGTTGGAGCCGTAGCCGCCGCCACCGCCTCCACCACCGCCGCTACCCCCGCCACCGCTGCCGGGCGGGATGTAGGTGTTGCCGGGGTTGTTGGAGCCGGGCGTGTTCGAACCGGGCGGCACCTGGTACGGCTGCGGCTTGCCCGGATCGTCGATACCGCCTCCGCCACCCTCGCCGAACTTCGGCGGCTCGGCGAACACCGGCTGCTTCGACGCGGCCTCGTACAAGGACTTGTCGTAGCTGTTCATGGCGGAGGCCGCCTGGGTGTGGGCCTCCTGGCTGTCCTTCTGCTTCTGGATGGACTTGTCGATGTTCTCGCCCATGTTGAACGGGTTCGACGTCATCCACCCCCCGACCTCTTCCTTCCAGCTGAAGGGGATCGGCTTGGGCATCGTGTTCTTCACGGTGGAGGCCGCGGTGCCCTGGTCGTAGATCGTCTCGGAGGCGAGCTTGGCGTTCTGGGAGTTCGCCTCGGACCATTTGCTGAGGCTCTTGAAGTAGCCCTGCGCGTTGCCCGCCGCGTCACCTTCCCAGGTGCCCTGCGAAGCGGTGACGGCCTGGTCCATCGTCCTCGAGAAGGTGTCGAAGGCCTTGTGGATCTCGTGGTACGCGGTCGAGACCTCGGAGACCTGCTCGACGTTCAGGTTGCTGTTGACGAACTGTTCGAGCTTCTCGTGGTCGTAGCCGAGGTAGTCGCCGTTCGGCGGCTCGAGCCCCTCGACGTACTTGACGTCCTTGTTCTTGGTCAGCTCGTCGACGGTCTTGTCACCGACGTCTTCGGACTGCTGCTGAGCCCTGCCCTGGGCGATCAACCGCTGGAAGATGCCGAACGGCCCGTCGTCGCCCTCGCCGCTCGCCTTGTCCCGGTAGTACTGGTCCCGGGCTTGGGGCGAGAGACCGGCGACGTACTCCTGCTCGGTCATCTGAGCCTTGTTGGTGGTCATCCTGGTCCCCCTAGCCCTTCGGAAGTTTCGGTTCGACGATGTCGGCGATCTTTTCCGCCATCCCGCACGACTTCTCCGGATCCGAGGCGACGACCACGATGTCGGCCCGGGCCGAGGCGCCGATTTCGAGCGCCATCAGGCAGCCGGAGGGCGGTTTCGGGACGAGTACCGCTTTGCGGCCGTTGACGTTGCCGGTGGTCTTGCCGTTCCCACCGTCGGAGACGCTGTCGATGCCCTGCTTGTCACGGATGTCGACGCCGAGCGAGACGGCGTCCGCCGCCGTCTCGGCCTCCTTGGTGAACTCGCAGCCACGGGCACCGGCGTCGTTCTGGGGAACCGGCGCCTTGAAGGTGCCGTACGACGCGAGATCGGCCACGCCGAGGAGCGAGCACGGATCGATCGACGCGGGGTCGGCGCCACCGGTGGCCGTCGTCGGGGCGGTGGACTCGCCGCCTTGCGACGGCGACGACGGCGCCGCGGAGGGTGTGCCCGGCTTTTCGGTGGAACAGGCCGCGAGCACGAACGCGGCCGCGGTCAGCGGTACGAGGAGCAGCTTCTTCATTCCGCCTCAGTTCTTGAGCCGATCGAGCGCCTCGACCGTTTCGTCTTCCTTCTTCTTGTACTGCCCCGACGCGCGCAACAGCGCTTCCTCGGTGTCCTGCACGACCTGCTTGAACTTGCCGAGTACGGCACTCGCCGAATTGGCCGACTGGGCGGCGCCCTTCTGGTCGTGGGCCGCGACGGCCCTGCCGTACGGGTGGTCGCCGAGCTGCGGCGCTTCGGAGAGCCGGATCGTCTGCCGCTCCAGCCTGGTGAGCTCGGTCCCCATGTCGCGCACCGCCTTGAGCAGCGGCTTGACGCCTTCGGAGGTGATCTTGAAGCCGCCGCTCTTGGCGGCCGAGACCAGCTTCTGGGTCTCCGCGCTCACCTGGGCTACCGCGGCCGCGTTCAGGCCACCCGCCGCCACATAACCGGCTGCCGCGCCCATGGCCGCGCCGATCGAGAAGTCCGGTGCCGCCTGTCCGCCGTCCGCTTCGAAAGCCATCGCCCGCCCCACTGCCTCGTCTGCTCGCCCGTGCGTATCGCCCGGCAGTCTACTAGCCGGGCACTCAGCGCGACGGTGATTCACCGATCGCCGAAGATCTCCGTGACTGTGACGAAACGGGCGTCACCCCGGTTCCCCGTGGTTCAGAACTGCCCTTCGAGCTGGGCATACAGCTGCTGAGCGATCCTCGCGTTGTCGGCGGGAGCGTAGGTCAGCCAGCTTTGCCCGTCGGCCGCCTGGCGCGAAGTCATCATGAAGCGGCCCGCTTCGGTGTCGAACCACGCCAGCGGCGGGAAGACCTGGCCACCGCGGATGAACACGCTGAACTGGCCCACTCGCGTCTTCGGCTTCTCGAAGATCCGCTCCACGTGCCGCAGCTGCGGGTTCGACCCGTGCGACCGCGGCCCGCTGACCTTGGCGAAGGGGTCGTACGTGTCGTCGTTTCGAGGGCGCTTCGGCGCGCTCGCCGGCTTCGCGATGGTGACCGACTGACCGGGGCCTGCCGGGGTGAGCGGCAGCAGGTCGACGATGGACGCGACGATCGCGGTCGGCCTGGTCTCCTCGAACACGAGCAGGTTCTCGTCCTGGCGCACGACGACCGCGAACTGCCCGTTCGTCGCCGCCCTCGCGAGCAGCTGCTTGTCCTTGTCCATCTGCGCGACCGCCCAGACGGCGAGCTGCGGGTCGGCGAAGGTCGCGATCGCGAGTTCGACGTCGGCGTCGAGCCTGCCGCCGCGCATCAGGCCGCGGCCTTCGAGGTCGCGGAAGACGGCCTCGCGCACCATCGCGCGCTGATCGGTCGTCGTGCCGATGTGCGGGATCTCGAACGGGACGGGCGCCGGCCCGAACCGGCCGTGTTCGAGCAGGATGTCCACCGCCGCCAGCGACAACGAGAACGAATGCGGCATCGCCATTTCCCCCCGCGGGTGTCTTGTCCGTCGGGATGAACGTAGTCCACGCGCCCGATACGCCCGCAGCGAACCCGCTTGCCCGGCCGTGATCACGGCTGGTGCCATGGATCCATGGCAGACCAGAAACCCGCGCTCGTCCTCCATCTCGCCACCGGCGGGGAGCCGCTGCTCTTCGCGCTCACGACGGAAGAAACCGAACGGCTGACCAAGGATCTCTCGCATTTCGTCCGCACCGGTTCGGTGCAGACGATCCAGACGAGGGACGACTCCGAGGTGGCGATCAACTTCTCCCACGTCGCCGCCGCCTACATCGACGATCTGAACCGCAAGACCCGAGTGTTCGGGCTGCACTAGTTCCGGGAGAAGAGCTCCAGCAGTCCCGTTTTGATCTCCGGACGGCTGGCGGCGACCAGCAGGAAGGTGGCTTCCCGGACGAGCCGCTGGGGGTGTCGTCCGGCGAGTACCGACGTGCTGCCGTTGGCCGCGACCAGCGCGCCCGCGGCCCGGAAGGCGAGCTCCGCGCCCGCCGCCCTGGCCGCGGGCAGCGAGGGCGGATCGGCGAGTGCCGCGTCGAGCCGCAGCCGGGCGGCGTCGATCTCGGCCCGGATCCCAGCGGCGACGTCGGCCTTCCCGAGTTCCTCGATGAGCCGCGCGGCACGGGCGGCGAGGCCGAGGGGCGCGCAGCCGTTGAGCCGGGAGGCGAAAGTGTTGCCCGCGACGAAATCGGCGTGCGGGGTCTTCCCGTAGACGCGGTCGTCGGGCAGGAAGTAGCGGGTGAAGACGAGGTGCACGGTGGCCGTGCCCTGCGCCGCGACGAGGTCGAGCGGCCGGGCCTCCAGCCGCTCCCCCGCCACCGGGTCGATGATCGCGCTCACGACGGTGTCGCCGTCGCGGGCGCAGAGCTGGAGCAGGTCGATGACGCCCCAGCCGCTGACGAACGGGGCCTCGCCGTCGAGCAGGTAGCCGCCCTCGACGCGTTCCGCGCGCAACCTGGGCGGGGTCGGGATCACCGCGGCGAACGCGGCGCCCGCCTTGAGTTCCCCGCTGACCAGCCGCGGGAGATAGCGGTCGCGCAGTTCCGTGTTGCCGGCCGTCGTGAGCGCCGCGACCAGGCCGTGGTGCTGGATCCAGGTGAACATCGTGCTGAGGCAGCCGCCCGCCAGGGTCTCCAGGACCTGGACGATCGTCGGGAGGTCGGCGCCCGGACCGCCGGCTTCCTTGGGCGCCGCGAGACCGTAGAAGCCTTCGGCGGCGAGAGCGTCGAAGTGGCTTGAGGGCACTTCGCCCTTGAGGTCGACTTCGGTGGCCGCGGGGAAGAGGAGATCATCGGCGAGGGCTTGGGCTCGGGTGACCAGATCCGTCATGTGGAAGGCTACCCTTACTTGACCTCTTGTCGCCCGTCCCCGAACGCCAGGAAAGGCTCTTTCCTTGCAAAATTTGCAAGGAAAGAGCCTTTCCTGGCACGCGAGTGAAGCGAAGCGTGCTTACAGCTCGTAAAGCCGCTTCCAGTTGTCCCGCGAGGTCAGCTCGGGCATGGAGCGCTTGTACTGCTCCTGCACCGCCGCGCCTTCCTTGCGGAGCCGCTGGATCACCTTCGCGCCCCGGCGCGCCAGGTCGAACATCTTCGCGCGGTCGTACGAGCGGACCCGCACGCCTTCCTGCGAAGCGTCGGTGACGACGGCGGTGTCGAAGGTCGCGACGTGCCACCAGTGGGCCTCGTCGATCGGGATCGCGCCGAGCGAGTGGCGGCTGCGGCCGAGCACCCGGTCGAGGATCCGCTTGATCAGCACCAGACGCTGCATGCTGGGCCGCGGCGCGCTGTTGATGATGCCGATGTCGTTCGACGCGATACCCGGGACGTCGGTGGCCTTGTGCCGCTTGGTCTCGGGGTACTCGTCGCGGATCCGGCGGATCTCCTTCATCGCGGCGACGCCGCCGTCACGCAGGACCTCCGGCCCCTCGAGGAAGTCCTCGACGGCCTTGATCAGCGTGGCGGACAGGCCGTACTGCATGCCGAGCAGGTACCGGACCAGCTGCGCGATGAGCACGCGCGAGAGCAGGTTCAGGTTGAACGGCGAGTGCAGCGCGGCGGTGATGATCGAGTTCCGCAGGTTGAAGTAGCGGTGCCACTCGTCCCAGTCCTTCCAGTGGAAGTCGGCGTGCCAGACGCCGGCGCCCGGAAGGGTGACCGTGGGGAAGCCGTGCGCGCGGGCGCGGTAGCTGTACTCCGCGTCGTCCCACTGGAAGAAGAACGGCAGCGGGTAGCCCGTGGCCTTGACGACCTCGTACGGGATCAGGCACGACCACCAGCCGTTGTACCCGGCGTCGAGGCGGCGTTCCTGGCGGTTCGGCTTGAGGGTCTCCTCGTCGACGCCGAGCAGGTCGGCGGTCGAGAGCGAGTGCGTCACCGGCTGGCCGGGCTCCAGCGTGTTCAGCCGGGCGTATTCGGCGCCGACGTGCAGCTGGTTCGGGTGCAGCAGGTTCAGCATCTGCCCGCCGACGATGACCGGGTTGACCGTGCGGTTGGAGAACGCGGTCATCCGGATCACCAGATCCGGCTCCAGCAGCACGTCGTCGTCCATGAACAGGACGTTCGCGTGCTCGGTCTCGGTGTGCCCGGCGACCTCGTAGAGGCCGCGGGTGAACCCGCCGGCACCGCCGAGGTTCGGCTGCTTGATGTAGTGCAGCTTGTCGCCGAGATCCTTGGCGACCTGCTCGAAGCCGTCGCGCGACTCGACGAGGTCGGTGCCCTGGTCGGCGACGTAGATCGCGTCGAGCGTCTCCAGCGAGGAGACGTCGGCGGCGAGCGCCTGCAGGTTCGACAGGCAGTCGTCGGCGCGGTTCATCGTGCAGATGGTCACGGCGGTCGGGCGGATCTTCTCCGGCGCTTCGACCGTCCAGCGGACCTTCTCGACACACAGCGACTGGCCGCCCTCGGTCTCGATGTCGAGCCAGAGCGCGCCGCCGTCGTAGAACTTGTCGAGCTTCGCGGTGAGCGTCACCTTCTGCTGCTTCGCACCCGCGACGACCTCGGCGGCGACGACTCGCGAGTCGCCCTCGATGTCGGAGGCGCCGACGGACAGCTGGCCGTCACCGGTGACGACGGCCTCGACCTGGACCTCGGTCACGTCGGTCCAGCGCTGCCAGTAGCTGGCGGGGAACCGGCCGAAGTACGTGTTGCCGGACACCTTCGACGCGGGCTCGATGGAGATGCCCCCGCGCTCGCGCACGGCGGTACCCCATTCGAGTTCGGCGTAGAGGTCCTTGCTGACGATGGGGGCCGGGCCGGCGTAGAGCCCGCGCTGCGCGGTGAGACGGCCCTGCGGGGTGCGTTCCGCGAAGCGGGTGTCGTCGACAGTGCTCACCATGGCGCTCGGGGCCTCTCCGGTGACGGCGGCTTTACCGGGCATGAATCCTCAGTTCTCCTCTGTGCTGGTGGCGGTGGCGCGGGGCTCACGGAAGACGACCCACTTGAGCATGACGAAGTTGATCACGGTCGCGGTTGCCTGCGAGACGACCCAACCGAAGGTGGCCTTCCAGGCCGACTCCGGCAGGACGTGCAGCATCGTGCGGTTGACGCCGACGGCCACGAGGAACGTCACGGCGTACAAGAGCACGAAGCCACCGATCTGACGCGCGCCCTCCTGACGTCCACCGGCGAAGGTGAACTTGCGGTTCAGGAAGAAGGCGGTCGTGGTGCCCACGATGAAGCTGAGCGCGCGGGCGATGTCCACCCACGGCGTCACGTCCATTCCGAGGGCACGAAGCCCCTGGTAGACGCCGAAATCGACCAGGGCGCAGAAACCGCCGATGAGGCCGAAGCGGATGAGCTGCCCGAGCAGCCCAGGGGAGGACGGCGCTGCTGCCGTCACGCCGGCTTTCGGGTCGGTCGCCACCACTGCTCTACCTCATAAACTGCTGGGGCTGATGCGCAAAGTGTAGAAGCGAGCACTTCAGGGTCACGTTCCGGGCAGTGTTCGGCGTGGTTACCCTGGTCGGCGTGACCCAAGCACCCAAGACACAGCGGCAGTCGCTCATGGGCTGGGCAAGGACGTCGCCGAGTATCGCGAACGTCCTGAGCACCCCCGACGTGGAAGCCATCGCCCGCGCGGTGACGCGGGCCGGGGAACGCGGGGTCATCGCGCGTGGTCTCGGCCGCTCGTACGGCGACCCGGCGCAGAACGCGGGCGGCCTGGTCGTGGACATGACCGCGCTGGACCGCATCCACTCGATCGACCCGGATTCGGGCATCGTCGACCTCGACGCCGGGGTCAGCCTCGACAAGCTGATGCGCGAGGGCCTCCCGTACGGCCTGTGGGTCCCGGTGCTGCCGGGCACGCGCCAGGTGACCATCGGCGGGGCGATCGCCAACGACATCCACGGCAAGAACCACCACTCGGCGGGCAGCTTCGGCAACCACGTGGTGTCGATGGACCTGGTCACCGCCGACGGGCAGGTGCGCACGATCACGCCGGACGGCCCCGACGCGGAGCTGTTCTGGGCGACCGTGGCCGGCATCGGCCTGACCGGCATCGTCGTCCGCGCCAAGATCCGGATGACCAAGACGGAGACGGCCTACTTCAAGGCCGACATCCAGCGCACCGCGAACCTCGACGAGACGCTGGCGCTGGTCACCGACGGCTCCGAGGACAACTACACGTACTCCTCGGGCTGGTTCGACTCGATCTCCAGGGGCGCGAAGCTCGGCCGCGCCGCCTTCCAGCGCGGCTCGCTCGCCAAACTGGACGAACTGCCGCCCAAGCTGCGGGCCGACCCGCTCAAGTTCAACCCGGGCACTCTGGCCACCCTGCCGGACGTGTTCCCGAACGGGCTGGCGAACAAGCTGTCGTTCTCCGCGATCGGCGAGCTGTACTACCGCAAGACCGCCAAGAACGCGCGCGACGTGATCCAGAGCCTGACCGCCTTCTACCACCCGCTAGACCTGTTCGGCGAGTGGAACCGGGCATACGGCACCAACGGCTTCCTGCAGTACCAGTTCAGCACGCCGCTGAACGCGCACGAGCCGCTGCGCCGGATCATCCAGAAGGTCGCCGACTCCGGACACGTGTCGTTCCTCAACGTGTTCAAGCAGATGGGCGAGGGCAACGCGGCGCCGCTGTCGTTCCCGCACCCCGGCTGGATGGTCTGCCTCGACTTCCCGATCAAGGACGGGCTGAGCCGGTTCTGCCAGGAACTCGACGAGGACGTGCTCGCCCTCGGCGGCCGTCTGTACACGGCGAAGGACTCGCGCACCTCCGCGGAGAACTTCGCGAAGATGTACCCGCGGCTCGAGGAATGGCGCAAGGTCCGCGCTTCCGTAGACCCCGAAGGCGTTTTCGCCTCTGACATGTCCCGAAGGTTGGAACTGTGATCGACGCTGTGGGCAACCCCCAGTCCCTGCTGCTGCTCGGCGGCACCTCCGACATCGCGCTCGCGATCGCGGAGAAGTACCTGTCCGAGCGGCCACTCCGCGTCGTACTGGCCGGCCGCCAGTCGCCGCGGCTCGACGCGGCCGCTCAGCGCCTGAAGGACAAGGGCGCCGAAGTGTCCACCGTCGACTTCGACGCGAAGGCCCTGGACAGCCACCCCGCCGTGCTGGACAAGGCCTTCGAGGGTGGCGACATCGACGTCACCGTCGTGGCGTTCGGCCTGCTCGGCGACCAGGAAGAGCTGTGGCAGGACCACGCGAAGGCCGTCGAGGCGGCGACCGTGAACTACACGTCCGCGGTGTCCGTCGGGGTCGCGCTGTCGAACAAGCTCAAGACGCAGGGACACGGCAAGGTCATCGCGCTGTCCTCGGTCGCCGGTGAGCGGGTCCGCCGGTCGAACTTCGTCTACGGCTCCTCCAAGGCCGGTTTCGACGGCTTCTACCTGGGCCTCGGCGAGGCGCTGGCGGAGTTCGGCGTGCAGATCACCGTCGTCCGGTCCGGCCAGGTCCGGACCAAGATGACCGAAGGCCTCAAGGACGCCCCGCTGACGGTGGACGTCGAGCAGGTCGCCGAGACCGCCGTCGCCGCTTCGCGCGCCGGTAAGGAACTGGTGTGGTCGCCCGCGCCGTTCCGGCTGGTCATGTCGGCGCTGCGGCACATCCCCCGGCCGATCTTCCGGAAGCTGCCGATCTAAGGCCGACCCGGACCCGCTCCCACCCTCGCGTTTCGTCCTCTGGATGCGGTAGTTGGCATCGCGAACTACCGCATTCAGAGGACGAAATGCGGGGGTCAGCGGGCCGGGAGGAGGTACAGGCTTTGCGTGCCCATCCACGGCGAGTGGATGGTCCAGGTCGCCAGGGCGTTCGGGGGCGGGGCCTTGCTGGTGGTGGCCAGCACCAGATCCGGTGTCGCGGGCGGGACGCTGTGGTCGAAGAACCGGAAGTTCGCCGCCAGCAGCGCCTTCCCCAGTTCGCTGCTGCGGTTCTTCGTCTCGATGATCGCCGGGTCGACGGAGCCGCGGTCGGAGAACTGGTCGACGATGTCGCAGTCGCAGGAGTACGCGAGCGCGCCGACCTCGCCCGCACTCTCCACCTTGCGTCCCTTGGTCAGTTCGCCCAGTTGCGAGCCGATCGCACGATATTCGTCCGACGCGGCATGGTTGCTGGTGATCGGCGCGAACCGGCGCGGCAGTTCGGGAGCCGCGTAGGCGACGGCGCTCGTCAGCAGGAACGCGCCCGCGAGGATCCCCGTCCCGAGCCGGGCCCGGCCGGGTACCGCGCAAGCCGCGGCGGCGAGGAAGACCGTCGCGCCGACGATGCTGGGCGCGTAGTACCAGTGGTACGGCGGGACGTTCAGCCAGCAATAGGCCAGATAATGCGCCGCGCCGGCGATGGCGAGGGTCGCGAACGGCAGCAGGCGCTTCGCCCGCTCCGAGCCGCGCCGGAAGTGGAACGTCCACAGTAGACCGGCGAGCGCGCCGATCACGAGCGGCAGGAAGGAAAGTGTCGCCGCCACCGGGAAATTGCGCCAATACAGCAGCGGGCCGTTGGTGAAGCTGAACGGTCCCCACGACCGCTGCATGATCTTGATGACCAGGGTGTCCGGCACCGCCGAACCCAGCACCAGCCAGCTGAACACGAACCACGGCAGCATCACCGCGAGTGCGGCGAACGTCATCCGCCAGATGCCCACCCAGAATTCGCGGCGCCCGAGGAACAGCACGAACGCGATCAGCAGCAGATCGATCCGGATCAGCGCGATCAGGCCGATCATCGCGCCCGCGGCGGCTGGCCGCCGTTCGTGCAGGAACACCATCGACCAGACGACGGCCGTCGCGCCCATGGCGACTTCGAGGCCGACCGACGACAGCAGCAGCGGGTTCACCAGCAGCAAGCCCAGCGCGAGCGGGGCGAACCAGCCCGAGAGGCCGGTCGCGGCGCCGATCCGGCGGAGGCCGAGGACGAGCGCCACCTGGCTCGCGACGAAGACGATCCCGGCGGCGAACACGGCGTCTCGCACGATGAAGGTGACGAGCGCCAGCACGAGGACGTTCAGCGGCGACGTCGCGGTGTTGGCGGTGCCTTCTTCGATCAGGCCCCAGTGGCCGTGGAAGGCGAGGTTCTTCGCGTACGAGAGCGTGATGTACGTGTCGTCGATCAAATGTCCGCTGACCAGCACGAACACCAGGGCCGACGCCACCGCCGCCCCGGCCGGGAGCACCCAGGGTCGGGTAAGGACGGCGGCTCCCGGCAGCGCACCGGAAGCCTGGGGCAGATCAGCGGAGGCGCTTCGCATCACGAACACCGTACACGGTGCCGTGATGATTCCGTTATCTACCCGCCGTGGCGCTGGTCACGCCAGCCGGGGCCGTCACGGAAGTCGCGATCCATGCCGTGGCCGCCGGGGCCACGGTGTTCACGGGAGAAACCGGGCCGGTCGCCGTCGCGGGAGGCCAGTCCGACGGCGGTGCCGATGATGCCGCCACCGAGGACGAAGCCGAGTACGCCGACCGCGACCAGCTGCGTCGCGCGGTGCCCGGCGAAGCGGCGGAAACCGCCCTTCGCGGGCGGAGCCTGCTGCGCCGGAACCCAGCCCGGCGGCGGGCCCGCGGGAGCGGCGGCCGGGGTCTCGGCGGGTTTCTCGGCGGCGGGCTGCTCGACCGTCTTGTCCTCGTCTTCGGACGGCCGCTGCTGGTCAGTCATCTTTCGCTCCTCAGGCTGATGGGGGCGGGCTGTGTGCCCGCCCCCATCACCGAGGATGCGTGCGCTTCCTATGGATGCGCTGTGTGTGAGCTGTCGAATCAGAGATAGAACGACAGGAACAGCGTGACCACCCAGCTCGCGCCGAGCACCTGGAGCACGCGGTCCTTGAGCGCGATCTCCTCCGGCTCGCCCGCGTTGCCGCCGTCGACGTCGACGGCGTAGCGCAGGACGGCCACCACGAACGGGACCATCGAGACGACCGCCCAGACCGAGTCGTGCTCGACCTGGCGGATCTCGAACGCCCACAGGCAGTAGGACATGATCAGGATCGCCGCGGACGTCGCCCAGACGAACCGCAGGTAACTCGCCGAGTACTTCTTGAGCGAAGACCGGATCTTCGCCCCGGTGCGCTCGAAGAGCATGATCTCGGCGTAGCGCTTGCCCGCCACCATGAACAGCGAGCCGAACGCGGTGACCAGCAGGAACCACTGCGAAAGCGCGATACCCGCGGCCACACCGCCGGCGATCGACCGCATCAGGAAGCCCGAGCCGACGATGGCCAGATCGACCACCGGCTGGTGCTTGAGCCCGAAGCAGTAGCCGAGCTGGACGGCCTCGTAGACCGCCAGCACGACCGCGAGCTGCCAGCTGGCGAAGAACGAGATGCCGAGACCGGCGGCGAAGAACACGGCCGCCGCGACGAACGCCACCGGCACCGGCACGATCCCGGCCGCGATCGGCCGGTTCCGCTTGGTCGGGTGCGCACGGTCCGCCTCGACGTCGATCGCGTCGTTGATGAGATAGACCGAGGAGGCCACCAGCGAGAACGCCGCGAAGGCGATCAGCGCGGCGATCAGCAGGCCGGTCCGGTCCGTCGACTTCGAAAAGGCGAAGAACGGTGCGGCGAACACCAGCACGTTCTTCACCCACTGGCGCGGGCGTGCCGTTTTGATGATGCCGCCGACGAGACCGCCGGCGACCTTCTTCGACTCGGCGGCCTCGGCCACGGGTTCTACGTCGTCAGGCTTGGAATCGGCCTTCTCGGTCGTTTCACTCATCGTCGCTTCAGCTTCCTACGTATCAAGCCGCCGACTACGCCCCCAAGGGCCGCTCCGGCCAGAACGTCGGTCGGGTAGTGGACGCCGAGCACGAGCCGGGAGGCCAGCATCGGCGGTACCAGGGCCGGGACCAGGTTACGCCCGGTCAATCCGGAGTAGAGCACCGCCGCCGCCGTAGTCGAGGTCGCGTGCGAGGACGGGAAGCTCAGCTTGCTCGGCGTGGAGACCAGGACCTCGACGCTCGGGTGGTCCGGTCGCGGCCGCCTGACCACGCGTTTCACCGCGATGGACGCGGCGTGCGCGCCGACGACGCCCGCCGCCGCGACCAGCCAGTCCTTGCGTCGCTTCTTGTCGACCGCGGCCCCGACGAGCCCCAGCGCGAACCAGCCCGCGCTGTGCTCGCCGAAGTGCGAAAGACCCCGCGCCGCCTTCACCGTGACGTCGCTCTTGAGGACGCCCTGAGCCTTCGCGAGAACGGCTACCTCACCCGTGGGTGCGCCCTTCTCAAGCATCGAGGGACCCGTCGAGAGGCGCGCCATCGGTCAGGTGCGGCGCGATCTTGTTGTCGAACGCGGACAGCGCCGAACCGATGGCCATGTGCATGTCGAGGTACTTGTAGGTGCCGAGACGGCCGCCGAACAGCACGTTCTTGTCCTTGGCCTCGGCCTTCGCCAGCTCGCGGTAGGCCTCGAGCTTCTCGCGGTTCTCCGGCGTGTTGATCGGGTAGTACGGCTCGTCGGCCTCGCCGGCGAAGCGGGAGTACTCGCGGAACACGACCGTCTTGTCGTTCGGGTAGTGCTTGCGCTCCGGGTGGAAGTGCCGGAACTCGATGATCCGGGTGTAGGGCACCTCTTCGTCGTTGTAGTTGACGACCGAAGCTCCCTGGAAGTCACCCGTCTCGACGACCTCGGATTCGAAGTCCACCGTGCGCCAGGTGAAGCGGCCCGCGGAGTAGTCGAAGTAGCGGTCCAGCGGCCCGGTGTAGACGGTCGGGGTGCCGGCGGGGATGTGCTTGCGGACGTCGAAGTAGTCGACGTTCAGCCGCACCTCGATGTTCTCGTGCTCCGCCATCTTCTCGAGCCACGCGGTGTAGCCGTTGACCGGCAGCCCCTCGTAGGTGTCGTTGAAGTAGCGGTTGTCGAAGGTGTAGCGGACCGGGAGCCGGGTGATGATGTCGGCGCCGAGGTTCTTCGGGTCGTTCTCCCACTGCTTGGCCGTGTAGCCGCGGATGAACGCCTCGTAGAGCGGGCGGCCGATCAGCGAGATGGCCTTTTCCTCGAGGTTCTGCGCGTTCGCGGTCTCGAACTCCGACGCCTGCTTGGCGATCAGCTCGCGGGCCTCGTCCGGCGTGTGCGACTTGCCGAAGAACTGGTTGATCAGCGCCAGGTTCATCGGCAGCGGGTACACCTGACCCTGGTACTTGCCGAACACCCGGTGCTGGTAGTTCGTGAAGTCGGTGAAGCGGTTGACGTACTCCCACACACGCTTGTTGGAGGTGTGGAACAGGTGCGCACCGTAGCGGTGCACCTCGATCCCGGTCTCGGGCTCGGCCTCGGAGTAGGCGTTGCCACCGATGTGGTGACGCCGCTCCAGCACGAGGACCTTCTTGCCGAGCTCGGCCGCGGCCCGTTCGGCGACGGTCAGCCCGAAGAATCCGGAGCCGACCACGATGAGGTCGTAGCCGGTGAAATCGGCTTCAGTAATCTTGTCGGGGTTCGTGTGCGCGCTCACGGGCGTCGAGGGTACGCACGTCGACTCCGTGCCCTGCAGCGAGCACCGGTTTTCACCTTCGACAGACACATTTTAGGAAGCAGTGCCTACTCCGGACACCTTCTGGTCGTACTTCGGTGCGACCCTCACCTACCTGGCCGTCCTCGCGGTCCCCGGCGGGCTCGTCGGCCGCGCCGCCGGCCTGCGCGGCTGGGCCCTGGCGGGGCTGGCCCCGCTGCTGTCCTACACGGTAACCGGACTGGCCGGTCCGTGGCTGGCACTCGCGGGCGTGTCGTACAACCCCCTGACCGTGGCGGCCGTCACGGCCGTGCTCGCCGGACTGGGCTTCGGCCTTCGGAAGCTGGGCCAGGCACGCGGCTGGATCAAACCGGGCGCCGACGAGCCGCCGACGAAGTGGCACCCGCGCGCGCACTACGCCGTCGCGGCCTGCGTCGCGCTGGCCGTCGGCATCTCGATCCTCGTGGTGCTCTCGGCCCGCGGCGGCACGACGGCGGTGTTCCAGCGCTGGGACACCGTGTTCCACGCGAACGGCATCCGCTACATCGCCGAGACCGGCGACGGCTCGCTGACCGGGATGGGCACCATCAACTGGTACCCGGACGGCTCGTTCTACCCGAACGCGTATCACCTGGTCGGCTCGCTCGTGTACTCGATCTCGGGCACGACGATCCCGGTCACGCTGAACGCCATCACCATGCCGGTCGCCGGGATCTTCGCGCTGTCGATGGTCGCCCTGATCCGCCAGCTCGGCGGGCGGGCGGTGTTCGCGGGCTGCACGGCGCTGGTGGCCGCGGCGGCCACCACCGGCGCGTACGAGTCGGTGTCGAGCGGGCTGCTGCCGTTCGCGCTGGGGATCGTGCTGACGCCGCTGGCCGTGGTCGCGCTGGCCCGCTTCCTCGCGCGTCCCGGCCTCGACACCGGCTACGTGCTCGCGCTGACCGCGGTCGGCCTGCTGGCGGCGCATTCGTCGGCCCTGTTCGGCGCGCTGCTGTTCGCCTTCCCGCTGGTGGTGCAGCGCTGGTACCGCGCGCTGCGGCACAAGCCGCTCGACGGCGTGCCCGAGGGCCGCGGCGGCTGGCGGGTCATCGGCGGCGACGTCGTCAAGATGGTGCCGGTGATGGTGGGGAGCGCGCTGCTCGCGGCGCCGCACATCCTCGGCGCCCTGAAATTCACCTCGGGTTCATACCCTTATTACGCGTGGGGCTCCGACCTGCCGGTGCTGAAGTCGCTGGGGCTGCTGGTGACCTTCCGGCAGGTGCTGAGCGCGCCGCAGGTGTGGCTGACGGTGCTGCTGGCGATCGGCGCGCTGAGCCTGTTCCGGCTCGGGCGGATGCGCTGGGTGGGGCTTTCGGCGATCGGCTTCTCGGCGCTGTTCGTGCTGGTCGCCTCGTACGGCGCCGAACCGTGGGTGATCTCGCTGTCGCGGCCCTGGTGGAACGACCGGTACCGGCTGATGGCGCTCGCCGCGATCCCGCTGTGCCTGCTCGCCGGGCACGGGATGGCGGAGCTGCAGCGCTGGTTCGCCAAGTGGGCGAGCGGCCGGTCCTGGGTGAAGAGCCGTCCCGCGCTGCCCGCCAGGCTGGGGCTGGCCACCGCCGTGTTCGTCGTGGCCGCGTCGGCCGTGCTGACCAAGGGTTTCTACACCGAGTCGAACGCGCACGCGGTGTCGTTCCTGTACTACAACGGGCCCGAGGGCGAGGTCACGCCGCCGGTCAGCGCCGACGAACTGGCCGCGATGAACGAGCTGACCAAGATGAACATCGGTCCGGACGAGAAGGTGCTCAACGAGCGCTTCGACGGGACGGCGTGGCTGTACGCGATCACCGGTATCCACCCGGTCGCCGGGCACTACGACCCGGGTGTGCCGCCGCCGGACGCGAAGTACCTCGCGCTGCACTTCCGCGACTACGACACCGACCCCGAGGTGCAGGCCGCGGTGAAGCGACTGAACATCAAGCACGTGCTGATCGGGAGCACCCCGATCAAGATCGGCGAGCCGCCGGCGCCGGGGCTGCGGGATCTGGACGGGCTGAACTTCCTGCGGAAGGACTTCTCCAACGCGGGCGCTTCGATCTACACGTTGACGCGCTGACGGCTGCTTCGCGCGGCCGGCGCGTGCAATGAAAGGTCCTTTCCTTGCAAATTTTGCGAGGAAAGGACCGTTCCTAGCATCGGGCGGGTCCACAGATAAAAGGCTCGCGTGGTCGCGGACTGCCCCTGCCGCGACCACGCGAGCCTTTCGTCCCCCATTCACCCCCGGGGTGACCCATGAGGGGTAGCCGTCGTCGGCCACACCCACTCGCTGTACTTGTTCTTCAGACGACTACTGGGCGGAACCGGTTTACCCGGCTCGCCAATGTCACCCGATCGGCCTAAGAGCTTCTCCCCTGGAGTACCGGGAGTACGTCGCTCACGACCTCTTCGAGCGTCGACTCGCGGCCGACGTAGTAGTCGCCGGACCTCGGCCAATGCGTGACGATGTCGGTGAACCCGAGTTCACCGGCCCGCCCGGCGGCGTCGGTGAACGCGCCCACGCTCTCGAGCGAAAAGACCGGCGCCGCGTCGAGGCTCAGGAACCGCTGCACGCTCGCCTTGTCCCGGCCAACGGCGTC
The DNA here is from genome assembly GCF_001905755.1 of Amycolatopsis sp. CB00013. NCBI lineage: Bacteria > Bacillati > Actinomycetota > Actinomycetes > Pseudonocardiales > Pseudonocardiaceae > Amycolatopsis > Amycolatopsis sp. CB00013. Next base: position 1,638,875 of record NZ_LIWC01000002.1, on the reverse strand, counting down.
GAGCCGCTCGTCGAAGGTCTTCACGAGCTCCGCGACGCCCTTCCACCACTCGTCCTGGGTGTCCGCCTTGACGCCGGTGGTGGCCCAGCCCGCGCCGAACCGCGCGGCGAGCGTCATCGTGCGGGGGCCGTTCGCGGCCACGAGGAACGGCAGCCGCGGCCGCTGCACGCAGCCCGGCAGGTTCCGTGCGCCCTTGGCCCGGTAGTACACGCCCTCGAAGTCGAAGCCGTCGGTCATCAAGAGCCCGTCGAGCGCTTCGACGAACTCGGCGAAACGGTCCGTGCGCTGCTTGACCGACAGTTCGGGACCGTCGAGCACGGTGGCGTCGTAGTTGGTGTTCGGGACGCCCGCGCCGACGCCGAGGATGAAGCGGCCGTCGGAGATGTCGTCGAGGGTGGTCAGCTCGCGGGTGAACGGCACGGGATGCCGGGCGACCGGCGATGCCACGAAGGTGCCCAGTCTGATCCGCGACGTCACCATCGCGGCCGCCGTCAACGTTGGCATCGCACTGAACCACGGGCCGTCGACGAGAGTCCGCCAGCCGAGGTGGTCGTACGTCCAAGCGTGGTCGAAGCCGTATTCCTCGGCGGCCCGCCATTTCGGCTCGGCCGCCCACCAACGATCTTCCGGAAGGATCACGATGCCTACGCGCACACCGGGAAGGTACTGGTCCAGACCGACACTTCGCCCGATGGGCGGATCTTCGGGGACAATGTGCCGGTGGAAAAGCCCCTCTTGATCGCCTCCGACGTCGACGGCACCCTGCTCGCCCCTTTGGAGGTCCTGTCCGAACGCACGATCGACATCGTCCGGCGGGTCACCGAGGACGGGGTCCCCTTCGTGCTGGCCAGCGGCCGTCCGCCGCGCTGGATCGCCCCGATCGCGAACCCGCTGGGCCTCACCGGCTACGCGGTCTGTGCGAACGGCGCGGTGCTCTACGAGATCGGGACGGACCGGATCGTGGCGGTCCACGGCCTGCTCGAACCGGCACTGCTGCACGACACCGTGAGTGCTCTTGATCACGCCCTGCCCGGCTGCCGGTTCGCCGCGGAACGAGTCGGCGAGTCCGCGCAGGACCCGCGCGTCCGCAGCTTCGTGATCGAGCCCGACTACCACAATCCGTGGGGCAACCACGAGGGCGCGGAGGCGCCGCGGGCCGAGGTGCTCGGGCATCCGGCGATCAAGCTGCTGATCAGCAGGCGCGGGATGAGCTCCGACGAGATGGCGCGGGCGGCGCGTGAGGTGCTCGACGGCTCCGTCGACATCACCTACTCGACCGACACCGGCCTGATCGAGGTCGCCGCGCACGGCATCACGAAGGCGACCGGGCTGGCCGAGGTCTGCGAGCGGCTGGACGTGCCCGCCGAGCGGGTGATCGCGTTCGGGGACATGCCCAACGACGTCGAGATGCTCGGCTGGGCCGGCCATGGCGTCGCGATGGCCAACGGGCACCGCTACGTGTTCGACGTCGCCGACGAGGTGACGGGGCCGAACTCCGAGGACGGCGTCGCGCAGGTGCTGGAGCGCTGGTTCTGAGGCGACCGGCAAGTCCGTGAAGGCCTCCTTGAGGGACTCTGGGTCCCTCAAGGAGGCCTTCACGGACCGGGGGCTAGCGGCCTTCGCGGTCGAGTTTCGCGGCCTCTTCCGGCGTCGGCGCGGTGCCGCCGAGGTGCGCGGGCAGCCACCAGCGCTCGTCGTCGGAGGCGGGCTTCTCCGGGTAGCCGGCCTGGACGCGGTCCACGAGCGCCGACATCCGCACGCGAAGGTCCTTCGAAAGGACTTCGGCGTCTTCGTCGGCCTTCGGGTGCATCGGCTCGCCGACGAGGATCGAGATCGGGACGTGGCGTTTGGTGAGGTCCTTCGGGCGGCCCTTGGTCCACAGCCGCTGCGTGCCCCACAGCGCCATCGGCACGACCGGGACGCCCGCCTCGGCGGCCATCCGGACGGCGCCGGATTTGATGTCCTTCACGGTGAACGACCGGCTGATCGTGGCCTCGGGGAACACGCCGACGACCTCGCCTGCCTTCAGGCGCTCGACGGCTTCCCGGTACGAGGCGAGACCCGCACCGCGGTCGACGGAGATGTGGTGCATGCCGCGCATGAGCGGTCCGGCGACGCGGTTGCTGAAGATCTCCTTCTTCGCCATGAACCGGACCAGGCGTTTCGCCGGCTGCGCGCCGAGCCCGCAGAAGATGAAGTCGAGATAGCTCACGTGGTTGCAGGCGATGACCGCCCCGCCCGTCGACGGGATGTGCTCGGTCCCCTCCACCCGGATGCGGTTGTCCAGCACCCGGAACATCAACTTCGCCGCCATGATGACGGGCGGGTAAACGAGCTCAGCCATTCGTTCAGGTTACGCTACCGTAGGGTAACCAACCTACGGTCGCGTAGGTCACATCACTCCGAGCGCTCCTGACGCGCGAAGGTCACCACCGCCAGGACGACGCCGAGCAGCGTGCAGTACAGCGCGATCACCTGGTGTTTGACGTTCTCCAGCCCGTCACCCAGCGCCGCCAGCACGAACTGCCCGGCGGCCACGGCGAGCAGGAAGCCCAGCACGGCACCCAGCGCGGTGCGCCGGGTCTTCCAGCCACGCCACGCGATCAGGGCCCATATCGGCAGCAGGGCGAAGAAACCCAGTGGCGCCAGCAGTTTCGTCGCGGTCGAGACGATGGGGACGCGATATTCCCGCGCTTCGGGGGCGAAGCCGGCCGACTGGTCGAAGCTGCCGAGGTAGGGCGGCCGCGCGGTGAGCAGATCGCCCGCCGCGCGATCCAGGATCTCGACCGTGCGGAAGGGATGCGTCGCGAAATACTCGACGACGTTGCGCCTGCTGATCTGCTCGCGGTACTTCGGGTACTCGGGATCCAGTGTCGCGGGCTTCGGATGCCACCAGCCGTTGCCCGCGTACTGGCCGAACGAGGCGGGCAGTCCCAAGGCGGCGAGGTCGGCTTCGGTGTCGTGCCGACCGTCCACAATGGTCAAGAAGATCGTGTTGAACATGTTGATCTCCCGCGAATCGTCGCCCGGCCGCGCGGCGAGTGAGCCGTCGGGCAGTTTCGCGGGCTCGACGGTCTGCTGCGCGTAGGCCGTTCCCCCGGCGAGCGCGCCGATGACGAACACCACGGGGAGCCAGCGCTTCAGGCCGTGGACGCCCGCCGGGCGGACGAGCAGCGCGGCGAGCGCGAGCAACGGCAGGATCATCAGCGTCTGGACCTTGGCGTTGACCGCGATCACGCCACCGAAGAGCAGCACGGCCAAGCCCGCGTAGCGCCACCAGCCCGGCCTCGCGGACACCAGGAGACCGCCGACGGCGAGCAGGAGACCGAGGAACGCGGCGCCTTCGCCGAGCACGGACGCGAAGTAGCCGAAGAACGCGGAGTCCGCGACGACGAGCAGCAGCCCGACAGCCGCGGAGCCGCGGACGCGGCGCGAGTACGGCAGCCCGACGACGATCAGCGCGACCGCCGCGGCGGCGAGGACGCTGGTGAGCACGCCGAGAACCACCAGGCTGAGCGTCGATTCGAGGCCGAGCACACCGCCGATCGACCGCGCGATCCGCGCGAACCAGCTCTGGGTCAGGAGATAGGTGGCGTCGCATTCGCCGGCCGGAACGGTGTAGGCGAGGTGGACGAAGCCCTCCGGCTTGCCCTTCCACGGGATGCCCGCGCCGCACAGCACGCGGAAACCGTCACCGTTGTCGGCCATCGCGACCGGCCTCGGCACGAGGAAACGCACCAGCAGCACGGTGAGCGCGGCGGCGAACACGCCGACGCCGAACAGGCGCGACGATGCTTCGAGCGCTGCCGGTCTGCTGGGGGAAACGACACTCACGCAGGGCACGGTACGTGGCGGAAATCGGGTGAGCGGTCGAGGGCCGCCCTGACCACCCGCTCGACGTCCGCCCGCAGGAACACGGTGATCCACGACGAGCTTCCTTCACGCGCGAAGGTCGCGACGCGGTACCTCGCCGCGTACGCCGGGTCGATCACGCAGGACTGCTTCGCCGCATAGCCGCTGTCGGTGATGACGGCGATCGTCGGATGGCGCCGGGAGACGACGGCCTCACCCACTTCCTCCGTCTGACCGCGGACGCCGACGATCTGCAGCTGCGTCCCGGCGTGATACGACAGCACGCCGGGCGCCGACGTGCTCACGACCGAACCGGGCGGCAGGTAGGCGTCGAGCCAGCGGCCGATCTCCTCCATCTGCGCGCCGTGGTCGTGCCAGGCACGCACCCGGCCCAGCATCTCCGGACTGAACACCGACACCAGCACCGCGAGCCCGGACAACGTCACCGCGGCGGCGGGCATCAGCAGTCGGATCGGCGGCCGAGGCCGCGGGCTCGGCTTCGCGGCCACCATCAGCACGCCGTAGACCGACACCGCCGCCACCGACAGCAGCGGCGGGATCGGGGCCAGCAAACGCCAGGCCGGCGCGGCGTCGCCGCCGAAGAAGACCACGAACCCGGTGAGCGCGACGGCGGTGCCGAGCATCAGCCAGGTCAGCGACCGGGCTTCGGCCTCGTGCGGGGTCCGGCCGGTGCGGCGCAGCGACAGCGCCACCACCGAGATCAGGCCGAGCAGCAGGAATCCTTGGTGGACCACGGAGAACCCCGACAGGTACTGCCAACCGCGGTCGATCCGGGACTGGATGCCGAGGTCGAAGGGGATCACGACCGAGGTCGGCAGGACATGGTCGTAGTAGGTCACCCGCCAGGCCGTCCAGGGCGCGGCGAACACGAGCCCGCCGAGCAGCCAGCCCACCGGCGACCACCAGGTGTACCGGCGGCGCAGGGCGGCGACGACGAGCCAGCAGCCCACCAGCACCGCGAGCAGGATCCCCGCCGGACGCGTCATCATCGCGAAGGCCACGAGCACTCCCGCGACCACCGGCCGCCGGGCCGCGAGCGCGGCGAAGACGCCGAACAGGAGCAGCACGAACAAGGGCGTCTCGGTACCGGAGCCGCCGTATGCGGCGAGGCCCCCGGCTCCGGCGACGAGCACCGCGGCGGCCACCCCGTAGGCGGGCCGCGGCTCACCCGCGGCCCGCGCGACCACCCGGTTCACGGTCACGTAGGCGAGCAGGACGGCACCGAGCGTGGCGAGAATGCCGAGTACGACCGCGGAGGTCTCGATATCGGCCCCGAAAGCGGCTTTCGGCAACGCGATCACGATCATCCAGAGGAAATTCGTGTACCCCTCGATCCGCTCACCGGTGTTGAACACCGGCCCATTGCCGTCGGCGATGTTCTGGGCGTATCTGAAGGTGATGTAGGCGTCTTCCGCGATGGTCGAAAACACCAGCTGGTGCACCAGCGAGAAACCGAGGGTCAGCATCAGCGCGGCGGCGCGCCAGCCCTTGTCCGCGCCGATCTTGGGCCAGGCCACCAGCACGAAGATCGCGACCGCGGACCAGGCGACGACAAGCGCGACCACCACCTGATCCCACCCTCCCGGGCCGTGCCACTCCCCTGACGAAAGACTACGGTCAAGTATCGATCACCGCGCCAAGGTGTTTCTTTCGGCGCAGTCAATTGACACGAATGGGCGAGCGACGTGTGCGCCGAGTAAACGGAGTCGCGAGGTTTTCCCCGTCGGGATGTGACTCCTTCGGGTATCGGTCCCCGGTGGTTAATCTGGCTTCCCATTCCGTTCCGCACCTCGGGGGTTCTGTGCGGATTCCCCATCCGAGGTAGCCCGTGCCCACCCACACCTCCCTGTCGGCCGACGTCCTCACGGTGGTCGTCGCGCTGCTCGTCATCGGCCTTCCGGGTCTGCTCACCGGTCTCGCCGCCGGCCTGCGCGGCTGGGTGCTCGCGGGGATGACGCCGTTGCTGAGTTACGCCATCGGCGGGCTCGCGGGACCGTGGGCGGCCGCGCTCGGGCTGCCGTTCAACCCCGTCACGTACGCGGTCGCGACGGCGCTGTTCGCCGGTGCCGCGTTCGGACTGCGGCGGCTCACGCTGCGCCGGTGGCCGCCCGTGCCGGAAGAACCGCTGTGGGGACGCTCCGGGCACCTCGCCGTCGGGGCGTGCCTGCTGCTCGCGGCCGCCGTCGGGATGTACGCGGTGGTACGCGGGATGGGCAGGCTGGACGCCATCCCGCAGGGGTTCGACGCGGTGTATCACGCGAACGGCGTCCGGCAGATCGCCGAAACCGGGGACGGCAGCCTGTTCGGCACCGGCGAGGTGAACTGGTACGGCGACGCGGCGCCGGTGTTCTACCCCAACGCGTACCACCTGCTCGCGTCCGTCGTGTATCTGCTGAGCCCGGCGACCATCCCGCTGACCCTGGACGTGAACACCGCACTGCTGCCGGCGTTGCTGGCGTTGTCGCTGGTCACGATGGTGCGCGTGTTCCGGGGGCGCGCGGTGTTCGCGGGCGCCGTCGCCCTGGTCTCGATCGCGCCGGTGATGGGCCTGTACGAATCGATGAGCAGGGGACCTTTGCTCCCGTTCCTGCTCGGCCTCGCGCTGACGCCGCTGGCCGCCGTCGCGGTGAAGCGATACCTCGACCGTCCCGCACCCGACACCGGATTCGTGCTGCTGGCGGGCGCCGTCGGACTGCTCTGCGTGCACTCGTCGGCGTTGTTCGGCGCGATCCTGTTCGCCGGCCCGCTCCTGCTGCAGCGCTGGCTCGCGCCCGGGGAACGGTGGCGGCGGATCGGGCGGGATCTGCGCGCGCTGGCGATCGTCGGGGTCGTCGCGATCCTCGTGGCGTGGCTGCAACTGTTCGGCGCGATCGGGCTCGCGAGCGGCGAGGTGCCCTACCGCAGCTGGCCGGTCGAATGGCGGGCGACGACCGCGCTCGGCGCACTGCTCGGCTTCCAGCACCACGAGCCGTATCCGCAGATCTGGCTTTCCGTGGCGTTGTTGCTGGGCTTCATCTTCTTCTCGCGCGCGGGCGCGCTGCGCTGGATCGGGGTCACGGCGCTGATCACCGGGCTCGCCTACATCGCGGTGACGTCGTCCGAGCAGCCGCTCGTGCTGGCGCTGTCCCGGCCGTGGTGGAACGACCCGTACCGGTTCATGTCGATGGCGGCGATCCCGCTGTCGATCATCGCGGCGCACGGTCTCGCCGAGACGCAGGCGTGGCTGCGGGACAACGTCGCGCACCGGAAGGTGCCCGCGTTCGCCGTCGCGGTGGTGGTGTTCGGCGCGTTCGCCTTCCTCAGCAACGGTTTCTACGCGCCGTCCAACGCGGCGAAGGTCGCGCCCGGTTACGCGAACACCCCCGGCATCGACCAGCACAAACTGCCGGTGAGCCCGGACGAGGTCGTCGCGATGGAGAAGCTCGCCGAGTTCGCGAAGCCCGGCGAGCGCGCGCTGAACGACCGGCTGGACGGGACGGTGTGGACCTACGCGCTCTCCGGCGTCCGCACGACTTCCGGGCATTTCGACGAGACGCTGTCGCCGTCGGACGCGCGGCTGCTGGAGTGGCACTTCCGCGAGTACCCGTCGAACGCCCAGGTGCGGGCGGCGGTGGCGCGGCTGAACGTGCGGTGGGTGATCCTCGGGCAGTACGGCTACCCGACCGGTGCTCCGCGCCAGGCGGGCCTGCGCGACCTGGACGGGCTGAACTTCGTGACCGAGGTGTACCGCAACCCCGACGCCGTCATCTACCGCCTGAACCCCCGCAATTAGTCGACTAATTGCGGTCGTGGGTGACGAGGCGGGCCGAGAGGGCGGCGCCGCCGGCGGTGATCAGGTCCGCGACGGTGAACATCACCCGCGACGCGATGGCGAAGGCCGTCGCCTGGACGACGGTGAGACCCGAGGCGGTCAGCACGGCGACCTGCGCGACCTCGCGGACACCGACCCCGCTGGGCAGGATGAACGCGAACGTCCCGACGGTCATCGCGACCGCCATCGCGCCGACGCACAGCACGAAACCGCTGAAGCCCGGCGTGCCGACGGAGTTCGCCAGCAGCCACAGATGCACGCCCTGCAGCGCCCAGGCGGCCGTCGACGAGCCGAAGACCTTCCCGACGACCGACCAGCTCAGCCGGTGGTCCAGCGGCGGGCGGCGCAGGATCCGCAGCACCAGCGACGTGCCCCAGGTGAGCACGCGCGGGTGCAGCATCGCGAGCCCGACGGGGATGAGCACGAACAGCCACATCGCCCGCGGGCTGTTGCTGAACACCGCGGGGGCCGCGAGCAGCGAGACGACCAGCGCGGACACCACGCCGACGCCGAGCTGGATCAGCGAGCCGGTGAAGATCCGGGCCCTGGCGAGCCCGGCCTTGCGGCCCAGCTCCATCTGCAGCAGGTACGCCCACACCGAACCCGGCACGTACTTGCCGAGCGAGCCGACGAGGCAGATCTGCGCGCCGCGGGCGTAGCCGATCGGCTTGCCGAGGTCGTCGACCATGACCTGCCAGCCGTAGGTCGACACCATGATCGCGGCGATGAGCGCGAGCAGGCTCAACGTGGAGGATTCCCACGCGACCTCGGACAAGGTCCGCCAGAATTCACCCCAATTGGTGACAAGTGTCTTCGCCGCGAAACCGACGACCAGCAGGATGGCGACCCAGCGGACGACGTCGAGGATCTTCGCCTTCGTGGATTTCGGTTGTTTTACCGCAACCGAAGTGTCCTCTTCGGGCGTTTCGACCGTCGTCACTGAACCTCCTCTGCTGCTACCTCGTCACCGCAGGTCAGGCCTGTACGGTCACCAAGCGGCTGAACTCGGTCAGCAGATCGTAGCCGTCCCAAATCGCGGAGAACGTCAGGGCCGAACCGAAGGGAACGACCCGGTCCACGCCGCGGCCCGCCAATTCCGTCACGAATTCCGTCAATTCTTCTTTGGTGAAGCCGAATTGACCGACGGTTTGATCTTTGCGGAGCACGATCGGGACGAGGTCGGAAAGCGTGTCGACCCGTGCGTTGGCGAAAGTGCCCGCGCCGAGCCATTCGCGCGGCAGGACGGCGGGGTCGGCCAGCTCCAGTGTCGCGATGCCGTTGCCCTGGAACTCGATGCCGTTGACGAGCCCGTCGACGGCCGCGCCGTACGCCGAAACCCGCTTCTGCACGGCCATGGCGGGCTCGGTGACGTGCTGTTTCGTCGCCAGCACCTCGGCGAGCAGCTTCCGGAACTCCTGCCCGGCTTCGCGGGCGCCGTCTTCCTCACCGACCCAGAACACCGCGCGCGGTGACGAGCAGGCGGCCTGATCGAACCAGTACGAGTCGTTGTAGAAGCCCTCGGCGGCACCGCGGCGCTCGGCCTCGGAGGCGTTCTGCCAGCCGCGGACCGACGCGACCGCGAACGACGACCGGTCCGGGAAGGTCAGGTCGCGGGCGTGCGGCGCGAGCGGGTACTTGCGCAGCGCGGCGACCGAGGCGTCGCCGCCCCAGATCACCCGCAGATCCGCGGCGACCGACAGTGCGCCGCTGATCGCGTCGCTGCGGTCGTAGGTGACCATGCGCTGCGTCGCGGTGATCGCGGCGGCGGTGTCGGCGTCCACTTCGGACAGTGCGGCGTTCAGCGCCTCCAGCACGGTTTCGGCGGCACCGGCCGAACGCGAGGAGACGCGGACGACGTTGTGGTTGCCCGCCAGCGCCGAAAGCGCCCACGAGTACACGAAGATCGTGTCGACGTTGGCGGGCGGCACGTGGAAGACCAGCCCGCGCGGGAAGCGCAGCGCGTCGCCGGAAGTCTCCAAAGTGGACAGTGCCTTGGCGATCTCTCCCTTGCGCAGGAAGAAACCGAGAGACGCCAGCTCCGGGAAGCGGCGGGCCGTCGCGGGTGCGAGCAGCTTGCGCGCGAACTTCGTCAGGAACTCGACGACACGCGGGTCGCCGACGCGGAGCCGTCCGCCGACGGGTTCGGCCCGCAGCTCCTCGACCAGCTTGTCGACCTCGATCGCGTCGCCGAGCGGAAAACGCTGGTTGAGACTCATGCCGCCGCTCCCTGGAAGGTGTCCGAGCAACCGCGGGCCTCGGCCTTGGGCAGCCTGCCCATGACCGAGAAGTGCTTGCCCGGCCAGTCGCCGTCGTCGATCCCGTTGTAGACACCGAGGTCTTCGGTGAGCAGGACGTGGCCGGGGTACGAACGCGGCAGCGTGCTGACGACCTCGATCACCCCGGGCTCGCCGACCGGCTGCTCTTCCCAGGTCTCCGGGTTCCGGATCACCACATCGGCGAAATCGGGGCAGTACAACGAGTTCCCGGACGGTCCTTCGAGGAACACGGTACCGATCTGCTCGATCATCCCGTAGTAGTTGTGGATCCGGGTGAGCCCGGTGTCCTCCTTGAAGCGACGGCGGAACTCGGTGTTGTCCACCGCGCGGTCGATCAGCTTCTTCCAGCCGCCGGAGTGGATCAGGATCCCGTTGGAGAGATCCAGCTCGTGCTCGCGGGCGACCTCGTAGAGGTACTGCCACACCATGAAGGTGAAGCCGAAGATCAGGAACGGCTTGTCGCCGTAGGTCGCCAGGAACGTCTTGACCGCCTCGACGTCCGGCTGATCTTTCTCGTCGAGCACGTAGGTGTGCTTGCGGCCGAAGTTCGCCATGCCCAGCACGCCCGCGCCGCGCGCGGAGAACGAGCGGCGGTTCTTGATGATGCCGATGGTGTCGACCATCAGCATCGGCAGGCGCTCGCCGCCGAGGACCTCCTGAAGGGTGGCGCCGAGCTGCTTGGTCTGCGCGCCGGCGGCGTCCTTGTCCAGGTAGATCCGGGACGCGCCCGCGCCGGTGGTGCCCGAGGAGGTCAGCGTCTTGAAGATCTCGGACTCGGGGATGCTGCGCAGGTCGTGCGTCTTGAACATCCGCACCGGCAGCCACGGCAGTTCCGCGATGGACGCGAACGACGCGTCCCGCGCGATACCGAGCGACGACAGGATGCGCTCGTAGCCTTCGGAGTTCTCACGGTGGTGCGCGGTCAGTTCGGCGAGCTGCGGAAGCAGATGCTTCTCGCGCTCCGCCTGGGACAACGTAAAGACGCTCATACCTGGGCCTCCAGCGACCGGTAGTCGATCTTGCCGCTGGCGAGCAACGGCACGGTGTCGATGGGGCGGACGTCGAAACCGCTCGTGTGCAGGTGCAGCCGCTCGGACAGCGCCTTGGCGGCGTCCTTGCAGATGGCCTTGGCTCCGTCGCCCTCAGGCAACTCGGCGAACAGGACGACCTTGTCCCCGGCCGGGACGGCGGCCACGACGTCGATCCCCACCGAAGCCGAACGCACGGCGTGCTCGAGATCATCCAGGCTGACGCGGTTGCCGAAGACCTTGCCGATCCGCTTGAGGCGTCCGGTGATGTAGAGGAACCCGTCCTCGTCGAGGTAGCCGAGGTCGCCGGTGGCCAGCACGCCGCCGTATTCGTCGCCCGCGGCCAGCCCGGCCTCGTCCTCGGCGTACCCCATCATCACGTTGGGCCCGCGGTAGACGACCTCGCCGACGATCTTCGGATGCGTGGTCTCGGAACCGTCCTCACGCCGGATGGCGAACGCACCGCCGGGCAGCGCGGGCCCGGCCGAACCGAGCTTCTCCGCGAGCCGTTCCGCGGGGACGGTGGTCATCCGCGGCGCGGCCTCGGTCTGCCCGTACATCACGAACATCCGCCCGCCGACCTCGCGGATCTTGTCGTTGAACTGGGCGACGAGATCGTCGCGAAGCTTGCCGCCCGCCTGGGTCAGCGTGCGCAGCGTCGGGTACTTCGCCGGGTCGAACTTGAGGCGCCGCAACATCTCGTAGTGGTACGGCACCCCGGCGAGCGAGGTGACCTTGTGTTCGTTGACCGCGTCCCAGAACCCGCGCCCCAGCACGCCGGAGGGCTCGATGACCACGGTCGCGCCGCGGACGAGATGCGAGTTCAGCACGGACAGGCCGTAGCTGTAGTGCAGCGGGAGGCTGGTCGGCGCGATCTCGTGGCGGTCGATACCGAGCACCTCGGCGATCGCGTCGGCGTTGGCGTACACCGCGCCACGGGAGAGCCGGACCAGCTTCGGATTCCCGGTGGAACCACTGGTCGGCAACAGGACCGCGAGCTGCGGATGCGGCTCGACCCCTTCGGCGGACTCCCGGACCCAGTGGCCGTCGGAGACGCCGTACCCCTCGGGGGCGGGCGCGTCCGGCGCGGACAGCACGGCGGCCGGGCGGAAACGCTCGATGAGCCCCGCCAGGACGTCGGCGTCCAGCGCCGGGTCGATCAGCGCGATCGCGCGGCCCGCCTCGAAAGCGCCGAGGTAGTTCAGGACGCTGGAGAGGTCCACCGACATCCGCGCGAACAGCGCGCCCGGCGGCAGCAGCGACAACGCGGCACCCACGCGGGTGACCTCGGTGTCGAGTTCCTCGCCCTCGAGCGTCCTGCCGCTCGTGACGTCGATCAGTCGCGCACCCACACCCAGAAGGGTCATTACAGAACCAAGCCTCCGTCGATGCCCAGCACCTGCCCGGTGATGAACGAAGCGTCATCACTGACGAGGAACCGGATCGCGTTCGCCACGTCCTCGGGCGTCCCGAGGCGCCCCAGCGGGGTCTTGCCGATGTTCTCGGCCTTGGCGTCCTCGGTCAGGCCGGAGGTCAGGTCGGTGTCGATGACGCCGGGCGCCACCGCGTTGACCCGGATGCCGGACCGGCCGAGTTCCTTCGCGGCCGAACGCGCGATGTTCGCCACCGCCGCCTTCGAGGCCGCGTACACCGTCTGACCGGCGCTTCCGTGCTCGCCGACGATCGAAGCGAGCACCACGATGGCACCGGTCTTCTTGCGCATCATCGCCCTGGCCGCGGCCTGGACGGTGTGCAGCGTGCCGGCGACGTTCGTGCTCAGCGTGGTGTCGACCAGTTCCTCGCGGATCATGCCGAGGAGCGCGTCCTCCATGATCCCGGCGTTGGCGACCACGATGTCGAGCTTGCCGTGCTCCTTGGCCACCCCGCGGACCAGCGTCGACACGGCCTTGGCATCGGTCACGTCCAGGGCGAGCCCGCTCGCGGCCCCCGCCGCGGCCGCCGCTTCCTTGGCCTTCGCCTCGTCGCGGCCGGTCAGCACGACGGTGGCGCCCGCCTCGGCGAGCGCCCGCGCGGTGGCCAGCCCGATACCCCGGGTACCCCCGGTGACCAGGGCGACCTTGCCTTCCAGCATCACTTGTTCTGGAGGTCGGTCACCATGTCGACGGCGACCTTGAAGCTGGACATGTCGATCACCTGGTCGGTGTCGAATTCCACATCGAACTCGTCCTCGATGGCCGCGACCAGCGCCATGTGACCGACCGAGTCCCAGGCCTCGATGTCGCGGTACTTCAGGTTCTCGACATCGACCTCGCCGTCGAGGTCCAGCGCCTCGACGAAGACCTCACGCAGCTTGCCGGCGACTTCCGCCATGTCCGTACTCCTAATGCTCGTCGCGTGGACGGGCGTCCCACGCCTTCACCAAGGTAGAGAGGTCGCCGGGCAGCCGGTCGGCCAGCCCGTCCTCAGGGAGACCGGCCTTACCCTTCAGCCACGGTCCCAGCGCCTCGATGGCGGCCTCGTCCAGGCCGCGGCGGGACAGGCCCACCGTGTTGACGCCGGTCACCCGCGCGGGGTTGCCCACGGCGATGGTGAACGCGCCCACCTCCTTGCGGACCGCGGAGCTCATCCCGACCATCGCGCCGGGGCCGATGACGACCCGCTGGTGCAGGATCGCGCCCATGCCCAGGTTCGCCCCGGACCAGATATGGCAGTGGCCGCCGGTGATGACGTTCGACGCGACCGTGACGACGTCCTCGACCAGGCAGTCGTGGGCGATATGCGAGCCGCGGAGGAAATAGCCGCCGTCGCCGATGGTGGTGGTGCGCCAGGTGCCCTGGTGGACGCTGACGTACTCGCGGATCCGGTTCCGGCTGCCGATGACGACACCGTGGCCGTCGTGATCGGGATCACCGTTCGGCGCGCTTTCCCAGGCGGCGGGGTGTTCGCGGCCGCGGTCCTCGCCGGGGGTCCCGATGGTCACGTGCGGGCCGATCCAGTTGCCGTCCCCGATCCGGGTGGGGCCCACGATGACCGTGAACGGTCCGATGACGTTGTCGTCGCCGAGCTCGACACCCTCGCCGATGACTGCTGTCGGGTGGATGCGGTTCACCACGTGAAGATCCGTTCGTTGTGGCTGGAGGCAGCCTGGGGTAATGGGCGCTTCGGCGGTCCCGGTAACGTGTGGCCCGCGCCAGAGGGGGCGGCCGGGCGCAGAACCGGCGGCTCACTGTACCGGACGCACCAGAACGCCCAGTCGAGAGAGACTTGCAGATGATCCCCATTACCGTGGTCGACGTCCGTGACGCGGAGGACCTCGTCGTCGAGGTGCTGCGATCCGGCGCCATCGCACAGGGACCGATGGTCAAGCGCTTCGAGGACGCGTTCGCGAGCGTTTCCGGCACGAAGCACGCGATCGCCGTCAACAACGGCACCACCGCGCTGGTCGCCGCCATCCAGGCGCTCGACCTCAAGCCGGGCGACGAGGTCGTCACCTCGCCGTTCACCTTCGTGGCGACGCTGAACGCGATCCTGGAAGCCGGCGCGACCGTCCGCTTCGCCGACATCCGGCGCGACGACTTCGCGATCGACCCGGACGCCGTCGCCGCCGCGATCACCGACCGCACCAAGGTCCTCATGCCCGTGCACCTCTACGGGCAGACGGCCGACATGGGCAAGCTCGCGCCGCTGGCCGCCGAGCACGGCCTCAAGATCATCGAGGACTCCGCGCAGGCCGTCGGCGCGTCGTTCCAGGGCAAGCCGTCGGGTTCCTTCGGGATCGGCTGCTTCTCCTTGTACGCCACCAAGAACGTGACCACCGCCGAGGGCGGCGTGATCACCACGGACGACGACAAGCTGGCCGACAGCCTGCGGGTGCTGCGCAACCAGGGCATGCGCGCCCGGTACCAGTACGAGGTCGCCGGGCACAACTACCGGATGACCGACCTGCACGCCGCCGTCGGCATCCCGCAGCTGGAGAAGCTGGACCAGCTCACCGCCGCCCGCCAGGCCAACGCGAAGCGTCTTTCCGAAGGTCTCGCCGGCACCCCGGGTCTCGACATCCCGCAGGTCCTTCCGGGCCGCGAACACGTGTGGCACCAGTACACCGTGCTGGTCGGCCCGCACGCCTTCCTCTCGCGTGACGAGCTCGCCGCCGCGCTCACCGAGCGGGGCATCGGCAACGGGATCTACTACCCGAAGATCGTCTTCGACTACGACTGCTACCGGAACAACCCGCTGATCCCCGACGCGAAGGTCGAGGACTTCCCGGTGGCCGCTTCCGTCGCCGCGCAGGCGCTTTCCCTGCCGGTGCACCCGCACCTTTCCGAGTCCGACCTGGACACCATCATCGAAACGGTTCGCGAGGTACTCGGCGCATGACCACCCACAAGATCGCCCTCATCGGCACCGGGAACATGGGCTCGCTGCACGCCCGTGTCCTCGCCGCGAACGAGCGCGTGGACCTCGTCCGCGTGATCGACCCGCGCGAAGAGGCCGGCCGCAAGGTCGCCGATCGCTACGAAACCCAGTGGACGCCCGAAATCGGCTCGCTGTCCGATGTGGACGCCGTCGTGCTCGCTTCGGCCACCGAGGCGCATTACGAGCTGGCGCAGGAGATCCTGGGCCAGGGCAAGCCGATGCTGGTCGAGAAGCCGGTGTGCAACAGCCTCGAGTTCTCCCAGGAGATCGTCGGGCTCTCGGCGAAGAAGGGCATCCCGCTGATGTGCGGGCTCCTGGAGCGCTACAACCCGGCCGTGATGACCGCGCGGGCGCTGGTCAACGAGCCGATCCACCTGATGGCCCGCCGCCACGGCCCGTACGCGCCGCGGATCAAGACCGGTGTCGCGTGGGACCTCCTGGTGCACGACGTCGACCTGGCGATCCAGTTCTTCGGCGGCGCGACCCCGCAGCGGGTCGCCTCCGGTGCCGGCTACTTCCACCCGAGCTCCGTCGAAGGCGCCGAGGACACCATCGAGACGGTGCTGTCGTTCGAGTCCGGGCTCGCCACGGTTTCGGCGTCCCGGCTCGGCCAGCGCAAGGTCCGTTCGCTGTGGGTGTCCGAACTGGACCGCATGATCGAGATCGACCTGCTCCGCCGCGACGTCACCATCTACCGGCACGTCTCGCACGACTCGGTCACCGAGGACGGCCTCGGCTACCGGCAGCAGACCGTCATCGAGATCCCGGAACTGGTCACCGCGCGCGAGCCGCTCGCGACGCAGCTGGACCGGTTCGTCGACCTGCTCGAAGGCAAGGTCGACGTGGACGTCGAGCGGGACCTGATCCTGCCGTCGCACGCCGTCGTCGACCAGGTGCTGACGCAGGCCGCGGCCTGACCTTTCGCGGCGGGGGCGCTATCTTTCGCTGGTGCCCAAGACCCTGAAGCGCGCGACGACCGTGCTCGCGCTGGCGGCCCTGACGTGGATGATCACGTCAGGGCTGCTTTCGCTCCTCGACGCCGCGTTGACCGCGGACGCCGAAGCCGCGGAGGGCATCCGCCTCCGCTCGGAGGACACGGACCCGCCGGTCATCGTCTGGATCCTCGTGATCGGCGTCGTCCAGATGGCGCTGTGCCTGCTGACGCGCTCGGGCCGGAGCTGGGCACGCGTGCTCCTCACCTGCTCGGCGGCCCTCGTGAGCCTCATGTTGCTGATCACCGTGGTCCACGCGGCGGTGACCATCCTGGACGCGACCGCGGCGGGCGAGGGCTGGCGACTGCCGGTCCCGGGGATCGTGCTCGTCGTGATCGACGCGTTCGCCCTCACGGGAGCGGTGCTCGGACTCGTCGGGTTGTACCGGCCCTCGGTCAACGCCTATTTCGCCGAAATCCGGCGACAGCGCCCTGAGTCGCTCACTTCGTGAGCCGCTGGCCCTTCGCGTCGTACGCGACTAGCGGGGTCAGCACGTACGGCGACTCCACCTGGCCGGGGCTGAACCAGAAGATGACGACCGACGGGTCCTCACTCCACGGGATCACCTTGGCCTCGACCGGTTTCCCACGGACGGTGCTGGTGACCCGCACCGCCGGACCGGAGAAGTAGCCGAACACCGGTACGAACGTCCCCCGGATCACGTCGCCGCCGTCCACGGCGTGGAAGCCGAACGACCGGTCGGATCCCTTGAATTCGTTGGCGGCCAGGAGCGCCTCGTACTCGCCCGCGCCGGTCCGGTACGCGACCTGCAGGCCGAACCGGACGTCCGGCATCGACGGCTCGTCGATCTCGGACGCGTAGATCACCAGCTCACGGCCACCTTCGCCCTTGTACCCGAGCGGGATCACCTCTCCGAACGGAGCGTCCGAGGGTGCAGCCGTGATCGACGGGCTCGCCGGTGCTGGAACCGGGGCGGACGCGACGGGCGCGCTCGCGGCGGGTGGAAGCGGCTGCTGAGCGGGCTCCCGCAGCGCGACCGCGCCGACGATGACCAGCACCGTCACCACGGCGGCGGCGACCCCGCCCGCGCCGGTCGCGAGCCGGCGGCGACGGCGGATACGCCTGCCCTTGGTCATGATCGCGCCGAGGTCGGGTTCGGCGAACCCTTCGGCGGGCGGTTCCCGCAAAGCCGATCGCAACGTCTCGAGGTCGGTCATCGTCCCAGCCCCCCGATCAGTTCCGTTCCGTCCTCCGCGGTGATCCGCAGTTTGGTCAGGGCGCGGGAATTGGTGCTCTTCACGGTGCCGACCGAGACACCCAATTCGCCCGCCACGTCGGATTCCTTCAAGTCGAAGAAGTGCCTGAGCACCACGACGGCTCTCTCCCGGTCTGTGAGCGTACGCAACGCGTCAAGCAGCCATTTCCGCTGGACAACGGCACCGGCGACGTCCATGCCGCTCGGCTGCTCGGGGATGTCCTCCGTGGCGTTCTCGCGAATCGGGCGCCGCCAGCCGTCGATGACGTGGTTGACGAGCACCTGCCGCGCGTACGCGTAGGCGTCCTTGCGGCGTACCCGCGACCAGGCCGCGTACGTCTTGGCGAGCGCCGTCTGGGTGGCGTCCTCCGCTTGATGACGGTCGCTGGTGAGCAGGAAGGCCGCATGCTGAAGACGGGTCGCCGAGTTCCGCACGAACTCGACGAACTCGTCGTCGCCGCGAGCCACCCTGGTCCTCATCTCCGTTCGACGGTTGACCACCTGAAAGGTTGCTTCAGTCCTTCCGGCGAATGAACCGGAGCGCGACGACGATCCCCGCCACGACCACGGCCACCGCGAGGACGATCCACACCCAAGTGGGCACGAGGTCTTCGGGAGTGGTCTCGCCGGCCTGCGGTGCCGGGGCAGCGCTACTGGCCGGAGCCTGGCTGCTCGTCGGGGCCTGGCTCGTCGGGCTCGGTGCCGGCGCGCTGAGGTTGAACTTCACCGAGCCGCTCGTGGCGTGCGTGTCCTCGAAGGTGACCTTGTAGCGGAGCGTGTACTCGCCCGCGGGGCCGACGGCCTGGACCGGCGCCGTGACGACCGTTCCGGCGACCTCCGCGCGGCCGACCGTCCACGACGCGTTCTCGGGGCCGGTGATCTGGATCGGGTTCTGGTCGGCGAGGGTGACCGGGCCCGAGAAGGTCAGCTTGATCTGCGTCGGAGGCGTCGCCAGCGAAGCGCCCCTCGCCGGGTCACTGCTCTTCAGCTCCGAATGGGCCAGCGCCGGGGACGCGGTGCCCAGCAGGGCCAACCCGGTGACCAGCAACGACGCACCGAACCGCTTGAACCTCATCAGACACCCTTCTCACCGGGGAACTCCCCCGCCGAGCCTAGTAGTCGGGCCGGGAAGGGCGTTGGTTCCGGCTCGTGATCAGGGGCGCTGCAGCTTTGTCGAATGTCATGAACGACCCTTTCCTGACGTTTTTCGTCAGGAAAGGGTCGTTCATGACATCTAGGGGCGCTGCGCGTGGCGGGTGGTCAGCGCGTCGAGGTCGAGCGTGAGCGGAGTGCCGTCGAAGTCGAGGCTCACCTTGCCGGTGTGCTCGCCGAAGTTCTCGTACTCGCCGTCGATCAGGCGGTACGTGGTCATGCTCGCCGGTTCTTCGAGGTCGACGATCCAGTAGTGCTCGATGCCGACTTCGGCGTATTCGGAGAACTTGGTGACCCGGTCGGTGCGGACGGTTCCCTCGGAGAGCACCTCGATGACCAACCGCACGTCCGACGGCGAGGCTCGGCGGACGTTCAGCTCGGTCGAGCTCGTGACGAGTACGTCCGGCACGCGAATGGTCAACGGCTCCTCGGCGACCAACAACCAGCCTGGGCTGAAGGCTCCCTTCGTCGCGTCTCATGCGGCGAAGGGAGCCTTCGCCCCACGCCACACGCGCCGTCCGGTCGAACGCGCACAATCGTCGAAGCGCCAGCGGGCAGCCGGTGCAGTGGGTCGTAAGACCGCACTCGCGTGATCGAAGCCGGAACTCGCGTGATCAGAGGCGGAACACCGAGTGCGGCATCCAATCACGCGAGTCACGTGCCTGATCACGTGACGGCGGCCCCGGAGCTATTCCGTGAAATCGCCTGCCGGGGCGCCCCAAGAACCAGCGGCGTCCCCGCGTTCCTCGGCCAGCGCCCGCCGCCGCGCGTTTTCGGCGCGCACACGCTCCACTTCGGACTGGATGTACTCGTCGTCGTACTTCTGGAAGACGCGCGCCGGGTTGCCCGCCACCAGGCTGCGTGGCGGGACGTCCTTGGCGACCACGGAATTCGGCTGCACGGTGGCGAAATCGCCGATCGTGACGCCGGCCATGATCACCACGAGGCCGCCGATGAAGCAGCCTTTGCCGATTTTCACGGGTTTGCGTTCGATGAGGTCACTGCCCGAGTGGTTCTGCAGCGTCATGTTCGCGAGCCAGCTGGAATGCGTGAAGATCAGCGTGTTGAGGCCGATGCTGGTGTGCTCGCCGATCTCCAGCCCGCCGCTCGCGTCGAGCGCCGCGCCTTCGCCGATCCAGCAGTGTTCGCCGATCTTCAGGTTCTCCGGGCTGATGATCTTCACGCGTTCGCGGACCCGGGTCGACTCCGGCAGCCCGTAGAAACGAGCGCGCTCGGCGTCGTTCATGTACTGCGAAACGAGTTCGGTCAGGATCTGCGGGCGCAGCCGGTTGCTGCGCTCGTCATCGAAGAACATCGGCCTCGGTCACCAGTTTCTCGAAGGTACGCAGGTGTTCTTCGGCGACGACGTCGAGGCCGAAGTTGGCCCGCACCATCGCGCTTTCCCGCTGTGCCACCAAAGCCCGCTTCTCCGGGTCGTCGAGCAGTTCGATGACGGTGTTCGCCACCGCCTCGCTGTCGTCCGGGCGCACCAGCAGGATGTTCTCGCCGTTGCGCAGTTCGATGCCCGGGTAGTTGTCCTCGGTGACCGAAGCGATGGTCGCGGTGCCCGAGAGCATCGCCTCCAGCGACGCGGTGCCGCAGCCGCCGTTGAGGTCGTGCGTGACGATGTCGGCGGCGGCGAAGTACGCGGGCACGTCCGCCTTCGGCACGGCACCGGTGACGATGATGGCGTCCGCGACCCCGAGTTCTTCCGCTCGCTTGAGGAAGACGTCGTGATACACGCGGCCGACGACGACCACCTTCACGCCGGGGTGTTTGTCCAAAATAGACGGAAGTGCTTCGACCAGCGGCAGCCGATTGCGCAGCGGGATCACGTGCCCGAGCGAGACGATCACCGGACCGTCGCCGAGTCCATGCTCCGCCCGGACATCCTTCGTCAAAGGCTTCTCGAAGTTCCCGGTGTCGACGGCGATCGGGAAGTAGTCCGAGTTCGCGTCGCTCGTGCCGTAGCGCTCGACGCAGTAGTCGACGCCGAGCTTGTCGAGGATGACGTACCGCGGCTTGAGGTAGCGCAGGATCGGGTTCACCAGCACGGTGTCCAGGAACCGGAAGACGCCGCCGTACAGCTTGTTGTCGCTGATCAGCAGCGTGTGGATGGTCAGCAGCATCGGCAGCTTGTGCCGCCGCGCGTACCGTCCGGCCAGCCACGACAGGTCGAAGAACTGCCCGTGCAGGTGGATCGCGTCCGGCTTGAACTCGTCCAGCAGCTTCCGCAGCCGTCGCCAGTTCCCCGGCCGCAGCGAGGCGAAGCTCATGTCGAAGTCGATCGACAGGCCCAGCTGCGGCATCTTCACCGCGGGCAGGCGGACGACGCGGTAGCCGTCCTTCGTCTCGTCGGCCGGGGCGTCGGCGTACGCGGCGGTGATCGCGAGCACCTCGTGCCCGCGCGCCGCGTACTGCTCGGCCAGGGAAGCCGCCATGTGCGCGCTTCCGCCCACCCTCGGCGGGAAGAAGTTGTTCACCACGGCGATACGCATGGGGCGACTCTCCCCTGGCCCGGCGGTCATCCCTCCGAAGCCTTCACCAGTTCGTACATGCCCTCTTCCACCGAGATCTTCGGCTCCCAGCCGAGGATCTCGCGGGCACGGGTGATGTCGGCGGCACGCCGCGAAACCAGCACGTCGCGCTCGTTGAACAGCGGCTCGACGTTCACGCCGACGGCGTCGATGAGGATCTTCGCGAGCGTCGCGATGGAGGTGTCGATACCGGTGCCGATGTTGATCGGCACGTTCGCCTTCTCCGATTCGAGCGCGGCGACGACGGCACGGGCCAGGTCGGTGACGTGCACGAAGTCCATCGACTGGTCGCCGCGGCCGTCGATGATCGGCGGCTGGCCCGCGCGCAGGCGCTGGATGAAGTGGTTGATCACCGACGTGTAGTAGGCCTCGATCTTCTGGCCGGGGCCGTACACGTTGAAGAACCGCAGCGCGTTCCAGGACAGCCCCTTGGTGCGCTCGTAGAAGCCGAGCATGTCCTCGCCGGCGCGCTTCGAGATGCAGTACGGCGTGAGCGGCTTGAGCTCGTCGTCCTCGTGCATCGGCAGCCGCTTCGGGTCGCCGTAGACGGACGCGGTCGAGGCGAACACGACCCGCTCGACACCCTCGTCCGCCGCGGCGGCGAAGACGTTGTGGTTGCCGACCATGTTGATGTCGATGGACTCGTGCGGGTCGGCGACCGACTTGTTGATCGACACGGTGGCGAAGTGGATGACGTGCGTGCAGCCGCGCATGGCCTCACGCACGGCGCCGCCGTAGCGCACGTCCTTCTCGACCAGTTCGACCTTGCCGGTGGCGACGAACTCGTTGATCCTGGCGCGGTCTCCGCGCGTCATGTTGTCGAAGACGCGGACGGTGTAGCCGCCTTCGATCAGCATCGGGATGACGTGCGCGGCGATGAAACCGCCGCCCCCGGTGAAGAGGACCTTCTTGTCGGGCATTTCTCTCCTAGCTCGGCAGTGCGGCGCTGACGGTCCCGATGACCCGGTCGACCTGGGCATCGGTGAGGTTGGCGTGCATCGGGATGGCGAGATGACGGGCGAAGAGGTCCGCCGATACCGGCAAGGTCTGCTTCTTGCCGTAGATGGGTTGGAGGTGCGAGGCGTAGGTGCCGAAGTTGCACTGCACGCCTTGCTCGCGGATCCGCAGCGCGAGCGCGTCGCGGTCGATCTCCGGGGCCACGGTGAGGATGTAGGCCTGCCACGGGTGTTCGCGGTCCGGCAGTTCCACCGGGACGTCGATGCCGGGCAGGTTCTCGAACGCCTCGTGGTAGCGCTTGGCCACCGAACGGCGGGCCGCGAGCAGGTCCGGGAGGCGGTCGAGCTGGACGTTCATGATCGCGGCCTGCACGTCCGAGAGCCGGAAGTTGTAGCCCAGCTCGTGGAACTCCGGGATCGGCAGCGCGCCGGAACCCTCGCGGGTGATGGCGGGCTCGATGCCGTACGTGTGCAGCTTGCGCGCGTGCGCGATGAGGTCTTCGCGGTCCGAGACCAGCGCGCCGCCTTCGCCCGCGGTGATGCCTTTGCGGCCGTGGAAGGAGAACGCGGCGAGGTCGGCGAGGCTGCCGGCCGGGCGGGTCTTGTACGTCGCGCCCGCGGCGCAGGCGGCGTCCTCGAAGAGCCACAGGCCGTGCTTGTCGGCGATGGCGCGGTACTCGTCGAAGTCACCGGGCTGCCCGGCCACGTCGACGGCGAGGATGCCGACCGTGCGCGGGGTGATCAGCGCTTCGATCGACGCCGGATCGGCGCTCCACACGTCCGGGCGGATGTCCGCGAACACCGGTGTCGCGCCCGCCTGGAGCACGGCGTGGCCGGTGGCGGGGAACGTGTAGTCGCCGACGATGACCTCGTCGCCCGGCTTCACGCCGAGCACACGCAGCCCGAGGAAGAGTGCCGAGCCACAGTTGCTGGTGGTCAGGGCGTGCGCGGTGCCGACGGTCTTCGCGAAGCGTTCCTCGAAACGGCGGCAGGCGGGACCGGCACCGGCCAGCCAGCCGGACCGGAACACCTCCGCCACCGCGGCGAGCTCTTCGTCGCCGACGGTCGGCTGACCGAGGACCACGGGTTCCTGCTCAGACATACCTCTCCCATTGCGTGGGGACCCGGCGAAGTGTATAGACGCCATTCGGCGGATCTCGGGCGGGCTGGATCCGCCCAGGTAAACGACGTCCTACTCTTGAGCTCATGCGATTCGGCGTTCTGGGGGCGACGGAGGTGCGCCGCGAGGACGGCACCACCGTCCCGGTCGGCGGCCCGAGGGTCCGGACGCTGTTCGCGTTGCTCGCGCTGGAGGCGGGCCGCGTCGTCCCCGCGGAACGGCTCATCGACGGTCTCTACGGCGAGCAGCCACCCGATGGAGTGGCGAACGCGCTGCAGTCGCAGGTCTCGCGGCTGCGTGGCGCGCTGAAGGAGCTCGCGCCCGTCGAGTTCAGCCCGGCGGGTTACCGCCTCGTCGTGGACCGCGACGACGTCGACGTCCACCGGTTCGAGCGGCTCGCCGCCGAAGGACGGCGCGCTCTCACTGCGGGAGACGCCGCGAAGGCGGCCGAGCTGCTTCGTGACGCTCTCGGTCTCTGGCGCGGTCCGGCGTTCGCGGACATCACCGACGCGCCGTTCCGTGATCCGCAGGTCACGAGGCTGAACGAGCTGAAGACGTCCGCGATCGAAGACCGCGTCGAGGCCGAACTCAAGCTCGGGAGACACGAAGACGTCCTCGCCGAGCTTCGCGAGGTCATCGACGAACAGCCACTGCGGGAACGGCCGCGCGCGCTGCTGATCCGCGCCCTGCACGCCGCGGGCCGTCAGGCCGACGCGCTCACCGCGTTCGAGGACGCCCGCCGGGTCCTGGCCGACGAACTCGGCGCCGACCCCGGACCGGACCTCGCCGCCGCGCATCTGGCCGTGCTGCGGGGTGAGACGCCGCCCGTCAAGACCGCAACCGCGCCGCTTCCCGCGCAGCTCACCAGTTTCATCGGCCGCGAAGGCGACCTTCGGCACGTGCTCGACCAGCTGGACCGTTCGCGCCTGGTGACGCTGACCGGCCCCGGCGGGACGGGCAAGACCCGGCTGGCCATCGAGACCGCGGCCGCGATGGGCCTTCCGGCGGTCTTCGTCGAACTCGCGCCGTACACCGAGGACGCCGACGTCGCGCACGCCGTGCTGACCGCCCTCGGCCTGCGGACGGTCGCGCTCGGGGCGGTCACCGCGCCGGTGGAGAACGCGCCGCTGGAGCGCCTGATCGACGCGCTGGCCGATCGGGCGGTACTGCTGGTGCTCGACAACTGCGAGCATCTGGTCGAGGCCGCCGCGAAACTGGTCGCCCGGCTGCTCGGCGCCGCCGCGGCGCTGCGGGTGCTCGCCACCAGCCGCGAACCGCTGGGCATCACCGGCGAGATCGTCTCCCCCGTGCCGCGGCTCGCCGTGCCGCCGCCGGGCACGCCGCCCGCCCGGTCGCTGGAGTTCGCCGCCGTCCGGCTGTTCGCCGACCGCGCGCGGGCGGGTGCTCCGGGATTCGCCGTCGACGACACCACCGCCGGCGACGTCCAGCGGGTCTGTGCCGCGCTCGACGGGTTGCCACTGGCCATCGAACTCGCCGCCGCACGTGTGCGGACGCTGCCGATCGGTGAGATCGCGGCCCGGTTGGACGACCGGTTCGGCTTGCTGTCGCGAGGCAGCCGGACCGCCGAGACCAGGCATCGCACCCTGCGCGGTGTCGTCGAGTGGAGCTGGGATCTACTCGACGAGGACGAGCGTCTGCTGGGCAGGCGGCTGACGGTCTTCGCGGGTGGGACGACGCTGGCCGACGCCGAAGCGGTCTGCGGCGTGCCGGACACCGCTGAACTGCTTCCGTCCCTTGTGGACAGATCACTCGTCGAACGCGGCGGCGACCGGTACCGGATGCTCGAAACGATCCGGGCCTTCTTCGCCGGGAAGCTCACCGAAGCGGGCGAAGCCGACCGGATGCGGCGCGCGCACGCCGAGCATTTCCTCGCCCTCGCCGAGGAAGCGGATCCGATGCTGCGCACCGGCGACCAGCTGCGCTGGCTCGACCGCCTCGACGCCGCCTATGACGATCTCCTCGCCGCGTTGCGCTGGGGCGCGGAATCCGACGTGCGCGTCGCGCTCCGGCTTTCGGCTTCGATGGTGACGTACTGGTGGATGCGCGGTCGCCGGTTCGAGGGCTCGACGCTCTGCTTGGAAGTGGTCAAACGCCTCGGCGAACGGGCGCCGGACGGTCTCGAAGAGGAGCACCAGCTCTGCGTGCTCACCGCCGCCGCGGGATTGCGGGGCCATGAGGCGCTCGACCGGCACCTGCCGCTGGTGGAAGGCCTCATGTCGAGCCTCGTCAAGGCACCCCGGAACCCGGCGCTGCTGCTGTTGATGGGTGTCGTGACCGGCCCGCCCGGTGACGACGACGCGCTGCTCGAACGCAGCCGGGTGCTGCTGGCGAACAGCGACGACTGGAGTCTCGCCCTCTCGCCGACCGGCTACGGCCTCCGCGCGCTGATGCAGGGCGATCTCGAAACGGCGGAGGAATTCCTGCGCGAGGGGGCAAAGGCGTTCCGCTCGATCGGGGAACGCTGGGGCCTTTCCATGGCCCTCGATCACCTGTCACAGGTCCTGATCTGGACGAACCGGCAGGCCGAAGCCCTCGAAACGATGAACGAGGCCCTGCGGCTGATGCGGGAGCTCGGCGCCTCCGACGACAACGCGGACCTGCTGTGCCGTCGCGGCGGCAGCAAACTGCTTCACGGTGACGCGGCGGGCGCGCGGGCGGATTTCGAACTCGCCATCGAGATCGCGCGCCGGGCCGGGATGCCCGAAAGCCGGGCGGCCGGATATGTCGGGCTGTCGTTCCTCGCCCGGCACGAGGGCGATCTGGCGGCGGCCCGCGCGTTGAGCGAACGCGCGCTCGCGGAGTGTTCCGGTGGTTCGTTCGCGGCCGAAGGAGTGCGTGCCGGCGCGAAGATCTCCCTCGGCTGGGTGCTGGCCGCCGAGGGCGACGTCGACGGGGCCGAGGAGCTGCACCGGCTGGCGCTGGTGTCGGCGGACCGCTGGCACGACAGCACCACCATGGCCTGCGCCGTCGAAGGCCTCGCCGGGGTCGCGCTGCTGCGCGGCGACGCCGAGCGGGCGGCGGTCCTGATCGGGGCGGCGGTGACCATCCGGGGCACCTCGTTCGCCGTCGACCTGGACGCCGCCCTGCTCAGGACGACCGTGCGGGAGCGGCTCGGCGACGATTTCGACCGGGCCTACCGCCGGGGGCTCGGCGTGCGCGGCGCCGCTCAATTGACCGGGAAACTCTGACCGCCGGCCAGCTGGATCCCCTGCGGCGCGAAGCGGCCGATGGCATCGGCGAGGTGACGCTGGTCGAGTTCGCTGTCCTGGACCGCGACGTACAGCGGTGCCGCGTTGACCGGGACGGCGCCGAGCCGGGTCATCCCGGGGCCGACCGGATCGATGGTGAGCCGGGCGACGTCACGCCATGGCACGACGGTCCGCTCGATCCGGACGCCCACCGCGTCCAGTTCGAAGAGCACCCACTGCTGGTCGTGCAGCGACTTCACGTAGGCGATGGTGCCGACGCCGCCGGCGATCAGGACGACGCGCAGCGCACCGGGCGCCTCGATCGAACCGAGCAGGGCGGCGATCCCGAAGAAGGCCACCAGGAGCCCGGTCAGTTTCGCGGCGCCGACCAGGCCCGCGTTCGGCTTGTGCACCCGGAACCGCACGTTGCGCGTCAGGTGTTTGGTGAGCACCCCGCCCCCGACCGCGGCGGCCAGCCCGAGCATCGTCACCACCAGCGAAACCGGCGAGAAGTCCGCGAAGACGTTGTACCCCGCGATCAATGCGACAAAGCCGCCCACGACGGTCAGCATCAGCGCGAGCTTTCCCTTGCGCACGTCCTGTTCGCGGCGTTGGAGCGAGGCCTGGTCCGGTGCGGCGAGGAAGCCGCCGTCGATGTTCCTCATCGGGCATCACGCTGAGCTTCGGCAGCCGCGCGACGCTCACGCTGGCGGCGGTCGAGGACGTACAGCAGGGCGCCGGCACCGGCGCTCACGACGGCGTAGAGCAGGTCCTGCAGGCCGTCCTCCGGGTAGCCGGTGGAGAACTCGACCATCGCGAGCGCGACGAAGAGGACGCTGATGACGGCCCCGCCGATGATGTACACCTTGTTGCTGAGCATGGTTTCCCTCGCTTGTCGTTGCCTTGGTGAGATCACTTTCGCGCGGGGCACATGACATTCCGATGACAAACACTGTCAAGCACTGACATGGCCGTCAGCCATCGGTGCGCGGACGGTCAGCGGTCGCGGAGACCCTCCGGACATGACTTACGCAGCTGGATCTCCCGAAGACTTCCTCGCCGTGCGGCATCTGACGTTGCGCGGCTCCCAGGCCGAGATCGGCCGGGCGCTCGGTGCCGAAGTGAAGGCGCGCTCGGACTGGTCGCCGTCATCGATCGACCCGATCGCGGCCAGGGCGCGGCGCACCTGGTTCGCGCGGAACTGGCCCGAGTACGCCGGACGCCTGGCCGGGTTCGCCGAGGCCTACGGGCTCCCGGCCGACGCGGCGGTCTCCTTGGACGACGCGAGCGCGCTGCCCGCCGGGTCGGGGTGCTCGGCGCTGTGGACGGGGAGCGCGCTCGGCCGGAACTACGACTTCTTCACCATGAGCTGGACCCAGCTGGGTGCGGTGCTGGCCGGGGAGGAGCCAGTGGACGACGGGACCGTGCCGATGGCGTCACGCCCCTATGTCCTGACGACGATCCCCGACGACGGCATCGCCTCGACCGTGCTCACCATGTCCACAATGGACGGTGCGACCGAGGGGGTCAACGAGGCCGGGCTGGTCGTCGCGTTGCTGATGGCCGACGTCGAAACGGCCGCGCCGCTGGAACACGATCCGGGCCCGCAGGCGGGTCTCTCGGTCATGCAGGTGTGCCGGTATCTGCTGGACACCGCCGAAAACCTCGACCAGGCCAAAGAAGCGCTGATGCTCGCCAAGCAGTACGCGCACGGCGCGCCCTGTCACTACATCGTCGCCGACGCCTCGGGCCGCGGTTTCGTCTACGAGCGCGGGGCGAACGACATCGAGTACTTCGTCGAGGTCGCCGACGGGCCGCTGTGCGTCACGAACCACCTGCTGCACCTGCACCCGGACGTCGACTCGCTGCCGGAGGACACGCCGGAGACCATGCGCACCTACGAGCGGCTGCGCACCGTCACCAAGGAAGCCGGCTCCGGGCCGCGCGCCGCGCTCGACACGGTGTCGTTCGCGGTCGAGCCCGGCGCACCTTGGCGGACGTTGTGGCGCAGCGTCCTCGACCCGGCGGCCCGCACCCTCAGCACCCGGTTCTACCTGGGTGACGGCGAGAACGGCACCGCGCGGCACTCGCCGGAACTCACCTTCGGGGTGTCGCGGTGACCATCGGCAAGGGCCGCAAGATCGGCACCGTCGCGGTCTGCGTGCTGGCGCAGCTGCTGATCGCGATCGACCTGACCGTGCTGCATCTGGTGCTGCCGTCGCTTTCGGAGCAGATGCACCCGTCGACGACGGAGCTGCTGTGGATCGCCGACGCGTACGGTTTCGCGCTCGCCGGGCTGCTGATCACGATGGGGAACATCGGCGACCGCGTCGGCCGGAAGAAGCTGCTGCTGATCGGGGCGTCGCTGTTCGGGGCCGCTTCGGTGATCACGGCGTACGCGCCGACGGCGGAACTCCTGATCGCCGCCCGCGCGCTGCTCGGGGTCGCCGCCGCGACGCTGATGCCGTCGACCCTCTCGATCGTGCGGAACGTGTTCACCGGCAAGGAACGCGCGGCCGTGATCGGGGTTTCGAGCGGGCTGACGATCCTCGGTTTCGGCATGGGGCCGCTCGTCGGCGGGTTCCTGCTCGACCATTTCTGGTGGGGTTCGGTGTTCCTGGTCAACGTGCCCGTGGTGGTGGTCATGGTGATCGCGGGCGCGTTGATCCTGCCCGAATCGAAGAACCCCGCCCCTGGCCGGATCGACGTCGTCAGCGTGCTGCTGTCGATCGCCGGCATGGTCGGGATCGTCTACACGATCAAGGAAGTCGCGTACAAGGGCTGGGGGCATTGGGACGTCGCGGTCGCCGCGGTGCTCGGGCTCGGCTGCCTGCTGGCGTTCGTCCTGCGGCAACCGCGGCTGGCCGAACCGCTGATGGATCTGAAGCTGTTCGCGCGGCGGGCGTTCTCGGCGACCGTCGGCACCACGATCCTGGCGATGTTCGCGCAGCTCGCGGTCTCGCTGATGTTCGCGCAGTACCTGCAGCTGGTGGCGGGCTGGTCGCCGCTGAAGTCCGGGCTCGCCGGGCTGCCAGGGATGGGCGGCGCGATCGTCGGCGGGGTGCTCGCGCCCATGGGGATCAAGCTCTTCGGGCGCGCGATCACCATCGGGCTGGGCTGCGCGCTGTCGGCGATCGGGTTCGCGTTGTACTCGGGAATCGGCGTGACGATCGTGTACACGGATCTGCTGGCGGCGATGATCGTCTTCGGCGTGGGGTTGGCGCTGATCCTCACCGTCGCGACGGACACGGTGCTGGGCGTCGTGCCGAAGGCCAGGGCGGGCGCGGCGTCGGCGATCTCCGAAACGGCGACCGAACTCGGTGGGGCGCTGGGGATCGCCGTCCTCGGCAGTGCGCTCGGCGCGCTGTACCGGAGCGAACTCGTCATCCCGCCGGGCGTACCGCCGGAGGCGATCTCGGACACCCTCGGCGGGGCCGTCCAGTTCGCGGCTCAGCTGCCGCCCGAGCAGGGAGCTTTGGTCCTGGCCAACGCGAAACTGGCGTTCGTCGACGGGTTGCAGGTGACGATGCTGTGCTCGGCGGGGTTGATGGCGGTGCTGGCGGTGAGCGTCCTGTTCACGTTGCGCGGGGTGCCGAAGGTCCTCGAAGACCCCGAAGAGGAGCCTGCTCCGGTCCCCGTGGCCGCGTGAAGTGTCATGAACGACCCTTTCCTGACGTTTTTCGTCAGAAAAGGGTCGTTCATGACATCCGTCAGCGGGGCCCGGCCAGCGGGACGGCGCGCCGGTCGCCCGACCGCACCATGGCCAGCAGGGGTTTCGCGGCCACCGCGAGCAGCCGGGCCGCGAAGGTGCGGCCGTTGCGGCGCGCGATGTCCGGGCCGAAGGCGTCCATCAGCGCGACGAGCCCGGGCAACGGCCGCACGAACAGCGTCACTTCGGTGATCAGCCCGTCTTCGCCGATTTTCAGCACCGCCGCCTCTTCGATCTCCTCGTCGCCGATACGCGCGGTGTAGACGACGACGCGCGTCTCGCCGTCGCCGGTGTCGGTGTGGAACCGGACATCGCGCAGATGCGTGTACGCGACTTCCAGCAGCGGCCCGAGTTCCGCGTGCCCGGTGAACCGGACCCGGCTCGTCAGCGGTGAGTGCACCACGACGTCCGGCGCGAAGGCGCTCAGCGCCAGGTCCACGTCCCGGGTCTCGAGGGCGCGGCGATACCGCTCGGTGGTTTCGATGCTCATCGGTCCTCCTGGATCAGATTCCCCAGTCCGCGCCACAACAGATCCGTCGTGAGCGCGACGACTTGCTCCCGCGGGATGTCGCGGTTGTCCCACCACCAGGTGGCGATGGCGTTCAGCGCGCTCTTCGCCGCTTCGGCGAGCGCTTCGTTCGCGCGGTCGCGCGGCAGGTCCGCGGTCAGCGCCAGACCGGGGACCTGGGCGAACACCTCGGTCAATCGCGCGGTCGACCTGGCCTGACCGCGCCGGTGCACCTCGGCGACGCCCTCGTCGGACGGCGTCTCGGCGAAGATCATCCGCCAGCCGCGTTCGTTCGTCTCCATCCAGGCGAAGATCGCCGCCACCCTGGCGCGCAGCAGTCCCTCGGCGGTGTCCGACGGCGGCAGGTCGGCCCAGCCGGCCAGCAGACTGTCCACTTCGGACTCCAGCAGGCCGGCGTACAGCGCCGCCTTGGAAGGGAAATGGTCGTAGAGCACGGGCGTGCTGATCCCCGCGGCCGTCGCGACCTCGCGCATCCCCGCCGCGTCGTACCCGGACGCGGCGAACACCCGCGCCGCCGCGGCCAGGATGCGCTCCCGGCGTTCTTCCCTGCTCAACCGCTTACCTGACATCGGTCAGGTACGCTATCATCTAACCTGACAGCTGTCAGGTAGCGCTCCGGGTAACCTGGTCGATCGTGCGCACAGTCGTAGTCATCGGGGGCGGGATCGTCGGTCTCGCCACAGCCTGGGAACTGACCAAACGGGGTCTGGACGTCACGGTGCTCGAGAAGGAGGAGCACTGGGCGGCCCACCAGACCGGGCACAACTCCAACGTCGTGCACGCCGGGCTCTACTACAAGCCGGGTTCCTTCAAGGCCAGGATGTCCACCGCGGGCAATCGGTCCATTGTGGACTTCGCCCGGCAGTACGGGGTGCCGGTCGAGGTGTGCGGCAAACTCGTCGTCGCCACCTCCGAAGCGGAGCTTCCTGCGCTCAAGGTGCTCGCCGAACGCGCGGAGGCCAACGGGGTCCCGGCCAAGCTGATCACCCCGAGCGAGGCCCGCGAGTACGAGCCCGAGGTCTCGTGCGTCGCCGCGTTGCGCGTGGAGTCCACCGGCATCATCGACTTCGCGGGCGTCTGCACCGCGCTGGTGCGGCTGCTCGACGAGTCCGACGCCGACCTGCGGCTCGGCACGCCCGCGCTGGGGATCCGGCCCGGCCGCACCGGCGGCGTCGAGGTGGCGACCGGCGACGACGTGATCCACGCGGACGCCCTCGTCAACTGCGCGGGCCTGCACGCGGACCGGGTCGCCCGGCTCGCCGGGCTCACCCCGAGCGCGCGGATCGTGCCGTTCCGCGGCGAGTACTACGAACTGAAGCCCGAACGCCGCCATCTGGTGCGGGGCCTGATCTACCCGGTCCCCGACGCGTCGCTGCCGTTCCTCGGCGTGCACCTGACCCGCATGCTCGACGGCAGCGTGCACGCCGGCCCCAACGCCGTGCTCGCGCTGCGGCGTGAGGGCTACACCTGGCGCGACGTGTCGGCGAAAGACCTCGCCGAGGTCGCCCGTTTCCCCGGTGTCTGGCGGCTCGCGCGCAAGTACGCGTACCCGACCGGGCTCGACGAGGTCCGCCGGTCGTTCTCCCGCCGCCGCTTCGCCGAAAGCCTCGCGCGGCTCGTGCCCGCCGTCACCGAGGACGACATCGTGCGGCACGGCTCCGGGGTCCGGGCACAGGCGCTGCGCCCGGACGGCGCCCTCGTCGACGACTTCCTGATCGAGACCGCGCGGAACCAGGTGCACGTCCTCAACGCGCCCTCACCGGCGGCGACCAGCGCGCTGGAGATCGCGAAGCACATCGCCGACGAGGTGACCGGCCAGGCCGTGTCCTAGGAGGACGGCGGCAGGTTCGTGTTCAGCAGCGGAACCGCGGCCTTGATCACTTCGCACGCCTTCGCGGGGTCGTCGAGGTTGCCCGCGATGATCGCCACCGTCGACGTCGCGGTGATCGCGATACCCGCCGCGCACAGTTTGCTGCCCGACTCGGTGTAGATCTTCCACTTGCGACCGCCCGACTCGAAGTCCTGCGGTTCGCCCTGCGAGATCAGCGTCGGAGTCTCGTCCATTGCCGTCGCCGGGTAGAACCAGAGGTCGAGCGCCTTTTCGCCCTTTTCGCCGTCGGTATCGGCCCATTCGCAGCCGACCTGGTTCGGATCCGAGGTGGACTTCATCGGTTCGCCGGTGGGGGCGAGCCGCAGCTGGGCGGTCTGCTCGGGCTTGAGCATGGCGCACGGGTCGGTGCTCACGAGCGGACCGCCCGGCTCGGCGGGCTTCTGCCCCGGCGGGGCGGTGATCTGCGGGTTCTGCTCCCCGCCCGGCAGCTTCGACGCCACGGCCGGGGCCGCCGCCTTGGCGAGGTCGCACGCGTTGCCCTCGGTGTGGTCGGGGCTCTCGCTGGAGATCTCCACGAACGAGTCCGGCGTGAGCTCCGTGCTCAGCGAGCAGTAGGTCGGCCCGAGGATGGTGGCGTACCGCGTCCAGGTGAAGCCGCCGATGCCGAACTTCTCGCCGGACTGGGCGCCGTTCATGTACTCGTTCACGGACAGGTCCTTGCTCAACGCGACCTCGAGGCTCGACGCCTTGCGCACGCCCTCCAGCTCGCGGAACCGGCAGACCGCGGGCACCTTCTGTTCGGGTTTGGCGGGGCGCTCCGCTCCGGGATAGGTGACTCCCAGCGCGTTCGCGTGTTCCTCCGAGAGCAGTGTGCACGGCTCGGCCTTCGTGATCACCGGTCCCTGTCCGGGCACCGGCGCGGCCGTACCGGCGATCGTCGACGTGCAGCCGCCGAGCGTCAGCACCGCCAGCCCGATCGCGAGCGAGTTCCGAAACCGCATGCGTCCCCTCCTCATCGGCTCGCACACTACTTGTGCGCGGCCGCCGTTCACGAACCGGCGGGCAGCGCGGCGCTCACCGTCGGCAGCGCGGCCCGCAGCAGGTCACAGGCTTTCGTCTCGTCGTCCCAGTGGCCGCTGGACACCTTCACGGTGGACGTCGCGGTGATCGGCAGTGCGGCCGTGCAGTACTTCGTGGCGGCGTCGGAGCGGACCGTCCACTTGCGACCGGCGAGGTCGGTCTCCTCGGGGGTGCCCTGCAGCCCGGCGACGTCGGCGACGGCCGTCGACGGGAAGAACGTCACGTTCAGCGGACGCTGCCCCTTGTCGCCGTCGGAGTCCTTCCACTCGCAGCCCTTGTCCTCGGGATTGGCCAGGTTGGCCGGATCGACCGGGGTGCCCTGGGCGATGGCCAGCTTCGCGGCTTCGTCGGGCTTCAGCAGCGTGCACGGGTCGACCTGCAGCAACGGCCCGGAAGGCTCGGGTTTCCTCTGCCCCGGCGGCGCGGCGATCTTCGGGTTCGGCTCGCCACCGGGCA
Source organism: Amycolatopsis sp. CB00013 (assembly GCF_001905755.1). NCBI lineage: Bacteria > Bacillati > Actinomycetota > Actinomycetes > Pseudonocardiales > Pseudonocardiaceae > Amycolatopsis > Amycolatopsis sp. CB00013. The sequence goes on along the minus strand of NZ_LIWC01000002.1, from coordinate 1,604,723 downwards.
GCCTCGACGCGATCGCGGGGGCCGCGGCGAGCGCGAGATCGCAGGCCGTCGACTCGGGCGCGCCCGTCTGGGTCTCGCTGCCGATTTCGACGAACGAGGACGGCCCGAGTTCCGTGCTCAGCGAGCAGGCCGTCGGGCCGAGCGGGGACGCGTAGCGCGTCCAGGTGAAGCCGCCGATCCCGTACTTCTCACCCGGCTGCGCACCGGCGTAGAAGTCGTTCAGCGGGATGTCGACGCTCTGCGTGATCGAAAGGGACACCCCGCGCGGCGAATCGTCGCGTTCGGACAGCAGGCACATCGGCGGGAGCTTCTGTGCCTGGTTGCCCTTGGTCTCGACGCCCGGCAGCTTGAGCGCCAGGGCGTCGGCGTGTTCGGGGGTGAGCAACGAGCACGGCGCCGCCTTGGTGAGCACCGGCCCCTGGCCGGGCACCGGCGACGCCGTACCCGAGATCGTCTCGGAACATCCGCCGAGCAGGAGGACCGCCGCGAACAACGCGGTGATCGGTGTGCGACGGCGGTTCATCGGGGTCCCTCCTCGGTGCGGACCCTACTTCGATGTCGGCGTGAGCACCTCGGTTCCGCCGAGGAAGGGACGAAGCGCCTCCGGCACCCGGACCGAACCGTCTTCGAGCTGGTGGTTCTCCAGGATCGCGACGATCCACCTGGTGGTGGCGAGCGTGCCGTTCAGCGTGGCGACGGTCTGCGGGCGGCCGTCGTCGTCGCGGTAGCGGATGCCGAGGCGGCGGGCCTGGAACGTCGTGCAGTTCGACGTCGAGGTCAGCTCGCGGTAGGTCTCCTGCGACGGCACCCACGCCTCGCAGTCGAACTTCCGGTACGCCGACGTGCCGAGGTCGCCGGTGGCGGTGTCGATCACCCGGTACGGGACCTCGATCTTGGCGAGCATCTGCTCTTCCCAGTCCAGCAGGCGCGCGTGCTCGGCCTCGGCGTCCTCGGGACGCGTGTAGACGAACATCTCGACCTTGTCGAACTGGTGCACGCGGATGATGCCGCGGGTGTCCTTGCCGTACGAACCGGCCTCGCGGCGGTAGCAGGAAGACCAGCCCGCGTACCGCTTCGCGCCCTTGCCGAGGTCGAGGATCTCGTCGGCGTGGTAGCCGGCGAGCGGGACCTCGGAGGTGCCGACGAGGTACAGGTCGTCGTCGCGCAGCCGGTAGACCTCCGACGAGTGCGCGCCGAGGAACCCGGTGCCCGCCATGATCTCCGGCCGCACGAGGGTCGGCGTGATCATCGGGGTGAAGCCGTTCGCGGTCGCCTGCGCGATCGCCATGTTCAGCAGGCCGAGCTGGAGCTGGGCACCGACGCCGGTGAGGAAGTAGAACCGCGAGCCCGAAACCTTCGCGCCACGCTCCATGTCGAGCGCGCCGAGACCCTCGCAGAGTTCGAGGTGGTCCTTCGGCTCGAAGTCGAACTTCTTCGGCTCGCCGACGTGCTTGAGCACGACGTAGTCGTCCTCGCCGCCTTCGGGCGCGTCGGGGTGGACGAGGTTCGGCACCAGGCGGTGCAGCTGCTCGAACTCCTCCGACGCCTCGGTCTGCTCGACCTCGGCCGTCTTGACCTGGGCGGCGAGCTCCTTCGCCTTGGCGAGGAGCTCGGCCCGCTCGTCGCCCTGCGCCTTCGGGATGAGCTTGCCCAGCGACTTCTGCTCGGCGCGCAGCTTGTCGGCGGCGGCGATGGACGACCGGCGGCGGGAGTCGAGGGAGAGCAGCTTGTCGACCACTCCTTCGTCCTCGCCACGGGCGCGCTGCGATGCGCGCACGACGTCCGGTTCATCGCGCAGAGTCCTGGGGTCAATCACGAGTGCTGAGGGTAGTCCGTGCTGGTCGAACAAAATGTGCGGGTCCGGGCGGATAACCCGACAGTCTGATCGTTGCCGCCCGTTTCGGCCGCTCCCCATACTGAGATCTCCCTGCTGCGGACGGAGAAACCCGATGACCGATGCGGACCTGCTGGCGCGGCACAAGGCGGTACTGCCGTCGTGGCTGGCGCTCTACTACGACGAGCCGATCGAGATCGTGCACGCGCAGGACCGCCGGGTCATCGACTCGACAGGGCGCACCTACCTGGACTTCTTCGCGGGCATCCTGACGAACTCCATGGGCTACGACGTCTCGGCGATCAGCGACGCCGTGCGCAAGCAGCTCGACACCGGCATCCTGCACACGTCGACGCTGTACCTGATCCGCTCGCAGGTCGAGCTGGCCGAGCGCATCGCGAAACTCTCCGGCATCCCCGACGCGAAGGTGTTCTTCACCAACTCCGGGACCGAGGCCAACGACACCGCGCTCATGCTCGCCACCCAGTACCGGCGCAGCAACCAGGTGCTGGCGATGCGGAACTCGTACCACGGGCGGTCGTTCGCGACGGTCGGCATCACGGGCAACCGCGGCTGGTCGGCGTCGTCGCTCAGCCCGGTGAAGGTGAGCTACGTGCACGGCGGCTACCGGTACCGGAGCCCGTTCCGTGAGCTTTCGGACACCGAGTACATCGACGCGTGCGTCGCGGACCTCGTGGACGTCCTGGAGACGGGCACTTCGGGCGACGTCGCCTGCATGATCGCCGAGCCGATCCAGGGTGTCGGCGGCTTCAGCTCACCGCCGGACGGCCTGTTCAAGGCGATGAAGGAGGTCCTCGACCAGTACGGGATCCTGTTCATCTCCGACGAGGTCCAGACCGGCTGGGGACGGACCGGGGAACACTATTGGGGGATCCAGGCGCACGACGTCGTCCCCGACGCGATGACCTTCGCGAAGGGGCTCGGCAACGGCCTCGCCATCGGCGGCCTCGTGGCGCGCGGCGACCTCGTCGACTGCCTGACCGCGAACTCGATCTCCACCTTCGGCGGCAACCCGGTCGCGATGGCGGGCGCGGCCGCGGTGCTCGACCACATCGCCGACCACGACCTGCAGGCCAACGCGCTCGCCCGCGGCAACGAACTGCTCGACGGCCTGCGCGCGGCCGGGAACCCGCTGATCGGGGATGTGCGCGGCAAGGGCCTGATGATCGGCGTCGAGCTGGTCGAGCCGGGCGGCATGACCCCGAACCCGGGCGCCGCGGCGCGGATGATGGAGGAGACCAAGGCGCGCGGGCTGCTGATCGGCAAGGGCGGGCTGCACGGCAACGTGCTGCGGATCGCGCCGCCGATGACGCTGACCGCCGAAGAGGCCGCGGAGGGCCTCGGGATCATCGTGGACGCGCTGGCCGCCATCTCCTGACGAACGCCAGGAAAGGACCGTTCCTTGCAAATTTTGCAAGGAACGGTCCTTTCCTGGCGTTCAGGAGCGGGCGAAACGGGCGATGACCTCGCCCAGCCGCCCGCCGGCGTCCTCCTGCAGGAAGTGCCCGGCGCCGGTGATCGTCGGATGCTCCAGTTCGCGGGCGCCGCGCATCGAGCCCCGCAGTTCGAGGCCCCACGGCGCGGTGATCGGGTCCCCGTCGGAGAACGAGACCAGGAACGGCTTGTCCAGTTCGGACAGCACCTTCAGCGCGGCCCGGTTGGCCGCCGACGCCGGATCGTCCGGGGTGATCGGCACCAGGGACGGCATCGCGCGCGGCGCGGCCTTGTACATCTCGTTCGGGAAGGGCGCGTCGTAGGCGGCGCGGACCTCCTCGGACAGCTTGGTCTGGCAACCCGACTGGACGAACCGCCCGACGTCGATGACCTGGGCGTTCTCCATGGCGTCGCGGAACTTGTGCCAGAGCTCGGGCATGTCGGTGTCGCCGGTCGGGAGGCCGGTGTTGGCCGCGACGATCCTGGCGAAACGGTCGGGGTTCTCCGCGACCAGCCGCAGGCCGATCAGGCCGCCCCAGTCCTGGCCGACCAGGGTGACGTCGGTCAGGTCGAGGACGTCGAAGGCGAACGCGCGCATCCACTCGACGTGCCGCTGGTAGGTGTGGTCGACCATGTCGCCGGGTTTGTCGGAGCGGCCGAAGCCGACCAGGTCGGGCGCGATGGCGCGCAGCCCGGCGTCGGCGAGCACCGGGATGACCTTGCGATAGAGGTAGGACCAGGTCGGCTCGCCGTGAAGCAGGAGAACGGGCGGTCCGTCCTCGGGTCCGGCCTCCACGTATCCCACTCTGATCACGCCGCCGTGAAGGTCGACGAGCTCCGCGTAGCGCGGTTCGAAGTCGAAATCGGGCAGGTCCGAGAACCGGTCGTCCGGTGTCCTTAAAAGGCGCACGACTCCCACGTTAGTGGGAATCGTGCGCCTATGCCGTTTTCAGTACGTCAGAAAGTCACGAGATGGCAACGGCCACGATCAGGCCGAGGGCCAGGTGCGCGGAGGCCACGACGACGCTGGCCGGGGCGAACTTCTCGCTTTCGATGGTCGAGCGGATGTCGATCCGGGTCGCCCACTCCAGCAGCCGGACGGCGGCCACCTGCACGATGATGCCGAGCAGGCCGTAGACCAGCGAGGTGATGAGGCCCTCGGTCAGGTCGCTGGCGGAGTTCGCGATCGCCACGACGATGATGAACGCCATCGACAGCAGGCCCGACGCGGTGACGATGACCGCGTTCGGCAGGCCGCGGGTGACCAGCTGGGACAGCTTGCCGGGCGTGGTCCAGTCGATCGCCCAGAACCCGGCGAACATCATCAGCAGGCCGACGACGCCGTACAGCAGGATCGCGCCGATCCCTCGCACGAGGTCGGAGCCGAACGTGTCGGACAGCGCAAGGGTGGTGGTCACAGGGGTTCTCCAGAAGTCAGGAAATGTCAGGTTTGTGCGGTTGCTTCTATCACGACTCGACGATGCGGTGCGGGACGAACGCCGCACCGTCGTCCGTGACGAGTCCCGCGGTCTCGCGGATACCGAGACCGGCGGCCTGGTCCCCGACGATCCACGCGCCGAGCGCGGGCCGGTAACCCTGGAACTCCGGGAGCGGGTCGAACGCCTGGTAGACGTACCCTTCCGCGCCGTAGACCCCGTCGGTCTGCGTCTCGTAGCCGGTGGCGACGATCTGCACGTTCGCGCCCTCGCGGCCGAGTTTCGGCTTGCGGACGTACTCGGTCAGCAGACCGGGGTCGTCGGCGAAGGCGGGCAGCAGGTTCGGATGCCCCGGGTAGTTCTCCCACAGGATCGCGAGCAGCGTCTTGTTGGAGAGGATCATCTTCCACAGCGGCTCGACCCACAGCGTGCGCGGCATGGTCTCCACGGCGAAGCGGCCGAACTCCTCGTCGACCACCCATTCCCACGGGTAGAGCTTCACCACGGTCGCCATCTGCGCCTCTTCGAGGTCGACGAACCGCTTGAGCACCGGGTCCCAGCCGATCTCCTCGATCGACAGGCCGACGGTGTCGAGCCCGGCCTCGGCCGCGGTCTCCTGCAGGTACGCCGTCGTGACGTGGTCCTCACCGGACGGATCGGCCGAAGACCAGGTGAAGTGCAGTTCGTTCGAGGGCAGCTTGTCGGCGAGTTCGCCCCAGCGCTCGACGAGCTTCTCGTGAATCGAGTTCCACTGGTCGTTCTCCGGGAAGACCGCGGTCTTCCAGTGCCACTGCAGCACCGCGGCCTCGAGCAGCGAGGTCGGGGTGTCGGCGTTGTACTCCAGCAGCTTCGCCGGGCTCTTGCCGTCGTAGCGCAGGTCGAACCGGCCGTAGACGTGCGGATCCTGCCGCTTCCACGACTCCGCGATATGCGGCCAGACCCACTCCGGGATGCCGAAGCGGTGGTACTGCTCGGTGGTGATCACGTTGTCGACCGCTTCGAGGCACATCGAGTGCAGCAGTTCGACGTCCGCCTCGACCGACAGGATCTCGTCCATGTCGAAGACGTAGTGGACCGACTCGTCCCAGTACGGCCGGGACTTGCCGGAGCCGTCGCGCGCGGGCGTGCCGAAGACCAGCCCCTGCTCTTCGACGATGTTCTGCCAATCCCGCCGGGGCGGCTTGGAATCCCGGTACACCTACGAGCCCCCGCTCTTGCCGCTGCCGCCGGAGCCGCTCTTGCCGCTGATGCCGAACCCGCCGCGCTGGACGGACTTGCCCGACTTCGTGCTGACGTTCGCGTTCGACGGCGCGGTGTACGAGCCGCCGGACACTCGCTGCCCGATGGTCCCGGTACCGCCGTAGTTGTAGCGGTAGCTGTTGTATCCGCCGCCGCCGATCGGGATGAAGAAGAAGCCACCGGAGTGGTAGCCACCGTGCGACGTCACGTAGCGCTCGTCGCAGTTGTCGTCCTGGTCGACGATCCCGTCCTTGGTGGTGCAGACGGCCGTGACGTTCTCCGGCTTCGCGACGGTGTAGAACGTCGCGACCAGCCCGACCAGGCCGACGGTCACGCCCGTGCCGATCAGGAGCTTCTTCTTGGTCGAAGACTTCTTCTCGGCGACGCGAGCGGCCTCCGCCGCCATCGCCTCCTGGCGCTGCTGTTCCGCCAGCGCCTGCTGGCGTGCCCGCTGCTCGGCCAGCGACGGCTGCCGCGCCTGCGTGCTGCTGTCCTGAAAGCGCATGGTGCCGCGCTTGGGCGGCTCCTGAGGCGCTTGTGCCCCCTGGTTGTCATCCTGCGTCATCGAAGCTCCGTAATCGCCCGCCGGCCCGAACTCGTGTCCAACACTAACCACCCGGTACGCGCACCTTACGTGCGGCGCGGGCATCATGGAGTGGATGTCTCAACAGGCCGAGCGGTTCCGTGATCCGCGAAACGCGCTGAGCACCCTGCGCACCCGGCTCGTCATGGCCGGTGTGTTCGCGGGCGCGATCATCGCGCTTTCGCTGAGTGTGGCGTTTTCGTGGAACGTGGGCCCGGAGGGCGGTGCGGGCGGCGGCGCCCCCAAACTGTCGCCCGCCGCGGCCGAGGCGTTCCAATCTCCCCCTGGCACCTGTCTGACCTGGAACAATCCGGACGCCACCGACGCGCGGCGCGTGCCGTGCGCGGAGTCCCATCTGTTCGAGGTCACCAGCATCGTCGACATCGGCGCGCAGTACCCGCCGGGGGTGCCGAGCCCGAACCTGGAGCAGTGGCAGGAGATCTCCCGCTCGCGTTGCACGATCGACGTCAAGCCGTACCTCGGCCGCAACCTCGATCCCTACGGCAAGCTGAGCATGAACCTGCTCCGGCCGACGCCCGCGCAGTGGGCCGACGGCGACCGGCAGCTGCGGTGCGGTCTGCAATGGGCGGGCCAGGGCGGCAAGCTCCAGCCGACCAAGGGGCCCGCGAAGGAGCAGGACCAGTCGGCGGTGTGGGAGCCGGGCACCTGTCTCGCGCTGCTCAACAACAGCTTCGGCGACCCGATCGACTGCGCGCAGGCGCATTCGTACGAGATCATCGCGACGCTCGACCTCAAGACGAAGTTCAAGGACGGCTACCCCTCACAGGAGCAGCAGAACACCTGGCTCGACACCGAATGCTCGACGGCCTCGCAGGAATACACCGGCAACGCGGATCTGGCGGCGAAGAAGCTCATCCTCAGCTGGGACGTCCGCGAGCAGGAGAGCTGGGACGCCGGGTCCACGCTGGTGAACTGCAAGGTCGCCGCGGTCCTGCCGGACAACAAGGGGCTGGCGCCGGTCACCGGGAGCGTCAAGGTCGGCAACGGCGAGGCCCCGCCGCCGTCGTCCTCCTCGCCCCCGAAGACCGGAGGGTGATCGCGTGCCCGTCGAGATGACCCAGCAGCGTTTCGAGGAGCTGGTCTCGGAGGCGCTGGACGAGCTCCCGCCCGAATTCGCGGACGCCATGGACAACGTCGTGGTGCTCGTGGAGGAGTTCAACGAGGAGTCGCCCACGATCCTCGGGCTGTATCACGGGGTCGCGCTGACCGAGCGGACCCACGAGTACGGAGGGGTGTTGCCCGACCGGATCTCGATCTACCGGCGCCCGCTGTTGCAGATGTGCGACACCGAGGAGGACGTCGTCGAGGAGGTGCTGATCACGGTGGTGCACGAGGTCGGGCACCATTTCGGCATCGACGACGAGCGGTTGCACGAACTCGGCTGGGGCTGAGCCGCCGCGCGGGTGATAGCAAAGGTCCCTTGCTCTCCTCGCGACGGATTCCGCGCCGCCGGTGGCATGGTCGGTGATTTTTGTGCGTGGAGCACCAAGGGTTCTCCGGATTCTTAACTGCGTGTAACAACCCCGCCACTTTGGGCGACAGCCCCGCTAAACTTTTCGACACGTTGTCGCCGGCCTTCGCCGGCGAATGCCTGGGGAGGCGGTGCATGGCCGAGTCGACGGTGCGGAGGAGGAGCGACCGGCGGTTGCGCTGGCTGCTCGCGTCCAGCGCGGCGTCGAACCTCGGCGACGGCATCGGCAAGGTCGCGTTCCCGCTGCTCGCGGTCACCCTGACCAGGGATCCGCTGCTCATCGCCGGGCTTTCGGCGACCCAGTTCCTGCCGTGGCTGCTGTTCGCGCTCCCGGCGGGCGCGCTGCTGGACCGCGTCGACCGGCGGCGGGCGATGATCCTCGCGAACAGCGCCCGCGCGGTGGTCGTCGGCGGCACGGCCGCGCTGGTCGCCGCGGGCGGGGTGACGATCTGGATGGTCTACACCGCCGCGCTGCTCATCGGCTTCGCGGAGGTGGTCGCCGACAGCGCCGCGAACGTGCTCATCCCGGCGGTCGTCGGCGAAGGTTCGCTCGACGGCGCGAACAGCAAGCTCCAGGCCTGCGAAATCGTCGGCCAGACCTTCCTCGGCGGACCGGTCGGCAGCGCCACCTTCGCGCTCTTCGCGACCTTCCCGTTCCTGCTCAACTCGGTGGGCTTCGCGATCGCGGCGGTCGTGTTGATCGGCCTCGCCGGGAGTTACCGTCCGCGCTCCGCCGAGCGCGCCACCACCGACCTCCGCACCGAACTGGCGGAGGGTTTCCGCTGGCTGAAGCGGAGCAGGCTGGTGCTGCGCCTGGTCGTCCTCGCCGGGGCGATCAGCCTGGTCAGCGAACTCGCGCAGGCACAGCTGGTGCTGTACGCGATCGAGTACCTGCATCTCAGCGAAGCGGCCTTCGGGCTCTTCGCGTTCGTCGGCGGCATCGGTGGCCTGCTCGGCGCGGCCGTCGCCCCGCGGCTGGTGAAGGTGTCCAGCCGTCGCGCGGTGCTCCTCGGGGGCACGGCCTGCTGCGGCGCGGCGTTCACCGGCATGGGCCTGACGAGCTCGCCGGTGGCCGGGGCGGCGCTGTTCGGCCTGTTCGCGGCGGCCGTCGTCGCGGTGAACATCGTGCTCGGGACGGCACGGCACACCCTCGTCCCCGGCGACCTGCTCGGCCGGGTGCTGGGCGTGTGGCGGACCGTCGTCTGGGGAGCGATCCCGATCGGCGCCCTCCTAGGCGGCGTCCTCACCCACGCCCTCGGTTCCGCGGCCCGGACGTTCCTCACGTCCGGGCTTCTGCTGTTCGGCGTAGCCGGTTTCGCGTTCGTCTCGTTACGGCCCGGCGCCTTCGATGACGAATCGGCCACGGAGGAGCGGGTTCTCCACCAAGACCGGTGAAAACCAAGGTCTTTGGTGCTGAAATAGCCCATCACCGCCACGGGTGACGGGGAGGTCCGCGATGCAGCAGACACTGGTGCCGGAGGCCGGCGTGGGGACGACAGAACCTTCCAGACGCCCGCAGGTGCTCACCGCGGTCGCCGGTTTCGTGATCGGTGGCGGCGTGATCGGCATGCTCTGGGCGCTCTCGGGCGTCAACGCGGGGGCGCTCGAAGACGCGCAGGCGGCATGCTCGGCGCTGGCCAGGGTCGGCACGATCCCCGACACCACCGACTCCGCGCCCGGCGACCAGACCGTGGCGGTCCTGGCGCCCGAGGTCCTGCACCGGATGACGGCCGCGCGCGAACTCTCCGCCGCGGCGGCCGCCGCCAACGACACCTACCGGCCGCTGGCCGAGCACATCGACGGCGTCAGCAGAATGGTGTTCAGCCTGCACTTCAACCAGATCTCGGGGCAGCGGCACCTCGTGCAGGCCGAACAGCTCTGCACCCAGCTCTAGCCCTTGTGGACGGTCTTCACCGTCAGCTGGTTGCCCGAGATCTTCCCGGTGCAGCCGAGCCCCTGCACCGCCAGGAAGTTCGACGCGGTCTCCTGCGGCAAGTACACCCGCAGGCCCCTGGTCTCGACCGGCTTGCAGACTTCCTCGGGGTAGTTGCGGACGTTCGCGAAACCGACGTCCGCGATCGCGCTCTCACCGTTGGCCAGCTGCACCGGGTCGCCCTTGGCGCCGTCGCGGTACGCGGCTTCACCGACCTGGTGACCGTCGGCGCCCGTCACGTAGGAGATGCCAGGGAAGCCCTGGATCGTGCACGAGTGCCCGCTCGCGTTGGTGATGACGAGCTTCCGGTACACCGTGCCCGCGGCGGCGTCGCTGTCCTTGATGGACAGTTTGACGTCGCCCGCCTTGCAGAGCCCGTCGTTCTTCGACGCCTGCGCGGGCGGCTGGGCGGGCTGCGGAGCCGGCGCCGAAGCCGAGGAAGTCGCGCTGGGCGCCGCCGAGGTGTCCGGCACCGAACTCGACGGTGACGCGGATGTGTTCTGCGCGACGGGCGCGGTCCCCGAACCGCACGCGCTGAACAGGAGCAGTCCGGCGGTACCCGCGACGAGACCGCCGATGGAGATCAACTTCGAACGAACCATGGCCATTCGCCTCCCTGTATCCGGGTGACCCACCGTCCAGTAGACGTGTCGTCCGCCGACGAGGTTGCGCCCCACCGGTTAATTCCCCACAAGGTGTTAATCGATCTTGTGTGCTGTGTTCCCCGGCGGGGGCGGAGGCAAACGGGCTGAAAGGAGCCATACCCACATGAGACGCGGTGAAGGGCGCCTTCCCCACGCGACGGGTGGTCGTGAGGCAAACGTCCCCGCTCAGGGTTCGACGGGGGTTTCCGCCCAGGTGAGGCACGTCCACCCGTCGGCGGTCCCGGCGAGCTCGACGACGCCGGTGTTCGGGATCAGGCCCTGGTTGGCGATCTCGGCGGTCACGTTCCCGGCGAGCCATTCGCCGCCCAGCCGGATCGCGCCACCGTGGCTCACGAGCACCACCGTGCCGTCGGGGTCGGCCTGCTCGTGTTTGGCGCGCAGCCGGGCGACCGCGTCGAGCAGCCGAGCGCGGACCTGCGCGCCGGTCTCGCCGCCGGGGATCGGCGGGTCGAGTTCGCCGAGCGTCCATCGGCGCACGACGCTCATGTAGGTGGTGATCGAGTCCTTGTCCGTCTTGCCTTCGAGGTCGCCCGCGGCGACCTCGTGAACGCCGTCGAGGACCTGGACGTCGAGGCCGAGCTTGGCGGCCAGCGGCGCGGCGGTCTGCTGGGCGCGGACCGCCTGCGAGGCGTAGACCGCGACGATCGGCTCGCCGTCCAGCCGCGTCGTGAGGTCCTGCGCCTGCTCGCGGCCCAGCTCGGTGAGCGGCGGTCCCGGCAGCGCGGTGTCGAGCGCGCCGCGCACGTTGCCCTCGGTCTGGCCGTGGCGGACGAGGAGGAGTTTCACGCCTGTGCTCCCTTCCGTACCGAGGCGACCCAGTCGATCGCGTCGGTGAAGTCCTCGTTGGCGGCGTCCAGTTCGATCTCGGTCTTGCCGTCGTCCGCACGCGGGTGGGAGCCGAGGAACCGGAGGTTGCGGCACCGGCGGCGCAACGCGGCCAGCGCGTCGCCGATCCGGGGCTCGGCCACGTGCCCCTCGAAGTCGATGAAGAAGCGGTACTCGCCGAAGTTGTTCCTGGTCGGGCGGGCGTCCAATTTGGTCAGGTTGATCCCGCGGACCGCCAGTTCGGTGAGCAGTTCCGCCAGGGCACCGGTCCGGTTCGTGGCGGCGGCGACGATCGACGTGCGGTCGGCCCCGGTCGGCTCCGGCAGTTCACCGGGAGCGCGGACCAGCAGGAACCGGGTCTTGGCGTCGCGGACGTCGGCGACCTCGGTGGCCCGCACCTCCAGCGGATAGTGCTCGACCGCGACCGGCGCGGTGACGGCCGCGTCGAACTCACCCTCGGCCACCGCGACCGCGGCCGCCGCCGTGGACGACGTCGCGACCGGATGCGCGCCGGGCAGGTTCGCCTCGACCCAGTGCCGGACCTGCGCGAGCGCGTGCGGGTGGCTCGCCACGGTGCGGATCTCGGTCGTACCCGGCCTGGTCAGCACGCTGAAGTGGACGGGCAGCAGCACCTCCGCCACCGCGACCAGCGGCTCGGCCTCGCTCAGGCTGTCGAGGGTGGCGGTGACCGCGCCCTCCACCGAGTTCTCGATCGGGACGCAGGCGGCGTCGGCCGCGCCCGAGCGCACCGCGGCCAGTGCCGCCGGGATGGTCTCGGCGGGGATCAGCTCCTCACCGGAGGTGAGCCGGCGCGCGGCCTGTTCGGTGAACGTTCCCTGGGGGCCGAAATAGGCGATCCGTGACACCCCGCCAGATTACGCACGGCGCGGGTGGCGACTTTCACTCGGACAGCCGGTATGCGCGCCGGTTACGCCAGGTGGCTTTTTTTGCCATGCTTAGGGCGTGACCGCCGAACCGGGCACGCACACCGGCCACGAGGATGTCGGCTCGTCTTTCGCTCCCGTGCCGGACCATCCCACTCCGGAGCTGGTGCTGTGCGCCGTCGATGACCTGCTCGCCCAAGCCTGGACGACCGTCGCGGACACCGTGGACGGCCGGGTCTTCGTGCACCGCGGATCCGTGCTCGACGTCGTCGCGCAGGCCGTCGTCAGCCCCGCGAACTCCTATGGCTGGATGCGTGGCGGCATCGACGCCGTCTACGCCCGCGCGTATCCCGGCGTCGAGCAGAACGTCCGCAGCGCCGTCCTCGCCTACCACGGCGGCGAGCTGCCGATCGGCGAAGCGGTGATCGTGCCGACCGGCGAGGCGGAGCCCGCCTGGCTGATCAGCGCGCCGACCATGCGGGAACCCGGCGAACGCCTCCCGCGCGACACCGTGCACCCGTACCTCGCCGCCCGCGCGGTGTTCCAGCAGTGGCGCGACGCCAGCCTCGACCAGGGCCGCGTCCGTGATCTCGTGCACACGATCGCGATGCCGGGGCTCGGTACCGGCGTCGGCGGGGTCGCCCCCGCGTCCTGCGCCCGGCAGGTCGCCGCGGCCTGGGACGAGGTCTTCACGCCCGGCCGTTCCCGTAACGGACGGTAACGCCCCGAAGCGGGCTACATCACATCGCAGCGCGTTCACGAGCCGTAAGCCCTACCGTTAAAGCGGCTTCATCCGGTTCGAGGCACGTTCACCCGCCGAGAACTCGTCAACACGGTTTTGTACGGCGCCAGCGCAGGCGACGGGCGAGGAGTGTGCGATGCCGCGGGTCCGTGAGCTCAGTCCCTACGTCGAGCTGCACCGTGAGCAGTGGCGAGAGTTGCGCAGGTCGACTCCCCTGCCGCTGACCGCCGCGGAACTGCTGCGGCTGCGCGGTCTCGGTGAACAGGTCGATCTGGCCGAGGTCGCCGAGGTCTACCTCCCGCTCTCCCGGCTGATCAATCTCCAGGTCGCCGCCCGGCAGCGGTTGTACGAAGCCACCACCACCTTCCTCGGTGAAGACAGCCGGGGCACCAAGGTGCCGTACATCATCGGCATCGCCGGGAGCGTCGCCGTCGGCAAGTCGACCACCGCGCGCATCCTGCGCACGCTGCTCGCCCGCTGGCCGGATCACCCCCGGGTCGACCTGGTCACCACCGACGGGTTCCTCTACCCGCGTGCGGAGCTCGTCCGGCGCGGGATCATGCACCGCAAGGGTTTCCCGGAAAGCTACGACCGGCGGGCGCTGCTGCGGTTCGTCACCGAGGTGAAGTCCGGGGCCGAACGGGTCAGCGCGCCGGTGTACTCGCACCTCGCCTACGACATCCTTCCCGACGAGGAACAGGTCGTTCAGCAGCCCGACATCCTGATCCTCGAAGGGTTGAACGTCCTCCAGCCCGGCCCCCGGCTGACCGTGTCCGATCTGTTCGACTTCTCGATCTACGTGGACGCGCCGACGAGCGACATCGAACGCTGGTACATCGAGCGCTTCCTCAAGCTGCGGCACACCGCCTTCGCGGATCCCGCGTCGCACTTCCACCACTTCGCCGGCCTCCCGGACGACGAGGCCCGTGCCGAGGCGCGCCATCTGTGGCACACGATCAACGAGCCGAACCTGATGGAGAACATCAAGCCGACCCGGCCGCGGGCGACCCTCGTGCTCCGCAAGGACGCCGACCACACGATCAACCGGGTCCGGCTGCGCAAGCTCTGAGCGAGCACACCGCGTAACCGGACGATCGCGGGTTTCCCACTCCCCGCCGTTCCCTCACAAGCAGGAGCCTTCGCACCACCTGCGAGCCGCTGGGGCCCGCCGGTCGCACACCGCTGTCGCCGGGCGGCTTTCCTCGGCCGATCGGCCGATCCACGCTCAGTACGTGTAACCGGTTGGCCGATACCGGCTACAGGCCCCCACAGCGACCCTTGTGTCAGGGGAACAAGAGGTCTCGAACAGACCTTGAGCAGGGAGGAGGCTCACGATGTTCTCGATCATCCTGACCTGGGTCGGCTCGATTCTCGGACTCGCACTCCTGGTGGCCATGGCCGCCGGCGCCTTCGTCGTCGACTTCGACGACGCCCGCGGGGACCGGCGCCGGAAGAAGCCGCAAGTCACCGAGTCCAAGGGCACCCCAGCGGCTCCGCTCGGCTGAGCCTCCCGCGCTCAGAGTTCGCCGAGCGCCTTCCGGTAGTCGTCGACGTCGTAGTCCATCTCGTGTTCGCCCGCTTCGGCGAGCTGGGCGGACAGCGCGTCGATGAGGCGATCGAAGATCTCCTCGCGTTCCTGTCCCGTCTCGCTCAGCCGCAGCACGGCCTGCCAGACCTCGGCGGGCTCGTCGTCCCAGAGCTGGTCGACGATCGTGGTCTTGAGCGCGAGCCGCATCCTCGGCTCGCCGTCGAAGGTCTCCTCGGCCAGCGCCTCGTGGTACTCGGGGTGCTCGCCGATCACCAGCAGGCGGCGCTGCTCGGGGTCGGCGGGCTCGAGTTCCAGCTCCTCGTCGCCGATCTCCGCGTAGACCGTCGGGACGGCGAACATGCGGCGCGCCAGGGCGTCCGCGAGTTCCGCCGGGTCCTCGATCCCTTCCGAGCCGTCGAAGTAGACGTCCAGCGCCGAGTCCTCGTCCTGTGCGAACTCCTCCAGGAACTCGGTCGCGCTCTCCAGCAGCGCCACCCGCGCGGCCTCGGGGAGCCCGGCGCGGTCGGCGGCCCAAGTGACCCAGCCGAGCAGGGCGGGCTCCAGCGCGTCTTCGTAGGCCTCGTCGATCTCGAACTCGCCGTCCAGCAGCGACTCGAGGAACCGGGCGAGCTTCTCGGGCCCGACCCGCAGCGGACTGCCCGGCTCGGTCTCGCAGCCGTAGTCGACCAGCAGGCGCGCGTAGAACCGCGTCGCGTCCGTGTCCTCCACGAGCCCGGAGCCGATGAAGTCGGCGACGACCTCTTCGCGGACCTGCTCGGGCCATTCGGAGATCTCGGGCGACGGTTCGGGCGCGGGCATCGCCCGGATCCAGGCCAGCGCGAGCGCATGGAACCGCGCGTAATCCTCGCTGACGTCGGGTTCTTCGACGACGTCCGTCGCGGCGAGGCCGTCCGCGAGCAGTTGGTGGGCGCGCTCGGGCAAGACCCGCTCCAGCGTCACCAGCTCAGGGTCGTCGGTGGCCTGCTGGCGCATCTCGGCCAGCACGTCCTGCGGCTTGTCGACCACGACGACGTCGCGGATCCGGCCGCCCTCGGTGAAGTCGACCAGCGCGAGCAGGCCGTGCTCGACACCGCCGCGGGTGAAGACGCAGAGCAGGGAAGACTCGTCACCGAAGACGTCGCCGGTCCGCCAGCAGTCCCCCACGGTCACCGCGGCGAGGTCTCCCATCCAGTCCGGTTCCGGGATCCCGCGGCCCAGCACGGTGTTCAGCGCCGCGGCGGCGGCCTCGCGCTCTTCCTCGGTCTCGGCGAAGACCCGCAATCCGGCGAGCAGCGCGGCCGCGGCGGGGGTGATCTTCCGCTCGGCGAACGCGATGAGCTCCAGACCCAGCGGCGTCTCGTCCTCCTCGACCTCGATCTCCCACCACTGGCCGAGCACCTCGGAGGTCAGCAGCTCGACGTCGAGCACCTCGGGTTCGGCGCCAAGGGTCGAGAAGTCCCGGAGGACGTCCTTGAAGAGGCCCGTCACACTCGGAGTGGAGGGCTGGGCTGCCTTCTTGCGGGCACGGCTGACCGGACTCATGGCGACATGTTTTCACGCGGACCCGATCGGGCTCGTCGCGGTGGTCCCGGGCGCGGAACACGGGTCCCGTCCGCGGGGAGGACGCGGACGGAAACCGGTTACAGGACCACCGCGACTTCGACCTTCTTCGCCGGGTTTCCTCGGTTCACTCGAATAACGACGGCCGCCGGGCGCGGTTACGCGCCGACCGGTTTCGGAATCGCGATTCTCGCCGCCTTGACCTCGGCGATCAGCCGGGTCTTGCGTTTGTGTATTTCCACCAATGTGCCGAGGTACGAGCTGAATTCTTCAGCCATACCGGCCTTTTTGTGCACCGTGCGCAGTTTGCGCAGTTGCCGGGCCGCCTCGCGGTAGGAGTTCGGATCCTTCCGCGTGATCAATTCTTCGACATGGTCCCGATACACGGGAATGGTTTCGGCCGGATGGGCGACGGAACGCGCGTCCGCGAGTTCGACGCGCACCGGCAAAGAGGCCTCGAACCGCACCGCCGCCCGCCAAGCCTCGTCGGCGCGATCCTCGCCGAGCAACGCGCGGACGAGTTCATCCGCGGCTTGGGTGCTCCCGGCGGCGAGTTCGCGCAGACGGGCCAGCGCGGTCTTCCGCTGCGCGACCCAGCGCCCCGCTTCCAGCGACTCCGCACGCAGGGCGAGGTAGGTGGCGGCCGTGGGATTCTCGTCGAACTCCTTGCGCGACAAGGGAACCGGCTCAGCTTCCGGCGGTGGCGGCTCTTCCTTCTTGTCGTGCGTGAGCGCCCGCGCCGCATGTGCGATGGCCTCGCTGTGCCGCCCCGCCGCGCGCAGGACGCGCACGATCTTGAGGCTGACGTCCACCCGCGGCGGTTTGGCGGCGAGGATCGCGACGAGCGCGTCGACGTCGCCGGACACCTCCGCCAACTCCTCGCGCAACCGCTCGGCCGTCTCGCGTTTCGCGCCGGACGGCTGCTCCGCCAGCACCGCGTCCACAGTGGACTGGATCCGCGCGATTCCCTTTTCCCCCAAGGCGGCGGCGAAGTCGGCCAGCTCGATGGCAGGCCAGCCGGGCCCGTCGAACTCGACTTCGAGGATCCAGGCGGCCAGGCTCTCGGGATCCGGCGGACGGGCCACGCAGGCCCGCGCGTACAGCTCGACGGCCCGGTCCAGCCGGTCCGCGACCTCGCCCGAGGTGTCGTCGATCTGCTCCAGCATCTCGCTGATGTCGTCCACGGTCCGACGGGCGAGCGGTGCGAGATCGGCCCGGCTTCCGGCGTCGAGAAGCCGCTGAAGCGTGTCGAGGACGGAGCCGACCTTCGCGGCGTACTCGACGTTGTTCGCCAGCACGGCGGTGTCGAGGAGGCGGTGCGCCTCGGCGACGTCACTCCCCTGGGTGGCGAAACGGTTCTCCAGGGCCTGCCGTAACTCAGGGTCACGCTCGGCCTGGGCGTGCAGCAGGTCCGCCAGCGTTTCCGCGTCCAAAGTACGCAGGTAGGGGCGCAGATCCGTCGGGGAACTCACCCGGACAAGTCTGCCCGACCGCTTCGCCGACTCGTGTGGGCCAACAGCGTGCTCTTTTCGGCGTAATCGCTCACCAGGTGTGACCAGGCCAGCGGGGCCGCGTCGAGCCGCGAAGGGCAGCGGATGATCGGGATCGGAAGCCGGCTGGCGAGCTGCATGACGATCGCCATCACCACCACCGCGAGCAGCGAAATCGCCGCGGCGGCGGCGAGCGCGCCGCTCAGCACCCGGCGTCCGCCGTCGATCGCGAGCTGCGCCGAGTACTCGATCTGGCGTGCGGCGAGATCGCCGAGAGTCCGGCCGACGACGCCGGCCGCCACGCGCCAGGCGTCCTGGCCGACGGGCGGCGGCGTGGCCGCGCTCAACGCGGTTTCGACCGCGCCGAACCGGCTCCAGTCCACGCTCCCGACGAGATCGCGGTAGGTCCGACGGCTACTTTCCGTCAGCTTTCCGGCGACGGCGTCGAGCCTGGACCGGTAGGCGCCCACGGCCGCGGCGTAGTCGCGCCGCCCCTCGTCGTCGATCCCGGCGACCGCGAGGGAATCGCTGCGGTCCATGCCTTCGACGGCGGTGAGCAGCTCGACGGCGATCGTCTGCTGATAGCCGACTTCGGCGTCCGGGGCGGCCCGCGCGATCTCGCGCAACGAGGAAAGCGAGGTGTCGATGCGATCGGCATACGCGGTGTACGTGGCGGAACGACTGCCCGGCGCCCGCAGCGCGACCGCCCGCTCCCGCTGCAACGACGCGATCCCCCGGCTCGCCTCGGCCATGATGACCGCCCCGCCCTCGGCGTCGTCACGGTCCTGGATGGCCTGCTGGACGAGGAATCCGCCGATGAACAACGCGACGAGCACCAAGGCCGCGCTCGGCACGAACGCGATGGAGAGCATGCGAGAGCGAAGGCTTCGCTGGTACGTCAAGGCTTTCCTTCCGGATCGGTTCCCCGACGCCCAGCGACGCTAGGCAAGTTGCAAATTGCACGTCAACGCTCGTCCGCCATACGGCCGTTAGCGCACCGTGACGATCTGGTAGGCACGGCACGTGACTCTCGACGACCTCAACCAGCGCCTCCGCGACTTCGCCGCGGCACGGGCCTGGGAACCGTTCCACACTCCGAAGAACCTGGTCATGGCGCTGTCCGGCGAAGTCGGCGAGCTGACTTCGCTGTTCCAATGGCTCACCCCGGAGGAATCGGCGAAGTGGCGCTCCGACCCCGAGCTGGCGCACAACGTCGTCGACGAGATCGCCGACGTCACGCTGTACCTCCTCCAGCTGGCGAACAGCCTCGGGGTGGACCTGATCGAGGCGGCCAACGCCAAGATCGATCGGAACGAGCACCGGTTCCCCGCGCCCGACGTCAAGCCCTGACGGCGATCTGCCAGCCGCCGAGCAGGCCACCGACACCCAGCACGCCCACGAAAACGCCCGCGGCGAGCCCCGCGCCGCCGAACAACGCGAGCACCGTGATGAACATGAGCAGCATCCCGAACCCCATGAGGACCCTGCCTCCCCACAGCGCGACCGACGGCGGGGACGGCACCGGCGGTATGGGCCCGTGCGGAACAGGTGGCTGCGGATAAGGCACGAAGGCTGCCGTCCGCTGTTCAGCGGCGTAGACCGGCCGGTGAGCCGGAGCCACGGGAGCCGGAATCGGGGCGGGCGGCGGCACGGGGATCGGGGCGGGCACGGGCGCCGGCCGCGGAACGAGACCCAGCACTTCACGCGCCTCGGCGACTCCGAGCACCTTCGCACCGAGTTCACCCGCCCTGGCGATCCGTGGCTCGGCAGGGGGAACTCCGGAGCCCACGGCCAGATGGGTCACCGACGCGGTGAGCTTCTTCGCGAGCTGAAGGCCCGCATCGAGCACTGCGGCGCGCAGATCATCCTCCGCCAGCCCGTCGCCGAGAACGAGGACACGGCGACGCACGCCGGATGCGGCCCCGGTGGCCCGGAGCCCGTGCAGCGTTTCGGGCACCCGCAAGGCCGCCGCGACGGCGCGCAGATCCCGCTCTTCCTCCGCGGTGATGACGCCGTCGCTTTCGGCGAGCTCGCGCATGGCTTTGACGAAGCCGGTGTGCACGCGGTGCAGATCGGTGTCCGACATCCCCGCCGCCGAGGCCGCCGCGCCGAGTGCCCTCGCCTCGGCGTCCGAAATATGACGGTCCGCCAAGGCGTTCCCGAGCAGTTCGACGTAGGCGTCCTGCAGCGAGCCGGTCGCTCCGAACGCGGCCTCGGGTACCCGGTCGACGAAGTCCGCCATCCAGGTGCCACCGCTCGGCACCACCACACGACGAGGCGATAGGCGCGTGGAGGGCGCGAATCGCGGCAGTTCCGGGAACACCGGCCGTTCCGTGAACCTGAGGCCGTGTGTGGTCACCAGCGTCGTCACCAGCCGGGCGCACACGTAGGCGTCGGCGAGCGCCGTGTGCGCCGCGAACTCGCCGACGCCGACCGCCTCGGCCACCGTGGCCAGGCGATAGTTCGGCAACCGCAGCGCGCGCCGGGCCGCGGCCAGCGTGCACACGCCCGGCATCGCCGGGATCCGCGCGCCCAACCTGCCGGACTCCCCGTCGAGGAAGCGCGCCTCGAAGGGCAGGTTGTGTCCGACCAGGACACTGCCCTGACAGACATCGAGGAAGTCGCCCAGTACCTCGCCGAGATAGGGAGCGCCGTCGAGCTCGCGGCGGGTGATCCGGTGCACGTGGGCGGGGCCGGGATCCACGCCAGGGCCCGGATTGACCAGCGTCGAAAACTCACGCAGGACCGTGCCGTCCGCCCGGATGCGCACGGCCGCGACCTCGACCACGTGTCCGGGGTGCAGGCCGGTGGTCTCGAAGTCGATGGCGGTGAATTCGGTCGTCCCCACGGCGAACCGGCCGTCTGGAGTCAACGCGAGATTTTCGACTGTCTCCGCCATTTCGTTTCCTTTTCTCGAAGCGTCTACCGGTGGATCGTGACGTCACCGTTCGCGTAACGCCCGAATGCCGACGGTGACCCGTTCGTGGCCGCTTCGTGACGGAAAAGCCGAGCATGTAACACCATTCGCCGGGGGAACGACAAAAACCGGCGAAGCTCACCCGAAGCAAGAATCCCGAGGACGCCCATGCACACCGGTCCCTCCCGCGACAAGCGGATGCCCCGCTGGATGATGATCGTCCTCGCCGCCTTTTCGGTACTTTTCGTTCTCGGCGCAGTCTTCGGGAAAACCCCACAACCACAACAAGAGCAGCCCGTCGCGGCCAAAAGTGCCGACCAGGCGACGTCGACCCCGCCGACGTCCTCGTCCACCGCTCCGAGCACCTACCGGGTCGCCGAAATCGTGGACGCCGGCACGGTCAAGGTGACCGGTCCCGACGGCGAAAAAATCGTCAGGATCCTCGGTTTGACGACCCCTCCGAATACGAACGGATGCTTCGCCGAGGAAACCCTCACGTGGGCAAAGAACACACTGGCCGACCAAGAGGTCATCATTCGATCGGTATCCGATGAGGCCGGTGTCGCGCTGGCATCGGTGAGCATGGTGAACGGTGGCGACTACGCCACCACCGCGCTCAAAGCGGGCTACGCGAAATTCGCGAGCAGGGCGGTCGAGAAGACCATCGGCACCGCGCTGCAGGCCGCCGAAGACACCGCGCGGACGGCGGGGAACGGGCTCTGGGGGCCGCCCTGCTTCGGCAAGATCGACACCCCGCCCACCTCCGTCACGCCACCGCAGCAGCCGGTCGCCCCGCCGATCACCCGGGCCGAGCCCACCACGAAGAAGTCGACCCCGCCGCCGGCGGCGGCCGAACCGGATCCGCCCAAGACGGTGTCCTACGCGAACTGCGACGCCGTGCGGGCGGCCGGAGCGGCGCCGTTGTACGCGGGCCAGCCCGGCTACAACCGCAAACTCGACCGGGACGGCGACGGCGTCGCCTGCGAGCCGAAGAAGTAGTTCCCGGCGCCCGATTAGCCGCCTTTCGGGTCTTGTGGGCCGTTCGGCCGACCGGAAACACTGTGCCGACGTCCCTGGAGGTGGCCCTTGTCGCGTTCGGCTCGCACCGTGTTCCTGGCCCTGATGCTGTCACTGAGCGCGGTCGCCGCGCCGGCGTACGCGGCGCCACCGCCGACGTCGCCGCATCGCGATCCCGGCAACGGGCCGGAGCGCAACGAGGTCGCCGCGACCGACCAGCCGATGAGCGTCGCGCGGGCCGCGGCGGGCGAGAACGTCGCGGGTGACCATTCGGGGTATCCGCGCAAGACGAAACTGCGGGTGTATCCGGAGAACACGGCCGACAAGTCGATCAAACTCGGGCTCGCGCCGTATCACGCGATCGCGCCGAAGCTGAACGCGTTGCAGGCGCGCAGTGACCGGATCTCGGTCGAGATCGCCGGGCAGTCCGGGCTCGGCCGCGACCTCTACCTGGTGACGCTGACCGCGCCGGAGAGCCGGTCCGAGACGCGACGGCAGGACGCTTGGCGGTCGCTGATCGAGAACGACCCGGCGCGGGCCGCGCGCGACCCGTTCCTGCGCCACGGCTACAAGGCGCCGGTGTGGATCAACAACAACATCCACGGCAACGAATGGGAAGGCACCGACGGCGCGCTCCGCGTCATCGAGAAGCTGGCGACGTCGAACGATCCCAAGACCGTCGAACTGCTGAAGCGGAACCGCTTCTACTTCAACGTCACGGCCAATCCGGACGGCCGCGTCGCCGGCACGCGGCAGACGTCGCAGGGCTTCGACCCCAACCGCGACTTCGTCACCGCGTCGCAGCCCGAAGTGCGGGCCATGCGCGGGATCGCGATCGGCAAGCAGCCGCTGATGATGCTGGACGAACACGGCTACGTCGCGAACACGCTCATCGAGCCCACCACGCCGCCGCACGGCCAGAACTACGACTTCGACCTCTACATCAAGCACGGCTACGCCAACGGGCTCGGCATGGAGCAGGCGGTCAAGGCGATCGGGCGCCCCGAGACGGCGAAGCCCGAGATCCCGTTCCGCGACTACGACCCCGGCAGCTGGGACGGCTGGGCGCCGATCTACACCGCCCAGTACGCGATGTACCACGGCGCGGTGTCCTTCACGATCGAAATCCCGATGCGGGTGAACAACGCGGACTACGAAACGCAGCCGGTGCCGGAGCTCCAGCGGCGCGCGGTGATCAACACCGAGGTCGTCGAGGCCACCATCGGCAGCACCCTGAACTACGTCGACCGCAACCGCGGCGAGCTCATCGCGAACCAGATCGAGATGTTCCGCCGCGGCACGGCCGGTGAAGCGCAGCGCGAGATCCCCGACGGCTTCGTGCCCGGCTTCGGGCCGGAAGACCGCTACCGCACGGAGTTCCCGCGCGCGTACGTCATCCCCGCCGGAGCCGACCAGCGTTCGGCCGTCGCCGCTTCCCGGCTGGTCGACCATCTGGTGGCCAACGACGTCCGGGTGCGGCAGGCCGATCGCCCGTTCTCGCTGGCGGGACGCCGCTATCCGGCCGGTTCGTACGTGGTCGACATGCACCAGCCGAAACGCGGTCTGGCGAACGTGATGCTGGAGCAGGGCAGCGACATCTCGGCGAAGGTGCCGGTCATGTACGACATCTCCGGCTGGAGCCATCGCCTGCTCTGGGGCGCCTCGGTCGACATCGTGAAGCAGGGCAGGCTCGACGTCCGTACGCACGACGTCGTCGCGGCGTCGCCGACCGGTGGCGTCGACGCCGCGCCTGGCCGGGATCTCGCGCTGAAGCTGGTCGACGCCAAGGACGTCAGCGCGGTCAACGACCTGCTGAACCGAGGCCTCGCCCTCGGCCGCACGGACGACGGCACGATCGTCGTTCCGGCGTCGGCACGCCCTGCCGCCGCGGAGGTGGCGGACCGCTACGGCGTCCGATTCACCGAGGCACGCGGGACGGCGACCCCGTTGAGCCGCAAGACGATCGCGGCCGCCGTCGGGGCGGACGAGCTGAAAGCGCTGCGGGACATGGGCTTCGACGTGCGGCCGGTGTCGGCGGCGGTGCTCAACGCGGGCTTCGACTGGTCACGGGTGGACCTGCTGTTCGTCTCTTCCGGACTGCGGTACACCGACCTCACTCCGGCGGCGAAGGACGGTTTGCGCGCCTTCCTCGCGCGCGGCGGCGTGGTCACCCGCGGTGCCACGGGCGCGCGGTTCAACACGGACGTGGGACTTCTCGAAGCACGTCCGGTGGCGGGCTGGGAAGACGGGAACGGCGTCGTCTCGGTCGTCAACGGGACCGGCCCGGTGGGTACCGGCGCGCTGCCGGACTCGTTCGTCTACGGGCCATTCTGGTTTACCGATCTCGGCTCTTCGGTGAATGTCGAGCAGCGCTACGCGAGCGGGAATCCCCTGGTCGCGGGGCATTGGCGGACCCGGGACGACGGTACCGGCGGGCCGCTGCAGGCGGCGGGCCAGGCCGCCGTCGTGTCCGGGACCACCGGGCTCGGCGGGCGGGCCGTGCTGTTCGGCACCGAACCGCTGTTCCGCGATCACCCGAAGGGCTTGTACTCGCAGGTGGCCAAGGCGATTTACTGGGCGGCCCCGAAGTAACGTGCGGGTGTGCCCGTATCACGTGGCCGGAAGCCCAAGAAGAGGAACAAGAAGCCGAAATCGCCGAGCAGGCGACCGGCGAACTGCTCGGGGCCGAGCTGAAACGTGTCCTCGACGAGGCGAACGACGGCCTCGACTTCGACCTGTTCTTCGCCGCCCTCGTCGGCGAGGTATCCGTGCTGGCCAGGACGGAACCGTCTGAAGCACTGTGGCGGTTCCTTCACGGCCTGCTCGCGATCTCGGCACCCGGCGTGGTGCCGGTGCTGCGCTCTTCGATCACCCGCGTCAACGCGGCGTCCAGGTCTACGACGACGTCGAGCAAGCCGCCGAAGCGTGGCGGAAGAAGCACGGCGACGCCGAGCCGCGGATGGTGACCGACACCGAGCGGCTGACCGGCCTGGTCGGCTGCGGTTTCCTGGTGAACGGCGATGAATCACGAACCGTGCTGGACGACTGGTACCGCTTCCAGCGCCGGCGCGAGGATCTCGAGGCGACACTGAAGAAACGGAAGACGCCGCTTCCGCCATACCGGACCTTCTTCGACGACGCGGACCCGGCCGAAATGGCTCGCCCGTTCGCCGCCTGGCATATCGAGCGGTACGGGAACGAACCCGATCCGGTGATCGTCGAGGACTTCGCCGAGGAATGGATGGGCGGCCTCGTACCGGACACCCGGTTCCTCGCGTCTCCCGTCGCCAAGGCGACGAAGTAACGTGGGGGTATGCCGATCCAGGTGCTGCTCATCGACGACCACGAGGTGGTGCGGCGCGGTCTGCGTGACCTCCTCACCGACGAGCCCGACATCGAGGTCGTCGCCGAAGCGAGCGGGGTCGACGAGGCCCTCGCCGTGGCGATGCACGTCGAGCCGGACGTCGCCGTGGTCGACGTGCGGCTCGGCGACGGCGACGGCATCGCGCTCTGCCGCGAGCTGCGCTCGAAGCCGAACCCGCCGCAGTGCCTGATGCTGACCGCGTTCGACGACGAGGAGGCCATGGTCGGCGCGATCATGGCGGGCGCGGCCGGGTACCTGCTGAAACAGGTCCGCGGCCAGGACGTCGTCAACGCGGTCCGCGAGGTCGCGGCGGGCCGGTCGCTGCTCGACCCGCTGTCGACGGCGCGCGTGCTCGACAAGCTGCGGCATCCGCCCGAGGACGAACTCGGCTCCCTCACCGAACGCGAGCGCGAGGTGCTGGACCTGATCGGGCAGGGCATGTCCAACCGCGAGATCGCCGAGCGCCTGTTCCTCGCCGAGAAGACGGTGAAGAACTACGTGACGTCCGTGCTCGCGAAGCTGGGCATGCAGCGCCGCACGCAGGCCGCGGCATGGATCGCGCGCCGGGACAGGTAGTGCGCGAAAAAGGTACCCCCCCCCCCGTCGTTTTGGGCGAAGGTCCCGGTCGATCCCGAGTTCGACCAGTGGCTCACCATCGGTGTCGAACGCAAGATCCTGGTCGTCGTCCGCACGGTCACGACGCTGACGAGGTTGCTGGACATCCTGTCGCTGATCGAGAGCGATCGACGGCTCCAGCTGGTCTTCACCTACGACGCGGACAGCACCGCGATCTTCGGCGCCGGCGTTCCTGAATTCCTCGGCACGCTCCGCGCCTCCGTCGTTCCGTGGCGGCAGGCCCTCCAAAGCCGCTTCGACCTGGTTATCGCGGCGAGCGAGAACGACGATCTCCATCTCTTCGACGCGCCGATCGTCCTGGTGCCCCATGGAATCGGCTACCAGAAGTACTACCCGCGGAGCCGGACGGTCGCCGGGATGAATCCGGACCGGCTCGTCCGCGACGGCCGGGTCGTCCCCGCCATGGTCGCGCTCTCCCATCCCGAGCAGCGCGCCCACCTGCGGGAAGCCGGTCCCGAAGCGGCGGCACGCGCGGTGATGGTCGGCGACCCGTGCCATGACCGCCTGCGCGCGGGCATCCATCGCGCCCCCGCGTACCGCGCCGCGTTCGGGGCGCACGGCCACACCCTGGTGGTCATCGCCTCCACCTGGGGGCCCGGTTCACTACTGGGGACGGTGCCCGATCTCCCGCTGCGGCTGGTCTCCGAGCTCGAGTACGACGGCTATCGCTGCTGCGCCGTGCTCCATCCGGGAATCACCTCGGCCCACAGCCCTTGGCAAGTCGACGCGTGGCTCTCCGAGGCACGCCAAGCGGGCCTCCAGGTACTTCCGCCCGAAGCCGGCTGGCAGGCCGCGCTCACCGCCGCTTCGTGTGTCATCTCGGACTTCGGTTCGCTGGCGCTGTATGCCGCCGCGGTCGACCGGCCCCTGCTCCTGATCGGTGACGGCGGTGAGACCGTGGTTCCCGGCTCCCCCATCGCGGCACTCGCCGAACGAACCGCGCGGCTCGTTCCGGACGAGGCACTGGGGCCTCAGATCGATCTCGCGATCCGGCGGCACAGCCCCGGCGACCACGCGGCCGTGGTGAAACAGGCCGTCGGTGCCGCGGACCTGTC
The DNA here is from genome assembly GCF_001905755.1 of Amycolatopsis sp. CB00013. Lineage (NCBI taxonomy): Bacteria > Bacillati > Actinomycetota > Actinomycetes > Pseudonocardiales > Pseudonocardiaceae > Amycolatopsis > Amycolatopsis sp. CB00013. Next base: position 1,578,068 of record NZ_LIWC01000002.1, on the reverse strand, counting down.
CGCCGAACTGCTGCGGCCACGGCTGTACCGGCTGATGAAGCTTTCCGAGCCCGCGACCGAAGCCTCCTTCCCGCCCCACGACGTGCCCGACGTCGAACCGCGGGAAGTCGCCACCTTCGTCGTCGGCACCGAGGAAGCCGGGGCGGCGACGAAGATCGTGCGGTTCCCGAGCACCGGCCGTCGGCACGACCTCGCGGACAAACACCTGGTGGCGCACGAAACCCGGGCGACGCTGCGGCAGCTGTCCACCGCGAGGATCGTTTACCGCAGGCTGGACGATCAGGACGTCGACCACTTTCCCCGGTGGTCCGAGGAGATCCTCCGCCAGTGGCCGGACGCCGCCGTGGCCGCGGCGACCGTCGGCCGGAGCACGTGCCTGGTCCACACGCGTGACGGTGTCCGGCGGGAACTGACCTTGACCGACCGCACGATCGACCCGCTGATCGGCGCGTCGCTGGTTTATCTGGACCGGTTGCCGCCCGCCGAACCGCTCAGCGTCGGCGATCGGGCGGTGACGATTCGAGTGCGGTGAAGTACCGGTCGGCTCGCGGGTGACCGATCTGGGTGGCGTCGTAGGCGAGCCGCCCCCATATGTCGATCGCGCCGGGATCGCGCTCGGCGGTCATCAGGCGCGCCTGCAGTTCCCTGAGCTCCCAGGCGTATTGCGTGGCCCGCTGGGACGTCAGCTGATTCCAGGCGGACGCGAACCGCGCTCGCGCCTCGGAGAGTTCGCCGAGCGCCAGATAAGCGTTGGCGTAGACCATTTCGACCCGTGCCCGGTTGCGCCCTTCGGCGGTCATCGTGCCGAGGACGGCGATCGCCTCGTTCGGTTCGCCGAGTTTGATCAGGACGTTGGCGAGCATTCTGGGATGGATGGCGAGCGCAGGACCGTCCTCGAGCTCGGTGCTGATCGCGCACGCGAGCCGGAGCTGCCGCGCGGCCTCCCCGAGTTCCCGATCGATCTCCGCTTTCCCGGCCCGGCGATGGACGAGCAGATCCGCGTGCTCTTCGTGGAACCGTCCCCGGAACTCCGCCAGCGACGCCCGCAGCGTGTGCCATCGGCGTTCCGCGATGCCGACCGCCGGACCGGCGAGGATTTCGGCCGCCTTGTCGAGATCCTCGCGCGCCGCGGGGAACCAGCGAGCCAGGAAGCGGGCCTTGCCCCGCATCATCAGTGCCCGCGGCAGCTGACCGGGCTTCGCGTCCTTATCGGCTTCGACGGCTTTCACCGCCCAGTCGCTGATCTCGACGAATTCGCGCCAGTAGCCCCGTTTGTTCACGAGCGCTTCGAAGGCTCCGGCCAACTGCAAGGCTTCCTTGTGGCGATGGCGCAGCCAAGCGAGCTTCACCAGTTCGCCGATCAGCGTGCGATGCCACTCCAGCCAATCGATGTGATCGACCGGCAGGTCCCAAGTCCGCTTCGAGGGAACGACGTAGGTGCGCAGTCGCTGGGGGTTCTCGCGGAAATCCGCCGCGACCGCGGTGTCCCGGACATGGGCGAGCAGACGGTCGAAGCCCGCGTTCCGATCCGCCGTCAGCCCGCGCGCGTACTGCCCCACCAGGATTGTCAGCGAATACCAGTCACCGAACTGATGGGTCAGCTGCGCGGCGATCAGTTCGTCGAGGACCTTCGGGTCGCCGGTCATCGCCGCCGCGGTGGCCCTGGTGAAGAACCCGCCGGGATGCTCTGCCAGCAGAGCACAGGCCTCGACGGCGGCGTCCGACAGCCGAGCGAACGTCCGCCGCAGGGAGTCCTGGATGACACCTTCGGCGTCGACGACGCCGGTCGCGCGGTACTCGTCGAGCAGCGCGGCGACCGGCCTGGTCTCCCCGGCGCGACCGGCCAGGGTGACGCCGACCTCGCGGAGTGCGAGCGGCATCCGGTCGCAGAGCCCGATCAGCAGATCGCTCTCGACCGGTTCCTCCGATGGCCGGACCTTGCCGCAGAAGTCGGTGAGCAACTGCCGCGCACCCTCTTGGTCGAGCCCTCGGAGCTCGATGGCTTGGGGATCGCACGCCTTCAGCTCGCGGCCGTACCGCGAAGCCGTCGCCAGCACGAGGCTGGTGCGGAAGCGGGTGAACAAGGCCAGTTCGGCCGCCAGCTCGACGTCGTCCAGGATCAGCACGAACGACCTGGTGACCAGCACCGACAGGAACTGCCGGTCCAGTTGTTCGTCGTCGACCGGGATCTCGCCGCGGGGGATCCCGAATTCCTCGAGCACGTACCGCTTCACGGCCGCGGCGTCGAATTCGTCGCCGTCGCGATACCGGGCGAGCGACACTTCGACCCGGCCCGACGGGAAGTCCGCTTGGACCTGGTCGGCGATCTGGCGAGCGAGTTCGGTCTTCCCCGAACCGCCGGGGCCGACGATCAGTTTCAGCCCCGTCCGCGGCGGGTCGGCGAGGATGGCCAAGTGGTTGCGGAAGTTCTCGATACCGGCCGTGGCCGTCGACGCGTTTTCGGAATGGAGTTCCGACACCGCTTCGATCAGGCGATCCGCCCATTCCTTGTCCGCGCGGGCGGCGGCGAGGGCACGGGAACTCAGCGCGTCCTTTCCGGAATCACCGGTCCCGAGCCGTTCCTTGAGCAGGGACACCACGTTCCGCCCGGCCGTGGACACGGCGCCCACCGCCGAGGTCGCGGCCGCCTTCGCGGCTTCGTCCACGACGACCTGCAACAGGTCAACCACGGCCTCCCCCTCACTCAGCCAAGAACGCCACGGTAGCAGCGGGGCGACCGAGCGTCACGCATCGTGAACCCGCTCAGGGATGCACGGTGTCCCGCTGATCCGGGATGACCGTGCCGTCGTCGCGCAGCACCGGACCGTGTGTGCCGTCGGCGTTTTCGTACGCCGTCGTCGAGCACGGATAGGTGCGGCTCAGTGCCGGGAAGGGCTCGATGAACATCGGGTTCACCGCCCATTTCCCGTCCGCGTTGTCGTAGGCGCGGCACATCAGCTCGTCCTTGTTGCGGTTGAGCGTGACGCGGACTCCGGTGGCGTCGCGCAGCATGGTGACGTCGGTGGTCGCGTCGCCGCCTGCGAGCGCCTGCCGCTTGTCCGCCGGAGCCGGTTCCATCGCCTTCGCACCGCGGATCCCGAGGATGCGTTCGTTGATGTAGCAACGCTTGCCGTCGATGTAGGTCATGATCTCGTCGGCGCCGTCGGCGTGCCCGCCACAGCCTTCGAGGTGTCCGTTGATCCGGCCGTTCGTGGTCTGCGAGTAGATCCCCAGCGTGCGGCTCGGCGGGATGCCGACGGCGGAACCCCAGACGTCCGCGAATTCCTTGGGTGAGGCGGAAACGACCCAGGTCGAGAAGCCCGCCTTGGTGAGCGTCGAGATCAGGTCCTTGATCTCCGGGTAGTACCGGATCCACGCGACCTGCGTGCTCGAACCGACCTTCTGGGTCGCCCCGATCGGCGCCAGCAGCGCCGCGGCCCTGGCCTGCCGGGCGATCGCGCGGACCTCGTCCGGACGGTATCCGGCGTTGATCTGCGCGACCCAGGCGTAGGCCGCCTCCATGTACCGCCGGTTGTTCCCCGCGAAGACCTCTTCGCCGGTGGTCGTCTTCGCGCTCTTCCGCACCGAGAGCAGCTCGTCGGCGCAGGCGATGTTCTTGCTCGTGGGAAGCGGTTTCCCGGCCGGGGTGGCGGTACCGCACGCCTTGCTCAGCGCGTTCGCGCCGGCGTCGGTCATGTAGCGGCTGGTCGTGCGCCAGTCCTGGTCGCGCGGCTGGAGGACCTTGTCGTGCCGGATCATCCAGAAGACGGTCTGGTCGGAGATGTCGTTCTTGATGACCGTGTTGTCCCAATCGAACACGGCGACCGGCCGCTCGCCGTGCTTCTTACCGCAGATGACCTGCTGGATCTTCGCCGCGTTGTCGCCGTACCAGTGGTCGGCCAACCGCAGCTGCGGACAAGGTGACGCGGTCGAGGCGGTCGCCGCGCCGGGCACGGCCACCGGTACGACCGCCACGGCGGCGGCAAGGGCCATGGCTCGCAGGAACCTCGGCATGTCATCTCCCCACATGGTCTTCGACTGTCCGGGGAGATCCTGTCATTTCCCGGCGAGGGTGACGACCTGCCGGTTGTGGAAGTAGTCGTCCTCACGCAGCACGGTGACGCTGCCGGGTGAACCGCGGAAGTCGACGTACCCGGCCGATTCGAGCGGCATCCGGATCCACGCGGCGATCACGAAGGTGAGCGCGCCACCGTGCGTGACGACGATCTGGTGCTCGCACGGGCTTTCCAGGATCGACTCCATGGCCGCGTAGACCCTCGCCGCCATCGCGCCTTTCGTTTCGGCGCCGGGGATTCCTTCGTCGTGTCCCAGCCGCTCGCCGACGGCGGGCGGCGGGACGAACCGGCTGTCCAGCCACGCCTGCGGTTTGCCGCCGGCTTCCCCGTACGACTTCTCACGCAGCCGCCGGTCCAGGACCGGGGTCACGCCGAGCCGTTCGCCGATCAGTTCCGCGGTCCGCGCGGTGCGGCGCAGATCCGAGGCGTAGAGCTCCACCTCGTCCGGCACCTTCGCGCGCAGCGACTCGGCGACGGCGACGGCCGCGCGTTCGCCCTCAAGAGTGAGTTCTGAGTCGTACCACCCGCCCACCAGGTGATCGACGTGGTGCGTGGCCTCCGGATGCGTGACGACGTAGACGGTGCGCATCCGGAGAATCTAAACGCGCGTCAGTTTCGCGAAGGCGACGACGTTGTCGAGATAGTTGCCGGTCGAGGAGTCGAAATCCCCGCCGCAGGTGATCAGCCGCAGTTCCGGCCCGGTCGTGTCGCCGTAGACCTTCTCCGTGGGGAAGGACGCCTTCGGATGCCGCTCGACCGCGTACACGGTGAACACCGCGGTGATCCCGTCCTCGCGATGCACGAGTGCCTCGTCGCCGGCCTTCAGCTCCTTGAGCCGGACGAAAACGCCGGGGACCTTCTTGTAGTCGACGTGCCCGGCGAGGACGGCGGGGCCGACCTCGCCCGGCGCCGGGCCACCGGTGAACCAGCCGGTGGTGATCGCGTCGTGCGGCACCTGCAGAGTGCCGTCACCGGCCAGGCCGAGGTCGACGATCTCGCCGGTGCGGACGCCGATCGCCGGGATCTCGAGCCTCGCCGGTTTCGCGGGCGCGAGCGGCGAGACCGGCGGGATCACCGTGGCCGAAGGCGCCGCCGCGGACATCGTCGGCGGCGACGCGGGCGAGGCGATCTTGCCCGAGGGAGGGACGGCGCACGCGGTCAGCGCGGCCGCGAGCACCACCCCGAGGAGCGTGCCGACGACCAGCGGGAACGGCCACCGGCGCCAGGAAGGCCGGATCATCGCTCCGCACGCCGCCGAAGGACCAGGGACGCGCCCGCGACCGACACGGTCAGCAAGGCGGTGCCGGTCAGCGCGACCGCGGCGACCTCCAGGAACCCGCCGTTGCTTTCGACGGCCTCCCCGCCACCGGTCGCGACGCCACCGACGGGTTTGACCTTCACCTGGCCGGATTTCGCGGGTTCGCCGAACCGGGATTCGCAGGCGTACCCGTCGTGATCGGCGTCGAGCTTGTGCGGGTCTCGCGGGTTCTTCTTGAGCTCGGCCTGCGCGGCGGCTTGCGAGGGAAAATCGGCGCAATCCTTGTCCTTGAACTGCGGCGCCCGCGTTTCCGTGGTGATCGACGGAAGGGTCGGCGTGCTCGTCACGATCGGCGGAGTCCCCCGTTTGGGAAGCTTTTCGCAAGCGATTCCGTCGCCGTCTTCGTCCAGGCGATGCGGATCGGAGCGATCTTTGTCGAGCACGGCCTGCGCGTCTTCCTGATACTTGAAGTCACCGCAGTCCAGATCGGCGATCGCGGGCGCTTCGGCCAGCGCGAAAGCGACGGAAGCGGGGCCGAACAAGGAGAATCCGGCAAGGATGGCGGCCGTGCCGAGGGCGCGACGAACCGAGGACATGACAAGTCCTTTCGCTGGGAATCCGCGCTCGGGGCGCGTTCGATGCACATAGAGTCGTGTGCGGACCCCAGCTGTTACGGATTAATCGGAAAAGCGAGCCGTTAATTTCACACGGTTTGATCGAGCGGAACGTCGAAAGCGACCAATGTCCCCAAACTCGGGGAAGAATTGATCGAAAAGCGCCCGCCCGACGTCGTCGCGCGTTCGGCGAGATGACGCAGACCGCGTTTGGCGACCCCCTGCGGGACACCGGATCCGTTGTCCCGCACGCGAAGTTTGACGCCTTCCGCGTCGCGGCTGAGCGTCACGCGGGTCTCGCTCGCCCCGGAGTGTCTGACCACATTGGACAGTGCCTCGCGCAGGGCCGCACGGATGTGGTCCGCCTGTTCGGCGGGGATGTCGGCGAGCTCTCCCGACAGTTCGAGGGTCGGCGGGTAGCCGAGCAGCTCGCCCGCGATGCGCACTTCGCCCCGCGCGGACTCGGCGAGGTCGGTCGCGGTGACGGTCTCGTTCGCGGGTTCCGGGCTGCGCAGGGCGCGCACGGTGCCGCGGATCTCTTCGATGGTCTGGTCGAGCTGGTCGATCGCCTCGGACAGCCGCGCGCCGTCGGCCTGCGCGAAGCGTTTCCGCATGTTCTTGCGAACGCGGTCGAGCTGCATCCCGGCGCCGTAGAGACGCTGCACGATGACGTCGTGCAGTTCGCGCGCGATACGTTCGCGCTCCTGGTAGAGGGTCACGCGGTGCCGGGCGTTGGCACCCTCCGCGAGCGCGAGCACCACGCCGGCCTGCGCGGCGAACGCGGTGAGCACCTCGACCGTGCTGGCGGAGAACGGTTCCCCACCGTGGCGGCGGTACACGGTGAGCGCGCCGAGGACGCGCCCGCCCGCGCCGAACGCCGAAGCGGCGAAAGGCCCGAAGCCCTGGAGTTCCGGCGGCACGAACGGCGCCGTGCGGGGATCGACGGTGAAGTCCTCGCTGACCACCGGCTCCCCGCCGCGCGCGACCTGGCCCGCCGCGGAATCCGCGGAAAAGGCCAGCCCTCGCAGGCCTTGGGTGGTGGCCCCGTGCGCGGCCTCCGCGACCACCTGGCCGTCGTCCGCGCGCACCATGACGAGACCGAGGTCGGCCTCGGCCAGTTCGACGGCGCGGGCGACCACGGTCTCCAGCACGTCACCCGGGTCGTCGCCGGACAGGGCGGTGCCGGTGATCTCGGTGGCGGCGGACAGTGCGCGCGCGGCAAGCGTGGGATCCATGAGCGCTATCGACATTAGTCGGCTCCGGCCAACGCGCGCGCTGTGACGCGGCCCTCTCGGACCTCCAGGATCATGTCCGCTTCTTCGGCTTCGGCGGCGTGATGCGTGACGTGGACGACGGTTTTCCCGGCGAGCGCCTCGCCGAGACGTTCGCGGACGGTGCGCGCGGTCGGCTCGTCGAGATGAGCGGTGGGCTCGTCGAGCAGGACGAGATCGGCCTGCTCGGCGCCGAGTACGGCCCGCGCCAGCGCGACCCGCTGCGCCTGCCCTCCCGAGAGACCGGCACCGGCGCTGTCCAGCATCGTGGTGAGCTCGACGTCTTCGAGAACGGCTTCGTACAACGCTTTCCGCAGGTCGGCCTCGGACGCCGTCGGTTTGGCGAGGCGCAGGTTCTCGGCGACCGTGGTCGAGACGAGCATCGGTTCCTGAGGCGCCCAGGCGACGTTCTCGGGAGCGGCGACGTCACCCTTGCTCGGCTGGAGAAAACCGAGCAAGGCAGCGACGAGCGTCGACTTCCCGGCGCCGCTCGGGCCGACGACGGCGACGTGCGTGCCGGGCGCGATGTCGAGGTCGACGCCGGTGAGGACCGGGTGCTCGGTGCCGGGCCAGCCGAGGTCGGCGTTCCGGATCCGCACCCCGCCGGCGCGATGAAGGACTCCTTCATTGCAGATTTTGCGATGAAGGAGTCCTTCATCGCACGCGGCGAGGCGCAGACGGGCCTGGCGCAGGGTGTCCCAGTGCTGCGCGGCGGGCGGAAGAAGGGAGAAGACCTCCGCCAGCGCCAGCGGCACCAGGGCGACCACCGGCGCGAGGACCGGGTTCAGCGCGCCGGCGGCGACGGCGCTCACGGCGAACCCGGTGCTCACGACGGTGGCGGCCCCTGTCGCCAGGATGATCAGGGCATCGGCCGCGCCGCCGCCGAAGGCCTGTCGGCGGGCTTCGGCGGTCAGAGCGGCGTCGGTCGTGGCGATCCGTCGACGACGCTCTTTGTCGGCCCCGTACGCGATCAGTTCGGCGGCGGCCTCGAACAGGCTCAGCACCTGCGCCGACACCGAACGCCGTCCGGCGGCCAGCGCACTGGTCGCGCGGCGTTCCGCCCGGAGCGCGAGCAGCGGCGCGAACGCGCTCACCAGCACGGCCGCCGCCAGCGCGAGCCCGGCTTCGGGCAGCACGGCGGCCTGGACCGCGACCGCGCCGACGGCCACCAACGCGACCACGATCAGCGGAGTGATCACGCGCGGAAGCAGGTCACGCACGGTGTCGGTGTCGCCGACCAGCCGACGCTGCTCTTCACCCGCCCGAAGCGCCCGAGCCGGACCGAGCCGCACCAGCGACTCCCACAGCCGGACGCGCAGGCTTCCGGCGATCCGGAACGCGGCGTCGTGCGTGACCAGCCGTTCGAGGTAACGCAGCCCCGCGCGGCCGAGGCCGAACGTTCGCACGCCGACGATCATCACCGTCAGAGTCAGGATCGGCGGCTGTTGCGACGCCTTGGCGATCAACCAGCCCGAAAGCGCGGTCAGCGCGACCCCGGCGAGCAGCGCGGCGGCGCCGAGCGACGCGCCACCGAAGAACCGGGGGTGCAGCAGTTCACGCCAAGGCAGCGGCCGGGCTTGCCGGGTTTCCTCGGTGGTTCCGATTTCGCCGCCTGCCATGGTCGACATGTCGACACCGGAGCCGCGTTCGTGGGCGGCGATGATCGCGGCCGCACCGCCGTCGACGGCCCTGCGGACGGCGGCCATGACACGCGCGGCGTTGACCTCGTCGAGGTGCGCGGTGGGTTCGTCGAGCAGCAGCAGCCACGCGCCCGACCGGACCCGCACCAGCGCCCGCGCCACCGCGACACGCTGGCGTTGTCCCTGCGACAGCTTCGAAACCGGCCGGTCGGCGAGCCCCGTGAGCCCGAGTTCGCCGAGGATGTCCTCCGCGCCGACCTCGTCGAGGACCGTGCCTCCGCCGAACACCGGCGACTGCGGCACCCAGGCGACGCTTTCGCGCCAGCTCGTCAGATCGGCGTCGGCGAGGTCGGTGCCGCCGATGGTGATCGTCCCGTCGTGGGCCTGCACGAAACCGAGCAGCGTGGCGAGCGTCGTCGACTTGCCGCCGCCGCTGGGCGCGCGCAGCCAGGTGATCTCGCCGGGCCGGGCGATGAACGTCTCGCCGTCGGGGGCGAATCCGCCGCGCCTGGCGACACGCAGGCCGCCGACGTGGACCTCGCCCTTGGGCGGCGTCTCGGAACCGTTGGGCGGCAAGGGTTCCGCGAGTACGTCCGCGACCCGGCGCACGGCCTCGACGCCGTCCTCGCTGGCGTGGAAGGCGGCGCCGACCGCGCGTAGCGGCTGGTAGCACTCCGGAACCAGGATCAGCACGCCGAGCCCGATGGCCAGCGACAGTTCGCCGGAGACCAGCCGGACACCGATGACGACCGCGACCAGCGCGACCGAGAGCGTCGCGATCAGTTCGAGCGCGAACGCCGACGCGAACGCGACCTTCAACGTCTTGAGCGTGGTGCGGCGATGACGTTCGGAGATCTTCCGGACCGTCTCGGCCTGCGCCCCTGCGCGGCGGAACGCGCTGAGGATCGGCAGCGCGCGAACGAGTTCCAGCAGATGCCCGGACAACCGTTGTTCTGCGTCGGCGGCTTCGGCGACCCGTTCGGCGGTGTGCTTGCCGATCAGGATGGCGAACAACGGCACCAGCGGCACGGTGATCACGACGAGCAGGGCCGACGGCCAGTCGGCGAACAGGATCGCGACACCGGCGGCGAGCGGCACGATCGCGGCGGTCACCAGGGCCGGGAGGTACTGGGTGAAGTAGGCGTCGAGCGCGTCGAGTCCCTTGGTGGTCAACGACGTCAGCTCGCCGTGGCCGCGGCGCGCGATCCATTCCGGGCCGAGTTTCAAGGCGTGGTCGAGGGCTTTGGCGCGCAACTCCTCCTTCGCGCGGGCGGCCGCGCGAACGGAAACGATCCGCACCGCCCAGCCGGTCGACGCACGCCCTGCGACGAGCGCGAGCAGCACGGCCAGCTGGGCGGTGCGGTCCCCCGGTGTTCCGCGGACGACCGCGGAGAGGACGTCGGCCAGTAGGAACGCTTGTCCAACCAGCAAAAGCGCGTTGACGAAAGAGAGAATTCCACTGAGGATCAACGCCCGGCGCGCCGCACTCGAAAGCGGAGCCAGCGCGCCGAGCGGACCCTTCCCCGGTCGCGCTGGGTCCATTGTGGACTCCGTGGCGGAAAGGGTGTCGCGGCCGGGAAGTTCGGTCATGGTGCGTGCACCGGTGGGATGTGCCGGGTGCCGATGCGCTTGCGGAACACCCAGTACGTCCAGCCCTGGTAGATCAGGACGGCCGGGGCGCCGAACAGCGCGACCCAGGTCATCACGGTCAGGGTGTACGGGCTCGATGCCTCACCCGCGATCGTCAGCGTGTTGGCGGCGTCCAAAGTGGACGGCAGGACGTTCGGGTACAGCGCGACGAAGATCGCGACCGCGGAAGCCGCGATGACCCCGCCGAGCGCGGCGAACGCCTGGCCTTCGCGGCCCATGCGGATCCGGAACCACGCGACGACGGCCGCGACGACGGCGAGACCGATGAGGAGCAGTGTCCACAGGTCGCCCGAGCGCAGTTGCACGACGATGAGGAACGCGAGCAGCGGCAGGAGGGCGACCGGGAGCAGGCGGGTGCCGAGATTCCGCGCACGGTGCCGGAGGTCGCCTTCGGTTTTGAGGGCGAGGAACGCGGCGCCGTGGACCAGCGAGAACCCGACGACCGCGATCGCGCCGAGCAGTGTTTCGAGGCTGAGCGCGGCGAACGGGCCGCCGACCCGATTACCGTCGGCGTCGAGCGGGAGACCGAGGACGGTGGTGGCGAGCAGCAGACCGACGCCGAACGGCGGGATCCACGAGCCGATGCCGATGACGCGGTCCCAGTTGCGGCGCCAGCGGTCGGAGTCGACCTTGCCGCGGTACTCGAACGCGACGCCGCGGCCGATGAGGGCGAGCAGGACCACCAGGAGCGGGAGGTACGCGGCCGAGAACAGCGACGCGTACCAGCCGGGGAACGCGGCGAACATCGCGCCGCCGGCGACGATCAGCCAGACCTCGTTGCCGTCCCAGACCGGGCCGATCGTGTTGACCATGACGCGGCGCTCGGTGTTGTCCTTCGCGAGGACCGGCATGAGCATGCCGACGCCGAAGTCGAAACCTTCGAGGAAGAGGTAGCCGAGCCAGAACAGGGCGATGACGCAGAACCAGATCGTTTCGAGGGTCATCGGGTGCTCACTTTCCTGGCTTCCGGGGGCTGAAGGACGCTTTGCCCGCATGCGACGCGGTGAAGGGCCCCTTCATCTCGCTGCCGGGTCGCGTGCCCTGTGGACGCCGCGCGGCATGTCGCGAAAGCCACTTTCGGGACATCCAGCGTCGCGAAAGTGGCTTTCGCGACGCTCCCCGTCCCCCGGTCGCCCTGAGTTATCCACAACCGCGCAAGTTGTCCACAGATCGGCTGTGGGTAACCCGCCTGAGCGATACCCCCGATACGCTGGGTGCGGGGCCGTCCCCCGGGAAGGGCGGGGGGCTGGGTACGTGAGGGTAAGAGGCGATCAGTAGGCGAAGGCCAGCGCGTCGTCATCGCCGTCACCGCCTTCCGAGTCGCTGTTCTTGCTGGTCGAGGTCGGTTTCTTGGGTGGCATGACGGCGTCGACGCCGCCGCGGACGTACTTGCGCATCAGGTAGACCTCGACCACGCCGAGCGCCGCGTAGACGGTCGTCAGAGCGATCAGCGAAGTCCACACCTCGCCTGTGGACAACTTCGAGACCGCCTGCGCGGTGAACATCCACACCCCGTCGACACCGGTCGGATTCGGCACCACCACGAACGGCTGACGGCCCATCTCGGTGAAGATCCACCCGGCGCTGTTGCCGATGAACGGCGTCGCGATCCCGCCGAGCACGAGCCACGGGAACCAGCGTTGCCCGGGGATCCGTCCGCGCCGGGTCAGCCACAGCGCGAGCACCCCGATCCCGGCCGAGATCGCGCCGAAGCCGATCATCGCGCGGAAGCCCCAGTAGGTCACCGGAAGGCTGGGCACGTAGTCGATCGGCTTGCCCGCGAGCGAGCCGAGCTGCGGGTCGTCCGGGTAGTTCGTCCCGTACTTCGCCTGGTACTCGGTGATCAGGTTCTCCACGCCCTTGACCTCGGTCGTGAAGTCGTTGTGCGCCAGGAACGAGAGCAGCGCGGGCACGGTGAAGGTCTTGACGTCCTCGCAGTTCGCGTTCCGCACGTCGCCGATCGCGATGATCGAGAAGCTCGCCGGTTTCTCCGTATGGCACAACGCTTCCGCCGAGGCCATCTTCATCGGCTGCTGCTCGAACATCAGCTTGCCCTGCAGGTCGCCGGTGATCGCCAGTACCGCGAACGCCACCACACCGGTCCAGCCGCCGAGACGCAACGACGAACGCCACACCGCGCGGTGCTCGTCGTCCTCCGAACGCTTGCGCCACAGCTGCCAGCCGGCCACACCGACCAGGAACGCCGCCGCCACCGAGAAGGCACCGGCGAGAGTGTGCGGGATCGCGGCCAGCGCGGTGTTGTTCGTCAGCACCGCCCAGATCGAGTTCATCGTCGGCTTCCCGTCGACGAACTCGACCCCGACCGGATGCTGCATCCACGAGTTCGCCGCCAGGATGAAGTACGCGGACGCCACGGTCGCCAGCGAATACGCCCACGCGCACGCCAGGTGGACCTTCTTCGGCAGCTTGTCCCAGCCGAAGATCCACAGCCCCAGGAAGGTCGACTCGACGAAGAACGCGACGAGCCCTTCCATCGCCAGCGGCGCGCCGAACACGTCGCCGACGAACCGCGAGTACGCGCTCCAGTTCATCCCGAACTGGAACTCCTGCACGATGCCGGTGACCACGCCCATCGCGAAGTTGACCAGCAGGAGTTTCCCCCAGAACTTGGTCATCTTCAGATAGCGCACGTCACCCGTGCGGACCCACGCCGTCTGCATCCCGGCGACCAGGACCGAAAGCCCGATGGTCAGCGGGACCATCAGGAAGTGATAGACGGTGGTTATGCCGAACTGCCACCTAGCGAGATCGAGAACCTCCACGCCTCAAGCCTGCTCAACGCCCGATGAGCCCGCCAGTTCAAGTGGTCCCGATCTCGCCGGGACGTAGGTCCCGCGCCCTGGTCAGCCGAGGCTCGCGAGCGTGAGACGCGCCTCATCGGCGACCTGCCGCCGCAAGCCCGTGTCCCCCAGCGTCAGCACGTGGGCCAGCGCCAACGCGTACGCCGTGTCGAAAGCGGCCTCGACATCGACGGCGATGTCGGGCTGGACGCCGACGCCTTCCCAGTTGGTCCCCGTGACCGGGTTCACGGCCCGTCCACCCGGGACGGTGACATCCAGATGGGTGTCCACAGTGAACTGCTTCCGCGGATTCGCCCCGCCGCCGGTGACCGCGCCCACCGTCTTCGCCCGCCCCAGTTGCTGCAGCGAGTAGCTCAGGTCCTCGGCACCGGAGAACGTCGTCGGCCCGGTCAGCACCCACACCGGCTTGTCCGGGCCGAACTTGCGACCCGGCACGTACGGCTGCGTCCAGAGCTGATTCGTCACGTCGCCGTCGCGCAGATAGATGCTGTTGAAGTGGACGGGCTCGCCCACCAGGTAGCTGATCAGCAGCGCGACCGTGGACGGGTCGCCGCCCCGGTTCTCCCGGACGTCGATGAGCAGCGCATCGGTGGTCGCGAGCAGCGTCATCGCCGCGGCGAGGGCCTCGCCCGCGATATCCGGCTCGTAGAACAGCTTGGTCTCCAGGTAGCCGACGTTCCCGGCCAGCCGCCGCGCCGACGCGATGCCGTGGCAGTTCAACTCCGCCTCACGGCGGAATTCCTCAGGATCGTACGACTCCCCCTCCACCTCGGGCAGCGGGTCGACGTGGTGCCGCAGCCGCAGATGTTTGTCCCCGTTGACCGACTGCAGGTCTCCGGTGACCGCGACGGCGAACGCCTGATCGTCGAGCCCCGCGTACGCGCCGTCACTCAGCCTCGCCCGTAGCAACACCGTCAGCTTCTCGGCGACGTCGGGGAACACGTAGTGGTCCTGCAGGCGCCTGCACACGTCGTCGATCCGCGCTCTCTCGTCCATGCCCGGCGACGCTACCAGCGAAGCCTGAAAAAAGAATTCGGTTTGCCGAAAACTCAATTCCGCCCGGCCGAGGAATACAATTCGCCCGCGCATGCCGACCGATTCGGAAAAGCCATCAGCTTGCCTTTCTCTGAATCGCCCCTTTATCGTTGCAGTGAAAGGGGTGAAGAACCATCATGTCTAGCTCGATGCTGGCGCTGATCAGCGCGTTCGGCCTGGTACTGGCCGTGGAGCTGCCGGACAAGACCCTCGTCGCCACTTTGGTTCTCACCACTCGTTTCCGCGCGTGGCCGGTATTCGTCGGCGTCACCGCCGCATTCGCCGTGCAATCCGCGATCGCGGCCACGTTCGGCAGTGTGCTCACATTGCTGCCGGAGGCGCTGGTGACCACGATCGTCGCCGCGATGTTCGGTGTCGGCGCGTACATGCTTCTTCGCGAAGGGTTCAGTCCCGCCAAGGACGGCGGAGAGGACGCCTCGCGTTCCGGCCCCGGCCCCGCGACCTTCCTCCGCTCCGCGCTGACGTCGTTCGGCGTGCTCTTCGCCGCCGAGTGGGGCGACGCGTCCCAGCTCGCGACGGCCAGCCTCACGGCCCGCTTCGGCAACCCGTTCGCGGTCGGCCTCGGCTCCTTCTGCGCACTGGTCGCCGTCGCCGGTCTGGCCGTCTTCATCGGCGCGAAGGTCCGTAGCCGGATCCGCCCGAAGCTCATCCAGCGCGTCGCGGGCTTCGTCTTCGCCGGTTTCTCGCTGTTCGCGCTGGCCCAGCTCGCCTTCTGAGGCGCACGGGGTTTTCACAGGTTCGCCGGGTAACCTTTCGGGAACGAAAAGGTGAACACCCGCCCCGACGTGCCTGGAGAAACCGGTCGTGACCTCGCCGAAGACACTCGCCGTCTCCCCTGTGCACGGCAGGCTCGCGGTCTTCGGCATGGCCGTCGCCGTCGCCATCTCGATCGACCTGCACCTGAGGCTCTCCAGCCAGGTCAGCCCGATCTGGCAGACGCTGTCGGAGTACGTCTACGGCTACCTCTCGCCCGGTTCGACGGCGGCCCCGTTGTTCGGCGCGATGTGCCTGGCGCTGGGGTTCGGTTCGCTCGCGCTGCTCGGCGGGATCGCGAAGGCGCACCGCAAGGGCTACGAGTCCGTTCTGGTCCTGCTCGGCGTCTGGTGCGCCGGGCTGTTCGTCCTCGCGCTCGTGCCCGTCGACCCCGAGGGCCAGGCCCGGTCGCTGGCGGGCCAGATCCACAACTACGCCGCGCTGGCGGCCTTCCTCGCGCTGCCGGCCGCCGCCTGGGTGCTGACCCGCCCGGGCCGCGCGCGCTGCCCGTGGGAGCCGCGCCGCACGACGATCCGGCGGCTTTCGGTGGCCAGCTTCGCCGCGGTGGTGATCGTGCTCGGCGGCTTCGTCTGGACGATGCTCACCGGCCCGTCGCACCAGGAGGTCACGCTCGGCCTGTTCGAGCGGCTGCTGTTCGCGGTCGACCTCACGCTGCTGGCGACGATGGTCCGCCCGCTGCTCAGCCACCGCTGAGCGCTACTCGGGCTGCTTCAGCACCTCGGCCAGCCGGACGGCGGCCGCCACGACCGCCGGGCCCACCACGGAGGCATCGAGCGGCTCGAGGGACACGACGCCGACGCTGGCCTTCAGTCCGGGCACTCCGCGCACGGGCGCGGCGACCCCGGAGGCGCCCGCCTCCAGCTCACCCGACGAGGTGACCCAGCCTTCGCCGCCGCCAGGACGCAGCGTCATCGCCTTGCCCGCCGCGCCGGCGGACAGCGGATGCCGGGTGCCGACGCGGTAGGCGACGTGGAAGCTCGTCCACGACGGTTCGACGACCGCGACGGCCTGCGCCTGATCCCCCTGCGCGACCGACAGATGCGCCGTCGCGCCGACCTTCTCCGCCAGTTCGCGCAGCACCGGCCGCGCGGCCTCGCGCAGCTGCGGGAGGACCTGCCCGGCGAGCCGGAGCAGGCCGACCCCCAGCCGCACCTTGTTGCCGTCGCGCCACACCAGACCGCGTTCGGACAGCGGGACGAGCAGCCGGTAGACGGCGGCCCGGCTCGCGCCGATGGTGACGGCGAGTTCGGAGATCGTCGCCGCCTCGCCACCGGCGTCCGCGACCGCTTGCAGCAGCGCGAGGCCTCTGTCCAGGGTCAGCGACCCTTCACGAGTCACAAGAGCCCGAGTTCCCCGAGGTCGGCGACCGGCTCGTCGAACGAGGCCGCCGCGTAGGACGCGAAGAGCCCGCGAACCGCCTTCGCGGCGGGCTCCGACATCCCCTTGGCCTCGGCGGCCAGCGCGGCGCCGTCGGTCGATTCGAGGGCGGCGCGCACGTCGCCGCCGGAGAGGCAGCGTGCGGACGCCACGATCAGGTTCAAGAACCCGTGGTGGGTGAAGCCGCTCGACTCCTCGGTGTGCCGGACGGCGCGGTGCAGGCTGTTCGTCGCCTTGAACGACGCCCCGGTCGAGCCGCTGACCACGGCGAGGAAGTCCGCGACCTCGTCGACGCTGGGGAAGTTCTCGCCCGCCTTGCCGCCGCAGCGGATCTTCGGCCAGCTGCCGTGCTCGATCACCTTCCGCACGCCGTCCAGCCAGCCGACGCCGCGCCGCGGCTCGACCACGCGGATGACGTCCTCGGGCACGAACTCGGAGACGCGCTCCAGCCAGACCTCGTCGACGTCCGACGGCGCCGGCATCTCCACCATGCGCAGGCTGAGGATCTCGCTGCGCGATTCGACGATCGAGATCGCCTTCGGGACCCCGCCGAGGCCGGTGTCGATGATCAGCGACAGCGGCAGCGGTTCCTTGGGTTTGATCTTGATGAGTTCGGTGATGAGCTCGGGCAGCCTCGACGCCTGGCACAGGAACACACCGAGGACGCCGGAGTGTTCACCGGCCCTCGACGCGAAGTGCGCACGCAGCGCTTCGGGCATGGACGCCTCACCGGGCGGGAACAACGCCGAGTCGTCGACGAGCCGCGCGAACAGGGGAGGGATTCCTCGGGGGCCGGGTGGCGTGAGTTCCACAGCGCTTGACACGACTGACACGCTAGTAGCGTACGACATCAGGACAAAATCGTTCGCACAACGGACACGTTCCGGGGAGATTCCGATGCCTTACTACCGGCAGGTAGGCGAGATCCCGCACAAGCGCCACACGGCGTTCCGCAAGCCCGACGGGGGCCTGTACGCCGAGGAACTGATGGGTGTCGAGGGCTTCTCGGCGGACTCGGCGCTGCTCTATCACCGCGGCCTGCCGACGGCGATCGTCGACGCCGTCGCGATCGAGGACGAGCGCGGCCCGATCACCCCGAACCACCCGCTCAAGCCCCGCGCCTTCAAGACCCACGACCTCAAGTTCGGCGAGGCCGACGCGGTCACCGACCGGCGACGGCTGTTCGGCAACGCCGACGTCACCATCGGCTTCGTCCACGCGACCAAGCCTTCGCCGCTGTACCGCAACGCGGCGGGCGACGAGCTGTTCTACGTCCAGGGCGGTGGCGCGACCGTCGAGACGATCTACGGCTCGCTGGAAGTCGGCGACGGCGACTACCTCGTCATCCCGACGTCGTGCACCTATCGTGTGCTGCCGCACGGCGACGACGGGGTCAAGCTGCTGACCATCGAGGCACGCGGCCACATCGGCCCGCCGAAGCGGTATCTGTCGGCGAAGGGTCAGTTCCTGGAGCACTCGCCGTACTGCGAGCGCGACATCCGCGGGCCGTCCGAGCCGCTGGTCGTCGACGGCACCGACGTCGAGGTCCTCGTGCGCCACCGCGCCGGGCTGACGCGCTACACCTACGCGACCCACCCGTTCGACGTCGTCGGCTGGGACGGCTGCCTGTACCCGTGGGTGTTCAACATCGACGACTTCGAGCCCATCACCGGCCGCGTGCACCAGCCGCCGCCCGTGCACCAGACGTTCGAGGGCCCGAACTTCGTGGTCTGCTCGTTCTGCCCGCGCAAGGTCGACTACCACCCCGAGTCGATCCCGGTGCCGTACAACCACGCGAACGTCGACTCGGACGAGCTGATGTTCTACGTCCGTGGGAACTACGAGGCGCGCAAGGGCTCCGGGATCGAGGTCGGCTCGCTTTCGCTGCACCCGTCCGGCTTCACGCACGGGCCGCAGCCCGGCGCGGCCGAGGCGTCGATCGGGGCGCAGTTCTTCGACGAGACCGCGGTCATGGTGGACACCTTCGCCCCGCTGGATCTCGGCGAGGCGGCCGACGCATCGGAGGATCACGGCTACGCGTGGACCTGGTCCGGCCGCGGCCCCGGCGCTTGACGGCCCGCATTTAGTCCTCTAAATGCGTAGATCAACAACAGGCGCGAGTAGGTGCCCACGCATTTAGAGGACTAAATGCGGCGGGTGGCGGGATAAGTACCGCCATGGCCGCAACGGTTCGGCAACGCCAAGCCTGGCAAGGCGAAACCTCCGGATAATCGGTGTCCCCACCGGCGGAGGTTCTCCATGGTCGTGAATCCTCAGCAGTCCCGCGGCGGCCGCAAGGTCCTGGCGTTCGTGGCCGCGGCGGTGGTCGCCATCGGCCTCATCATCGGCCTGCGCGCGCTCACGAGCGACTCCGGCGAGGAGGCCGTGGAAGCGAAGTGCACGACGGGCGACGCGGTCAAGCTGCAGGTGTCGTCGTCGCCGGAAAAGGCCGGCGTGGTCGCCGAGATCGCCCAGGGCTACAGCGGCCGCACGGTGGCCGGACGCTGTGTCGACGTGCTCGTGCAGTCGAAGTCGTCCGGCACCGCGATGCAGGCGCTGGCCCGTGGCTGGAACGAGGCGGTGGACGGCCCGCGGCCGGACGTCTGGACGCCCGCCGCGTCCGGCTGGGTGAACCTGCTGCGCCAGAACCTCACCGGCTCCGATCACCCCGCGCTGGTCCCCGAAGGCGACCCGGAATCGGTCGCGAACGCGCCGCTGGTCGTCGCGATGCCGAAGCCGATGGCCGAAGCGCTCGGCTGGCCCGGCAAGGGCATCGGCTGGAAGGATCTCGCCGCGCTCGCCACGGATCCGCAGGGCTGGGCCAAATACGGTCATCCGGAATGGGGGAAGTTCCGGCTGGGCAAGACGAATCCGAACATCTCGACGTCCGGCCTGAACGCCACCATCGGCGCCTATTACGCGGCGACGGGCACGTCTTCGGACCTCACCGCGAACGCGCTCGCGAAACCCGAGGCGCGGACGTTCGTGCAGAACGTCGAGCAGGCCATCGTCCACTACGGCGACAACACGCTGACGTTCCTGACGAATCTGCAGAAGGCCGACGACCGCGGCGCCGCGATGTCGTACATCTCGGCGGTGACGGTCGAGGAGAACTCGCTCGTCGGCTACAACCAGGGCAATCCCACGAACGATCCGGCGAAACGCGGCCAGCACGCGCCGCCGAAGGTGCCCCTCGTCGGGATCTACCCGAGCGACGGCACGCTCAACTCCGACCACCCGTTCACCGTGCTGAACTGGGCCGACGACATCCACAAGCAGGTCGCGGCGGATTTCCTCGCGCATCTGCGCGGCGCCGAGGCGCAGCAGAAGTTCAGCGACATCGGCTTCCGCACGTTCGACGGCAAACCCGGCTCGCAGACCACGAAGGAGAACGGCGCCGAACCGGACTCGAAGCTCAACCTGATCCGCCCGCCGAGCCCGCCGGTGCTGACCGAGGTGCTGAAGTCGTGGAAGGACCTGCGGAAGAAGGCGAACGTGCTGCTGGTCGTCGACGTCTCCGGTTCGATGGGCGACGGCGTCAGCGGGACCGGGAAGAACAAGATGGATCTCGCGAAGCAGGCCGCTGTGGCGTCGCTGCCGCAGTTCAGCGACGCCGACAAGGTCGGGCTGTGGATGTTCTCGACGAAACTGGACGGCGACAAGGACTACGTCGAGCTCCGGCCGGTGTCGCCGGTCGGCGGTGAGCCGGGCAGGCAGGAGCTGGCGGCGCGGCTGAACGGGCTGACCCCGCAGAACGGGACGGGGCTCTACGACTCGTCGCTGGCGGCCTACGAGTTCATGAAACAGCGGCTGGATCCGAACGCGATCAACGCGGTCGTCGTGCTCACCGACGGCCGGAACGAGGATCCGGGCGGGATCGATCTGCCGAACCTGGTCGGTCAGCTGCGGACCGAAGGCGGTGGCGAGGCGGTGCGGCTGTTCACCATCGCCTACGGCTCGGACGCGGATCTGAACGTGCTCAAGGAGATCGCCGAGACCACCCAGGGCGTCGGGTACGACTCGTCCAAACCGGACTCGATCGACCAGGTCTTCACCGCCGTGATCTCGAATTTCTGAGATCCTCGGATATGCGCTTCGTCCGTGAGCTAGCCGAACCGTGGGGACTGCTCCTCGCGGCGACGTCGGCGGGGGCCGCCTGGGCGGTGCAGCTGCCGACGCTCGCCGCGCTCGGTGTCGGCGTGACCGTGCTCGCCGCCCGCGCCGGGGTCGCCGCCGCCACGCGTCCGAAACCGTTGCCGGAGCCCGAAGAACGGCCGCTACCCGATGTCGAACCCGGCTCCCCCGAGGCGGGCTGGGTGCGGCGCGCGGAAGCGGCGGCCGAGGGCTTCCGCTCGATCTCCGCTTCGCTGGACACCGGCCCGCTCGCGGATCGGGTGGCCACCATGGAGCCGGTGGTGCGGGAAACCGTCGACACCCTCCGGCGGCTGGCCGCTCGCACGTCCGCCACCGGGAAGGCGTTGGCGCGCGTGGACCTTGGCGCGGTGTCGGCCGAGAAAGCCCGGCTGCGCAAGGAATTGAAGACCGCCGACGACGACATCCGCGGCGACCTGAACCAGTCGCTCGAATCGGTGCAGGCACAGGAGGACGTCCACACGCGACTGTCGAGCGCGCAGCGGAAGCTGCTGGCACAGCTGCGATCCGGCGCGCTCGGCCTCGACGGCCTGGTCGCCAGGGCGGCCGAACTCTCGGCCGCCACCGGCGATGCGCTGCTCGACACCACGACGATCGGCGAGTTGAGCGAGCAGCTGGAAGGGATCCGGCGGGGTGTCGTGGAGACCGAGGAGGCGACGCGGCGCTCGCTCGGCTGACGTCACCGCCCGAATCTGACCGGCCCGAAAACCGCGCACCCCGGCACTCCGGCCTTCGCCGTCTTCCCCGCCGACGGCACGCCGAGCACCCACAGCCGTCCGGTGGCGGCGATGTTCGCGGCCAGCGACGGATCCGAACCGCCCGCCTGGACGGTGACCTCGCGACCGTCGGGCAGCACCGTCCGGCCTTTCAGAGTGACCATGCCGAAGAGGTTGACCGACGCAGGCCCGGACACGACGGCGAGTTCGGTCCACCGCGGCTCGGGTGACGGCCGGGCGACCACGATGGCCGCGATACCGAGCCCGATCGTCGCGAGGACGCAGAGCGCGGCCAGCACCCGCGTGTTCGGCACGACGAGGCTGTCGCGGTCGGGATAGTCGATGGCGACCCAGAGCGAGAAGGCGGCCGCCACCAGCGTGATCCCGGCGCCCAGCAGGTAGTACGAACCCAGCAGCCGTCCCTGCAGGGCGACCAGCCGTCCCGGCGTGACCGGCTCGGCCGCCAACGGCACCGAACCCCGCACGGGGGCGTCCCGGAACGCGCCGCGCCGGGGGCCGATGACACCGGGCAGCACGAAGAACGGGCCGAGCACCCACAGCCGTCGTTGTGCCGCCAGTTGCGCTCGCAGCGGGGCGGGCAGCCGGAAGACGAGCCACCGGCCGTCGAGCGGGACACTCACCCGGGAACCGGCGACGACGACCCCGTCCAGCCCGCTCACCAGGCGGAACGGCTTGCCGGTGAGCTTCCGCATCGGCGACGATCCGGCAAGGACGAGGTAGCCGAAGTAGAGCGAAACCGGTGTCATGAAGCAGAGCAGGAAGGCGGGCGCGGCGATGCCGAACCGGCCCGACACCGCCAGGAAAACGCCGAGCACCACGAGCAACCCGGACGCGAAGGACGACGTTCCGGCGGTCAAGGTGAGACGGTCGAGAAGGGGTGTCAGGACCGGCATGTTCTTCGCCGGAATCCCTTCGGGTGGTTCGAGCACCCGGATTCTGTGGTCTTCCACCAGGTCAACGTATACGTGTGCGGTGAGACGTGATCCAGGCTACTTCCACTCGACGGCCAGATCAGGTTAGGCTCACCTAACTAGGAGGTGAGCCGTGACCACACCGACGTCCATCCGCCGCCCGCCGGCGCCGAACCCCGCGGAACGCGCGAAGACGATCGCCACCCGCAACGGGCCGGCGACGCTGATGCCGACCGCCGAGCAGCGCGACCTGCCGGGACAGTGCGGCCGCGTCATCCCCGAGCTGCACCACGTGCACCCGAGCGGCAGCGTCAGCATCCTGCTGCCGGACGAGCACCACCTGGTGAAACGCGCGCACGAGGCACAGCGCGGCGAGCTCGCGGTGATGGTCGAACTGACCGATCAGGCGCCGGTCGACCTGCGCGAACCCATTCGCGGGCTGCTGTGGATCACGGGCTGGCTCCGGCCGCTTTCCGAGGTGTCGGCGCGGGCCCGCGCGGTCTCCATCGCCGAAACCCGGCCGGACGAGCGGCTGCTGGACGTCGGGCACGGCCTGACGCTGCTGCGGCTGACCCCGGCGTCGCTGGTGCTCGCGGACGCCGAGGGCACGCATTCGCTCCGGCCGCATATGTTCAGCGCCGCGCCGCCGGATCCCTTCCACGACTACGAGGCCGCGTGGTTGCGGCATCTGGAGACCGACCACGCCGACGTCGTCGAGCAGCTCGCCAAGCACGTGCCCGCCGAGCTGCGCGGCGGCTGGATCCGGCCGCTCGGGCTGGACCGCTATGGGCTTCGCCTGCGCGTCGAGGCCGACTCCGGCGACCACGACGTCCGGCTGGCGTTCTCGCGGCCGGTCGAAGGGCCGCAGCAGTTGAGCGGCGAGATCCGCCGCCTGGTCGGCTGTCCTTACTTTCCCCAGGGTTAGGCGAGTTCCGCCGGGAAGCCGCCCTTGGCGATCGGGCCCCACGAGTCGATGGTGACGCGAATGATGCTCTTGCCCTGCTTCACCATCGCTTCGCGGTATTCGTCCCAGTCGGGATGCTCACCGGAGATCGCGCGGAAGTAGTCGACCAGCGGCTCGACCGAGTCGGGGAGGTCGAGCACCTCGGCGGTGCCGTTCAGCTGGACCCACTGGTCGTTCCACTCGTCGGAAAGGACACAGGCGGACACCTTCGGCTCGCGACGGATGTTGACGACCTTCGCGCGCTTCGGATACGTCGAGATGACCAGCCGCCCCTCCGTGTCGACTCCGCAGGTCACCGGGGAAAGCTGGGGTCCGCCGTCGGCCTTGGTGGTCATCAGGATGGCGCGGTGGCGGGTGGACAGGAAGTCGACGAGCGCGGCCCGGTCGACGGTTTCGTTGGTCGCGATACTCCTTGCCATGACCCGACGGTAACGTGCGGCCGATGAGCTGGCTGCGTCCCGAACGCCCGGCGCTGCCGGAATTCGTGGAAGATCCGGCGCGCCGCCGCGCGATCGTCATCGAACTGGTCGTCGTCTTCGGCATCACCCTCGGCCTGTCCGGGCTGCGCAGCCTGCTGTCCCTTGTGGACTCGCTGCTGCAGCCGGTGCCGCTCGCGCAGCAACAGGCGCAGCTGAACGTCCCCCAGGCGACCCTGAGCCTGGTCGACCTGCTCAAACAGCTCCTGAGCGCCGGCCAGCTCGTCGGCTGGGGCGCGCTCGGGCTGTACCTGTTGTGGCGCGGCGGGATGAAGCTGGCGGAGATCGGGCTCGACAAGCGGCGTCCCGGCCGTGACGTCGTCCAGGGGCTCCTGCTCGCCGCGGTGATCGGGATTCCGGGACTGGGTCTGTACTTCCTCTCCTACGGCCTCGGGTTCAGCCTGTCGGTGCAACCGTCCACTTTGGGCGAGACGTGGTGGCGTCCGATCACGCTGACGTTGTCGGCTTTCGGGAATGCGTTCGCCGAAGAGGTGCTCGTCGTCGCGTATCTGCTGACCCGGCTGCGGCAGCTCGGCTGGCGCGAGAACACCTCATTGGTCGCGTCTTCGGTGCTTCGCGGTTCGTATCACCTGTATCAGGGTTTCGGCGGTTTCGTCGGCAACGTCGTGATGGGCCTGGTGTTCGGCAGGCTGTGGCAGAAGACGAACCGGCTGTGGCCGCTGATCGCCGCGCACACCGCGCTGGATTTCGTCTCCTTCGTCGGATACGCACTGCTCAAAGGGCGAGTTTCCTGGCTTCCCTAGCTACTGTGAAACCGTGATTGACGAGACGACTCCACCCCGAGTTGACAGCGAAGTCGGCCCCCTGCGTGCGGTACTGCTGCACAGGCCCGGCAACGAGCTCAAAAGGCTCACGCCTCGCAACAACGACCAGCTCCTGTTCGATTCCATCCCCTGGGTGGACCGCGCGCAGGAGGAGCACGACGCGTTCGCCGAGGTGCTGCGCGGCCGCGGCGTCGAGGTGCTGCTGCTGGCCGACGCGCTGCGCACGGCGCTCTCGGACACCCGCGCCCACGCGGCGGGTGTGCACGCGGCCGTCGACGAGCGGCGCCTCGGGCCCGACCTGGCCGATTCGCTCCGCTCCCACCTTTCGAGCGCGGCGCCGGCGACGCTGGCCGAGGTCCTGATGGCCGGGATGACCTTCGAGGAACTGCCCGCCGCCGAGGGCGCCTCCCTGGTCCGGCTGATGAACCACCCGAACGACTTCGCCGTCGATCCGCTGCCGAACCTGCTGTTCACCCGTGACTCGTCGGCGTGGATCGGCGACCGCGTCGCGGTCTCCTCGCTCACCATGCCCGCGCGCGTCCGCGAAACCGCGGTGCTGGACCTCATCTACGCCTACCACCCGTGGTTCCGCCACGCCGCCCGCGCGTACGGCGCGCATTCGGCGCCGATCGAAGGCGGCGACGTCATGCTGCTTTCGCCGGGCGTCCTCGCCATCGGCGTCGGCGAGCGGACGACCGCGGCGGGTGCCGAGTCGCTGGCCCGGTCGGTGTTCGCCGACGGGATCGCGCACACCGTGCTCGCCGTCCCGATCCAGCAGACCCGCGCGACCATGCATCTGGACACCGTCTGCACGATGGTCGCGGCCGACGCCGTCGTCATGTATCCGCTTTCCCGTGATTCACTGACCGCATTCACGATGCGGCCGACCGACGACGGTTCCGTGAAGGTGGAAGGCCCGGCCCCATTCCTCACCGCGGCCGCCGAAGCAATGGGAATCGAACGGCTTCGCGTCATCGACACCGGCCTCGATCCGGTCACCGCCGAACGCGAGCAATGGGACGACGGGAACAACACCCTCGCCCTCGCGCCCGGCGTGGTCATCGGGTACGAACGTAATGTGGAAACCAACGCGCGCCTGGAGGAAGCCGGGATCGAGGTCCTGGCCATCACGGGCTCCGAACTGGGCTCCGGCCGCGGCGGCCCGCGCTGCATGTCGTGCCCGATCCGGCGCGAAAGCATCTGAAACAGAAATAAAGTAAGCCTTCCCTAATTGATTTCGATTGATTAGGGAAGGCTTACTTAATTGAGGCGGGCCTATTGTCGGTAATGGTAACCTAATAGGGGGGACATCACCAGAGAAAAGTGGAAATCGAATAGGGACATGACGTATCGTCGAACACATGGCCCTCACCAAGAAGCAACCGCGCTCGAAGTTCTACGAACTGCTGCAGGCGCAGATCCACAACGAGTTCAACGCCTCCCAGCAGTACATCGCGCTGGCGGTCTGGTTCGACGCCGAGGACCTGCCGCAGCTCGCGAAGCACTTCTACAAGCAGTCCGTCGAGGAGCGGAACCACGCGATGGCGCTGGTCCAGTACATGCTGGACACCGACCACCACGTGGAGATCCCCGGCACCGGCGACGTGCGCAACGACTTCTCCGACGTCCGTGAGCTCATCGAGCTCGCGCTGCAGCAGGAGAAGGACGTCGCGACCGACATCCAGCAGCTGGCCAAGGCCGCGCGCGCCGAAGAGGACTACATCGGCGAGCAGTTCACGCAGTGGTTCCTCAAGGAGCAGGTCGAGGAGATCTCCCAGATGTCCACGCTGCTCAACATCGTCAAACGTGCCGACGGCAATCTGTTCGAGGTGGAGAACCACCTGCACCGCGAGTCCGTCGGTGACGGCGGCGCCGACGCGGGGATGCCCCCGGTCGCCGGCGGCGCGCTCTGACCAACGCTCCCACCACGAGGAAAACCCGGGCTCTCCCCCTTGGAGAAGCCCGGGTTTTCTTCGTGCGTCAGCTGAACTGACAGTTCTGGTTGATGCTGGTCAGCAGGATGCTGACGGCCGACCCGTCATCGGACACGGAGATCCGGTACGCGCTCACCGCGCTCACCGGCGCGACGTAGGAACTGCCGTCCTTGGTACTGCCGGGATAGGCGGCGAGGATATCCGCCTCGGTCGAGCCGACGCCGATCCCCTCCGGCGTGTGCACCGTGCCCGTCGGGTTGATGACGGTGATCCCGTCGCCCTCGGTCAGCGACACCGACGTCGACACCGGAACGGCGGCCCCCTCGTCCGCGTGGCCGTAGGTGCAGGTGCCCCGGACCTCTTTCGCCCGCAGCGGACCGGCGGTGGCTTCCGCCTCGGACTCGCTCATCCCGAGCCGGAGCTTGCCGAAGCCGGCGGAGGTCAGCAACGAACCAGAGGTCACCTTGCGCTGCGTAGGCGGCTTCGTGGCGGCGGTGCTCTTCGGCGGTTTGACCGGCCCGTCCGAGGCGGTCGAGTGCGGTGGCGCGGTCGTCGGGTTCGGCTGTTCCACCGGCGCGGAAGCCGCCGGCGCCGAACTCCCCGGCCCCGGCTGCGCCAGGCTCGACGACGCCGCGCCCATGGTGAGCTGGTCGCCACCGGGGAAGGCCGCGCCGTTGTCCTTGTCGTGGATCGTGAAGACGGTGAGCCCACCGCCCAGCAGGACCACCGCGGCGGCCATCCCGCTCGTCGTCTGCATCAGCTGACGGCGGCGACGGCGACGGCGGGCGCCCGCGACGATCGCCTCGGGATTCAGCGTGGACCCCGCGCCCAGCCGCTCGTCCGAAAACAGTTCGCGCAGCTGCTGCCTCACGTCCTCGTCGGACATGTTCATCCCGCTTCCCTCCCTTCGTCCTTGGGCTCTAACAACGCGAGCTTCGTCCGCAGCGACGCGATCGCCTTGCTCGCCTGGCTTTTGACGGTGCCCTGGCTGACCCCGAGCGAATCCGCGATCTCCGCCTCGGACAGCCCTTCGTAGTAACGCAGGACCATCACCGCGCGTTGCCTCGGCGGCAACGCGCGTAACGCCTGCCACAGCGGCTCGTGCTCGAACGGATCGGCCGGACTGTACGGCTGGACGTCCGGCAGGTCGGCGACGAGGCTCTCGCGTTTGGTCCGGCGCCAGCGGCTGATATGCGCGTTGGCCATCGAACGGCGGATGTAGGCCATCGGGTCGCCGGTCTTGTGCTGGACGTACGACCAGCGGGAGCCGATCTTCTCCAGCACGGTCTGGACCAGGTCGGCGGCGTCGTGCGGGTTCCCGGTGAGGGCGTGCCCGTACCTCAGCAGCCCCGGAAGGCTGGCCCGCACGAAGTCGCCGAAGTCGGTGAGCTCACCCGACACGGCACTGTTCCGGCTCTCGCCGGCCCCCCAGACGTCCGTCCCCGGTATGACCGTCGCGGCAGCGGTCACCGTATCGCCTCCTCCCGGGGTCACCTGGCCAGGTCTGCCTGGCTCACCTCTCCCGAAACGCATGACCGCCCCCACAGGTTGTCTTCAGCCGCGAACCAGTTCGAGAGACGCTCGTCCCGCCGAGGAGTTGCCCGCCTCAACGTTTCGACACGGACTCGGGAATTCTGAACGAACCGTCCCCCTGAACAGGGAATTCGTGAACGGCCACCACGGCGTTACGGGGTATCGGTCCGTACACGTGGGGGAACTGGATACCGGCCGGATGCGGCGGGTCCCCGTCCTCCCAGACGACGGGCGCGCCGACGAGCGCCGGGTCGATCTCCAGCAGCACCAGATCGGTGCGGCCGGGGAACACGGCGTTGGCCGGGATATGCGCCGTTCCGGGGTCCGAGCAGTGGATGAAGCCGTCGGATTCGAGCGACGCGGCGGTGTAGACGCCGCCTTCGGGCACCGCCGCCCACTCGTCCTTGGCGCAGATATGGAGGATCACGCGCCCATCCTCGCGCATTTAGTCCTCTGGATGCGGGCTCCGCATCCAGAGGACTAAATGCGCGGGAAGGGGATCAGCGGATGGTGAGCTGGCGGCCGATGAGGCCGTCACGCGAGCGGCGCTCGGCCGCGTTGAGCGGCTCGGTGTCAAGGGACTTCAGCGCCGCCTCGAGCCGGGTGCCGAGCTGGTCCTTCGCGTCGGCCCACTCGCGGGCGTGGGCCTCGGGGTCGAGGTCCCACACCGGGACGAGCAGCCCGTGCGCGCGGAACGAACCGGCGTAGCGGGAGCCCTCGCCGAGGCCCAGTTCACCGGCGGCGGACAGTCGCGCAAGCGCTTGCAGCAGCAGGTTCTCCGGCTCGGGGCGGACCCAGCGCAGGTGCGCCTTCTCCCCGGCGAGCACCCAGTACGCGCCAGCGCCGAGGCGTTCGGTCGGCATGATCGCCGCGTTCGCGCGCTCGAGGGACAGCGCGACGTCTCCACTCGCGTCGGCGTCCTCGGGCAGCCACCAGGCGAAGTCGTTGTAGAGCGTGACGTCGAGTTCGACGTCGGTGTCGAGCAGGTCCTGCAGGCGGGCCTTCTCGTCGGCGGTGGGCGGCGTCGTGGTGTCCGGCACGGACAGCACGTCACCCTCCTTGGCCTCCAGCACCCACTGGAGCGCGCGGCCGAGGTCGCGGCTGATGTCCGAGGAGCGGGTCTGCACCTGCATCCCGATGTAGCGCTCGCCGTCGGACCGGACGAACGCGGCCGCCGCCATCGGCAGCACCGTGCCGAGGGTGACCTTCTCGCCGGAGCCCAGCGTGAGCGCCGCCGTCGCCGACGGGACGAACTCGCGCAGCGCGATCAGCTCGGTCTCCGCCGCGAGCCCCTCGAAGGGCTGGCCGACGAAGACGTCGCGCACCTTCGGCTTGCGGTCCGAGGTCGTCTTGGGACCCTTCTTGCGCGAACCCTTGCCCACGTCAGCCTCCTCAAAGCTCGGTTCGAAACGCTATCGCGGGAAGGCGCACGCCTCGTAAGGCCCCCGGGGTTGGTGACGAAGACGGCGCGGACGACACCCGGCGGGCCACCGGATCGACCGGATCGGCGGGTTTCAGCGGCCATCCGGGTACCACGCAAACGTGACTGAAAACGGTTGTCATCATCCGGACGATCTAATCGCGGGTGATCAGCCTGCCGTTTTGCCCGTACCGCACCGAATACTCGATCACGGCGCCATCCGGTGCCGTAGTGCGGAGAAAGGGATCACAGATGAGCACCTCGAAGCGCCGGGCCGCGTTGGCCGCGTTTCCCGTGGCACTCGGTCTGATGCTGGCCGGGCCCGCGGTGGGCACGGCTTCGGCCGCGCCGCAGTCCGACAGAGCCGACCAGGCGCGACATTGCCTGCTGCTGTGCGTCGGCCATCACCACGGGCATCACCATCACGGGCTGCACCTGCACCTGGGACTTTGGCTGCATCTGTAGCTCCCTGCCGCGCCGGGGCGGCCACCCCGGCGCGGCGCCCGGCCGGGTTACAGTCGGCGGGTGTTCGACCTCGCCGACCCGGCCTTCCTCGCGAATCCGTACCCGTCCTTCGCCGACCTCCGCGAACGCGGCGAAGTCCACCGGCACGACGGTCTCGGCATCGCCGTGGCGGTGTCGCACGCGGCGTCGGCCGCCGTCCTGCGGCATCGCGGGCTGGGCCGGATCTGGCAGGACGCGCTGCCGGTGGAGCGGTTCGCGTCGTTCAACCTCCTGCACCGCAACTCGCTGCTGGAGAACGAGCCGCCTGCCCACACGCGGCTACGGCGGGTGATCGCGGGCGCGTTCGGGCGCGGGCACGTCCAGCGGCTGCGGCCGATGGTCGCCGAACTCGCGGACGGCATGGTCGACGGCCTCGCCGCCGAGATCGCCGAAACCGGCTCGGCCGACTTGCTGGCGCACCTCGCGCAGCCGCTGCCGGTCGCGGTCATCGCGGAACTGCTCGGCGTCCCGGTCGACAAGGGACCGAGCATGGTCACCTGGTCGAACCACATCGTGAAGATGTACGAGTACGGGCTCGCCGAGGACAAGCGCGACGCCGCCGAAGCCGCGGCCGCGGAGTTCGTCGACTACCTGCGTGACGTCGCGAAGCAGCGCGCGAACTCCCCCGGCGAAGACATCGTCAGCGACCTTCTGCGCAGTGAGCTCACCGAAGACGAACTGGTCGCGACCGCGGTCCTGCTCCTGATGGCCGGGCACGAGGCGACCGTGAACGTCATCGGGAACGGCGTCAACGCGCTGCTGACCCACCGCGACCAGTGGGAGCGGCTGCTGGCCTCGCCGGAGCTCCTGGACCCGTGCGTCGAGGAGCTGATCCGCTTCGACGCGCCGCTGCAGCTTTTCGAGCGGACGGCGACCACCGACATCGAGATCGCCGGGTTCCGGGTCGCCGAGGGCGAGAAGATCGGCGCGCTCCTCGGCGCCGCCGCGCGGGACCCGAAGGTCTTCGACCGGCCGGACACACTCGACATCGGCCGCACGCCGAACGCGCACCTCGGCTTCGGCATGGGCATCCACTACTGCGTCGGCGCCCCGCTCGCGCGGGTGGAGATCGCGGCCGCGCTGTCCTCCCTTGCCTCGAAGCTGCCGGGCCTGGAGCTCGCCGAGACCCCGGAGCGGCGGCCGGAGTTCGTGATCCGGGGCCTGCGCTCGCTCCGAGTGACCACGGGTTAGGGACCTGCGCCGGACGTTCGCGTCGCGCCTGGGGCGGGCCGTGAGGTGAAGGACGCTTTACCCGCGTCGCATGCGGTGAAAGTCCCCTTCACCCACGCCGAGACCACCAGCGCGGGGAGCTCACCCGGCCCCGGCGAGTGGTAGCAAAGGTCCCTTGCTCTCTTTTCCCAGGTCAGGGATAGAGCGTGAAGTGCGAAACATGCACCGGCTTGATGTGCTCGAAGTGCCGGCGATCCACAGTGGCCACCTCGACCGTCTTCATCCGTTCGGCCGTGGCCACGACGGCCGCGTCCGCCAGGCCGAGCGGCCAATCCGAGTACTGGCGCATCAGCACGGCCATCCGCCGGAAATCGTCGTCCATGGGGTGATAGATCGCGAACTGAGGCGAGCGTATGAGTCCTTCGATGAACGCCGCCTCGGCTTCGCCACCCAGATACTTCTCGATGTAGTGACACACCTCGGTCAGTACGAGCGACGGCACCAGCAAATCACGGGTGGCCGCGGTCGCGAGCCACTCGACCACCGCCTGATGGTGATCATCTTTCCGGCTGGCCATGGCGATGAGCGGACCAGCGTCCACCACGATCGGACGCGCCATCGATCTTCGCTTGTTCCCGTCGCGAACTCAGGCGACGTCCCGGCCGCGTACCACGGCCTTCACCGTCTCGGACGCGTCGGCTGGCAGATCGAACATGCCCAAGAAGGACGGTAAGGAATACGGCTTCGACGGCTCGTCCGGGGCCGGCTCAGGCCGACGGATCCCATGCCCGGTGAGCCCCGTTTTCACGCCAGGCGAAACTCGCCCTGTCACAGGCTGTTTCACCTTCTTCGCCCTGGCGGCGGACGACTTGTAAAGACCGCTCGCAGCAGACCGCACCCGGCCGGTCTCCCCGGCAGGCAGGTCGCACTTCCGCTGCTCGCTCATACCGCCATGTTACAGACTGATCCCTCGTCAGCGGAGTGCGCGAATCCGCATTCAACGTTTAGTGAAAAAGTTGCGTCAGCGCACGGAGGAAGCGGGACGTTCGCGCCGCTCCGGCTCCGGAACCCCATCCACCTTCAGCACGCGAAGCAGCCGAAGGCGCTTCTCCTCGACAGGAGCGAGCAGCCCGGACATGCGCTTCACGAGCAGCGCGGTCACCACCGCCAGACCGGCCGCGGTCAGGTCGGTCAGCGCGACCAGCACGACGCCGTCGGCCAGCGCCTGCACGCCGTCACGGAACCGCCAGACGATGACCATCGCGAGCAGCACCCAATTGAGGGCCCAGACGCCCCACCAGACCAGCACGAGCCGCGACGGCTTCGGCCGGGTTTCCCGCGTCCGCCGCAGGACGGCGTGTTCGAGTTCCGCGACGACCGGCAGCACCATGATCAGGTTCACCACCGGCACCAGCACGAACGCCAGCACATGCCGTTGCCGCCTGGGCGGCGCCTCGCCGGAGACGTCCGCGGCGGCGTGCCTGGCCACGAGCAGCCACCACACGGTGAGCCCGGCCGGCAGCAGCGAAAGGATCGTCGTGAGCAGGCCGGCCGTGATCACGAAGGTGTCGGAGACCGAGACGACGGACGTCGACAGCGCGGAGTCGCGGCTCTGTACCAGCAGGACGTAGCGCCAGATCTCCGCGGCCGAGGCGATGACGGCAAGGGCGGCGAAGGTCCACAGCACCGGCAGCAGGCTGCGCGTGATCACCCGCAGCCGCTCCCCCGCCGTGACCTCGCCGGACGCCGTCCCGGGAACGGCGGTCGGACGGCGCCAGACCAGATTCGGGAAGCCCCACCTCGGCGGGACCGGGTAGGACGGCGGGCCGGAGTAGCGCTCGGCCACGGGCTTGCGACGCTGCGGCAGCGCGCCGGGCGGCGGCGAAGCGACCCAGCGGACGCGATGGCGCACCGGCTGCCGCATCGGCGCGGGGCGCACGGGCGGCATCGGCGACAGTGGCGCCCTCGGTGGGTAGTGGCCTGGCTGCACGGTTACAGCACTTCGGGCTCGACGCCGGGATGGTCGCCGACCATCGGGCGCCCCTCCTGCTTCCAGGAGCCCATCCCGCCGGCGACGTTCACCGCGTCCCAGCCGCTCGCGTTGAGCCACGCGGCGGCGCGCGCGGACCGGCCGCCGCTGCGGCAGATCACGTAGACCGGCTGGTCGTCGGGCAGGTCGTCGAGTTCGCCGACCCGCGCGGGCAGTTCACCCATCGGGATGTGCTTGGCGCCGGGAGCGTGCCCGGCGGCCCACTCGTCGTCCTCGCGGACGTCGAGCAGCGCGACGCCGTCCTTCGGCAGATCACGGACGGCGACGGTCGGGATGTCAGCAGGGCTCACCACCCTGCCATCCTCGCATCCCGTCCCGTTGCGCGCGCGTGAAGAACAACTCAATGCTTGACGGCTTTTTCCGCCCCGGCGCCGGTGAGCGAGCGAACCTCCATTTCGGCGTACTTCTTCTGGTTGTGGTCCTTGGACAGCACGGTGCCGAGCCAGCCGAGGAAGAACGCGACCGGGATCGAGACGATGCCCGGGTTGTCCAGCGGGAACCAATGGAAGTCGACGCCTTGGATCATCGAGGCACTCTTGCCCGTCTTCGGGTCGACGGGTTTGCCCGACACCGCCGGCGAGAACACGATCAGCAGCACACAGACCGCGAGGCCGCCGTAGATGCTCCACAACGCGCCTTGGGTGTTGAACCGCTTCCAGAACAGCGAGTAGAGGATCGTCGGCAGGTTCGCCGACGCCGCCACCGCGAACGCGAGCGCCACGAGGAACGCCACGTTCTGGTTCTTCGCGAGGATCCCGCCGACGATCGCGACCGCCCCGATCACCAGCGCGGTGATCCGCGCGACGCGGACCTCGCTGTCGGGATCGGTCTTCCCCTTCTTGATCACGTTGGCGTAGACGTCGTGCGCGAACGACGCCGACGCGGTGATCGTCAGTCCCGCGACCACGGCGAGGATCGTCGCGAACGCCACCGCCGCGATGAACCCGAGCAGGACGGGGCCGCCGAGTTCGAGTGCCAGCAGCGGTGCCGCCGAGTTGGTCGTGCCCGGCGCCTTCGCGATCACGTCCGGGCCGACGAGCGCGCCCGCGCCGTAGCCGAGCACCAGCGTGAACAGGTAGAAGATGCCGATCAGGGCGATCGCCCACACCACCGAACGGCGAGCGTCCTTCGCGGTCGGCACCGTGTAGAAGCGCATGAGCACGTGCGGCAGCCCCGCGGTGCCGAGCACCAGCGCGATGCCCAAGGACAGGAAGTCGAGTTTCGTCGTGCCGGTCTTGCCGTACTGCTTGCCCGGGCCGAGCAGCGCCTCCCCGGTCCGGCCGCCCTTGTCGACGGCGGCCTGGAACAGGCTGGAGAGGTTGAAGCCGTACTTCCCGAGCACCCACAACGTCATCGCGAACGCGCCCGCGATGAGCAGGACGGCCTTGATGATCTGGACCCAGGTGGTGCCCTTCATCCCGCCGATCAGCACGTACAGGATCATGATCACGCCGACGACGGCGATCACCAGGTCCTGGCCGAGGTTCCCCTCGATACCGAGCAGCAGGTTCACCAGACCGCCCGCACCCGCCATCTGCGCGAGCAGGTAGAAGAACGAGACGGCGAGCGTGGAGATCGCGGCCGCCGCGCGGACCGGGCGCTGCTTCATCCGGAACGCGAGCACGTCGCCCATGGTGAACTTGCCGGTGTTGCGCAGCAGTTCCGCGACCAGCAGCAATGCCACCAGCCACGCGACGAGGAATCCGATCGAGTAGAGGAAACCGTCGTAACCGTTGATCGCGATCGCACCGGCGATACCCAGGAACGATGCCGCGGAAAGATAGTCGCCCGAGATCGCGATCCCGTTCTGCGGACCGGTGAACGCGCGGCCGGCGGCGTAGTAGTCGGACGCTGTCTTCGTATTCCGGCTCGCCCGGAAAACGATCACCAGCGTGATCGCCACGAAGATCGCGAAAATGGTGATGTTGAGCGCCGGGCTGCTGCCCTGTACGCCCGCTGCCAGCGTATTCACCGTTCGGTCCCTTCGACCTCGTGCCGGATCTTGTCCGCGAGCGGATCGAGCTTCCGGTTCGCGTACCGGACATAAAGGCCGGTGATCACGAAGGTGGACACGAACTGCAGCAGGCCGAAGACCAGACCGACGGTGATGTTGCCGAAGAGTTTGGTGCTCATGAACTCGGTCGCGTAGTCGGCGAGGAGCACGTACAGCAGATACCAGAGGAGGAACAGGGCCGACACCGGGAAAACGAATACCCGCAGCCGTCGTCGCAGCTCGGTGAATTCCGGACTCGCCTGGACCTTTTCCCAGTCGGATTCCGGTTCGGAACCCAGGTCTTGATCGGTCTCGCTCATGTCGGACCTCCCACCTGCCGCGACCATTCCATGACTTCGTTGTCACGAAAGATCATGCCCCTCATAGGGCGCGAGAGGAGCAATCCATTTGAGTGAACGGTACGACTCTGCGTAGAGGGTCGCGACTCGAAAGAGTGATTTACTTCCGGTGACGGCCTTTTCCGGTGGTCCGGGTCTTCTCTTCGGCCTGCCCGAACCGGGCGACCGCACGGTCCCGCATGAAGCCGAGCGGATCGGGCGCGTGCAGCCGCAGCATCACGCCGTGGACGTCGTCCGGCCGCCCGTATCCGGTCGCGCGGCTCACCACGTAGGTGGTCAGGAAGGCGGCCGGGACGGTGATCAGCGCGGGCTGGTTCGAGAACCACGGCGCCCAGCCGCCGGTGTACTTGCTGACGATGTTGACCACCAGCGCGGACAGCACGAGTCCGCCGCCGACGAGCATCCCGGCCAGCGCACCGGGCCAGCTGAGCTTGCGCCACCAGACCCCGAGCAGCAGCAGCGGGCTGAAGGTCGACGCGGCCAGCGCGAACGACATCCCGACCGAAAGCGACAGATCCTCCGACGGCAGCAGCACCGCCAGCGCGAACGGGATCAGCGCCACGATCGCCGTCGCCACCCGGAAATCGCGGACGCGGCCGGGAAGGACGTCGGTGGACACGACCCCGGCGACACTCACCAGCAGCCCGGACGAGCTCGACAGGAACGCCGCGAACGCGCCGGCCGCGGTCACCGCGCCCAGGATCTGCCCCCAGAGTCCCGGCAGGACCGCGGACGGCAGCAGCAGGACGGCGGCGTCGGTCTTCCCGGTCACCAGCAGTTCCGGGACGTACATCCGCGACAGTGCGCCCAGCAGCGTCGGGAACAGATAGAACAGGCCGAGCAGCAGCAGGACGTGCACCGTCGTGCGGCGCGCGGCCTTGCCGTCGGGGTTGGTGTAGAAGCGGACCAGGACGTGCGGCAGGCCCATGGTGCCGAGGAACGTCGCGAGGATCAGCGAATAGACCTGCAGCAGATCGGTGAGACTGCCGGAACCGGGCCGGAGCCAGTCGCCATTGGACGTCGGCGCGTCGCTGACCACCGGCACCGGGGTGCCCGCGGTGAACTTCAGCGTCGTGCCCTTGGCGACCTTGTGCGCGGCCTCCGGCGCCCACACCGCGAAACCGTTGGCGCGCGCGCCTTCCACCTGGCCGTAGGCCTCGAGCACGGTCACCGAGGTGACCTTCAGCGTGACGTCGGCCTGCACCGAAACCGTGGTGTTCTCGGGGAAGGTCGGCGGGGCGGGCTGCCCGAGCGGGCGCGCGCTGCCCGGCGGTCCGGCGCCGAGGAACACGATGCACAGGATGAACGTGGGGACCGCGATGGCGAACAGTTTCAGCCAGTACTGGAAGGCCTGGACGACGGTGATCGCGCGCATCCCGCCCGCGATCACGTTGAACCCGACCACACAGGTCACCAGGATCGCGCCGGCCCACGCGGGCACGGGCAGGATGGTCGCCAGCGTCAGGCCCGCGCCCTGCAACTGCGGGACCATGTAGAGGATCCCGATGAACACGACGAACGCCGTCGAGACGCGGCGCAGCATCGTCGAACCCAGCCGCATCTCGACGAAGTCCGGCAGCGTGTACGCGCCGGACCGCCGCAGTGGCGCGGCGACGAACAGCATCAGCGCGAGATAGCCCGCGGTGAAACCGATCGGGAACCACAGCGCGTCGGCGCCGTCCTTGAGCACGATGCCGGCGACGCCCATGAACGACGCGGCGGACAGGTACTCACCGGAGATCGCGGCGGCGTTGCGGCGGGAGCGCACGGTGCGGCGGGCGACGAGGAAATCGTGCGTGCTGACGGCAGACCGCGAGGAGCGGTGTCCCAGATAGAAGGTCAGGACCGCCACCAGCACGATGCCGGCGATGGCCCAAGAGTTCAGCTGCACGGTGTCATTTAATCGCGCGCTGACGGAAACGCGCTGCCAGGGCGCGGCGAGAGCAGGTCGGTCACGGAGGCATCAAGGCGCCCTGCCACCGCGTTTCCGTGGCCTTCGGCCACAAGAGGGCGCGCGATCATGGGTCCTCCTCTATGTGCAGCTCCGCAATCAGTTCTCGATCATGTCGACGAAGTCGCGTTCATGACGTTCGGCGAGCCGGTTGTACCAGAGGCCGATCCCGAACAGGAACGGGAAAGGGGCCACGCCGAGGATCAACCAGGGCAACGGAATGCCCACGACGACCACTCGTCCGAAGGACGGGATCAGGTAGAAGAGCACCGGAAGCGAACACAGCGTGACCATCACCAGCAGCGCCAGCCAGGAGGCCGTCCGCAGCTGGATTTTCACCAGATCCTTGACCAGGAGCTTGCCCCAGCTGGTCTGTTCTTCGAGCTCGACCCTGGCCCGCAGGGTGCTGGTGGCCTGCCGCGGATCGGCGAGGATCACCCGCTGCCGCTTGGGTTTCGCGTGATGTTCGGGTTTGGCCTGTTCGTGCTTCGGACCGGACGGCGCGCCCGGCACGGGCTCGACGGCGGCGCCCTCGGGTTGCGCCGGTTTCCTGCGCTTGCCCAGCGTCGGGTCCGGCTCTCGGACGCCGTTGACCCGGCGGTAGTAGTCGTCGGTCACGACGACCGGTTGGCGCCGACCAGCCTGTCCTTGAGGGCGCGCGTGTGGCGGCGGCTCACCGGCAGCACCTTCTCCTCGTTACCGATCACGACCTGGTAGCCACCCTGGCCCATACGCAGTTCGGTGATCAGCGGCAGCGAGACCAGGAACGACCGGTGGATGCGGACGAAACCCGCCTTCTCCCAGCGTTCTTCGAGCTGGGCGAGCGGGATGCGGACCAGATGGCTGCCGTCGTTGGTGAACAGCCGGGCGTAGTCGCCCTGCGCCTCGACCCAGCGGACCGAAGACCGCGGGATGAGCTTGGTGGTGCCGGCCAGTTCGACGGGGATGACCTCGTCGTCGTTCTTGACCTGCCCGAGACCGCCTTCCGCGCCGAACTGCGGCGCGGCGTTGGCGGCGAGTTTGTCGATCACGCGGGTGATCGCGCGGTCGAGACGATCCTGTTGGTACGGCTTGAGCACGTAGTCGAGCGCGCCGAGGTCGAAGGCGTTGACCGCCTCTTCCGCGTGTCCTGTCACGAAGACCAGCGCGGGCGACGGGCGCAGCGCGGCGAACACCCGGGACATCTCCATCCCGGACAGACCGGGCATGTCGATGTCGGCGAACACCGCGTCCACGATCGGCAGACCGCGGGCCTTGCGATCGGCCAGCCTCGGATCGTCCGCGGACAGCAGGCGCAGCGCCTCCGAAGCGTCGATCGCCGGGTAGACCAGGGCGACGTGCGGGCTGTTCCGGAGACAGTG
The DNA here is from genome assembly GCF_001905755.1 of Amycolatopsis sp. CB00013. Lineage (NCBI taxonomy): Bacteria > Bacillati > Actinomycetota > Actinomycetes > Pseudonocardiales > Pseudonocardiaceae > Amycolatopsis > Amycolatopsis sp. CB00013. The sequence goes on along the minus strand of NZ_LIWC01000002.1, from coordinate 1,539,230 downwards.
GACGAGTTCGTCTAGCCCTTTGGGCTCATCGTCCACCGCCAGGACAATGAGCTTCCGGGTGTCATCGTGAGCACTCACAGTGAGACGCATCCTGCCCATTGCAGGGTTCCTTGTCCAGCCCGCTTCACGAAAGTCGAACGAAAGGACGGCACCGGCACCCCCGCGCCCGGGGTGGCCGGTGCCGTCATCTTTTCCGGTGACACGAACCGCCTCGCCGTGCCACATCTATCCCTTCACGGAGTGAAGGTGAACCAGTTGACGCTCACGAAATCGGCAGGCTGGCCGCTGGTGAAGGTCAGGTGGACGTCGTGTTTCCCGGTGACACCACTGATGTTCGCCGGGATGGTCCGCCAGCTCTGCCAGCCGCCGGTGTTCGCGACGGCGAAGCTGCCGACGGGCGGGTTGGACCGGCTGTCGAGCCGGACTTCGACGAGTCCGCTCACGCCGCTCGCCGCTCCGGACGCGACGCGCGCCTGGAACTGTCTGCCGGTCTGCGTCCCGAAGTCGACGTTCGGATACGACGCCCAGTCACCATTGCCCGCCGGGCCGATGCTCTGACCACCACCGGAATCCGATGTGGCCTGTTTGGCGATGCCCGCCGCCTGGCCGTACGACTCCGCCTGGATCGTGCCGTACGCGCTGCCGCCGCCCGGGTTTTCCGTGCCGCCGCCGCGGGTCAGGACGGTGACGTAGTCGACGAGCATCGGATGCCCCGGCACGATCCCCGGCCCCGGTGTCGTGGTGCCGGAGTTGTTGTTCGGGAACGCGCCGCCGATCGCGACGTTCAGCAGCACGAAGTAGCCCGCGTGGTTCGTCATGTTGGCCCAGGTCGTGGCGTCGACCTGGTTCTGGTCGACCGAGTGGAACTGCTGCCCGTCCACCAGCCAGCGGAACACGTTGGGGCTGACGCTCGTGTCCCATTCGAAGGTGTAGGTGTGGAACGCGCTCTGACAGCTCGCGCCGGGACACGTGCGGCTGCCGACCAGGCCGGTGGTCTCGTTGCACGGGCCGCCGGGGTTGACGCCGCAGTGCAGCACGCCCCAGACCGTGTTGATCCCGTTGACGTTCTCCATGATGTCGAACTCGCCGACGGCGGGCCAGTTCCAGTAGTTGCCGCGATACGGCGAGCCCAGCGCCCAGAACGCGGGCCAGTAGCCGAGTGCCGCGGCGCCGGTGACGTTCGGCATCTGGATGCGGCCTTCGATCCGCAGCGCGCCGCCCGCGGGCGGTTTGAAGTTCGTGCGCTGCGTTTCGATCCGCGCCGAGGTCCAGTTGCCCGCGCCGTCGCGCAATGGCGTGATCCGCAGGTTCCCGGAACCGTCCTGGGCCAGGTTGGCGGGGTTCGCCGTGTAGTTCTGGATCTCGCCGGTGCCCCAGTTCGCCGGGCCGCCGGGGTACGCGTGGCCGGTGTCGACGATCCAGTTCGCGCTCGACGGGAGCGAACCCGCGGCGCCGGTGAAGTCGTCGGTGAACACGGTGGTCCAGCCTGCCGGGGGCGGCGGGACGGCGGCGGTCGCGGGCAAGGCCAGCGGCACCAAGAGCAAGGCCGCGCCTGCCAGTGCGACCTTCCAGCGGCTCGTTCGGGAACGATTAACGGACATCGGACCTCCTCGTCAACGCTGTCGAGGTTTGTTGCCGTTCACAACAAAGCGGTATGTCCGATATGAGACCTGGTCTGAACCACTTACGCCTACCACCGTTCGGGTGAATCCCCGCCGCCCCCGGACGCAAGGAAAGGTCCTTTCCTCGCAAATTTCGCAAGGAAAGGACCTTTCATTGCACGCGGGTCAGAGGCCGAAGCGGCTCCAGGCGGCCTTGGACTGCACGGCGTCCAGCAACGCGCTCGCCGCGGCGGGAGCGCCGATGCCGAGCCGCGCCAGCAGCGGCTTCTTCGGTTCGGCGACCGAGATCTCGGCGTCCGGGTACCGCTCGGTGATCACCTGGCGGAGGCTGCCGACGCCGTCGATCAGGCCGAGTTCGACCGCGCGGGCACCCAGCCAGACGTCGCCGTTGAAGAGGTCGTCGGAGCCGGAAAGCCGGTCGCCCCGGCGCTCGGTGACCCAGTCGACGAACAGTTCGTGGAGCTGGCCGTGCATCTTCTTCAGCCACTCGACGTCTTCCGGCTTCTCCGGGCTGAACGGGTCGAGCCGGGACTTGTTCGCCCCCGCGGTGTGCAGCCGCCGCTCGATGCCGAACCGCTCCAGCAGGCCGGTGAACCCGAACCCGCCGCTGATCACGCCGATGGAGCCGACCATCGACGTCCGGTGCGCGTAGATCTCGTCGGCCGCGCAGGCCAGCCAGTAACCACCGGACGCGGCGACGTCCTCGGCGAAGGCCAGGACGGGCACCTTCTTCTCGTCGGCGAGCTGGCGGATCCGCTCGGCGACCAGGCCGGACTGCGTCGGCGCGCCGCCCGGGGAGTTGATCTGCAGCGCGACGGCCTTCAGCCGCTCGTGGGCGAACGCGCGGGTCAGCGCCGATTCGACGGCGGCGAGGTTGATCGACCCCCTGGCCAGGGGTGACGGGGTCGGCGTGATCACCCCGTGCAGCTTGACCACGGCGACGACGTCCTTGCGCTCACCCCGTTCGCCGATCATCGGGAGACGGGAGGTCAGCTTGTCCGCAACGCTCATACCGCCAGGTTACCGACGTTCACGACGGCAGCACGCCGCTGCGCGAACCGCTCACCCCGCTGGCCTCGTTCGGGCCGCCCTGAGGCGGGACGGTGGCGCTGTCGGCGGAGAAGTCCGGCAGGTTCGGGCGCACGCCGGGCATGAACTTCGGCACCCGCAGGGTCACCTTCATGCCGGCGCCGGGCGCCGTTTCGACCATGAGCGCGTAGTCGCGGCCGAACACCTGCTGCATCCGCTGGTTGATGTTGCCGAGGCCGACGTGCGCGCCCGTGCGGTGCTGGCTGCGCAGGTCCGCGAGTTTGGCGGGCTCCATGCCGATGCCGTCGTCTTCGACGCTGATCAGCGCTTCGGCGCCGTAGTCCTCGGCGATCACCGTGACGCAGCCGCCGGACGGCTTCGACGCGAGACCGTGTTTGACGGCGTTCTCCACCAGTGGCTGGATGATCAGGAACGGCACGACCACCGAGAGCACCTCGGGCGCGATCTTCATCCGCACTTCGAGCCGTCCGCCGAAACGGGCGTTCTCGATCGTCAGGTACCGGTCGATGTTGCGCAGTTCCTCGGCGAGCGAGGTGAACATGCCCGACGTCCGGAACGAGTAGCGCGTGAAGTCCGCGAAGTCCTGAAGCAGCTCTCGCGCTTCCTCCGGGTCCGTCCGGATCAGCGACGAGATGGTGTTGAGCGCGTTGTAGACGAAGTGCGGCGAGATCTGCGCGCGCAACGCCTTGATCTCCGCCTGCTGCAGCTGGTTCTTCGATTCGTCCAGGCGCGCCAGCTCGAACTGGGTGCAGACGAACTGCGCGACCGCGTCGGCCATCTGCACCAGCCGCCCTCGGGTGCGCCCGACGACCAGCAGCGCGGCCTCGGTCTCGCCCTCGACGATCAGCGGCACGATCACCGCCGTCCGCATCCGGCAGGTGCCGCGGTGGTTGCACGGCATCTTGTCGTGCGCGACGACCTCGCGGCGGTGCTTGCGGATCGCGTTGCCGATGGCGTCGACGAGGTCGACGTAGTGGTCGTTGGCCTCGCCGTCCCAGGACAGCAGCGTGCCTTCGCTGTCGGTGATGCCGACGGCGACGCAGTCGAGCATCTCCAGCAGCTGGCTGGTGATCTTGTCGGCGACCTGCTCGTCGAGCCCCTCGCGGAGATCCGGTGTCGCCTTCGACATCCGGTGGACGGCCTGCAGCACCGCGTTCTCGACGATGCTCGCGGGACGCCTCAGCTTGATCAGCAGGACGACGACGAGGATGGCGAGCAACAGCGCCACACCCCAAGGGATGATCTGCGCGATTTCGAGCCCGGACACGGCGTCCATGCTCTGCGCTCGACCAACCGGGTGCAAGGCCTGCTCCCCACTTTCCGTTGAGTTGTGACAACTGAGGGTGGGGCCGACCCTACCCAAGACCCGGGCGTTGTCCCCATGGTCACTCCCCGTCGCACGGGAAAGACTGTGCGCAGGCAATCGCTTCCGGGGGAGGAACACAATGCGCGGATCGGGGAAGCTTGCGGCGGGGGTGCTGGCGGGGGTCCTGCTGGGGAGCGGGACGGCGGCCGCGGCCGGGGACCCGGTGCGCGCGGCTGTCGGCGATCTCGTCGGCGAAGGGGGTTTCCCGGGAGCGGTCGCCCAGGTCCGGAACGGTGAGGCGGTCTCGCGCTTCGGCGCCGGATACGCGAACCAGGCCACGCGCGAAGCCGCGGGGCCGCACCACCGGTTCCGGATCGCCAGCAACACCAAGGCGTTCGTCGCCACCGTGGTCCTGCAGCTGGCGGGTGAGGGGAAGCTGTCGCTCGACGATCCGATCGAGCAGCGCCTGCCCGGTGTCGTACGCGGACCGGGCTACGAACCGGAAAAGATCACGGTGCGCATGCTGCTGAACCATACGTCCGGCGTGCACGACCCGCTGGATCCGCACTTCTTCGACCCGTACCTCGTCCAGGGGAACCGGGCGCACATCATCACGCCGTCGGAGGTGATCCGGCGGTCGCTCGCCGACCGGCCGTCGTTCCCGCCGGGCCGCGGCGTGGAGTACTCGAACACCGGATATCTGTTGCTGGGCAAGGTGATCGAGAAGATCACCCGCGACGACGTCCGCGAGGAGATCCAGCGGCGGATCCTCGATCCGCTCGAACTCGGCCGGACGTACTTCCCGCTGTGGTCACCGTTCCTGCGAGGTCCGCATCTGCACGGGTACGACATGGGCGGGAAGGACATGACCGTGTTCAGCCCGTCGTACGACTGGACCGCGGGCGCGATGGTGTCGACCGTCGACGACCTCGCGACATTCCATCGCGCGTTGCTGGCGGGACGGCTTTTGGCGCCCGCGCAACAGGCCGAACTCAAGCGGCTGGTGCCGTACAGCGAGCTGGGTGCGTACGGCGCCGGCGTCGAGACGCTCAACCTGCCCTGCGCTGGTGGCGCGAAGACGGTCTGGGGCAACACCGGCGCGGGCCCGGGGTTCTACAGCGTCTCGATGAGCACGGAGGACGGCTCGAAGCAGCTCGTGCTGGCACTGAACGTGTACGACCTCGCCGCGGACGTGCACGGCGGGCAGCGGGTGCCGAAGCCGCCGATGCCCGCGGTGATGGCCGCTCTCTGCTGACCGCATTCAGAGGACGAAACGCGAGGGTGGCGGGTCACTTCAGCAGGCGCGACATCCGCCGGTCCGCGAGGGGTTTCCCGCCGGTCTGGCAGGTCGGGCAGTACTGGAACGACTTGTCCGCGAACGAGATCTCGCGGATCGTGTCGCCGCAGACCGGGCACGGCAACCCGGTGCGCGCGTGCACCCGCAGCCCGGACCGCTTCTCGCCCTTGAGCCGGGCCGCGGACTGGCCGACCGAACGCGTCACGGCGCTGGTCAGCACCTCGCGGATCGCCTCCGAAAGCCCGTCGAGCGCCGCCTCGGACAGCTTTCCGGTTGTGGCGTAAGGGGAAAGCTTCGCCATGTGCATGATCTCGTCGGAGTAGGCGTTGCCGATCCCGGCGATCAGCGACTGATCGGTCAGCGCCGTCTTCAACCGTTCGGTGCGCCCAGTGAACAACTTCTCGAGCTGCGTGCGGTCCAGCGAAAGCGCGTCCGGCCCGAGCCGCGCGATGCTCGCGACCTCCTTCTCCGGATCGCGCACGATCCAGACCGCCAGGCCCTTCTTCGTGCCGGCCTCCGTGAGATCGAAACCCGGCCCGGCGGCCGCGTCGAGATGGACGCGCAGCGAGATCGGCCCCTTGCCGGGTTTGAGCGGCGCCGGCGACAACGCGTCGGACCAGCGCAGCCAGCCCGCCCTCGCCAGGTGGACGACCAGATGCAGATCCCCGGCGACGAGATCCAGATGTTTGCCGAACCGGCCGGCCCCGGTGACCTCACGGCCGTGCAGCTCGGTCCACGGCGGTGTCGCCGTCTTCAGCACGCTGAGGGACGACACGTCGACGCGGAAGACCGTCTTGCCCACCGCGTGTTCACGCAGGTGGTGAGCGAGCGCTTCGACCTCGGGTAACTCGGGCATGGCCCCAGTCTCGCGCGTTCAGGCCGCCGCGACTACTCCACCGGGTGCAACGGGCCGTCGAAATCCGGCAGCGAGTGCTTCTGGATGGTCTTGGTGATCTTCGAGACCTCGCCGCGCACGGTGAACATGCCGCGGATGGTGCCCACCCAGCGCTCCGACGGCCGGTCGCCGGCCAGATCGCCTTCGGTCTCGGCGACCACGGTCCACGGACGGCGCAGAATCCACCGCAGCGGGAAGAACAGCGCGATCAGCAAGAGCGCCAGCGGTACCCACGACGGGATCATGACGTCGGCGGGAGTCCACATGATGAGCACGATCGCGAGCAGCGCCGTCACGGCGATCATCGCGATACCCGGGCCGTAGCTGCCCGCCACATCGTGCTCGAAATCGTCCGCTGTCGCGGGAGCACGCCATTCCATCTGGGCTCGGACCACCCAGTCACGGCCGTCCTCGCCGTGCACCAGCCGGTTCATTCAGTCGCCTCCCGCGCGGCCGCTCGCTCGTCGTGAGCGAGCTCCACCGTACCGTGACGGGAGCCGGATTCGCGAGAGTTCGAAGGCGATATGCCCGCTCGGGCGTTATGGGCACGTCGGGTAGTCGACACCCGGTTCCGGATAGTGGGAAGTCGGTTTGACCGGGCTCGGCTCGTCCTCGGACGTGTCGCCGGACGGGGTCCCGGTCGTGCTTTCGGGGGTCCCGGTCTCCGTCGAAGAGGACCCTTCCGGGTAAGTCGTCGACTCGGGCGTGGTCGACTGCTCGGTCGAGTCCCGCGATGTCGTCGTGGTCGGGCTCAGCGACTCTTCGGTGGGCCTGAACGATTCCTCCGGCGGGATGTCGTCCCGCTTCGAGGTGGTCTGGTTGGAGCCCGTGCCCGGATCCGGGACCTCGTTGCGCGGCGAGGTCTCCTCCTGCGTCGGATTCTGTTCGCCCGGGGGCTGCACGACGTCTCCGCCGCCCAGCTCCTTCCGCGGCGTGCCTGCTCCCGGCAGGCTCGGCAGGTCGGACACCCCGAGCTCGGCTCCGGGTCCTCGTCCGGTCACGGCGGGCTGGGCGCCCTTGCCCTGCAGCTGGTCCTGCGCGATCCGCTGCGGCGGGATCTCCACCGGCTGGTCATGGGCGGGCGGCGCGACCTGCGCCGGCAGCAGCGCCAGCTCCGGCAGACCACCCCCGGACAGGCCCACCGTGTGGGTGACGTCGGTGCCGAACACGGCCGGACCGGCCACGATCCCGACCGCGCCGGCGGCGGCCGTCGACGCCACCGCCAGGCCGACCTTCACCTTCGAGCCGAGCAGAAGTCCCTTGACCGACGCGGCGAGCCCGGACAACGCCCCGCTCGCGTGGGCCCCGGCGGCGGCCGGCACCAGCAGCGCCACCACACCGGCGTGCGCCCGCAGCGAGGAACAGACGTCACGCAGCTCGTCGTGGGTGGCCCGGCAGGACTGGCAGGCGATCAGATGGGTCTTGATCCGGCGAGCCTCGGCCCCGGTCACGCTGCCCGCGGTGAACCCGCCCAGCTTCTCCACCACCGCACGGCACGAATCGGGCCCGCGGTTCACCGACAGATGCGCCTGCAGATACGCCGCGCGCAGCCCCTGCCGCGCCCGGCGGGCCAACGCCGCCGTCGCGTTCGCGCTCAACCCGAAATGCGGCGCGACCATCGACGGCTGCTCGCCTTCGACCTCGGTCTGCCACAAGACCGAACGCCAACGCTCCGGCAAACTCGTGAAAGCGGTCGTGATCAGCGAATGCTCGGCCGTCCGGGCATGCGTGTCCGCACCCGCCCCGGCCCGGAAGGTCAGCTCGTCGTCGCTCACCGGCACATCACGACGCGCGCCGTGCCACTCCCACGAGACGCGGCGAGCCACCGTCAGCAGATAGGCCCGGACGTAGTCACGCGGCCCGGCACCCCGGCGCAACGCCTGAAGCACCCGGAAGAAGGTCTCGGCGGTGATGTCCTCCGCCTCCGACCGATCGGCGGCCAGACTGCGGGCCAACCGCCGCACGGCGGCGGCGTGAAGTTCGAAAAGCTCCCCGAAGGCAGCGTCCTCCCCATCACGGAGACGCTGGAGCAATGCCTGCTCGTCGGATTCCGAGGCCGCCTGAAGCGGCACCGTGCCCTGCTCGGTCATCCGGCCAGGCACCTCCTCCCCGAAGGACTCACCATTCGGTCGAATGGGGACACCATACGGAGGTATGCAGCCGTCGTCACCCCTTGTACGCCACGTGTGACACCGAAGCACCTGTAGGGGTGGGTCGAAACCGCTACAGACGGTCGGTGTATGGTTGTTCCACTGCTTCAAACGAGTGCCGGAGCAGAGCAAGACATGCGGATGTAGCGCAGCTGGTAGCGCATCACCTTGCCAAGGTGAGGGTCGCGGGTTCGAATCCCGTCATCCGCTCGCACGCGGGCACCGCGTGCGCAGGTAAAGCCTGCGCCGCAGCGTACTCGCCACAATTCCCGGGGGCCCGAGCCCCCGGACCCCCACGTTCCTTGTATCTCGCGTTGGCGAGTCGGTTCTTGGGCGCGTCGATCGTTTCGATTACTAAGTGCTACAGGTTCGGTGAGTGGGGTCACACGACCGTAGTAATTCGGATTTGTGCATATGTGGGCTGGAGAACGAGAAGCCGGCCATCTCTCGTCGATCGGGCCTTCCGCCGAAGAAGACCGCTCAGATCTCGTAGCCGTCCATCACGGTCGGCGCGACCGGGGACAGGTGCTCGTCGCCGCGCTCGGTGACCAGGCCGCGGGCCATCCGGTACACCTTGAATTCGTTGTCGTGCTCGGGATCCTGGTCGTCCCAGACATGCAGGAGGCCGTAGGAGCCGGGCGCGAGGTCGCCGACGCGGGTGAACAGGTCCACCAGCTCGGGTGCGATCGCCGTTCCGTGTTTGTCCATGCCGCCCAGGTGCAGCACCGGCACCCCGGCCGCCCAGCGGAGGTCGAGCAGGTCGCCGTCGTCGAAGTCGCGGACGGCACGGTGCACCCGCTCGACGATGCGCTCGAGCAGCGCGGCGTCGTCGTCACCGGAAGGGCTCGCTTGGATGGTCACCCACCCGTGGTATTCGAACACCCGCCTGAGTTTAGGCAGGTCCGCCCGCCGGCCGGTGGTCAGCCCGCCATCGCGGCCGGTGCCCCGTTACGCCGCAGCGCGTTCTTGAAAACCCGTTCGCCGTGCTTTTCGAAGGCGGGCACGAGCTTCTCGCCGTAGACGCACAGGGTCCGTTCCCAGGGGTGCCCGAGCGTGCCGAAGCGGAAGTCGTTCGCCAGGAACATGTGATAGTCCGTGCGCGGGAACACCGGGACCGGCCACGGGTCGAGCGCGGCGTGCCGATGGGGGTAGAAGCGGTACGACTGGTGCTGCCAGTGCAGCACCCAGACCCACTCGTCCTCGGCGACGCAGTCCTTCAGCGCCGAGAGGGCGACGCGGGCGACGTCGTTCTGCTCGACGGCGTACGGGCCGACCCGGAATTCGGCCGAGGCGCGGTCGAGGCCGCCGGGCGCGAGATCCCACGCGACGGACGGGGCGGGTTCGCGGAAACCCGGCCAGGCGTGCGCGTAGGTGCTCGGCCAGAACGCGAGCTTGTCGTAGACCCAGTACCAGGCGGGCTCATCTGCGACCCTGGAGATGGCTTCCCAAGCGTTGTTCACGAGCGACCCTCGGTGGTTCGGCCGATTAAGACTGGGAAAGCTTCGTGTTCGGGGACCAAGTTGTCCAGCTCGTGGGCATTCTCCGTGAAACTGTCACCTGATCAGGTGTCTTGCGCCGCCGCCGGAACCATGAGAATGACGGTGTGTGAACGGCGAGCCCACGGAACGCGGGCTCGCCGTCGATCGATCATGCGGCCGCCTCCCAGAGACTCATGAAGGCCGAGGCCTCACTCCGCACCCACGGCCGCACCTTGTCGCGATCACGTGGCGACAAGGCGAACTCCTTCGATCGCCGGACGTCGACGACCAGCGGACGCCCGCCCGGCCGCAGCTCGTCCATGGTCTGTTCGAGCAGCCACAGCACCATCTGTGCCGCGTCCCGGCTCAACGGCTCCTCCTTGAAATAGAGCCAGGTCACGTAGACGGGGCCGTCGCCCTTGCGCAGGCCGAGATGCGGATTGATACCCACTTCGAGCGAGCCGAGCCGCCATCGTGACCGGCCGACCTCGGCCAGCCGCAGGTCACGCCGCCCGACGTAGCGCAGCCAGCCGTTGGCGATCTCGGTGTAGTGCGGCCGCGTGCGCTCGTCCGCGTTCTCGACCAGTGCCCGCAGTGCCTCGCGATCCCGCCCGGAGATCCGCCCGGCACGGATCGCGTTCGCGGCGCGGAGGTAGAAGTTGAACCCGCCCCGGGCCGGGTCCTCGTACTGACGGCGCCAACGCCGGACGAACGAGGAACGCGAGGGACCCGAGCTCGTGCTGTACCCCACGAACGTGGGCAGGGTGATGTAGGCCATCCGTGTCTGCCTTTCGCCGCTGTTCCTGCTGTACAACGACCATTTTAGAACACATGTACGACAGAAAACGGGGCTTTACGGGTGACGCGGTGAAGGAGGCCAAGGTCCTTCGAGCAACTCGGCCGACTCCTCGAGGATCGGTACCTCGCAGACGTCCCTCGGGGTCAGGTCGGTCGGGATCCAGTGCTCGAGCATCGCCGACCAGCGCGTGATCCCCCGCAACGCCTGAGGCGACCCGAGCAGCTCGCCGACTTCGCTGACCAGGGCGCCGCCGGCCGCGGGCGAGAGGCGTCCTTGGACCATCGCGGTGAGCCAGCCGTGGATCAGCAGCCAGCGCGCGGCCGTCGGATCGGCGGGCAGTTCGAGGCCCAGTTCGTCGACGACCTGGTCGAACGCCTTGTCGACGGCGGCTTCGGCGGTGGATTCGAGCCCGGCGAGCAAGGGGAGGGACGGGGTGTCGAGTCCGGCGACGATCGCGTCCAGACCGGCCTCGACCAAGTGGGAGGTGCGGACGTCACGTCCGGCGAGCCTGCCGATGGCCAGCTCGCGCAACGCGCCGCGACACGCGTCGATCTCCGTCACCCGGTCCTACCCACGTCCGCCACCGTACCGCCGGGAGCGGTCAGCCGCGCCTGACCAGCCGCGAGATCAGTGCTGGACCAGGTCGTGAGTGGACGCAAGAATGAGGAAAGACCACATCAACCACCCATAAGGGTGCATGCAACACTGGCTGCCCACACCCGGCGGCAGGGGGCTAAATGAGCTGGCAAGACGAGCTTCGACAGCTGGACGTCGAGCTGGCCGCGGGTCGTATCGGGCACGCCGAACACCGCAGGAAGCGCGACGAGCTCTTGGCGGAAGCTTCCGGCGGGACGATGCCGTCGCCGGTGCCCTCGCCGCTGCGGCGCCCCGGCGGGACGTGGCACAGCACCAATCCCGCCGCGCGCCCGGTCGAGCCGTCCACGGTCACGGTCCAGCAGCCCCAGCCGTACCAACGGACGCAGCCGGTCCACACGCCGCCGCCGACCGTCGGGGAGCCCGAGAAGAAGGCCGCCATCCCGCGGATCGCGGACCACAAGACGACCGCGCCTTCACCCGCCGACATCAATCCGACGGTCTACCTGCGTGCCGCGCCGCCCGCGAAGAACCCATCGCCCACCGCCGCACTGAACCGGCCGCTTCCGCCCCTGGCGCCCGAGCCCGGCCCGAGTCACTACGCGCCCGCGGAGGACTACGCGGTCGTCGGGAAGCGCAAGCCGACTTGGCTGTTCATCGGTGCCGGGGTGCTGGTCGTGCTGGCGTTGATCATCGGCGGGACGCTGTGGCTGGGCTCGTCGCAGTCCTCGAACGTCGCCGAGCAGCCGAGCATGGCCCAGCCGCCGGGCGACCTCACACCGTCGGGCCGGCCCGACAGTGCCCAGACGCCGTTGGAAGACCGACTGCCCGCGCTGCCGGGGACACCGTCGAAGGACAACTCGACGATGTCGGTCGCGAAGGGCGTCGAGCTCAACTTCTACTCGAAGGCCGCGGGCGACTTCCTCGCGTCCAAGAACGTCGCGTCCATCACCTACAAGGGTTCGAACGAGGGTACGAACAGTTACCTCGTCCTGGTGATCCCGGCGAACGACGCGAAGGACGCGGCCGCGATCGTCAAGTACTTCCGGGGGAACTCGATCAACGCCGGGCTGCGCGAGCAGCGCGTCGGCGATCGGCTCGCCCTCGTCGGCGCGAACAAGAACGGCCAGCTCAGCGGCTTCGGTTACGTCTCCGGGACGATGGCCGTGACGACTTGGGTCTCGCAGCCGCTCGGCGGCGACCCGCAAGCGCTCGACACCCGGCTGGAGCAGACGCTGACCTCGTTGGACACCGTTCTGCCGTCGAACTGAGAAGCACAGGTCGCGGGGAGATCACGATTCGACCCGCGAGGGCGTATCGACTCCGGGCAGTGCAGAATGTGCGAGGTCACCGCAGTGGTGGTATCGCGACGGCCGGGAGCATTCCCGCCGGAAATTCGGAAAAGGGGGCCGGTGGTGTCCTGGCAGGAAGAGCTGCGCAATCTGGACGAAGAGCTCGCATCTGGGCGGCTCTCCGCCGACGATTACCGGCTCCGCCGTGACCAGGTGCTGTCTTCGGCGGTCGCGTACGGCGACCCCGCCCAGCAGCAGGTCCAGCAGCCCGGTCAGCAGCCGCAGCAGCCGTTCCAGCAGCAGCAACAGCCGCCCGCTCCGCAACAGCAGCAGGCGCCGCAGCAGCAGCCCGGCCAGCCCAGCGCCGACTCGACGCAGATCATCGCGCCGGTGAACCAGCCGCAGGGCGGTGAGGGCGAACGCACCCAGGTCGTCCCGAACTGGCAGCAACAGCAGGCGGACCCGAACCGCACCCAGGTCGTGCCGCCGGTGGCGTCGCCGCCGGGTGGTTTCCCCCAGCAGGGCCAGGCCTCGCCCGCGGGCGGCTTTCCGCAGCAGCACCAGGGCTATCCGCAGCAACAACCGCAGCAGCAGGGCTGGACCGACGACAACGACGTCAGCCCGCCGTGGGGTGGCTCGGACTTCCCTCCGATCTCGCCGGTCGGCAGCACGGAATGGGTCAAGCAGGGCCCCGAGGTGTTCGAGGACAAGCCCAAGGGCAAGGGCGGCAAGATCGCGATCATCGTGATCGTCGCCGTCCTGGTCCTCGGCGGGCTGGGCGTCGGCGGCTACTTCGCCTTCTCCGGTGGCGGTGACACCCCGCCGGACCCGACGGCCGCGACGAAGCCCGCCCCGCCGTCGCCGTCCCCGTCGCCGACCAAGCCGAAGACGCCGGAAGAGTTGCTGTTCGAGAAGATCCCGGAGCAGTCCGGCAAGGAGGACTCGAAGAGCGGCGCGATCCCCGCGGCCCAGCTCGCCGAGATCGCCGGGCTGGAGAAGGGCGAGGCGGATCTGGTCATCGCGGCCGGCGTGAAGCAGGTCGCGTACCGCGGCTCGCAGAAGGAGCCGGACGAGACCGGCCCGCAGCCGGCGAAGATCTCGGTCACGGTCATCCCGCTGACCAGCCCCGGCGCCGCGGCCGATCTGGTCAAGCAGCTTCGCCAGTACCAGGCGACCAACGGGTTCGTGCAGATCACCGAGCCGCTGCCGGGGATGCCTCCGAAGCTGAACTTCCAGAAGAAGATCGACGGCGACAAGGGCACCTATCGGGGCACCTGGATCAGCGGCAACAACATCGTCCGCGTCGACATCCTGCAGAACCCGCTCGGTGGCGAAGAGGGCGAGAAGGCGTTGAGTGGCACGTACCAGCGCGCGATGAAGAAGACGCTGGAAAACTACGCCGTCACCGGCTGATCCATGTCCGCGGCGACGGCACGGTTGCTCACCACCTTGCTCTCCCTGACCGAGGACACCGGTTCGCTGTCCGACGAGCTGCACTTCGCCGGTCAGGGCGCCGCCGAGAGGGTCCAGCTCGACCATGGCGCCGCGAACGTCCTCCGGGCACTCGTGCTGCCGAAGGCGGCGAAGGTCCTGGAGGTCGGCGCCGGTTTCGGTGCTCTCACCAGGTATCTGGGCGAGGTCTCGGCGACGGTGCACGCCGTCGAGGCCGACCCGGTCCGTGCCGCCGCGGTGCGGTTCCGCACCCACGAACTCGGCACGGTCTCGGTGCACGACCGGCCGCCGTCCGACGGCTACGACCTCGTCGTCGTCCAGCAGCCGTACGCGACACGGGGTCTGTTGGAGTCGGTTCGCGAGCGGTTGTCGCCGATGGGCGCCGTCGTGGTGCTGACGTCTTCGCGCGCTGTCGCCGGGACGCTGGCGACGGCGGGCCTCGAAGTCCAGCGGGAGTTGCTCTGCTCTCCCGGTCACGAGGTCGCCCGCGCGGTACGGAGCGAGCGGATCGACACCGAACTGCCCCGGCTGTCCGCGGCGATCACCGGTGGTCCCGCGAACGGCCTCGCCCTGCTCTGCGGTCCCGGCGCCGCCGCGCTCTGGCCGGCCTTCCGGCTCGCGACCTACTTCAACACCGCCGAGCGCGCCGCGTTCGCGTGTACGCGCGCCGACGTCGTGCGCACCGGTGAAGGTGCCGAAGTTCGCCGCGTGCCGCTGGTGCCGTCTCCGCCGGTGGCCGGGATCTCGGTCGGACCGTGCACGGACAAGGTCTACGACGCCCCGACGATGGTCGAAGTCCTGCTCGACGAGCCGGAGCGGGTCGCGGAGCTGCTCACCGGCTGGCGGGATCTCGTCCGCGCGGAGGCGGCTCGCGGGGTCGAGGCGCTGTGGGATCTGGTGCCGCACAACGTCCTCGTCGACGGTGCGGTGCTTCGCCCGATCGACCTCGAATGGCGGCACGCGGGCGCCGGAGTGCCCGAAGTGATCGAGCGCGGGGTCTTGGTGCTGGCCGACAAGCTCACCGACGCGGGCTGGTCCGCGGCGGCGGACGACGGCTCGATGCGCGATCTGGCGGGCTGGCTCGGCGTGCTGATCGGCCTCCATCCCTCCTTTGTGGACGGCGCGCTGGAGCGTGAAGTGGCCTTCTCCACGATCGGCTCGTGCGGCGCCGCGCACGGCACCGACGAGGTACGCGCGGCCATCGCCGGGATTTGGCGAACGCGCCTGGCGCGGACCGTCCACGAGTACCGTCCTACGAAGGCCGGCGCCGCTGTGGCGGCGAACGAAGACGAGGTAGCGAAGCGATGACGAGCCTGCATACCGCCGGCATTCTGACCCCGGACCGGCCTGTCGGGCATCTGTTCGAGCTCCGGGGCTGGACGACCGGGATCAGCCGGATCGACGAGATGTCCGTGACCATCGCGGACGTCAAGGCGGTCCTGTCCCCCGAGTCGTGCCCAGGCGCGCCCGAAGGCACGTTCGGCTGGCGTGCGGTCCCGGCCTCCGCGGTCCCCGCGGGCACTCAGGAAATCGTCGTCGCCGGCCCGGACGAGCGCGTGCTGAACCGGGCGACCGTCCACGTCGGAACACTGCCGGGTGAAGAACCGCTGTGGCTGGGCGAACTCAAGACGCCGAAGCAGGACAAGGTCGCCGAAGGGCAAGTCGTCCATGTGACGGGTTGGGCCTTGTTGCAAGGGCGGGCGCCCAGCTTGATCGAGATCATGGTCGAAGGCGGCGGCACGGTCAGGGCGCGCACCCGTCTGCCGTGCAAGGACGTTCCCGAGGAATTCCCCGGTTTCGACGACGCCGCGGTGAGCGGATTCGAGGCGCGGGTGCCCGTCGACCTCCCGTACGGCGAAGAGCGGACGCTGTCGCTTCGCGTCCGATACCGCACCGATGGCGTCGGCGAGGTCATATCGGCGAAGCGCACCTTCACGCTTCGCAACCCTGCCGCGGATCTGGACGACGCCGAACGCGCCGACGAGCTGGCCGAGGACACCGCCCGCGCGATGGCGCGGGTGAACATCCCGACCGACCCGAAGCACGTGCTGGTGTTCACGCACAGCCTCAGCGTCGGCGGCGGGCAGCTGTGGCTGCAGGAACTGCTGAGCCGGATGGTGACCGACCACGGTTGGCAGGTCAGCCTGGTCAGCGAGACCGACGGCCCGCTGCGCGCGGACTGCCGCGAACTCGGCATCCCCGTGCACGTCACGACGCACTACCGGAGCCAGACGGTGCCCGCGTACGAAGGGCATGTCGCCGAGCTGGCGCGCTTCGCGAAGTGCTCCGGAGCGGGCGTCGCGCTCGTCAACACTCTCGGCGGCTTCGTCGGCGCCGACGCGGCGAAGCGCGCCGGGATGCCGACGGCGTGGGTCATCCACGAGAGCTTCTCGCTGCCCGCGTTCGCCTACCAGAACTGGGGCCCGGCGAAACCGCCCGCCGCGGTCTGGCAGCGCTGGGAAAGCACCCTCGCCGAGGTCGACAAGCTGCTGTTCGTCGCGGACGCCACACGCGAGATGTTCCTGCCGTACAGCAAGCCGGAACGCTGCCGGACCGTCCGGTACGGCACGCCGATGCACAAGTTCGGCGGCAGGACGCGGTCGGAGACGCGGCAGCAGGCGCGCGACATGCTCGGCTACTCGCCGGACGACATCGTGCTGGTCAATATCGGCATCGCGGAATCCCGCAAGGGGCAGGCGCCGCTGATCTCGGCGATGGAGCGGATCCACAGGATCCACCCCGAGGCGAAGCTGTCCATCGTCGGTCTGCACCCGTCGCCGTACGGGCTGGCGATGGAGGAATCGGTCGAACGCGCGGGCCTGGAGAGATCCGTCAGCCTGGTGCCGATCCAGCCGGATCCGCTGCGCTGGCTGCAGGCCGCCGACATCTTCGTGAACAACTCCGACATCGAGTCGCTGCCGCGCTCGATCCTCGAAGCCGTGTCCTGTGGCGTCCCGGTCGCGGCGACCGACGTGTTCGGCGCGCGGGAGATGATCGTCGACGGCGAGACGGGCTGGCTGTTCGAGACCAACGACGTCGACGCGCTGACCGCGGCGTTGCTGCGCGCGCTGGGCACGTCGGCCACGCGCCGCCGCGAGATGGCCAAGGCCGCGCACGAGAAGCTGCTGCCGTGGCTCGACCCGGCGGGCTACGCGCGCGAGTACTCCGAAATCCTGACCGAACTGAGTGGGGGCGTTCATGTCTGACACCGACATTCCCGGCCGTGTCCAGGCGGAGCTGACCCGGCTCCGTGCCGAACGGCAGGTCTTCACCGCCGAGCAAGACCGGCTGAAGGCGAAGCTGGCCGAAACCGAGCACGAACTGCGCGAGGCCACCGCCTCCGCGCCGGACGAAGGCGAGTCCGCCGCCATCCAAGCCGTGTTGAAGCAAAAAGTGGCTTCGCAGCAGGAAGAGCTCGACGTCGCCAAAGCGCGGCTTCAGGCGCTGGAGGCCGAGGTCCTGCTCGCCCACCAGCAGCGTGACTCGCTGCGCGCGGAGCTGAAGACCTGCCGCGAGGAGCGGGACAAGCTCCGGCTCGCGCTGCTCGACGCCGAACTCGTGGTGTCGGCGGGCGTCGCCGACGCGGACGTCCTGCCCGGCGGCGAACCGTCGGTCGACCGGCAGCGCCTGCTCAACGCCGAACGGCTCGCCGCCGAGATGGCAAGAGAACTCGACGCCACACGCCGCACCGTCAGCTGGCGGGTGACCGCTCCGCTGCGTGTCGTGCGAAAGAAGATGGACCGGCCGTGACCGAACTCTGCTTCGTGTCCGCCGAGGGCGGTTCCGCCTTCATGGAGGAGCTCTTGGAGGTGGTCGCCGACGCCGTGCGCACGGCGGGCGGCAAGGCGAGGACCGCGATCGGCGCGTACCCCGAGTCCGACGGCGACACGGTGTACGTCGTCGTCCCCCACGAGTACTTCGTGACCATCCCGGACGCCGACTTCCCGACCGCCGCACAGTGCCGTCGCACCATCGGGTTCTGCGTGGAGCACCCCGGGACGGCGACCTTCGAGCGCAACGCGGAACTGCTGTCCATCCTGGGCGGCGCCGTCGACATCAACACCGATTCGACCGCCGAACTCCGGCGGCGCGGGATCACCGTCGAGCATTTCCAGCTCGGCTACACCCCGCTGTGGGATCTGTGGGGCGGAGACCTCGACGCTCCGCGCGACCTCGACGTCACCTACCTCGGCACGGCCGAACGGCGTCGGTCGATGCTGCTCGGCTCGTACGCGCGGGACCTCGCCGGCCTGCGGACGCGGCTGCTGACCCCGCCGCACGAGCCGATGACCGCCGCCCGCGTCGACTTCCTGCCCGGCAAGGCGAAATTCGAACACCTCGCGCGGTCGCGGTTCCTGTTGAACCTGCACCGCGAGCGGAAGCAGACCCTGGAGTGGGTGCGCACGCTCGAAGCGATGACCAACGGCTGCGTGGTGATCAGCGAGACGTCCGTCGACGTCGAACCGATGGTCCCCGGCGAGCACCTGGTCCTGGCGCGGCCGGAGTCGCTGGGCTCGGTCGTCGCCGCGCTCGCCGGCGAGCCGGAACGGGAACGGCACCTGCGTTCGGCCGCCTACGGCTTCGTGAAGTCGCTGGACATGACGGCGTCCGCGCGGCGGCTGATCGAGCTGGCGTCCTCGCTGGGTTCGGCGCCCGCCGCGGACATCGCCCCGGCGCGGGCGCGGGCGACGAGCCTGCGGAATCCGGAAAACGCGCTGGCGATCGACACACCGTCGTTCGACGCGCGGTTCGCGGGCGACCGGTCCGCCGCCGGACCTGCCTCGGCAAGCGGGACGGCGCTGTCGGCCCGGATCGCGCAGCGCGCGGCGGGGGCCCGGCGGGTCGCCTCGCGAACCTGGGAGCCTGCGGCGACGTCGATGGCAGGCACCGCCGACGTCGACGTGCTGATCGTGCGGCGGACCGGCGAAGCCGACCCGGACGATCTCGCGAACGACCTGATCACGGGTAGCGTGACCCCGCGGAAGGTGCTGGTCGGCGAGGACGGCGTGCACCCGTGGCCGCGGCCGCGCCCGTACGACGTCCTGCTGCACGAGGCCCCGCTCGGCCGCGGGCTCACCCGGAACTCGCTGCTGGAGCGTTCGACGGCGTCGTGGCTGCTGGTGCTCGACGGCGGGATGCGGGCTTCGGAGTTCTTGCTGGAGCGGCTGCTGGCCGTTTCGGAGGGCGCCGACGTCGTGCACTGCCCGGTCGCGGATCCGGTGGACGGCCTGGTCGGCGCCCTGCCGCCGGAGGAACGGCGCCTGCGGACGCTGCCGTATCTCGGCAGCGGCTATCTGGTGCGGCGGTCGCTGGTCGACGAGTTCGGCGGGTGGAACACCGAGGTGCTGTTCGAAGGCCTCGAGGATCACCTGTTCTGGCGGCGGGTGGCCGCGTCGGCCCGGCCGACGACGCTGGTGCAGCAGATCCTGCTGCGGCGGCTGCGCCCGGATCCGGACTCGCGGCCGATGGACCTCGACCCGCATCGGGTGTGGGCGGCCGTGGGCGCTCTGTAGCTGCCCCCCGTGCAATGAAAGGTCCTTTCCTTGCAAAATTTGCGAGGAAAGGACCTTTCATTGCACGGGTAGTGGGCGTGGCGTTGGTCCGAAAGTGTGAGTTGGGCCGTGTCGGTGAACGTCCTCCCCCGCTGATGCGCCTTATGGGCAGAGCATCTGACGAGTTCGGATGCCGGCCGATAAGGAGCAGCCATGGCCTGGGAAATCGCCCTGGTCGCCGCGCTGGCCGTCGTGTTCGTCATACGGCTCGCGCTTCAACTGAGGCGCAGTTGACCCGATCTTGCGCACCCCGCGGCGCATGAGGGAGATGGACGGGGCTTTCCTCGTGGGAAGCCCCGTTCACCCCACCGCGATCCGCGAACGTTTCTTCAAGTGGATCGTCTTGTAGCCGGTGCTCAAGAATCCTTCGTTCTTCAGCTTCGCCATTTCGGCGTTGACCGACGCGGGTGAAGCGCCGATCGCCGAGGCGATGTCCGTGTGGTTCAGCCCCACGTCGATCACGACGCCCTCCTCACCGGGAATGCCGTAGAGCGCCTGCATCCTGGTCAGGAACGCGGTCAGCCTGCTCCGGACCTTGGCCGTCGCGAACCCCAGTGCGACGTTCCGCAGGCGCAGCCGGACGGCCAGGTCCGCGGTGATCAGGGCCGTCATCCCGGGATCGTCGTCGAGCAGGGCGTGGAACGCGATCCTCGGGATCTCCAGCACGCGAACCGGTTTCGTGGCGATGTACGAAAGGTGGCTCGGCCGTCCGGCCAGGCAGTCCTCGACGCCGAGCACGTCACCGGCACCGAGCAGGTCCACGATCATCGGCGGCGAACCGCCCTGGGCCGCACGCAGCGCCTTCACGTAGCCGGAGCGCGGGATCAGCACCGGGGGCGCCGGGTCGCCCTGGTGGAGCAGGATCGTGCCCGCCGCGTGATCGACATGTTTGCCGAGGTCGAGCAGCCGACGGCGCTGCCGTTCGGTGACCGCGGCCAGGAAGTCCCCGCCCATCAGCCGACCGCCGGAAGCGGGCGGGGTGTCTTTGCCGTCAATGGTGACTCCCAGTGAGAGAAAAAGGTGAATCGATTTCTTGCCCGGCCGGGTGAGAATCACGTCGGGTAGGTGAAAGCCCCCCTGCCGTTCAGCCGGAGACTAATGCTCAGCGCCATTGCGACAAAGCAACACGGAGCGAGCAGAACCCGTCCAGGGAGCGATTTCGCGACGGAAAGTAACCGTTATCCCGACGGTCGGACGGCGGAAAAATCACGCACCGTGCACGCTCACGAGAGCGGAATCCCGCGCGATACCGCTGGATTCGTCAGGAAATCAGGGTTAGCCGTACATCCATCTGATTTCGAACCGGCGATCGGAATCCGGCCGGACTCCTGGTGGAGACGAAGAAGAGGCATGAGTGGCGTCTATGCACGTGCAGATGCACGGCCTAAGTCAGAGCGTGCCTCAAGTCAGTCTGGTAGCGAATTAACGGACTGTCGACGTCAGGCCGCGCTTGACGACTCCCCGTCACGGCGGAGGTTTTTCGGCGATCTCAGCATTTTGGGGGAATCTCAACCCCGGCGAGGGCTGACCAGCCCCGATTCGTAGGCGAGCACCACCAGCTGCGCCCGGTCGCGCGCCCCGATCTTGGTCATGATGCGGCTGACGTGCGTACGCGCGGTGGCCGTCGAGATCACCAGATGCGCCGCGATCTCGTCGTTCGACATGCCGCCGGCGACCAGGCCGAGGACCTCGCGTTCGCGGTCGGTGATCTCGCGGACGGCGCTCACGTCGATGCGGCGGTTCTCCGGGCGGTCGACGAACTCCGCGATCAGCCGCCGGGTCACGGTCGGCGCCAGCAGCGCCTCGCCCGCGGCCACCACCTTCAGCGCCCGCAGCAGCTCCACCGGATCGGTGTCCTTCAGCAGGAACCCGCTCGCACCGGCGCGCAACGCCTCGTAGACGTACTCGTCGACGTCGAAAGTGGTCAGGACCAGGACCTTCACCCCGGCCAGTTCGGGATTCGCGGTGATCTGCCGCGTCGCTTCGAGCCCGTCGATGCCCGGCATGCGGACGTCCATCACGACGATGTCCGGCCGGTGCTCGACGGCGGCCGCGACCGCCTGCTCGCCGTCCCCCGCCTCGGCACAGACCTCGAAGCCGTCTTCGGTCTCCAGCAGCACCCGGAAACCTGCGCGGACCAGCACCTGGTCGTCGGCGAGAACCACCCGGATCGTCATTCTTCCCCCTTGATGGGCAGGTCCACGCGGACCTGGAAGCCGCCGTTCACCACCGACGTCGTGAGCGCGCCGCCCAGCGCGGCCGCCCGTTCGGACATCCCGCGCAGCCCGTGCCCGGGCGCGGGTTCGACGGCGCCACGGCCATCGTCGCGGACGAGCAGCGTCAGCGCACCGGTTTTCCGCTCGAACCTGACGTCGACGCCCCGCGCCTGGTTCGCGTGGCGGACCACGTTCGTCAGCGATTCCTGCAGGATCCGGTACGCGGCGCCATCGACCGGGGCGGGCAGCTCCCCCGGCTCGCCGTCGACGCGGACCTCCAGCCCGGCGGCACGGGCGTGCTCGAACAACTCGTCGGCCTGGGCGAGGCTCGGCGCGGGCGCCTTGTCCTCCCCGGACCGCAGCACGGCCAACGTCGCGCGAAGATCCTTCAGCGCCGAAGCGCTCGCTTCCTTGATGTTCAGCAACGCCTCTTTCGCCTGCTCAGGACGTCTGTCGGCGACGTGCGCGGCGACCCCGGCCTGGACGTTGATCATCGCGAGGCTGTGCGCGACGACGTCGTGCACCTCGCGGGCGATGGCGAGCCGCTCCTGCTCGGCCATCCGGTGCCGATGCTCGTCGGCCTGTTCGCGGCGGGCCCGCGCGGCGGCCATCCCGTTGCGCACCGCCGTCCCGACCCCGACGACCGCGATCACCCAGACCAGGCCCAGCCCGGTCCGCAGGTCGAAGCCGGCGAACCCGTGCCGGACGAACAACGCGACCCCCGCCACCGCCAGCAGTGCTCCGCCGGTGGACCCGGCGACGACCGGCCCGCGGATCTTGGTGAGCAGGAAGAGCGCGATGGTCGGCAGCACGATCGCCGGACCGCCCGGGTTGCCGGACGCGTAGTAGCCGAGCGTCAGCGCGGACGTGAGCAGGAAGATCGTCATCGGGAAGCGGTGCACGATCAGCAACGGCACCGCGATGGCGACCAGCCACAGCACCCCGGTCAAGGTCAGCTGCGGTGCGCCCGGCTGCCAGCGCGAGGCGCCGCTCGTGGCGCCGAGGACGAACCCCAGCGGCAGCACCACGCGCAGCACGCGGCCCACCCAGGGACTCCACGGATACCGTTCCTTCAGCAGCACAGGACGAAAGCTACCCGGGGCGGGGGCGTGTCGCGTCCGTTGAAAAGCGGCTTCCCGGCTACGCCGCGTGCGGTAGCCGCCGCAGGACCGAGACCATCATCAGCACCCCGCCGGCCACCTGCACGGCCAGCACCGCCGCGTGATCCGCGGCTCCCATGGTGAGCGCGGCGAACAGGCCCCACGCCCCGGTGCCCGCCATCGCGCCGGCACCGGTCCACACCAGCACCAGCCGCGGCCAGAACCGCCCTCGCGAAACGTTCGCCAGCGCGAGAACGGCGAGGAGCGTGAGCACGGCGATCACGATGTCCTGGCCACGAGCGGCGATACCGCCGGGGCCGAACGCCCAGATCGTGTGGGAGGCCGCGCAGACGAGTGCGGCGGCGACGCCGAGCACACCCGCCGCGCCGATGGTCCCCGGCTTCACGGTGCCGGTGACGACGAACCACCAGCGGTCCCTGGCGTAGAGCACGAACGCGGTCAGCAGCAGGATCCCCTGCCAGGCGAAACCGCCGTAGACGACGGCCCAGACCCAGTTCTCCAGCGGCATTTCGGCCAGTTGCGCGGTCGACAGGTCGGCGACGATCACCGGGAGGTCCAGCACGATCGGCGCGAGCAGCCCGGTGCCGATCCAGATCGGGAACAGGACGAGCGGCGCGGGGATCCGCCGTCCCCAGGAGTAGGTGAACGCCAGCGCCAGTACCACCGCGACGACGTCCATCCCGCCGGTCGCCAGGTTCGCCAGCAACATCAGGTCGGAGTCCACAAAGGACGGATCTCGGAGGCCGAGGCTGCCTCCGGTGACCCAGGACGCCTTCAACGTCAGGTACGGGAGCGTGCCCAGGATCGCCGCGTAGCAGACGATCAGGCGAGCGCTGGAGATCTTGGGTGGAGCCATCGCTACGGTCATGCACCCAGCGTCGGCGTTCACGCCGCGGAAAGGCTCCCTCGCGAGCCTGGTCCGCCTCCCCCTTCAGAAGGAGCCGGGCAGTTTCGCCGCGGTCTCTTCGTCCGCCGGGGTCAGCGTCGCCAGGGAGATCTCGGAACGCCGCCCGAGGTACAGGTACGAGAACTCGAACCGCAGCAGGCCGACGTCCGGATGCAGGTATCGCTTGAGCACGATCCGTTCGGTGGAGACGTCGTGTTCCTTCCACATCCGCTCGAACAGCTCGGACTCCTGCCGCAGGCGTTTGACCAGGTTCTTCCACGCCGGTTCGGCGAGGTGCTCGGCCATCGCGGCGCGGAAACCGGCGACCACCCGGGGCAGGTTGAGCTCCCAGTCCGGGAGCCTGCGGCGCCACTCGGGATTGGTCAGGCACTGGATGAGCGTGTTGCGTTCCTCGAACGGGATGTCGTCGAGGCCGCCCATCAGCCAGTCGTAGGCGCGGTTGTAGGCGAGGATGTCGCACCGCGCGTTGCGCACGCAGACCGGGAACGGCTCCAGCTTGTTCATCATCCGGTGGATGTTCTGGCTGAGGAGCTTGCAGTCCTTCTCCAGCGGCGGTTCCGGCGCGCCGGCGAGGGTGAACAGATGCGTGTGCTCGTGCGGGTCGAGCCGCAGGGTGCGGGAGAGCGCGTCCAGCACCTGCTCGGACGCGTTGATGTCGCGGCCCTGTTCGAGCCACGTGTACCAGGTGACCCCGACCCCGGCCAGCTGCGCGACCTCCTCGCGCCGCAGTCCCGGCGTGCGGCGCCTGCCGCTGATCGGCAGGCCGACTTGATCAGGCGTGATGCGCTCGCGGCGGCTGCGCAGGAACGCGGCCAGCTCGTGCCGCCGCACTTCGGCCACTCGCGAATCGACGGTCATGGTCACCTCATCAGGTTCGCAAAGCTCGAAGCCGGTTACCAGGTAGTGGTGGTACCAGGATAAACACACTCCTGGTACCAGGGTCGCGATCGGCTGATCGTGGTACTCATGACTTCGACGCAAGTTCCGGCGACGCCCGCGCGCGTCACCGCCGGCCCGGCCCTGACTTCGGCGGGCCTGGTCACCGTGCTGCTGGGGGCGGCACTTCCGCTCATCGACTTCTTCATCGTCAACATCGCCCTGCCCGCGATCGGTTCGGACCTCCGCACGTCGTCGGCCACCTTGGAACTGGTGGTCGCGGCCTACGGGATCGCCTACGCCGTCCTGCTCGTCGTCGGCGGACGGCTCGGCGACGCCTTCGGCCGCCGCAAGCTGTTCCTGATCGGGCTGACCGCGTTCACGTTCACCTCTCTGCTCTGCGGAATCGCGCCGACGGCGTTGACGCTGGTGCTGGCACGGGCCGCGCAGGGGGCGGCCGCCGCGCTGATGCTGCCGCAGGTGCTGTCGATCATCCAGGCGGCGACCACCGGCGAACGCCGCTCCAAGGCTCTCGGCCTCTACGGCGCGACAGCGGGGCTTTCGATGGTGCTGGGCCAGTTCCTCGGCGGAGCGCTGGTCGCCGCCGATCTCTGGGGTACCGGCTGGCGGCCGATCTTCCTGGTCAACGTGCCCGTCGGCATCGTCGGTCTGGTGGTCGCGCGGCGGCTGATCCCGGAGAGCCGTTCGCGGAACCCGATCGGCATCGACCGCCCTGGCACGGTCTTCCTCGCGATCGCGCTGGTGTCGCTGCTGCTCCCGCTGGCGGAAGGACCGGTGCTGGACTGGCCACTGTGGACGATCGCGTTGCTCGTCGTGTTCCCCTTCGCCGCGGCCGGGTTCATCCACGTCGAGCGCCGGATGGAACGCCGGGGCGGTGTCCCGCTGCTGCCGCCGTCGGTGATGCGGATGCCGAGTGTGCGACAAGGTCTGCTGGTCGGGGTGCCGTTCTTCATCGGATTCAGCGCGTTCATGTTCGTGTTCGCGGTGACGCTGCAGGACGGCCTGCACCTGGGGCCGTTTGGTTCCGGCCTGGTGACGGCGCCGCTTTCGCTCGCGTTCTTCGCGATGTGCCTGGTCAGCAGCCGCCTGGTGACCCGGTTCGGGCAGCGGGTCGTGGCCGCCGGTCTCTCGGTGCAACTGCTCGGGCTGCTGGTGCTGATCGGGACCGTGCTGCTGGAATGGCCGAACCTGGGCGTGCTCGACTTCGCGCCGGGGATGCTGCTGTGCGGCCTCGGCCAGGGACTGGCGATGACGACGGTGTTCCGGATCGTGTTGTCGAAGGTGCCGCCGGAGATCGCCGGCGTCGGCAGCGGGATGCTCACGACGTCGCAGCAGGCCGCGATGGCGCTGGGCGTCGCGACGCTGGGGACGTTGTTCGCGTCCGCCGGTGCCGGGCCACTCGGGATGAAGGGCGCGTTCGCGCTGGTCATCGGCATCCAGGCGGTGCTGACGGTCGGCGTGATCACGGTGGCGCGGCGGCTGCCGGACCCGCGTGGCTGAGAAAGTTCGGTTTCACCCGTCGGAGTTGTGGCTCCCCGAGCGACGATGGGGATGTGACGGAACCACGGGTGCATCGGGACCCGGCCTTCGCGCTGCTTTCGCTGTACGAGACGGCGTTGCCGGAGGTCTACGGGTACCTGCTGTCCCGGTGCGGTGATCGCACCCTCGCCGAGGAACTGACGTCGGAGACGTTCCTCGGCGCGGTGAGGGCCTGTCGCAAGGAGCTCGCACCGCCTGTGAGCACCGGGTGGCTGATCGGCGTCGCCCGGCACAAACTCGCCGATCACTGGCGGCGCAAGGAACGCGAGGAACGCGGGCTGCGGCTCGTCCACGAGGAGGAGTACACCGATCCGTGGGACGAACGGCTGGACGCGCTGCTGGCACGCGAGGTGCTCGCGTCGCTCGGGGCGCATCACCAAGCCGCGTTGACGCTTCGCTACGTCGACGGCCTCCCGGTCCCGGAGGTCGCCGAGCATCTCGAACGCACGGTGCACGCCACGGAGGCGTTGCTCGTGCGGGCCCGTGCCGCGTTCCGGCGTGCTTACCAGGAGAAGGAGGGTCGCGATGCCTGATCCATTCGACGCGCTTCGCGCGCCCTCGCAGCCTGTCGAGCCTGACCCGCTCTTCGCCGCCGAACTGCGCGACAACCTTCGTCGCGCCGTCCTGAACGGAGCCGAGATGACCGAAACACTCACCACCACCGATGCCGAAGTCCGCTCTTTGACGCCGTACCTCGTGGTGACGGACGCCCGCGCCGCGCTCGACTTCTACGTCGAGGTGTTCGGGGCGCGACGGCGGTCCGACCCGATCGTGATGGAGGGCGGTCGCGTCGGGCACGCCGAACTGGCCATCGGGGACAGCGTGCTGATGTTCGCGGAGGAGTTCCCCGAACTGGGCATCGTCGTGGCGCCCGCCGGTGGCCCGCTGATCCGGGTCGAGGTCGCGGACGCGCATGCTTCGGCCGCGCGCGCTGTGGAGCTGGGCGGAGAGCTGCGGCGTCCCGTCGCGGACGAGGGCCACGGGCTGAGCGGGGAGATCAAGGACCCGTACGGCCAGCGGTGGCTCGTCGCGCAAGCGGCCCCTCGGCCGGCTTCCGGCGCTACGCCGATCCGGCACGGCGAAGCGGGCTACTTCACCTTCCAGGTCCCGGACGACGAACGCGCGAAGGCGTTCTACGGCGCCGTTCTGGGCTGGCAGTTCTCACCCGGACGGGTCGAAGGCGGCTGGGGTGTCGAAGGTTCCGGTTTGCAGGGCGGGCTCTGGGGTGGCCCGGGGCGGCAGGTGGGCTGGAAGGTCATGTACGCCGTCGATGACCTCGCCGCCGCCCTCGACCGTGTCCGCGCCCAGGGCGGCCAGGTCGGCGAAACCGAACAGCAGCCGTACGGCCTGAGCGCCGAGTGCGTGGACAACCAGGGCATCGAATTCTGGCTCTGGGAACAGCCGCGCTCTTAAGTCACCACCCCACCCCCCACCACTCCCAGGGGGGCGACCCCGAAGCCAGTCTATCGCCGATGGGGTCCGGGAGGCGGACGTGAGTCGGGTTGTCCACAGGCGGGAGCCATTGTGGACAACCGCTTGCCGTGAAGGCCTCCTTCCCTACCCTGAAAGTAGGGAAGGAGGCCTTCACGGCAAGAGTCAGCGGCCTGCCGCGTAGCCCTGCATGCCGCGCGCGTTGGCGGCGGCGCGGAGCACGCCGCCGGACCGGGACACGGCCGAAAGCCGCCCGAGCGCCCAAGGTCCGGCGTCGACGACGGCGTGCCCGCGCTCGGCCAGTGCGTCCATTGTGGACTGACCGAGCCGTGACTCGACCACCAGTTCCCGCGGCGTCCACGAACGCGGATAGAACGAACTCGGGAACGCGGTGGTGTGCCACGCCGGCGAGTCGATCGACTCCTGCAGGTTCAGCCCGCCGAGCGTGTGCGCCAGCCAGAAACACAGCTGCCATTGGTCCTGCTGGTCGCCACCCGGCGTGCCGAACGCGAGCACCGGCTCGCCGTCACGCAGGCCCATCGACGGCGAAAGCGTGATCCGCGGCCGCTTGCGTGGTGCCAACGAGTTCGGCAAACCCTGTTCCAGCCAGAACATCTGTCCACGCGAGTCGAGACAGAAACCGAGTTCCGGGATCGTGGGGCTCGACTGCAGCCAGCCACCCGACGGCGTCACCGAGATCATGTTCCCGGCCGCGTCGACGACGTCGATGTGCACGGTGTCGCCGCGGGTCTCACCCAGCGGCCCGACCGTCGGCTCCCCCGTCGCACCGGAACCGGATTCCAGTCCGCGCAGCCTTTCGAGGATCGCGGGCAGCCGCGGCGAGGGTCCGCCGGGCCGCAGTTCGGCGGACGCCTCGTCGGTGATCAAGGCCCGGCGGGCGTCCGCGTACTCGCGGGAGATCAGCAGATCGATCGGCACGTCGGACGAGTCGCCGTACCAGGCCTCACGGTCCGCGAAAGCCAACTTCGCCGCCTCGACGGCCAAGTGCACCGTGCGTTCGGTCGGTATTCCGTCCACATAGGACAGTTCGTCGCGCAGACCGTCCAGCAGCCGAGCCTGCTGCAGCAACGCCGGGCCTTGCGTCCAGGCGCCCATCTTCACCAGGCCCCAGTCCCCGAAGTCGACCTGCAGCGCGTCCTCGTACGTCGCTTCCCAGCCCGCGATGTCCTCGCCGGTGAGGAGACCGGCGTGATCGCGGCCGGAGTCGTCACGGAAAGCCTTGCGGCTGAACGCCTCGATCGATTCGGCGACGAAACCCTGCGACCACGCGCGGCGCCCGGCGTCGATCTGCGCCTCGCGGCCGCCGACCGACTCGGCCTCGGCGAGCAGCCGCTCCCACGTGTCCGCGAGCGCCGGATTGCGGTGCAACCCCTCCGCGGGCTTGCCGTCCGGCAACCAGAGCGCCGCGGACGTCGGCCAATGCTCGGTGAAGAGGTCCTGGACCGCGCGGATCGTGTCGCCGACCCGGCTGACCAGCGGAATTCCGTTACGCGCATAGGAAATCGCGTAACCGAGGACATCGCGCAACGACTTCGTGCCGTGATCCCGCAGGAGCAGCAGCCAGCCGTCCCACGCGCCCGGGACGGTCGCGGGTAGCAAGCCGCTGCCGGGGATCAGATCGAGCCCCAGATCCGCGAAGTATTCGGGCGTCGCGGCCGCAGGCGAGACGCCCTGACCCGCGAGGACTCTCGGCGTCCGATCCGTCGCGGTGACGAAGATGCCGGGGACCTGCCCCGCCGGGCCGCACAGATGCGGCTCGGCGATCTGCAGGACGAATCCGGCGGCCACCGCCGCGTCGAAGGCGTTGCCGCCGTCTTCCAGCACCGCCATCCCGGTGGCCGAGGCCAGC
This sequence comes from Amycolatopsis sp. CB00013, assembly GCF_001905755.1. NCBI lineage: Bacteria > Bacillati > Actinomycetota > Actinomycetes > Pseudonocardiales > Pseudonocardiaceae > Amycolatopsis > Amycolatopsis sp. CB00013. The sequence goes on along the minus strand of NZ_LIWC01000002.1, from coordinate 1,509,762 downwards.
CAGTGTGTCGATGCCACCATGCCGTGGGTGCCGGCCAGTTCCGGCCTGGTCGTGAACACGACGGTGATACTACGCTTTGCTAACTACTTTTTCAGTCCCAGTGGTTGAAGAGGGCTTCGCCGAGGTTGTCAGGTCGCCAGTACCTGACGTCGTCTTCATCGACCCAAGGCCACTCGGCCTGGTCAAGCGGCCCCTCCAGCTCGGCACGGGTGAAGACCCGGCAAGCGGGGAGAAGCTCCTTCAGCACGGCCAGCAAGCCCGGCTCGTCGACGAAGGTGAGCGAACCGTATTCCACCGGCGTCGCGGCGACGCCGAGCCCGTGCCAGGTCGCGTTCCTGCCCCAGTCCCGCGTCCACAGTACGGCGACGGTGCGGTGGGGATAAGCGATGTGGCACTGGTCGAAATTCGGCGCGTAATAGGAGTGCTGGAACTCCTTCACGGCACCGGCCGTCCTCCGGGCAGCCTCATAGCAGGCCCGGCGGAATTCCTTCTGGTCCATCACCCCACCGAAACTATCCCCGCGCGACCACCGGAGCGTCATAGTTTTCCAGTGTCGCCGCGTTCGCCGCCCGCGACGTGATCCACGTGAACACCTTCGTCATCGGCCGCGAACCCAGGATCCGGTACAGGAAGTTCCGGTAGCCGACCATGAACCGCGTCTTCGGCGCGAGGAACGTGCCGATACCGGCCGCCTGCTTCTGCGAGATCTTCACCGGACCGCGCAATTTCTCTTCGTACCGCGCGAAAGCGACCTCGTGGTCTCCGTGTGCCGCGGCGAGTTCCCCCGCCAGGATGTACGCGCCCATCATCGCGAGCCCAGTGCCCGAACCGCCGGGACCCGCGCACCAGGCCGCGTCGCCGAGCAGCACGACCCTGCCCCGCGACCACTTGTCGAGGTGGATCTGACTGAGCGAATCGAAGTACAGCGTGTCCGCATCACCGAGGCTTTCCAGCAGCGTCGGGATTTCCCAGCCGAAGTCGGCGTAGCGCTCAGCGAGGGCCTTCTTCTGCGCCTCGACGTCGCGTCGCTCCACCTCCAGCGACTCCGACGCGAAGACGAAACTGACATTGAGCGCCGAGCGATCGCGACCGCTGGCGACCATGACCGTCCGGCCGGGGACGCTGCAGATCTGGCCGAGGTGGTCGAGGTCGAGGTGATTGGGCGCGCTGAAGCCCGCGGTGCGGAAGCCGAGGTCGGTACGGAACAGCTCTTCGTCGCCGAACGTCAGCCGCCGCACGCCCGAGTGCAGCCCGTCCGCACCGACGACCAGGTCGAATCTGCGTGACTCGCCGTGGGCGAAGCCGACGTCGACACCGTCCGAGACCTCGTCCAGCCGGGTGATCCAGTCGCCGAAGACGTACTCGACGTCGTCCTTCGTGTGGTCGTAGAGGATGCGCGTCAGGTCTCCGCGCTCGATCTCGACTTCGCCGCTGAAGAAGACCGACGGCATCTGGGCGACCTTCTTGCCTCGCGTGTCGACGATGACCTGCGCGCCCATCGCGGTTTCCTTCGCGCGGATGTCTTCGAGGATCCCCATGCGCTTGAGCAGCGTCATCTGCTCGCCGCGGAAGTCGACCGCGCTGCCGCCTTCACGCAGAGCGGGCGCCCGTTCGACGACGGTCGGCGCGAAACCGCGCTCCCGCAGCCAGAAGGCGAGGGCCGGACCCGCGATACCGGCGCCGGAGATCAGAACGGTGGTCGTCATGGCTTGCTCCCTGGGTTCGTGGTGATGGGAGCGACCGTACGGCAGATTTGCACGCTTGGTCAAGCCGCTTGGTCAAACCAAATGGATAAACCGCGTGGTCTAGGATCGCGGGCATGGGTAATCGCGAGGACCTGATGGCGGGCGCCATCGAGTGTTTGAAAGAAAAGGGCTGGTCACGCACGACGGTGCGGGACATCGCGACGGCGGCGGGAGTCAGCCACGCGGCGATCGGCTACCACTTCGGATCGCGCGAAGCCCTGCTGCTCACGGCGTTCTCGCAGGCGATGGACGACTGGGGCAAGGAGATCCAGGTCGAGATGCGGGGTGCCGTCGACCCCGACGCGTCACCGTCCGAGCAGTACGCGGCTTCGTGGCGCGCGATGATCGACTCGTACGGGCGCAACCGCCAGCTGTGGATCGCCTCGATCGAAGCGTTCGTGCAGTCCGAACATCACCCTGAGCTGCGGAAGCAGCTCGCCGCCGCGCAGCGCGAGGGCCGCCGGGGAATGGCGGCGGGCATCCTCGGGATCGACGAGGACACCCTCACCGAGGCGGACGAACGCCGGATCGGCGCGGTCGCCACGGCCCTGAATTCGGGCGTGATGCTGCAGCACATGCTCGATCCGGAGAACGGCCCGACGGCCGAGGAGGTTGTGGACGGGCTGCTCAAGCTCGTTTCGCTGGTGTCATGAGACGGCGACCTTCCGCCGCAGCGCCGCCCGCGGCCGCCCGACCCCCTGCCACGACAGGCCCGCGTCCAGGATCTGGTGCGGGTCGAGGAGATTGCGGGTGTCGACTACCGAATCGCCGTCCATCTGCTCGGCCATGTAGGTCCAGTCGAGCCGTTTGAACTCGTCCCATTCCGTCAGCACGACGACGGCGTCGGCGGCCTTCGCGACCTGGTACGGGTCGTCGACCACGGTCATGCCGTCGATATGCCCGCCGACGGCGGGGTCGTAGGCGGTCAGTTCCGCGCCGAGCGCGCCCAGCACGGACGCGACCGCGAGGGCGGGCGAGTCGCGCAGGTCGTTCGTCCCGGCTTTGAACGCCAGCCCGAGGACGCCGATCCGCGAACCGGCCAGCGTGCCGCCGACGGCGCCCGCGATCTTCGCGACGATCCGGTCCCGCTGCGCGATGTTCTCCTCGATCGCCGAGGTGAGCAGCGTGAAGTCGTACTGCACCGACTCGGCGACCTTCACCAGCGCGCTGGTGTCCTTCGGCAGGCACGAGCCGCCCCAGCCCGGCCCGGGTTTGAGGAACGAGCGGCCGATGCGCCGGTCGTAGCCCATGCCCTCGGTGACCAGGTCGATGTCGGCGCCGAGGCGTTCGCACAGTTCGGCGATCGAGTTCACATAGGACAGTTTCATCGCGAGGAAGCAGTTCGCCGCGTACTTCACCAGTTCCGCGCTGGCCGCGTCGGCGACGACGACCGGGGCGGCGAGGTCGGCGTAGAGATCGCCGACCCAGCGCGCGGCCGCGACGTCGTCCGAGCCGACGACGATCCGGTCGGGGCCGAGGAAATCCTCGACCGCGGTGCCCTCACGCAGGAACTCGGGGTTCGACACCACCGGCACGTCCGTGCGGCCGAGCATCGCCTGGATGCGCTTCGACGTGCCCACCGGAACGGTCGATTTGGTGATCAGCGCGCACCCCGGCGGGATGACGTCGCCGATCTCGGCGGTCACGGCTTCGACCGCCCGCAGGTCCGCCGAGCCGCCCGCACCCATCGGCGTTGGCACACAAAGGAAAACGGCCTCGGCGTCGCGAACGGCCGCACGCGCGCCGACCACGAACTCGAGTCTCCCGCTGGTCAGCCCCCTCGACACCAGCTCGGACAATCCCGGCTCCAGGATGTCCACCCGTCCGGCGGAAAGCCTTGCGACCTTCGCCTGGTCGACATCGACGCAAGTGACTCGATGCCCCAGGCCGGCCAGGCAGGCCCCCGTGGTCAATCCGACGTAACCGGTCCCCACCACCACGATCCGAGCAGCGCTCATGCTGCTGAAGGTGACAGCCGGAGTTGACCTCCGAGCGAACGGAATGCTTCAGGCCCGAATACTCCTCACGACATGCTTCGCACCGGAGTGAGCCATCCCACCTGGGCCCGATGCGAACGAGCGTTAACCTATGAACGGTTGCCGACGAAAGGGAGAACATGCAGATCACCGATACCGCGGCGCTCGTCACGGGTGGCGCGTCCGGGCTCGGCGGCGCGACCGCGAAGGCGCTCGCCGCGAAGGGCGCGCGGGTCTTCGCGCTGGACCTCGCCGGCGCCATCGCGAACGCCGAGCAGATCGAGGGCATCACCTACGTCGAGGCGGACGTGACCGACCCGGAGCAGGTACGCGCCGCCGTCGCGACCGCGGCCGAGTCCGGGGTGCCGCTGCGGACCGTGGTGAACTGCGCCGGGATCGGGCCGTCCGCGCGGATCCTTTCGAAGAAGGGCCCGCATGACCTCGCGCTGTACGCGAAGGTCGTCCAGATCAACCTGATCGGCTCCTTCAACGTGCTGACGCTGGCCTCCGAGGCCATCGCCAAGACCGAGCCGCTGGCCGACAACGCGCGCGGCGTCATCATCAACACCGCGTCGGTCGCCGCCTTCGACGGCCAGATCGGGCAGGTCGCGTACTCGTCGTCCAAGGGCGGCATCGTCGGGATGACCCTGCCTGCCGCGCGCGACCTCGCGTCGCACGGGATCCGCGTGCTGACCATCGCGCCGGGCATCGTCGACACCCCGATGCTGGCGACGGTGAGCGAGGAGTTCCGCGCTTCGCTGGCCGAGGGCGTGCCGTTCCCGAAGCGGCTCGCGCGGCCGGACGAGTACGCGCAGCTCGCGCTGTCGCTGATCGACCACGACTACCTGAACGGCGAGGTCATCCGGATGGACGGCTCGCTGCGCATGGCTCCTCGCTGAGCCTGCCCCCGCGTGAGAGGAAAGGTCCTTTCCTTGCGAAATTTGCAAGGAAAGGACCTTTCATTGCATCTCAGGGGCGGCGGAGGCGGACGTCCAGCGTGATGCCCGACGTCGTGATCTCACCCGTCCGGAACGCGGTTTCGGCGACCAGCCCGCCGAAATCGACCGGCGTGTACGCCCGCCGCCGCAGCCCGGTGAGCGCCTGCCGCACACCGAGTGCCGCCAGCTTCCCGAGCTTCATGCTCTCCACCTCGCGCACGATGTCGCCATCGGTCGAGTCGCGGTTCATGTCCTGCACCACGGCCGTCCCGCCAGGGCGCAGCACGCGGTGCATCTCGTCGAGCGCCTTCACCGGCCACACGAAGTTCTTGAACGCCGCCTGACAGACGACCAAGTCGAACGACTCGTCGTCGAACGGCATCGCCGCGACATCGCCCTCGCGGAACGAGACCTCGACTCCTTCAGTTCGCGCGTATTCGCTCGCGATCTCGACGAACGTCGGCGCGACGTCGAGGCCGGTGACGGAGAACCCGAGCCGCGCGAGTTCGACGGCGAAGTAGCCGGGGCCGAAGGCGACCTCGAGGATCTTCGCGCCTTCCGGCAGGTCCGCGGTGAGTTCGCGCGCCTGCTGCCGCCATTGTTCGATCTGCGGTCCGGTGCCGCGCTGCCGGGCGTAGTTCCGCGCCAGCGCGCCGCCCATCTCCGGCAAGATCTTGAACCGTTTCCTGTCCTTGATGTTCGACATGTCTCTCCAGGTTGTCCACCCGGAGCCCGGTTATCCTCGAAGTGCCGTCTCGTGGCCGGGTTCCGGTTGCGGGATCGTCGCCCCGGCGGGGTGCTGCAACACCTCGCCGGGGCTCTTTCAGCTGCGGGTACTCCCCCTTTCCGCCAGCATGGCCCGCCACTGCGCGAGCCCCGGCATCGAGCCGGAAGTCAGTTCCCCGAGGATCGAGCGGACCCATTCGGCCTCGGCGACCCGGATCGCCAGGTGGTACTCGGTTTCGAGCAGCACCAGCCGCGGGATCTCTTCGAGGAGCCGTGCCAGCTCCGCTCGCGTCGAGGCGATGTCCTCCTCCAGCGCCGCCAGCCGGGTGCGGAACAGGGCGACCACCTCGTCCGGACCGAGCCACCCCATCACCGACAGCCCGGCGACGAACTTCGGCTCCTCCGGCGCGAGCTCGCCCAGGAGTTCACGCAGCCAGTCGAGCATTTCGTCACGGCCGGCGTCGGTGATCCGGTACACCGTTCGTTCGGGGCGGGCGCCGTCGCGACCGCTCTCCGCGGCCTCGATGAGACCGTGTTTCCGCAGGTTGCCGACGACCGTGTAGAAGGAACCCCATTTGATCCCCATGTCGCGGTCCTTGCCGCGGCTCTTCAGTACCGAGGCCATTTCGTACGGATGCATCGGGCGCTCGTTCAGCGTGGACAGGATCGCCAGCGCCAGCAGATTCCCGACCTTGCGCCGCTTCACCGCGCCTCCTCGTAGACGAGTACTCGTCAACGAGTATCCACAGGGCCGCGAGTGATCGCAAGCTCGGCGGGAGCCGGGATCAGAGGTCGTTCATGTACGGCACGGACGTCTGCGCGTGCTCGGTCATCCAGTTCCGCAGCGCGTGCGTGGCCAGGACGTCGTCCTCGTTGTAGCGCAGCAGGCGCTCCCGCTGGACGTCGTCGGGGACGCCGCCGTCCATGCCGACGGCGTCGCGGTACCACCGCATCGACGCCTCGCCGCCCGCTTCCGGATCGCGCCACGCGAACCCGGCGACCGGGGCGATGACCTTGAGTCCCTTGCCGTGCGAACACAGGAACTGGTCGGTGACGCTGCGGAAGAGGTCGATCCATTCTTCGGAGTCCACAAAGGACGCGATCTCGGCCTTCTTGGGGACGCCGGGGTAGTCGCCGAACCGGCTCGCGGAGCCGAAGAGCCAGCGGTTCTCGGCGAGCGCGTTGTAGCAGTAGGCGCGGAAGGTCAGGCCCGCGGCGAGCGTGCGCTCGCGGACTTCGGTGAACCAGGCCCAGAACTCCGCGAACGACCGGGCCTCGTCGGCGGTCGGCAGCGGCTCCCAGGTCGCGAACGCCCGATAGCCCTGCTCCATCCCGATGTCGGCACCGGTCAGCAGCGAACCCCACAGGTACGCGCCGGAATCACCGAAGCTCTCCATGTCGACGTCGACCTCGACGTCGCCGCGCGAGACCTCGACGCGGTCGACCTTGCGCACCATCGTGAGATCGGCGAGCCAGGCGCGCGCCAGGATGATCGAGTCGGCGAAGGTGCCGCCGGTCCAGTTCATCGGCGGGGGCTCGTCGGCCGGATCGAGCGCGGCCAGCTTGTCCACTGTGGACACCCCGGCGCGGCGCAGTTCCATCGCGTCCTCGCCGCGGACGACCAGGCTGACGTCGCGGGTTTCGGTGAGCACGACCTCGCACGTCGGCCACCAGGGACAGCGCCGGCATTCGAGGACGCGGGAAGGCTCGGCGAGCGGCTCGTCCCCTTCGGCGGCGGCGGTCGCGATGGCGAGCCTGTCCGCGAAGCGGCTCTGGTACTCCGTCAGCGCGCTTCGGCCGCCAGGCCAGGTGGCCGCGGACAGGTCGTGCCAGACGACGACGTCCGCGTCGAGCCCGATGACGCCCCCGACCGCGCGGTGTCCTTCGTGCTTTCCGAGCGCTTCGAGCATCCGATAGAGGTGCGCGAGCCGCATCTGGTCCCGTGGCTGCGAGCGGACCTTTCGCGCCGCGTCGGGCACCCGGTTCGCCGGATCGAGGTCGGTCATCGCGGTGGTCGGCGCGCCCGCGCCGCGATCGGTGATGCGGTGCCGCACGACCAGCACCGGCACGTAGCCGTCGCCGGTGTGGACCAGGAGTTCGGAGCCGCCACGCCGATGACCGGCGCGATCCACCGGGAGCAGCGCGCCCCAGATGTAGCGCGCTTCGGCGGCGAAGGCCTCTTCGGTGAGCTGCACGCGCTCGGCGGCCGGGAGGTCGCGAGGGATCTTGACCCAGGTCGCATCGGGTCCGGTGGCGTCCATGAGCCGCCGCACGATCGCGTCGCGATGCGCTGACGCGTCGGCGATCCGCTGCTGTGCGGCGGGGTCGGGCGGGGCGAGCGGGACCTCGCGCATCGCCGGATCGTGTTCCAGGTGCACGCGACGCCGGCAGCGGCTCACCGCTCCCGCGTCCAGTAGCACCTCGTTACTCACGGACAACACTCTAGAAGGCCACCGGCAAGCCGACATGCCCGCCACATCGGGGACCAGTAAGTTCGTCAGTGACACAGCGTGGGAGGTGCCATGGCGCGCAAGGCCAAAGCCATCGAGGGCGAAGGCAGGTTTACCCCGAAGAAGGCGAAGAACGCCGTCGCGGTGGCCAAAGTGGTCGGACCGGCCGTACTGCCGGTGATCGCGCCGTACGCCGTTCGAGCGGCGGGCGCCGCACGAGAGCTATACGACCGTTATCAAGCGAAGAAGCTCGGCGTCGCCGTCGACCAGCTCGGCGAGTTCAGCGGACGCGGTGCCGCGCTGCACGCGCGGATCGCGGGGCTGACGCAGGGGCTCGCGGAGCTGAAGAGGTCAGCGAAGGCGACAGACGCCGACGCGGCCTTCGCGAAGGACACCCAGGGAACGCTGGAGCAGCTTTCGGCGACCGTTCGCGCTTCGGAGCGGATGCCCGCCGCGCGGCGGAAGGCGGCGCACCGGGCCGTGGCCGGGGAGCTGGACCAGCTCGAGGGGAAGCTGCTGCACCGGCTGGGGATCTGAAGCCGCTCTCGAACGCCATGAAAGGTCCTTTCCTTGCAAATTTCGCAAGGAAAGGACCTTTCATAGCGTCGGTTACTTGATGAAACCCTTTTTCTTCATCCATTCGTAGGCGACCTCGCCCTGGTCACGACCGTCGACGTCGACCTGCTTGCACAGCTCGATCATCTGCTCGTTGTCGAGGGCGGCGGCGACGGCTTCCAGCGGCCCGCGGATCTCCGGGTGCTGGTTCAGGAATTCCGTCCGCAACGTCGGCACGGCGTTGTACTGCGGGAACGCCTTCTTGTCGTCTTCGAGGACGCGAAGGTTCAGCCCGGCGATCCGGCCGTCGGTCGTGAAGATCTCGCCGATCGGGCAGGTCCCGCTCGCCACGGCCGAGTAGATCGTCCCGATGCCGAAGTTCTTGATCACCGGATTCTGGAACCCGTACGCCCGCACGGCGGCGGGGAAACCGTCCTGGCGGCTGGTGAATTCGGTCTCCAGGCAGAACACGTTCTGGTCCGGTTTCCGCTTCAGGAACTCCGCCAGATCCGACGTCGTCTTCAGGTTGTTCGCCGCGCCGTAGGCCTCGGTGACCGCGAAGGCGTACTGGTCGTTGAGCGGCGAGTAATTCAGCCAGGTGACGCCGAACTTCGCTTCGTCGGCCGCCTTCGTGGCTTCGTACTGGGCCTTTTCCCCGCCGGGGACGGGGAGTTCGTTGCCCTGGTAGTTGATCCAGCCGGTGCCGGTGTACTCCCAGGTGACGTCGGTCTGGCCGGCGAGCAGCGCCTGCCGCGACGAGTTCGAGCCCTTGATGTCGGTCAGGTCGACGACGTCCGCGCCCGCCGCGGAAAGCGCCATCTCGGCCATGTAGCCCAGGATGATGTTCTCGGTGAAGTCCTTCGAGCCCACAGTCACCTTGACGCCCTTGAGCGACTCGACGGGCTGGATGGAACCGGGTTCGATCTTGTACGGCAGCGCGGTGTTGACCTCGAGCCCGCACGCGGAAAGCGTTCCGCACAACAGGACCGCGCCGAGGATCGCTTTGAGTCGCATTGTCAGCGCAGTCCCTTCGGTCCGAAGAACTGTTCCGCCACCGCGCCGAGCCAGTCCACCAGCAGCGCCAGCGCGACGGCGAGCACCGAGCCGGTGATCAGCACCTTCGTCAGGTTGAGCTTGTAGCCGGTGTCGATCAGCAGGCCGAACCCGCCGGCGTTGACGAACATGCCGAAGGTCGCCGTGCCGACGGCCAGCACCAGCGAGGTCCGCAGGCCGGCCAGGATCAGCGGGATGGCCAGCGGGAATTCGACCCGCCACAGCACCCCGGAGGCCGACATGCCGATCCCGCGGCCGGCGTCGATCAGCGACGGATCGACCTGCTGCAGGCCGACCATCGTGTTCCGCAGCACCGGAAGCAGCGAGTAGAACGCCAGCGGCAGCGCGGCGACCCACAGCCCGCCGGTGGCGCCGGTGACGATGAACCACAGCACCAGCACACCCAGCGCGGGCGCGGCCTGGCCGATGTTCGCGACCGCCAGGAAGACCGGCGCCGCCCATTTCGCCCACGGCCGCGTCACGAGCACGCCGAGCGGTACCGCGACGGCGACCACGATCGCGGTGACCACGACGGTCATCGCCAGGTGGTCGCGCAGCGCGGCGAACAGCCCGGCGGCGTTGAGGGTCTCCTTCTCCGTCGCGGTCAGCTCACTGCTGAACACCCAGATCAGCACCCCGGCGACGATCAGCAGCACCGCCGCGGGCTGGGCGAACAGCCGGACCCGTTCGGCGCTTCTCGACGAGGACTCGGTGGAGAACCCGGTATCGACGGCCGTCATGCGGTCACACCTTCCGCCGGGTTGTCGTCGGAGTGCTCCTCGCGCAGCTGCTGGATCGTCGCGATGACGGTGTCGAGCTCGATCGTCCCGGCGTATTCGCCACGGGCGCCGGTCACCGGGACGCTGCCGCCCTCGGCGAGCATGGCTTCGAGCGCGTCCTGCAACGTCGACTGGAGGCTGACCGAGTCACGCAGCGGTTTGCCCGCGGTGGACAGCGACGACGCCGCGGTCAGCTCGCGGACGTGCACCCACCGCATCGGACGACGCCGCTGGTCGAGCACCAGCACGAAATGCTTGCGCTGCTGTGTCAGCTTCTCGCGCACCTCGGACGGTGATTCGCTCACCGTCGCCGTGAGCGCGTCCTGCTTCAGCTCGACGTCGCGGACCCGCAGCAGCGTCAGCTGCTTCAGCGAGGCACCGGCGCCGACGAAACCGGCGACCGTGTCGTCGGCCGGGTTCGCGAGGATCGCGTCCGGGGTGTCGTACTGCAGGATCCGGGACTGGTTGCCGAGCACCGCGATCTTGTCGCCGAGCTTCACGGCCTCGTCGAAGTCGTGGGTGACGAAGACGATCGTCTTCTTCAGCTCGGTCTGCAGCCGCAGCAGTTCGTCCTGCAGGTTGCCGCGGGTGATCGGGTCGACCGCGCCGAACGGCTCGTCCATCAGCAGCACCGGCGGATCCGCCGCGAGCGCCCGCGCGACGCCGACCCGCTGCTGCTGCCCACCGGACAGCTGCCGCGGGAACCGGTCGCGGAAATCGGCCGGGTCCAGCCCGACCAGGTCCATCATCTCCTCGACCCGGTCGTCGACCTTCTTCTTGTCCCAGCCGAGCAGCCCGGGCACCACGGCGATGTTCTGCGCGACGGTGAAATGCGGGAAGAGCCCGGCCTGCTGGATCGCGTAGCCGATGCGGCGGCGCAGGGTGTCGACGTCGAGCTTCAGCGCGTCGTCGCCGCCGATGGTGATCCGGCCCGACGTCGGCTCGATCAGCCGGTTGATCATGCGCATGGTCGTGGTCTTGCCGCAGCCGGACGGGCCGACGAAGACCACGATCTTGCCCGCGGGCACCACCATCGAGAAGTCGTCGACCGCGGGCTCCCGGGTGCCGGGGTAGCGCTTCGTGACGTTCTCCAGCTCGATCTCGACGCCGGATACGGTTTCGGACTCAGCCACGGACACCCCTAGAGACGGTCAAACGGTTGATCAGGACGTAAACGGCGTCGAGGACCAGTGCGAGGACGACCACGCCGAGCGTCCCGGTCAGTGCCTGGTTGAGGGAGTTCGTGCTCCCCGCGTTGGTGAGGCCGGAGAAGACCTCCGAGCCGAGGCCGGGGCCCTTCGCGTAGGCCGCGATGACCGCGATGCCCATGAGCATCTGCGTCGCGACCCGCATGCCGGCGAGGATCGCGGGCCAGGCGAGCCGCAGCTCCACCCTGGTCAGCACGCCGAACCGGCTCATGCCGATACCGCGCGCCGCGTCGCTGACCGCCGGATCGACGCCGCTCAGCCCGACGATGGTGTTCCGCACGATCGGCAGCAGCGCGTAGAGCACGAGCGCGATGACCGTGGTGTTCGCGCCGAGGCCGAACACCGGGATGAGCAGCCCCAGGAGGGCGAAAGAGGGAACGGTGAGGATCGTGCTCGCCAGCGCCGTCGCCACGGCCGAGCCGATCGGGCTGCGGTAGACGGCGACGCCGATCACCACGCCGAGGACGGCGGCCAGGATCGTGCACTGCACGACCGCGCTGACATGGAGGAGCCCTTGGAGGGCGAGTCTGTCCCACCGATCCGAGATGTACTCGAAGAGGTTCATCGCGTGCTGGTTCTCCCGCCGCCTCTGGGTGAGCCTCCTCACCCATTCGGAGTAGCTGTATCGGGAGCCTGACTACCCAAAAGCCGCGCGGTCAAACCCCTGTTTACCGCCTTTTATCCCGCCAACCTGCCCGATCCTGTCCGATCGGGCAAACGCAGGCGGTGTCTTTCCCACTGCTCAGCAGCCGGGAGGAGATCGACCACCCGGACGTACGTCGAATACTCTTCACCCGTGAGTAAAGGCGGCCATCACCGAAGCGCGTTACGCGTGGTGCGTGGTGCCTTGCTCGGAGTGAGTTCCGCGGCGCTGGCCGTGACCGCTCACATGATCGGGGACGGCGACCTCCCCGATACGGCGATGACGGTGTTGCTCACCGTGCTGATCGGCTGGAACGCCGCCGCGCTCGCCGCGAAGGCGCGCGGGCCGCTGGCCACCATCGTCGATCTCGGCGCCGGTCAGGTCGTGATGCACCTCGTGCTCAGTTCGCTGAGCACGCACGAACTGGTGCACGACGAACCGGCCCCGGTTTCGGGCGGGCTCGCGATGACCGTCGCGCACGTCGTCGCCACGCTGATCACCGCGGTGCTGCTGGCCAAGGCCGACGGGCTGCTGCTCGGCGTCCTCGCCTGCCTGCGCGCGCTGGTTCCCTTCATCCTCAACGCGCTCCCGGTCCCCGCCGCGATGGCGTCGCCGGTGCTCGCCCGTCCGGCGGGCCCCGGTCACCTCGTGCGGGTGGACCTCCGCCGCGTCCACGGCAGGCGTGGCCCGCCGCTGTTCTCCTGAACCCACGACATCCCCCGTCAATCCGGCGAGGCCCCGAGCCCGCCGTCCCAGTCACGTTCAGGAGTTTTCGTGTCCAAGCACGTCTTCAAGCGCGCCGGTTTCCTGGCCGCCACCGTCGGTATCGCCGGCCTGCTGTCCGCCGGGGTCGCCTCGGCCCACGTCACCGCCAACGTCTACGGCCCCCAGCCGTCGAAGGGCGGTTACGGCGCGATCTTCTTCCGCGTTCCCAACGAGGAGAAGGACGCCGGCACGGTCAAGGTCGAGATCACCGTCAAACCCGAGTACGCGCTCAGCTCGGTGCGGGCCAAGCCGGTTCCCGGCTGGAAGGCCGAGGTCGTCAAGTCCAAGCTGCCCGCCCCGGTGACCACCGCGTCCGGCACGCAGATCACCGAAGCCGTCTCCAAGGTCTCCTGGACCGCCGAACCCGGCACCAAGATCGCCGCCGGATCGACCGAGTTCCAGGAGTTCCAGATCAGCGCGGGCCAGTTCCCGACCAACGTCGACGCGATCGAGTTCCCGGCCACCCAGACCTACGAGAACGGCAAGGTCGTCGAGTGGAACCAGCCGACCCCGGCCTCCGGCGAGGAGCCGGAGCACCCGGCGCCGACGGTGAAGCTCGCCGAGAAGACCGCTGACGGGCACGGTGGCGGCCACGGCACCGACGCGAAGGCGTCCGAGGAGTCGCACGCGGCTTCTTCGTCGTCCGACAACACCGCCCGCTGGCTCGGCGGCGCCGGCCTGGTCGTCGGCGCGCTCGGCCTCGGCGTCGGCGCCGGTGCCACCCTGCGTGCCCGCCGCGCCACCGCCGTCTCCGGCAAGAGCGACACCGAAGGAAAGTGAATGCGTAAAGCGATCGTCGCGCTGGCGATCACCGGGGTGGCGTGGCTCGCCACCGCCACCCCGGCGCTGGCGCACAACGTCCTGATCTCCTCCGACCCGGCGAAGGGCGCGTCGCTCGCCGCCGGGCCCGCGAAGATCACGCTCACGTTCGACCAGTACGTCCAGAACGCGAACGTCAACCAGATCGCGGTCGTCGGACCGGGCGGCGGCCAGTGGGCCGAGGGCCAGGTCGAGGTCCGCGACAGCGTCGTGACCGTGCCGCTGCGGCCGCTCGGCCCGGCTGGCGAGTACAAGATCGGCTACCGGATCCTGTCCGCCGACGGGCACGCCGTGACCGGTGAGGTGCCGTTCACCCTCACCGCCGCGGGCACCGGGACCCCGGCGAGCGCCGACGCCGCGCGCAGCAACGCGGGCCAGGCCGAGACCGCCCCGGCGACCGGCGGCGAAGGCTCGTCCGGCGTGCCGATCTGGGTGTGGATCGCGGGCGCCGTCGTGCTGCTCGCCGTCGGATTGACCGTCGCACTGCGCACCGGCGCCGGTGACAAGGAGAAGAGCGGCTCATGACCCAGGCCGAGACCACCTCGCGAGCCCGCGTCGCCGTCCTGTTCTGTGTGGTGACGGCGGGGATCGTCGGCGCCCTGATCGGTGTCGCGCTGACGGCGACCGCCCCGGTGCCCGGGGTCGCGCAGGTCAGCGAGGTGGTCTCGGTCTCGATCCCGATCGTGCGGGTCCTGCTGGACATCTCGGCGGTCGCGACGATCGGGCTGGCGCTGCTTTCGGTACTGGTCGGCTACGACCGGCCGAAGCTCTCCGAGCCGATCATGCGGATCGCGCGGCCCGCGAGCGTCGCGGCCGCGCTGGTCTGGGCGACCACCGCGCTCGTCGCGCTGATCCTGCAGACCGCCGAATACCGGCCGGGCTCCAGCTCGCTGTCGATGTCGGACGTCGGGAGCTACATCGCCGACGTCGGCGCCGGGAAGGCGCTGCTGATCGTCGCGGTCCTTGCCCTGCTGCACGCCGGGCTCGGGATCCTCGCGCTGAAACACGGCGAGAAGGTGCCCGCCGAGGTCCGCGTCGGGCTGGGACTGTTCGCGCTGCTGCCGCTGCCGGTCACCGGGCACGCGTCGAACTGGAACTACCACGACTACACGATGATCTCGATGGAACTGCACGTGATGAGCGCCGTCGCCTGGACCGGCGGGCTCGGCGCGATGGCGGTGCTGCTCGTCGGGAACCGGACGCTGCTGGCGCACGCGCTGCCGCGGTTCTCCAAACTGGCGACGCTGTGCCTGATCCTCGGCGCGGCGACCGGCCTGTTCAACGGGCTGATCGAGATCTCGCTCAACCCGTCGCTCGGTTTCTGGGAAGGCGTCTTCACCACGCCGTACGGGCAGCTGGTGCTGTTGAAGCTGTTGTGCACCGGCGTGATCGCGAGCCTCGGCGCGTACACGCGCTGGAAGCTGATGCCGCAGATCGTGCGGCACAACCGCACCGCGCTGGCCGCGTGGGCGACGCTGGAACTGACGGTGATGGGGCTCGCGTTCGGCTTCGCCGTCGTTCTCACGCGAGCCCCGGTCGTCCCGACGACTTAAGCCTTCACCGCGTACCGCAGGATCACCACGCCGTTCTCGAACGCGGTGGCCTCGATCGGCTTCAGGTCCCGCCGGTCCTCGAACAGGCGCGTCCCCTTGCCGCGCGACACCGGGCTGACCATCAGGCGGAACTCGTCGACGAGACCGGCGTCCAGCAGCGACCGCATGAGCGTCAGGCTCCCCCACAGCCACAGGTCCTTGCCGCTCTGTGACTTGAGTTCGCGGACGGTGGCGGCCCCGTCGCGCGTCACGGTCGCGGCGGGGAAGCCGCCCCAAGGGGCGTCCTCCAGTTCGGACGAGGCGACGAACTTGGTGAGACCGTTGACCTTCTCGCCGTATTCACCCTGCTCTTCGGCGTACGGCCAGTAGTCCTTGGCCATGGCGTAGGTGTTCGCGCCCAGGATCATCGTGTCGACCGAATCGACGAGTCCCATCACGCTCGCCTTGAACGCCGGCTCGGTCTTCTCGGAGAAGGGCTCTCCCGAGACGAAGCTCAGGCCGCCGTCCTCCTCCGCGACGATGCCGTCGACCGTGACCCACTGCTGAACGATGAGCTTGCGCATGACTTGTCCTCCCGGCAGGCGCGGCCACTCCGGCCGCGATCGCCCCGGGGACGCGGCCGCCGGTCCGTTCTCGACATCGCGAGCGCGACTTTTCGGAAGCTGTTACACACCTTGCTCCATCCGGCCGCATTTGACCCGTTTCGCTGTCCTCCGCGGAGCTCCACCGGAATGCTCTACGCGTTCGCTGGGGTTAACCCGAAGAGGGGATGGTCGATGGGCGGCCCGTTGCCGGGTGAAAGTGAAGTCAGCACGCCACAGGTACCGCGGCAGCGATCGGCGGTCAGGCTCACCCGGCAGGTGAGTTCGGGCCCGCGTCAGCTCCCGCCCGCACCCGCGCATTTCACCAACCGCGCCGCCGAACTCAAGCTGCTGGAGAACCTCCTCGCCCAGCACGACACCGACGGGCCGGCCGTGCAGCTGATCAGCGGCCAGGGCGGGATCGGGAAGACCGCGCTGGCCACCGCGTGGGGCAGGCAGCTCGGAGACCGCTTCCCCGACGGGCACCTTTGGGCGGATCTCGGCGGGTTCAGCACCAACGGTCCGCTTTCGGTGAGCGAAGCGCTCGGCCGGTTCCTTCGCGCGCTGGGTGTTCCGCCGGAGGGGCTGCCGTCGGACGTCGAGGAGCTCACCGCGCTGTACCGCACGACGACCGCCGAACGGCCGTTGCTCGTGCTGCTCGACAACGCCGGGTCGACCGAACAGGTGCTTCCGCTGCTGCCTGCCGGCGTGGGAAGCCTCGTGATCGTGACTTCGCGACGCCGTCTGGGCAGGCTCCAGACCGAACATCGCGCGCGGCTGGTCGAGCTGGCGCCCTTCGGTTCCGCGCACAGCGCCGAACTGCTGGGCCGCGCGGTCGGCGCGGAGCGGGTCGGCGCCGAAGCCGCGCGGGCGCGGGACATCGCCGAGCTGTGCGGCGGCCTGCCGATCGCCCTCACCACGGTCAGCGCCAAGCTGGCCGGACGGCCGAAGATGTCGCTGGAGAAGATCGCCACCGAACTGGGGAAGGAATATCGTCGACTGGCCACGCTGTCGACGAAAGAGGCGCAATCGGTGGAAGCCAGCTTCAACCTCTCCTACGACGAGCTCCCCTCGGACGCGGCCGCGCTGTACGCGGCGCTCGGGCTGCACCCAGGCCCCGATTTCGGCGTCGGTGTGGCCGCCGCGTCGATCGCCGTCCGCGAGGAGGTCGCCGAAGACCTGCTGGACCAGCTCGTCGACGTCGGATTGCTGATCGACCGCGGCGACGACCGGTACACCTTCCACGATCTCGCGCGGCTGCACGCCAAGGAGAAGACGGCGGGCAACGAGTACGACCGCGACATCGCGGTGCGCCGCATGCTCGAGTGGTACCTCTTCACCGCGTCGAAGACCACCGCCATGACGGTCCCCGACCAGGACCCGATCCCGTACCGCTACGAGTACCGGCCACCGTCGCCGGTGTCGTTCGCGTCGTCCGACGAGGAACTCGCCTGGCTCGAACTCGAACGCGAGAACCTCATCGCCGCCGTCAAGACCGCCGAAACCTGGCAGCTGCCCGAACTGGGCTGGCAGCTCGCCGCCGCGATGTGGCCGCTCTTCTTGCTGCGCAAGCACTATCCGGACTTCCTGGAGGTGAGCCAGGCCGGTGTGCGCTGCGCACGGGCGTGGGGCGACGCGTCGGCGGAGGCGTTGATGCACAACCGCGCGGGCGCCGCCTGCCGCGGCACCGGCCGGTACGACGAAGCCGTCTCGCACTACGAGGCCGGACGCGAAGCCGCCCGGAAGGCCGGGAACGAGGTCGTCGAGATCCGGTCGGTGGAAGGCCTCGGCCTGGTCGCGCTGGCACAGGGCAGGCTCGACGACGCGGTGCGGTGGTTCACCGAAGACCATCGCCTGAGCGAGAGCCAGGACCGCACGCACGACGTCGGCCTCGCGCTGATCAACCTCGGTTCGACCCAGCTCAAGGCCGGACGGCCGGAACCGGCGATCGAGCACCTCGCCCGCGCTCGCGAAGTGCTGGCCGCCGACCCCTACAACGTGGCCCGCGCCCGGACCGATCTCGGCCGCGCCCTCACCGCGACGGGGGATCTCGCGTCCGCCCGGACCGAACTCGAAGCGTCGCTGGCCACGATGGAGGCCAGCGGGTCGAGGTTCGAGGTGGCCAGGGCCCTGTCCGCGTTCGGCGAGGTCGCCGAGGCGGAAGGGAACACCGACGAGGCGAGGCGGCACTACGACCGGGCGTTGCCCATCCTGGTCGGCCTCGGCCGCCCGGAGGCTGACGCTCTGCGCACGCGGCTCGAACAGCTGTGACCCCACGGCACCGATCGGTACTCAGCGACCGAGTGAACGCGCCGACCCGAATGACTCAGCGTAACTGCAAGTTGCACATTTGGGGGAGCATTGGGCCGGGAGAAGTGATTAGCCCGGGCGAATTCGTCACCGTTTGATCGACGAATTCGGACAAGCGACGAACGGTCATTCGCCGTCGGCGAATGCACGTGCAGATGCCTTTCCCGGGTGAGTCACCGATACCGGTTCCAGCGCGCGCCGGTGCGTCCGTTCCGAAGATCGTTCAATCGTTTTCGCAGCTCATCCCGCACGCTGGGATGACTGCGAAGAATGGGGAGAACACTCGTCGTGAGCTTCAGTTCACGGATCGCGCGCAGTACGGAGAAGCCGGACCACGTCGTCACGTCGAATCCGTACCGCTGCGCGAACACGCGATAGCGGGCCGGTGGATCACCGAACCGCTCATGGCCGACGGCGAGCGGCGTCAGATCCCATTCCGGCGGCCCGACACAGGACGAATCGAAATCGCACAGCACCGGCCCGTCCGGCCCGGGGATCACGTTCCCGGTGTGTGCGTCCCCGTGGACGAGGCCCCTGGGCAGGGGGAAGTCCAAGTCCGCCAGCGCGGCTTCGACCTCGGCGCAACGTTCGAGCAGGAACCGCCGGTCGCCCTCGTCCAGCTCCTCCGCGTCCGAAACCCGGGCGCGGACCGCGGCGAACGGCGCCCATTCGGCGAGCCCCTCGGGCGGCGGGAGCGCGTGGACCTGGCGCAGCAGCGCGGCGAGGTCGGCCGACTTCGCCTTCCGGCCGGTCTCGGGCACCTTCCACCAGACCGTCACGAGATGTTCGCCGACCGGCAACGGCTGGTCGAGGCCGGGAACGAGGCGGATGGCAGGCACCGCGTGCCGTTCGAAGTGCCGCGCGACCCGCACGACGGTGCCGACGCGATGCCGCAGGCGGGTGGAGCCGACGATCCTGACGACGAACGGCGCGCTCGCCAGCTCGTAGACGGCGTTGTTG
This sequence comes from Amycolatopsis sp. CB00013, assembly GCF_001905755.1. Taxonomy (NCBI): domain Bacteria; kingdom Bacillati; phylum Actinomycetota; class Actinomycetes; order Pseudonocardiales; family Pseudonocardiaceae; genus Amycolatopsis; species Amycolatopsis sp. CB00013. The sequence continues at coordinate 1,490,701 of NZ_LIWC01000002.1, read as the reverse complement.
GTGAACCTCAGCAGGCGGGCGCCTTCGGGGTCCACGCCCAGCAGATCGCACGTCCGCCCGAGGGCGTCGCGCAGGATGCCGGGCGTGAACCGGCCGCCCGGACCGGTCGGCTCAGGCGGCGTAGAAGGAGTTGAGGCGGTCGGCGAGGTCACGGGCGTCCGCGTTGTTCCGGCGGCGCTCCGCCTCGACCTGCAGTGGCCGCATCCGGTCCTTCACCCGCTCCGACTTGATGCCCTCGGCACAGTCGACGGCCTTCGAGCCCACCTTGGCGCCGTGGTCGAGATCGCCTTCGAGCAGGTGGTTCGTGGCCAGGGCGCTGAGCATGAACGTCTTGCTGCGGGCCATGTCGTCGGTGTAGGACTCGACGGCCTTGGTCAGCGCCGGGATCGCGTACTTGGTGTGCTCGGCGTTCTTCGCCGCGAGCACGGTGTGCACGGTGCCGATCATGGCGTAGACGTCGGTCTCGGTGAAGAACTTGACCCAGGATTCGGCCTCGGCCAGGTTGGCGCGGGCGAACTCGTCCTTGCTCCGGCCGAGCAGCTTCACGGCCTGCTCCTCGTTGCCCATCATCGCGTAGGCCCAGGCCTCGTTGGCACAGAGCACGGCGACCGCCAGCTCGGAGCCCGATTCCTGGGCGGCGATCTGGCCGAGCTGGAACAGTTTCAGCGCGTCGTTCGGGGCGTCCTGGTGCAGGTAGACGCGGCCCATCCGGTAGAGGACGTTCGCGACCAGCGGGTGGTTGTCGCCCTGTTTGGCCAGGTCCAGCGCGTTCGCGAAATGTCCGCGCGCGGAATCCATGAGGCCGGTGTCGAAGGAGGTCCAGCCGGCCAGGCTGTGCAGGTCGGCGAGGGCGACGTACAGGCGGTTCTTGACCGGCTCGGTGCCGCTGGACTCGAGCATCTGCTGTCCCCAGGACAGCTGGGCGACCACGGCGTCGCGGCAGAAACCGCCGCCGTACTGGTAGTCGAGGGAACGGAGGGCTCTGGTCGCGGCTTCCACCTGGCGCACGTCGGTCATGCCGATCCGCCCGGGGGCGGGCGTCTTCGCCGGGCCCGCCGACCACGTACCCGATTCCGGGCCGAACACCGCCGCACCCATCGTGACCTGGGCGGCGTGTGCGAGGAACCTCCGTCGCTTCACGGACTCGTCCTCCTCCGCCTGCTGGCCGTCGGCAGCACCGACGACCTTTATCGCTGTCGCCTCGTCATAGGCGAGACCCATGTATCCCCTGGGGACACCAAGGCCGTCAGCGATGCGGGTGAGCACGTCGTACGCCATCACCTGGCGACCTTTGAGGATCTCGGACACCTCGGACTGCGACTGGCCGGTCATCGCGGCGATCTGACGCTGCGAAACACCGTGCTTGCGCAACAGCCGGTACACGGACGAGATCTCCCGTGTGGCCAGTGCGGCTCGCATCTCCGGCTGCTCCCAGGCATCCGGTGGCACGGGGTGACTCTGGCGACCCGAACCGCTTGCAGCGTCCGAGCCGGCGACAGCGCCGCCACCGATACTGGCGTCCATTGCGCCCCCTCACAGTTCCGTTGGGGTCGAGAAACAGCGTAGGCACACCTATTCAACCGTGCGAAACACCGGATCGCCCGTCGTGATCGGCCCGGCAGAAGTCGTTTGACCGCTTACCGTGAAACCCCGTCCGGTCACCGCTATGACGGCGGTTCGACCTTCTATCGCACTCGGTTTCACATCACTGTAGTTGTCAGATCTCCGTGACCGACCGGCCACCGGCCGCGATCACAGAGAGCTACCAAGTCTCCGAACCCCCTACAGGTGCGGACACGCGGATACGAAGACGACGTGGAACGAGAGAGCGGAGAAGAGCCAGTGGAGTTCGTGGACTCGATCGCAACAGGCTCCATCACCGCGGGACGGCCCGGTATGGCCACGCGCCACCTGCGTGCGGCCGGCCCCGCCGGTCAGCAGACGGTCGCCGTCGCCCCCGGCGCGAACCGTCCGGTCTCCCCTTCCGCCCCGGTCGACCCCCGTACCGCGAGTGTGCGCCGTTACGAAGGCGGACAGCTGGTCTGGCGGGTGCAGTGCGGCGATCTCATCAGCCGCGAACGCGCCGTCACCGTGTTCGTCGAAGACAACCAGGTGGTTCTCGTCTCGCCGCCAGGAGAGACCGCGCGCCTGACGTCCGGCCAGCTCGGACAGCTCAGGGCAGCGCTCAACGAAGCCGCCAAAATGGCGGAAAGGTAACGGTGAGTTCTCCGTGGATCAGGTCCTAGGGCAAGTCCTCCGCAACGCGGTTTGGGAACGCCTCGACATGCTCTCCGATCTCGCGAACCGGGCCGACGCGCAGTCGCTCGTCTCGGTCGCCCGCTCGGAGCTCCCCCGGCTCGCCGAAGGCTGGCGCGCGATGCTTCAGGCGCACGAGCCCGACGAGCGCGGGGACTGCCCCACCTGCTCGACCCGCTGGCACAAGTGCAAGGCCCCCTGCTCGGTATGGCAGGTCGCGCACGAGCACCTGGTCGCCGGCGGCCTCGCCCCCCAGCAGATCGCGGCCACCCAGGACCACCGGCGCGAAAGCCGCCGCCGCGTCCCGGGGCAGAGCCGCGGGGTGAGCCCGGCCGAAACCACCGGCAGGCACGCGCTGGTCAACCCGCGTCGTGCCGCCATCGGCGGCGTGCACGCTTGAAAAGCCAGGCGAGTGACCGGCGGTCCGAGCAGCCCCCTCGGCAACCACGCCACGATCTCGCCTTCGCCGGCGGCGGTTCGCGCGTACCCCCGAACGCGACGAACCGCTCTCGGTAATCACTCCGGTCCCCACCGCGATTAATCGAAAATTATCGGCAGAACACCTAGCGAAGGCAGTAATCGGTCGCTAGGTTGATGATCACAAACGCAGCGCGATACCTGCCCCGGAGCGCGCTGTCATCCCCCGAACCCCGCGGGCCGGTGCCGTTGCACTCCCCTCCCCCGACCGGCACCGGTCCGCGGTCTCCAAGAGTCCTAGCTGACGCCCTTCACCCGCGTGACCAGCACCGCGGCGATGACGGTGGACAGCGCCGAAGCCGCGAAGAGGCTCGGATATCCGCCCAGGTAGGCCAAAATCGGCGCGGTCAGCATCGGCGCCACCACCTGCGGCAGCGAGTTCGCGATGTTGATGACGCCGAGGTCCTTCGCCCGGTCCTGCGCGGTGGGCAGCACCTGCGTGAGCATCGCCAGCGCGACGGCCATGTACGCACCGAAACCGACTCCCAGCAACGGTGACGCCGCGAGCGCGGCCGTCCAGTTCTGCCAGACCACCAGCAGCAGGGCGGCGACGGCCATCACCGCCGAAGCGGCGAGGACGTACGGCTTCCGGCGTCCCGTCTTGTCCGAGAAGTGCCCGGCGATGAGCGCGCCGACGACGAGCGCCGCGCCGTAGAGGCCCATCATGATCAGCAGTCCGGTGTCCGGATCTTCGTAGTGCACCGCGTCCTTGAGGAAGAACAACAGGTACAGCGTCCCGAAGGCGTTGCCGAGGTTGATCATGAAGTGACAGCCCCACGCCCAGGCGAAGTCCGGATGCCTGCGCGGGGAGATCCACAGATTCGCGAGCACGTCCCGGGTCCTGGCGGACGGCCGGAACGCGACCGGCAGCCGCGCGTCCGGCGTGCGCAGGACGAACGCCGCCGCGCCCGCCAGCACGACAGCCGCGCAGACCGCGTAGCCCAGCGGGAGCCCGGCGAGGTCGAGCATCACCACGACCACCACCGCGCCGAGCACGGTCCCGAGCATCTGGGCGATGCCGACCAGGCCGCCGACCTGAGCGCGCTGGGGTACGGGAACGCGATCGGCGATGGCCGACACCAGCATCGCGAGCATCCCGTTCAGTCCCGCCTGCACCAGACACCAGCCGAGCACCATGACCGCGACGTTCGGCGCGAACGCGAGGACGAGCAGTCCGGCGGCGGCGACCGCGGCGCCGGCCGCCGTCCACGGATGACGACGGCCGCGAGCGGAACAGGTCCGGTCGGACAGCAGGCCGACGGCCGGGTTGGCGATCAGCGCGACGACCGCGCCGATGCCGGTGACCAGGCTGAACACTGCTTCCTTGTTGGCGGCGTCCAGCAGTTCCGCCTGTTTGGGCAGGAGAACCTGGATGGGCGCGTAAACCCCCAGCCAGAGCGCGATGTTCGCGAAGAACAGCAGGCTCATCCACCCCGCGCGGACCCTGACGACCGGCTCGGCGAGCGCCTCGGGCAGGTCCCGGACCTCACTCATGGCGGATCAGTTTCCGGTACCAGCCGAAGGAGTCCTTCGGCGTGCGCTTCTGTGTCTCGTAATCGATGTGCACCAGACCGAAGCGCGGCTGGTAGCCCTTCGACCATTCGAAGTTGTCCATCAACGACCAGACGAAGTACCCGCGGACGTCGACGCCGGCGTCCATCGCTTCGCGCACGGCGACCAGGTGGCTGTCGAGGAAGTCGATGCGTTCCTGGTCGTGGACGTGGCCGTCTTCGGCGACGACGTCGTCGAAGCTGCAGCCGTTTTCGGTGATGTAGACGGGCGGAAGGTGCTCGCGGTAGCGCTCGTGGAAGCCGACGAGCAGATCGCGCAGCCCGTGCGGGACGATCGGCGAATCGTTGGTGGTCATGGGATACCCCTCGATCGCGCGAAGCTCGAAGGGCAGCGGATTGCCTTCGCCGGGCGCGGCGACGCCCTGCGGCTCGTAGTAATTCACCCCGTAGAAGTCGAGGGGCTGCGCGATGGTCGGCAGATCGTCGGCGAATCCCGCCGGGAGATGCGCGACGACTTGTTCGGGATATCGGCCGAGCAGCACCGGATCCGCGTAAGTGCGATTGATGAGGGCGTCGATCCATTCGCCCGCGGCCTTGTCCTCCGGCGAATCGGTGGCGGGCCAGATCGGCGAATGATTGTTGGCCGTACCGACGCTCCGGGCACCGGCCGCGCGCAGCGCTTGGACCGCGAGACCGTGCGCGAGATTCTGGTAGTGCGCGGTGGGCAGGGCGTCGAGCAGGAGGGTCTTGCCGGGCGCGTACTCACCGATCGCGTAGCCGAAGATCGACATGACCATGGGCTCGTTGAGCGGGATCCACATTTTCACCCGATCGGAGAACCGCTCGCCCACGATGGCGGCGTACTCCCCGAACCGTTCGGCGGTATCACGGGAGAGCCAGCCACCCTTGTCTTCGAGCGCCTGCGGGAGGTCCCAATGGAAGAGCGTCCCGGTCGGCGCGATACCGGCGGCGCAGACCTCGTCCAGCAATTCGTCATAGAACGCAAGGCCTTCGGCGTTGGGCTTGCCGTCGCCGTCGGGCTGGATCCGGGGCCAGGCGAAGGACATGCGGTAGGCGCCGACGCCGAGTTCGGCCATCAGCGCGATGTCCTCGGAGTAGCGGTGGAAGTGATCGGCCGCTACCTTGGCGTGCTCAGCCCGCGCGATCTTTCCCTCCGTTTCGGTGAACGTGTCCCAAATGGACTGTCCCCGGCCGCCTTCACCGGTCGCCCCCTCGATCTGGAAGGCGGAGGTCGATACACCCCACAGGAATTCGGACGGGAAGGTCGGATTCTCCACCGGCGGCACACCTTTCCTCTTCAGACTCGGCCGAACATGAAAAGTTCTCAGATACTATGCCTTCACTCGACCGGGGGGAACCCTGTCGGCACGATAAAGTCGCAGATCAGCGAAGGAGGAGCCCGAGTGTCCGACATCCAGGCCGCGAAACCGCAAGCGGAGACGACTCCGCTCCGGCGGCAGCCCGTTCAGCAGCGCAGCGCCAAGCGGGTGGAGCAGATGCTCGACGCCAGCGCCCAGCTGATCGACGAACTGGGCTACGACGCGTTGACGACCACGCTGATCGCGAAGCGCGCCGGGGTGGCCGTCGGTTCGCTGTACCAGTTCTTCCCCGACAAGCGGGCCGTGGTGCAGGCGCTGACGCAGCGGAACCTCGAGCGGTTCGTCGCCTCGGTGTCGGAAACCCTGAACGAGCTCGCGCCCGAGCACTGGTGGGACGTCGTGGACTCGATCCTCGACATCTACTTGGCGATGCACCGCGAGGTCCCCGGCTTCTCGAAGGTGCACTTCGGTGACGTCGTGGACCGGCAGCTCCTCGACGAGACGCGCGACAACAACGCGGTCATCGTCGACGCGCTCACCGACGTGCTCTCCGCGCGGATCCAGTCGCCGCCGGACGACATCCGGTTCGCGCTGACGATCGCGAACGAGACCGCCGACGCGCTACTGAAGCTGGCTTTCCGCCGGGACCCGCGAGGGGACGAACGGATCGTGGCTGAGGCCAAGTCGGTAGTGAAGGGCTACTTGGCGAGCAAGTTCGGGGAAGCCTGAGGCTCTCTTCGGGCGGCCGGGGGGGACTGAAGGACGCTTTCGCCGCATGCGATGCGGTGAAGGACGCTTTCAGCCCACGTCCGTCCACTGTGGACTCCCGGTGAGACTGCCCGGACGCCCCGAAGGCCCCCTTTGAGACGATGGGTGTCTTAAAGAAGGCCCTTGCTCCATTCGTGTCCACCGACGCCCGAACCCGTCGCCCCACCAGTCACACGACTCCCAGCAACCACGCCCTCACACCCGCTGACCTGGTATTACCCGGTTGTCCACATAAGTTGTCCACACCCACCCACAGTTGTGGACAACCTCGCCCCTCACCCCACCGAACCCCATTCCCCGACGCCCCCTCCCGATACGCTGGTGCGGGGCGCGCCCCCCAGGGATGGGTGGGGGGTGGGGTTGCGCGGATCAGCCGAAGTTTTGGGATTCGCCTCGGTAGGTGGGGACGGTCCGGTCGACGCGGTCGCCGACGACGACGTGGTAGTGCGTGAAGCGTTCGGCGAGTTCGCCTGCCTTCGCGTGGCGCAGCCAGACGCGGTCGCCGAGGCGGAGGTGGCGGGCCGCTTCGCCGGAGACGGGCGTTTGGACTTCGCCGGCGCCTTCGAAGCCGAGTAGCGAGAGACCTTCGGGCAGGTAGGGCTTCGGGAGCCGCGAAGACTCCGCGGGGCCCGAAGCGATGTAGCCGCCGGAGAAGAGCGTCGCGACTTTCGGTGCGGGGCGCCGGACGACGGGCAGCGCGAACATCGCGGCCGGGCGCGGCGAGAAGTGCGCGTAGCCGTCGAAAAGCGTCGGCCCGATCAAGCCGGAGCCCGCCGCGATTTCGGTGACGGCCGCTTCGGCGCCGGTCGATTCGACGCTGCCGCTGCCGCCGCCGTTGACGAACTCCAGATCCGCCAGCGCCCGGACGGCGCGAACCGCGGCCGCGCGGCGCTTCGCGATTTCCACAATGGACTTTCGCTGCATCCAGCCGATGACGGAGTTCTTGGCCCCGCTGCCGGCCGCGTCGCCGAGCCCGGCGATCTGACCTTCGTACGCCATCATCCCGACGAGCCGGAAACCCTTGCGGGACAAGATGGTCCGTGCCAGATCCGCAGCTTGCCGCGGGCTGAACACCGGCGAGCGCCGGGTGCCGATGTGCACTCCGGGCAGCGGCCGCCACGAAGCGTCGAGTTCCAGGCAGACCCGGATTTCGGGATGCCCCTGCCCCAGCGCGGCATCGACCAGGTCGAGATGTTCGGGCGAGTCGACCATGATCGAGATCGCCGCCCGCGCCCGGTCGTTCGCCGCCAGCCGCCGCAGCGCGCCATGGTCGGCGGTCGGGTACGCCACCACGATGTCGTCGGACGTCCCCTGCTCGACATGCCAGACGGCTTCGGCGAGCGAGTAGCACATGAGACCTTCGAAGCCGGGCCGCGCGAGGACTCGTTCGAGCAGGTACCGGCAGCGCACGGATTTGCTGACCACGCGGATCGGCTTCCCGGCCGCCCGCCGCAGCAGGTCGGCGCCGTTCGCGTCGAACGCATCCAAGTCGACAATCGCGAACGGAGGATCCAGGTCCTTCGTCGCCAAGTCGTACACCGTCGCACTGGTCACCCGAACTAAGGTACGACAGAAGGGCTTGAAACGCGAATACTATTCACTTACTGTTTCGGCACTCACAGCCTCTCGGAATAGGTGGGCGCATGACACGGTGGAGCAACTGGGCCGGCACCGCGACGGCGTCGCCCCTGCGCGTGCATCGGCCGCGTGACACGGACGCGATCGCCGAAGCGATCGGCCGGTCCGCCGCGGACGGACGACGCCTGCGCCCGCTCGGCAGCGGTCACTCGTTCACCGCGATCGCCGCCGCGAACTCGGACGCCATGGACCTGACCGGCTGGACCGGGATCGCCTCCGCCGACGTCGCGAAAGGCCTGGTCACGGTCCGTTCAGGGACCACGCTCAAGCAGCTCAACGCCGAACTCGACGCGCTGGGCCTGGCGATGACCAACCTCGGCGACATCGACGCGCAGACCGTCGCCGGCGCGATCTCCACCGGCACCCACGGCACCGGCGCCCGGCTCGGCGGCATCGCCACCCAGATCGCCGCGCTCGAACTCGTGCTCGCCGACGGCACCGTGGTCACCTGTTCGGCGGACGAACGCCCCGACCTCTTCGCCGCGGCGCGGGTCGGGCTGGGCGCGCTCGGCGTCATCAGCACGGTCACCCTGCAGTGTGAACCGTCGTTCCTGCTCTCCGCCCAGGAGCGGCCGGAACCGCTCGAACAGGTCCTCGAAGGCTTCGACCAGTTCGCCGACGAGAACGACCACTTCGAGTTCTACTGGTTCCCCTACGGCAAGAACGCCCTGGTCAAGCGCAACAACCGGCTTCCGGCGGGCAGCGAACACCGGCCGCTGAGCAGGCTGAAGGAGTTCGTCGACTACGAGGTCACGGAGAACGTCGCGTTCGGCGGCCTGTGCCGTCTCGGCCGCGCGGTGCCGAAACTCGTGCAGCCGCTCGGCCGGTTCGCCTCGAACATCCTCTCCGCCCGCGAGTACAGCGACACGTCCCATCGCGTCTTCGTGACCCATCGCGGCGTGCGGTTCGTCGAGTCGGAGTTCGCGATCCCCCGCGAAGCACTGCACGACGTCTTCTCCGAACTCCGCGCGTTCGTCCCGAAGCTGGAGAACCCGGTCGCGTTCCCGGTCGAGGTGCGCGTCGCCGCGGCGGACGACATCTGGCTTTCGACCGCGAACGGCCGCGACTCGGCCTACATCGCGATCCACCAGTTCGTCGGCATGCCCTACCGCGAGTACTTCGCCGGGTTCGCGTCGATCGTCGGCGAGGTCGGCGGCCGCCCGCATTGGGGCAAGATGCACGACCTCGACGCCGCGACACTGCGCTCGCGCTACCCGCGCTTCGACGACTTCCTGCGGGTTCGCAAGGAGGTGGACCCGGCCGGGATCTTCACGAACACGTACCTCGACCGGGTCCTCGGCACCGTTTAGGCCGTTTCAAACAGCGCGCTGACCGACTCTCCGTTGTGGATCCGGCGCATCGCCTCCGCCAGCGCGGGCGCGATCGACAGGACCCGCAGTTTCGGGCTCTGCTCCTCCGGCGGGATGGGCACCGTGTTCGTGCAGACGACCTCCAGCACGTCGGGCTGGCTGCCGATCCGCTCGAGCGCGCCGCTGGAGAAGAGGCCGTGCGTGCAGGCGACGCGGATCGAGCGCGGCTTCAGTTCCCGGAGCTTGTTGAGCAGTTCGATCACCGTGCTGCCCTTGGCGATCTCGTCGTCGAGGACGATCACGTCGCGGCCGGTGATCTCACCGATCACCGAGCTGATCTCGACCCTGTCGTCGGCGAAGCGCTGCTTCGCGCCCGCCGCGACCTGAACGCCGAGCAGCCGGGCGAAATGCGCGGCCTCCTTGGCGTTGCCGAGATCCGGCGAGACCACGGTGGTCGCGGACAGGTCGTACTGGCGGAAATGCTTCGCCAGTTCCTGCAACGCGTGCAGGTGATCGACCGGAACGCTGAAGAACCCGTGCACTTGCGGCGAATGCAGCGTCATCGCGAGAACGCGATCGGCGCCGGCGGTCGCCATCAGGTCGGCGACGAGACGGCCGCCGATCGAGATCCGCGGCGCGTCCTTCTTGTCCGACCGGGCGTACGAATAGTGCGGCATGACGACGGTGATCCGCTTCGCCGAAGCGCCCCGCGCCGCGTCCAGCATCAGCAGCAGTTCGACGAGATGTTCCTGCACCGGCCGCACCAAAGGCTGGATCAGGAAGACGTCGCGCTCACGGCAGTTCGCCTCGAGCTGGACTTCGAGACAGTCGTTGGCGAACCGCTGCACCTTCACCGGATGCAGGGGAACACCGAGATGGGCGCAGATCTCTTCGGCGAGCTCGGGATGGGCGCTGCCACTGAAGACCGCGATGTCCTCGCGCAAGGACCTTCTCCGTTCAGTCAAAAGACGGATTACGTCCACACACTAAAGTTTCACAGTGCGGAAAAGGCCTGAGAGATAGCAGTATCACCCGAGATCGCTTCGAGGACGCGTCCCGCCGTCGACGGGCTGTCGAGCAGAGCGACGAGGATCGCGGCGACGTCCTGCCGGGGAATGGGCCCGCGGCCGGTGGACTCGGCGATCAGGATCTCGCCGGTGCCTTCGTCGTTGGTGAGCTGCCCCGGCCGCAGGATCGTCCAATCGAGATCGCGGGCGCGCAGGTCGTCTTCGGCCGCTTTCTTGGCCTTGAGATAGATCCGGAAATCGTCCGGGACGTCCGCGGTCTCCCATTTGTCCGCCCCCATGGAGCCGACCTGGATATGCCGCCGGACGCCCGCCCGCTCGGAGGCGGCCGCGAAGAGTTCGGCGGCCGCTCTGTCCACAGTGTCCTTACGGGCGGTCCCGCTGCCCGGCCCGGCGCCCGCCGCGAAGATGGCGGCGTCGGCGCCGTCGAGCACCTTGGCGACGGCGTCCACATCGGACTTTTCCAGGTCGAGGACGACCGCTTCGGCACCGGCGGCTTCGAGATCGGCGACGTGATCGGGATTGCGCACGATCCCCACCGCCTGATCACCGCGTGCGGAGAGCAGCTTCTCCAGCTTCAGCGCGATCTGTCCGTGTCCACCCGCAATGACGACTCGCATGGACCCGACGTTAGCGCGTTCAGTCCACTTCGGCAGGGAGCTCGGTTTCGCGGAGCAGCTGCTCGTAGACGATCTCGTTGACCAGGCGCGAGACCGGGTCCTCGTCGAGGATCATGCGCTCGCCGTGGCCCTCGAGGTCGAGGTCGGCCACCGCGTTGGGGTCGGCGGTGACGATGCCGAGCCCGTAGGCGCGGGCACGCGGGAGGCAGTTGCCGACGTAGTCTTCCGTCAGTACGGCAGGCGATGGGAGAACCATCGCGGCCTCGCCGTAACGTGCGAACGGAACCGCGGAGGCCATCGCGGTGCGCCAGTGCCGGGCGACCGCGAGGACGCCGATGATCTCGGCGGCCGGCGCGGGTGCGGTCGCGGCCAGCTCTGGCCATGTCCAGGTGTCGACGGTGGCGCGATCGACGACGGGACCCATGCCCATCGCGATGCGCTCCGCGTGCACGTCGGTACGGAGCCGGGCGACCACGCAGATCTTGCGGCCGAGCACGGTGGTCTCCGGCAAGACGATGCCGTTCCAGCCGAGCAGGGCCGCCGCCTTGCGCGAAAGCTCCCCGACGCTCGCGGGCAGTTCGATCGGCGGCACCACCCGGCTCGGCAGTGACCGGCTGCGCTTCGCGCCACCGGCGACCGTCGAGCTCTCCATGTTCGGTGTAGCCGCCACGTTCCGCCTCCTTCGAACCTGGTTTCCCTAGGGCTCGTCATCCCCGTGCCACCTCGGTGGAAGCGGCACATGACCTGTCTAACAGGGCGGGGAGTCGGCGGCGCCGGACAACGGGAGTGGCTGCGATCGGCGGCACTTTGTCATCGGTGACCGGTCGGTAGGCGGTCATTCGACTTCAGTCCGACCGTGCCGCCAACCGAGTGAGAGGGAGGTAAGTGGTGTTACCCGGTGTCTCCGAACGGTCACGGGGAACGAAATGAGACGTTAGGCCATTCGGCCCAACGAATACTCATTCCACTTTGGACTTTCGCAGGTCAGGTCAGGAGATCGTCGCGGTACGAAGGAGTTCTTCGACGCCCGGCGTCCGCCACTCGTCCATCACCACGATTTGCCTGTCCGCAAGGAACCAGATCCGCTGCGTCACTTGCGTCTCGCCGCTTCCGCCCGTCTGTCCACGAGGAACACACTGGATCGTCCACTCCTCGTAGGTCGCCGTCGCCCCGCCGACCGGTGCGGTGGCGGAAGCCGTCCGCGCGGCGTCACCCTCTTGGCGGAGGTCCTTGCGCCCGGCGGCGTTGCAGGCCCGGCCGCCCGCGCTGCGCCGGTAGAACTCCCCCGGCCGGTACGGCGGCTGCTCGGCGGAGCGCTGGGTGTTGTCCGTGACGAGGACGTACTTGCAGTTGAAGTACTTCTTGGGATCCGGGCAGCCCGGCGCGACGAGCACCTTCTCCAGCCCCTGCGAGACCTCGGACCAGCCTTGCGGCAGATGCAGGGTGAGCGCTCCGGCCGAGACGTCCGTGACGCCCTGCGCGGGCGGGGCGGACGATGTGCCCTTGACCACCTTTCCGCTGGTCACGCCGTCGACAAGGGCGGGGTTCAGCAGTCCGGCGACTTTGTCGTAGGGCAGTGTGAGGTCTTGGACGCTGCAGGCGGTGGTGAAGCCCAGGTCGGTCATGTTGGCCGTGACCTCGAGGGCGGTCGGCGCGAACGCGAGCCAGACCTTCGGGTCTCCGGTGAGGTCGGCAGCCCGGAGCGGCCGGTACGGGAAAATGGTGCTCGGAGGGCCGCACTGCTCTTTGTCGGGCCAGAGGACCTCGGTCAGTTCCCGGAGGCCCTCGTCGGTGAACTTCCCGGGGGCGAACAGTTCGGCCGGCGTGAGCGCCTTGCCCTCCTTGAGGTCGATCGTCACCGTCGCGCGGCCGTGACCCCAGGTCGGATGCGGTTTGTTCACGAGGTCGCTGGTGTAGCGGACGGAGAGGTACCGCTCGTTCTGCGAGCGGATGTCGGCCTTGGTGGTCAGCGTGTACGGACCGCGTTCCGGCTCCAGCTTGGCGGCGCCGGGGCCGGTTTTGCGGTTCCAGGCGTCGATCGGCGCCATCAGCGCGTCGTTGACCCGCTTGAGCCAGGCTTGATCGGGCGAACCGGTCACCACCGGGTGGTCGCCGGTGTAGGCGAGGGTCGTGCCGGGCACCGTCCCGGACTCGGTCTTCATGGCGACCTTGAGCGCGACGGCCTGCGTGGTCGGCGGTGGCGGTGACGGGGTGCTCGCGTCGGAGAAGACGACCACCGAACCGACCACGGCGGCCGTCGCCGCGACGACCCCGGCGGTGATCTTCAACCCGACCGCGATCCCGCCGGTCGACGCTGCCGCCGCACCCGTTCCGGCGGCGGCGACACCGGGCGCGGCCGCGGTACCGGCGCTGAGCAGGACCAACGGCGTCGCCGCGACGAGCACGCCTGCCGCCTTCGCCAGCCGCGACCAGCCCTTGCGTTCCCATTCGTCGCCGTATCCCGCGCGGGCGACGCGTTCCAGTTCACTGACGAACATGAGCGCGTCGACCGGTCGTTTCGACGGGTCCTTCGCCATCCCCAGCGCGACGATCTCGTGCACCGGCTGGGGGACTTCGCCGAACGGGATGGGTGCGTGTTCGTGCAGGGTGCGCAGCACTTCGGTCTGCTCGGCCTCGTACGGCCGGTGCCCGGCGACGCACTGGAAGAACACGCAGGTCGCGGCGTAGACGTCGGTCGCGGGAGTGGCCTGTCCGCCGGACCACTGCTCGGGCGCCATGTACGCGGGAGTGCCGACGGAGGGGCCGCGTTCACCCGCCAGAACGGCCGTGCCGAAGTCGACCAGTTTGCTCTCGCCGGTGTCGGCGACGAGGACGTTGGCCGGTTTGTAGTCCCGGTGGACGACGTTCGCGGAGTGCGCCGCGGCCAGCCCGAGCAGCGATCCCTTCAGGACCGCGAGAGCGGCTTCGGGTTCGAGAGCGCCTTCGGCCTGGAGGACGGAACGCAGGGAGACGCCGTTGATCGCCTCCATGACGATCGCCGCGCCCTGCGGCGTCTCGAAGAACTCGTACAGCTTCACGACGTGCGGGCTCGTCACCCGGTGCAGCGCCAGGGCTTCTTGGCGGAACGCGTCGAGATAGGCGGGCTCGGCGGCGAAGCGGGAGAAGAGGTATTTGATCGCGACGACGTGGCCCGTGTTGTCCTGGCGCGCGAGCACCACGCGGCCGAAGGTGCCGGTGCCCAGCTGCTCCAGCTCCGTGAAGCCGGGCAGTCTCCATTCGTCGCTCAGTTCCATCGCGCCTCTTCCAGGATCTTGTCGAGGCCTGGAGTGTTCCACTCGTCCACGATCACGAGCTGCGTTTTCGGCAGGAACCAGACCCGCTGAGTGACGCTACCGCCGCCGGAACACGTGAGTCGCCACTCTTCGTATGCCGCCTTCTTCGTCCCGATCGAACGAAGCTCCTTCGTCTGGAGGACAGGTGACCCCTGCGTCTCCCCTGGTGCCCCGAGCGAGTGACATGGACGCGGGCCGGTGGATCGGTTGTAGGGCTTGCCTGGTTCATACGCCGGCGTGGCCGGATCGACCCGCGAGTTGTCGCTGAAGACCACGCCCGCGCAATGGAACGGCTGTGTGCACTGGTCGGCGGTCACCAGGTAGCGCTCGATGGGTTCGCCGGAGAGCAGTCGCCAGTTTTCCGGCGTGGTGATGGTGAAGGCGCCGACGTTGTCCTCTTTGGTCTTTTCGCCCTGCGTGCCGCCGAGCAGGTGCGCGACCGCGGGACTCAGCAGGTCACGCAGCCGGTCGTAGGGCACGGTGACGGTCGTCGGATTGCAGACCATCGGGTACCCGAGCGCGAAGGCGGCGACGCGGAACTCCATCCCGTTCGCCGCGGGCGCCGCCTGCACGATCGCCCCGTCCTGGGTGTACCGGTCCGACATCGCGCCCGCGGGAAGGTGCTCAGGCGCCGACGGCGGCGTGGCGAGACACTCGCCAGGCTTGGCCGAGGCGTACATCCGGTCCTCGACCATCCGCATCCGTTCGGCGTTGCCGTCGACGTCGGCGAACAGGCCCGCGGTCGGGATCACGTCGCCGTCGGCCAGGTCGATCACAAGGGTCCGGACGGCGTAGGCGCCGTGGTTCCCGAGCTGGACCGTCTCGACCGACCGTTCGTAGACGACCGAGATCAGCTTGTCGTCCTGGCGCAGGACCTCGGCGGTGGTGGACATATGCGGGATGTCACCGTCGGGTTCCTTCTCCGGCGGGCTGCCCGGCGGCCAAACGCTCTTGAGCCAGCCGTCGATCGGCGCCATCAGCGCCTTGTTGACCCGCTCCTCGACCGCCTTGTCCTTCAACCCGCTGATGCGGACGTACTTCCCGTTGAAGTCGAAGCCGTCGAGCTTCTCGGTGCGGGTGAGGAGGTCGACCTTCATCGCGGCGACGGTCGTCGTCCGTGGCGGCCCTTCGTCGTCGCTGTTCGTGTTGACCACCACGACCGTCCCGACGGCGACCGCGGTGGCGGCGGCGACCGCGGCGGTGATCTTGAGGCCGAGCGCGATCCCGCCGCCGGCGGTGGCCGCGACCCCGCCGCCCGCGAGGACCGGTGCGGCCGCGGTTCCCGCGCCGAGCAGGGCCAACGGGGACAGGGCGACCAGGACACCGGCGCCCTTGGCGAGCCAGTGCCAGCCGTTGCGCTCCCAGTCCTCGCCGTACGCCTTCCTGGCGGACGCCTCCAGCTCCGCGACGAACTCGGCCGCGCCAGACGGCCGGTTGGCGACGTCCTTCGCCATGCCGCGCGCGATGAGGTCGCGGACCGGTTCGGGTACTTCGCCGAACGGGATCGGGGCGTATTCGTGCAGCGTGCGGAGCACTTCGGTCTGCTCGGCCTCGTACGGCCGGTGGCCGACGACGCACTGGAAGAACACGCAGGTCGCGGCGTAGACGTCGGTCGCGGGGGTGGCGACGCCGCCCGCCCACTGCTCGGGCGCCATGTACGCGGGCGTGCCCGCGGCGACCCCGGTCTGCCCGGCGAGCACGGCGATGCCGAAGTCGACGAGTTTGCTCTGCCCCTCGCGGGTGACCAGGACGTTGGCCGGTTTGTAGTCGCGGTGGACGGTGCCCGCGGCGTGCGCGCCGGCGAGACCGAGCAGCGAGCCCTTGAGGATGGCCAGCGCGGCTTCGGGTTCGAGCTTCTCCTGGCGGCCGAGGATCTCTTTCAGGGAGATTCCGTGAACGGCTTCCATGATGATCGCGGCCCCTTGCGGGGTCTCCACGAACTGGTGCAGACGGGCGATGTGCGGCCCCGAAACGCGGCTCAGGATCTGCGCCTCATGGCGGAACTCGGCCAGCCGCTGAGGGTCGGCGGCGAACCTCGCGTACAGGTATTTGATGGCCACGACCTGCGCGGATTCGTCGTGCCGGGCCAGTACGACCCGCCCGAATCCACCTTCGCCCAGCGACCCCAGCTCGGTGAAACCCGGTAAGGCCCAGTCGTCCACAGATTCCTCCGCGATTCCCGATCGTGTCCCCTTGGAGGTGAGCTGCGCCGCAGCGGTTCCCCGCCTTCCGGGTTTAGGGTTACCCGTCGGTCACTTAGCCCGTAGCGATGGAGGAACGATGCGTTCGCCGAAGGATTTCTTCGCCCCGCTCGCGGTGGGGGCGCCGGAACCGCTCCGCCAGATCCCTGTGCCTCCTTCGCGGATGATCCACTTCTTCGATCCCAGCAACGAGAAGATGGCCGCCAAGGTCCCGGACATCGCCAAGAAGGTCGACGTCCTGCTCGGCAACCTCGAAGACGCCGTGCGCGCCGACCGCAAGGAGGCCGCGCGGAACGGGCTCGTCGCCATCGCGAAGTCGACCGACTTCGGCAAGACGCAGCTGTGGACGCGCGTCAACAGCCTCGACTCGCCGTGGGTGCTCGACGATCTGATCACGCTGGTCACCGAGATCGGCGACAAACTCGACGTGATCATGGTGCCGAAGGTCGAAGGCGCGCAGGACATCCACTACGTCGACCGGCTGCTGGCGCAGCTCGAAGCGCGGGCCGGGCTGACGAAACCGCTGCTGGTGCACGCGATCCTGGAGACCGCCAGCGGCGTCGCGAACGTCGAGGAGATCGCCGGCGCGAGCCCCCGGATGCAGGGCATCTCCCTCGGCCCGGCCGACCTCGCCGCGAGCCGCCGGATGAAGACCACCCGGGTGGGTGGCGGGCACCCCGGTTACCTCGTGCGCACGGACCCGACCGGCGAGGACCTGAACGAGGGACGCACGACGTATCAGCAGGATCTGTGGCACTACACCGTCGCGCGGATGGTCGACGCCTGCGCGGCGAACGGGATCCTGCCGTACTACGGGCCGTTCGGCGACATCCGCGACGTCGTGGCCTGTGAGGACCAGTTCCGCAACGCGTTCCTGCTCGGCTGTGTGGGCGCCTGGAGCCTGCACCCGGTGCAGATCGACATCGCCAAGAAGGTGTTCTCGCCTTCGCCCGAGGACGTCGCCTGGGCGCGGCGTGTGATCGCCGAGATGGGTGATGGCACCGGCGCGGTGATGATCGACGGCAAGATGCAGGACGACGCCTCGGTGAAGCAGTGCCGGGTGGTCGCCGAACTCGCGGACGCCCTCGCCGCCGACGATCCTGAACTCGCCGCCGCGTACGACGCGGCCACGAAGGAGGCTTCCTGATGAACCCCCGGCGTTCCGTCCTCTACATGCCCGGCGCGAACGAAAGAGCGCTGGAAAAGGCCAAGACACTGGACGCGGACGGGCTCATCCTCGACCTCGAAGACGCCGTCGCGCCCGACGCGAAGGAAGCCGCACGTGAACGCGTTTGCGCCGCGGCTTCGTCGAAGGAATACGGCTCACGCGAGGTGACCATCCGCGTCAACGGCCTCGACACCGAATGGCACGACGCCGACCTCCGTGCCGCCGCGCAGGCGGGCCCGGCCGCGATCGTGGTGCCGAAGGTGAACTCCGCCGCCGAAGTGCACAACATCGAGCGCGCGCTGGAACTCGGCGGCGCGCCGGACCACACGAAGATCTGGGCGATGGTCGAAACCCCGGTCGCGATGCTGCACGCGGAGGAGATCGCCGCGGCGTCCGAGCGGCTGACCGTGCTCGTCATGGGCACGAACGACCTGGCGAAGGAACTGCACGCCGAGTTCGTCCCCGGCCGCGCGCCGCTGCTGGGCGGACTCTCCCTCGCGCTGCTGGCCGCGCGTGCGACCGGCAAGGCCATCCTCGACGGCGTCTACAACGACGTGAAGGACCTCGAAGGCTTCGAGGCGGAATGCGTGCAGGGACGTCAGTTCGGCTTCGACGGCAAGACGCTGATCCACCCGGCTCAGCTTGAGCCGTGCAACCGGATCTTCGCGCCGTCCGAGGAGGAGATCACGCGGTCGCGCAAGATCATCGCGGCGTTCGAGGAGGCGCAGGCGGCCGGGCAGGGCGTCGTGACCGTGGACGGGCGGATGATCGAGAACCTGCACGTGGAGAACGCGCGGCGGATCTTGGCGCTGGCCGAGGCGATCGGCGGCTGAAGGGCGCCATACCCAGATGAGACGCGGCGAAGGGCCCTTTAGCCGCGTCGTATGTGGGGAAAGCGTCCTTCAGCTCGCGCTAAGCTGGTCGACGATAGCCCCGGATGGCCCCTGACCTGCTGGTCATGTCACCGGGGCTTTGATCTTTCCGCGGCTGGTAGGCGAAGCAGGCCCTGCCGCGACTTGCACGAACCGGCGAATCGTCATCTTTTCCAGACGATTGCCTAAGCTGTACCCATGACCCAACAGCGGCTGACGTCGATCCAGATCGAAGGTTTTACCTCGATCCGTTCGGCGCGCGTCGAACTGGGCGCGATGAACGTGCTCATCGGCGCGAACGGCGCGGGCAAGAGCAACTTCGTCCACGCACTCGAGCTGCTCGGCCGCATCGTCGAGAGTGAGCTGGGGTTGTTCGTCGGGCTCAACGGCGGGGCTTCAGCGCTGCTCAACGTCGGCGGCTCGCCATCCCGGATACACCTCGAGCTGCAAGCCGAATCCAGCTCCTACGAGGCCACTCTGGTCCCGGCTACCCGTGATGAACTGGTCTTCGAGACAGAGATCATGCGCGCTGGTCCAACGGCGAGTAGCCAACCTTCCGCCGAGTCGATCGGGAAGGGACATCGCGAAACACGGCTACCTGACGACGTCAGCCGGAACCCGGAAGGGATCGCGTCCCGCTTTCTCGACCTTCTCCAGGGCTGCAAGGTCTATCACTTCCACGACACCAGTGCCGACGCACCGGTCAAACGCCTCGTCCCCACCGCGGATGACGTGAACCTCAGGAAAGACGCCGGCAATCTTGCCGCCTACCTCTACCGCCTACAGAGAAGCAAAGACCCCGCCGAGCTTTCCGCCTATCGCCGGATAGTCGGCGCGGTTCAACTCGTGGCACCGTTCTTCCGCGATTTCTTCCTGAAGCCGGACACGAACGATCTGATCCTCTTACGTTGGCGACAGAAAGACTCGGATGCCGTCTTCTCCGCCAACCAGATGTCGGACGGGACGCTGCGCTTCGTCTGTCTGGCGACACTTCTGCTACAGCCAGAACTGCCGGGCCTTGTTGTGCTGGACGAACCCGAACTCGGACTCCATCCCTACGCGATCATTCAGCTCGCCGATCTACTGCGCCAAGCGTCACGGCGAAGCCAGGTGCTCATCGCCACCCAGTCCGTGACGCTCATGAATCAGTTCGAGGTCGGTGATCTGATAGTGGTCGAGCGCAAGGCGGGTGCCTCCGACTTCACCCGTCCGGATCTCTCCACTTTGGAAGGCTGGCTCGCCGACTACTCACTTGGCGACCTCTGGGAGAAGAACCTGCTCGGCGGACGTCCCGTCCGAGAGGAAAGCAATCGCGGATGACGCCCGATTATCGACATCTGCACCTGCTACTGGAAGGACAGACCGAGGAAACTGTGGTCAACAACGTCCTGGAACCGTATCTGCAGGACCGAGGTTGGACGATCACGAAGTCGATCGTGACGACCAAGAGGCCCGCCACAGGACCTGCCAGTCAGGGCGGCGTGAGCAACTGGGCCAAGCTGGAACGTGAGATCAGGCTTCTGCTGCGGAACAGCGACATCCACACACTCACCATCTTGTTCGACTACTACGGCTTTCCTGCTGACGGCCCCGGCATGAGGAACAGGCCTTCAGCCTCCGCGTACGAGCGGGTCGAACACGTCGAGAAGTCGTTGGCTACGGCGATTTCCGATACGCGGTTCGTTCCCCACCTGGTCCTGCACGAACTGGAGACGTGGGTTTTCGCCGCCGCCGAGCAGCTTGGCTGGCTGTTCTCGGGCACCGGCCTTGCGGAACGGCTCCAGAAAGACGTACACGGCGCGGGCGGTCCTGAGTTGGTGAACGACGGCATCGACACCTCCCCCTCGAAACGCCTCGCTCGCTACTGCAAGGGCTACTCGAAGACGAACGACGGGCCGCTGGCCATAGCGGACCTGGGCATAGACGGACTCCGCTCACAGTGTCCCCACTTGGACTCCTGGCTAACTCATCTCGATACCCGGCTGAACTAGCTAGGGCCAGGGGCGCGGAGTGGGGCGAAGGGTTTCGTAGGCGGCAGCGGCGCGAAGGACGTCGAGGTCCGCGAAGCGGCGGCCGCTGATTTGCAGGCCGATGGGCTGGTCGTCGCTCGTGTAGCCGCAGTTGATCGAGACCGCGGGCTGGCCGGACATGTTGTACGGCACGGTGAACGCGATGTGCTCGAACGGGCGGCGCGGGTCGTTGGTGGGCGAGGGCCAGTCGGCGGGCGGGGCCGAGACCGGGCAGGTCGGGGACAGGACGACGTCGAACCGCTCGGTCGCGCGCAGGGTCGCGACGGCGATGGCGTCGATCTGCGCGAAGCCGCGGTAGGCGTCGACACCGCTGACGTCGGCGCCGCCGGCGGCCCAGTCTGCGATGTACGGCAGCACCTTCGCGCGGCGGTCTTCGGGCAGGGCCGACATGTCCGACCAGGCCCGGACGCGCCAGAAGGTGTCGAGCCCGTCGAGCATTTCCCGGCGCAGGAACGGCGAAACCGACTCGACGACGGCACCGGCCGCCTCGAAGACACGTGCGGCTTCGGTGACGGTGGCGATCGTCTCCGGCAGCACGGGAAGCCCGACGCCGGGGTCGAGGTGCAGTCCGATCCGCAGGCCTTTGACCTCGGCCGAAAGCGAAGCCCAGTCGAGCGACGACGGCGGCAGCGAGAGGTGATCGCGACCGTCCACACCGGACAGAACGCTCATCAGCAGCGCGGTGTCCGCCACGGTCCGCGTCATCGGCCCGGCGACACGGCCGAGGAACGGCGGATCCACCGGCACCCGGCCGAAGCTCGGCTTCAGGCCGACCAGACCGCACCAGCCGGCGGGCAGCCGGATCGAGCCGCCGATGTCGGTGCCGACGTGCAGCGGGCCGTAACCGGCGGCGGCCGCCGAGCCGGCACCAGCGCTGGAGCCGCCGGGCGTACGCGTGGTGTCCCACGGATTCCGCGACGCGGTGTGGAAACTCGACAGACCGGACGTCAGCATCCCGTAGTCCGGCATGGTCGTCTTGCCCAGCAGAACGCCACCGGACTCGCGCACGCGAGCGCCCGCCGGGGCGTCTTCGGGCGCGGGCGTCAGCGACGTGGCGGCCGTGCCGAGCGGGACCGGGGTGCCGCGCGTCGCGATGTTCTCCTTGAGCGTCAACGGAACGCCGTCGATCGGGCCGAGTGGCTCGCCCGCGTGCCAACGGCTTTCCGACGCCTTCGCGTCTTCGCGTGCTCCGCTCGGGTCGTACGCGTAGAGCGCGTGCAGTTCAGGCTCGCGCGCCTCGACGCGGACGAGGACCGCTTCGGTGACCTCGACCGGCGACAGCGTCCCAGCGCGGTACTGGGCGACCAGTTCGACGGCGGTCAGATCGGGCAACTCCGGCACGGCAGGGCTCCTTACGTCGCGGGCGGTTCGAAGCGGCCGTCGACCGCGGTCCAGCCGCCGTCCACCGCCAGCACGGAGCCGGTGACGAACGACGACGCGTCCGACGCCAGGTACACGACGGCGCCCGCGAGTTCGTCCGGGCGCGCCCATCGGCCGAGCGCGCCCTTGGTCGCGTACGCGTCGTACCAGGCCGGATTCGCCTTGATCTGCGCGGTCAGCGGGGTTTCGACGACGCCGGGCGCGATCGCGTTCACTCGCACCCCCGCCGGGCCGAACTCCGCCGCGGCCGTGCGGAACAGCTGCACCAGCCCGGCTTTCGTCGCCGCATAAGGGCCTTGGCCGGGCTCGACGGTGGTGCCGCGGATCGACGAGAACCCGACGATGCTCCCCCGCCCGCGCTCGACCATCCCGGCGCCGAACGCGCGGACGACCTCGAAGGTCGCGCCGAGGTTCAGCGCGATCACCCGGTCGAATTCCTCGCGCGTGTACTCCAGCAGCCGTTTGCGCACATTGGTCGCGGCGGTCAGCACGACGACGTCGATCTCGCCGAGCTCCTCCGCCGCCCGCGCCGCCGCGCCCTCCGAGAGCAGGTCGACCTCGTACGCCTCGCCCACGCCGGTTTCCTTGGCCGCGGCGACATCGCGGTCCGCGACGATCACCTCGGCGCCGTGTGCGGCCAGTGCTTTCGCGGATTCGCGGCCGATCCCGCTGCCGCCGCCGAGTACGACGGCCCGCTTCCCGTCGAGCCGGAACAGGTTTTCGTACGTCACGGGCGCAGCACCGCCATTCTCGTCACGGTCAGTTCTTCGACCGCGAACCGCGGCCCTTCCCGCCCGATCCCGGAGTCCTTCACGCCGCCGTACGGCATGGTGTCGGACCGGAACCCGGGCACCTCGTTGACCACCACGCCGCCGACTTCGAGTTCGTCGAGCGCGCGGAACGCCGTCTTCAACGACGTGCTGAACACCGAGGCGTGCAGCCCGTAGCGCGACGCGTTGACCGCATCGAACGCTTCGTCCACAGAGGCCACAGTGCGGATACAGACCACGGGACCGAAGATCTCCTCGTCCCAGCATTCGAGGCCGTCGGGCACGTCGAGCAGCACGGTCGGCCGGATCACCGTGCCGTCGACACCGCCTCCGACCAGCCGCGCACCGGCCGAAGTCGCTTTGTCGACCCACTCCTGAACGCGCCGCGTCGAGCCGGGGTCGATCAGCGCCGAAACCCTCGTCTTCTCGTCGCGGGGATCACCGGTGACGACCTCGCCGAGCCGCGCCAGCACCCGTTCGGTGAATTCCTCGGCGACGGCGTCCACGACCAGCACTCGCTGCACCGAGATGCAGGCCTGCCCGGACGCGTAGAACCCGCCACGCAGCACAGCGTCCGCGGCCGCGTCGAGATCCGCGTCCTCCGCGACCACCAGTGCCGCGTTGGAACCCAGCTCCAGCAACGTCTTCGCGGGCGCGGCGTCGCGCGCGATCCGGTGCCCGACCAGCGCGGATCCGGTGAACGACACCGCGCCGACCCGCCGATCCGTGACCAGCGCCGAGCCGACGGCCGCGTCGCCGGTGACCAGCTGGACCATCGCGGGCAGGTCGGTCAGCGAGCGCACCAGATGCACGAGCCACAACGTCGCCAGCGGCGTCTGCGGCGCGGGTTTCACCACCACCGGGCAGCCCGCGGCGATGGCGGGCGCGATCTTGTGCGACGCCAGGAGCAGCGGATAGTTGAACCCGGCGATGCCGACCACCACGCCGATCGGCTTGCGTTTCCAGAACCCGACCAGCCCGTCGCCGGACGGCAGCAGGTCGAGCGGAACGGTCTCGCCATGCAGCCGCGAGACCTCCTCGGCGGCGGCCTGCCAGGTGACGATCGTGCGGGCGACCTCGACGCGGCAATCGACCAGCGGTTTTCCGGTCTCCAGCACCAGAAGCTGCTCGAAGTCGGAGCGCCGGGCCGCCAAAGCGGCGGCGACGTCGTTGAGAAGCGAACGCCGGGTCCGCGACGGCAGGGCCGCGACCTTCTTGAACACCGCGACCGCCTCGTCGATCGCCCGCGTGGCCAGCTCCGGCGTCCCGACCGGTGCCCGCCCGATCTCACTCCCGTCGAACGGGAAGTTCACCGGAAAATTGTCCACAGTGGACACCCAACCGTCACCGATCGGCAGTCCCTCCGGGGCTTGCGCCCATGGACCCTCAGCGGAAAAAAGTACTTCGGGTCTAGCCATCGTCCCCTCCCCTCAACCGAGCCAGTTCGGCCCGCAGATTCGGCGCGGCCGCCAGCAGTTCCCTGGTGTACTCGTGTTCCGGCGCGTCGTAGACCTGGTCGACGTCGCCGATCTCGACGATCTCCCCGCGCCGCATCACCGCGACCCGGTCGCAGACGTGCCGCACCACGCCGAGATCGTGCGAGACGAAGATCAGCGTCAGCGAATACAGCTCGACCAGCGACGCGAGCAGGTCGAGGATCTGCTTGCGCACCGAGACGTCGAGCGCGCTCACCGGCTCGTCCGCGATGAGGACGCTCGGATTCGGCGCGAGGGCCCGCGCGATCGAGATGCGCTGCCGTTGCCCGCCGGAGAACTGGTGCGGATACCGTCCCGCCGCATCCGAAGGCAGGCCGACGGCCTTCAGCAGCTCCGAGACCCGCGCGGGATCCCGCCGGCCCAGCGGTTCGGAGATGATGTCGCGGACCCGCATCCGCGGATCGAGCGAACCCATCGGATCTTGGAAGACGATCTGCAGTTCTGACCGCAGGAAGCCGAGTTTGCGTTCCGGCAGGGTGTCCACGCGCTTGCCCTGGAACGAGACGCTGCCCGCCGTCGGCTTGTCGAGCGCGGCCAGCAATCTGACCAAAGTGGACTTTCCCGAGCCGGATTCGCCGACGATCCCGAAGCGTTGACCGGCCTCGACGTCGAACGACACTCCGCGCAAAGCGTGGACATCACGCCTGGTGTACCGACGTTCGAGATCCCGCACTGAGATCATCATCGGCTCGCCTCCAGATCCGAAGCGGCCAACAGCTTCTTCGTGTACTCGTGCTGTGGCGCGGTGAGGACCTCGCGGGTGGTACCGGCTTCGACGATCTCGCCGTTCAGCATCACCAGCACCCGCTCGCACACCGACGCCACGACGGCGAGGTCGTGCGTGATGAACAGCAGCGCGCTCTCCCGCTCCCGCACCCCGTCGAGGATCAGTTCCAGGATCTGCGCCTGCACGGTGACGTCCAGCGCGGTCGTCGGCTCGTCGCAGATGAGCAGCTTCGGGTCGTTGGCCAGCGCGATCGCGAGGACGACGCGTTGCCGCTGCCCGCCGGACAGTTGATGCGGGTAGGCACGAGCGACCCCGGGCAGTCCGACGGACGCCAGCAAAGCCTCGGGATCCTTCCCGCCCTTGCGATGGATCCGCATCGGCTCGGTCACCTGCGCGCCGACCCGCATCGCCGGGTTCAAGGCGGTCATCGGCTCCTGGAACACCATCGACATCTCGTTGCCGCGCAACCGCGACAGCTCCTTCTCCGGCGCGCCGAGCAGCTCGCGGCCGTCGAGTTTCACCGATCCGGAGGCGGCGAGCTCTTCGGGCAGCAGCCCCATGATCGACAACGCCGTCAACGACTTCCCGGAACCGGACTCGCCGATCAGCCCGACCCGCTCACCGCGAGCGATGCCGAACGAGACGTCGCGGACCAGCCCGGAAATGCCGAGACCATGGACTTCGAGGGTCATAGCCGCGCCGCCAATCGGGGATCGAGACGATCGCGCAGGCCGTCACCGAGCAGGTTGAACCCGAGGACGGCGATGGCGATCGCGACACCGGGCACGAGCGCGAGCCGCGGATGCAGGGTCAGGAACACCTGGGATTCCTGCAGCATGCGGCCCCACGACGGGGTCGGCGGCCGCGTGCCGAAGCCGAGGAACGACAACGCCGCTTCCGCGAGCACGGCGATCGCGAACGACACCGACGCCTGCACGATCAGCAGCCCGGAGATGTTCGGCAGCACGTGCCACGCCGCGATGTTCAGCCGCGACCGGCCCGCCGACCGCGCGGCCAGCACGAACTCGCTGCTCATCACCTGCAGCGTCCCCGAACGCGCGATCCGCGCGAACGACGGGATGGTCGCGATACCGATCGCCACCATCGCGGTCAGCGTGTCCGCCCCGAACACCGCGCCGAACATGATCGCCAGCAGCAACGCGGGGAACGCGAGCACGAGATCGTTGACCCGCATGACGAATTCGCCGAGCCACCGCGACGACATCCCGGCGAGGATCCCGAGCGGCGTCCCGATCACCGCGGCGATCCCGACCGCGACCACGCCGACGTACAGCGTCGTCCGCGCGCCGACCATGATCTGGCTGAGCACGTCGCGGCCGAAACTGTCGGTGCCGAGCGGGTTCGAGCCGCTGAAATCGTGCAGCCGGTTGGCCGCGTCGACCTTCACCGGATCGAACGGCGTCCACACGAACGAAAGCAGCGCGGCGAGCACGATCAGCGCGACCAGGACGCCGCCGACGACGAGACTGCGGTTACGCATCAGGAACCCCGCAATCTCGGGTCGAGCACCGTGTACAGGACGTCGACCACGAAGTTCACCAGCAGTACGCCGACCACCAGGACCAGCACGATCCCCTGCACGGACAACAGATCCCGCGACGCCACCGAGTCGAGCAGCATGCTGCCCAGCCCCGGCAGGACGAACACGCGCTCGACGACGACGGCGCCGATCAGCAGCGTCGAAAGCTGCAGTCCGAGCACCGTCACCACCGGCACGGCGGCGTTGCGCAGACCGTGGCGGAACAAGGCTTGGAACGGCCGCAGCCCCTTGGAGCGCGCCGTGCGCAGGTAGTCCTGGCCGAGCGTGTCGAGCACGGCCGACCGGACG
This sequence comes from Amycolatopsis sp. CB00013, assembly GCF_001905755.1. NCBI lineage: Bacteria > Bacillati > Actinomycetota > Actinomycetes > Pseudonocardiales > Pseudonocardiaceae > Amycolatopsis > Amycolatopsis sp. CB00013. The sequence continues at coordinate 1,463,970 of NZ_LIWC01000002.1, read as the reverse complement.
TAGCGGGTGAGCACCGCGCCTTGCACCAGCCCCAAGGACAACGCGGGCAGGACGAGACCGCGGAGGAATTCGCCGGGGTCCTGCACCGGTGGTGTCCAGCCGCCGGAGGGCAGCCAGCGCAACTGCACCGCGAAGATCTGCACCAGGATGATGCCGGCGAGGAACGCGGGGATCGCGACGCCGATCTGCGACAGCCCGGAAACCGCCGTGCCGTCCGCCTTCCGGTGCCGCACCGCGGCGAACGTCCCGGCCGGGACGGCGATCAGCAACGCCACCAGCATCCCGGCCCCGACCAGCCACAACGTGACGCCGAGCCGGTCGGTCAGCGCGGGCCCGATCTCCTCGCGCGTGACGTACGAGCGACCGAAGTCGCCTTGCAGGACACCGCCGATCCAGTCGAAGTACTGCGTCACGAGCGGCCTGTCGATGCCGAATTCGGCGCGGGTCTTCGCGACCAGTTCCGGGGTCGCGTTGACGCCGAGCGCGACCTGCGCCGGATCGCCCGGCAGCACGGCCATGAACAGGAACACCACGATGGACGCGACCAGCACACTGGCCACCAGGATCGCCACCCGGCGCACGATTTTGACCGTCATCGCGGCGCCAATCCCGTGAGATCGAAGGACTCGCTGACCTGGTTGCGGACGAACCCGGTCACCTTGTTCTTCGCCACGATCACGTTGGGGAACAGGAAGAGCCAGTCCGCGGCGGCGTCTTCGGACAGCCTCCGCGCGACCTGCCTCATCGCGTCGATCTGCTCCTGAGGCGTTCCGGCGTCGGCCTTCGCCAGGTTCTGCTGGACGGGCTTGCCGTCGTAACCCCAGTAGTACTTCGGCCTGCCGAAGGTGACGATGTCGCGCGCCTCGACGTGCTGGATGATCGACAGGTCGTAGTCGTGGTCGGTGAAGACCTGCTTGAGCCACACCGCCGGGAAGTCCAGCGGCTCGATCGTCACCGTGACCCCGACGTCCGCCAGTTGCGAGGACACCACCTGGGCGGCCGACACCGCGTACGGCAGATTCGGGATCCGCAGCCGTAATGAAGGATTCGGTTGTCCCGCTTCCGCGAGCAGCGCTTTCGCCTTCGCGGGATCGAACGGATACGCGTTCGACAGGTCTTCGTACCAAGGGTCGGTCGGCGGAACCATACTGCCGATGAGCGTGCCGCGACCGGCCCACGCCGTGTCCAGCAACGCTTTCCGGTCGATCGCGTACGACAGCGCTTTTCGCACCCGGACGTCGTTCAGCGGCGGGCGCGCGTTGTTGAACGCGAGCGTGACCTCGCTGTTGGTCGTGCCTTCGACGACGGTGAACCGGTCGTCGCTCTGGAACTGCGGGATCGAATCCGGCACGGTGATCGCGGAGATGACGTCGATCCCGTTGCTGAGCAAGGCGTTGTTGAGCGCCGTCGGATCCTTGATGTACTTGAGGACCACGGTGGAGTAGGCCGGTTTCGTGCCCCAGTACGCGGGATTCTGCTTGAGGACGATGGAATCACCACGCCGTCGCGAGGACACCGTGTACGGCCCGGTGCCGACCGGTTTGTTCGCCAGATCCGCGACCCCGGCCGGGCTGAACATCGCACCGAGGCGACTGGTGAGGCTGAACAGCCAGCCGTTGCTGGGTTTCGTGAGCACGACCCGCGCGTGATCCGGCGCCACCACGTCGACCCGGTCGACGACGTCCATTGTGGACTTGATCGACACGGTCCAGTCGGTCTTCACGCGCATCAGCGAGAACTTGACGTCCTCGGCGGTGAACGGCGCCCCGTTGCTGAACTTCGCGTTCTTCCGAAGCTTGAAGTCGTAGGTCTTGCGGTCTTCCGAAATCGTCCACGATTCGGCCAGCAGCGGCACGATCTTCGCGTTCGCGTCGAGCTTCACCAGGCCCTCGTAGACGTTGTAGAGCAAGGCCTGCGGGATGGCGGCGCCGTCCGTACGGGTGAAGTCGAAGTTCGCGGGTTCGGCGGTGTAACCGATGGCGAGCGTGCCTGGATCCTTGGCCACGGTGGCACTCGAGCCGGCGGAGCAGCCGGACGCCACCAGCAGCAACGCCACCACTGCCGCGTGAATCCGGGCTTTCATCCTGCCCCCTGACCGGTAGACTGGTCTGACCAGTAAACCAGACGAGACGGCAGGGTCAAGATGGAATTCGAGCCGGTCGCCCCTGTCCGCGCGTACCAGCGTGTCGTCGAACAGATCGAGGAAGCCGTGTTCAGCGGCCGGATCAAACCGGGCGACCGGTTGCCGAGCGAACGCGAGCTGATGGTCCAGTTCGACGTCGGCCGCTCGACCGTGCGCGAGGCGCTGCGTGTACTGCAAGCAGCGGAAATGATCCGCTCGCGGCCAGGCGATCCGCGCGGGCCCGAGGTTCTGGCCGCCTCGCCCGCCGCGTTGCACCGGTCGATGCACCGGCTCGCGCGGGCCGACCATCTCGGGTTGTCCGAACTCCTGCAGTTCCGCATGGTGCTCGACGGTTCCGCACATCTGCTCGCCGCGCAGCTCAGGACGGAGGAGCATCTCGCCGAACTGGACGCCGCGCTGGAGGCGATGCGCGCGGGCGTCTCGGAGGGATTCGCGGAGTTCTCCCATGCGGACGTCGCGTTCCACGAGGCCATCGCCCGCGCGACGGGGAATCCGCTGCTGGTGATCAGCGGCGAGGTCGTCCGCGGCGTCGTACTGGAACTCATCGAGGACAAACTGGAGCACGCCGACGACCGGACGGCGCTGATGCGCAGCTGGCTGACGCATCACGAAGAAGTGCTCGGCGCGATCCGGGATTCCGACGGCGAACGCGCTTCGCGGCTGGCGAAGCAAGCGCTCTACGACAACTACGCCGAGTACGTCCCCGAAGAGCAACGACGTCTCTTGCAGCCACTGCTCGCTTGACCCACCCCTACACTCACTCAGGTGGGGGATACCAACAAAGCTTCGACCACCCGGCAAGGCGTCGGTCTCGCGTTGTCCGGCGGCGGCTACCGCGCGATGTTGTTCCACACCGGGGCCCTGTGGCGGCTCAACGAACTCGGCTGGCTGTCGAAGATCTCGACGTTCTCCAGCGTTTCGGGCGGCTCGATCGCGGCAGGCGTGCTCGCGCACGCTTGGGCGGATCTGAAGTTCGAGAACGGTGTCGCGGACAACTTCTCCGACAAGGTCGTCGCGCCGATCCGGAACCTGGCCCGCAAACGGCTCGACATCCCGGTCACCCTGCTCGCCATGGCCGTGCCCTGGCGGAGTGCCGGCGAGGAGCTCGCGCGGGTGTACGCGAAACACCTGTTCGGCGACTGCTGCCTGAAGGACATCGACCCGACGGGGCCGCAGTTCGTCTTCACCGCGACGAACCTCCAGGACGGCGCGCTGTGGTGGTTCTTCCGGCAGAACGGCCCGCACGGGAACATCCCGCTCGCGACCGCGGTGGCCGCGTCTTCGGCGTTCCCGCCGATGCTCTCACCCGTGGTGATCCAGGATCCGCATTCCGCCGAGCGGAAACGCAAGATCGTGCTGAGCGACGCCGGTGTCTACGACAACCTCGGCCTGGACCCGGTCGAGGGCCACGCGACGGTGCTGGTGAGCGACGCGGGCAAGCGGATGAAGGTCACGCGCAACGTCAAACGCGACTGGGGACGGCAACTGCTGCGCGTCCTCGACGTGATCGACAACCAGGTGCGCGAACTGCGGCGCGGCGCGTTGCTGAAGTCCTATGTGGAGAAGGATTTCACCGGCGCCTACTGGGGGTCTTACGTCGATCTCGCGAACTTCCAGCTCGAAGATTCGCTCGCGGCGCCCGCCGAGCGCACCCACGTGCTGGCGGAAACCCCGACGCGCCTGACGAAACTGCCGGAAGTGCTGCAGGAGCGGTTGATCAACTGGGGCTACGCGGCCTGTGACGCGGGGATGCGGAAGTGGGTCGACACCGAGGCGACGGCTCCGGGCGGGTTCCCGTTCCCTGCCGCCGGGGTGGGCTGAGCGCGTCCCCGAATGCAAGGAAAGGTCCTTTCCTCGCAAATTTCGCAAGGAAAGGACCTTTCATGGCGCTCGTCAGGCGACCAGGTTCGCGTAAACGATGATGTTGTCCTTGTAGCTGTGCTCTTCCTTGTCGAAGACACCGCCACAGGTGATCAGCCGCAACTGCGGCTTGTCCGTGTTGCCGTAGACCGCTTCCTCGGGGAACTGGTCCTTGGGCACCTGGTCCTTCTTCTCGACCACGAACTTCAGGTTCTTGCCGTCGCTGCGCTCGACGAGCACCTCGTCACCCGGGTTGACGTCCTTGAGCTTGTAGAAGATGCCCGGCTGCTTGTTGCCGTCGACGTGGCCGAGCAGGATCGACGGGCCGACGTCGCCGGGCACCGGCGAAAGCCGGTACCACGCGGCCTGCATCGGGTTCTTCGCCGACGGGACGGACATCTTGCCGTCCTTGCCGACCGCGACGGTGACCAGACTCGATTCCGCGCCGATCTTGGGGATCTTCACGTTCGTCGGACGGGTCCCGTTGTACGGCTTCACCACCGGCGGAGCCGATTCCGACGGCGCCGCGGCGGGCGCGGCGGGTTCGTCGGTACCGCATCCCGTCAGCGCGAGGGAAAGCACAAGGGCGGCCGCGACCACGCGGCCGCCCTGCGTCAGGAGCTTCATCGGATCAGGCCGCGGTGGCGCCGAAACCGGTCTCGATGCCGCCCTTCGGCTTCAGCTTGACCTGCTTCTTCGGCTGCTCCGGCTTGGTGCCCGGCGCGGTCGAGCCGCCGCCGACCGTCTCGATCTCGATGTCACCCTTGCCCGGCTTGCCGTCGCAGGTCCAGGTGAAGGTGCTCGACGTGCCCTTGAAACCGGGCTTGGCCTCGACGATGTAGATCCACAGGTAGGCGTCGCCACCGTCCTGGAACGAGTCGACGATGGTGAAGTCCGGCGCGGTGACGTCCGCGGGCTCCGAACCGCACAGGATCGCCAGCGCACCCTCGTTGCCCTCGACGTAGCCGGCGCCGACGTTCAGCTCCGGCTTCGGCGGCGTGGTGGTGGTCGGCTTCTCCGACGTGGAGGTCGACGGCTTGCCGGAGGTGGGCGTGCCGCTGGTCGAGGTCGGCGTGCCGGTCTCGGAGGAGGACGGCGGGGCCGTCGTGACCTTGCCGCCCGACCACGAGGGCGGGTTGCTGACCTGGCCGCCGGACCACGAGGGCGAGGGCGCCGTGGTGGGCGTCTCGCTCGTCGGCGCGGGAGGCGTGGTCGTCGTTTCGGTCTGCGCCATCGCGACCGGCGTCACGGCCAGCGTGATGACGGCGCCGGCCAGCACCGCGCCCGCGAGGCGGCCCAACGTCTTCTTCAAAGTGATCTCCCAGTGGAAAAGCATCGCAACGCACGGTGACCCCCACCATGCGACCACCCGGGGAAGATTCCCACGTATGGGTGACAGCGCGATCCTGCCCGAAAACCGCGGCCGGACGTAGCGAATAGACGGTGACAAAAGCCACCGTGAAAACGGGTAACGCGGGAGTGGTCTCGGCCGATACAAGGGCCCGAAAGTCGCTCAGCCAAGGGAAAAACTCGCGGCGACGAGGGAATGTTAACACCCGGACGGCCCGAAAGTCGCTATGCGGAAGTACTTCTTTCCCGCCCGTCGTGCACGGTGAAATACCGACCGTTCATGAGCGAATCCCGGTGCCGGGCAACTTGAAGGTCACGATCAGAACACCAGGAATCACGTGCCCAAGCTAGCCGAGCGCGGAAGCCAGATCCGTCCAGAGATCCTCCGGATCTTCGAGCCCGACGCTGAACCGGACGAGCCCGGCGGGCACGTGGGCGTCGCCCGCCATCCAGGCCCGCCGCTCGACCAGGCTCTCCACCCCGCCGAGGCTGGTGGCGGCGCGGATCAGCCGCAGCGACCCGATGACCTTGTCCGCGGTCTCGGCGTCCGGGAGTTCGAACGCGATCATCGTGCCGGAGCCGGGATAACGCACCCGGGTGATCGCGGGGTGGTCGAGCAGCCGCGCCGCCAGCAGCTTCGCCGTGCGGGTCTGCTCGGCCAGCCGCACCGGCAGGGTGCGCAGCCCGCGCAGGGCCAGCCACGCTTCGAGCGCTCCCGGCGTCGCCCCCAGCCTCGTGCGCGCGTCGCGCAGACCTTTCGCGACGCCTTCGTCGGCCGCGATGGTGAGGCCGAGCAGAAGGTCGCTGTGGCCGCCGATGAGTTTCGTCGCGCTGTGCACGACGATGTCGGCGCCGAGCTCCAGTGGCCGCTGACCGAGCGGGGTGGCGAACGTGTTGTCCACCGCGACCAGGCCGTTCGCGGCGGCGGCGATCGTCTCGATGTCGATGACGTCGAGCGTCGGGTTGGTCGGCGATTCGAGCCAGAGCAGGTCCGCGTCCGCGGCGGCGACCCAGGCGGCCGTGTCCTCCGGCTCGATCTCGGTCACCACCAGACGGCCGGTGCCGTGCGCGTGCGCGAGCAGCCCGCGCGACCCCGCGTAGGAGAACGTCGGGACACAGACCTTCGCCCCGACCGGCAGGGTGTCGACGACCGCGCTGAGCGTCGCGATGCCCGACGCGAAGGCCGTGGCGTGCCCGCCTTCGAGCGCGCCGATCGCGGCTTCGAGGGCCTCCCAGGTCGGGGTGCCGTCCTGGCGCGAATACGCGCGGTCGGCGCCGGCGTCGAAGGTGCTCGCCGCGACGATCGGCACGTTCAGCGGCTCGCCGGGCCCTTCCGGGCGTCCGGCGGCGACGGCGAGGGTGCGGGGTGACCAGTCGTTCGTGTCCACCCCGCCACCGTAAACCGTGCCCTCGCTCGGCCCGGTCACTCGTGGTTTCAGAGGTCGCTTCGGTCGATCCAGTCGATCGTGGCGAGGACGTTCGCGCCGAGGGCGGCTCGCGTGGCGGCGGTCGCGGCCCGGCGGCGGGCTTGCTGGACGAGAGCGGCCCAAGGCTGGGAATAGTCGAGGTCTGCGTCCTCCCACCGGACCTCTGTCCTGTACATCCCGCCGTCGCGTTCGACTCGCCAGAGCTGGAAGTCGAGCGTCGCCTGATCATGGGCGGCGAGGTCGTCGATGACGTGGCTCAGTCGTTCCGAGGGCCATGCCTCGTGCCCATAGGCCGTGGTGAACCGGAGGCTCGCGGTCAGCGACGGGACGACGGGGTGCCGAGCGCCGAGCTCGGTCAAAGCGAATCGAATGCTGCCCGGAGCCGACCAGTCGGGAGGGTCGCCACGGTCCTTGCACGCTTGAAAGGCGCGCCGGAGCGCGGGTACCGCGTCGATGACGCGTAGCCGGGCCAAGGCGTGGGCGGACCACTCCCGGACCGTGTCGTGCTCGCTGGTCAGCAGCTCGATCAGCGGTTGCCCGGCGCGGGCGTCGCCGAGTTCTTGAAGGATCTCGATGGCGCAAAGCTGCCCGAAACCGTTCAGCGTCGGCAGGGCTCGCAAAAGCGGCGCGATCACGTCGGTCTCACGTCCGAGACGGGTCAGCTCCGCCTGCGCGTCTTCGGCCTCGCCGCCGCCATCCGCGTCGAGTCGACGAACGAGTCGCTCGATCTCGTGCATGATGGGCCCCTTCCTCACGTCCGAGCAGGGGCCCATCAGACACCACGAGCTAGTGGGCGTACACCTCGAACTCGTAGAGGGAGTAGCCGTACTTCGTCCCGCGCTGGACACCGGCCATCCGGACGTAGCGCCCGTCCACCGCCTCGAAGGCGACGTTGTCCGTTCCGCCGTTTCCGTCCACTATGGACGCCGCGTCCCGCCAGTTCGTCCCGTCGGACGAGACCTGCACCTTGTACGCCTTCCCGTACGCGGCTTCCCACTGCAGGACCACGCGGGACACGCGCTGCACCGAACCGAGATCCACGGTGATCGACTGGTTGTCGCTCCAATCGCTGGCCCAACGCGTCGACAGGTCGACGTCTATCGCGTTGGACGGCGGCGAGTTGTACCAGCCGGTCTCGTGGCTGCTCGCGCTCACCGACCGGCCGGTGGCGAGGTTGGCGATGTTGTCGCCGCGTTTCGCCGGGAACTCCACGACCTGCTGGAAGGTCGGCCGGTTCTGCGTGCTCATCTTGTCCTGCGTGATACCGCCGAGCGCGCGGTGGATGATCGTGTCGGCGCACCACTGGTCGCCCGCGGCGCAGTCGCCGTCACCGGGATAGACGGTGTTCGCGGGCTGCGCGGCCGCCTGCGTCAGCGAGTCGAGCAGCACCTGACGGCACGCGTTGACGTCGCCGCCACCGCAGTACTTCACGGCGAGCGGGCCGGCCACGTTCTGCCCGAGTACCGAGCGGATGTCCTTGTGCACGTAGCCCCACCAGCCGGACTGGTACGACGAACCGGCGTGCCCCTGGCCGACGTGCTTGCCGGGAACCTCGTTCTGCCAGCCGGAAGGCGATTCGTTGATCTTCAGCACGCCGACCATGGCGCCGTAGGCGGCGTCACCCATTCCGGGTTTGAACTGGGCGTTCACCAGCAGCGGCCACCAGGCGTCCATGATGCGGATCGCGTCGGCGTTGGCGTAGGTCTTGCTGCCCGGCGACGTCTCCGAGCGCAGACCGCCCGCGGCGAGCCAGGTCTTGAGCTTCGCCACCGCGTCCGCGGCCGGGCCGGTCACCGGCGCCTTGTCGATCACCTTGAACAGTTCCGGCAGCACCTTCTCCGCGCGGAGATCGGCCAGCGCCGCCTCCTCCATGGCCTGCGTGAGGTTCACCCGCGTCACCTTGGTGCCGCTGGAGACCATCTTCTTCACCCGCGCGTCGATCAGATCGCCACGGTGCACGGAACTCTTGTCCGCGCCGCTGGCCGCGTAACCGTTGGTCTGCGCGTTGTTCCAGCTGATGTAGTAGTCCTGGTTGATCGACTGCGGGTGCTGCGAAGACGGCGTGTAGTTCGCGAGGTTGCCGTCGGGATTCCAGCCCTGCCAGTCGAATCCGGCGTCCGCCTTCACCGGCATGGCCGGGTCGACGTTCGGATTGCGGACGGGGTTCGAGCCGGAGTTGAAGTACGCGACGTCACGCGAGTCGGCGTAGAACCAGTTGTAGGTCTGGTTGACGTCGGCCGCCGCGGCCTGGAAGTCCTGCGCGGATTTGATCGCGTCCGGGTCGTTGAACTTCTGGAAGCCGATGATCGTGTCGATCTCGTGCTGGAAGGTCGACCGCAGCGACGCGTACGCCACCGGTTTGCCGCCGACCAGCGCCCGGCTCGTCACCGGCCCGTACTTGGTGCGGAAGCTGCGCAGCGTGTACGAACCTTCGGCCGTCCCGTCGGCGATCGTGGGCTTCCACGCGTTCTTGCGCTCGACGATCTCGAACGGCAGGCACTGGCCGCGGAACCGGTAGAAGTTGGAGTTCTTCGTCGGCGCGGAGCCGTTCTGCTCGCACAGTTCGACGGCGTAGGTGTCGGTGATGTCCTGCGACGCCGAGGTCGCGCTCCACGAGTAGTCCTTGCCGCGGCCGAGCAGCACGTACATGCTGATGCCCGCGAACGAGGCACCGCGCGCGCTGATGCCAGGGCCCTGGAGTTCCTGCAGCATCAACAATTGCGGCGCGAAGTAGCCGGCCTGCGGGCCGAAGACGGCGACCGGGTGACCGCTCGCGGTCTTGGCGCCGGACACCACCAGCGCGTTGGACATGCCGTGCTTTTCCGACAGCAGGTTTCCCGGCAGGACGCCGTCGTCGAAGATGCCGCGGACGGCCTTCTGGTCCTCGGGCGCCGGGACGTCCACCTTGGCGGGCGTCGCCGTCCCGGCGGAACCGGTCGGGTCGAAGACCAGCTGCTGCCCGGTGACCGAACCCTTGTCCGGCATCGCCGCGCCCTGCGGGTTCGACGGCGCCTTGCCGTAGTCGAACGTCTGTCCATTGTGGAGAGTCTTGACGGTCTCGGGGTCGTCCTCGGACCGCAGGCTCTTCCAGACCTTGTCGCCTTGTTCGAGTCCGTACTTCTCCTGCATCGCCATCTTCGCGATGGCGTTCTGCACCTCGCCGCCACCGCCGGCGCCGAACTGCGCCCCGACGACGGCGGCGAGGACGACGAGGTCGGTGAGCTTGAACGGCTCGATGGTCCCGGCGTTCGTGATCGCGTCGACGTGCCCGGTGAGCACGTACTCGCCGGGGAAGTAGCGGCCGCTGTGCGCGTCGGAGATGTACTTGTTGACGCCCTGCACGTACGCCTCGGCGTCGGCCTTGCCCTGCGCGCCGCGCGGGCCACTGGCCGCGGCGTTGTCGATCTGCTTCTGCAGTTCCTGCTCGGTGTACGGCGCCGAGGCGAAGAAGCTCTGCTCGAGTTCGCGGTTGCCCTGCGCGCCACCGGCGTACGAGGTCAGCTGGCCGCGGCCGACGCGGCGCATGATGTCCATCAGCCACAGGCGGTCCTGCGCGGCGGCGTATCCGGCGCCGTACATCGTGCCCGGCCGCGTCGTGCCGACGATCCGGGGCACGCCGATCCCCTTGTCGCGGGTGATCGTCACGTCCGAACGCGGTTTGATCGTGCTCTCGACCTGGCCGGACGGAACACCGAACGACGCGTCGTTGAAGAACTGGTTGATCTTGTCCGTCGTCAGTGTCTTGTAGCCGTCGGCGAGCGAGGCGTACTTGCCGAGCTGATCGGCCGAATGCGCGGGCCGGGTGCCGAACGCCTTGTGCGCCAGGATCTCGGCGAGGGTGGCGTTCCCCTTGGTGCCGGGCGGGAGGATGTCACCGCACTGGCCGCCGCAGTAGTCGTCGAGCGCGGCCGCCACCACCGAGCTCCGTGGCGCCTCCGCGGCGTTCGCCTGCAGTGCCGGAACGGTGCCCGCCACCAGCGTCAACCCCGCCAGCGTCGTCAAGACCCGTATGCCTCGTCGCATGAAAGACCTCCGTCGTCGGAGAGTGACGAGGCGCACACTACCCACGAGTATCCAAATTTGTGAAGACTATTCGCGTTCTTGCCACCGTTCGGCGGAACACTCGCCCTGCGGGCCCGGGACCTGCGGAGGTAGCTTATGGACATGTCTTTGCAGAAGCCCCAGATCGACCGCCCGGAGGGCCCCGCGCCGTCCGACCTGGAGAAGTCCGACATCACCGTCGGCGAGGGCCAGGAGGCGAAGGCCGGCGACACCGTCTCGGTGCACTACGTCGGCGTCTCGCACTCGACCGGCGACCAGTTCGACGCCTCGTGGGACCGCGGCGAACCGCTGCGCTTCGGCCTCGGCGCCGGTCAGGTCATCCCCGGCTGGGACCAGGGCGTGGCGGGGATGAAAGTCGGCGGCCGCCGCAAGCTGGTCATCCCGCCGCATCTGGCCTACGGCGAACGCGGCGCCGGCGGCGTCATCAAGCCGAACGAGACCTTGATCTTCGTCGTCGACCTCATCGGCGTGAACTGACCCACACCCGACGAGCCGAAAGGGCCCTTCACCTCGTGCGATGAGGTGAAGGGCCCTTTCGCTGCATCTAATGAGGTGAAAGTCCCCTTCGCCCCCACCCCAACCACCCCGCCAACCGCCGCCGACCGCACCGCGGGGGTCCGGGGGGCTCGGCCCCCCGGGTACTGACGAGCGACGACCCAACGAAAGAGGCCCCCGTCGCGTAGCGAAGGGGGCCTCGAACAAGAGTGGGCGAGGAGGGAGTTGAACCCTCACGTCCTTTCGGACACACGGACCTGAACCGTGCGCGTCTGCCATTCCGCCACTCGCCCGAGTGCTTCGTTCTCTGACAGCTCGCAAAGCGTAGCAGGCGGATTTCACGGGTTTCACCGGGGGCCGTGTCCGACTGGCCGTACCCGGATAGGATCGACGGGGAAGCACACGTGTGAGGAGGGTTGCCCGGTGGGCCGCGTCGAACGGTTTGACAGACGGCTCGAGAACCTTGTGGGCAATACCTTCGCGCGCATGTTCGGTGGCAACGTCGTCACGCAGGAAGTGGCGGTGGCGCTTGAGCGCGAGAGCGAGGAGAACGTTCGTGAGCTGGCCGGTGGTCGACAGCTCGCTCCCAATCACTACATCGTGTCGTTGGGGCAGGCTGATCACGAGCGCATGGCCGGAGACGAGCGTCGGGTCACCTCGGTGTTGGCGGAGGCGGTCAAGGAACACCTCGCCGAGCACGGATGGGACACCTATGGTGACGTCGTAGTTTCGCTCGAGCGCAACGAGGCGCTGCATACTGGACAGTTCAAGACCCGTTCGTCCGTCGATCCCGACGTCAAGCCCCACGGCGCCGAAGGTTCGTCACGGTCGGCACGACCCAGCAACGCAGGAGACCCAGCAATGAGCCAGCCCCCCGGCTACGGCCAATACGACCAGGGTGACCCGTACGGCCAGCAGCAGGGCCAGTACGGCTACGGACAGCAGGCTGGCCAGCAGCAGCCCGGGTACGACCAGGGTTATGGCGGCCAGCAGCAGGGCGGCTACGACCAGGGTTACGGCGGCGCCCAGCAGCCCGGCTACGACCAGTACGGCGGCCAGCAGCAAGGCGGCTACGACCAGGGCTACGGCGGCGGCGCCGCACAGCAGCCCGGCTATGACCAGTACGGCGGCCAGCAGCAGGGCGGCTACGACCAGGGTTACGGCGGCGCCCAGCAGCCCGGCTATGACCAGTACGGCGGCCAGCAGCAAGGCGGCTACGACCAGGGCTACGGCGGCGGCGCCGCACAGCAGCCGGGGTACGACCAGTACGGCGGCCAGCAGCAGGGCGGCGGCTACGACCAGTACGGCGGTGGCCAGCAGCAGTACGGCCAGCCCGCCGCGGACCCGTACGCGCAGGGTGGCGGCTACGGCGGCCAGCCGGCGGCCGGGCGTCAGCTCACCGCGAGCCTTCAGCTCGACGACGGCTCGAACCGTTCGTACTCGCTCAAGCAGGGTGGGAACGTCGTGGGCCGCGGCCAGGACGCCGACTTCCGGCTCCCGGACACCGGGGTCTCGCGCCGTCACCTGGAGATCACCTGGGACGGCCAGAGCGCGACGCTCGCGGACATCGGTTCGACGAACGGCACGACCGTCAACGGCACCCCGGTGCAGACGTGGCAGCTGGCCGACGGCGACGTGATCCGCGTGGGCCACTCGTCTCTCGTGTTCCGTACGCAGGGCTGACCGGCGGCGTCCGGAGGGGGTATCGCAGAATTGCGGTGCGGGACCTGTGGTGGATCGGCACCGCGGGTCGTACGCGGAGAGCAAGGCCGTTCGGAGCCGACCATCCCGGACGGCACGGGCTCTCCGCGGCGTACAGGAGAAACGGGAGCGGACACAACAAGTGCCAGAGCTGGTCGTTCAACTCACCAGGGTGGGCTTTCTCGTGCTGCTCTGGCTCTTCGTGTTCGCCGCGTTGCGTGTCGTCCGTTCGGATCTGTACGCGGCCTCCGGGCTGCGAGTGGCCGTCCCGACGTTCGGCCGCAAGAAGAAGGAAAACAAGAAGCCGCGCGGCGGGAAGTCGCCGCAGCAGCTGCTCGTGACCCATGGTGCGCTGGCGGGAACCAGGATCGCCTTGGACGGCAGGCCGATCCTGATCGGCCGCGCCGACGACTCGACTCTGGTGCTGGACGACGACTACGCGTCGACCCGGCACGCCCGGATCGCCCTGCGCGGGGAGGATTGGTACGTGGAAGATCTGGGTTCGACGAACGGGACGTACCTCGACCGGGCTAAGGTCACGGCACCCCTCCGGGTCCCGCTCGGAGTCCCCATCCGGATCGGCAAAACGGTGATCGAGCTTCGCCCATGACTCTCGTCCTCCGCTACGCGGCTCGCAGCGACCGGGGCCTGGTGCGTTCCAGCAACCAGGACTCCGTGTACGCAGGTCCCCGCCTGCTCGCCCTCGCCGACGGCATGGGTGGGCACGCAGCGGGTGAGGTGGCCAGCAAGGTCGTCATCGCCTCCCTCGCGCCCCTCGACGACGACGATCCCAGCGACGATCTCCTCGCTCAGCTGAGAGAGGCCGTCCAGAACGGCAACGCCGCCATCGCCGAGCTCGTCCAGCAGGACCCGGACCTCGACGGGATGGGCACGACCCTGACCGCCGTGCTGTTCGCCGGTTCGCGGATGGGTGTCGTGCACGTCGGCGACTCTCGGGCGTATCTGATGCGCGGCGGTCAGTTCTCGCAGATCACGCGGGACGACAGCTTCGTCAACGAACTTCTCGAACAGGGCCGGATCACGCCGGAAGAGGCCGCGGTGCACCCGCAGCGGTCGCTGCTGCTGAAGGCGCTCACCGGCCACGAGGTCGAGCCGAGCCTCACCGTGCGCGAGGCCCGCGCCGGCGACCGGTACCTGATCTGCTCGGACGGCCTGTCCGGCATGGTCAGCGACGAGACGCTGTCCGAGGCGATCCAGATCCCGGATCCGCAGGCCTGCGCGGACCGGATGATCGAGCTGGCGCTCAAGGGCGGCGGCACCGACAACGTCACGGTGATCATCGCCGACGTCGTCGACGTCGACTTCGGTGAGGACGCGCCCATCGTGGGCGGCGCCGCCGGGGACGGCAGCGACGAGTTCCACCAGGGGGACTCCCCCGCCGCCCGCGCCCGTGCGCTGACCCAGCCCGCGCCGCAGCCGCGGCCGGAGGTCCAGCCCCAACAGGAGGACCCCAAGGTCAAGCGCCGGAGGCGATTTCGCTGGCTGGCGGGAGCGGTGGTCGTCCTGATCGTGCTGGCCGCGGCGGCGATCGCCACGCGGTATTTCGTGCTGAGCCAGTACTACGTCGGCGAGGGTCCCGGCGAGGAGGTCGTGATCTACCGCGGCGTCCCCGGCAGCATCCTCGGCATCGACCTGCACGCCTACGAGCAGGGCTCGTGCCCGCCGGGCGGGCTGTGCACCGACAAGCTGCTGGTGCCCGCGTTGCAGGAAGACGCGCGGATCGCGGTGAAGAACGGCGTCAAGAAGGACAACCTCGACGACGCCCGCAAGTACATCGACGACTTCCTGCGGCCGCACAAGCAGCTGGCCGACTGCAAGCCGAACACCAGCTCGACTTCCACGCCGCCTTCCGCTTCGTCACCGCCTCCGGTGTCGTCGTCGGCGGCAGCCCCTTCTACCCCCGCCTCGCCGAGTTCGGCGAACCAGCCAGCGGGGAGGGACTGCTCGACGCCGGCCACGGCAGCACCAGGGGGCGGTAACTGATGAGCACGCCGATCGCCGATCCGGCTTCGGCCCAGTTCGCCACGAACCCTCCGCGCGAGCTGCCCAAACGGCGCGGGACCGAACTCGTCCTCCTGGCGTTCGCGACGTTCATCGTCACCGTCGCGCTCGTGCTGGTGGAGGCGAACCAGGAGCAGGAGCTCACCAGCTCGATCATCTGGCTGGGGCTGTCGTACCTCGGGGTGCTGACGGCGGCGCATCTGGCGGTCCGCCGCTGGGCGCCGTACGCGGACCCGGTGATCCTGCCGTGCGTCGCGCTCCTCAACGGGCTCGGCCTGGTGATGATCCACCGGATCGACCTGGCGCTCGCGGAACGCGCGGTGCAGCAGGGCAAGGAGTACACGCCGGACGTCACCAAGCAGGTGCTGTTCACGGCGATCTCGCTGGTGCTGTTCGTGGTGGTGCTGGTCGTGATCAGCGATCACCGCACGCTGACCCGCTACGGCTACACCTGTGGTCTGGTCGGCATCGTGGCGCTCGCGTTGCCCGCGGTGCTGCCGTCGAGCCTTTCCGAGGTCAACGGCGCGAAGGTCTGGATCAAGCTGCCGTTCTTCTCGATCCAGCCCGGCGAGTTCGCGAAGATCCTGCTGATGATCTTCTTCGCATCGTTCCTGGTGACGAAACGGGACCTGTTCATGGTCGCGGGCAAGAAGATCGTCGGCGTCGAGCTGCCGCGTGCCCGTGACCTCGGCCCGATCCTGATCGCGGCGGCCGCCTGCCTCGGCGTGCTGGTGTTCGAGAAGGACCTCGGGACGTCGCTGCTGTTCTTCGGCGTCACGCTGGTGATGCTGTACGTCGCGACCGAACGGGTCATCTGGGTCGTGCTGGGCGTCGGTTTCTTCGCCGCCGGCGCGATCATCGCCTACAACCTGTTCACGCACGTCCAGCAGCGCGTCCGCAACTGGATCGACCCGCTCGCCACCTACGACGACGCGGGCGGCGGCTACCAGGTCGCGCAGGGGCTGTTCGGGCTCGGCACCGGCGGGGTCGGCGGCACCGGCCTCGGCGCCGGACGGCCGGACATGGTGCCCGAGGCCAAGACGGACTTCATCACCACCGCGATCGGCGAGGAACTGGGCTTCGTCGGCCTCGCCGCGATGCTGATGCTGTACCTGATCCTGGCGATGCGCGGGATGCGCAGCGCCCTCGCGGTCCGCGACACCTTCGGCAAACTCCTCGGCGGCGGCCTCTCGTTCGCCCTGGTCATGCAGATCTTCGTGGTCGTCGGCGGCGTCACGAACCTGATCCCGAACACCGGGATCACCGCCCCGTTCCTCTCCCGCGGTGGTTCTTCACTGCTCGCGAACTACATCCTGGTGGCCCTCCTGCTCCGAATCTCCGACGCCGCCCGCAAACCCGCGGTGCGGCCGAAGCCGCAGCAGCCGCAGGCGCCGCTCGCCGAAGCGCACACGGTGATGGTCCAGCGGCCGTCCGTGAACGGTGAGGGGAGCGCTTCGTGAACACCCCGCTCCGCAAGGTGGGCGTCGCCATGCTCGTCATGGTGGTGCTCCTGCTGGCCAACGCCACCTACATCCAGGTGGTCAAGGCCGACGACTACCGCACCGACTCGCGCAACCTCCGGGTGCTCTACGAGGAGTACTCGCGGCAGCGCGGGCTGATCGTGACGCCCGACGGCGCCGCGCTCGCGAAGGTCGACCCGTCGAACGACAAGTACAAGTTCATCCGGACCTACGTCGACGGCCCGATGTACGCGCCGGTCACCGGCTACTACTCGATCAACTACGGCTCGGGCGGCCTGGAGCGGTCCGAGGACGACGTGCTCAACGGTTCCGACCCGCGGCTGTTCGTGCGGCGCCTGTCGGACATGGTCACCGGCCGCGACCCGCGCGGCGGGAACGTGCGGCTGACGATCAACCCGGCCGTGCAGAAGGCCGCGTACGACCTGATGACGCAGAAGGGTTACACCGGCTCGGTGGTCGCCATCGAGCCGAAGACCGGGCGCATCCTGGCCATGGTCTCGACACCCTCGTACGACCCGAACAAGCTCGCCTCGCATGTCGGCAAGGAGCAGATCGCGGCCTGGGGCCAGTGGCGCGACGACCCGAAGAAGCCGATGCTGAACCGCGCGATCTCGGAGACCTACCCGCCGGGTTCGACGGCCAAGCTGCTGGTGACCGCGGCCGCGCTCGAGAACGGCAAGACGGCGGACATGCCGGTCAACACCGCGCCCAACGTGAAGCTCCCCGGCACGCAGACGACGCTGGAGAACTACGGCGGCGCGGCCTGCAAGGGCAGCACGCTGAAGGAAGCGCTGCGGTACTCGTGCAACGTGCCGTTCGCCGAACTCGCCGGAGAACTCGGCAAGGACAAGCTGAACGCGACGGCGAAGAACTTCGGTGTCGGCGAGGACCTGGCCGTGCCGATGCGGGTCGCCGCCTCCTCCCTCGGGCCCCTCGAGTCGAAGGCGGCGCTGTTCCAGAGCGCCATCGGGCAGCGCGACGTGCGGCTGACCCCGATCCAGGACGCCCTGCTTTCGGCGACCATCGCCAACAACGGGATGGCGATGAAACCGCAGCTGGTGCAGTCGCTGCTGGCGCCGAACCTGTCGACCATCGAGGACTACAAGCCGACCGAGCTGACCGGCGACGCCGCGATGTCCAGCGCGAACGCCGCGATCCTGCGCGACATGATGCTGGCGTCGGAGGAGAACACGAAGGGCGCCGGCAAACGAGGCGACATCCAGATCGCCTCCAAGACCGGCACCGCCGAGCACGGCAACGACCCGAAGAACACCCCGCCGCACGCCTGGTACACCGGGTTCGCGCCGGCGATGGACCCGAAGATCGCCGTCTCGGTGATCGTCGAGTCCGGGGGTAACCGCGGGCTCGAAGCGACCGGTGGCACCGTGGCCGCGGAGATCGGCCGCGCCGCCGTCAACGCCATGCTCGGGGGTGGATAGCGGATGCTGTCCTCGGGTCAGCTGCTGGCCGACCGGTACAAGCTGACGAACCGGATCGCCGTCGGCGGGATGGGCGAGGTCTGGCAGGCCAGTGACACGCGGCTGGACCGGACGGTCGCGGTCAAGATCCTCAAGGCGGAGCTGTCCGGCGACGCCGAGTTCCTGCACCGGTTCCGGACCGAGGCGCGGATGACCGCGTCGCTGAACCATCCCGGCATCGCCGCGGTGCACGACTACGGCGAGACGGTCGCGGACGAGCTGTCGATCGCGTATCTGGTGATGGAGCTGGTCGAAGGCGATCCGCTGGCCGCGATCATCACCCGCGAAGGACGGCTGAACGCCGAGCGCACCCTCGACATCCTGGAGCAGGCCGGTAACGCGCTGCAGGCCGCGCACGAAACCGGTCTCGTGCACCGCGACGTCAAACCG
Organism: Amycolatopsis sp. CB00013; assembly: GCF_001905755.1. Classification (NCBI taxonomy): domain Bacteria; kingdom Bacillati; phylum Actinomycetota; class Actinomycetes; order Pseudonocardiales; family Pseudonocardiaceae; genus Amycolatopsis; species Amycolatopsis sp. CB00013. Next base: position 1,445,561 of record NZ_LIWC01000002.1, on the reverse strand, counting down.
GGCAACATCATGGTGACCCCGGCCGGGCAGGTGAAGATCACCGACTTCGGTGTCGCGAAGGCCGCCGACGCCGCCCCGGTGACCAGGTCCGGCATGGTCATGGGCACCGCCCACTACATCGCTCCCGAGCAGGCGCTCGGGCACAACGCCGAACCGGCGAGCGACGTCTACTCGCTGGCCGTGTGCGGCTACGAATGCCTCACCGGGCACCGGCCGTTCCTTTCGGAGAACGCGGTGACGGTCGCGATGATGCACATCCGCGACCTCCCGCCACCGCTGCCGCCGGACGTGCCGCCGGGCGCCCGCGCGGTGATCGAAGCGACCCTGATCAAGGATCCGAGACAGCGGTACAACAGCGGCGGCGAGTTCGCCGCCGCCGTCGCCGCGGTCCGCGCCGGGCTTCCCCTGCCGACGCCGTCCGGACTGGTGAACGTGGCCTACTCGGCCGGCCAGCCCGTGCTGCCGCAGCAGGTGCCGCCCGGCCCGCACTCCCCGCCGAACCCGATGGCGGCGGTGGGACCGGCGTCGCATCCGGCGATGCACCCGGTCACCGGCCCGCCGCCGATGGCGGTCCGCCGTCTGCCCGGCAGACGGCCACAATGGGGCTGGTGGCTGCTGCTCGCGGTGATCCTGATCGCAGTACTGGTGGCAGGAGCCTTCCTCATCGTGAGACTGGTCGGTTCGGGCAACGGACCGCAGTCGGGCGGCGTGGAAACGAGTGAACACGCGCCGGCTCCGGGTAAGAAGGCCGAAGGTCCTCCGCCGACATCCGCGTACCCCGCGGTTCCGACGGAGGGCGGCACCGAGGAGCCGGCCGGACAGGCGAATCCAGGAATGATGAGCAGCAAACCTTGGACGGAATGGAACGGCACGCAGAGATGAGCACACCAAGACTGCTCAGCAACCGCTACGAGCTGGGCGAGACGCTCGGCTACGGAGGCATGTCCGAGGTCCACCACGGCCACGACGTGCGCCTGGGCCGGGAGGTGGCGATCAAGATCCTGCGTGCCGACCTGGCGCGGGATCCCCAGTTCCAAGAACGTTTCCGTCGCGAGGCACAGAACGCGGCGGCACTGAACCACCCGGCGATCGTCGCCGTCTACGACACCGGCGAGACGAACACCGAGTTCGGCCCGCTGCCCTACATCGTGATGGAGTACGTCGAAGGGCGGACTCTGCGCGACATCGTGAAGACCGAAGGCCCGATGTCGCAGAAGCGGGCCATGGAGGTCATGGCCGACGTCTGCGCGGCACTGGACTTCTCGCACCGGCACGGCATCGTGCACCGCGACGTCAAACCGGCGAACGTGATGATCACGAAGAACGGCGCCGTCAAGGTGATGGACTTCGGTATCGCGCGCGCCATGCACGACGGGCAGTCCGCGATGACGCAGACCGCCGCGGTGATCGGCACGGCGCAGTACCTCTCGCCGGAGCAGGCCCGCGGTGAGTCCGTCGACGCGCGTTCCGACGTCTACGCCGCCGGCTGCGTGCTGTACGAACTCATCACCGGCGAGCCGCCCTTCACCGGCGACTCGCCCGTGGCGGTGGCGTACCAGCACGTCCGGGAAGACCCGAACCCGCCGTCGTCGGTGAACCCGGCCGTGGCGCCCGAGCTCGACGCCGTCGTGCTCAAGGCGCTCGCGAAGGGCCCGGCGAACCGGTACCAGTCGTCCGCGGAAATGCGTTCGGACCTGGTCCGCACGCTGTCGGGTCAGCGGCCGGCCGCGCCGATGGTGATGTCGGAGGACGAGCGCACCCAGGTCATGGACTCCGACCGCCGGGTGCCGCCGCGCTACGACCAGTACGAGGAAGACGACGAGGACCCGGCCGCGAAGAAGAAGCGCCGGGCCTGGCTCATCGCCGGTCTCGTGGTCTCGCTGGCCGCCATCGTGCTGCTGATCATGTGGCTGATGGGCGCGTTCCAGGGCGCCGGTGCGGAGAGCAAAGCGGTCCCGAAGGTGGTCGGGCAGTCCGAGGTCTCGGCGAAGGACACGCTGCGTGGCGCCGGCTTCACTTCACTCGACACCAAGAAGATCACTTGCACCGGCGAGTCCGTGAACGGCCAGCCCTCGTGTGACGAGAACCAGATCGACAAGGTCATCAGCATCAACCCCGCCGAGGGGCAGGTGGTACCGACCTCGGACAAGATCACGCTGACCGTCGGCTCGAAGCCGGGCAAGGTCAAGACGCCGGACCTCAAGGGCAAGACCGTCTCCGAGGCCACCACGGCGCTGACCGAAGCCGGTCTGAAGCTCGGCGCGACCACCGAGGAAGAGACCGAGGACACGAACCAAGCCGGCAAGGTCATGTCGCAGAACCCGAGCGCGCAGGCCGAAGTCGATCAGGGTTCGAAGGTCGACATCACGGTCGGCAAGTCCAAGGAACTGAAGACGGTCCCGAACTACAAGGGCAAGACCCAGGCCGAGGCCGAAGCCGGGTTGAAGGCGGCCGGGTTCACCCCGCAGGTCACCAACGTGGACTCCGACCAGCCCAAGGGCACGGTGATCGACCAGACCCCGAACGGCGGCAAGCTGGCCGTCGGCGGTGTGGTCAAGCTGTCGGTGTCGAACGGCAACCAGGAGACCTTCGACATGCCGAACCTGAAGGGCATGACCGAGGAGCAGGCGACGCGGCAGCTGCAGCAGCTGGGTTGGACCGGAAACCTGGACACGCAGGCCGACAAGAACGGTGACCGGGATCAGGCGGGCAAGGTCAGCAAGACCAACCCGCAGGCCGGTGCGAAGGTCGCGAAGAACGCGCCGATCACGCTGTTCATCGTGGAAGGCGACGAGACGTCGACGACGTCGAGCTCGCGGCTTTTCCCGCCTCCGTGATCCAGCGATGACGTGAGCAGGGCCCCGCACGGTTTCGTGCGGGGCCCTTTTCATGTCAGCTTTTCGAGCAGTCCTTGGTATGCCTGCTGAATCCGCCCAGCGCTGGTGCGCACCACGACCGCCTTCGGTCGCGTGGCGATGAGTGCCACGAGCCGGTCGTACATCTCCGCCAGCCGTTCGGGCCCGCCCAGCATCTCGTGCGCCTCGACGTGTTCGGGCTCCGCCGCCGCGCGCGTGCGTTCGGCGAATCGCCGGAGCACGTTGTCCTTGGTGTCGAGGAGGACGATCTCGCGGAACTCCGCGGCCGTTTCGCCGGCGAGGGTTTCGAGGCGTTCGAGGAGATCGGCGCGGCCGAGGAACTGCGGGACGATCACGTCGTGGCCCGCGAGCAGATGGGTGCGAGCGGCGCTCACGGCGAGGTCGCGGGCGAGCGTTCCGGCCTTCGCGGCGTTCTCGCGCCAGGCGCCGAGCAGGCCGCGAAGCCGGTCGATGTCGAGGTTCAACGTCAGCGGATGGTCGTCGGCGTACAGCCGGGCGAGGGTCGACTTCCCGCAGGCGGGCGGGCCGTTGAGCACGATGAGCCGCGGCATCAGGCGTTGCGCCGGAGCAGATACCCGACGGCCGTGGCGCTCAGCAGCAAGACGGAGACCGCCGCCACGACGGCCACGATGAACGGGCCGGTCAGAGGTTGTTGCGAGGTCAAGGCGCGCAGCAGCGGATTGGCCAGCGGCAGCCACTTCACCAGGAGCACGGCGGCGAGGGCGAAGATCGCGGCCAGGACGGACCAGCCGACACGCGGGACCAGCAGCCGTGAACAGGGCAGGCCGATCGCGATCCCGAACAGCGCGCACAACGCGTGCGCCGAGGCGCCCAGCGCGAAGGTGCCGATCGTGAAACCGCCGGTCCGGAGCCCCGACCACAGCACCGTCACGAGGATCAGCACGACCGCGCAGCCGAAGACGGCCAGTGTGGCGCCGCCGAGGACCGATCGCCAACGTCGTGCGTGGCTGAACGTCACCAGCCGCTGGACCGGGTCTTCGACGTCGAGCATCGCGATGGTCAGCCAGCACGAGACCACGAGGAGCGAACCAGCGCTGATCCCGTACTGCGGCAGCAGCGGCGACTTCGGATCCGTGTAGAGCACGGTGTTGACCGCGATGTAGGCGAGGATCGCGGGCAGATAGCGCTGGGAGTGGCCGAGCAACGCGAGGTAGTAGCGGGTCATGGCGAGCACGGCGCCACCTCCCGGACCGAAAAGCCCCGGTTGAGCGCGTGCAGCAGGACCGCGTCGGCGTGCCCGGCTTCGACCGTCAGGACGACCTTCCCGTCCTCGGCCACGACGTGGCTCACGCCGGGTTCCGAAGACCAGTCGACGCTGGGGCCGTGCAGGACGATCCTTGTCGCGCTCTCGGTTTTCGCCACCGCCTCCACGCGAGTCAGAAGGCCGTCGTCGATCCGGTAGACGTCGTCCGCGTGGGCGTGCACGACCGAGGCGCGGTGGTCGGTGAAGACCACGCTCGCGCCCCGTTCCTTGGTCTCGGCGACGAGTTCGCCGAGCACGGTGTGGGCTTCGACGTCGAGACCGGACCAGGGCTCGTCGAGGATCAGCAGCTCCGGCTCGGCGAGGACCGCCTGGGCGAGTCCGACCTTCTGGGCGTTGCCCTTCGACAGCGTCCGCAAGGGCGCGTCCGGGCCGCCGACCAGCGCCAGCCTGTCCAGCAGGGGGTCGATCGCCGACAAGTCGACATGGCCGTCGATGCGGGCCATATGCCGCAGGTACGCCCTGGCGCTCATCCGCTGTCCCGCCGGGAAGCGGTCCGGCAGGTAGCCGACGCGCGGATCGCCCACGACGGTTCCCGACGTCTCCCGGGCAAGTGCCGCGAGGATCCTGAGCAGCGTCGACTTCCCCGAACCGTTCGAGCCGAGGACGCCGAGCACGCGGCCCGCCGGAACGTCGAGGTCGACGTCGGCGAGCACGGGTTCACCGCGGCCGTAGCGCTTCCCGACTCCTTCGAGCCGGATCAGCGAGGTCACGCAGCAGCGGCCTTCTGCAGCGCGCGAGTCGCCTGTTCGAGTTCGTTGACCGTGGCGTCGGGGACCGGGTGGCCTGCGGAGGCCATCCAGTTCGCCAGCATCCGGTGACCGCCCTGGGTGAGCACGGACTCGGGGTGGAACTGGACGCCTTCGAGCGGCAGCTCGCGGTGCCGCATGCCCATCACGACACCGGACTCGGTGCGACCTGTGATCTCGAACACGGCCTCGTCGATGGTTTCCGGCAAAACGGTCAGCGAGTGGTACCGCGTGGCGGTGAATTCGGCAGGGAGCCCGGCGAGCACTCCTTCGCCCGAATGGTGGACTTGACTGGTCTTGCCGTGCAGCAGTTCCGGGGCGCGGTCGACAGTGGCGCCGAAGACCACGCCGAGGGCCTGGTGGCCGAGGCAGACGCCGAGCATCGGGATGCGCTCCTCGGCGCATTTGCGGATGACGTCCATGCTCTGACCAGCGCGTTCCGGGGTTCCGGGGCCGGGAGACACGAGGACCGCGTCGAACTCGCCGAGCTTGTCGAGCTCCACCACGTCGTTACGCCAGACGGTGCAGTCGGCGCCGAGCTGGGCCAGATACTGGACCAGGTTGTAGACAAAACTGTCGTAGTTGTCGACGACGAGCACGCGCATGAGGCCAGCTTAGCGGCTCCCACCAGGTGGACCGTACGCCAGATCACAATGATTGTTAGGGCTGCCTAACTTACCGTGGTAGGAGTGAGCCGTTCTCTTCGTGTAGCCATCGTGGGTGCCGGTCCGGCCGGTATCTACGCCGCCGACATCCTCGACAAGTCCGACGCTGACGTGACGATCGACCTGTTCGAGCGCATGCCGGCGCCGTTCGGGCTGATCCGGTACGGCGTCGCGCCCGACCACCCCCGGATCAAGGGCATCGTCACCGCCCTGCACAAGGTGCTCGACAAGCCGAACATCCGGCTGCTGGGCAACGTCGACTACGGGACCGACCTGAAGCTCGACGACCTGCGCCAGTTCTACGACGCCGTGATCTTCTCGACCGGCGCCATGGCCGACCGCGCGCTCGACATCCCCGGGATCGACCTCGACGGCAGCTACGGCGCCGCCGACTTCGTCTCCTGGTACGACGGGCACCCGGACGTGCCGCGCACCTGGCCGCTGAACGCGACCTCGGTCGCGGTCCTCGGCGTCGGCAACGTGGCGCTCGACGTGGCACGGATCCTCGCGAAGACCGCCGACGAGCTGCTCAGCACCGACATCCCGGACAACGTCTACCAGGGGCTGAAGGCCAGCCCGGTCACCGACGTGCACGTGTTCGGCCGCCGCGGCCCGGCTCAGGCGAAGTTCACGCCGCTGGAGCTGCGCGAGCTGGACCACTCGCCGAACGTCGAGGTCATCGTCAACCCCGAGGACATCGAGTTCGACGACGGCAGCATCGCCGCGCTGCGGGCGTCGAAGCAGATCGACATGGTCGTGAAGACGCTGCAGGAGTGGGCGATCCGCGACCAGGGCGACCGGCCGAAGCGGCTGCACCTGCACTTCCTGCACTCGCCGTGCGAGATCGTCGGCGAAGACGGCAAGGTGACCGGTCTGCGGACCGAGCGCACCGAACTGACCGGCGACGGCAACGTGCGCGGCACCGGCGAGTTCCACGACTGGGACGTCCAGGCCGTCTACCGCGCGGTGGGCTACCTGTCGTCGCATCTGCCGGAGATCCCGTTCGACCACACCACCGGGACCGTGCCGAACACGGCGGGCCGGGTGCTGGACATCGACGAGGAGCAGGTGCCGGGCGTCTACGTGACCGGCTGGATCAAGCGCGGGCCGGTGGGCCTCATCGGCCACACCAAGGGCGACGCGGCCGAAACCATCGCGAGCCTGCTGGCCGACGCCGACAGCCTCACGGCACCGGCCGTCGAGGACCCCGACGCGATCCTCGGCTTCCTGACCGAACGCGGCGTTCCCTTCACCACCTGGGAAGGCTGGGGCAAGCTCGACGCCCACGAGAAGTCGCTGGGTGTCCCGCACGGCCGGGAGCGCGTCAAGGTCGTGGAACGCGACGAAATGACCCGCATCTCGCGAGGCTGAACCCGTTCCGTGAAGGCCTCCTTCCCTACTCCATCCATGCCCCCGCCGCCGCCCTCAACGGACGCGCTGCGCGCGCAGCCCGGATTCAAGGTAGGGAAGGAGGCCTTCACGGCGTTCCCAGGTAAGCGAGGACCGCGAGGACGCGGCGGTTCGTGTCGTCCGAGGCGACGATGCCGAGTTTCGCGAAGATGTTCGCGGTGTGCTTCCCCACCGCCCCTTCGCTGAAGTGCAGCCGCGAAGCGATGGCGGCGTTGGAACAGCCTTCGGCCATCAAGCCGAGCACCTCGCGTTCGCGCGGGGTCAGCGCGGCGAGGGGGTCGGATGCGTTGCCCGCCACCAGTTTCGCGATCACTTCGGGATCCATCGCGGTGCCGCCGCCGGCCACCCGGCGCACCGCGTCGATGAACTGGTCCGCGTTGAAGACCCTGTCCTTCAACAGATATCCGATCGCGCCGGCTCCATCGGCCAGGAGTTCCCGTGCGTAGAGCTGCTCGACATGTTGCGACAGAACGAGAATCGGCAGCCCGGGGATGTCGCGCCGCACGGCAAGCGAGACCTGAAGTCCTTCGTCGGTGAGCGTCGGCGGCATCCGGACGTCGACGACCGAAACGTCGGGCCGGTGCGTGCGCAGCGCCCGCTCCAGTTCCGGACCGGTGCCCACCGCCTCGACGACGTCGAAACCGTGCGCGGTCAGCAAATGCGTCAAGCCGTCTCGGAGGAGGTATTGGTCCTCGGCGACGACGCATCGGGGTCGAGCTGGCACGGGATCTCCATGATCGCCTTCGTCGGCCCGCCGAGCGGGCTGGTCAGAGCAAAAGTACCGTCGAAGGCGCCCAGTCTGCGTTCGATCCCGCGAATCCCGCTTCCCCTGGCCGCGTTCGCGCCGCCCTTGCCGTCGTCGGTCACCTCGATCCGCAACAGACCGTCGTCGTAACCCAGTTCGATCGACACTCGCCGCGCCTCACCGTGCTTCGCGGCGTTGCCCAGCAACTCACTGACCGCGAAGTACGCGCACGCCTCCGCGGGCTGCTCCAGCCGGGGCAGGGTGCCGTTCACCGAAGCCCGCAGCGGACTGTCGAGCGCCATCGCCCGCACCGCGTCACCGAGACCGCGCTCCGACAACACCGGCGGGTGAATCCCGCGCACCAGCAACCGCAACTCGGTCAGCGTCTCGGACGACGTCTGCCGCAATTCGGCGGCCAGCCGTTTCGCCGCGGCCGGGTCGCTGTCGATCAGCGCTTCGACCGCGCCCAGCTTCATGCCCATCGCGACCAATCGCGACTGGACGCCGTCGTGCAGGTCCCGTTCGATACGCCGCAGCTCGGCGGCCTGCGCGACCGACGCGTCGGTCCGCGTCTGCTTCAACCGCTCGACACGCTGCCCCAGCCGCGAAGCCTCTGTCGGACCGAGAAGCAGCTTCGCGAAACGTGCTCCCAGACGGGCGAGCCAGGGTGTCAGGACCAGCCCGGCGGCGGAGGCTGCCAGGGCCACCGGGGTCAGCGCGAGCGCTTGCCCGAACGGACGCCAGACCCAGAGCGCCACCACGCCCCAGAGACCGCCGAACACCAGCGCCGCCGTCGGCACCACCATCAGCAGCAGCACCACGGAGTTGACCACTGCGGCCGCCAGGTCGCGCCAGGTCGCGCGGTCGGATATCGCCCAGCGCAAACGCGCGCGCCGGGCCGGCCACCATGGCGTGTCGTACAGCTGCCGTCCGTACCGATACATCCCGTCCGCCCGCGGCACGGGGAACGGCGGCTCCGGCAGATACGGCCGGTCGATCCGCACACCGGTCCAGTTCTTGGCCTCGCGGCGCAGGGTGTCGGTCACCGAACGACCGGCGACGACCATCGCCGGGAACAGCGGCGCCGGCCAGATCAGGACGAGCAGCGTCGGAATCGCCATACCCAGCTGCGCGACGGAAAGCGCGAACAGCCCCAACTGGAAACCGAGCGCTTTCAGCCTCGTCTTGATCCAGCCGTCGCCGGTGCGAGCCGGACGAGGCCCGAGCCACCAGCGCGTCCACTTCCCGTACAGGCGAAGCGCGCGCGGCCCGGCCAGCAGGACCGCGGGCACGAGCACCAGACCGGCCAACGGATTCCACAGCTGCCAGCCGAGATCGCGTCCGGTCGCCGGATCGTCGGAGATCCACTCGAACCGTTTGGTCCATTTGATGAACCACGACCGCTTGAACAGGCTGTTCCCGTCGCGGTACCAGCCGTCGCGCTCACGTTCCGGTTCGGGCGGCGCCGGCCGATAGGGCGACCCGACCTCGACCCCGCACCAGCGTCCGGCCAGGCGCCGGGTGAGCGCGGCACGCGGACGCGTCCCTTCGAGCGCGAGTGTGTAGGCGAAGACCAGGCCGACGCAGAGCAGGCAGAAACCCACCAGTTCGAGCAGCAGGTCCAGCCAGCTCACCAGCGCCAAGCCCGCGAGCACGAAGCCCCGGCGCACGGAGGTGAGATAGGTGCGGATCATGCGACGAAGTCTTCCCCACCGCCCCGTCCCGGCACAGTGACCGCAGGCCCCCGATCAGGGTGGGTCCAGCCCCACCCCAACTGTGGGTTCAGCGCCATTCTGACCAAGTCCGTTGCGCCATAACGTTTTTCGCATGCCAATCATCGAAGTCACCAACCTCCGCAAGACGTACGGGGAGCACGTCGCGGTCGACGACGTTTCGTTCCACGTGGAACAAGGCGAGATCTTCGGGATCCTCGGGACCAACGGCGCCGGCAAGACCACCACGGTCGAATGCCTCCAGGGACTGCGCACGCCGGACTCCGGCACCATGTCGGTCCTCGGCCTCGACCCGGGCAAGGACCACGCCGCTCTGCGGCAGCGCCTCGGCTCGCAGCTCCAGGAGAGCCGCCTACCCGACAAGATCAAGGTCCACGAGGCGCTCGACCTCTACGCCTCCTTCTACGCGAACCCCGCCGACACCGGCGACCTGCTCGCGAAGCTCGGTCTCACCGGGCAGCGGGACAAGTACTTCGGCAAGCTTTCCGGTGGTCAGAAGCAGCGCGTCTCGATCGCGCTCGCGCTGGTCGGCCGCCCCGAGGTCGCCGTCCTCGACGAACTGACCACCGGACTGGACCCGCACGCCCGCCGCGACACCTGGAAGCTCGTCGAGGCCGTGCGCGACACCGGCGTCACCGTCCTGCTCGTCACGCATTTCATGGATGAGGCCGAACGCCTTTGCGATCGCCTCGCGATCTTCGACGCCGGGCGCGTGGTCGCCACCGGCACCCCGGACGAACTCCGTGACCGCGCCGGTAAATCCACTTTGGACGAAGCCTTCGCGACCTTGACCGGCCGCGACTGAGCAAGGAGACGACGAATGAACACCCTCGCCAAGATCACCCTCACCGAAACGAAACTCGCCCTCCGCACGCCCGGCTTCGTCATCGGCGGGCTCGTCCTGCCGACGGCCATCACGGCCATCCTCGGCGCCATTCCCGCCATTCGCGCGGACAGCGAGACACCGACGGGCATGCGCTTCCTCGACGCCTGGGTGCCGTCGATGGTGGTACTCACCATCGCCATGATGGGCCTGCAGGCGATCCCCGGGATCATCGCGACTTACCGCGAACAGGGCATCCTCCGCCGCTTCGCCACCACACCGGTGCACCCGGCGCAGCTGCTCGTGGCGCAGCTGATCATCAACGTCACCGTGACCATCGGCGGAGTCGGCATCCTCCTCCTGACGGCGGGCGTCGTCTTCGACGTCCCCACTCCGCGTCACCCGCTCGGCTTCCTGCTGACGTTCGTCCTCGGCACGACCGCGATCTTCGGGCTCGGCCTGATCGCCGCCTCGGTCGCCAAGACCAGCCGCGCCGCGAGCGGGATCGCGTTGATCGCCTACCTCCCGATCATGTTCCTCGGCGGCGTCTACCTGCCGCGTCCCCTGCTCCCGGAGGCCATCCGCGACATCGGCGCGTACATCCCGCCGGGCGTCAAAGCCCTCGAAGACGCGTGGACCGGCGCCGGTGCGCAACCGCTGCAACTCGTCGTACTGGCGGCTTTCGCGGTGGGCAGTTGTGTCTTGGCGGCGAAGCTCTTTCGCTGGGAGTGACGACGGCTTCCGCCAAAGTGGTGATGATGATCGTTTTCTCTTGTGGCTCGGGCCGCGGGTGAGTAGTCAGGTAGATGGCCCACGTTCACCGTGTCTCTCTCGGAGGTTCGATGTCTCTGGATGTATCGCCCGCGCTGCTGGAGAAGGCCGAGCGCGGGGAGGTCTCCGACGCCGAATTCGTCGCCTGTGTCCGGGAGTCCCTGCCCTACGCCTGGACCGTGATCACCGGTGTCATCGCGGAGGCCGAGGGCGCGGCCGACGGGTTCGCCGACAACGAGACGCCGCCGCCGAGCGAGGCCGAACGCGGTCAGCTGCTGCGGGCGCTGGCCTCGGACGCCATCCGCGGCGGCCTGGAACGACACTTCGGCGTGAAGCTGGCTTTCCAGAACTGCCACCGCGTCGCCGTGTTCAAGAAGTCCCAAGTGGACAGTGACCGCTACCGCGCGTTCGTCTCCGTCCGCGGCCAGCTGCTGAACCAGAGCCCGGAACTGCGCGACTGCTAGCCGCGACGCAGCGCGGGTAGCACTTCTTCCCCGATCCGCGCGATGTTCTCGAGTGTTCCCTCCGGCGTACCGGACGCTTCCACCATCATGATCACGTGGGAGACCCCGGTACGCCGGATGCTCGTTCCCAGCCTGTCGACGCAGTACTCCACTCCGCCGATCGGGTGCATCTCGCACAGCCGGTCGGTATAGGCCACCGGATCCTTGTCCAGGCCCCGTTTGCCGTCGAGGTACACGTGCCCGGCGAAGCCCTCTTTCAGGGAACCCGGCAACGCGGACCGCACGACGTCCAGTGCGTCGTCCCCGACCTGGCACATCACCGTCGACACGTGCTCGGCGGCGGAATCCCCGTACGCGGCAAGGGTTTCGATTTTGCCGTCGTCGTCGGTGTGCAGCCCGAGCAGCATCGGCAGCCCACGATCGGCGGCGAGCCGCACCGCCCGCGAGCCGGCGTCCCCGCAGGCCACGACCAGCCGCGGGTCGCGTTCCGGCCGCGGCACCATCGGCACCTCGCGGAACTTGAAGTGATCGCTGTCGGCCGAGACCGTCTTCGCCGTCATCGCCGCGAGCATCAGGTCGAGGCTCTCCTCGAACCCCGTTTCGTAGCGCGAAGCGCCGGTGCCGAACACCTCGAGGTCCTGCCACGGCCCGCCGCGACCGACGCCGATCCGCAGCCGTCCGCCGGAAACGGCGTCGAGCAGCGACCACTGTTCGGCGAGCGCCACCGGATGCGCGACGGACAGCACGCTCACCGCGGTGCCGACGGCGATCCGCTCGGTGCGGCCGAGCACGTGCGCGGCGAGGGTGATCGCGGACGGGCAGACGCCGTACGGCATGAAGTGGTGCTCGGCGAACCACACGTCGTCGAATCCGGCCCGCTCCGCCGCGATGGCGGCGTCGACCGACCGGCGCAGCACTTCGGCGTCCTCCTGGCCGGGAAACCGGCCGGAGACGAGGAAGACGCCGAACCGCGCGGCTACTGGACGCTCACTTCGTTGAACCAGAGGCGCGGTTCCAGCCACGGGAAGACGACGAACATCAGCAGCGCCACGATCCCGAGCGCCAGCACGACCGCCGTCGCCAGTTTCACCGCGAAGGGGCCCGGCAGCTTGCGCCAGATCCAGCCGTACATCAGCGCGCCTCCGAGATCTTGGGCAGGAGTTCGGCGTAGGAGCCGACCTGGTTCTTCGGCACCTGCTGGGCCAGCACCGCGTGGATGATGAGCCGTTCCTTCGCCGAGAACTGCGGGTGACACGTCGTCAGCGTGAGCAGCGAGACCTGCTCGGCCTTCGGGAGGATCTCCGGATCCTTGTACGGCACCGGGTTCACCGTGTCGCCCTTGGTCGGGAACACGATACGGCGGCCGTTGGTCTCGCCGTAGGGCCCGCCGTCGGCGGCGTTCGGGTTGCGCAGCGTCCCGACGTTCTTGCACTTCGGCTGCGCGCCCTTGCCCTCCGCCCAGCCTTCGACCTCGTCCTTGTACGGCAGCACCTTGTAGATGTAGAAGTCGGTCTGCGTCTCGATGACGATCTGGTCGCAGGAGCTGAGGTTGTCCAGGTCGTTGAACGGCGCGCCCTTGCCGACGCGGTGGCCGGCGACGGCGAAGTTGCCCGGTTCGCCCGGCAGCGCGGTGCCCTTGTAGTGGCCGGGGCCGACTTCGAGCGCGGCCTCGGTGGTGCCTTCCTGGATCGTGAAGTTGAAGTCGGCGCCGAACACCGGGATGTGGATCCTGGCGAACGCCTTCCCGTCGACCAGTTCCGGATGCAGCTGCCGGTCCTTGCCCCACTCGCCGTCCAGCTCGGAACTGGCCTCGGACTGTTTGCCCGCGGAGAACAGGTCGGTCACGTAGACCTCGTAGACCATGAACAGCAGCACCACCAGGCCGGCGGTGATGAGGAGCTCGCCGACGGTCCGGATGGCGACGCCGCCCTTGCCCAGCTCGCGCGGCGGCGGGCGTTCCTCGGTCGCGGTGCCACCGCCGACCGGTTCGAAGATGACGGTCTCTTCGGTCGACCCCGGCGGCGGCATGGGGCGACGGCGCGGCGGGGGCGCGTCGCTCCGGCGGCGCGGCGGAGGGCCTTCGTATGCCCTGCCGTCCTGAGGCCTCCGACGCGGTGTCGGCGCTTCTCCCTGGCCGCGACGCGGCGGGATTGAGTCCTCCGGCCTACGCCGGGGGGCCGGACGGCCTCCGCCGGGTGGTCGTTCGGAGTACCGCCGACGGTCCCCGCCCGGCTCTTCCCGCTCAGCCACGCAAAGCTCCTCAGTCTCGAACCAAGCCACTGCCGAACCGTCTGTGACACCATTGTCACAGTGCGGGAAATCGACCGGTCCCGGACGGTGCCCAGCGGCGCTCGTTTACGTTAACGTGTGCACGTGGCGCTGGTTGCGCACCCGAAAGCGGGTCATCGCCACCAGGGAAGCCGAACAGTACGCGAGGAACACGATGCCGAAGTCCAAGGTCCGCAAGAAGACGGCGTACACCCCGCCGACCGATCGCCGCACGCCGGTGAAGGTCAAGGCCGCGGGCCCGTCGAACCTGTTCTACAAGATCGTGATGTTCGGCCTCATGCTGGTCGGCCTGTTGTGGCTGGTCGTCAACTACATCGCGGGCGACAAGATCCCCTTCATGGCGGATCTGGGCAACACGAACTTCGCCATCGGTTTCGTGCTGATGATCGCCGGGTTGCTCATGACGATGCGGTGGCGGTGAGCATTACCCCGGATGGCGGCTTGACGCCGAATTACACCGGTGTGACTCATCCCCAGTGTGGATAACCCCTGTGGATAACTACCCCACCTCGTGGGCGCCGCAGCGGAACGTTGTGGTAGTGGCCTGGGTGCTCACCCTGTTGCTGCTGGCAGGCGTGCTGTGGCTGGCCATCGGCGGCGACGTCGGTGGCACCGTCCTGACCGGGGTCGCGATGCTGTCCGTGGGCGCGCTCGCGTTGCACGGCACGCTGCTCCGTCCCCGGCTGGCGGCAGGCCCCGGCGGACTCCTGGCCAGGACCGTGGGCGGTGCGCACCGCTACTCCTGGACCGAAGCCCGGCTCCGGCTTCGCACCACGCGACGGCTCGGCCGGGACAGCCTGACCCTGGAGGTCGAATCCGGCGACCACCTGCTGGTGTTCGGCCGGATCGACCTCGGTGAGGACCCCCGCGACGTACTGGACGTCCTCACCGCTCTCAAGGGTCAGGCGTTGTCGTAGTAGTGGACGTCGCCGTTCTGGCCGTGTGACCAGCCCGGGACGGCCGGGCCGACCGCGGGCGGCGCGTACTCCCCGAAGATCTCGTACGGCGAGGCCGGCGAGCAGATCGGGTTGATCTTGACGACGCAGTTCCGCAGCGACCCGCTGAACTTCGCTTTGACGTGCCGGGGCCGCTGGTCCTCCACCACCGCCGGACCCGCCGTGATCTCCCAGCCGGTGGCCGCGCCCGGCCCCGTCGTGCCGACGGTCTGCGTGGCCGCCGAGGACGTCACGCCGGGATCGCCGAAGCAGATTTTCAACGCCGAATCGACGTAGGCGACACGGAGCGTGATGGTGCTGCCCGAGCCGAGGAAATAGCGTTTGGTGTAGGTCTGGCAGGTCTCGGCGGCTTGCCCGGCCTGCGCGACCGCGGGTGCCGATACCGACGCCAGCACGGCGACGGCGGTGAGAGCTGCTGCTTTTCGGATCTTCATCTCAACCCCCAAGTTGACGATGCACATGATCAACTCGAAGGTACCCAGCCCGACCGCTTCTCGATCGGGTTTTCGGATGACCCACTCGGGGGAAGAGCGACTACTCCGGGTAGCAGGCGTAGGAGGGCACACCCCGGCTGGTCGCGAGCTCACACGTCGCGGAAATCGTCTGCGAGTCCTTCCAGACGACGAGCCCGATCATCGCCACCACGACGATCGCGATCCCGCCGAGCTGCCATTTCAGCCGGTTCTTGTCCGGCGCGTACAGCAGCGCGAAGGTGGCCAGGAGGCCCGCCACGAACCCGCCGGCGTGCCCGAGGATCGAGATGCCGGGCACCTGGAAGGTGATGAAGACGTTCAGGCCCAGGATCACCAGCAGCCACGTCGGGTTGAGCCGCAGTTTGATGACGATGACCGTGTACGCGCCGATGAGCCCGAAGATGGCGCCGGACGCGCCGACCACGGGGACGGCGTCCAGGTCGCTGAAGACCAGGTTCGCGGCCGAGCCGCCGAGCAGGGAGACGAAGTAGAGCACCGTGAACGGGACGCGGCCGAGCGCGGTCTCCAGCGGGCGCCCCACGAACCACAGTGAGAACGCGTTGCTCGCGATGTGCAGCAGGCCGTACTGGAGGAATCCCGAGGTGAGGATCCGCCACCATTCGTCGCCGGCCAGCGTCGCGGGATTCCACAGCTGGCCGTACTGGAACAGCTCGGAGAAGTTGTTGTTCGCGATGCTGCCGGACTGGACGACCGTGATGAGGAAGACGATGACGTTCAGCGCCAGGAGGACCGGCGTCACGACGGCCGTCCGGGCGGGCTGGGCGCCCGCGAGGGTGCGCGAGCCGTACCCGGCGTCGCGGTACTGCTTCTGCTGGGCGCGATCCTGCTGACGACCGGCCTGGACGCAGTCCGTGCACTGGAAGCCCACGGCGGCTTCGCGCAGGCAATCCGGGCAGGCCGGACGCTCGCAGCGTGAACAGCTCAGCCCGGTCGGCCGGTTCGGGTGCCACCAGCAGCCGGGCATGGCGGCCTGCTGGTACTGGGGATTCGGTGGTTGGCTCACGATGCCACCAACCTACCGAAATCCCCGGTAACAGGCTCTGCGATCAGCGGCTGATGCTGACCTTCTCGATGACGATGTCCTGCAGCGGACGGTCGGCCGGACCGGTCGCCGTGCGGCCGATCGCGTCGACGACGTCGCGGGAAGCCTGGTCCGCGACCTCGCCGAAGATGGTGTGCTTGAAGTTCAGGTGCGTCGTCGGCGCGACGGTGATGAAGAACTGCGAGCCGTTGGTGCCGGGTCCGGCGTTGGCCATGGCCAGCAGGTACGGCTTGGAGAACTGGAGCTCCGGGTGGAACTCGTCGCCGAACTTGTAGCCGGGGCCGCCGCGGCCGGTGCCGGTCGGGTCGCCGCCCTGCAGCATGAAGCCGTCGATGACGCGGTGGAAGATCGACCCGTCGTAGAACGGGCCCGAGTTCGTTCCCTGCGCGTTGGGCTGGGTGTACTCCTTGCTGCCCTCGGCGAGCCCGACGAAGTTCGCGACCGTCTTCGGCGCGTGGTCGGGGAACAGGTTCAGGTTGATGTCACCCTGGTTGGTGTGCAGAGTGGCCTTCAGCGCGCCACCAATGAGGGATCCCTTGCTTTCAGTCACGAGCTTCATCGTGCCATCTGCGGCAAGATCTGGGGAAAAGGGGCACGATAGGTTACAAGCAACGAAGCAGAATCAAAACGATTGATGAGGTGAAGGCCATGACCCGGGCCGCAGATTCGGTGAGCGAGTCGGCGAAGGCCGGCGCGCTCGGCCTGCGCAAACGTGCTGTCGAGGCGGGTAAGGAAGCCACCGCCCACGCCGTAGAGGTAGCCGAGCAGAAGCTCTCCGAGAGCGCCGGTGAGATCGCTAAGACCAGCCGTCGCGCGCGCAAGAAGCTCGCGAAGAAGACGGAACTGACCCGCAAGGAGCTCAAGCGGAGCTCGAAGGCGGCTCGCAAGGAGGCGCTGGCCAGGCTTTCCGAGATGCGGAAGCCGGGCCGCAAGGCACGCAAGGCCGCCATCCAGGCCGCGAAGTCCGCCGGTGAGTCCAAGCGCCGGGGCAAGAAGGACTTCAAGGCGGCGAAGAAGGACTTCAAGGCCGCGCTCGTCGAGGCGAAGACCGCTGCCAAGGGGACGCGCAAGCGTCGTCGCTGGCCGTGGGTGATCGGTATCGCCGTCGTCGGCGCCGGTGCCGCCTACGCCCTGCGTTCCAAGCAGGAGCCGCCGGTCGCGCCCGCGCCGCCGAAGGCTCCGCCCGCTCCTCCCGCCAAGCCCGCCGCTCCGGCCGCGGCCGCTCCGAAACCGGCACAGCCGGCGAAGCCCGCCGCTCCGGCGAAGCCCGCCGCTTCCGGTCCGGCTCCGGCCAAGCCCGCGGCTCCGAAGAACGGGCACCAGGCTTCGAACGCGGGCTCCGCCGACAAGAAGAACTGACGCCTCACCCTTTTCTGCTTGTCGCGAAGGGCCGCCCAGGACCGCTTCTCCGGTCCCGGGCGGCCCTTTCACGTCTTGGTGACGGGGAGGGTGCGGGTGAGCGTGTGTCCCCGGCGCATCCGGCCGTCGGGGGTGAACTCGCCGAAGAAGTACACCTCGATCGTGAGGTCCCTCTTGCGGTTCGTCACGTACAAGGTGCTCCGGGCGGCGATCCGGTCCCCGCCCGCCACCGCTTCGTGCACCTCCCATCGCGCGGTGGGCCGGTTCTTGCGGACCGGGCGGGCGTGCGCGATGAGGTTGTCCCGGTCCATCCGGTGGCCGTCGGCGATCTGCACGATGTCCGGCGTGTGATAGCGGTCGACGATCGCTCCCGCGTCCTCGTCGCTGTTCACCAGCTCGTCGTGGAACGACAGGTGGAAATCCGCGATGAACTTCTTCGGGTCTGAGCCGTGGAAAGGCGCCATGGTCGCTCCCAGCCTCGCGAAACATCTCTTACAGGCTGTAAGATATCAACGACCCATCAATTCTGACAAGGTGTAAGAGATGCCTCGACCCTCGGCGCGGAACCAGCGCTCCGACGCACAGCGCAGCAGGGCTTCGATCCTGGAGGCGGCGCTCCGGACCCTCGGCACCGATCCTGACGCCGGCGTCGAAGCCATCGCCACCACCGCGGGCGTGACCCGTCAGACGGTCTACGCCCATTTCCCTTCACGAGGGGAACTGCTGGCCGCGGTACTCGACCGCATCACCGAGGAGGCCGTCGCCGCGATGGACGCCGCGGACCTCGACGACGGCCCTGCCGCCGAGGCGCTGGTGCGGCTGATCGAAGCCGGCCGCCGCACGTCCGGACGGTACCCGGCCCTGCTCCGGAAGATCACTTCCCTGCCCGCGAGCCCGGACGACGATCAGCGGCGCCACTCACCGGTCGCCGAGCGGCTCGAACGCGTCATCCGGCGGGGCAAGGAGACGGGCGAGTTCGACGATCGGCTGCCCACGGGCTGGCTGGTGGCGGTCACCGTGAAACTCGGCCACGCCTCCGGTGAGGAGGTCGACTCCGGCCGGATGTCCGCCGACGAGGCGGCGGACGCCTTGCAAACGAGTCTGCTGCGGGTGTTCGGCGCGACATCGTAAACGCGATGAAGGGGCGCCCTCCACTCCCAACAGGATGTTGAAAGCGGACCGGGCGCCCCTTCGGCGCGCTTTACGTCAGCGCGATCAGACAGACGCAGCGTGCTTGTCGATCAGCTGGCCGAGGCGGGGCAGGGCCTCCTCGACGTTCTTCTTGCCGTTCGGGCGCAGCTTCGAGTACACCTTCTTGATGCTGTCGCGGCTGCTCTTCTCGGCGCGCGAGTCGGTGACCGACAGGAGCGCGTCCGAGGCCTCGTCGCTACGACCGACCAGGTAGGCACCGAAGTCGTTGCCGCCCTTGGCCTTGTAGTCACCGTAGAACGGCTCGAGCGCACCGGTGAAGTCGTCGAGCAGGGTGTCGACGGCGGCGGGGATGATGCCCGGCTTGATCTTCTTGACGGCGGCGAAGCCGGTCTTCACGACGGCACCCGAAACGCCGCCCTTGTCCGAGACCTCGGCGTCGACGAGGCCTTCGAAGTCGCTCACGACCGCCGGGCGACGGCTGGAGTCGAGCAAGATTTCCTTGAGGGTGTCAGCCACGAAACCTGTCCTTTTGTCTTATGGGGAGAAATGATCTTTTGTGCCGCCGAGCCACACCGCAAGGCGGCCTCCGCCGGATCTGGCGCCCGCGCTGGTCCCGCGAAACCTCGCGCGTGCGGCACAGGGTAGTACAAGATCAACTTCACTCTGACGTGTGGATACCACTACCTAGAGCTTCAGCTCACCGATAGCCTCCTTCGCCACCGTACGTGCCTTGATGCTCTGCTTCTGGTTGGTGGTCACGACTACCGCGTTCCCGCCCTTCGCGACGGCGTAAACGGCGCCTTCGCCGGAGGGTTGGTAGCCGCCCTTCCAGCCCGCCGGTTCGTCGGCGGGGTTGGAGGTGTCGATGGGCGCCGCCTGATCCACCAGCGCCTTCGCCACGGCGGGTTCCCCGACGTACACGCGCACGGTGAGCTGCAGCTTCCCGCTGAGCGCGTAGAAGAAACACGTCGGATGCGGCTGGTCGGCCGAGGTCTTGACCTTGGAGACCTTCTGCCCGTTGGCGTCCGAGACGAACTCGTTGCCGAGGTACGGGCACGGGCCCTTGCCGGTGGGTTCCGGGGCAGGCGGGATGCTGGGCGCCGGGGTGTTCGACGGCGCGGGCGAACTCGCCGCGGGCGGCGGCTGTTCCGTCGGCCCGCAGGCCGCCAGCAGCGGCACGACGAGCGGCAAGATCAGAAGACGTCGCATAGTGGCGTCCAGTGAAGCAGATCGCCGTTCGTGCGACGATGGCCGTGCGCGAGGAGTCTTCGGGAGGCGTCAGTGCTCAGCAAGGAGCAGTACCTGGGTGCGGTGGCAGAGCGCATCCAGCGCAGCGGGGGCAGGCTGAACACGGTCCAGATCGGCCCGAGCGCCGCCGTCGTCGGCCTGTTCACCGAGTCCGTGATGATGTCGACGATGAACTACTGCGTGGTCGCCGCGGCGATCCCGGAGGTGACCGCGCCCGCGTTGTACGACTTCACCGGACTGGCGACGCAGCACGCGCGCGCGAACGTGATGGGCACGGTCGGCTGGACGGCCGCTTCGGTGGTCATCGCCGGGCTGATCGGCGACCGGGTGTACCCGGACGCCGCGCAGGCCGCGTCGGCGAAATCCGGCAACCAGTTCGGCGGCGAGACCCGCATGGTGGCCGTCGACGTTTCGGCGGCGCAGATGTACGCGTTCGTCGGCGGGAAGCTGTGGGGCGCCGCGGTGCAGGGGTCGGTCAACGCGAAGCTGACGTTCTGTTTCCCGCAGCCCGCCGAGGTCTATCAGCAAGTGCAGTGGGCGCAGTCGCAGGGCCAGCAGCCGCCGATGCCACCAGGGCCGCCCATGCCTCCACCAGGACAGCAGCCGCCACCCGGCTGGCAGCCGCAGCAGCCGCCACCGCCGCAGTACCCGGTCGGGCCGCCGCCGGCGCAGGGTCCACCGCCGGGTCAGCATCCGCCGCACTATCCACCGCCCGCGCCCGGTTACCCGCCGCAGCGCCCGCCGGGGTACTGATGGATCGCACGTTGCGCGGCTGGCCTTCGTTCCCCGAAGAACTCTCGGAGTTCGACACCGACGCCACACCCGCGACCCCGCGCGAGCTTTTCCTGGAATGGCTCAACGAGGCGGGGGAACACGTCCTGGCGCCCCACGCCGTCACTCTGTCCACAGTGGACGCCGACGGGATGCCGGACGCGCGCGTCGTGATCCTCAAGGACGTCGACGGCGACACCTGGGCGGTCGCGACGAGCTCAGAAAGCCCGAAAGGTGTTCAGCTGGCGAAGAATCCGTTCGCCGCACTGACTTTCTTCTGGCCGGGACGCGGCCGCCAGGTCCGCCTGCGCGGCCCTGTCGCCGTCGCCGATCCCGAGGTGTCCGCGGCCGACTTCACCGCCCGGCCGCCGGCTTCCCGGGTGGAGGCGTTCATCGGCAGGCAGTCCCAGGTGCTCGACGATCCGGCCGATCTCGACCGCGCGGCCGCGGAAGCGGAGCGGTGGGTCGAGGAGAATCCCGGCGTGGCACCGGAAACCTGGACCCGCTATCTGGTGACGCCGTCCGAAGTGGAGTTCTGGCAGGCGAGCCACGACCGGCGGCACCGGCGGCTCCGCTACCGGCGCGCGGACGGGACCTGGCACAAGGAACGCCTCTGGCCGTAAACGGTAACTGGGAACGACGATCGTCGGGTTGTCGTGGACGATTCACTTCGGCGACGGTGAACCCCACCTTGTCCCCAGATCGTTCGGAGGCGAAATGTCCACACGCCGTCGCATCGGGGGCGCCTTGGCCGCCACAGGGCTCGCCCTGCTGGCCGTCACGACGCCCGTCGCGAGCGCCCAGACCGGCGACCCGGCGAGAGGGCTGTATTCGGTGGAAGGCGCGTCCACCCCCGACAAACGCACCGAGGTCGCCCGCACCGGCGTCGACGTCGCGGGCTCGCGCGGTGGCGCGCTGACCGTCGTCGCCACGCCGGGACAGGCCGCCGCCCTGCGCGCGAACGGCTTCGGACTGAAGTCGCTCGGCGACTTCGACGGCATGCTGAAACAGCGCAGTGGCCGGGCGGGCACCGCGGCCGTCGCGGGTGACTTCCCGCCGGGCGACGAGGCGTACCACACCTACGCCGAAACGACCGCGGAGCTGCAGAAGGCCGCGAAGGACCACGGCGACATCGCGACCCTGTCGAGTGTCGGCAAGTCCTACGAAGGCCGTGAGCTGAACCTGCTGAAGATCAGCGACAACGCGGGCACGGACGAGAACGAGCCCGAGGTCCTGTTCACCTGCAACCAGCACGCGCGCGAGCACCTCACCACCGAGATGTGCCTGCGGATCGTGCAGCGGTTCACCAGCGGGTACGCGAGCGACCCTGCCATCAAGAAGATGGTCGACGAGCACGAGATCTACGTGATCCCGAACGTCAACCCGGACGGCT
Organism: Amycolatopsis sp. CB00013; assembly: GCF_001905755.1. Classification (NCBI taxonomy): domain Bacteria; kingdom Bacillati; phylum Actinomycetota; class Actinomycetes; order Pseudonocardiales; family Pseudonocardiaceae; genus Amycolatopsis; species Amycolatopsis sp. CB00013. The sequence continues at coordinate 1,423,339 of NZ_LIWC01000002.1, read as the reverse complement.
CCGAGTACGACATCACCGGCGGCGAGTACCAGGGCTGGCGCAAGACGCGGAAGCCCGTTCCGGGCAGCAGCGCGGTCGGCACCGACCCGAACCGCAACTGGGACTACAAGTGGAACTGCTGCGGCGGGTCGAGCAACAGCCCGTCCGCCGAGGACTACCACGGTCCGTCGGCGTTCTCCGAGTCCGAGACCAAGGCGGTCGCGGCGTTCATCGACTCCCGCGTGGTCGGTGGCGCGCAGCAGATCAAGACGCACATCGACTTCCACACCTTCTCGGAGCTGGTGCTCTGGCCTTACGGCTACACGAAGGCCGAGACCGACACCGGTCTGAACGAGGAGGAAGCGAAGCGCTTCGCCGACGTCGGCAAGCAGATGGCTGGCACCAACGGTTACACGCCCGAGCAGTCCAGCGATCTGTACGTCACCGATGGCGACATCAACGACTGGGCGTGGGGCAAGCACAAGATCCTCAGCTACACCTTCGAGATGTACCCGAAGGACGGCGGGATCGACGGCTTCTACCCGCCCGCTTCGGTGATCCCGGAGCAGACCGCGCGCAACGACAAGGCCGTCGACATCCTCATCAACGAGGCGAAGGCCTGAGATCGGCCACTCGCGACGCCCGGCTCTTCGGCGAGTCCAAGCTGAAGCTCCGGGCGTCGCCGAGTTGGTCACGGACGAATTCTTCGGTCTTCGCGATCGTCTCGCGCAACGCGGCGTCCTCTTCGCCGAAGAACTTGTGGACGATCTTTCCGGCTTCGGTGTCGAACTCCCACAAGCCGGCGATGCGGCCCCTGTCGACGATCACGTGACTCGGCGGATCCGCCTGTCCGCCCAGCGTCTCCCCCGGCCGTCCGCCGGGCACCGGGCGTTCGACGTCGGCGTCCGCGAGCAGCCGTGACATCTCGCGGTGCAGAAGATGGATGCCGTCGATCCCCGCGAGCAGCGCGTACGACGGCTCCGACGGCACGGTGAACGCGGCGAACTCGTCCGCGAGTTCCTTGGGCATCACCAGATCGGTGCCGTCGAGCGGCACGAGTTCCAGCTGTTCCGCGATCTTCTTCGCGCTCGCCGCGGTGAAACCGGAGAACCAGCGGAAATGCTTGAGCGACGCCGGAGCCGCCCACGAGAAGTACCGCCGGGCGAGTTCGGTCCGCGCGGTGTCCATATCGGACAGTCCGCCGCGCGGGGACGGCGTCCACCGGACATAGCCGTAGCGCTGCTGATCCAGCCGGCCGTTGACCGGGACCCGGCGGATGTCGCCGCGCGCCTGGAGCAGGCCGAGCGCGAGCGGCAACGTCGTGGTGGTGCCGCGTTTGCGGCCCGCCTCCCCCAGATCGCGCACCGCGGACCCGGCGGCGTCCTTGATCGCGGCCGGACCGAGCGGTTCGTCCGAAGCGTCGAGCAGATCGGCGACGGTGACGCACAGCTGCTCGATCTCGGCCTGCGTGACGCCGAGGTACTTCTCCGCGGCCACGAGTTCACCCGCCGGTGCCGCGGCCCCGACGGTCAGGCCGAGTTCGAAATCCGCCGACGGCAGGACGTAAGTGCAGCCGCGCGCCGAAGGCAGCTCGTGGATGGCCAGCCGGGCGACGTCCGCGTCCACCGTCTCGCGATCCAGACGGGCTCTGGCGAACAGCCCGAGATAGGGCGCCGAACCGCCGACCGAGCGCATCCAGCCGGTCCGTTCCAGTACCTCGGCCGCCGATGACCCGAGCAGCGATCCGTCGAGACCCTGCCGATGTGCCACCACGCGCGCAGCTTGTCGGTCGCCATGGGTTCCACGGTATGGGCACTTGGTGACACCTCGCAGCCTGGCACGATGGACGGATGCTGGTCGAGCTGGCAATCGGCGACGCGTACGGGGGCTCCTTCGAGCACGCGTACCCGGGCTTCGTCGCGGAGCACAACAACCTGACCGGTTACGTGCCGCATCACGGGCTGCCCGGCGCCCCGGCCGGTCGCTACACCGACGACACGCAGATGACGATCGCGATCGCCGAGGTGCTCGTCTCCGGGCTGCGATGGACGCCGCTGCTGCTCGCCGAGCAGTTCGTACGGGCGTATCACCGCGATCCGCACGACGGCTACGCGCCGAGTTTCCATCAGCTGCTCAGCGAGGTCCGCGACGGCGAAGAGTTGCTGCGACGGCTCCGGCCGCAGAGCGACAAGAGCGGCGCCGCCATGCGCGCCGGGCCGATCGGGGTCCTGCCGACCGTCGACGACGTGCTCTATCACGCGAAACTGCAGGCCAGGATCACGCACGACACCCCGGCCGGGATCGCCGCGGCGCAGGCGGCCGCGCTGGCCGTGCACTATTGCCACCATCGGGTGGGGCCGCTTTCCGAGATCGCGAGGTGGATCGAAGGGATCCTCCCCGAGGATGTGGGGCACGGCGGCTGGGCGCTGCCGTGGTCGGGCAAGGTCGGGCCGCAAGGCTGGATGAGCGTGCGCGCGGCGCTGACCGTGTTGACCGGCGGCGGAGGACTCGCCCGGATGCTGCACTCCGCCGTCGCGCTCACCGGCGACGTCGACACCGTCGCGACGATCGCGCTGGCCGCCGCTTCACGCTCGCCCGAGGTGGCACAGGATCTGCCGCCGGTGCTGTGGCGTGACCTGGAGAACGGCGAGTTCGGTCGCGACCATCTGGCGAAACTCGACGAGCGGCTGCTGCGCGTCTGACGGACAGACTCGAAAGTTAGGGTGACCTAACCTAGACTGATCGCATGGATTCCTTGACGCCGGTTCGCGAAGCCGCCGATCATTTCGGGCTGGCGATCTCGACCCTGCACTACTGGGAGCGCCGCGGGCTCATCACCGCCTTCCGCCGCTCGGGACAGCGGTATTACGACGACGATCAGCTGTACCGCATCGCGCTGATCAAGCACTGGCGGCGGATCGGCGGGCTGGGTCTGGCCAGGATCACCGAACTGCTCGCCGAACAGCACCGCTGGCGGGACGTGGTGACGGGACGGCTCGCCGAGATCGAACGGGAGCGCGCGCGGCTCGACACCGCGCACGACTACCTGGTCGAACTGCTCACCTGCCGCCGTGACGGGAACCTTGAGGACTGCCCCTGGTTCCGAGACCGGGTCGATCTGCCCGCGCACGCGGCGGCGAGCTGAGCCCGGGCATCGTCACCGCCGCGACCACCGCGGCGGCCGCGAGACAGGCGGCGGAGGCGAGGAACGCGGCGGTGTAGCCGTGCACCAGCGCCTCGCCCTTCGGCAGGCCGGACGGCGAACTCGCGGTCACGGCCGCCGCGAGCGCGGTCAACGCGGCGAGCCCGAGCGCGCCGCTGGTCTGCCGGACCGTGTTCAGCAGACCGGCGGCCAGGCCGTTCTGACGTTCCGGGACGCCGCTCGTGGCGGCCATGGTGATCGGGGTGAAGGCCGCCGCCGTCCCGAAGCCGAAGACCATTCCGGGCACCAGCACGGAAACGACGTAGGAAGCGTGCGCGCCGGCCAATGCCGCGATCGCGGCGAAACCCACCGCGCCGAGCGCGCAGTACAACGCCGCCGCACGCCGTGGCCCGATCCGCACCGACAACCCGCCCGCCGTCCGCGCGCCGGCGAACATCGCCACCCCCATCGGCAGGTAGGCCAATCCCGCCCGCATCGGCGAGTATCCGTGGACATCCTGCAGGTACAACGAAAGCAGGATCGGGCTGGCGAGGAAACCCAGTCCCAGCAAGAAGATCACCACGTTCCCGCTGCTGACCGAACGCAGCCGGAAGATTCCGAGCGCGACCAGCGGTTCGTCCGCCCACCGGTGCTGGTGCACCAGGAAAACGGCGAGCAGGACGAGCCCGCCGGACAGCGGGAGCAGCACGGACCCGCTTCCCCAGCCGTCGGACGACGAACGCATCACCGCGTAGACCACACCGACGAGTCCCGTCGCCGACAACACCGCGCCGAGCACGTCCAGCCTGCCGCGAGGACGGCTTCGATCCCGAAGCGGCAACACCGTTCCTGCGACGAGAACGGCCACCACTCCGATCGGGACACTGACGAAGAACACCCAGCGCCAGCCCGCCCACTGCGTCAGCAAGCCGCCGATCACCGGCCCCGCCGCGGCTCCGGCCGCGCCCACCGCGCTCCAGGTGCCCAAGGCCCGCGCACGACGGGCGGGTTCGGTGAACGTCGTCGTCAGCAGGGACAACGTGACCGGCATCAGCAGCGCGCCGCCGAACCCTTGCACCGTGCGGGCGACGAGCAGTGTTCCCGGGGAACCGGCGAGCCCGGCGGCGAGCCGCGCGACGGTGAACAGGCTCATCCCGAGCACGAAGATCCGCCGGACCCCGAATTCGTCGCACAACCGTCCGCCCAGCAACAGGAACCCGGCGAAAGCGAGCGTGTACGCGTTCACCACCCACGTCAGCGTGCCTGCCGAGAAGCCGAGGCCGAACCGGATCGAGGGCAGGGCGACGGAAACGATCGTCGCGTCGAGGATGACCACGAAGGATCCTGCGCAGGCCAACGCCAGCACGGCGCCTTCACGTTTCATACCGGCAGCGTGCACGCTGAAGCACGCTTGAGGGCAAGCCCGCGCTACCAGGAAGGCCGGTACCGCAGGCCTTGCTCGTAGTACTGGTCGTCGGATTCGGGCTGCTCGTCCGGTGCGAGCCCGGCCGGTTCCTCCGACCGGTCCTTGAGCACCACGTTCTCAGTGCTCGCGGGCGGACGGCGCGAAACCGGGACCGACGGCGCGACGGTTTCCCCTTCCTGTTGGAACGAAGGGGTGAACCCGAGCCGCCAGCGGAGCCTGTCCGTGATGTACCCGGCGTTGCCGATCGGCGCCATCAGCTCCGCGCTGCGTTTCGCGGATCCTTGCTGCGCTTCCTGATAGGTCCGCATCACGGTGTCCGCGATCTCGGCGGGCGACATCCGCGACGCGGCTTCGCCCACCCTGAGCCGCGTCATCACGCCGTCGGTGTTGACCGAAACGGAAACGGCGCCGTCCGGCGAGGACGCGTCGACCGAGAGGGCGGCCAGTGCCTCGAGCATCGCTTGCCGGTCGGCTGGCGGCTTCTTGGCCGCCGGTTCGTCAGCCACGATCCTCCATCAGTCGGTCGGCAGCGGGGAAAGTTCCATCGGCGGTTCCTGGAACTTGCCGTCGTTCGAGATGTCGACGTTCTTGTCCCGGACCCGCTTTTCCGTTCCCTTGTCGGTGTTTTCGGTTTCGAAGTTGCCGGGATCGAAGGTCTCGCCGGGGCTGACGTCCGGCGGTTCGGGGATGATCGGCAGGTTGTTGATCTCGGTGTTGATCTTCGAGATCAGGGATTCCGACGCGCGGAACATGGCTTCACGGATGTTGACCACACCGTCGTGGAAGCTGTTGTAGATCATTTCGGGGCTGTCCCCGACGATCGCGGCGTTCTCGGAGACCAGGGTCGAGAGCCCGGCACCGGCCGCCGCACCGGCGACCTGCACACCGTTCGCCGTGGTGAAGAACGTCGCCGCGGTGAGTCCTGCCGGTGGCGCGGCCGCCACGAGCAGAGCGGTGACAGCGGCGGCGAAGGTCGCGGCCAACGCCTTCACCAAGGCGGATTCGTCCTGCCGTTCCTTGTCGTCCCGGTATTTCTCCGCCGCGGTCAGAAAGGAGGCGGCGAGAGTGCTCAGGTCGGCCCGTGCGGTCGCGATGGCGTCCCGCGCGGCCACGATGTCGGCTTCCAGCACGGTGAGTTTGGTACCCACGCGGGAATAGGTGTTCACGAGACCCTGGATGTAGCTCTTGGCGGTCTCGGCGCCTTCACCGCGCCACTTGAGAAGCAGGACCAAGGACCGGTCGAGCGGCGCTTTCGTGTCCTGGAAAGCGTTCCAGAGACCTTCGTAGGCCTCGATCATGGGCTGCAGACTGTTCTCGCCGACGAGCTGCGCGTCGGAGAATTCGAGGAAGAAGTCGCGGATCTGTTCCTTGCGCCCACCGCTGAAATCCGCGTCGCTGCCGAACATCCACGGCTGGAAAAGGAGGTCGACGGCCGTGAAGGCCTTCTCGGCGCCCGCTTGGAGGTCGTGGGTGATTCCTTCGAGGAGTTTGCTGTTGTCGCCGAAGCCGGAGTTGGTCTCCGCGTCCAAAGCGTTGAAATACCCGTCCACGCCGCTACCCCTGGTTCCCGTACGCCGCGCGGTTCACTCGCTGCTTGTTGTCCTCGTCCACGGCTTCGTAAAGTTCGGCGACCCTCGCCAGCGCCTGTGAGGCGTCCTGCGTGCTGCGGAGCAGCTTCCCGAGCATCTTCTCGACGGCCTGGCGGTGTTCCTCGTACGCCGCCGAAACCCCGCGCATGCCCAGCGTCTTCCCGAACGCGGTGTCCGGCGCGAAAAGGCCGGGCATGAAGCCACCCGTGACCGGGTCGGGAGCCGGCACGTCCTGGCCCCGCACACCGGTGTGTGCGGTGCTGACGATGTCCGCGGCATTCTGCAGTTCCTTGCTCGACAACCTGAGATCGTCGAGGTCGGTTTCGAAACTGACCATGTTCACCTCGCTGTCCGGATTCCACCCCCATGTAAGCAGCGTTGACTTGGCTGGGCGCGCGACTTTGTCATCCGCGTACGGTGACGAACGTCACCACTCAGACGCAGACCCAGCAGTAGAGGTGATCACCCCGGGTCTTGGCGTCGCGGGCGAGTTCCGCGAGGCCGGTCAGCAAGTCGGCCAAATCGGCGGGGTCGGCCTCGCCGCCGAACTCCTCGGTGCGGGACCAGGGTTCGGCCACCTCGCGCAGGCGAGCCTCGTCGGCGTCGGACAGCGCGGTAGCCAGCTCTTCGGTCAGCGCGACGACCAGCAGCGCACCGTCATCGGCCATGGCGACAGGTTCGATGGAGCGCCCGATGACGGTGTCGTAGTCGACCCCGGTCAGCAAGGACTCCAGCGTGCCCAGCTGCACGAACGGGTCCACACCCTTGAGCTGGACGGTCGGCAAGGACGCCTCGGACGGCCCTCCGACGAGGTCGATCGTGGCGGCCGCGGCTTCGTTGTCCGGCGCGGCGAAGTAGTCGAAGAGAACACCCATGCGCGCATTCTGGTGGAAACGAGAAGGCCACCCGCTGCACGGGTGGCCTTCTCGGTTTTCGGAGTGGAGCTGAGGGGAATCGAACCCCTGACCCCTGCCTTGCAAAGGCAGTGCTCTACCAATTGAGCTACAGCCCCGGATCGCAGGCGATCATGATAACCGCCTGCGCCGAAATCAGTTGTTGCGGGACGCGTCCGCGGCCTTGGCCGGAGCGCTTCCGTTGGTGGAGGCGGATCCCAGCGGACGCTCGGTGGGAGCGGTGGCCTCACGCCAGAGGTCGGCCTCGGCCTTGGCGGCCTTGTTGCGCTTGATCACGAACAGCACGCCGCCCGCGATGACCGCGAGTGCCAACAGCTTCTTCATCAGAAGCCCCCTCTTTCCGCCGAGTTGCTCCGCTTACCCACCGATGCTACTGCACCACGTTCCACGTGGAACCGTCCCCCACGGCAATGGGCCACCGCGGCCACAACGACCACGCGCCCCAACGCTGGGGGGTCCAGGGGGGGCGAAGCCCTCCCTGGCGGGGGTCTGGGGGTTCGACCCCCAGAAATGACAAACGCCCGGTCGCGGTTTGTGATTTCCACAAACACGACCGGGCCAACCGGGTGGGCCCACCAGGACTTGAACCTGGGACCTCTTCGTTATCAGCGAAGCGCTCTAACCGCCTGAGCTATGGGCCCGAACGAGGAGAAGATTACAGGACGTCTTTCGACGCCCTGCAACCGGGTCACTCTCGTTCGGAAAGGGTCACTTCCAGGCCTCCGGCGAGGTCGGCGGAGACGTTGTAGATGAAGGCGCTGACGGTGGCCAGCGCCGAGATCAGCACGATGTTGATGGCGCCGAGGATGGCCGCGATCCCGAAGACGCGGCCGGCGCTGATCAACGGGTCGGCCGGCGCGTCGGCCCCTTCTCCGCCGACGAGCGACGAGTAGGTCCCGTTGAGTTTGTCCCAGACGCCCATGCCGTCGAGGACGGTGTAGAGGACGCCGACGGCGACGAGCCACACGAAGAACAGCGCGACGCCGAGGACGAGGGACAGTTTCAGCACCGACCAGGGGTCGAAGCGTTTGATCTGCAGGCTGGCGCGACGCGGTCCGCGGCCGGGGCGGCGGAGCGCGGTGGGGGCGGCACGGGTGCGGGAGGCCGACGGGATGGCGGAGGGGGCGGGCTCGCCCTCTCCGCTGTCGCCGAAGAGCCTCTTCGCGGCTGTGCCGCTTACCCCGTGATAGTCGGTCACGGTTGTCGCGTCCCGCTTCGGTTCCGAGTGGGCCACGTCTTCGGTGGCGACCGAAGACACCGAGACCGTCTGCTCGCTGGAGCCTTCGGGTTCCCCGGCGCCGCTGTCACGCTGCCAGGGTGGGCTCGAAGAACCCGCCTGCGCGCCGCCTGCTTCGGGCTTCTCGGATGGTGTCACGAGGTGTCAGTCCTTACCCAGTACGTGGGGCGTCGTCTATTCCTGCTCCGACGCCGGGGTTTCTTCTCCTTCAGCACTACCTGCAGTGGCGACGTCTGAGGGCTCGTCCGCGTTGCGTGCGACCGCGAGAAGAGTGGTTCCTTCGTCGAGATTCATCAGCCGCACTCCCTTCGTCTGCCTGCCGGCCTTGCGCACCTGTCCGGCCGAAGTCCGGATCACCCCGCCGCTGGAGGTGATCGCGTAGAGCTCGTCTTCGGCGTCGACGATGACCGCTCCCACCAGCCTGCCACGTTTCTGGTCGTACTGAATGGTGAGCACACCCTTGCCGCCGCGGCCCTGCACCGGGTAGTCCTCGGTCGGCGTGCGCTTGGCGTAGCCGCCGCCGGTGGCGACGAGGAGGAACTTGTCGGGCTGGACGACGTTGATGCCGAGCAGCTCGTCGCCGTCGTTGAACCGCATGCCGAGCACACCGGACGTCGCGCGGCCCATCGGGCGCAGGGCTTCGTCGGTGGCGTGGAAGCGGATCGACTGGCCTTCCGCGGACACGAGGAGCAGGTCGTCCTCGGCGGCCGCGAGGACCGCGCCGACCAGTTCGTCGCCTTCGCGCAGGTTGACGGCGATGAGGCCGCCGGCGCGGTTGGAGTCGAAGTCGGTGAGCTTGGTCTTCTTCACCAGGCCGCGGCGGGTCGCGAGCACGAGGTACGGGGCGACCTCGTAGTTCGGGATCTCGATGACCTGGGCGATCTGCTCGTCGGGCTGGAACGCGAGCAGGTTGGCGACGTGCTGGCCGCGCGCGTTGCGGTTGGCCTCGGGCAGGTCGTACGCCTTCGCCCGGTACACGCGGCCCTTGTTCGTGAAGAACAGGATCCAGTCGTGCGTCGAGCAGACGAAGAAGTGCTGGACGATGTCGTCCTGTTTGAGGGTCGCGCCCTGGACGCCCTTGCCGCCGCGTTTCTGCGAACGGTACAGATCTGTTTTCGTTCGCTTGGCGTAACCCGTGCGGGTGATCGTGACGACCACGTCCTCGACGGCGATGAGGTCTTCGACCGAAACCTCGCCGTCGAACGGGATGATCTTGGTGCGCCGGTCGTCGCCGTACTTGTCGACGATCTCCTGGAGTTCCTCGGCGATGATCGTCCGCTGCCGCTCGGGCTTCTCGAGGATGTCCTTGAGGTCGGCGATCTCGAGTTCGATCTCGGCCAGGGTGTCGATGATCCGCTGCCGCTCCAGTGCCGCGAGGCGGCGGAGCTGCATGTCGAGGATCGCGGTCGCCTGGATCTCGTCGACGTCGAGCAGGCTCATCAGGGCGGGCCGGGCCTCTTCGGCCGAGGGCGAGCGCCGGATGAGGGCGATGACCTCGTCGAGCATGTCCAGCGCCTTGACCAGACCGCGCAGGATGTGGGCGCGTTCCTCGGCCTTGCGCAACCGGAACCGGGTCCGGCGGACGATGACGTCGATCTGGTGCTTCACGTAGTGCCGGATCATCTGGTCCAGGCGCAGCGTGCGGGGCACGCCGTCGACCAGTGCCAGCATGTTGACACCGAAGTTCTGCTGCAGCTGGGTGTGCTTGTACAGGTTGTTCAGCACGACCTTGGCGACCGCGTCACGTTTGATGGTGACGACGATCCGCATCCCGCTGCGGCTGTTGGACTCGTCGGCGATGTCGGAGATACCGGTGAGCTTGCCGTCGCGGACCAGGTTCGCGATGTTCTCCACCAGGTTGTCCGGGTTGACCTGGTACGGCAGCTCGGACACGACGAGGATCGTGCGGCCCTTGGCGTCTTCCTCGACCTCGACGACCGCGCGCATGCGCACGGAACCGCGGCCGGTGCGGTAGGCGTCCTCGATCCCGGAATTGCCGAGGATCATCGCCTTGGTCGGGAAATCCGGGCCCTTGATCCGGACCAGCAGCGCGGCGAGCAGCTCGTCGTCGCTGGCTTCGAAGTTCTCCAGCGCCCATTTGACGCCGTCGGCGACCTCGCGCAGGTTGTGCGGCGGGATGTTCGTCGCCATCCCGACCGCGATCCCGGAACCACCGTTGACCAGCAGGTTCGGGAACCGCGACGGCAGGACGTCGGGCTCCTGGGTGCGGCCGTCGTAGTTGTCGGAGAAGTCGACGGTCTCTTCTTCGATGTCCTGCAGCATGTGCATCGCGAGATGCGCCAGCCGGGACTCGGTGTACCGCATGGCGGCGGCGGGGTCGTTGCCCGACGAGCCGAAGTTGCCCTGGCCGTCGATCAGCGGGTACCGCAGCGACCACGGCTGGGCGAGCCGCACCAGCGCGTCGTAGATCGCGGAGTCACCGTGCGGGTGGTAGTTGCCCATCACGTCGCCGACGACGCGGGAGCACTTGTTGTACCCGCGGTCGGGGCGGAAGCCGGAGTCGAACATCGAGTACAGCACGCGGCGGTGCACCGGCTTGAGGCCGTCCCGCACGTCCGGCAGCGCCCGCGACACGATGACGCTCATCGCGTAGTCGATGTAGGAGCGCTGCATCTCCTGCTGGATGTCGACCGGTTCGATCCGGTCGTGGTCCGGAGCAGGCGGCAAGGTTTCCGTCATGAGGTCCTTCTCGTGGGAGCAGTCCTAAGGGGACAAAGAGGAACGGGGACGCCTACACGTCCAGGAAGCGCACGTCCTTGGCGTTACGCGTGATGAAGGAACGGCGCGCTTCGACGTCCTCGCCCATCAGGACGGAGAACAGGTCGTCGGCCTGCGCGGCGTCGTCCAGGGTGACCTGGCCGAGCAGCCGGTTCGCCGGGTCCATCGTGGTCTCCCACAGCTCTTCGGCGTTCATCTCGCCGAGACCCTTGTAGCGCTGGATCGCGTCGTCCTTCGGCAGCTTCCGGCCGGCCTCGACACCCGCCTGGATGACGGCGTCGCGTTCCCTGTCGGAGTAGGCGTACTCCGGCTCCTGCCGCGGCCACTTGATCTTGTACAGCGGCGGGCGCGAGAGGAACACGTGCCCGTGCTCGATCAGCGGGGGCATGAACCGGAACAGGAAGGTGAGCAGCAGCGTGGTGATGTGCTGGCCGTCCACGTCGGCGTCGGCCATCAGCACGATCTTGTGGTAGCGCAGCTTCTCGATGTCGAACTCTTCGTGGATACCGGTGCCGAGCGCGGTGATCAGCGACTGGACCTCGGTGTTCTTGAGGACGCGGTCGATACGGGCCTTCTCGACGTTGATGATCTTGCCCCGGATCGGCAGGATCGCCTGGTACATCGAGTCGCGGCCTTCCTTGGCCGAACCGCCCGCCGAGTCACCCTCGACGATGTAGAGCTCGCATTCCGACGGGTTGGTCGAGCGGCAGTCCTTGAGCTTGCCGGGCAGCCCGCCGATCTCCAGCGCGCCCTTGCGGCGGACCAGGTCCCGCGCCTTGCGAGCGGCCATCCGCGCCTGCGCCGAGGAGATCGACTTGTTGATGATCGTCTTCGCCTCGGTGGGGTTGCGCTCGAACCAGTCGGTCAGCCATTCGTTCGAGGTCTGCTGCACGAACGTCTTGGCCTCGCTGTTGCCCAGCTTGGTCTTGGTCTGGCCTTCGAACTGCGGCTCGGAGAGCTTGATCGAGACGATCGCGGCGAGCCCCTCGCGCACGTCGTCACCGGAGAGGTTGGCGTCCTTCTCCTTGAGCAGCTTCTTCTCGCGCGCGTACGCGTTGACGACGCGGGTGAGCGCGGCGCGGAAACCCTCTTCGTGCGTGCCGCCCTCGTGCGTGTTGATCGTGTTGGCGAAGGTGTACACCGACGGCGTGAAGCCGTTGTTCCACTGCATGGCGACCTCGACCTCGAGGCCGGTTCCCTTGGCCTCGAAGGAGATCACGGACGCGTGGATCGGGTCCTTGCTGCCGTTGATGTGCTTGACGAAGTCTTCGAGACCGCCCGGGTAGCAGTAGGTCTTCTCCTTGACCCGCGCCGCCTGGCCGGAAGCGTCCGTTTCGGTCTCTTCGTCGGCGACGCGCTCGTCGCGCAGCGAAAGGGTCAGGCCCTTGTTGAGGAAGGCCATCTCCTGGAGGCGCCGGGAGATCGTCTCGAAGTTGTACGTCGTGGTCTCGAAGATGTCGCCGTCGGCCCAGAACGTGATGGTGGTGCCGGTCTCGGTCGCCGGGCCCAGGTCCTGCAGCTCGCCGGGGATCTGGTCGGTGTACTCCTGACGCCAGCTGCGGCCGCCGTACTTGACCTCGGCGACGAGCTTGGTCGAGAGCGCGTTCACCACCGAGACGCCGACGCCGTGCAGACCACCGGAGACGGCGTAGGAATCGCTGTCGAACTTGCCGCCCGCGTGGAGCACGGTGAGCACGACCTCGAGGGTCGGCTTCATCTCCTTGGGGTGCATGTCGACCGGGATGCCGCGGCCGTCGTCGACGACGCGCACGCCACCGTCGGCCAGCAAGGTAACCTCGACCTTGGTCGCGTAGCCGGCCATCGCCTCGTCGACGGAGTTGTCGACCACCTCCTGGACGAGGTGGTGGAGGCCGCGTTCACCGGTGGAACCGATGTACATACCGGGACGCTTGCGGACGGCTTCGAGGCCTTCGAGCACCGTGATCGACGACGCGTTGTACTCGCTCTTGTTCTCGGTCACAGGCGTTGATTCTCCTCGTCTCGCCCGAGCGGACGCTCGCTCATCCCCAGTGTACTTGGCCGCGTCCGCAGACATGCGGCAAGGACACCCCTGATTTGCTCACAGGCGCGCTAATTCGTTCGAAGAAGAGTCTTGACGTTCGCGAAGCACTCTGAAGGCGTTCTCGGCGCTTTAATGGGCACTGTCGCGGCGAAGCGCAACTCGGGTCAGCCGTACGTGTCACGCGGGCCACGTCCCGGGACGTGCCGCGGCCCTTTCCGCCAGCTGGGCGCCGTCGGCCCTTGGATCCGCATCTTCTTCACCACGCCGTTCCCGACGCCTTTGGCGATCTTCGCCAGCAGCTGCCCCTGAAGCAGGCGAAGCTGCGTCGCCCACGCCGTCGAACTCGCGCGGACGGTCAGCTCGCCGTCCTTCAAGGCCACTGGCTGAGCGTGTTCAGCGACCTCTTCACCCACCAGGCGGGCCCAGTGGCCGAAGACCTGACCGTTCGCCAGCCGCGTGTTCCAGCCGCGGTCGACGGCGATCCGGGAGGCGAGCCTGCCGAGCGGTTGCGGGTCGCGTGCGTCGGCGCCCGGCCCTGACCAGCGACGACGTCGCGGGCTTTGGCCGACCGAACCGGCTCCCCCTCCGGTGATACGGCCGCGGCGCACGCCCGGTTCAACCCCGCGGGCCTTCGCTTTGGCCTTCGCGGCGTCGAGAGCCGCCCGAGCAAGATCACGACCCGTAGTCGGTTCTTTGCTTTCGGTATCGGTTGAGCCGTTCGATACCGAGGGGCGATCACTCCGCGTATCGAACAAGGCTCCCTCACTCGGGTTACCACCCGCGTGAGGGGTGTCAAGCCGCTTATCAGGCCCCTTGGTCACGCGGGGCGATAACGCGTTCACGGTGTTATCCACACTGTCCACAGGTTTGTCCCCAGATCGGTGGGCAACTGCTGTGGCGCCGATCACCCGGGGTGTCCACTTCGCGGGATCACCCTCGGTTGATCTCACCATCCGCCACGAGGAAGCGATGTCCGGCCAGTTCGGCGGGCACGTCCTCGTCCACGGCGGCGGTCACCAGCACCTGCTCGGCGCCTGCCGCCACCTCCGCCAGCCGGGCCCGGCGACGCCGGTCCAGCTCGGCGAACACATCATCCAGCAGAAGCACCGGTTCCCCGGCCTCGCCACGCAGGAGCTCGTAGCTTCCCAGACGCAACGCGAGGGCGAACGACCAGGACTCCCCATGGCTCGCGTAGCCCTTCGCCGGTGCTTCGCCGAGGATGAGATCGAGCTCGTCCCGGTGCGGGCCGACCATGCTCACCCCGCGTTCGAGCTCCAGGTTCCGCGACCGTTTCAGCGCTTCGACCAGCACTTCTTTGAGGACCGCTTGGTCGGCGCGAGGGCCGTCCGGAGTGCCGTAGCCCTCTGGCATCGCTTCGCCCAGGCTCGACTTGTACGCGATCTTCGCCGGTCTCGAATCGGGCGCGACCCCCATGTACGCGGAGGCCGCGTACGGCGCGAGATCGGCGATCAGGTTGAGCCGGGCCGCCAGCAACGCGGCCCCCGCCACCGACAAGTGGTCGTCCCAGACGTCGAGCGTCGACAACGCGTACGGGTCTTCGCGCCCCGTACGCCGCTTGCCTGCCGTCTTCAGCAAGGCGTTCCGCTGCTTCAGCACCTTCTCGTAATCGGCGCGGACCCCGGCGTACCGGGGAGCGCGCAGCACGAGGAGTTCGTCCATGAAACGACGGCGCTCCCCGGGATCCCCGCGCACGAGTGCCAGATCCTCCGGGGAGAACAGCACCGTGCGCAGGATCCCGAGTACGTCGCGGGGCTTGCCGACCGCACCGCGGTTGACCCGCGCGCGGTTCGCCTTGCCGGGCGTGATCTCCAGCTCGACCGTCAGCTCGCGGTCCTCGTTGACCACCGCGACCCTGATCAGCGCGCGTTCGCACCCGTGCCGCACCAACGGCGCGTCGGTCGCGACGCGGTGCGAGCCCAGGGTCGCGATGTAGCCGATCGCCTCGAGGAGGTTCGTCTTGCCGCGGCCGTTCTGTCCGACGAGGACGGTCGGGCCGGGTTCGAGCGCGAGATCGGCTTGTGGCCAGGACCGGAAGTCGGTGACCTGCAGATGTCTTAAGTACAACCCGCTTGCCTAGTCGCCGGCCTTCTTGACCGAGTGCCCGCCGAACTGGTTGCGCAGCGCGGCGACGGCCCGCATCGCGGCGGAGTCCTCCTGGCGCGAGGCGAACCGGGCGAACAGCGCGGCCGAGATGACCGGCGCCGGGACCGCGTTGTTGATCGCTTCTTCCAGCGTCCACCGGCCTTCGCCGGAATCCTCGACGTAGCCCTCGAGGTCGTCCAGCTCCGGGTCCTCGTCGAGCGCGCGGACCAGCAGGTCGAGCAGCCACGAGCGGACGACGGTCCCCCGCTGCCAGCCCTTGATCACCGCGGGCACGTTCTCGACGACCTTCGCGGCTTCGAGCAGCTCGAAGCCTTCGGCGAAGGCCTGCATCATGCCGTACTCGATGCCGTTGTGGATCATCTTCGCGTAGTGACCCGAGCCGACGGCGCCGGCGTGCGAGAAGCCCTCGTCACGCGGACCTTCGGGACGAAGCGCGTCGAAGATCGGCATGGCCTTCTCGACGTCCGAAGCCGCGCCGCCGACCATCAGGCCGTAGCCGTTGTCCTTGCCCCACACGCCACCGGAAACCCCGCAGTCGAGGTAACCGATCTTCTTCGCGGCGAGCAGGTCCGCGTTGATCCGGTCGTCGGTGTACTTCGAGTTGCCGCCGTCGATCACGAGGTCGCCCTCGGACAGCAGGTTGCCGAGCTCCGCGACGGTCTGCCGCGTCGGTTCGCCGGCGGGCACCATGATCCAGACGATCCTGGGACCGTCCAGTTTGGACACCATGTCCTCGAGTGAGGTGGAGTCGGTGACGTCGGGGTTGCGGTCGTAGCCGACCACCTCGTGACCGGCCGCGCGCAGCCGCTCACGCATGTTGAACCCCATTTTGCCGAGGCCGATGAGTCCCAGCTGAGCCATGAAGATCCCCTTTGGTGCGAACAGAAGTGGAGGCCGGTCAGCCCGGGAGGCGAACCGGCATCAGGAGGTACAGGTAGCCGGGGACGACGTTGCCCTCCTCGTCGGCGGGCTTGATCAGCGCCGGCCGGTTCGGGGTGGTGAACGTCAGTTCCGCCCGGTTCGCGTTCAGCGCGCCGAGCCCGTCGACGAGGTAACCCGGGTTGAACGCGATGGTCACCGGCTCACCCTCGTAGTCGACCTGAAGCTCTTCTTCGGCCGAACCCTCGTCGTCGCCACCGGCGGAGAGCCGCAGCGAGCCGTCGTTGAACTCCAGCCGCACCTGGGTGCCACGCTCGGCGACGAGCGAAACACGCTTGATGGACTCGGCGAGCGCGGAGACCTCGATGACCGCGCGCGACGTGTGCTGCGCGGGCAGCAGCTGCCGGTACGGCGGGAACTCCGCGTCGAGGAGGCGGGTCGTGGTGTAGCGACCGGAACCGGAGAGACCGAGCAGGCCTTCGCCGCTGGCGAGCGCGAGCCGGATCTTGGCGCCGCTGGCGCCGAGCGTCTTCGCGGCCTCGGCGAGCGTGCGCGCCGGGACGAGCACGGCGGCGTCGGACAGACCCTCGGCCGGCTCCCAGGTGAACTCGCGCATCGCGAGCCGGAAGCGGTCGGTGGCGACCAGGGTCAGCGAGGAGCCGGAGATCTCCAGGCGCATCCCGGTCAGCATCGGGAGGGTGTCGTCCTTGCCCGCGGCGACGACGACCTGGGTGACGGCCTGGCCGAACGCGTCACCGGTGAGTTCGCCGGCGAAGGCGGGCTGGGACGGGAGCTGCGGGTAGTCCTCGACCGGCATGGTCGGCAGGGAGAAGCGCGCGGAGCCGCAGGTGATGGTCGCGCGGGCGCCGTCGACGGAGATCTCGACCGGCTGCGCGGGCAGCGACTTGGTGATGTCGGCCAGCAGACGGCCGGAGACCAGCAGACGGCCGCCGTCGGCGATGGTGGCCGGGACGCCGACCGTGGCGGAGACCTCGTAGTCGAATCCGGAGACGGTGAGGGCGTCACTCGTCCCGTCGGATCCAGCATCGAGCAGGACACCGCCCAGAACCGGGACCGGAGGCCGCGACGGGAGGCTTCTCGCCACCCACGCGACGGCGTCGGCCAGCCCGTCACGCTCGACGCGGATCTTCATGCGCGCTTCCTTTCGACAGCCGAGCCCCTGACGGCTCGAAAGCTCAACGGGTCACCTCGGCCGGAGAGCGCGATGGCCAGGTGCCTCGCAGGTGTGTTCGGTCCGTGCGAGGACGCGAACGCACGTCGACACGCAGACCAGGTGCAGGGACCCACGTTAGGCCGTCCCCGGGGTCCACGTCACCTCGGCCTCCCCTTGCTTTTGTCGACAAGACGACACGGCTCACCGGCTGTCCCCAGATTCGTCCTTCGCCTGTTTTTGTTTTGTTCTCTTCTAGAGAAGAAGAAAAGACAGCAGTAGTAATAGGCGTTGTGGATTGTGTGGACAAGGCTCGTTCGCGCAGGTCCGGCCGCCTCTGAGCCTGTGGACTCAGGGTGTGTACGGACGGTGGACAGCTCGGTGCGTCCGTGGATGGATTCGGGCGGCGCTCGATCTGTCCACAGTCATCCACAGTTGTCCCCACGGTTATCCCCAGTTGTGGGGCGGTTTGTACCCAGGGTTGTGGGCGCCGTTCGTGACCGGAATCGCTCGGGAGAGTGATCCATGCAGCCTGCATCACCCTTGTGCACAAGATGTGGGCAACCTGGGGACAGCGTGTGGATCTGGGTGTGGAAATGCTGTGGATCGCCTGTGAGTGCGATGTGGACGGAAATCCCGTCGCCGCTGGTCCGTCGACCGCCGGAGTTGTGCACAAGCTGCCCACAGCATGTGGATTCCTTTGTACACAAGGAAAAACGCGAAGGCGACTCAAGCGCGCTTCGCCTCTTTCGCGCCCTTCGCCGCTTCTGCTCGTGTACCCGTGCTTCGCAGCGCTACACGCGTTTCTGGCCTATGTGGACACGAAGAAGGGGCTCCCACCTGGACGGTGAGAGCCCCTGAAAGCGTTGTGTACTGGAGGATTACTGCCGAGCGCGCTGCTTGATCCTGGAGGTCAGCTCCTGGACCTGGTCGTAGATGCGCCGTCGTTCGGCCATCTCCTTGCGGATCTTCTTGTCCGCGTGCATGACGGTGGTGTGGTCGCGGCCGCCGAAGGTCTGCCCGATCTTCGGGAGCGACATGTCGGTCAGCTCGCGGCAGAGGTACATCGCGATCTGGCGTGCGGTGGCGAGCGCCTTCGTCTTGCCGGGGCCGCAGAGGTCGTCGAGCGTCACGTCGAAGAACTCGGACGTGACACCCATGATGGTCGGCGCGGTGATCTCCGGCGCGTGCGAATCCGGGATGAGGTCCCGGAGCACGATTTCGGCGAGGGCCACGTCGACCGGCTGCTGGTTCAGCGACGCGAAGGCGGTGACGCGGATGAGCGCGCCTTCGAGTTCCCGGATGTTCGCTTCGACGCGCGAAGCGATGAACTCCAGGACCTCACCGGGAACCGCGAGCCGGTCCTGCGCCGCCTTCTTGCGAAGGATCGCGATACGCGTTTCGAGTTCCGGCGGCTGGATGTCGGTGATGAGACCCCACTCGAACCGCGTACGCAGCCGGTCTTCCAGCGTTTCGAGGCGCTTCGGCGGGCGGTCGGAGGAGACGACGATCTGCTTGTTCGCGTTGTGGAGGGTGTTGAAGGTGTGGAAGAACTCTTCCTGCGTACCTTCTTTCCCTTCCAGGAACTGGATGTCGTCGACGAGCAGGATGTCGATGTCGCGGTAGCGGCGCTGGAACGCGACCTTGCGGTCGTCTCGCAGCGAGTTGATGAAGTCGTTGGTGAACTCTTCGGTCGACACGTACCGCACGCGCATGCCGGGGAACAGCCGCTGGGCGTAGTGCCCGACGGCGT
The DNA here is from genome assembly GCF_001905755.1 of Amycolatopsis sp. CB00013. Taxonomy (NCBI): domain Bacteria; kingdom Bacillati; phylum Actinomycetota; class Actinomycetes; order Pseudonocardiales; family Pseudonocardiaceae; genus Amycolatopsis; species Amycolatopsis sp. CB00013. The sequence goes on along the minus strand of NZ_LIWC01000002.1, from coordinate 1,404,363 downwards.
GCAGCAGGTGGGTCTTCCCGAGTCCGGACTCTCCCCAGATGAACAACGGGTTGTACGCGCGCGCCGGTGCTTCGGCGACGGCGACCGCGGCCGCGTGCGCGAAACGGTTCGACGCACCGATGACGAAGGTGTCGAACGTGTACTTCTCGTTGAGCTTCGTCTTCGACGTCTGCGGCTGCGCCGGCGCGGTGTAGGGCTGGCCCGCGATCGGCTGACCGGAGAACGTCGGCCAGATCTCGGTCACGGCGGCGAGGGCCTCGCCCTCTTCGTCGACTTCTTCATCGCTGTCATCGCCATCGTTGAGGCTGTTGTCCACCGGCTGCTGCCTCGGCGGCCTCGGCTTCGGAGGCTCGGGCCGGGGCCTGGTCGGGGACAGCATGCCGTCACCCTCGGGCAGCGGAGGAGTACCCGACACCGGGCCGGACCCGTTTTCCACCCGGCTGGGTGACGTCGGTTCGTAGCGAGGGCCGGGCGAGGGCGGGGGCATCGAAGTGTGGGGTTCGGTGCTGTCGACCTTCACCGCGAGCGAGACCGCGCGGCCGAGCCGGCGCGAAAGGGCTTCGGTGATCGCTCCGCGCAAGGCGCGTTCGATCGCTTCCTTGGCGAAGTCACTGGGGGCGGCGAGGAGCGCGGTGCCGTCGAGGAGGCCGATCGGCCGGGTCACCCGCATCCAGGCGCGCTGCTGCGGGGAGAGGGTGCCATCCGACAGCTCGCGCACGACCTGTTCCCAGATGACGCCAAGATTGTGCTGGTGATCGGACACCTGCCTGACTCCCCTCCCCTCGTCGGTGCGCTGCGGCGAGATCACTCAGCGGCCCGAACGCCGGATCGAGCGTCATCATGGCCCGGTCGGCTCGCGCGCACAGCAAATATCCACATAGTTGTCCACAGCTGTGCACTAATGTACGGCGGCCCGCGGTGACGCCACCTGCGGGATCGTCGTATGCCGACGGGATGCCTCCACATCCCCAAGGACACCCGGGCGCCTGCACCGTTCCACCTCGGCGAAAACCCGGGAGGGGCACGCTAACAAGCCCCGCTCGTTGCCACAAGGCGTCCTCGCGCGCAAGCATTTCACGGTGTACGGCGTGTTGCCATTCGATGCCCTCGCGTCGTCGGTGATCACTCTCCACGTACGGTCGCGGTCCGTGGTCGAGGGGGTGCCTGCCGGGCCCGGGCGGTGGGTGCGTACCCTCGTAAGGTCTCCCGTATACAGCGGGGGCGTTTCGCGTGCCCACGTTGTCGTCGCTCGACGTGACGAGGCCACACGTTGGTAGGAGACACCAGAGACTGCCGTGCGTCAGCACGACACGCCAGGAACGGGTCGAACCGTTCCCGGCGGCCGAGAAACAGGAGAAGTTAGTCGTGAGCAAGGGTAAGCGCACCTTCCAGCCGAACAACCGCCGCCGCGCCCGGGTCCACGGATTCCGGCTGCGCATGCGGACCCGCGCCGGCCGGGCCATCCTGGCGGCTCGCCGTCGCAAGGGCCGCGGCGCGCTGTCCGCCTGATCCGGCCGTCGTCGAGGGACGTCGTGCTGCCGGCCGCCGCGAGGTTGCGGCGCAGTGAGGATTTCCGTGCCGTGATGCGGCGTGGGGCCAAGGCAGGCAGGCGCCGCCTCGTCGTCCATGCGTTGACCACGGACCCGCCCGATGCCGCCGAAGCGGCGCGGGCGGGTTTTGTGGTGAGCAAGGCCGTGGGCAATTCGGTGGTCCGCCACCGGGTCACCCGCCGGTTGAGGCATCTCGTTTCCGCCAGGATCGGAACACTGCCGCCCGGCAGCTCGTTGGTGATACGGGCACTACCTCCGGCCGCGGACGCGTCCAGCGCGGAACTCGGCTCGGATCTCGACGCGTCGTTGCGGCGTCTCGGGCTGTCCCGCCAGACGCGACCCCCCGACCACGGATCAGCGGTGTAACGGCATGCGAGCCACCGAGAACGAGACCACCGAAGACGCCCGCCCGGGCCCGGTGGCATGGGTGCTGCTCCTGCCCATCAAGCTGTACCGCAAGGCGATCTCCCCCTTCCTTCCTCCGGCGTGCAGGTTCTACCCGAGCTGTAGCGCGTACGCCGTCGAGGCACTGACCCGGCACGGCGCCGGCCGCGGCACTTACCTCGCGGTCCGGCGTCTGCTGCGCTGTGGCCCGTGGACCATGCCCGGCCGCGATCCGGTACCCGAGACGTTCTCGTGGCGCCACCGCCGACCTGAAACACCGATCGAGGAGTAGCTCAGTGCTCGACTTCATCTACTACCCCGTGTCCTTCATCTTGTGGTGTTGGCACAAGGTCTTCGGGCTCGTGTTCGGTGAGGCGAACGCGGTCTCCTGGATCCTCGCGATCATCTTCTTGACGTTCACGGTCCGCGGCATCATGTTCAAGCCGTTCGTGAACCAGGTCCGGTCGATGAAGAAGATGCAGGACTTCGCGCCGGAAATGAAGAAGATCCAGAAGAAGTACGCGAACGACCGGCAGCGCCAGGCGATGGAGATGCAGAAGCTCCAGAAGGAGCACGGCGTCAACCCGCTGGGCAGCTGCCTGCCGATGCTGCTTCAGATCCCGGTCTTCATCGGTCTGAACCACGTCCTGCGGATGTTCACCATCAACCCGTACGGACCCTTCGAAGCGAAGACCGAGAACTACTTCTTCGACAAAGCCGGCGTTGACTCCTACGTTCACGCGAAGCTGTTCGGCACCAACCTCGGCGACGCGATCTACACCGGTGTCGACATGGTCAGCGGTGGCAACGCGGCCGCGGGCTTCCACTGGGGTGTCGCCCCGGTCGCGATCCCGCTGATGATCGTCGCCAGCATCGCCACGCACCTCACCGCGCGTCACTCGGTCCAGCGTCAGAACCCCGAGTCGGCCACGCCGCAGACCGCGATGATGAACAAGCTGACGATGTACATCTTCCCGCTCGGTGTCCTCATCTTCGGTGCGCTGTTCCCGGTCGGCCTCCTCTTCTACTGGCTCGCCAACAACGGCTGGACCCTGATGCAGCAGCGTCTCGTCTACACGCGGATCGACAAGGAAGAAGAGGCCCGCAAGGAAGCCGAGAAGGAGAAGCGCGCGAACCTCGGCCCGAAGCCGGGCCAGAAGCCGACCGCGCCCCGCCCCGGCCAGAAGCCGGTCCAGCAGAAGAAGAACAAGCCGTCCTCCGGTGGTCAGGTCAAGAAGGCGGGCTCGCCGCACGGCTTCGCCCAGACCGGCTCCTCCGCGAAGAAGAAGGACGCCAACGACGCAACAGCCGAGTCGTCGACGAACGGCTCGAAGGAGAACGGTGCGGACGTGCCCGGTCTCATCTCGGACTCGACTAAGAAATCGGACCGGAAGCGTCGCTGACGCCGATCCGGGCCGGAGAGGAGACCAGTAATGGCGGAGACGATCGACACGATCGACGCCGAGGAGAACAGCGCGGCCGAGGTTGAGGGCGCCGCTGAAGAGACCGCTCGTAAGGGAGGTGTCGACGACGACGTCCTCGTGAAGGAGGGCGACATCGCCGGTGACTACCTCGAGCGGCTGCTCGACCTTTTGGACTACGACGGCGACATCGACCTCGATGTCGAAGCGGGCCGCGCGATCGTCAGCATCGACGGCGGCGAGGACCTGGAGAAGCTCGTCGGTCCCCGCGGCACCGTGCTGGAGGCGCTGCAGGAACTGACGCGGCTGGCGGTGCAGCAGGAGACCGGTTCGCGGAGCCGGCTGATGCTGGACATCGCGGGCTGGCGCGCGGACCGTCGCGAGGAGCTCCGCGAGCTCGGTCGCTCGACCGCCGAGACGGTCGTCTCCTCTGGCGAGCGCGTGCGGCTTCAGCCGATGAGCCCGTTCGAGCGGAAGGTCGTGCACGACGCGGTCGCCGCCGTGGACGGCGTCAAGAGCGAGAGCGAAGGAGAGGACCCGAAGCGCCGGGTCGTCATCTTCCCCGCCTGACGGTTACTCGAACGAAGCGGCCCGCCGGTCATCCGGCGGGCCGCTTCTTCGTTTCCGGGGTGAATTACACGCGTGGCGTTTCACGTGAAACGCGCGAAGGCGAGTGGAGTTGTCCACAACTTCGGACTGTCTCCCCGCTTTGCGCTCGGCGTCATGGACAATCAGTGGAGCGCGTTTCACGTGAAACGGCGTCGAGGGTTGAGGAGCGAGAGTGGGCTTGGACGGGGTCGCCGCATCGGTACGAAGTGCGGCGTCGGAAGTATTCGGAGACCGCGTCGAGCAAGCCGCCGGCTACGTCGAACTCCTGGAGCGGCACGGCGTCGAGCGCGGGCTCATCGGGCCTCGCGAGGTCGACCGGCTGTGGGAGCGTCACGTCCTCAACTCCGCCGTGATCGGCGAGCGGATCCCCGACGGCGCCCGCGTGGTCGACGTCGGCTCGGGTGCGGGACTTCCGGGTGTACCGCTCGCGATCAGCCGACCGGACCTCGATATCGTTCTGCTCGAACCGATGGCTCGCCGGGTCGACTGGCTGGCCGAGGTTGCCGAGAAGCTGGAACTCCCCATCACCGTTGTCCGCGGGCGCGCGGAAGAGCGGCAGGTACGTGAGGAGCTCGGTGACGCGGATGTCGTCACCGCCCGGGCGGTCGCTCCCTTGGCCCGGCTCGCGAACTGGTGCCTCCCGCTCGTGCGTTCCCAAGGTGCTCTGGTCGCCCTCAAAGGAGCGAGCGCCGGAGAGGAAATCGAACGCGATCGCGCCGCCGTCCGGAAGGCAGGCGGCGGCGAACCGGAAGTCTTCGAGTGCGGTACCAAAGTGCTCGAGGTTCCGAGCACGGTCGTCGTGATCCACCGTCTGCCTCCGAAACCGTCTCGACCGCGCGGCAGGCGCAGCTAGACCGGTTCCACGTGAAACAACGCAGAACGACTCCCACGTCTAATACAGAGGAGGCTCGAGACCGGTGACTCCCCCGCCGTCCGACCCTGCGAGCGCCGGCCAGGAACTCGGCTGGACGCCCATCGCCGAAGAAGCCGTCCGCGCCGCCAGCGTGCTGCACCCCAAGGAGGGTGCGCTCCCCCGGCCGAACCGCCGGCGAGTGCTGACGGTCGCCAACCAGAAGGGCGGCGTCGGCAAGACGACGAGCACGGTGAACCTCGCCGCCGCCCTCGCCGTCCACGGGCTCAAGACGCTCGTGATCGACCTCGACCCCCAGGGCAACGCGAGCACCGCGCTCGACATCGACCACCGCTCCGGCACGCCGTCGATCTACGAAGTGCTGATCGGTGAGGTGTCGCTGGCCGAGGCGGCGGCGCAGAGCGAGCAGTCGCCCAACCTCTACTGCGTGCCCGCGACCATCGACCTCGCCGGTGCCGAGATCGAACTCGTCTCCATGGCGTCCCGCGAGATGCGACTCAAGGAGGCGCTCTCGTCCGAGATCCTCGACGAGATCGGCGTCGACTACGTCTTCATCGACTGCCCGCCGTCGCTCGGTCTGCTGACCGTCAACGCGATGGTCGCCGCGCAGGAGGTGCTGATCCCGATCCAGTGCGAGTACTACGCGCTCGAAGGTCTGGGGCAGCTGCTGAGCAACATCGAGCTCGTCCAGGCGCACCTGAACCGCGAACTCAGCGTCTCCACGATCCTGCTCACCATGTACGACGGCCGGACGAAGCTGGCCGATCAGGTGACGAACGAGGTCCGGAACCACTTCGGGGACACTGTTCTCAAGACGGTGATCCCGCGCAGTGTGAAGGTCTCGGAGGCGCCCGGATACGGGCAGACCGTCCTCGCGTACGACCCGGGTTCGCGGGGCGCGATGAGCTACGTCGACGCGGCGAAGGAGATCGCCCAGCGCGGTGTGGAGATGAAGGAAAGGAGCGGTACGGCATGAGCGAGCGCAGAGGAGGGCTCGGGCGCGGGCTCGCCGCCCTGATCCCCACCGGCCCTCCGCCGGGTTCGGCGGCTCCCGCCGAGAACGGCTCCCCTGTCCCCTCCGCTCCCGCGAGCAAGCCCGCGGGGCCGGACGACAAGGGCTGGTTCGCGGCCAACGGCGCGGCCGGTTCGCACGGCGGAACGGTCGCCGGCGCGGTCTACCGCGAGGTGCCGGTCAGCCAGATCAAGCCGAACCCGAAGCAGCCGCGGCAGGTCTTCGACGAGGACGCGCTCAACGAGCTGGAGCACTCGATCCGCGAGTTCGGGCTCATGCAGCCCATCGTGGTCCGGGAGCTCGGCAACGACGAGTACGAACTCGTCATGGGCGAGCGGCGGCTGCGTGCCTCCCAGCTGGCGGAGCTGGAGGCGATCCCGGCGATCGTCCGGCAGACCGCCGACGAGGCGATGCTGCGCGACGCGCTGCTGGAGAACATCCACCGTGTTCAGCTCAACCCGCTCGAAGAGGCGGCCGCGTATCAGCAGCTGCTCGACGAATTCGCGGTCACGCACGAGGAGCTGGCGAGCCGGATCGGGCGCAGCCGCCCGGTCATCACGAACACGATCCGCTTGCTCAAACTCCCCCTCGCGGTCCAGCGACGGGTCGCGGCCGGGGTGCTTTCGGCGGGCCACGCGCGGGCGCTGCTCTCTCTCGAGGACGCCGACAGTCAGGAAGAGCTGGCCGCGCGGATCGTCGCGGAGGGCATGTCGGTCCGCGCGACCGAGGAAGCTGTCACGCTCAAGAAGAGTGAAAAGCCGGCCAAGCCGAAGCCCACTCCCCGCAAGCCGATCCAGGCGCCCGGTCTCCAGGAACTGGCGAACCGGCTTTCGGACCGGTTCGACACCCGCGTGAAGGTCGACTTGGGTCGCCGCAAGGGGCGGATCACCCTCGAATTCGGCTCGGTTGACGATCTTGAACGCATCGTGGCGCTCATGGATCAAAATCAGGCAAATCAGACACCGGAAACCGATTAGGGATCACCCCGGGTCGTTTTGTCACGGTGACGATAGCTGAGTGCTGATGATCGAGTGACGCTGAGTGCTTGAACTGGGGGCAAGTGTGAAGGGGCTCTTCGGCGGCCGAAATCCGCGCGCGGTCGTCTTCGACTGCGACGGATTGCTCATGGACACCGAGCCGTGTTGGTCCGTCGCCGAGACCGAACTGTTCGCGCGGCGCGGGCTCCCCTTCGGTGCGGACGAGAAGGCGTTGGTGATCGGCAAGTCGCTACCGGCCGCCGCCGACGCGATGGCGGAGGCGTTCGGTGAACCGGACGCCGGCGCCGAGATCGCGGACGAGTTGCTGAGGTTGGTGACCGAGGTCGTCACCGCGAAGGCGGAGGCGATGCCCGGCGCGCGTGAGTTGGTCGAACTGACCGCCGCCGCCGTACCGGTCGCCGTCGCGAGCAACTCGCCCCGAGCCCTGTTGGACGCCGCACTCGTTCGCGGCGGCCTGGCGGCAATGTTTCCCGTGAAACTGGCCGCCGACGAAGTGACCGCGCCGAAGCCGGATCCAGAGATGTACTTGACCGCTTGTGCCCTCTTGAACGTCGAGCCAGCCGACGCGCTGGCGTTCGAGGACTCCATGACCGGACTTCGATCGGCGCGAGCGGCTGGCGTGCCCGTCATCGGGGTGCCTACGTTGAAGCACCAGGACTTCCCCGCCGATGTCGTGATCGGCTCCCTACGCGACGAAGAGCTGTTGTCCTGGGTGCGTGGATGGCCTCAGCGATGACCGAGCTCCCCTTCGTCCGCTTCCAGAGCCCGACCCGCGATGCACGAGGAAACTTCACCGGGGTCTTCGGTCTCGTCAACGGGCTCGCCCGCGCCGGACGCCTCACCGTCGAGCAGGAAGCGTTCCGCCGGACGAACAACGACTGGTACGACGCGAACTTCACCAACCCCGCGCACGCCGACCCGAGCGTCTACGACGCGGAAGTCAATCCCGGGGCCGCGGCGTGGTTCAAGGCGACCGCTCGTGTCTTCATCGACCGAGTCGATGGCTACCTGTCGATCCTGGAGACGCACGACGTTCCCTGTGAAACCGTCTGGTCGGCGAACCCGGGACAGGTCATCTACGAGGACGAGCACCAGATCGTCGTCGTGGCCCGGACATAGAAAAAGGGGACTCGCCCGCCGTGGGCAAGTCCCCTTCGTCGAACCCGATTCAGCTCTTGCGGGAAATCGCCCGTCCGACGAGACCGGCGAAGACCGAGCCGAGGGTGGAACCGGCCGCTTCGATCGCCACCGGCACGATCGACGTCTCAGTGAGACCCGGCGAGGGATTCACCGCGAGGAAGTGGACCGTGCCGTCTTCGGTGATCACCGCGTCGGTGCGGGAGATGTCGCGAAGGCCGAGTTGCCGGTGCACGGCGACGGCCAGCTCACCGACCGCCTTGGCGGCGTCATCAGGAATCCGCGCCGGGGTGAAGAAATCGGTCAGCCCGGCGGTGTAGCGGGCCGTGTAGTCGTACACGCCGCTCTCAGGCACGATCTCGACCGCGGGCAGGGCTTCGGGTCCCTCTTCGCCTTCGATGACCGTGACGGCCACTTCGACGCCCGAAACGAACTTCTCGGCGAGGACGGTGTCGCCGTAAGCGAAGCAGCCGACCATCGCACCGGGCATTTCGGCGGCGTCCTTGACGACCTGGGCGCCCAGCGCCGATCCGCCCTGGTCGGGCTTCAGGATCATGGGCAGCCCCAGCGTGTCGACCATCGAGTCCAGGACGGCTTGCGCGCCGAGCTCGCGGAACGTGCTGTGCGGCAGCACCACCCAGTCCGGCGTGGTGAAGCCCGCGTCGGCGACGAGCGCCTTGGCCGTCGGCTTGTCCCACGCGCGGCGGCAGCCCTGCGAACTGGTGCCGACGTAAGGCACGTCGAGCATCTCCAGGATCGTCTGCACCGCGCCGTTCTCCCCTTCACCACCGTGAAGGGCGACGATGGCCGCGTCGGGCCGCTGGGTGCGAAGACGTTCGAGCAGACCCGCGTCGGTGTCCCACTCTTCGACGACGAGGCCCTCCGCCCGCAACGCGACCGAGAGCCGGCGCCCGGAGCGTAGAGAGACGTCGCGTTCGTGGGAAAGGCCGCCTGCGAGTACGGCAACGGTGCGGTCGACCACCGGGACTCCTTTTGTGCTTGGGGACGTCCGGTCGATCAGACCGTGTCCGGAGAGGGGTTCTGCGGCCCCGAGATCGAGCGTGGGCTCGCGTTACCGAAGGTACGCGCCAGGTCCATTTCGGACTCGAGCACCGCGGCAAGCCGCCGGACGCCTTCGCGGATCCGTTCGGGCGTCGGGTAGCAGTAGGAAAGACGAAGCTGTCTGCTGCCGAAACCGTCGGCGTAGAAACCGGTTCCGGAGGCGTATGCGACCCGGGCCGTGACGGCTCTCGGCAGCATCGCCTTCGTGTCCACGCCTTCGGGGACGGTCATCCAGACGTAGAAACCGCCGTCGGGTTTGGTCCAGCTGCAGCCGGCGGGCATGTGCTGTTCGAGCGCGGACAGGATCGCGTCCCGGCGCTCCCGGTAGTTTTCGCGGAAGGTCTTGATCTGACCCATCCAGTCGTGAGTCGAGAGGTATCGCGACACGATCAACTGGTTAAGCGTAGGCGGACAAAGCGTCGCGGACTCGGCCGCGAGCACGAGCTTCTCCCGGACGGCGTGCGGTGCGAGCACCCAGCCGACCCGCAGGCCCGAGGCGAAGGTCTTCGAGAAAGAGCCCAGGTACACGACGTTGTCGGGGTCGATCGAGCGGAGCGCCGGGTACGTCTGACCGCTGAAGCCGAGCAGACCGTACGGGTTGTCCTCGACGATGAGGATGTCGTTCTCGCGGCAGATCTCCACGATCTCCGCCCGCCGCTCGACGGCCAGCGTGACGCCGCCGGGGTTGTGGAAGTTCGGGATCGTGTAGAGGAATTTGACCCGGCGGCCGGCCTTCCGCGTTTCCGCGAGCGCGGCGCGCAGCCCCTCGGGGACCAGGCCGTGGTCGTCCATCGCGACGTGGACGACGTCCGCCTGGTACGCGGCGAACGAGCCGAGCGCGCCGACGTACGACGGGCCTTCGGCGATGATGACGTCGCCCGGATCGCAGAACAGCCGGGTGACCATGTCGAGCCCCATCTGGGAGCCGACCGTCACGACGACGTCGTCCGGGTGGGCCTTGATGCCTTCGAGGGCCATGATTTCGCAGATCTGCTCGCGCAGGGCGGGGACGCCGTGCGCGGAGCCGTACTGGAGCGCGACCAGGCCGTCTTCGGCGATGAGCTCGCCGACCTGCGCGGACAGCGTGTCCAGCGGGAGCGCGGCGAGGTTCGGCATCCCGCCGGCGAGCGATACCACTTCGGGGCGACTGGCCACCGCGAACAAGGCCCTGATCTCGGAAGCAGTCATTCCGGCCGTACGCGCGGCGTAGCGGTCGAGATGAGGGTCGAGGTTGTGGCGGCCGGGCTCCGGCCGGACAGGGCGATTCTCGGTCATCAGGCGCTTCACCCGTGCTTCGAAGTGGACATAGTCGCTACCGACTGGTAGTTCCATCGAGTGTAACCACCCTCCCTCTAGGGGCCCTGGCCTTCCGGTGTTCATCACATCGGCCTATCCTCGGTCTGGACCCCTTCGGTGAGCCCTGCTCGGGACAAGGCTGCGTCGGGTGTCGTCATTCAGGGAGGTTTGTCTGTGTCGCGTCGCGTCGTGGGCGTAACCCTGGACAACCTCGAGCACCTGCCCAAGAGCTGCCGCCGCTGCGTGTACTGGGAGCTGGCGCCGCATATGAAGGCGCAGGCCGAGGAATACGGCGCGACCGAGGTCGAAAAGGAAGCCTGGGTCTCCAGCGTGCTGCTGGAGTGGGGTTCCTGCGGCCGGATCGTCTACAGCGACACCCTGCCCGTCGGTTTCGTGCTTTACGCGCCGCCGAACGCCGTGCCGCGCTCGCTGGCCTTCCCGACTTCGCCTCCCGGCCCGGACGCGGTCCTGCTGACCGCCTTCCAGGTGCTTCCCGAATTCCAAGGCGGCGGACTAGGCCGGATGCTGGTGCAGGCGGTCGCGAAGGATCTGACCAAACGCGGTGTCCGCGCGATCGAAGCGTTCGGCGACGCCAAGCCCGACGAGACCGATCCGGACGGCGGGCACAGCTGTGTGCTGCCCGCGGCGTTCCTGCAGAGCGTCGGGTTCAAGACCGTGCGGCCGCATCCGCGGTGGCCGCGGCTGCGACTGGAACTGCGGTCGGCGATTTCGTGGAAGGAAGACGTGGAAGCGGCCCTCGAACGGCTGCTGGGCCAGGTCTCCATCACGACGGCCGAGCCGAGCCTGGGCCGCGCCTGATCTTCTCCGCCGGCGTCGTTTAGCAGAGTTTTCGAGCGCGCGCAGCAGCCATCCCCCGGCCTGGGGACAGCTGTGGGTAACCCGCCGAGTTATCCACAGATCGCTGCTAGGAGCGGTGGAAAATCTGTGGATGGGTAGGCTGGACCTGGGGACGCCCCCCGGGAAGGGCGGGGGCTGCGCGCCGGGTGGATCTAGGGGTGGCGTGGTCGGCCCAGGGGGCACACAACCGGTTGTGCCGAGGGCGTCGGCAGAGGGATGTGCGCCCGCGTGCGGGTGTGGAGGACTGGCTACTCCGCTTTGGCGAGTTCGTGGGCCAGGACGTCCGCGAAGGTGAACGTGCCGGTCGGCTGGTCCCCTTCGCCGAGCAGATACAGCCGCTTCACGGCGACCAGGATGCCTTCGGCGACGACGTCGCGGAAAGCCGGGTCCGCCAGTTTGCGGCTGTCTTCCGGGTTGGTCAGGTAGCCGATCTCGATCCGCACCGCCGGGCAGCGGGTACGGGTGAAGATCTCCCAGGTCTTGTAGTGCGTGCGGCAGTCGAGCATGCCGGTGCGGGCGGCAAGCTCACGCTGGATGAAACCCGCCAGCAGCTCGCCGACGGTCGACGTGGTGCCGTTGCCGGTGCCGAAGTGGAAGCTCGCGACCCCCTGCGCCTTGGGCGAGGGGTTCTTGTCGTTGTGCAGCGAAAGGAACAGGTCCGCGCCCGCCTCGTTCGCGAACTTCGCCCGGTCGCCCTCGGTCGGGCTCTGGTTCGGGCCGCGCGAGATCAGTGCCTCCATACCGGTGGCCTGCATCCGGCCTTCGAGCCGCCGCGCCAGGTCCCAGGCGATATCCGCCTCACGCAGGCCGCCCGCGACGACACCGAGGTCCTCACCGCCGTGACCCGGGTCGATCACGATGCGCTTGCCGCGCAGCCGGGGGCCCGCCTGCCGCACCTGCTCCTGCTCACGCAGGAAAACGGGGCGGCCGCCGCGGGCACGCGGCGACGAGAGCCGGTGCAGCTCACGGATGGTGGCCGGGCCGCACATACCGTCGGCGACCAGGCGCATGTCCCGCTGGAAGGTCTTGAGCGCGCGTTCGGTCTGCGGGCCGAAATGCCCGTCCGGGCGGCCGGCGTCGAAACCGAGCTCGGTCAGCCGCTCCTGGAGCGCGAAGACGTCGTCACCCTGCATGGGGGCGGAGAACATGTAGGTCAGCGGGCGGCTGCCCAGATGGAAGCCCGCGCCGCGAAGCGCCTGATAGGTCGCCGGACCCACCAGACCGTCGGTGATGAGCCCACGGCGCTGCTGGAACGCTCGAACGGCGTGTTCCATCGCCGTGTCGAAGACCTCGTACTCCCCGGATTCGGTCACCGGCGGGAGCAGCTCCATCGCCGCCAGCGTGGACCTGATCTCGGCGACGTCCGGTCCGGCGTCACCGCGGCGGAGTACCCGCATGCACTCCTCGCTCTTCCCTTTGGGGCACCGATCGAGCTCGATGCACGACTATGAAAACCCTGCGGGGCGAACCCCGGTGCTCTATTGTGCCCTGTGAACTCTCGGTGAGCGCGGAGGCCCGGCCGGTGCGTCAAGTCGCCGTTCGTGGAACTCGTCCAGGCGTTCCCGTAACAGGGAGTTTTACCCATTCCGGAGAACGACGAAACCCGGAGCCTGGGCGGGCCCCGGGTTTCGGCAGGTGAAACGCGAGATCAGAGGACGTCGGCGAGGTCCGAGAGCAGCGCGGCCTTCGGCTTGGCGCCGACGATCTGCTTCACCGGCTTGCCACCCTGGAACAGGATCAGCGTCGGGATCGACATCACCTGGTAGTCACGCGCAGTGTTCGGGTTGGCATCGATGTCGAGCTTCGCGATGGTCAGCTTCTCGCCGTTCTCCGCCGCGATCTCCTCGAGCACCGGGGCGACCATCTTGCACGGGCCGCACCAGGTCGCCCAGAAGTCGACCAGGACGGGCTTCTCGCTCGTCAGCACGTCGTCGACGAACGTCTTGTCGGTCACCGTCACGGTGTTGGCCATGGTGTCTCCTTCTGGGTGGTGAACGGGCTGGGGGAAAGTCAGTTGGTGGAGGCGCCGTAGCCGCCGCCGACCAGCTCAGGCGTCTCCTGGGCGGTCTCGACACCGGCGTGCTCCGCCAGCCATCGTTCTGCATCGATGGCGGCCGCGCAGCCCGAGCCGGCGGCGGTGATCGCCTGCCGGTACGTGCGGTCGACCAGGTCGCCCGCCGCGAAGACACCGGGAAGGTTCGTGTACGAGGTCCGGCCCTGGGTGAGCACGTAGCCGTCCTCGTCGAGGTCCACCTGACCGCGCACCAGTTCGCTGCGCGGGTCGTGCCCGATCGCCACGAAGAACCCGGTCACGTCGAGCTTGGACTCCTCGCCAGTCACCGTGTCCTTGAGTGTCAGGCCCTCGACCTTGCCCTCACCCTCGACCCCGGTGATCTGCTTGTTGAGCGCCCACTTGATCTTCTCGTTCTCGCGGGCACGCTCCAGCATGATCTTGGAGGCGCGGAACTCCTCGCGACGGTGGACGATCGTGACGGACTTGGCGAACTTCGTCAGGAAGGTCGCCTCCTCCATCGCGGAGTCGCCGCCGCCGGCGACCACGATGTCGTGGTCGCGGAAGAAGAAGCCGTCGCAAGTGGCGCAGGCCGAAACACCGCGGCCGAGCAGCTCCTGCTCGCCGGGCACGTTCAGATAGCGGGCGGCGGCACCCATCGAGAGCACGACCGCGCGGGCCGCGTAGCGCTTGCCGTTCGCGACGACGTACTTGACGTCACCGGTCAGCTCGACGGACTCGACGTCCTCCTGGCGCAGGTCGGCGCCGAAACGCTTCGCCTGCTCGCGCATCTCTTCCATGAGGTCGGGACCCTGGATGCCTTCGCGGAAGCCGGGGAAGTTCTCGACCTCGGTCGTCGTCATCAGCGCACCGCCGAACTGAGTGCCCTCGAACACCAGCGGTTCGAGCTGCGCTCGTGCCGCGTAGACAGCGGCGGTGTATCCCGCAGGACCCGATCCCACAATGATCAGGTTCCTGATCTCCTCGGCAGCCACCCGTGACCTCCGCTCGTAGTGACCTGTTCACCAGGCTCAACACGATCGTAAGGGCCGGTGTTCCCGGGGTGACCGGCGCTACTTTCTCCTGCCTTGCGCCACAGCGGAGATCCGACCTCTAGCGCCGCTAGAAAACCTAGCGTGGTAGCAAAGGTCCCCCGCTCCCCCCGGATTGGGGCTGGTGGGGAGCGAGGGACCAGTGAGGTTTCGGCCGGTTACTTCGGTCCGATGATTTTGTCGAAGAGGACCGAAGGGTTGCCCGGACCGCAGTCGGCACCGAAGGCGACGATGCGGAACTGGGCGAGTTTTCCTGTGGTGTAGATCACCATCACGCCGTCCTTGCCCGCGACGTTCACCGGCCGGATGCCCTCGGGGCGCACGTCGGCGTCCATTCCGGCCGCGGCGATACAGGCGTCGAGACGCTCTTCGGTCTTCAGCGAGCCGAAGTCGCGGACGCCGATCGCCTTGCCGACGAGGGCCTCGGCCCCGCCGCCGTCTCCGCCGAGCGAAGGTCCGGAAGGAGCCGAAGGCGCGGGCTGGGCGATACCGCCCGAATCCGGCTCACGGGTGGTCGGGACGACGATCGCCACGGCCGCGATGGCCGCCGCGGCCACGGTCGCTATCCCGGCGCCCCAGCCGATCCGCTTGTTCCGCCGCCGCCGTGCGGCCGCGAGGTCCACCACCGGGGCGACCTGTTCCTGCTGCCTTTCAGATGCGCCTTGAAACGCAGGCGTCGCCCGCATTTCGGCGGCCAGCGCGGCGTCGATCCGTGCCGCGTATTCCGCCGGCATCGGCGCGACCGGCTCGTTCGCGAGTTCCGCGAGGTCGGCCGTGGTCGCTTCCAGTGCTTCGATGATCGCCAGTGCTTCGGGGTCGGCGTTCACCAACGGCCACAGTTCGGCCGCCTCACGCTCGTCCAGCACACCTGCGTGCAGGTCGGCGAGCACATCGACAGACCACGGTGGACCGACGGTCCCACCGATCCCCCTGCTCTCGTCTGTCATCGTCCCTCCCCGTCACCCGGCGTGCCCTGAGGACGCCTGGCACCCCGTTGCGGGGTAGCGCGCTCTCGTTTGCTTTCGTGAGTTGGGACGTTCGCAATAGCATCGGGGTTCCGTAGATGTCCGAGAACCTTCGCGAGCTTTCCGCGACCTCGGGCACACCGGCTCTTGACCGTGCCTTCGGCGATGCCGAGCATCTTCGCCGTCTCGGCGACGGAGTATCCCTCGACGTCGACCAACACGATCGGGGCACGTTGTTCTTCGGGGAGCTGGTCGAGGGCTTCCTTCACGACCAGGCTCGTCTCGCGTTCGGACATCGAGTCGCGCGGCGAGGCGGGCTCGTTGAACTGCCCGGTCTCGGGCAGCGGGACGGTCGGTCTGGCCTTGCCCCGCCGGATGCGGTCGAGGCACGCGTTCACGACGATGCGGTGCAACCACGTCGTGACCTGCGATTCCGCTCTGAAGTTGCCCGCTGCTCGGAACGCGGAGATGAAGGCGTCCTGCAGGGCGTCCGCGGCTTCTTCCGGATCCCGCAAGGTGCGCAGGGCTACCGCCCACATGCGGTCTCGATGTCGCTGGACCAGTTCACTGAACGCGTGCGGGTCTCCAGCGGCATGCGCCGCTATGAGATCCGCGTCCGTGGGAGCTGCAGCTGTCACCCGGGAGAGCCTACTGACCCGGTGTCTGACGTCACCCCGCAGGCAGGAAGGTCAGCTCTTTGAGTTCGGTGATGAACTTTCCCTTGTCATCTTCACCC
Source organism: Amycolatopsis sp. CB00013 (assembly GCF_001905755.1). NCBI lineage: Bacteria > Bacillati > Actinomycetota > Actinomycetes > Pseudonocardiales > Pseudonocardiaceae > Amycolatopsis > Amycolatopsis sp. CB00013. The sequence continues at coordinate 1,388,401 of NZ_LIWC01000002.1, read as the reverse complement.
AGCTGAGTGATCCAGATGATGAAGTACTGACCCTGCTGAGGCTGCTGCAACGCGATGGTCGATTCGCCGGCCGCGAGGTCCCCGCTCCCGACGACCTTCGTCTCGTCGAGCTTCGGGTTCTTCTTGTCGGCGGAGCGGATCTCGACCTTCGAACCGGCACTCGCCGCGTCGATCTTGACCTGGCTGAGGTTGATCGGGTCCTTGAAGGTCACGACCAGCCCGACGCCGTCCTTGAGCACCGGGAACTGCTCGTCGTACTGGTCGGTCTTCCACGAGGTGACCGCGTCGCCGTCGGTGGCGTTCCTGGCCTTGCCGGGGCTGTCGCCCTTGCTGCCCGGGTTGTAGACGGCCACGGCCGACGGCTTCACCGCCGCACCCACCGCGGGTGCCGGCGGCTTCTGCGCGGGCGGCGGTTGTTGCTCGCCCGAGGGCGGCGCGACCTGGGAAGAGGACGCGGCGACGTTCATCTTCGGGCCGCTCGACTTCGACTCACCCTGGAACAGGTTGATCAGCATCATCCCGCCCCAGGCGAGGATGACCACGGTCGCGACGACCAGCACGGTCACGCCGAACGCCAGCTTCTTGCGCCGCGCGACGTCCTTGACCGGCTTCTTCGTCGTCCAGACGGTGCCGTCCGATTCGGCGACGGCCTCTTCCTCGCCGACCGCCTTGATCAGCTGGGTGCGCTCTTCGGCTTCGGCGACCTGGTCCAGCACGCGCAGGATGGCCGCGCTGGTGCGGATGCCGCCGTGGCCGCCGTCCTCGATGGTGCGGACGGCGAGCGAGGACAGCTCGACCGGCACGGTCGGGACCAGCGAACGCGGCGGGATGACGCGTCCGGTCGGCGCGTGCGGCGCCGCCGGGATCGCGGCCGGACCGCCGGGAAGGGCCCAACGACCGGTCAGCAGCAGGTACAGCACGGCGCCGAGCGCCTTGACGTCGTCGCGAAGGGTCGCCTCGGGCAGCGGGCCCGGGAAGGCGAGCTTCAGCGCGCCGTCCGGGGTGAGCCGCAGACGCTGCGGGTGATCGAGGCCGAGGACGAGACCGTTCTGATGGGCGTGGTCGACGGCTTCCGCCAGCGCCTGCACCATCCGGGCCGCAGCGGCGGGCGCCACCGGACGCTGCGCCACGAGGTCGACCAGGTCGCTGCCCTTGGTCCATTCCGCCACGACGACACCGAGCAGACCTTCGCTCGAGGTGACGCCGCTGCCGAGGCTGAGCACGTCGAGGACACGCGCGACCCCGCCGTGGCCGAACTTCGAGGCGTGCGCGGCACGCTCCAGCGTCCGGCGCGCGAGCCGGGCGGCTTCCGCGTCCGCGGGGTCGCCGACCAGCAGCGTCAGCGCGACATCCCGCTTCAGCTGCCCGTCGCGGGCACGCCAAAGATGCGCCGCCGCCCGTTCGTCCACCCCGAACTGTGCGAGCAGGCGATACCGGCCGTCACCGACGACCCGGCCAGGGGCCAGCGACCCGCCTTGGGCCCGGATGCCCACCTGGCTCGCCTCCCCTGCCTGTTCGCTCCGTCTCGTATCCACCGCACTCTCCCGCGTAGCTCCCGCCCCGAGGGTACCCAGAATACGACCCGTGAACGCGCGCCATCCGTACGTGAATCGTTATCCGCGCTTGATCAACCGGGTGATCCTCGCCGTGGCGGGCTTCAATTCCTCCACCTTCAGGGCGATGAGCACGCCGAACGACACCGCGATCCCGACCACCGTCTGCAGGAGAAGTTTCACCCAGGCATGAAAAGTAGGCCCGAACGAGTCAGGCACGATCTGCCCGGCGAGCCAGGCCGCGCCGACCCCGAGCACACTCGCGACGACCGTGAAGAGGATCACCCCGAGCACTCGCTTGCTCCGGAGGTTTCCGAGGGTCACCCACAGCCAGACCTGACCGAGGATCGCGCCGACGACGAACGTGAGGCCGTTGACCATCATCACGCCGAGCACGATGTTGTCCGGCGACAGCAGCGCCGGGCACAGGTACAGCAGCGGCACCTTGACCACGGTCATCACGATCATGATCAGTACCGGCGTCCGCGCGTCCTTCATCGCGTAGAACACCCGCATCTGCAGCATGACCAGCGCGTACGGCAGCAGCGCGAACGCCGAGATGGCCAGCGCCTCGCCCATCCGCGACGCGTCCTCGACCGTGCCCTTGCCCAGGGTGAACAGGGCGATACCGACGGAACCGCCCACCACGGTCATCACGGCGGAGATCGGCACGAGCATCACCGTCGAGATCCGCGACGCGTAGGAGAGGTCGCCGATCAGCTTCTTGTGGTCGCCGTCGGCGGCCGCGCGGCTCATCCGCGGCATGATCGCGGTCAGCAGCGAGACACCGATGACGCCGTACGGCAGCTGGAAGAGCAGCCACGCGTTGCTGTACGCGGTCACACCGCCCTGCGAACCGCTGGTCAGCACGCGGGTGGTGATCGTGTAGCCGACCTGGCTGACCGCGACGTAGCCGACGGTCCACAGCGCGAGCCCGCCGAACTCCTTCATGCGCTTGTCGATGCCCCAGCGCCATTTGAACTTGAACCCGGACCGCAGCAGCGGCGGGATCAGCAGCACCGACTGTGCCACGATGCCCGAGGTCACGCCGATGCCCAGGGTCAGCAGCTTCGGGTCGGTGATCGACACCGGATCGGTGGAGATGTTCCCCGGCATGATCCACACGACGAGGATCGTGAAGATGACGACGAGGTTGTTGATCACCGGCGCCCACGCCGTCGGGCCGAAGATGTTCTTCGCGTTCAGCACCGCCGAGAGCAGCGCGAACACGCCGTAGAAGAAGATCTGCGGCAGCAGCAGATACGCGAACGCGGTGACCAGCTCGGGATTCGCCTGGCCCTTGTCGTCGACGTAGAGCTTGGTGATCAGCGGCGCCGCGACCACGGCGATCGTCGTCCCGACGACGAGCAACGTGCCCGCCACCGTGACCAGCCGCTGGGTGTAGGCCTCGCCGCCGTCCTTGTCGTCCTGCGACCGCACGAGCAGCGGGACCACGAGGCTCGACAGCACGCCGCCCATCAGCAGTTCGAAGATGATGTTCGGCATGGTGTTGGCGACGTTGAACGAGTCGTTCTCCACCTGGGCGCCGATGGCCGCGACCAGCAGCAGCTTCCACGCGAAGCCGGTGATGCGGCTGATGAGCGACGCGATCGCCATCCGGCCGCTGGACTTCGCGAGCGACGGCGCCTTCGCCGGGGCGGCGACATCCTGTTCGCCGGTGTCCCCCGGCCGCGGTTTGACCAGCGGCGCGTCCTTGATCGCCGGCATGACCTGCGTGGCGAGCTGGTCGTACGGGCGGAGGACGTCGGGGTCGGCGACCGGCCAGCGCGAACCCATCGGGACACCGGGGGTGCGCGGGATGAACCGCGTCGCGTCGGCTTCGTCGCGCCGGTCGACCTGCCACGGGCGGACCGGTGGCGGCTGGCGGCGCCCGCGATGCGGCGGGGGCGGTGTCTGATGGAGGGCCTGCGGCGCCTGGGAAGGTGCCGGTCGGCGCGGTGCCTGGTTCTGCGACGGCTGCGGCAGCGGCGGCCCCTGCGGAGGCGGCACCGGCTGCCGACGGGTCGGCGGAGGCGGCGTCCCCTGACCGGGGGGCGCTTTCCGCGGCGGCGCGCCCTGGGGTGGTGGCCTCAGCCGTCGCGTCTCGTCGTCGGGGCGGCCCGCCACCCGTTGGCGGCGGCCGTCCGGCGGTGGCTGCTGGGGAGGCGGCGGCACGGCCCGCCGCGGGCGCTCACCGCGTTCGGGCGGGGGCTGCTGCGGGGGCGGCTGACGACGCTCCGGACGGCGTGCCGGTCCGTCGGTACGGCGGGGCGGTGGCGGAGTACCTTCGCGCCGGGGACGGCCTGCACGCTCGGGCGGTACACCCGGCTCTCTTTCCAACGTGCGCCCAATCCTCGGTGCTCGACTACGTGATGCCCGGCGGCATCGTTCGACCCAGGGTAATCGGGAACGGCCGGAAACACTTAAACCTGTGCGTCCTCGGTCACACGTGGGGCGGTTTCGTTCGTCCGATCGGCCCGCGAGTCCTTGATCCTCCGGTAGATCCGCCGGGACGACAGGAGCAGCAGCGCACCCGCCGCGGTGATGGTGATGATGATGGTGATCGCGCCGTACTCCGTGGAGGTCAGCTCGAACCGCGCGTCGGAACCGAGCGGGGTCCCGTCGGGCGTGGTCAGCGCCACGTCGACGCTGAACCGGCCGGCTCGCAGCGCCTCGACCGGCAGCAGCTGGTTGATGGCGCCGTTGGCCGGGACGGTCCGCTCCGGGACGGCTTCGGTGGGACGCAGGCCCACGTTGTTCTTGAGCACGGTGCGGACGTTGACGCCGACCGGAAGGCCGTTGGTGATGTACGCGGGCAGGGGCGACGCGCCGGAGGCCAGCGCGATCGTCTGCTTCGGCCGCTCCACGGTGACCTGGCTGCGGATCGCTTCGAGGTCGCCGCGGGCGTTGGCGGTGACGATCGCGGCGTCCGCGCCGCGCCACGAGGTCGACGCGGCCCGGATGAGGGCGAATCGGACCGGGGCGATCACGTCGGCCGGATTCACTCGTTTGGTGGCATCCATCGTCATCGCGGACGACAGGCCCAGCGTCTCGTTGTCGATCTGGGACATCTTCGCGGTGACGTCACCGCTGGTCGCGGCCGTCAGATCCTGCGGGTCGTAGTTGACCGACGCCGTCCCGGACGGGCCGTCGCCGAGCAGTTCGGGCAACGGCGTGGCCTTGATCAGACCGGCGGTGTAGAAGTCACCCATCCGCTCCAGGAACGTGGTGAGTTCCGTGCCGCTCGCGGCCCAGTGCCGCGGCGGCGCGATCAGCAGCCGCGAGCGTGCCGGTCCCTCGGACTGCCCGCCGAGCCCCGCCCGGAAGGCGATGGCGCCGAGCCCGTTCTGCGTGGAGCCCGAGCCGTTCAGCGCGGACGAGATCAGCGCGTCGATCGGCTGCGCGCGCAGGTCCGTTCCCTCGATCGACACCCCGCCCGAAAGCGGCGAGCCGGACTGGAGCTTGCCCGAATCGGTCAGCACCGTCTTGACGCCGGCTTTGCCGATCGCTTCGACGGTCTGCGAATCGAGGGCGCCGCCCGGCCAGAGCACGCCGTCCTGCGGCTGGATGCCGAGCAGGTTCTTGATCGTCCCGGCGCCGCCCAGCGCGCTCGCCATCAGCGCGGTGTCGGTGGCGTCGCCCGCGCGGACCTTCGTCAGCGCGGTGAGGTCGGCGTCGGCGAACGGGAGGGTGACCACGCACCGGCCCGCGACCAGCGCCTTCAGCCTGCCGAGCCAGTTCTTCGCGGTCTCGACGCCCTTGCCGGGAGCGCCGCCCGAGACCTGGTAGCCGCGGGTCATCCCGTCGACGGTCGCGACCAGGTCGGGGTCGATGGCCAGGCACAACGACGACGAGACCTTCGTGTCGGCCTCGGCCGCCCGCGCCGCTTCGACCAGCGAGTCGAGACGGCCACCCGCGGCCAGTTCACCGGCGAGCCGTTCGTCCGCCAGGGTCAGCGGGCCGCCGAGCGGGGACGAGACGACGTGCACGGTGCTGTTCGCGATCGGCCACAGCAGGCTCGTGGACGGCGCCGACGTGGGACGTGACGCGGGGGCCCTGCCGGGGACGCCGAGCACCGGCATCAGCAGGGTGACCGCCGCCAGCCGTTCGGGGCCGCCGAAATCCGGGGTGCCGTTGACGTTGACCAGCAGCGGATACACGCCGGGCCTCGGGAACTGCAGTTTCGACGACTGTCCGAGCGGGACGGACAGGTTCAGCGCGGCGCTCTGCCCCGGCTCCAGTTCGTCCGGTTCGAGGTCGACGAACTCGGTCGCACCGAGATCTTTGAACTTGTCACCGGCGAGGACGTCGCCGATCTGCTGCTCGCTCTGCAGCCTGGTGCCCAGCTGCAGCCGGACGCCGAGTTTGCTGATCCGCCGGTCGCCGATGTTGGTGACGCGGCCGGTGACCGTGAGCGAAGCCGAGTTCGTGCCGATCACGCGGGGGTTCAGCTGGTCGAGGTCCACGCGCAGCCGGGGCTGTTCCTGTGCCTGCGCGACCGCGACGGGCGAGGCGGCCATGGCCAGGAACAGGATCGACAGGACAGTGGCGGCAAGCCGCTTCACTCAGGTGCTCCCTCGGCGGTGTGCTGTTGCTGCGCGAAGAGTTCTTTGGCCTTCCGGACCAGCTTGCGCTCGTCGGAGTAGGCGAGTTTGGTCTCCAGGTCGGCGAGCGGTACCCAGGCGACCTCGGTCACCTCGACATCCTCGTCCGAAAGTTCGCCGCCGGTGGATTCCAGGATGAAATGGTGCACCGTCTTGTGCACACGCCGTCGCTCGGCCACGAACCAGTAGTCGATGGTGCCGAGGGGCTGCAGGACGCGCGCCGAGATGCCGGTCTCCTCCTTCACCTCGCGCACCGCCGTCTGCTCATGCGTCTCACCGTCCTCGATGTGGCCCTTCGGCAGCGACCACAGCAGTCTGCCGTGCCGGTCGAGCCGCCCGATCAGCGCGGCGTTCGCCCGTTCGGCGTCGACGACGAGTCCGCCGGCCGAGGTTTCGTCGACCGTGGTCAGCCGCCGCCCCCGCCTGCGCCTCCGCCGGCGGCCCGGCTTCGAAGCGCCGGAGCGGCCGGCTGATCCAGACATGCTGCGATGCTAGAGCAAACGGCGGTACGGGTACGCTGGCTCACCGTGCCCGTGTTGGGCCGGGCCGTAGTAGTACATCCAAATCGTGGTGGGATTGTCGTGAACAAGGTGGTCGCCGGACAGGCGATTGCGGGGAAGAGCACTGCGATGCAGAACGCTGTGACGGAGCTGATGCGCATCTCCCCGCTGGCGGACGAGCTCGCGAAGCTCTTCGCGAAGGCGGGACACAGCCTGTACCTGGTCGGCGGCAGCGTCCGCGACATGATGCTCCGCAGGCTGTCGAGCGACCTCGACTTCACCACCGACGCCCGGCCGGACCAGGTGCTCAAGATCGTCAGCGCCTGGGGCGACGCGGTCTGGGACGTCGGCATCGCGTTCGGCACCGTCGGCGTGACGAAACAGGGCATGACCCTGGAGATCACCACGTTCCGCGCCGACAGCTACGACCGCGTCGGCCGCAACCCCGAGGTCACCTTCGGCGACAGCATCGAGGGCGACCTGCTCCGCCGCGACTTCACGGTCAACGCGATGGCGATCGACCTCGCGAACAAGACCTTCGTCGATCCGCACGGCGGCCTTCAGGCACTGCAGGACAAGGTGCTCGACACGCCCGCGACCCCGCAGGAGTCCTTCGCCGACGACCCGCTGCGCATGCTGCGGGCCGCGCGGTTCTCCGCGCAGCTCGGGTTCACCGCGGCGCCGCGCGTGGTCGACGCGATGGCGTCGATGGCGGAGGAGATCGACCGGATCACCGCCGAGCGCGTCCAGACCGAGCTGTCGAAACTGCTGCTCGCGGACGACCCCCGGCCCGGTATCGAGCTGCTGGTGGACACCCGCCTCGCCGATCGCGTGCTCCCCGAAGTGCCCGGGATGCGGCTGGCGATCGACGAGCACCACCAGCACAAGGACGTCTACCAGCACTCGCTGACCGTGCTGGCGCAGGCGATCGACCTGGAGAAGTCGCACGAACCGACCTCCGAGCCGGATCTGATCCTGCGGCTCGCGGCGCTCCTGCACGACGTCGGCAAGCCCGCGACGCGCGAGTTCCAGCCCGGCGGCGGCGTGAGCTTCCACCACCACGAGGTCGTCGGCGCCAAGATGGCGCGCAAACGTTTGCGGGCGCTGAAGTTCTCGAAGGAGATCGTCCAGGACGTCAGCCAGCTCGTGTTCCTGCACCTGCGGTTCCACGGCTATGGCAAGGGCGAATGGACGGATTCGGCGGTGCGGCGCTACGTCACCGACGCCGGCGACCTGCTGCCCCGGCTGCACAAGCTCGTGCGCGCCGACTGCACCACGCGCAACCGCAAGAAGGCGGCAGCACTGCAGGCGACCTACGACGACCTCGAGCGGCGGATCGAAGCGATCCAGGCGCAGGAGGACCTCGACCGGGTCCGGCCGGACCTCAACGGCGAGGAGATCATGCGGATCCTCGGCCTCAAGCCGGGGCCGGACGTCGGCAAGGCGTGGAAGCACCTGAAGGAACTGCGGCTCGACCGCGGTCCGCTGGAGCACGACGAGGCGGTGGCCGAATTGAAGAAGTGGGCCGCCGAGAACGGCATAGGCTGAGATAAACCCCGTTGGTCTCTGGATCCACACGGCGGAACCGGAGATACTCCTGCCGGTGCTCCGGGCAGGGGGAAAATCCATGGCGAAGCGGCCGCCCAGTTTTCTGGTGACGTTGCTGCGTCGTGGCGCGCCCGCGCTGGCGACGGCGACGAGCGAGCTGTCGGACGAGGTCGGCGACCCGACACCGATGCGCGCGCTGCGGCGGATCCAGCAGATGTCCGGTCCCATCGACACGGCTCATCGCGACAACCTGCTGCTCAGAGCCGCCCGCTACGTCGCCCTCGTCCCGCTGGTCTACCGGCTTTTCGCGGTGCCCGGCGCGTTCGGCGTCTACGTCTCCACCCACGGCATGATCGGGATCGGCCCGGTCGGGCTGGCGGCGCTCGGCTCGGTCGGGCTTTCGCTGTACGGGATCCGGTGGATGCTGCGCTCGGCGCCGTTCCGCCCGCAGCACGCCGCCCGCCTGCTCGCGATCGACCTCGTGTTCACCCTGCTCGCGCCGCTGGCCGTCGGCGCGCTGGTGCCGGCTTCGGTCTTCACCGAGGCGATGGCGGTGCCCGGCAAGCACCTGCTCGGTGAAGTCGCGCTGCTGGCGCTGGCGCTGGGCATGCCCGCCGCCGCGGCGCTCGCCGTCGTGAGTTTCCCGGTGCGGATGCTCGCGTCGGTGTTCGGCACCGGTCACGCCGCGCCCGGCGACGCCATGGCCACCTTCCCGTCGATCCTCGGTGTCCTCTTCACGGCGAGCGGCGCCCTCGTCCTGATCGGCCTCGGCACCCGGCTCGCCCTCGCGTACGGCATCCGCAACGGCCGGATCGCCGAACGCGCCCGCCAGCACCGGATGCTGCACGACTCCGTGCTGCAGACCCTCGAAGCGATCGCGCTGGCCAACAAGGGCGACCCGTCCACGCGGCTCGCCGAGGTGCAGCGGCTGGCGCGGGCGCAGTCGATGGAGCTGCGGCGGACGATCGAGAACGAGGCTTCGGAACGGTCGGAGGCCGGTTCGCGGCCGCTGGGCGAGAAACTCGCGTCGCTGGCGGCGGAGATGGCGCGGGACGGGCTGCGTGCCCAGCTCGTGATCGCCGAACTCGACGACGACACGCTTTCCGAGGTGCGGCAGATCGCCATCCGCGACGCCGTCCGCGAGTCGCTGCGCAACACGCTCAAACACGCCGGGACGGACAAGGTCGTCGTGCGGGTCGAGGAGCAGGAAGGCGGCGTCGCGGTGATCACGCGCGATCACGGCGCCGGGTTCAGCCTCGACACCCGGCCCGCCGGTTTCGGCATCAGCGAGTCCATCACCGCCCGCCTGAACGAGGTCGGCGGGACCGCGCGGGTGGAGTCGGCTCCGGGCAATGGCACCAGAGTCACCCTTTGGGTGCCTTTCTGACGGTAAACAGGAGAACATGAAGAAAACGGACGTCCTGGCCGAAGCGCTCACCGCGTACCGCGACGGTGACCGGGCCAAGGCAGCGGACCTCGCCGAGCGGGCCGGATCCACGCTCGGCATCGAACTGCACCGATACCTGACCGAGGGCGGCGGTGGTGCCGTCTACGACCGGCCGGCCGCGTTCACGGCGTTCATCCGCGGTGGCGGGAACGTCAAGCTCTACCGGCAGCTCAGCGCGATGCTCGCCCGGCGCTACGGCACCGTCGGTTCCCTGCTCGACCTCGGTTGCGGAGACGGGCTCGCCGTCGTCCCGGCCCTCGAACAGGCGGACCGGCAGCCGGGCAGGATCGATCTGGTCGAGCCGTCGAGCGCGCTGCTCGCGGAAACGCGCAAGCATCTGGACGGCACTTGCGGCCTGCACACCTGGGAGGCCACCGCGCAGGAGTTCCTCGACCGCGACGACGACCAGCAGTGGCAGCTGACGCAGTCGACCTTCGCGCTCCAGTCGATCCCGACCGACGAACGCACCGAGGTCCTGCGGGCGCTGCGGCCCCGCACCTCGTGTCTGGTGCTGGCCGAATTCGACGTGCCCGAGTACGACGAAGACTCCGCCGAGTACCTGCTTTCCCTGGTCACGCGCTACGAACGCGGGATCGCGGAGTACGGCAAGGAGGCGTCGCTGGTGGCGCAGGGGTTCCTGCTGCCGGTCCTGCTCGGCCTCGTCGAACCCGGGACGGGCCGGACGAACTGGGAGCAGCCCGCCACAGATTGGGCTTCGCAGCTGAAGGAAGCGGGCTTCACCGGCATCCGGATCGAGCCGCTCGCGGACTACTGGTGGTCGCCCGCGGTGCTGATCACCGCGTCCTGAGTTTGGCTACGTTGGGGGTATGGGGATCCTGCTTTCCGCGCTCGAACTCGCCATCGTCGAGGACGGCCGCGCGGCCACCGAAGTACTCGCTTCGACAGCCACCGTCACCACGAAACTGGAGGAACTGGGGTACCACCGCGTCTGGATCGCGGAGCACCACGGCTCGCCCGCCATCGCCACGGCTTCGCCGCCGGTGCTGGCCGCGCATCTGGCGGCGGTGACGTCGTCGATCCGGATCGGCTCCGGCGGGGTGATGGCGCCGAACCACGCCCCGCTGGCGGTCGCCGAGCAGTTCGCGACGCTCTCGGCGCTGCATCCCGGCCGCATCGATCTCGGTGTCGGGCGCGGTCCCGGCACCTTCGACGAGAAGATCGTCCGCGCGTTGCGGCGGGGCGCGGATCCGGCGACGGACGACGACTACCGCGCCGACGTCGCCGAATTGCTGAGACATCTGGCCGGGGAGAGCGGAATCCGGGTGCTGCCCGGCGAGGTCCCGACGCCGGAGCCGTGGCTGTTGTGCTCAAGTGCGGCCGGCGCCCGTCTCGCCGCCGAGCTCGGCCTGCCGATCGCGGTCGCACACCACATCCGGCCGCAGAACACGGCCGAGGTTTTGCAGGCGTATCGGGAGAACTTCAAGCCGTCCCAATGGCGCGAAGAGCCGTACGTGATCCTCTGCGTCGAGACCATCTGTGCGGACACGGACGCCGAAGCGGCCTACGTCGCCGGGCCGTGCGCGGTGATCAAGTCGTACCTGCTCAACGGCGAGGGCGGCGACCTCGCCTTCCCGACCAGGGAGCAGGCCGCCGCGCACGAATTCACGCCGGAGTCTAAGGAGCTGATCGCGCAGTTCACCGCCGCACAGGCGCACGGCGGACCGGAGAAGGTGGTGCGGTCGCTGAAGGATCTCGCCGCGGCCACCGGTGCCGACGAGTTGATGCTGACGGCACCGGTGTACGACGCGGCCGCTCGGGCCCGGTCCTACGAGCTGGTCGCGAAGGCCTTCTAGCGCCCTGCATTTCGTCCTCTGAATGCGATTGATCGCATTCAGAGGACGAAATGCGGGTGGTCAGACGCGGGAAAGCGCGCCGGATTCGAGATGCTGGGCGATCGGCCGGGGCAGCACGTAGGCCACGGCCCCGCCCGGCGTCCCGTTCCACGGCGCGGTGATGCCGGTGACCACGCGCAGCGGCCGCAGGACGCGGTAGAGACGGCGCTCCCGTTCGCGGTCCGCGGCGAGGGACGTCTCGATGAACCGCGCCGATTCAGCGTGCACGAGGTTCCCGGTCTCGTTCCCGAACCGCTGCACCGTGGTGCCCGCCGGGAGGACGACGATCCGCTTGCGCCGGAAGAAGTTCAGCGGCGGCTCACCGCGCAGCGGCAGGATCGGCCAGTCGGCCGGGTTGTCGGCCTCCTCGTTCGCGCCCACCGCGGCCCGTGCCGGATACAGCAGCAGGGTGCCGAGGAAGAACCGCGCCGCCTCTTCGATCTTGGCGAACGCCACCGGCTCGTCGGTCGGCGGACGCGACACCTCCCAGCCGCTTTCGGTGCGGCGCAAGGTCCAGAGCCCCGGCTCCGGTACCGCGTTCGCGCCGATCCGGTAGGCCGTCGGCGCCACGCCGTGCTCGGCAAGCCGCTGGTACAGGACGTCCAGTACCTCGACGGCCCGGATGTCGCGGGCCGGTTCGCCGTCGCGTTCGACGCGGGTGCGGGCACTTTCGTCCGGCAGATCCGCGGCGGTCTGCGGCGGCCGCGGTTTGCCGACGATCTCCGCCTCGGCGGTCGCCCGCACCAGCTCGCCGACCAGCGGCGGCCGGAAACCGGCGGCCCGGATGTGCTCGACCAGCTCGGGCTCCGGCGGCACCCCGTACTTCCGCAGGTAGTGCGGGACGGCCGCGGGCCAGATCCAGACGCCGTCGGTGTGGAAGGCGTTCGGCACGTCCGGCGGGCCGTTCGGGGTGAAGATGTCGGGCTGCGGGCCCGGCCGGGTCAGCGCCACCGGCGAGCGGAAGAGATAGTCCAGGACGCCGCGCATCATCTCCGGCGGCACCGGCGGCCGGTTGACGACCGGGCGTTCGCCCTCGTTGTGCGCGTCGACGACCTGCGCGTGCCGGAACACGACGTCGAGCGGCAGACCGGCCTTGGCCGAAAGCCAGGCCGGGACGTGCTTCTGGTCGCGCGGGAAGATCGCGAGCTCGGTCGCGTACGCGCGCGGAGACGGCTTCCCACCCTCGTTCGGCGCGAGCCGCCACGTCGGTTCCTGGTCGGCGTCGAAATCGAAGTCGAAGTGCGACTCCGAGTCGAGCGTGAACGTGCCCTGGAACCACGTGCCGGTCTCGGGCTGGTGCATCGCCGCGCGCAGCCGCGCGAACAGGGAACCGAGCTCCGGCGGCGCCGCGATCGACACCGACACCGGGCCGTTGCCCTCGTCGCCGACCGAGCGGACCTCGAGTTCGGAGTAGTCGCCGACCTGCCGGAACTGGGCGCCGACCCGCTGCCAGCCGGCGGGCAGCACCCGCAGCAGCGTCCGGCCGATGGCGCGCAGCAGCGCGGCCTGATCGCCCGTTCCCGGCTGCAGCCGGGATTCCGGCGTCTCGACGAAGTCGTGCCTGGTCTGCCACAAGGCCGTCAGCCGCGTCGGTGCGGCCGTGGTCGAGAAGTCCGTCAGGCCCAGTTCGGCCGCGCGGGTCGCGTCCTCGCCCGCCCAGCGCAACGTCAGGTCGCCGCCGGTGCTCGGCGCGATCTGGAAGTGCTCGTCGTCGAACCGGCCGTACGACTGCAGGCTGAAGGTCGCGCCCGCCTCGCCGTTCAGCACGACCCTGGCCGGACGGCCGTTCCAGTCGCGGTCGAAGCCCTCGGGCGCCGCTTCCCCTGGCGGCGCGATGAGCAGCAGCGTGCCGTCTTCGGTCGACCGCTGGGCCGCGAAGACGGTGTCCCCCCAGACGGCGTACAGGCCATCAGGCCGCTCCGCCGCTTGAACCCGGTAACGCACTATGTGTCCCCTCCCCAAGTACCCCAAACCGGAGGTAAATCTAGTGGGCCGGATAGCGGGCGTACCACCGGTCGTCACCCGGTGCGCTCCCGCCGAACTCCGCGAGCGCGTCGTCCGCCAGCCGTCCGATCACCTCGGCCAGCTCCAGCTTCGCGAGCCAGTCCGTGTTGAGCGCTTCCTCGCCGTACATCGCGCCGACGAGATTTCCGCAGATCGACCCCGTCGAGTCGCTGTCACCGCTGTGGTTCACCGACGCGAGCAGCGCGGCGTTAGCGTCCGTGGTGGTCAGCGCGACGTAGACCGACATCGAAAGCGCGGTTTCGCCGATGTTCCCCTGGCCGAGGGTTTCGAGCTTCTCCGGTGTCGGGGCCCCTTCCCGTGACAGGGCGAGCGCCTGGTCGAGTGCGACGCTCTGCTCCTCGTGCCCCCGGTACTTCTCCAGCTCGGTACGCGCGGTCGCGACGGCGTCGAGCAGCGGTTTCCCCACCAGCAGTTCGCGCACGATCACCGCGAAGGCACCCGACGAGAGATACCCGCTCGGGTGACCGTGCGTCAGCGCCGCGCTCTCGGCGCCGAGCCGGAACACCTCGGCGAGGTCGTCCGACCACAACGCGACCGGTGCCGCGCGCATGATCCCGCCGCAGCCCTTCGAGTTGTTCACCGGCCTGTCCATGCCGACGCGCACGCCTGTCCTGCCGTACGCCTCCAGCTCGCCGAAACAGGTGAGCCCGGGCGCGCGACGGCTGAACAGCTCGCGGTTCGTGATCAGCCAGCCGTCCGGTTCCGCGCTCGCGTCCTTCGGGCCGCGGGCCCGCTCCCACGGGATGCCCTGGGTGTGCAGCCAGCGCTGGTAGGCCTGTTGGAGCGACTGCTCTACTGGCGGGGTGGTAGCAGCGGTAGCAAAGGTCCCCTGCTGCCTCCGGCTGGTAGTAAAGGTCCCTTGCTCCCGGCGGGCGGCGGCATGGGCCCTGATCAGGCCTTCGAGGGTGAAGAGCGTCATCTGGGTGTCGTCGGTGATCCGCCCGACGCCGCCGTACGCGGGGATGAGGTCGGTGATCCCGGCGGGGCCGGCGATCTCACGGATGCGGTCGATCGAGTCGAACTCGGTCTTCGCGCCGAGCGCGTCGCCGATCGCCCCGGCGAACAGGCTGCCGCGCAGCCGCGACCTGGTCGCCGGATCTTGAAGCCACTCGCGCATTGCCTACTGATCTCCTCGTGGATACCGGTTCGCGTCCCAGCGCCGCCGCTCTTCGGGCTCGCGGGGCAGGCCGAAGCGGTTGAAGTAGTAATAGGCGTCGCCCGCCAGATTGTCGATGACGCCGAGGCCGTCGTACGCGGCGAGCCAGGCCTCCGGCAGGCCGGGCACGGTGAGCCTGGCGCCCACCATCGCCCCGGTCAGCGCGGCCGTCACCGAGCCACCGCGAGCGGCCAGCGCCAGCGCCGCTTCGGGGTCGTACCCGCGCTTGGCGGCGGCGAACAGGGCCCGGCCGAGCACCGAAAGCGGCGTCCGGCCGTCGCCGATGCTGTCGAACTGCTCGATGTCGTCTCCGTCGATGTCGTTCCGGAGCTCGAGCACGGTTTTGACCAGCTCGCCGACCTCGCCGCTGTACTCGTCGAAGCCTTCGAGGAAGTTCGCGACCGCCGGTTCGCCGTTCTGGGCCGCGAGCTGGGCGCGGAACACGTTCACCAGCAGTTCGGCGCCGTGGACGACCTCGTGACCGGCCGCGGAACCGACCAGTTCGCGGACCACCTTCATCGCGTAGAAGGTGCTGTCGGCGGGACCCTGCACGCCACCGGTCACCGTTGCGGCGAGCGCGGTCGCCAGCATGGCCGAAAACTCGGCGGGTGCCGGTCCGGCGGACGCGGTGGCCTTGGCGACCCAGCCGTCCGGCCGTCCGCCGGCGGGCAGCGAGGCCGGGATCTCGGGCTTGTCCGGCGTCGGGTCCAGGCCGCGGATCACCGATTCGGTGTGGAACAGCAGCTGCCGGGTCAGGCCGCCGAGCGGCAGGCCGTCGGCGGGGTCGGCGCCCGAGCCGAGTGCGTCTCCGAGCGCGAAGCCGACGTACGCGCCGAGAAGCCGCGGGTACGCGAAGCTGCCGATGGGGAGCGTCGGGTCGTAGAATTTCCCGAACGTCCAGGCGCTCGGACGCGGCTCGCCGTTGTCGTAGTAGTGCGTGACCAGCCCGTTCGCGAACAGGTCTTCGGGCAGTTCGGGCAGCGGGCGGCCGTCGTACTTCGCCCGCGAGCGCTCGAACGACAGCGTCGAGGCCTGCGTGAAGAGGGTGAGCTCTTCGCCGCTCAGCGGGTAGCCGTTGTCCCGCGCCTGGTCGACGAGGCTCCGCAGATTCGCGACGGCCGGAGTGTCGTACTCCCCGCTGAAGTAGGCGGGACGCCCGACGGATTCGGGGCGTTCGGTCCCGGCCGGGAGTTCGAGGTCGGCGACCTGCCGCAGCGTCTCCGGGTAGACGTTGAACGTCTCCGGACGTCCGGGATTGACCAGCAGGCCGAGGCCCGGGGTGTCCTTGCCCCGGCGCAGGAGCACGCGGGGCTGGATCCGCTGCCACACCGTGTACTCGGACGGGACCTGGGCTTCGGAGGTGTAGACGACGAAGCGCACGCCCGCGTCACCGAAGTCGCGGACCTGCAGGTGGCCGTCCTTCGCCGGGGCGAGCACCTCGAGGTCGAGCATCCAATGGACGAACTCCTCCGGCGTGATCCACTCGACGCGGAGGTAGCCGAGAAGCGTCTCGACCGGGCTTTCGGGCGCCGGGCGGCCGGAGAATCGAGGCCCGGGGCGATGCTCCGGGTTCGCGCGGACCGCGCCGGTCGGCTCGCCGAGAAGCGTGTGCTGCTCCCAGCGCAGGATCGCCGCCTTCGGCACGGGCAGGCCGGGGACCGCGTCCGGATCGAACTCGGGATCGACGACTTCCGCCCACCGGGTGAACGCGTCCGGGTCGTCGCCCGCCGCCGAAACGGCCATCAGCTCCAGGTCGAGGCGGATCTCGCCGCCGTCGTCCGGGACGAACGCGACCGGGCTGGGGAACAGGCCCGCGCCGGGGTCGGTGCCGTCGAGCCAGCCGACGGTGTTGTAGGTGACGTTCCAGCCGTCGGTCGCGCGCACGACGTACTCGCGGCGGACCCGCAGCGCGCCGGTCCCCTCCCCGCCTCGGTCCGTCAGCCATTCCTCGACGCGGCTGACGGCTTCCTCTTCGTTCATCGTCCCCATTCCAGTTTCACCAGCGGGGATACCGCTGGGACCAGCCGTCGACCTCGTGCAGCGCCGAATGGCGGTCGAAGTGCCAGAACGCGTCCGTGGCGATGTTCTCCAGCAGGTAACGCAGTTCCAGCTGCTCGACCCACTTCTGCGGCAGCCCCGGGATACCGGTGCGGGCGCCGAGCAGCGCGCCGGCGATGGCACCGGTGATCGCACTGCGGCCCGAGTGGTTGACCGCCCGCAGCAGCGCCTGCTCCGGATAGTTCTCGAAGCCGGACAGCGCCGCGAACGCGCGGCCCAGCACGGAAAGCGTGCCCTTGCCGTCGCCGATCAGCTCCGGGACCCGCAGGTCGGGCAGGCCGTGTTTGCCGAAGAACGGCACCGATTCCGCGACCATCGCCTTGAGATCCGCCCAGACCGGTCCCCGCTGGTGCGGGTTCTGGTCGCTGAAGATCTCGCGGGAGGTGTTCCAGATCGGGTAGCTGAACGCCTCCGAGGTCAGCGCCGGTTCGAACAGCCAGGTCAGGTAGGTCGCCGCTTCGACGTCGACCTCGCCGGGATGCGTGACCGCCACGATGTCGCGGACCGCCTGCCGGACGCCGCCGCTCATCGCGCTCCCCGGCCCGGCCGCGGTCATCGCCGCCGGCAGCGCCGCGACCAGCGCGTCCGGTCCGCTCATCGGCATCGCCGTCGGCGAGACGGTCGCCAGCGCGTGGTACGCGTTCAGCTCGGCGTCGTCGGGGGTGCGGCGGACGCGGAGTTCCGGCACCTTCACGAGCCAGCCGTCGGCGTTGTCCAGCGGCGCGCCCTGGGTGTGCAGCCAGCGCATCAGCGAGTTGCGGGCGACCGTGCCGAGCGCCTTTTCGGCGTCGCGGTTCTCCGGCTGCTCGCGATGCGGGCTGCGGATCACGGCCTCGGTGTAGAACAGCAGCCGCTGGGTGAGCGGCCCGACGCGACCGGGCAGGTCGAAGGCGACCGTCAGATCCGAGACGCCCTCGGGGCCGTACGTGTTGTGGATTTCGTCGAGCCGCATCCGATCGACAGCCGCCCCGAGTGCCTCGCCGAGCGCGAAGCCCACGTATGCGCCCGTGACGCGCTGCCAGCCGTAACGCGAGCTGGAGCGGTCTCGGTCGAAGTACTTGCCGAAGGTGTCCAGACGTGGCTGGATCTGGCCTTCGTTGTCGTAGCCCGGCGCCAGGCCGTTCGCCCGAAGGTCGTTCGGACGGGCGCGAGGCGGCTCCGGCTGCTTGAGCCGGGCCAGCCAAGACTGGCCGAGGACGGTCTTCTGGCATTCCTCGGCGCTCAGCTCGAAGCCGCGACGGCGTGCTCGCTCGGCCGCGGCCAGTGGCGGCTTCACCGGCTCGGCCAGGCCCATCTTCGCGGCGGTTTCGGCGGCGAGGGTCTCCAGCTCCGGTTCCGCTTCCGGGCAGCGTTCGTTGACGTCGACACCCGGGCCCCGGCGGGGGAACCGCTGCGCGGTCTCGGCGAGCTCGGCGCCGCTGACGTCCTCGAACGTCGCGGGACCGCCGTTGATCACGAGGTTCGGCGGGCTCTCGTACCCGGCCAGAGTGGCGATGTCGACCTTCCAGTACCCGTGTTCGCGGGACGGGAGATTCCTGGTGGAACTGAAGACCCGCAGCTCGGCGCGTTCCTCGTTGAAGTAGAACCGCTCCGTCTTGCCCGACGCCAGGTCGAGCGGGACGTAGACCTCGCAGCGCAGCAGCCCGATGAGCAGCTGTTCCCTGGTCAGCCAGCCGACGCTGGCGAACGACAGCAGCGTTTCGAGCTTGTTCTCCGGCTTCGGGTAACCACGGCGGACCGGACCGGCCTTGTACTCGGGGTTCTCTCGTTCCTCCCCGGTCTGCACGCCTTCCGCGTTGACCTTGACCCAGCCCGCGACCACCGCCGGGGGGACGCCGAGGTCGCCGAGACCGGACTTCGCGTACTCGGGGTCGACGACCTCGCGCCAGGCCTCCTGGCCGGGGAACGCGACCGGGACGCTGAGCCCGCCGGGCTGCGGATGCGCCTGGCGCAGCTCGCCGTCGGGTTCGCGCACGATCACCGACGGCGGCGGGAAGATCTCCTTCTCGGCGTGACCCTCGTCGAGGAAGGCGATCGTGTTGTAGGGGACCGACCAGCCCTCAGGGATGCGCAGGACCTTCTCGTGGTTCACGCGCAGGCCGGCGCCGCCCGGTTCGGACACGTCCGGACCGTGGACCGCGCGCAGCCACTCTTCGACCTTGGCTACCGCTTCCGCCGATTCCACCTACTCGATCCTCTCCAGGCTGCCGTCGGACACGTGCTCGGCGATGGTCCTCGGGAGCACGTAGGCCACCGCCCCACCAGGCATGTTCGCCCAAGGGACGGTGACACCGATGATCACGTGGAGCGGGCGTCGCAGCCGGTAGGTCCCACCGACGCGCTCCCGTTCCAGCGGCAGGGACGTCGTGGCGAACCGTACCCCTCCGTGGTGAACCAGATTGCCGGTTTCCTCGCCGAACCGCAGTACGACCGTACCGGCGACCATCCGGCTGACGCGCTTGTTGCGGAGCAAGGTGAGGGGAGGCTCACCCGGCGCCGCGTGCACCGGCCAGTCGGCGAGTTCCTTCGCCGTCTCCAGCGGCGTCTCGTGTCCGGCGGTCATCCGCGCCGGATGCAGCAGAACCGCGCCGAGAAGCTGATGCGACGCGTCTTCGAGCTTGTCGAAATACTTCGGCGAGACCGCGGCGCCGTCCGAGTAGGCCGCGACCTCCCAACCCTTCTCGGTGAAGTTGAGGCACCAGGCGCCGTCCGCGCGGTCGCCGATGCGGTAGGCCTCGGGCCAGACGGCGTGCTCGCCGAGCCTGCTGACCAGCACGACCAGGAGTTCTTCGTCGGTCAGCTCCGGATTCGGCGACGTCTCCAGCTCCGCGGCGATGTCGCCTTCGGTCTTCTTGACGTCGGAGCGGCCAGGTCTCGGCCTCGGCTTCCCGAGCAGATCCGCTTCCGCGGTCCGCCGCACCAGATGTTCGACGTATGGCGGCTGGAACCGCTGGCCGCGGATGTGCGCGATCAGCTCCGGCTCCGGCGGGATCCCGTATTTCCGCAGGTAGTGCGGTACGGATGCGTGCCAAATCCAGGTGCCGTCGGTGTGGTAGCTCTCCGGGACGTCGCCGTCGGCCTCCGGATCGAAGATGTCCTTGCCGAGGCCGCTGCCGGACAGGATCGCCGGTTCCCGTTCGAGGTACTGCGCGACCAGCGGCGCTTCGGACTCGTCGAGCTCCGGCCGGTCCACCACCGGCGGCTCGCCCTCGGTGTACGCGTCGACGATCCGGGCGTGCCGGAACTCGACGCGCAACGGAAGCTGCGCGCGCAGCCGCCACCAGTCCGGGACGTGCTCGTCCTCGCGCGGGAACGCGGCCAGCTCGTCCGGGTACGCCGAAGTCGGCGGAGCCTCGGTCCACGACGGCTCGTCGTCGAGGGTGAAGTCGAAGTCGAAGGTGCCGTCGGGCTTCAGCGTGAACCGCGACTGCAGCCAGGTCCCCCGGCCGGTCGCGTACATCCCGGTGCGGAGCCTGCCGAAGAGCTCGTTCAGCTCGGGCGCGGGCGCGAGGTTGTGGCCCTCGAGTTCGGTGTGCTCCCCGATCTGCCGGAAATCGGCGACCGCGGCGTGGGCGGGGTCGGTGATCCCCGCCAGGATGAGCCTGCCGATCTGGACCAGCAGTCCGCGCTGGTGTTCCGGAGTGAGTTGTTCCACGTGAATCATCGCGCCCGGTTCGGGAAACGGGGCTCCGCGCGGAACGACGGCGGCTCACCGGCGGCGCGGCGGGCCAGCTCGTCCTCCCACATCTTGAAGGTGCGCTTGCGCAGCGACTTGATCAACGCCGATTCCTGCGGGTCCACGCGCCGGTTCTCGCTCTTGGCCTGCTGGTAGAGGCCGTCGATGGTCTCGTACAGCGCGAAGATCGGACCGTCGCCCTTGAGCTCGTACGCGCGGGCTCGTTCGGTCTCCTGGACGAACTTCTCCTCGGGCACCTTGCTGATGTCCGAACTCGCCATCGCCCGCAGGACCTCGCGCACATGCTCCGGTTTTTCGTCGAACTCGCCGGAGCTCAGGTTGAGGAGGTAACCCGTCAGGCCCCCGTCGGGAGTCGACTCGACGCGGTACGTCTTCCCGAAGTACGTGTAGAAGGACGGTGTCTGGATCACGTGCTCTCCTCCGGCGGCAGGCCCTTGCGGAGCCCGGCCATGAACTTCTCCCGGACCCGGTCCATCAGGGCCGCTTCCAGCAGGGCCTGCTCCGGGGACAACCGCTTCTTGTTGTCCGCGTCCAGTGTCCGGTTGTACGTCGGGAAGTCGCGGCGGACCTCGTACAAGGCGTGTTCGTAGGCCGAGACGGTGTCGATATGCCGCAGGTGCAGCCGCAGTTCGGCGACGTGCCCGTTCGGCAGCCGGACGTTCATCTGCAGATCGCGGTACCCGCTGTCCTGCGGATTCGCGAACCGGTCGTCGAAGCTGACGATCCGGAGATCCGGATCGGCCATCACCGCGTTCAGCGCGTTGTAGACGTCGGCCAGCGTGTCGAACTGGATCTTCACGCCCACCAGGTCGGTGAGTTTCGACGCGTCGCCGTCGTAGCCCTCGATCTTCGCCTTCGCGCGGTCGTCGTCCTTCGGACCGGGACGCCCTGAGGACTCGCCGTTGTTGTCGGCCGCGATCCGCTCGGCGATCCGGTTGAGATCGCCCTGGTTCTGCGGCCAAGCCTCCCGCTCGGCGTCCAGGAACTCCTGGATCTTCGCGGTGTCGCCCTTGTCCGCGCGATCGAAGCCGGCGTGGTACTGATCGCCCGGTTCCACGTCGGCGGCGATGTCCGCCGCCGCGTTCGCGAGGTCCCGCTGCTCCTGCGTGAGCGGGGTGTCGCCAGGACCGTCCTGGTGGACGTCGTCGATCATCTGGTGGCCGCGTTCCTCGACGTCACGCAGGGCGTCTTCGAGGATCGGGATGGCTTCCGGGTGCAGCAGCAGGCTGCCGATGGTCATCGGGTTGTTCAGCAGCGAAGCCCGCAGGTACGCGTTGTCGGGGTGCTCCATCAGCCGGACGAGTTCCGGATGCGCGGGCAGGTGCTCGCGGATGAAGTCCCGCATCGGGCCGACGTCGTGCTTGACGCCGTTTTCGTCCTCGTGGACGGCCCGCTTCTTGTCCGGGTCGAGTCCGTCGACCGCGGCCGCGACCTCGGGATCGTTCAGGAACCGCTCGACGTCGGCCCGGCCTCCGTGCGACGGCTCGTCGGACGCCATGCCGTAGCCCGCGTCGCGCGGCGGCGTGACGATGGGACGGCCGTCCGGCCCGATCCGCGACGGCTGCACGTCGGGCGTGTCTTCCCTGGCGAACGCGATCCGCGGGTCCACCGCCGGCTGATCCGGCCGCGCGAACGCGATCCGCGGGTCGACCGGCCGCGTCGACGAGGTCTCCGTCCGCGTGGTGTGCCCGTCGGTGTGCTGCGCGGCCGGGCCCTCCGGGACACCGACGTGCATCAGTTTCATGCCCAGCGGCGGATGCGGCAGGTTCATCAGCGCGCCCGACTGCGGGTCGAGGAACGCGACGCCGTCACGCGTGTTCGCCACCATCGCGACGTGCCCGCGTTCGACGCCGTTCTCGTCGAGGTACTTCACCGCGACGACCGCGTGGTGATCGGTCGGCATGCCGCGCATCTCGCGGATCACGGCGTCGTAGTCGGCGCGGTCGGAGAACTGCCCGCCGAACCGCTCTTCGACGTGCTCCAGCGTGCCGCGGCTGTCCATCTCGTGCACGAGCAGCGGATCGGCGGTCGAATCGATGCCGTTCAGCCGGTCCATGTACGCGCCCGGCGTGCGGGTGCAGTTGGAGCGGTAGCCGTTCGCCAGCGCGTCGGGGTCGTTGAAGTGCGGGTTGACCTCGCCGAGCCGCGGGTGCCGGTCGGCGATGTAGGCGGCCTGCTGCTCGGGGCTCGCCGAACCGGCGTGGATCGCCGGTTCGCTCGGCGGGTTGGTCGCGACCGCCATCGACGAGTAGTCGCGCTCCGGGACCGGCAGTTCGGCCGTGTCGTCGGTGGCGGAGTGGTCCTGAGCGGGCTGCTCGCCGTATTCGGGACCCTTGTCGGCGTCCGCGACCCCGTGCTCCGCCGGGTTTTCCGCGGTGAGATGCGGGGTCTGCGGCTCGTCGAAACCACCGAGGCGCGCCATCGACTGCGCCTGGGCGAGACGGGCGAGTTCCGGTGCCTCGGCGGCGTGCCGGGCCCGCCGCTCGTCCATCTTCTGCTTGGCGGTGTCGGGGTCGAGGTAGCGCGGGTCGCCGGGAGTGACCTCTTCGGCGTGGATCACCCACTTCGGCCGGTCGACCAGCGGCGGAGTCTTGAACTCCTTGCTGTGCACGTAAAGCTGCGTGGCCGGCTTGTTGATGGCCTCGTTCTCGCCGGGGTTCTCGGCGAGCGACGAGACGTCCTTGCCCGTCTTCGAGACGATGTGGATCTCGACGTCCTGGCCGAACTTCGACTTCGTGTCCGGCGACGTCTTGATGGTGGAGCTGGTCATCGTCGGCTCGGGAACGGTCTGCCCCGGCTCGTAGTGCGCCGCCATGATCGCGGCGGCCTGCATGTCGCCCTTGGTGTCGATGCCGCGGATGGCCTCGCCGTGGAAGTCCGGCAGCTCGTTGAGCGCGCCGACGATCGCCCGGGTGCTGCGCTGGGCGTTCTCGAAGTCGGGGTGCGACTCTCCCTTACGGTTCGCCTCGTTGATCGCGTAGGCGTGTTCGCGCGAGTACGAGTAGATCGCTTCGGCCGCTTCGGGCGAGACGCGATCCTTCAGCGGGCTCGCTTCGAGACGCCTCAGCGCCTTTTCGCGGGCCTGCTCGGCGAGGTCGGCGGAGTCGTAGCGGTCACGGAGGCTCTTGTGATCCTCAGGCGTGCCACGGAAGTTCTCGTCGCCGAGGTAACTCTCGTCGAGCCGCGCCGGCGTCTCTTCCGGACCCTTGAGCCGCTCGGCGATGTCGACCTCGGTCTTGGGCGCCTGCTCCTGGACCGGGGTTTCGGCTTCGCCGGTCTCGTCGGTCTTGTCGGTGTGGGTGGTTTCCGGTGCTTCCGGCGAGTGGACGTGCGGAGCGTCGCCGCCGCCCATCGGCATCGCCTTGATCGACGTCGGATCGTCGGGCAGCGTCGCGAGCCGCCCGGTCATCGGGTCGGCGAAGACCACGCCGTGCGGCGTGTTCACCGCGGCGACGATGCGCGTCTCGATCCGGTCCTTGGACCGCGGCGAGCCCTCCGGCGCGTTCGGATCGGCGGGGGCGTGATGCTCGAACGCCACCGCGGTCCGCGCGCCGACCGGACGTTCGCCCAGCTCACGGGCGACGTCGGCGAAACCGTTCCGATCCGACCACTGCCCGCCGAGCCGGTCGCTGACGTGCTGCAGCGGCGAACCACCCGTCGACGGCCCGGCGACGGCGTCGCCACCGTCCATCCGGTTCTCGAACGCGACCAGCGCTTCGGCCGAGTTCGTCTGGTAGCCGTCCTTCCACGATTCGGGCGCGTAGTAGTTGCGGGTGTTGGCCTCGCCGATCGCCGGAAGCTCGTCCATGACCAGCCGGACCTGCTGGTGCGGCGTCTCGGTCGAACCGGCGTGGATGACCGGCGTCCCGCCCTCTTCGAGCGGCTTCGCCAGCTCGGACCAGCCACCGTCGGGAGCGTGCTCCCTCGGCGGCTTGGGGAGCTCCCGGACCGGGGCGTCGGTGACGTCGGTCCAGCCACCCTTGCCGTCGGCCAGCTTGGTTTCGAGCCCGCCGAGCCCCTGGGTCTGGAACAGCTCCGGGTGATCGCGGCGCAGCTGGGCTTCCTGGTCGGCGGCTTCCTGCGCCAGCCGCTCCTGCACGGCGTTGTTGTAGTCGCGCCGCTCGGCGACCTTCTGGTGGACCTCGTCCGGGCTCAGATGGCCGTCGTCACCGGGGACGACCTCTTCGCATTCGACGATCCACTTCGGCAGGTCGTTCGGCGAACCGTCGTCCAGCCGCTTCTTGTAGTCGGGGTGTTCGGGATGCCCCGGGCCCATCTTGACGTCGGTGACGCGCAGCTGCGTCGCCGACTTCATCAGCACTTCGCGTTCGTCCTTTTTGGACGCGAGGTCTTCGATGTGGCGGCCGGTCTTCGACTGGATGCGCATCTCGACTTCGCCGGGGAAGGTGCTGCGCGGGTGGTCCGGCGTGACCCGTGACGTGCTCAGCATCTGCGGGTCGACCATGACCTGGCCCTTGGCGTGCGCTTCGAGGAAGGCCCGGATCGCGCTCTCGTTGCCGTTGAAGTTCACCCGCCGCGAGACGAGACCGTCGTAGGCGGGCATCTCGTTGAGGCCGGAGGTGATCGCCTCGATATGCGGCCGGAGCGCGTCCAGCTCCGGGCCGCCGTGACGCTGGGCGTGCGTGATCCGCTCGGCCATGTCGGTGCGCGTGTAGCTGTGCACCGCGTACGCGCCCTGATCCGACATCTGCTTGACGCGCGGATCTTCGTGGGCGTCGCGTTTGGCGAGACCTTCGCGGCGGACCTGCTCGCTCCGCGCTTCCCCGGTGTCCTTGTCGAAACCGCGCTTGTCGATCTGCGTCTCGGCGAGCGCGCGGTAGGCGGCGGGATCGTCCGTGCGGAAATCCGGGTCGGTCAGGTACGGCTCGTCGACAGTGGCCCTGTCGTCGGGCGTGGGCGCTTCGGTGTCCTTCGGTGCCTCGACGTCGTTGGGCGCGTCGGTGTCCTTAGGTGCGTCGGAGTCCTTGGGGCTCTCGACGTCCTTCGGCGTCTCGGTGTCCTTGGGGACTTCCGTGTCCTTGGGGGCCTCGACGTCCTTCGGCGCCTGGGTGTCCTTCGGGAGCTCGGTGTCCTTGGGCGCGTTCGCGCCGTGGTCCTGCGGCACCTGCTGCGGCGCGTGCTCCACCGGCCGCACCGGCGGCTGCTGCTGCTGCGGACGCTGCGGCTGCTGGGGACCCGCGTTCCCGTCGTGGCCGGGGCGCGGGGCCGGGACCTGCGGCGGACGTTGCGGACCACCGAAACGCGGCGGCTCGGCGCCGGGCGGCATCGGCCGTCCGGGCTGCTGTCCGGGACGTCCCGGCTGACCGGGGTGGTGCCCTGGCGGAGGCGGCGGCATCGGGCCGCGGTTGCCGGGGAACGGACCGTTGCCCGGGTGCTGGGGTCGCGGCGGAGGCGGCGGGTAGCCCCCGGGACCGCGGTTGCCCGGAGGCGGACCGGGCGGAGGGGTCTGCGGGCGCGGCGGAACCCCGCCGTTCGGACCGGGACCGGGCCTGCCCTGGTAACCCTGGGGCGGCCGCGGCGGGCCGGGCGGTGGTGGCGGCTGTGGCGGTTGCTGAGGACGCTGACGCGGCCCACGATCCTGCGGATGTCCACCCTGGCCAGGGGGTGGCGGCTGCGGCCCGGTCGGCCGCGGACCCATCGGGCCCTGCTGTCCTCGGTGCGGCATCGGTCCGCCGCCGCCACCCGGAGGCGGCGCGAACCCACCCGGAGGCGGCGGCTGCATCGGCTGCTGGCCCTGGAAGGGCATCGGCGCGGGCGGCTGGTCGAACCGCGGCTGCTGCGGTCCGCCGTTGCCGGCGAGACCCGCGGCTTGGACGCCGTCGTTCGGCCGGGGAGGCCGGGACGGATCGTGTCCGCCGGGCGGGAAACCTCCTGGCGTGGGCCCGTTGCCCGGCGGGTTGCCGCCGGGCGCCATGCCGTAGCCACCCGACGGAGCGGACGAGCCGGACGCCATCCCGTAGCCGCCGGAACTCGACGGCGCGCCCGAGGAAGCGGCGGGTGGCATCGCGCTGGACTGCGACGGGCTCGGCGAAGGGCCGTGCGACGGACTCGGGGCCGGACTGGACGCAGGTCCTTGTGCCGGGCTGGACGCAGGTCCTTGCGACGACGAGCTCGGTGCCGGGCTTGAAGCCGGCGTCTGGGCAGGGCTCGCCGCCGGAGCCTGCGACTGGGCGGGGGGCGCCTGCTGCTGATTCCCCGCCGCGGCCTGCTGCTGTTGTTGTTGCTGCTGACCGGATCCGTTGTCCGCGACCGGTGCGTTCTGGTGGGTCTGCGCCGCACGCTGACCGTCGCCGGTGTCCGCCGGACGTTCCGGAGCCTGCGTCGAGGACTGGCTGACCCGATCGCCGTCGGCCGCCCGCTGGGGCTGCGGATCGGCGGACGAACTCCGCGGCGAAGGATCACTGTCCGAAGTGGACCGTGGCGCCGGGTCCGGCGAAGAGTCCGACCGCGACGAGGAATCCGAAGAAGAACCGGAGTCCGACGACGACCCCGAGTCCGACCGCGAAGAGCCCGAGTCCGAAGACGAAGAGTCCGATCGCGAAGAAGAACCGGAATCCGAGGAACCCGGCGTACGCGAAGGCGTCCCGGAATCCCCCGAATCCACATCGGGCGTCGTAGGCCCGTCACCCGCCGCCGGGCCGGGCGTGTTCGCGGCCTTGATGTCGCCGATCTGGCTCTTCGCCCCGTCGACACCACCGCCGACCGCCCCGCCGGACGCGCCCATCAGCACGTCCTTGGCCGAAAGCTTGTCCAGGTCACCGGTGACGGCGGCCTGCCCGACCGTGCTGGCGACGCCTTCGGCCGCTCCGCGCACGGCACCCCGCGCCGCGCTGTCGACGATCTGGCCGCCGACGCTGTCGGAAAGTCCCTTGGTGGCGCCCTTGCCGATACTGCTGCTGCCCGCGCCCACGACACCGTCGACGGCGCCGCTGATCGCGGAATCCTTGGTCTTGCTGAAATCCCAGCTGTCGCGGTCGCCCTTGGCCATCTGCAGGCCCTGGATGCCCGCGTCCATGGCGAGGTTCATCGCCGTGTTCTGCAGGACCTCCTTGCCGATCTTCTTCAGGCCCTCCTTGAGAAGTTTCTCCAGGAGTTCCTTCGCGACCTTCTTGAAGCCTTCCTGCGCGAGCTTCTGCATCAGCTGGCGGAAGATCATCTGGACGGTCATGCGGGTGGCGATCTGCGCCGGTGCGATCCCGGCCGTCGAACCGCCGAACGTCACCGCCGCGGCCGCGATCATCGCGACGATCTGGGCGGCGAGGATCACCAGCGAGATGATGATCATGTACTTCGTGTACTCGACGTCCAGCGCGGTCGCGTTGCACGAGTCCCCGAGCGCCTTCGAAGAATCGGCGAGCGACTTGAAGTACGCCTCGTCGCCCTCGACGAACTTCTTCCAGGCCTCGGCGAACTTCTCCGCGCCCTGACCGCTCCAGCCGCCGAGGACCTCGGTGGCGCCCTTGGTCGCGGTGTCGGCGATCGGCTGGATCGCCTTCGAGGCGTTGTGCCAGGCGTCGCGCAGTTCGCGGAGCTTGTCCTCGTCGCCTTCGGGCCAGCTTTCCCCGACGACGATCGGCAAGAGCCACTTGACCGCGTCGGGCATCTCCATACCCACGGCGCTAGACCTTCTTGTCCAGCGTCGACTTGATCTCTTCCTCGGCGTTCGTGAACGCGGTCATCGAGCGTTCGACGTTGTGCTGCATACCCCGCAGCGCCTCGACGATGTTCGCGAACCCCTCGGACGAGCCCTGCGCGCCGGGCTCGTAGTCCTTAGCGAACTCCTTGCCCGCGTCGTCGTTGCCCCAGCACTGGCCGAGCGAGTTCATCGCGGCCAGCAGTTCCTTGCCCGCCTCGTCCAGCTGGTCCGCGGCGATCCCCAATTTGGCCGCGGCCGACTTCACCGCATCCGGATCCGCGGTGAATCCGGCTCCGCCCCCACCGTTCGGCATCAGACTCCCCTGGTCAGCCAGCTCGAAGGCGGCTCTTCCTCATCGTCGTCCTGCTGACGCACCCGTTTCGGAACCGGTTTCGGCGTCGGCGGCGCGGGCGGGGCGGCCGGTGGCGGAGGAGGAGGCGGCGTGTCGTCCTTGATCATCAGTGGCGCGTCGAAGTCTTCGTCGGACTTCGCCGGCTCTGCTTCCTCTCCGGCCGCGAGGAAGTCCGGAATGGCAGGCATCAGCCCTTGCAGCGAAGGCGCGCCTTCGATGAGGTCCGAAAGGTCCGGCAGCCCTTCGGTGATCGGGGCCATCAGCTCGGCGACCTGCTGCTTGACCTGCAGCGATCCCTGGCGGACCAGGGTCAGCACGGTGTTGGCCAGCTGCGCGGGGTTGGTGCGCTCGAAGGCGTTCGGCTGGATCTCGAGTTTGGCGAGGGTGCCGGTCGCGTCGATGGTGGCGCGGACGAGGCCGTCCTGCGAGACCACCGTCGCGGACGTCTGCGAAGCGGCTTCTTGCGCGTCCCGGAGCTGGGCCGTCTGGCGCTCGAACTGTTCGAGCAGCGTGTCGACCTGGTCCTTCATGGCGGCATTGCGCGCTTCGAGGCGTGCGCTGTCGTCGCCGGCCGTCGTCACTTGAGCCCCCGCTAGTGCTGGATCCCGGGCATACGCCACCCGGTGTCGGTAAGCGTCACCCTAATGCCAACGCCCGCGCCATATCACCGGATCTGGTGTTTTCGCCCGGCGAGCAGATGACCGGCGGCTCCCGCCAGGTAGAGGACGGTCGCCGTGACGAGCAGCCCCGGCGAGCGTCCGTCGGCCGGGATCACCGTCGCGGCCAGCGAGACCGCGACGACCTGGGTGATGTTGAAGAGCGTATCGTAGAGCGCGAAGACCCGCCCTCTCGCTTCGTCGGCGACGTCGAGTTGCACCGAGGAATCGACGCAGAGTTTCAGCACCTGTCCGGCGCCGGTCACCAGGAACGCCGCGAGCAACGCGGTGGGGATCGTCATCGGCAGGCCGAGCGCGGACTGCGCGACCGCCGCCAGCACCAATGCCCCCACCACGACGCGGACCCTGCCGAACCGCTTGATCAGCCAGGCGGTCAGCAGCCCGGCGACGAGGATCCCGGCGCCGGCGAACGCCGCCATCTCGCCCAGCCCCGTCATCCCGGCGGCGAAGTGGTTGCGCATCAGCAGGACCGTCACCAGCAGCGAGATCCCGTACGACGCGCGATGGGCGAACAGCGCGACGAACCCGGCCGTGACGCTGGGCGTGCGCCAGGCCGCCTTCGCGCCGTCGGCCAGGCCGCGGGCGACGGCGAGGGCCGGGTTCGACGGCTCGTCGACCGTCGACGGCCCGAGCAGTCCGCGCGCGAAGCCGGCGGCTAGGACGGCGGCGCCGATCCCGCCCAGCGCGGCGACGGCGGTGACCCAGGCGGAACCGGCGTCGTCCGCGCCGGTCAGCGCCCGGAGGCCGATCGCGCAGCCGCCCCCGACGACGGCGAGCACCGAACCCCAGGTGGCCGCGAAGGCGTTCGCGGCGACCACGGACTTCTCTTCGACGACATGGGGAAGCGACGCGGACAGACCCGAGCCGATGAACCGCGAAATGCCTTCGGACGCCAGCGCGAGGGAGAAGAGCCCGATCCCGGCCACACCCGTGCCCACGGCGACGGCCGTCGCGAGGATGGTGGCCGACCGCAGCAGGCTCGCGAAGATCAGGACCTTCCGGCGGTCCCAGCGGTCGAGCAGAGCGCCCGCGAACGGGCCGACGATCGAGTACGGCAGCAGCAGCGCCGCGAATCCGCCCGCCATGGCGAGCGCGTCGGCGGCGCGTTCGGGGTTGAAGAGGACGGCACCGGCCAGCCCGGCCTGGTACATGCCGTTGCCCCAGTGCGCGGAAAACCGCGTGAACAGCAGTCGGAGGAAGTCACGGTCGCGGACGAACGCCCTGGTGGGCGCCGTGGCGGTGGTCGTCACGGGAGCAGCCTATAAAGGTGGCCGATGCGCTTTGAGGTCGCCTCTCGGCGGCTATGCGCAGTGTGGCTCCAGCCGGACGGTATTCCACAAAGGCGGTTCTTCAGTGAGCCCGGGGGACACGGAAAGCGCACCGACCGTTGTGTCCAACGGTGCTCGTGATGCTGTTGTTCCCAGAGCCGGACGATTTGTCTCCGCTCGAAGTGGGATCATGGCGGACGTGCCAGCGGACGCCGAGGTCGAACCGGGAACGCTCCTGGTCGCCGCCCCCACGATGTTCGATCCCAACTTCCGGCGAACCGTCGTGTTCGTCATCGATCACCGGGACGAGGGAACGCTCGGCGTCGTGCTCAACCGGCCGAGTGACGTGCCGGTGTACGACGTGCTCCCCAACTGGGGCGGGCACGTCGCCGAGCCGCAGTCGGTGTTCGTCGGCGGTCCGGTCGAGAAGAAGACCGCGTTGTGCCTGGCCGCGTTGCGGACCGGCGAGACGGCGTCGAGCGTGCCCGGCGTGATCGCCGTCCGGGGTCCGGTCGCGCTGGTCGACCTCGACACCGATCCCGAGATCCTGGTGCCGAAGGTCCGCGGCGTGCGGGTGTTCGCCGGGTACGCGGGCTGGGATTCCGGCCAGCTGGCGAACGAGATCGAACGCGACGACTGGGTGATCGTCCCGGCGCTGCCCAGTGACGTCCTCGCCTCGCCGCACCACGACCTGTGGGGCCAGGTGCTGCGGCGTCAGGGCATCCCGCTGGCGCTGCTGGCCACCCATCCGGGCGACCTCCAGCGCAATTAAGCGGTGGCGGTGTCGGCCTTCTTGAAGACGCCGCAGGTGCCGCACGCGCAGCCGCTGCAGCCGGCGGGCCGCTCCGGTTCGGGCTCCGGCACCGTCGCGGCGGCGCGGTTGCCGAGCACTCCCCCGGCCGCGACCAGCGCGACCATCCCGGCCACACCCACGAACGAGGCGAGCAGCAGCCCGAACGTCGTCGGCATGACCAGCGCGGCGATCCCCGCGAGCACGGCGATCACGCCGCCTGCCAGCGTCGGGACCCCGGCGACCTTGTTGCCGAGCCGGAAGGCCTCTTCGCTGCGCATCGTGGCGGCGGTGCGCACGCCGGCGCCGCGGTCACGCGGCAGCTTCTCGCGCAGGCCGAGGAACCCACCCCAGCCGACGAGGACACCCAGCACGATCGGGACCAGCGCTATGACGAACACTCCACGAGGATAAGCGTGACGTCCCGGCAACCTGCCGGATACCCTGATCGACTGTGCTACAGGCCATGTCACGCCGTGCTCTCACTCTCGCCCTGATCGGGGCCGTCCCCCTCACCCTGATGGCCGCACCGGCCGCCGAAGCGGGTCACCGTCCGCTTCGCCTGATCGGGGAACAGATCGTCCCGAACGCCCTGCCCTACGAAGGCACCGTCGTCGGCGGCCTGTCCAGCATCGACTACGACCCCCGCACCGGCGAGTACGCGCTGATCTGCGACGACCGCTCCGCCATCAACCCGGCGCGGTTCTACACGGCGAAGTTCTCCCTCGACGCCAAGGGCCTCGGCCCGGTGACCTTCACCGGCACCAAGCCGCTCCTGCGTCCCGACGGCACGCCGTACCCGCCGCTCGCGAAGAACGACCCCGCGCAGCCGCCGAACATGCAGACCATCGACCCCGAAGAGCTGCGCGTCGACCCCTGGACCGGCCGGTACGTCTGGTCGCAGGAGGGCGAGCGGTCGGCCGCGGCGCGGATCGATCCGTCGATCCGCGAGGCGGAGCGCGACGGCTCCTACGCCCGTGACCTGCCGATTCCCGCCAACGAGAAGATGACCGAGACGGCGGGGCCGCGGCAGAACCTCGCCCTCGAAGGCCTCACCTTCGCGGGCTTCGGGTCGCTGGTCGCCAGCTCGGTCGAGGGCCCGCTGCTCCAGGACGGCCCGGAGCCGAACACCACGTCGGGCGCCCTTTCGCGGATCACCGTCCAGTCGCGGTTCGGGCCGGTCCTCGCGCAGTACGCGTACCCGCAGGAGAAGGTCTTCGCGTCGCCGAACCCGCCCGGCGCGTTCGCGACCACCGGCATCTCGTCGCTGCTGGCCGTCGACCAGGCCGATCCGACGCGCTACCTGGTGATGGAGCGGTCGTTCGTCACCGGCGTCGGCAACAAGATCCGCATCTACGAAATCGACACCAAGGGCGCCACGAACGTCCTCAAAACGCCCTCCCTCGCCGATGCGACGAAGGTCAAGCCGGTCAAGAAGCGCCTGTTGGCCGACCTCGCGGACTTCGAACTGTCCACGGTGGACAACGTCGAGGGCATGACCTGGGGCCCGCGCCTCCCGAACGGGGAGCGCAGCCTGGTCCTGGTCAGTGACAACAACTTCTCCGCGACCCAGGTGACCCAGTTCATCGCTCTGGCGGTCCCCTCGGAACGCCTTTGACCTGGGCGTTAAACTGGACTCATGAACACGGCTCGGCTGCTCCTTAGCCTGCCGCGCTGAACTCGGTCGAACGGCCGGGACCAGCGCGGCGACCCCTCATGCCCTCCGGGCTGAGGGGTCGAGTTGTTTCTGGAGTGGCTTGACGTGGATGAGCACGGAGGATTTCGGCGATGAACCAGGCGAGCGAAGGCGCCGACGCGGCCCCTCAGCACCGCTACACCGCGGAGCTGGCGGGCCAGATCGAGCAGCGTTGGCAGGACTACTGGTCCGACCACGGCACTTACCACGCACCGAACCCGGTGGGCCCGCTCGCGGACGAGAGCGGGGAGGTCCCGTCGGACAAGCTGTTCGTCCAGGACATGTTCCCGTACCCGTCGGGCGCAGGCCTGCACGTCGGGCACCCGCTGGGCTTCATCGCGACCGACGTCTTCGCGCGGTATCACCGCATGATCGGCCGCAACGTGCTGCACACGATGGGCTTCGACGCCTTCGGCCTGCCCGCCGAGCAGTACGCGGTGCAGACCGGGCAGCACCCGCGCAAGACGACCGAAGAGAACATGGAGACCTACCTGCGCCAGATTCGGCGCCTGGGCCTGGGTCACGACGAGCGTCGCCGGATTTCGACGATCGATCCGGAGTACTACAAGTGGACCCAGTGGATCTTCCTGCAGATCTTCAACTCCTGGTACGACGAGAAGGCGGGCAAGGCCCGGCCGATCGTCGAGCTGGAGACCGAGTACGCGCAGGACAAGCGCCGCACGCCCGACGGCCGCAACTGGTGCGAGCTGACCCGCGCCGAGCAGCTGGAGATCATCGACACGCACCGGCTGGTCTACTTCTCCGAGGCGCCGGTGAACTGGTGCCCCGGTCTGGGCACGGTGCTGTCGAACGAAGAGGTCACCGCGGACGGCCGCAGTGAACGCGGCAACTTCCCGGTGTTCCGGCGCAATCTGCGTCAGTGGATGATGCGGATCACCGCGTACGCCGATCGCCTGGTCGACGACCTGGACCTGCTGGACTGGCCGGAGAAGGTCAAGTCCATGCAGCGCAACTGGATCGGCCGCTCGCACGGCGCGCGGGTCTCGTTCGAGTCCGGCGACAAGAAGATCGAGGTCTTCACCACCCGCCCGGACACCCTGTTCGGCGCCACGTACCTGGTGGTCGCGCCCGAGCACCCGCTGGTCGACGAACTGACCGCCGCCACGTGGCCGGAAGGCGTCGACGCGAGCTGGACCGGCGACGCCGCCACCCCGGCCGAAGCCATCGCCGAGTACCGCGCCGCGGCTTCGCGGAAGTCCGAATTGGACCGTCAGGAGAACAAGGAGAAGACCGGCGTCTTCACCGGCTCCTACGCGGTGAATCCGGCCGACGGCAAGGAGATCCCGGTCTTCGTCGCCGACTACGTCCTGATGGGCTACGGCACCGGCGCGATCATGGCCGTCCCCGGCCAGGACACCCGCGACTGGGAGTTCGCCGAGAAGTTCGGCCTGGAGATCATCCGTACGGTCCAGCCGACGGAAGGCTTCGACGGCAAGGCGTTCACCGGCGACGGACCGGCGATCAACTCGGGCTTCCTGGACGGCATGGGCGTCGACGAGGCCAAGAAGACGATGATCGGCTGGCTGGAGGAGAACGAGCACGGCCGCGGCACCGTCCAGTACAAGCTGCGCGACTGGCTGTTCTCGCGTCAGCGCTACTGGGGCGAGCCGTTCCCGGTGGTCTACGACGAGGACGGCCACGTCCACGCGCTGCCGGAAAGCATGCTGCCGGTGGAGCTGCCCGAGGTCGCCGACTACTCGCCGGTGACGTTCGACCCGGAGGACAAGGACAGTACGCCGTCCTCGCCGCTGGCGCGCGCCACCGACTGGGTCGAGGTCGAACTGGACCTGGGCGAGGGCAAGAAGACCTACCGCCGCGACATCAACACCATGCCGAACTGGGCGGGTTCCTGCTGGTACCAGCTGCGGTACCTGGACCCGACGAACCCGGACGTGTTCGTCGCGCCGGAGAACGAGGCGTACTGGGTCGGCCCGCGGCCTGCCGAACACGGCGTCGACGACCCCGGCGGCACGGACCTGTACGTCGGCGGTGTCGAGCACGCCGTGCTGCACCTGCTGTACTCGCGGTTCTGGCACAAGGTGCTGTTCGACCTGGGCCACGTGTCGTCCAAGGAGCCGTACCGGAAGCTGTTCAACCAGGGTTACGTGCAGGCGTACGCGTACACGGATGCCCGCGGCGTGCACGTCCAGGCCGATCAGGTCGTGGAGCGGGACGGCAAGTTCTTCTTCGGCGAAGAAGAGGTCAAGCAGGAATACGGCAAAATGGGCAAGAGCCTGAAGAATGTCGTGACGCCTGACCAGATGGCCGCCGACTACGGCGCCGACACCTTCCGCTTCTACGAGATGTCGATGGGCCCGCTGGACGTCTCGCGGCCGTGGGCGACCAAGGACGTCGTCGGCGCGCAGCGGTTCCTGCAGCGCCTGTGGCGCCTGGTCGTCAATGAAGAGACCGGCGAGCTGCGTGTGTCCACAGTGGACGCCACGGACGCCGACCGCAAGCAGCTGCACAAGGCGATCGCCGGGGTCCGCGAGGACTACGCGGAACTGCGGTTCAACACGGCCGGCGCGAAGCTGATCGAGCTGAACAACCACGTCACCAAGGTCTACGGCGGTGCCGAGGCGACTCCGCGCGAGCTGGTGGAGCCGCTGGTGCTGATGCTGGCGCCGCTGGCCCCGCACCTGGCCGAGGAGCTGTGGAAGCGCCTGGGCCACGCGGATTCCCTGGTGCACGGGCCGTTCCCGGTCGTCGACGAGAAGTACCTGGTCGAGGATTCGGTGGAGTACCCGATCCAGGTCAACGGCAAGGTGCGTTCCCGCGTCACCGTGCCCGCCGACGCGGGCAAGGACGCCGTGCAGGCGGCCGCGCTGGCCGACGAGAAGGTCGCCGCGCTGGTCGGCGACGGCACCCCGCGCAAGGTGATCGTCGTGCCGGGGCGCTTGGTCAACATCGTCCTGTAGCACCGTGGCGGAAAGACGCCAGCGTCGAGGGTCGTGCGGCGATTCGATGGAGTTGTTCAAGGACAACGAAATCGAACGGAGAACATCGCATGACCCTCGACGGCAAGGTGGCTTTGGTGACCGGCGGCAGCCGCGGGATCGGTGCCGCCACGGCGATCCGGCTCGCCGAGGACGGCGCTGACGTCGCACTCACCTACCAGAACAACGCCGAGCTCGCGGCCGGTGTCGTGGACCGGATCAAGGCGCTCGGCCGCCGTGCGCTGGCCATCCAGGCCGACAGCGCCGACGCCGCGGCCGTGGTCTCCGCGGTCGACACGGCGGTCGCCGAATTCGGCAGGCTCGACGTGCTGGTCAACAACGGCGGCGTCGGCTTCGTCGGCCCGCTCGACCAGACGAGCCTGGAGGACATCGACCGCGTGCTCGCGGTCAACGTCCGCGGTGTCTACGTGGCCACCCAGGCCGCGGCCCGGCACCTCGGCGACGGCGGCCGCGTGATCACCATCGGCAGCTGCGTCTCGGACCGCGTGCCCGGCCCCGGCATGTCGCTGTACGCGGTGAGCAAGACCGCGCTGCTGGGCCTGACCAAGGGCCTGGCCAGGGAACTGGGGCCGCGCGGCATCACCGTGAACATCGTCCACCCCGGCCCGACCGACACCGACATGAACCCGGCCGACGGCCCGTACGCCGCCGACCAGCGGAGCCTGACGGTGTTCGACCGCTACGGTTCGCCGTCGGAGGTCGCCGCCACCGTGTCGTTCCTGGCACGGCCGGAAAGCAAGTACGTGACCGCCGCGACCGTCTCGGTCGACGGCGGGCACGCGGCCTAGCTACTCGGTGGACAGGCCGATCTCGCGCGCGAGATCGGCCAGCATCGCGTCGAAGAGGACGTCCGGTTTCGAGAACGGGATCGGGTAGTTGCCGAAGACCTCGAGCGTGACGTGCCCGTAGAGCCGGGCCCAGAACTGGATCATCAGGTACGTCACGCCGAGGTCGAGCTTTTCGAGCGGGAACGTCGCCCCGGACTCCTTCAGCACGGCGAGCAGTTCCTCTTGGAACGACGTGAGATCGTCGCGCAACTCGGCCGGGACCACGTCGTTCGACGGCGTCACCAGATCGTGCATCGCGAGCACGCGCCCCGCCGCCGCGAGGAAGATCCGCCCGAACGGCTCGTCCAGCCTGCTCAACGTGTCGTCGCCGGCCGGCGACGCGAAAACCAGCGTGAACTCCTTCGTGTGCGTGAGCGCCCACCGCCGGAATCCCTTGCAGATGGCGAAAAGCTGTAGCGCGCCCTCGTCCGGCAACTGCGCGATGTCCTCGGCGAGCCCGGCCGCCAGATCCGCGACGACATCCGCGCGCAGGTGCTCGACCAGATCGTCGCGGGAACCGTAGTAGCGGTACAACGCCGGCGCCGTGATGCCGAGCTCGCGCGCGATCGCCCGCAGGGTCACGGCCTCCGGCCCCTGCTCGACCAGGAGCGCCCGCGCCGTCCGGCGGATGTCCTGATCGGTCGCGGCCCGCTCGCGACCCCTGCGGCCGGTGTTCGTCATCCGGGCATTCTAGGTGGTCAGTGCGCCCTTACCGGGGAAGAACCCAGAAGCCGGGACTGGAGGCGCGTGAGCGGCCGGAGCGCAAGGAAGATCGGGATGGCCATCCCGGCCGCGATGAGGAAGTGCACGATCCACGCCCCTGCCAGCGTCGGCCCGCCCCACGTGCCCTCGGGATCGCTGCCGGTCCAGAAGAGCCCGTAGGTCGCGATGCGCCCGACGAGGTAGAACAGCAGCAAAGCGAGCAGGAACGCGACCGCGCTCGGACCGAACGCCGCCACGAACCGCGGCCGGGACCCGCTCTCGTGCCCGAGCCAGCGCCGCGTCAGTCCACGCTGGACCTTCGCGCCACCGAGATACCCCGGCAGTACGAGAAGCGCGTAGACCGCGCGTTTCCAGTCCGAAATCGTCATACCGGCCACGCTAGGGGTCGCTGACCTGCGGGAACATGAGGTAAGCCGTCGGATCCGGTAGGGAAAACCGGAGGTCGCTGTGGTGATCCACACGACCGGGGTGCGGATGTCCGCCAAACGTTCCCCGATGTCAGACGGGTATGCCACACTCGGTCGCCGAACGGCTACGACGTGAACAGGGGAGGTTCGCGTGTCGAACCCTGAGCAGCTCTTCGCTGATTTCGAGGCCAAGCTGGCCGACGCCCAGCGGAAGGCGAATCAGATGCGGACCGAGATCGAGGGTGTCTCGGTGTCCGAACGCAGCAAGGACGGCCAGATCTCGGTCAAGGTCAACCACGCGGGGAACCTGGTGGGCCTGGAGATCGGCCCGTCCGTGCGGGACAACCCGGCGCTCGCGCAGGAGATCCTCCGCGTCGTCCAGAGCGCGCAGAGCAAACTCGCGGGCGCGATGCAGACCGGCGTGCCGTCCATCGCGGGCACCGAAACGATGAACGAGCTGGTCAACCAGCTGCACAACGAGTACCCGGAACCCGAACCGACGGGCTACGTCGAGGGCGGTCACCAGGAGGCGGACGAGGACGACCGCTTCGTCGCCGAAGACGAACTCGACGCGCCTCCGCCCCCTCCCGCCCCGAAGCCGCCCGCACCCCCGGCCCCGCCCGCGCCGCCGCGTGCCGCGCGCCGACAGCAGACGGACCACGAGGACGACTACTTCACCGGCGGCGACTTCCTGCGCTGAGCGGGTTCTTGAGGGAGGGAAAGAACGATGACCGGCTCCAGTGGACCAGGATTCGATGTAGATCCATCCGCGCTCGAAACACATCGAGGGAAGCTCGATGCGCTCACCGGGCGGATCAACACGGCCTTGAACGCCGCCGAGCAGACGATGCACCCCGAAGCGTTCGGGATCATCGGTATGTCGCTCGCCATCTCGTTCTCCATGGCGCAATCCGTCGCGGAAGACGCCGTCAGAACGGCCGCGACGAGCGCTGACGACCACGCCGATCGGGTCAGGGTGTGGCAGCAGCGGAAGGAAATCACCGAGGACGAGTACAAGAAACTCTTCAAGGTATAAGGCCGGCCATGACTGAGAATCCTGTTGCCACGAACCCCGCCCCGAAGGCGCCGAATCCACTGGTCGCCACGGACGGTGCGAAGAAGGAAAGCCCGCTTGAGGGCGCCGGCCTGATACAAGACTTCGGCGACGCCCTGCTCAAGTTCTCTTCTGGGGACTGGGGTGAGGGACTGGCCAATCTGGTGATCGGTGGCGTCTCCTTCGCCTCCGACATGTCCGATCCGCTCGGTGCTCTGGCCAAAGCGGGTATCGGATGGGTCATCGAGCATGTCAGCTTTCTGCGGGAGCCACTGGACTGGCTGACAGGTGACCAAGTCGCGCTGGAGAACCTGGGCGGTACCTGGGGGAACATCGGCGACGAGTTGTCGAAAGTCGCCGATGAACTGCGACAGGACGTCGCCAGGGACTCGGCCACCTGGACCGGGACCGCCGCGGACGCCTACCGGGCGTTCGCGAACGATCGCGCGGACCTCTACGAATCGGTCGCCACCGGGGCGCAGGGAATCTCGGTCATGATCGCGATGTGCAAGTCGATTCTCGCTGTGGTTCGCAGCTTGGTCCGTGACCTGATCTCCGAGTGTGTGTGGAAGCTGATCTGGATCGTCTGTCGCTACCCAGGCCCCGCGATGCCGGCCGGGCTGGCCGCCGAGGGAGTTCCCATGGCGATCAGGTGGGCGACCAAGATCATGGACAAGGTCAAGCAATTGACCAAGGCCTTCGGAAACGCATCAGGGCTCATCAAGAAGCTGGGTGCGATGTTCGGAGAGGCGAAGAGGCTTCTCCAGGGGGTGAACGTCAAGGACGTCGCCAAGAACTTCGGGAACGATGTCTCCGGTCTGGCCAAGACCTTGGGCGACGACATCGCCAATCTCGCCGCGTACGGCAAGGTCGGCGCGAAGGACATCGCCAAGGACGTCGGCGACGCGGTGAAGGAAGAGGTCAAGAAGGTTCCTGATGCCGTCACGAAGGAAGTGTTGAAAGAGGCGGGTAAGAAGGCCGGCGAAATCGGCGACAAACTGGTTTCAGGTGGTGACGACAAGAAGGACGGCAAGGATGGTGCAGTTGGTGCCCAGTCTGCCGGTTCGACAGTGCAGCCGGTTTTCGACCAGCCTGGCGGACAACGGATATCAGGATCGATCTAGTCCTCGAGTCCAGAGCTCGGTCGTTCGGAGGAAGTCATGAAAGCGGCCGCGAAAACCGTTGTCACCTGTGTCGCGGCGTGGATCCTGCTGGCCTTGTTCGTCATCGGTGTGCTCACGTTTCTCCGGATCGCCGGTGTGCCGGTCACCGTTTCCGGCTCTGACCTCAACGGGGCCGACGGGACCGCGACCGTCGGCGAGTGCGCCGAATTCGGCCCGCTTTCGGCTCGAGGAGCGGGCTATTACTGGAAATGTGTCGCCGAGGTGCGGACAGGTCCGGATCGAGCACCGGTCGAGATCGAGTTCGGCCCCGACGAGCTGACACCGGCCGACCGCGGACAGCAGGTGTTCGTGGACTACGCCGCCAAGGACTGGCAGCGAAATGTCCCGCACCCCTACGAATTCCTCGCGGTGATCGGTCTGGTCGCCGTTGGAGGCCTGGGGTTCATCGGTTACGCCGTCGGTCCCGAGACCGTCCTAAGGTGGCTGGTGCCGACCCTGCGGCGCGATACCGGAAGGACACGAGCACCGGCCGAACCGGAATCGCTGGACCTGCCGGTCGAGCTGAAACTGCCGGTGCCCGATGGAGGAGATCGGGCCGGGTCCGTCGCGGCGTTCATCTTTTTCGCCGCGACAGGGGCCGGGTTTCTGGTGGTGGCGGGAACCATGATCGTGGCGACAGTCCGGCTGAGACCCGACGATGTGGCGACATATCTGGTCGCGCTTCCTTTCCTGCTACCAGGTGTCGGCTTGCTCGCGGCGATTCCCTCGGCAAGGCGCAGGCTTCGGGTCACGTCGGGAGCATCGCTGGTTCCCGCGCAGTTGACGTCGAGAGGGTTCGTACAGACCGCGCGCGATGGTTCGCCACGCCGAATCCACTGGTCGAGGATCAAGCGTTTCGTTTTCGTGGAACGCCCAGGCGACCTGGTCGAGGTCCACCTCGCGATCGTGGGTGAAAAGAGGGATGAAGACCTGGCCGCAGCCTTCTGCACTCGTTCCGATCACGGATATCTCCTCACGCCCTTTCTTCGGCTTCAAGAAGCCGAGCGCTTCTCGGCAGTGGTCGAGAACTTCAAGCCTGGTTTGACGCGGTGGCCCACGAGGGAAGTGGCCAGGGGCGGGCTCGGTTTGATCCGACCGGCCAAGAGCACGGTCGTCAGGCTGAAGACCGCCTCGTCAGGAGTCTCGACGGAGAAGCGGGTCTCGGCGAGCCGGCCCTCGCTCGTCCGGATGACGGTGATGTTGCTGGGGGCGATTCTGCTTACTTGGTCATTGGCGACCGCCGCGTCCGGTCAGGTGGCGATGGACCGGTTCGTCATCACCGCGGTCGTGCTCGTCTACCTCGCCGCATCCTTGTACCGAGGACGCCGTGGGATCTTCGTGTTCCGAACAGATTCCTTGAGCTGGAAGGAAAGGGACAGCCCTGAAGTCAAAGTTCTCTACGCGGACATCGACAACATCGTGGTGAAGCCGGCTCCACCGGGCAACGGCCGCTGGTACTACAGCGTTCACGTCGTGCCGAGTGAGGGCGACGAGTACGTGCTCGTGGAGCGGGTGGGCGCAGCCGCCGCGAAACGCCTCGTTGACCTTGTCCAGCCGCGAGCGGCGACGGCAGAGCCGCTGGAGAACCGTTCGTGAGGCGATTTGAGATCGTTCGCCTAGGGGCTGTCCACCTCGCTCGCCGTGTCCCTGGCTATCGGCGAGTGCGTTGAAAACGGCACTGAGGGGTCTGATCGGCTGGTTCGCGCTGACGGTGGTACTGGTCGGTGCCGACACCCTGGTCCAGATCCAACGAGACCCGGAGGATCCGGGCTACACGCAGGTCGACGGGTTCGTCAGGGTGGTGCTGTTCGTAGCGTTCATCATCGCGTTGCTCGTCGTCACGAAGATCGGCTTCGTGAGCGTCGTCCAGGCTCTCACTTTCGGTGTGATCAAGCCTGAAAAGCCCGTCGCCGAGAAGGCCGCGATCACCTTCGACATCCCCGAGACCGAGGAAGACGGCCGCACGGCGGCGAACATCGTCGCCGTTGAGCTTTTCCTGATCGGGCTTGGCTTGCTGCTGGCCGGAGGCGCCTCAGGGTGGGCGATACTCGATGGTGGTGGCTTCACCGCGTTGTCGGCGGGTACGTTCCTCGTCGCTGGGCTGGCGATCTATCCGCTGATCCCGATGGCGATCAGCCGGGCACGTGACAGCGGTCGCACCTGGCCGATCGAGATCACCTTCACGCCCGTCGGCATGAGCCAGCCTGTCGGAGAAGGGCAGAAAACCGTCGCGTGGCCGAGCATCGACGGCTTCGTCTTCGATCGCCACCGAGGTGGTCGTCGCGTGGACGTTCACATCGCGGTCTCGGACGAGCGAGGACGGCAGCAGCTGTTGCCGATATTCGACAACGAGTCCGAGCACGGATTCCTGATGACCACCGCCATGGATCCCGCCGAGGCCGAACGCGCCGAAGCGACCATCGAGCGATTCAAGCCCGGTTCGGTGGAGTGGCGGGATCAGAGTGTTCGGCGCGGCGGATTCGGGCCCGAGAAGCACGAAGACGATGCCGGCGTCGTGCGCTGGGGAGAGCCCGGTCGCTCGGACGGCGCGGTGTCCGCTCCGCGGCAGGCGACTGCTGTCATCGCCCGGGAGTCCCGGTTCGCGGCGGTCGCCAAAGGTATCGCCGCGTGGTCGGTGTCCGCGGTACTCGTCTCGACCTTGTCGACGGTGATCCTGCACGCCGATGCGCTGGGCGGCGGCATGCCGTTCCTGGTCGTCGCCGGCATCGTGGTGGCTTTGGCCGGAATCCTGGCGGGAGTAGTGACCGGCGGGCGGGCGGTCACGAACCGGTTCTTGTTCCGGCGGCGTGAGATCCGCGGAATTCGGCCCCTGCCGGCGGACGTGGTCGAGTTCGGAATTCCCGACAACGCCAAGTTCGTCACCGGGGTTCTGGTATCCGGACTGAACGGCATCGGCTTGATCACCTTCGGTGGCGGCCTGTTCGTTGTCGCGGATCAGGCGGAGAACGGCGGTGGCTCGTCGATGGTTCTAGGGGCAGCGATCTTCGCGATCGGGCTCTTCTTCCTCGGTTCCCTCGCGTTTCGCCATCGCGAGACCACGAAGTCGCTTCGAGTGTCCGTGACGGACGAGGGGTTGGAGCAACCGGCCGAGAAGGATGAAACCGTTGTCCTGTCATGGGATGAAGTCAACGAGGTAGTCCTCGACGAACATGTCGTCGGTAAGTGCTTCGCTGTCCATGTCGCTTTGGCCGAGGCGGAAGCAGTCGTCCTCCTGCATGAAATGTTCCGGAAGCGATCGAGGTTCGGTCATCGACTGGCACCGACCATGACGGCCGTCGAGGCAGAGCGATTCGCGGCCTTGGTCGAATCTCGGCGACCGGGCTTGGTGCGCCGTCCCGCTCGGAAGAGCATCTTCCGCTGGAAGGGCGGGACATCGACGCACCCGGTGCCACAAGATGGCCTGTCGATCTCGAAGGTCGGTGACGCCGACAAACAGCGGCGCGCCGGTTTCATCGCGCTTGCCGCAATGGTGGTTCTCGGCTTCGGGGTCATCTCGGACACCGGGGTGGCCGTCCGTGTCGTCGCCGCCTTGCTGGGCTTGTCGATGTTCTGGATGGCGGTCGTTTCGCTGCGACGCGACCAGAGCCAAGTCATCAGGGAAGTGGTTCTCAAACCGCGGTGGATCACGGTGGCGACCTTGACGTCCCGTACGTGGAGTTGGTCTGTGCGCTGGAGCGACATCGAAAAGATCATCCTGCGCCGAGTCGCGGGCACTGATGCGTTTCATATGGTTCTCAGCCCGTCGAAAAGTGTCGACGCGTACTACCCGCGCGAGCGCTTGGCGCGACTGCTGGGACTGAAGCGTGAGGAGAACGGCGACATCCTCCTCGCTGAGACGGAACTGACGTCGGAGGACGTCGAAGAGATCTGGCCGGTCCTCAAGAGAAATGCGGAAGTCGCCTGCGAGTCTCCAGGAATCGACGACCCGAGTCTTCTCGGTGACGAAGGTTCAGAACCTTCGTCGGTGCGACAGGAGCCATGACGTGTCCGACGAACGGTTGGTGATCTCACGAACGCCTGGCGTCATCGGTCATCTGGTGCTGGTCATACTGTTCGGAACCCTGGCCGTGGTCATGGCGATCGCCGTGGTCGGCGACTTCCAGCTGGCGGTGCGCATCGTGGCCGGGGTCCTCTGCGCCGTGTTCATCTACTGCGGAACCATCGAGTTCCGTAACTACCGGACACCCCCTCCCGCTGACGAACTGATTTTCGATCGCGACGGAATCAGGCGCATCAAGGGTGGCGTGGTGGCCTGGAGCGCCAGGTGGGAGGACATCGCGAAAGTCATCCTGAGTCTCAAGTTTCGCGAGTACTCCCCACGCCGTTCCGGATCTGACGACTTCACTCTGGTCATTCGCCCGGGATCGGGTTTCGACGCGCTGTCCGCTGGATTGGCCCGTGAACCCGATGGAGACCTCCAAGTGGCCGATGTCGACCTCAGGCATCGTGAGCTGAAGCTGCTGATGCCCTTCCTCGTGAAACATGTCGATGTCTCGATCGAGGACGACAACACCGCCGTGCGGACTGTGCCCGAGGAACC
Source organism: Amycolatopsis sp. CB00013 (assembly GCF_001905755.1). NCBI lineage: Bacteria > Bacillati > Actinomycetota > Actinomycetes > Pseudonocardiales > Pseudonocardiaceae > Amycolatopsis > Amycolatopsis sp. CB00013. The sequence goes on along the minus strand of NZ_LIWC01000002.1, from coordinate 1,343,807 downwards.
GGTGGTGGTCACGGCCCGCGAGGAAGCTCTTGACGTCGTGGACGACGCGGTGAAGATCCACGTCAACGGATGGGACAAGCGCAAGCTGGGGGTCTTCCGGTTCGCGGCTCTGATGATCGAGGTCACTGCCGCGGTGGTCGCTGCCGCCGCTGAAGGCTCAGTGCGCGTCGGCGCGCTTGTGGTGCTCTTCGCGCTCTTTGTGGTGACGATGGGGGTCGAAGCCTTCGAAGGAGCGACACACGAGAAGAAGAGAAAAGTCGTCCTGGAACTCGGACCTCGCGGCTTCTACTTCCGGACCTACGGCACCTTCGTCGGAGTGTGGTGGCACGAGATCGACGCGGTGCGGTGGGGAGTCGACCATGGCTCCACCTACTTGGACTTCCTGCCGGGATCGGACATGTTCGCGATCCGCCATCCGAAGCTGGCTGAATTGACCAGGAGTGATCCGTACAACGACGAGTCCGAAAGTCTCGCCGGTGGTTGGTATCGGCTGGGGCGCCCGTTCAGTGTGAACGCGCGGCGTGAGTTCGAAAGCAGTATGCGGGCATCGGACCGCGTGGAGTTCCGGGAAACAGCCGTAGCGGGCTGAGGCGCCCGTCAACCGGGGCGCCGCCGGCGCCGATCACTCGGGGGGCTACGTGATCGACGCCGGCGACCCGATGCCCTCTTCCCGACGGAAGCCGGGATCGGGGCAACGTCACCGCTTGGAAGCGGCAACGCATCTCAAGAGCGGGCGTGATCGCCGAAGTGACGCCCGGGGGAAGGTTATCCCCCGAAAGAGTGACGGCGTTCCGCTGCTCGCCTGATTGTCGCACTACGCGCCGAGAAAGTTACAAAGTTCTTCACATCTTCGTCTGGAGAAGGGTCATGCCCGGACAACTGCTGGTCATGGCATCGTCTCTTCCATGACTTCTCAGGTGCTGGTCATCGGGTCCGCCAATGCCGATCTCGTCGTCCCGGTCGATCGGCGACCCGGTGGTGGCGAAACCGTACTCGGTGGCGACACGATCTTGTCGCCGGGTGGCAAGGGCGCCAATACCGCGGTCGCCGCGGCCAGGCTCGGGGCGGACGTCGCGTTGCTCGGCGCGGTCGGCGACGACCCGTACGGCGAGTTGCTCAAGCGGTCGCTCGCCGAGTCCGGGGTGGACACCGGCTCGCTGCACACGAGTGAGCGCCCGACGGGGATCGCGTACATCACGGTCACGCCGGACGGTGAGAACTCGATTCTCGTCTCGCCCGGTGCCAATTCCGCCTTGCGGCCCGAGGACGTCGACCTCGACGGCGCCGAGATCGTGGTGCTGTCGCTGGAGATCCCGCTCGAAACCGTCGAGCATGCCGTCGCGAAAGCCGTCGATCACCACGTGAAGACGCTGCTGAATCTGTCGCCCGCCGCCGAGCTTTCCGCGAAGACGCTGCAGGGGCTGGACGTCCTTCTGGTCAACGAGCACGAGGCCGCGTTCCTGCTCGGTGGTGAGGCGGATTTCCCCAAGCTGCTCGATCTCGGTCCGAAGGCAGCGGTCGTGACGCTCGGCGCGAAGGGGGCGGCTGTGGTGACGGCCGACGGGGTGACGGAGGTGCCGTCGCCGAAGGTCGAGGCCGTCGACACGACGGGCGCCGGTGACGCTTTCGCGGGGGCGCTCGCCACGTCGCTCGCGAAGGGCGAGCAACTGGTCGATGCGGCGCGCGAGGCGGTGAAGGTGGCGGCGATCACCGTGACCCGCCAGGGTGCGCAGCCCTCGTATCCGACGGCGTCCGAACTGGAATGATGTCCTCTTCTGTGTTCTGCTGATGGCTATGAGCCAGCTCACGCCGCCTATGAGATATGGTCTAGACCATGCCGTCTGAGTCACTGTCCGGGGTCGCTGTCAGTCCCGGCCGCGCGAGCGGTCCTGTCGTCCGGGTCGCCGAACCGCTCGGTGAACCCGCGAGCACGCCGGCACCGGCCGATCCCGCCGCCGAGGCCGCCCGGATCGCCCCGGCCGCGCAGATCGTGGCCGGCAGGCTCGAGAAGCTCGCCGAGACGGCGAGCGGTGAGGCCGCGACGATCCTCATCACCACCGCGGCGATGGCGGCCGACCCTGCGCTCGTCTCCTCGGCCGAGCAACTCGTCAAGGAGCAGAACCTGCCCGCGCCGCGCGCGGTGCACCAGGCGGCGGGGAAGTTCGCCGACGCGCTCGCGGCCGCCGGCGGCTACATGGCCGAGCGGGCTCGCGACGTCCTCGACGTGCGCGACAGGCTCATCGCCGAACTGCTCGGCATCGCGCCTCCCGGCGTTCCCGACCTCGCCTCGCCGAGCGTGCTCGTCGCCCGCGATCTCGCGCCCGCCGACACCGCCGGTCTCGACCCGGAGAAGGTGCTCGCGCTCGTCACCGAAGAGGGCGGCCCCACCAGCCACACCGCGATCCTCGCCCGCGCGCTCGGCATTCCCGCCGTCGTCGCGGTCCGCGGGCTCCTCGCGCTCGACGCGCAAGCGCTTGCGGTGGACGGTGACACCGGCGTCGTCGAGGTCGCGGACCCGGACGCCGAGGTCGTCACGGCCGCCAAGACCGGCGCGATCGAGTGGGACGGCACCGGCGCGACCTCCGACGGCCACCGGGTGAAGGTGCTCGGCAACGTCGGTTCCGCCACCGACGCCCAGGCCGCCGCCGAGGCGGGTGCGGAAGGCGTGGGCCTCTTCCGCACCGAGTTCTGCTACCTCGACGCCTCTTCCGAGCCGAGCGTCGAAGAGCAGCGCAAGGCCTACACCGCCGTGCTCACGCCGTTCCGCGGCAAGCCGGTCATCGTCCGCACCCTCGACGCGGGCGCGGACAAACCACTCGCGTTCCTGGAGCCCGAGGACGAGCCCAACCCGGCGCTCGGCGTACGCGGCCTTCGCGTCGCTTTCGACCGTCCCGAGATCCTCGACCGCCAGCTCGAGGCCATCGCGGGTGCCGCGCAGGACTCCGGCGCCGAGGTTTCGGTGATGGCCCCGATGGTCGCCACCGCCGCCGAGGCCGCCTGGTTCGCCGAGCGCGTCCGCGCCGCCGGAATCGCCCGCGCGGGAGTGATGATCGAGATCCCGGCCGCCGCGCTGACCGCCCGCGAGATCCTCGACGCGGTCGACTTCGTCTCCGTCGGCACCAACGACCTCGCGCAGTACACCTTCGCCGCGGATCGCCAGCTCGGCGCGGTCGCCAAGCTCAACGACCCGTGGCAGCCCGGTCTGCTGCGCCTGCTCAAGGTGATCGGCCAGGCCGCGAAGGACACCGGCAAGCCCGCCGGCGTCTGCGGTGAGGCCGCCGCTGATCCGAGGCTCGCCCTGGTACTGGCCGGGCTCGGCCTGACCAGCCTCTCGATGAACGCGCCCGCCGTGCGCGCGGTCGGCGCGAGCCTGGCGGCCACGACACTGGCCGAATGCGAGGCACTGGCCGACGCCGCTTTGGCCACGTCGGACCCGGTCGCCGCGAGGCAAGCCGCCGCCAAGCGGTAGCAAAGGTCCCCCGCTCCCGAAATCGGATCCGGGGGCATGTCGAAATCCGGTCCACCACTTCGACGCCTAGGTGAAAGACACCGAAGCGACGAAAGGACCGGACCATGACGACCACCATGACCCCGACGCGGGCAGGACGCCGGGAATGGGTCGGGCTGGCCGTACTGGCCCTGCCCACCTTCCTGGTCTCCCTCGACGTGTTCGTGCTGATCCTCGCGCTGCCGAAGCTCAGCCAGAGCCTCGGCGCCGACAGCACCCAGCAGCTGTGGATCATGGACGTCTACGGCTTCATGATCGCCGGGTTCATGGTCACCATGGGCACCCTCGGCGACCGCATCGGCCGCCGGAAACTGCTGCTCGTCGGCGCCACGGCGTTCGGGCTGGCCTCCGTGCTGGCCGCGTTCTCGACCAGCGCGCTGATGCTCATCGCCGCCCGCGCGATCCTCGGGATCGCCGGTGCGACGCTGGCGCCGTCGACGCTCGCCCTGATCAGCAACCTGTTCTCCGACAGCCGTCAGCGTTCGCTCGCGATCGGCATCTGGGCAGGCTGCTTCACCGTCGGCGCGATCGTCGGGCCGATGGTCGGCGGCGTGCTGCTGGAGCACTTCTGGTGGGGTTCGGTGTTCCTGCTCGGCGTCCCCGCGATGGTCCTGCTGCTCGTCGTCGGCCCGAAGCTCCTGCCCGAGTACCGCAACGAGAACGCCGGCCGCCTCGACCTCGTGAGCGTCGCGCTTTCCCTGGTCACGATCCTGCCCGCGGTCTACGGCATCAAGGAACTCGCTCGCGAAGGTGTGCACGTGGTCCCGGTGGCCTCGCTCCTGATCGGTCTCGGCTTCGGCGTGGTGTTCGTGCGGCGCCAGCGGACCCTCCAGGACCCGCTGATCGACCTGACGTTGTTCCGCGGCCGTGCGTTCACGACGGCGCTGGGCGGGATGTGCGCGTTCTCCATGCTGGGTGGGACGACCATGCTCTTCGTCGCACAGTTCTTCCAGATCGTGTTGGAGCTTTCCCCGGTCGGCGCCGCGCTGGCGCTGCTGCCGGGCATGCTCGCCTCGACCGTCAGCTTCCTGGCCGCACCGATCCTCGCCCGTCGTATCCGCCCCGCGACCTTGATCGCCACCGGGCTGGCCGGCGCGATCGCGGGGTTCCTGCTGCTGACACAGGTCGAGCCCGGAACAGGCCCGGTGGTCCCGGCGATCGCCTTCGCCATCACCTGCCTGTGCGGTGGACCGCTGATCACCCTGGGCACGGATCTGGTCGTCGGCTCCGTGCCGCCGGAGAAGGCCGGTTCGGCGGCCTCGCTTTCGCAGACCGGCAACGAATTCGGCTACGCGCTGGGTATCGCGACCGTCGGGACGCTGGGCAACGCGGTCACCCGGTCACGGCTCGCCGACGCCGTCCCGGCGCACGACGCGTTCGCCAGCGGGATGCACGCGGTGTCCGCGCTGGCCGCGCTGGTGCTGGCCGCGGTCGCGTTCTTCGTGGTCCGGCACCTGCGCCACATCTAGCCGAAGAACCCCCGCCGCGGGTACTTGATGATCAGCGACCCCCCGTGCACGCGCCCGGTGATGACGAACCGGGGCGTGCCGGGGCGGCCGTTCGAGCGGGTCCGGTCGTCGAGGTTGCCGAACTTGATGTCGGTGATCGAGTTCGTGTCGACGGCGCCGTCCTCGGGGATGGTGATCTCCACCGGCCCCCATTTGGCCTGCAGTTCGATGTGCACCACGGGGTACCGGATCTCGGCCTGGGAGAAGTCCAGTTTCGTGGCGCCGTACTTGTTCCGGATCACCATCGACTCGGGGACGAGCCAGTTCCCGTTGCGCTGCAACGCCGAGTACTTGCCGTTGAGCTCCATGACACCGGACGTCGAGGCGTAGGCGGGCTGCTGAGGCGGCGGCGCCCACGGGTTCTGCTGCCGCCGGGGCACCATTCCGGCTTCGGGATGCACCAGGCCGGGCAGATCCGTGAGCACCGCGTTCAGCTCACCGCGGGTCTTCGAGGCGAGGGCGCGGTCGGTCCGTTCGGTGAACTCGTCGAGGTTCAGCATCCCGAGGCCGATCGCCTTCTGCAGGACCTCGACGACGTGCTCGCGTTCCGCGTCGGAGACCCGGATGTCCCGTCCGGTCAACGGCTTGGTTTCGGTCGCCGGCTGCTCTTCCTCGCCCATGCCAGGAATGGTAGAACCGATTCTCACGCGCGAGATCGGGGAAATACCCTGAACAGACCCGCATTTCTCCCCTGTGCCGCCCTGCTGGCGGCCGTCCTGCTGCTGGCCGGATGCACTGTCGAAGCAAATCCGCCGGAAGCCGTCCCGGAGCCGACATCGCCGCCACCGTCGAAACTCGAAGGCGTACCGGTGGACTACAGCGGTTTCCGGCTCGTCATGGCGACCTCACCGCCGTCGATGCTCGATCCCGCCACCGGCGCCACCACGCCGCTGCCCGGTGCTCCGGGCGGTGACCGGGTCAACGACGTCATCCGCGTCGGCAAGTTCCCGGTCGTGCTGTCGGCGGGCCGCTGCGGGCCATCGTGCCTGGAGCCGTCCGAGGTGCTCGTCTACGGCGACCCTAAGAACCAGCCGTGGAAGCTCGGCAGGGCTCGCAGTGTCGCCCCCGCCGCCGACGAGAGCGGCGTCTGGCTGATCCGCGACGACGGCAACGACCTGTGCCGCCTCCAATACGTCTCCCTGCTCGGTGTCGAGCGTGGGCGCGGCCGTCCGGCGAGCTGCACGATGGCGGTGCGCCAGGAGGTGCCGCAGGGCCTGCTGATCACGGTCAACACCGGGACGGCCACCGCCGAGGACGTACTGATCGACCCCGCCACCGGCCGCGCCGTGCGCCAGTTCCCCCGCGTCCTCGCGATCACCAAGGACCGGATGCTGCTGGCCGAGCTGACCGAGTTCTCCGTGCTCGACCTGCGGAACAACCAGCGCACGCCGGTCAAGCGGCCGGTGGCCAACGGCACGCCGGGCGCCGCGGTGCCGAGCCGCGACGGCTACAAGGTCGCCGTGCTGTTCGGTGACCCGGCCTGGGCCGGGACGGCCACGCAGACCGCCGACGTCTGGGTGCTCGCCCTCGACACGCTGACCTGGACACACGCGCCCTCGAACCCGATCGCCACCGAACTCAAGCGGGTCGCGGTCGAATGGACCGAGGACGACAGCCTGGTGCTCGCCACGGACGTCGTCGCGAGCTGGCGGCTCGACCGGCCACAGTGGACGGTCGTCAAGACCGCGTTGCCCACCGAACGGAATCGTTCGGTGGTGACGATCGGCCAGGGGTGACTATTCCTCGTCCAACCCGTGCTCGATGGCGTACCTGGCCAGTTCGACGCGGTTGTGCAGCTGGAGTTTGCGCAACGTCGACTGGACGTGGTTCTCCACCGTCCGATGCGAGAGCACGAGTTTCTCGGCGATCTGCCGCGCCGTCATCCCCTTCGCGACCAGACGCAGGACGTCGGTCTCGCGTTCGGTCAGCCGCGGCGGCGCGGGCCCGTCGTCCGGCGCGTCCGCCATGCGGCGGTACTCGCCGAGGACGAGGCCGGCGAGCCCGGCGGTGAACACCGGGTCGCCCACCGCGGTCCGCTTGACCGCGTCCACCAGTTCGCTCGCCGAGGCCGATTTCACCAGGTAGCCCGACGCCCCGGCCTTGACCGCCTCGAGGACGTCGCTGTGCTCGCCGCTCGCGGACAGCACGAGCACCTTCGTCGACGGCAGTTCCGCGGTGATCTCGCGAGTGGCGTCGACCCCCGACGTCTCGCCGAGGTTGAGGTCCATCAGCACGACGTCCGGCCGGACCGTGCGTGCGATCCGCACCGCGGCGGGCGCGTCCGGCGCGGTGGCCTTCACGTCGAAGCCGTGCTCGGCCAGGTCGCGCGCGACGCCGTCCCGCCACATCGGATGGTCGTCGACCACCATCACCGAGACCTGAGGCGTTTCGGTCATCGCTTCCCCCTCGCCGCCACTGGAACCTTGACTTCCCATTCCGTGCCCTGGCCGGGCGCGGTGTCCAGGGCGACGCTCCCGCCCAGATCCCGCACCCGCCCCTTGATGGACTCCGCGATACCTAGATGTCCCTCGGCCGCCGCGCGTTCCAGGACACCGGGCGCGATTCCCGGCCCGTCGTCGCGGACGCTGACCACGACCTCGGTGCCGAGATCCTCCAGCAGCACCCAGGCGTGAGCCTCTTCGCCCGCGTGCTTCTCGACGTTCGACAGCGCCTCGCGCGCCACGGCCACCAGCTCCGCGGTGACGTGCTCCGGCAGCTGGACCTCGCCCGCGGGCGTCGAGACCTGCACGGACGGCGTCGCGAGCAGCTGCAGCGCGGACCGGAGGTCGGTGGTCCCGTTCTCGCTCGGATGCGTCGGCTCGGTGGTGACCAGCGCCCGCAGCGCGATCTCCTGCTCACCGGCCAGTTTCGCCAGCTCGGCGGCCTCCCCGCCGAATTCGGCGCCGCGTTTGCGCACGCGCGCGAGCACCTGGAGGACGCTGTCGTGGATCGAGCGGGCGAGCCGCTCCCGTTCGGCCGTCGCGGCCTCCATGCGCAACGCCCTGGTCAGCGCGTCGGCCGACCGGCGCGCCATGGTCGCGGCGAGCCCGATGACGAACCCGCTCGCGGTCAGCAGGAAGCCGTCCCTCGCGACGTCGACGTCGAACCGCCAGCGCACCAGGCCGGTGACCACCGAGACCACCAGCCCGGCGAGCACCCCGCCGAGCGCGCCGAAGCGCGTCCCGGCGGCCGCGGGCGGGACCGCCGCCCACACCGTGGTGATGAGCGGGGTGTTGGCGTCGAACTGCGCGGTGGTCAGGATCCACATCGAGGTGAACATGAGGACGACGGTCAGCGCGAGATCGACGCCGACCAGCCACGGCCAGCGGCTCGACGGCCGCGCGTAGAACACGCTGCTCAGCACCGTCCACAGCGTCATCACGCCGAACGACGTCCATGCGAGCCACTTATTCGCGTAGCCGTCGTAATGGACGATGAACGAGCCGAGCGCGAAGAGCAGCGTCGTCACGCGAAGCACGATCACCCCGCGCCACAGCGGTGTGGCCGGGTCCCGCGTGCCGAGCGCCGAAACGGCGCGCCAGAGCGGGGGCTCGGTCATGACTTGGCTTCGGACTCTTCCCCGGGATCGTTCGGCTGCGCCGCCTGATCCCGCAGGACGTCGATCTCGGCCGGATCGGGATCGTGTTCGTGCAGCAGCGACCGGATACCGGCGTTGAGCACCGCGAGCAGCGGCACCGAAAGCAGCGCGCCGGCGATCCCGGCGGCGACGAGACCGGCGGTGATCGCGAGCACCACGGCGAGCGGGTGCAGCTTCACCGCGCGGCCGAGCAGGATCGGCTGCAGCACGTGGCTCTCCAGCTGCATGACCCCGATGACGATGGCCAGCACGATCAGCGCGCCGACGACGCCCTTCGTCACGAGCGCGATCAGCACCGCGACCGCGCCCGCGATCACCGCGCCGATGATCGGGATGAAGGCGCCGAGGAACACCAGCGTCGCCAGCGGGATCACCAGCGGGACGCCGACGATCGCCAGGCCGATGCCGATACCGACCGCGTCGACCACGGCCACCGCCGCCGTCGCGCGCACGTAGCTGACCAGCGACGCGAAGCCACGCCGCCCCGCGACGTCGACCCGGTTCCGTACGCGGCCCGGCACGCCGCGCACGAGGAACGTCCAGATCTGGTCGCCGCCGGAGAGGAAGAAGATGAGGATGAACAGCGTCAGGATGAACCCGGTGACGATCTCGCCGACCGTGCCCGCGGTGGTGAGCGCGGTGGTGGTGATCGAGGCCTGGTTGTTCTGCAGGAAGCTGATCGCCTGGTTGATGAACTCCTGGATCTGCTCCTGGCGCAGGTGCAGCGGCCCGTCGATGAGCCAGACCTTGATCTGGTTGAGGCTCTCCGTCAACTGCTTCTGCAGCTCCGGCAGGCCGGAGGAGAACTGCGCGACGACGAACGTCAGCAGCCCGCCGAGCACCGCGAGACCCGCGATCAGCACTATCCCGGCCGCCAGCCCGCGCGGGAATCTCAGCGCCGTCAGCTTGGAGACCGCCGGCGCGAGCAGCGCGGCGAGCAGCAGCGCGATCGACAACGGGATCACGACCACCGACAGATAGCCGATCAGGAACACGATCACGTAGAGCGCGGCGATCACCACGATGAACCGCCACGACAACGCCGCGCCGATCCGCAGGCCGCGGGGCACGAGGTTGGTGACGTCCTCGGTGGATTCCGAAAGGAACGGGTTCGCCGGGTCGAATTCCGGCTGTTTGCGCTGGGGCTCGCTCACGCGGACACCGTATCGGTCCGAGGCGACGTTTCTTGAACATTCCGGGCAACGCGCGAGCGGCGAATTCGCCCGATGCGACGCTTGACACATCGTCGGTGGATGGACTCCGGAGTAACCGGGCTCCGCCAGCCTTGATCACCGATCGTGATTTCGGGTTACACCGAGTGTTCTTCACACGATCGTGCCATCAAGGCCTTTCAAACTCGCGCAAGCCTTCCGCACTTTGCTTACCTCGGTCCCGCAACGACGAATCGAAGCGACAGGAGACCGAGTGACGAACGCGGCGAAGAACGAGAGGCGTGGCGCTGTGCGCTTCGGCCGTCTCGCTTCGCGTGCGCTGTTCGTGCTCGGTGGTGCCGTCGCCGGTTCCGCCGCGGCGTGGGCCGTTTCCGGCGCTTCCGCTTCCGCGGACATCGCCCCGGTGGTCTCCGCTCCGGACACCAGCGTCACCCCGGTCACCGACGCCACCGCGGCGGGATTGACCGACGTTTCCGGTGGCGCCTCGAAGTTCGCAGGCGATGTCGCCGGAGCGATGTGCGGCGAAGGCCACCAGGACGCCACCACGTGGTCGATGCCGGGTGAGAACGGATCCGCTCCCGCGAAGCGCCACTGCGGCGACCTCCGTGCCGACCAGCACGAGGTCTCCACCCGCGTCAGCGACGCGGTCACCGACTTCGCGGACACTTCGGTGGTCACCCCGGTCAAGCGGACCCTCGGCGCCGTCGAGCACATCGTGCGCAAGCCGCAGGACACCCGTCAGGTGCTGGACGAGACCTTCGCCCCGTCGCCCGACTTCGGCCGCGATGTCTGGGATCTCCTGGACCCGAACAAGCACGGCGACCTCGTCCCGGAACTCCCGGTCGGCGAATCCCCGGTGAACCCCGGCTCCCCGCTGGACACCATCGGCGCCGGCGAGCAGATCACCGACTTCGCGCAGCTGGCGACGACGCAGTTCCCCGCTTCCTCCGAGACCGTCCTCCCGATGCCGGCGTTCGCGCAGTCGCACGATGCCTTCGATCAGGTCGAGGACGCTCCGGTGCGTGACGGTCACCGTGGTGACTTCCCGCGTCCGATCACCCCGGCGCCGCTTCCCGCCGCGCCTTCCTTCCCGACTGTCCCCGGCGGCTCCGCCCCCGGTGGTCACCTCGACGGCCTGACCCACGGCGTTCCCGCCTGGGTCGCCGCCGCCGTCGAGCGTTCCCTGACCGGCTACGCGCTGGCAGGCACGCGGTACATGCCGCTCACCCCGGGCTCGCAGCCCGGCGTCACTCCCGACTGAACACCTCCCTCCGCGGGGTAGCCGACGCGCCTCACGCCTCCCGATTCCGGGCTTGGCTTCGCGTCCGCTCCTGATCCCCGCGAAACGGCGGTGCGCTTTGTCGCGCCCGCACTCGCTCCACCCCCCTCTGGTGCCGCTTCGAAGGCACCTCCTCAGACCCGAAAGGGAACCCGAAATGAAGGAGAACAACCCCATGCAATCCTGGGCAAAGCGCGGACTCCAGACCGCGTTGGTCACGGGTGGGCTGTTGATGCTGGGCACCGGCATCGCTTCGGCTGACGAACAGGTCAACCCCGACACCCCGGCCTCCCCGCTCGACGCGAACGTCACCGTTCCGGTCGAGATCGACAACAACGCCGTCGGCACGCCGCTGGGCCAGGCCGACCTCCCCGGCTACAAGGGCGAGATCAGCACGAAGGCCGTCACCAAGCCCGTCTCGGACGCGCTGGACTCGGCTTCGTCGCCCGGCGGCAGCACCGACGGTATCGGTGGAGGGCTCCCCAGCCTTTCCGGCAAGAACGCCGCGGTCCCGGCGCCGCTGGCCGCGAAGGACTCGGCCCGCCAGATCACCGGCGGCCCGACCGGCGGTGGGTTCACCACCACGGACGACATCCTCAAGGGCAACAAGGTCGTCGGTGACGTCGTCGTCCCGATCCAGATCGTCGACAACGCCATCGGCGTGATCGGCGACGCCGAGGTCGAGGGTGGCACGCACGACCAGACCTGGGCGCACAACCAGGACATCGAGACCACCGGTGAGGACTCCAGCCTCGCCGGGAACGTCGTGTCCCTCGACTGGGCGCTGCCCGTGCAGATCGCCGGCAACGGCGGCGGGCTCGCCGGCGGCACCGGCCGCGTGGTCGGCGGTTCCGCCAGCCAGAGCACCACCGAGACCGGCAACATCACCACCGACGGCGAGGGCTCCGCCCTGTCCGGCAACGTGCTGGCCGGCCAGTTCGCCACCCCGGTCCAGGTCACCGGCAACGCCGCCTCCTGGATCATCGGCAACGCCAACAGCTCCGGCTACGAGGCCGAGACCGAAGCCACCTCCGGCGGCTGGGTCGAGACCGACGGTGACGACTCCGCCCTCGGCGGCAACGTCGGCGCGGTGCCGATCGCCCTCCCGGTGAAGGTGAACGACAACGCGGCCGCCGCGTGGGGTTCGCTCGCGAACTCCAACAGCAGCTCCTCGGCGGACGCCACCGCCGGTGACACCACCCCCGGCTGGAGCAACGTCCCCAGCTACGTGCAGACCTCCGGCGAGGACTCGGCCGTCGCGGGTAACGCGATCGTGCCGCAGACCGCGGACGTCGCGAACGTCGGCGGCGTGGCCGCCAGCTGGATCGGCCTCGCCAACACCGGCAAGGACGGCGGCACCAGCCACTCGAGCGTCGTCGACGCCGGTGGGTTCGTCAGCAGCGAGGGCGAAGGCTCCGCGGGCGGCGGCAACATCGTCGACCCGGCCGTGGCCGCGCCCGTCGAGGTGACCTGCATCGCGGGCACCTACATCGGCAACGTGTCCTCGACCTCGTGCGAGAACACCGTCGACGCGAACGCCGGCAACGGCAGCCACACCACGGGTGACGACTCGACCCTCGCGGGCAACATCGTCAACACCCAGGCCGCGCTGGCCCCCGAGGTCTACGGCGTCGGTGGCTCGCACATCGGTCAGGCCGTCGCCGAGGCGACCGAGACCAAGACCGTGACCGCCGGCGGCTACGACGGCACCACGGGCAACGACTCGTCCGGCTCGGGCAACATCGTCCAGGTCCCGGCCGCGGTTCCGGCCGAGGTCTTCGGTGTCGGCGGCTCGTTCATCGGCCAGGGCACCGGCACCGCCGACGAGACCAAGGTCGTCTCCGGTGGCGGCGGCGGGAACACCGCCGACGACAACGGCTTCCTCAGCTCCAACCTGGGCACCGTGCCGGTTTCGCTGCCGGTGCAGGCGTTCGGGATCGGTGGCGCGTTCATCGGCCAGGGCCACGGTGGCGCCGACGGCGACACCACGTCCAACGCCGGACACGACGTCCACGCGACCGGTGACGGTGGCGCGGGCTCGGGCAACCTGGTCTACGGCCCGGTCTCCCTGCCGGTCCAGGCGCACAACTTCGCCGCGGTGCTCGGCGGGATCGCGTCGGGCAAGGGCACGAACCTCACCGACTCGAACGCGGGCGGCGACGCCACCGCGAACGGTGAAGAAGGCGCACTGGCCGGCAACATCGTCCAGACGCCGATCGGTGGCGCGGTCCCGGTGACCGGGCACGGCATCGCCGGTGCGGGCATCGCCGAGGGCGACAGCGTCAGCGACGTCCTCTCGGAGGCGGGCGGCGACGCCACCACCACCGGTGACGAGGGCGCGGTTTCGGGCAACATCATCGGCGCGCAGGCGCTGCCGATCGTGCCGGTCACCCACGACGCGGTCGCGGCGGCCGGCCTGGCCGACGCCGAAGGCTCCAACACCGTCGACGCCCTTTCGGGTGGGGACGTGGAGACCTCGGGTCTCGACGGATCCCTCTCGGGCAACATCCTCGACATCCCGGCCGCGGCCGACCCCGAGGTGTTCGGTGACGCGATCGCGGCCGCCGGTGGCGTGTCCGAGACCGACGCGGAGAGCATGATCACCGGCCAGGCCGGTGGCGACAGCATCACCGACGGCAGCGGAGAGGCCCTCTCGGGCTTCAACTTCCACCACCCGCTGGTGTTCGTGATCCCGCTGAACGAGCTCGAAATCCCGGTCCTGGCGATCGCGGACGAGAACTCGACCGACTCCACCGTGATCAACGAGGAGGAGTACACCCGCGCCTTCACCGACTCGGTCGGTTCGGAGATGCCGATCGACGCGCTGCCCGCGCTGCCGTTCGGTTCGGTGCCGTCGCTGAACGGTGCCGGCGCCCTGCCGACCACCCCGGAGATCGGTGGCGCCCGCGCCGACGGTCCCCAGGTGGCGACCCTCCCGGTGCAGGTGGCCGGCCTGACCGCGCTGAAGCAGCTGGGTGCCATCCCGACGCAGCTGCCGAAGTCGGACCTGCCCGAGCTGCCCGGCACCCCGGCCCTGCCCGGTGTCCCGGCCCTGCCGAAGACCCCGGGTCTGCCCGGTGACGCCGCTCGTGCGGACGCCCCCAAGGTCGCGCAGCTGCCGACCCTCCCGGCGCTGAGCAACGGGCTGCCCGCCGCGGGCAACCTGCCGGTGCAGCTCCCGACCGCGGGCACCCTGCCCACCGCCGGCAACCTGCCGGTGCAGCTCCCCACGGCCGGCGCCCTGCCGACCGCGGGCGCGCTGCCGGTGCAGCTGCCCACCACGGGCACCCTGCCCGCGGTGAACAGCACCCCGGCGATGCCGACCGCGCAGGTCCCGGCTCTGGCGGGCGTCGACTCGTCGCCGCTGAGCATGTTCCAGCGCTTCATCGGCACCCTGACCGGCAAGAAGTTCCACACCATGTGAACCTGCCAGTCGGCTAGCGCCACTGAATGAACCGAAGCGGGCCCGGGAGACACTCCCGGGCCCGCTTCCTTTTGTGTGTTCCGCCCCCGATCACGCGTGTTCGCTCTCCAATCACGCGTGTCGTCCGTCTGATCACGCGAGATCGCCGTTTCAGCCCCTCGGGGTGAAGAGCGCGTCCTGCGCGGCGCCCATCGCGGTCAGCACCGCGCCCTCCAGCACCGCGCCGCCGCCGACGGTCCCCGGCCGCACCTCGGTCCGCAGCGGCGAGATCTCCGAGAGGCGTCGGCTCACCCGTGCCGCCAGCGCGTCGCCGCCTGCCCGCCCGATCTCCCCGCCGAGGACGAGACAGCCCGGGTCGAGCACCGCGGTGACCGCGGCGGCGCCGATCGCGATCCGCTCCGCGACGATCTCCAGGAACTCCTCGGCGTTCGAGTCGATCGCGTACCCGATGGCCGCTTCGGCCGCGGCGGCGTCGTCGGCCGATGACGCCGGGATGCCGTGCTCGCGGGCCAGTTCGCACAGCGCGGCGCTGCCCGCCAGCGTGTGGAAGCCGCCGTCGCAGTCGGTCGCGGTCGGGAGCCGCCCTGGCCCCAGCATCGGCAGGAACCCGATCTCCCCCGCGCCGCCCGACGCGCCCCGCCGCAGCGAACCGTCGAGGACGACGGCCGCGCCGACCCCGAACCCCAGCCACAGCAGGACGAACGTGTCCCGGTCGCGGGCGGCGCCGAGCCGCTGTTCGGCGGCGGCCGCGAGGTTGACCTCGTTCTCCAGCAACACCGGGACACCCAGCCGCCGCCGGAGTTCGTCGACGAGTTTCCCGTGCCACGCGGGCAATCCCCCCGCGTGCCGCAGCCCGCCGGTCGCCGGGTCGACCAGACCGGGGGCGCCGACGGCGATCGTGTGCAGCGCGGTCGCGCCCGCCTCGGCGGTCGTGGTCTTCAGCAGGGCGATCGCCCGCTCGACGGCCTCGTCGGTGTCGACGTCCAGGTCGAACGGCAGCGACGCCTCCGCCCGGGTCCGGCCCAGCAGGTCCGCGACCGAAACGGCGAGGCCGTGGGTGCGGACGTCGAGCCCCGCGAGGTACGCGCGTTCGGCGACGATGCCGTACAGCTTCGCGTTCGGGCCGCGGCGGTCCGCGCCCGCCTCGCCGACGATTTCGATCAGGCCCGCGTCCTGCAGCCGCTCGACGAGGTCCGCCACCGTCGGCCGGGAAAGCCCGGTCAACGTCTTGAGCTGGGCGGCCGTCAGCGAACCCTCGCGGTGGAGCAGGTCGAGGGCGAGGCGGTCGTTGATGGCACGCGCCGTGCTCGGGGAGGCGGACGGCGTCCGGATGACACTCACCGGCAGATCCTCCCAGAATTAATTATCAGGTTCCCTTCCTGATAGTTTACGCTGACGGCCGTCGAGTCGTCTCATGGACCTTGGGGGCCCAGTGACCAACACAGTGGAAACCGTCGGCGGGCCGACGCGGCGGGTGCGGCAGGCGCGGGTCGCCATCGCCGCCGTCTTCGCCGTGCACGGCGCGGTGACCGGCAGTTTCGCCACCCGGATCCCGTGGATCCAGGAACACGCGGGGATCAGCGCGGGCCAGCTCGGCCTCGCGCTCGCCTTCCCCGCGATCGGTGCCTCGCTCACCATGCCGCTCGCCGCGCGGATCGGGCACCGGCTCGGCGGCAGGCTGGGGCTTCGGCTGCTGCTCGCGTACTGGACGCTGGCGCTGATCCTCCCGTCCCTGGCGGGAAACCTCTTCACCCTGTGCCTAGCGCTGTTCGTCATGGGCACCGCGGCCGGCACCTCGGACGTGCTGATGAACGCCCTCGGCGTCGACGTCGAGGAGAAGATGGGCAAGTCGGTCATGTCGGGACTGCACGGCATGTGGACCACGGGCGCGCTCGTCGGCTCGGCCGCGGGCACACTCGCCGCGCACGCCGGATTGGACGCCCGGATCCACTTCGTGATCGCGTCGGCGGTGCTCACCGTCGCCGGCGCACTCCTCTGTCAGGGCGTTTTCGACGTGCGGAGCGCGCCCGACGAGCACCCTCCGCCGAGGTTCGCGTTGCCGCCGAAGTCGGCCGTGATCATCGGCGCCGTCGCGTTCTGCGCCGTCTTCGCGGAGGGGGCGAGCCTCGACTGGTCCGCCGTCTACCTGCGTGACGTCCTCGGCACTTCGCCGGGCATCGCGGCCGCGTCGACCACCGCGTTCACCTGCACGATGGCGGTCGCGCGGCTCTCGGGCGACGCGCTGGTGCGGCGCTTCGGCTCGGTCAAGACCGTCCGCGCGGGCGGGGTGTTCGCGACCGCCGGTGGGTTGCTGGTCGTCTTCGCCGTCCATCCGGTGATGGCGATGGCCGGTTTCGCCCTGATCGGGCTCGGCGTCTCCGTCGTCGTACCGCTCGCCTTCGCGGCGGCCGGACGCAGCGGGCCGACGCCGAGCCAGTCGATCGCGGGCGTCGCGACCATCACCTATTCGTCGGGTCTCGTCGCGCCGTCGCTCATCGGCGGGATCGCCGACCTGACGTCGTTGACGATCTCCTTCGCGGTGGTCACGTTGCTGGCGCTCGGTTTGGTGGCGGGGGCCGGCGTCCTGCGGTCCCGCTAGCCGAACTGGAGGGAACGCTTGGCGAGGCCGTGCCAGTAGCCGTCGATCACGGTCTCGCCCTTGCCCTCCGACGAGCTCGCGCCGAGCGACACGAACAGCGGGGCGAAGTGCTCGATCCTGGGGTGCGCGATGGCCGCGGCGGGGGCCTTGTGCTGGAAGTCCAGCAACGCGTCGAGGTCGCCTTCGCGCAGGGTTTCCGCACCCCAGTGGTCGAATTCGCTCGACCACGACGGCGGCGTCCCGTCGGTGCCGTCGGTCTCGCGCATCGCGCTCAGGTTGTGGGTGAAGAAACCGCTGCCGATGATCAGCACGCCTTCGTCGCGCAGCGGCGCGAGCTTCCGGCCGAGGTCGAACAGCTCACGCGGGTCCAGCGACGGCATCGACACCTGAAGCACCGGGATGTCGGCGTCCGGGTACATCTCCACGAGCGGGACGTACGCGCCGTGGTCGAGGCCGCGGTCGGGCGCGTCGTGGACCGGCGTCTGGGACGAGCGCAGGAGTTTGCGCACCTTGTCCGCCAGCGCGGGAGCGCCGGGCGCGGCGTATTCCACCTGGTAGTAGCGGTCCGGGAAGCCCCAGAAGTCGTAGACCAGCGGCACCGTGGTGGTGGCGCCTAGGGTCAGCGGCGCCTCTTCCCAGTGCGCCGAGACGACGAGGATCGCCTTCGGCTTCTCGAGGTCCGCCGACCAGCCGGCGAGCTGGCGGGTCCAGGTGGCGTCGTCGGCGAGCGGCGGCGCGCCGTGGCTGAGGTAGAGCACCGGCGTCATGTCAGCTCCAGGTGTTTGAACTTTCAACTACCAGGATAGACGACGCCGCCCGCCTCCGCCTTATTCCCGGGCGAGGTTCGCGGCCATGCGCTCCAGTACGCCGACCGTCGTCCGGTACTCGTCGTCGCTGATGCCTTCGGTCGCGCGTGCTCGAAACTCGCCGACCTTGGTCTTCAGTCGGAGGTGGGCCGCCCGGCCTGCTTCGGTCAGGCCGTCCTCGTCCATCCAGCCGCGAAGGCGCAGGTCGGCGATGGTCTCCCGGAGATCTCCGAACGGCTTCAGTGCCTCTTCGGGTGACGCTCCCGTGTTCAGGACCTGCCAGTGGCGGCGGGTCAGCGATTCGGCGGCGAGGAGGTGGTCCAGTGAAGATTCGAGAGCCTGGTGAAGATGGGCGAACCAGAAGCCGATGGGTTTCATGGATACTCCTCAAGCAGGCGACAACTACATGTAAAAGTACATGCATTTGGTGAGGACGGGCAATGACGGACGCCGTGGCCGACGTGGAACGCGCGATGATCGCCATCCGGCGAAGCCAAGCGAGGCGATCGCTGTCGAAACTCGCCCGCGACCGCGCCGAAACGATGCCGGACCAGGCGATACAGGGGCTCCTGGACGCCGTCGAAGCGGCCGAGGAGAGCGGCGAACCTGGCACCGTCACCAGCCTCGCGGCGGCGTTGACCATCGACCAGCCGCGGGCGAGCCGCCTGGTCGCCCGCGCGGTCGAGGGCGGTTTCCTCCGGCGCGAAGCCGATCAGCGCGACGGCCGCCGCGCCGTCCTCGTGCTCACCGAAACCGGTCGCGCCGAAGTGACGCGGATGCACGAATTCCGCCGCTCGGTGTTCGCCGAGGCGATGGCGGACTGGCCGGACGGCGACCGTCGCGAATTCGCGCGGCTGCTGACGGCGTTCGTCCGGAACTACGGGGCGCTCGGCGTGAAGTAGTTGACCAGGTTGCCGTCGGGGTCGCGGAACAGCAGCGACCGGTTCCCCCACGGCATCGTGGTCGGCTCCTGCACGATCTCGGCCAGGTCCGCCAGCCGCTCGTACTCGCGGTCGACGTCCTCGACGCGGAATTCGAGGATCGCGGTCCGGTTCGATTCGGGCACGGCGGCGCCCGCGCCGAACAGCTGCATCGTCTCGGCGCTGCCGATCGCCAAGGTGCACGACGGGCCGACGAGTTCGGCGAACTGTTCGGAGCGCCATCGCGCGTCGAGGCCGGTCGCCTTCTCGTAGAAACCGGCGAGACGGGCGACGTCGTGGGTGATCACACGGACGGAAACGAACTGCACGATGGATCCTTTCGGGTGCCGGAAAGCGGGACATCGGCCACGCTAGGAGCAATACCGGGCAGAATCCGCCCGGTATTCTCCGGCTTGTGACCAGGCCCATCGCCCGAGTTCTCGCGCTGCTGGAGATCCTCCAGAGCGGTGGGACGCGCACCGTCGCCGAGCTCGCCGACCGGCTCGACGTGGACGAACGCACTGTCCGCCGCTACGCCGAACACCTCGTCGACCTGGACATCCCGGTGCGCTCGGTGCGCGGCCGGTACGGCGGTTACCGGCTGGCCCCCGGCTACCGGATGCCGCCGCTGATGCTCACCGACGAAGAGGCGCTGGCCGTCCTGCTCGGCCTGGTCGCGGGACGGCGGGCGGGGCTGATCACCACGTCGGTCGCGGCCGTCGAGAGCGCGGTCGCGAAGGTCCGGCGGGTGCTTCCCGAAGCGCTGGGCCGCCGGTTGGACGCGCTGCTGGAGACCGCCGACTTCACCGCCCCCGCCCGGAAAGCCCTGTCGGCCGAGGCCGAAGTCCTGCTCACCGTCGCGGAGGCGGCGCGGGACCGGCGTCCGGTCGCGCTCGCGTATCTCGCCGGTCACGGCGGTGCGAGCGAACGCGTCGTCCATCCCTACGGCGTCGTGGCGCACTCCGGACGGTGGTACCTGACGGGCTTCGACTCGGCCAGCGGGGAGGTGCGCACCTTCCGCGTCGACCGGATCCAGTCGGCCGAGACGCGGGCCGGGACCTTCGAGGCGCCGGACGGTTTCGATCCGGCCGAGCGGGTGCTGACCGCGCTGGCCGAGACGCCGTACCGGCACAACGTCTCCGTGTGGATCGAGGCGACGCCCGAGGAGATCCGCGCCGTTTTCCCGCCGTCCGTGGCCACTCTCCAAACCGACGGCGCCCGGGTGCGTGTCCGCATCCGGGCGCACCGGCTGGACTGGATCCCGCCGCTGCTCGCCGCACTCGACCGGCCGTTCGACATCGAACGGCCGGCCGAGCTCCGAGATCTGGTCGGCGCGCTGGCGGCCCGGCTGGCCGAGCGGGCGCGCTGACCGGTCACTTACCGCAGAACACCGTCCGGACGAGCTTGTTCAGCGCCGCCGGAAACGCCTGCGTCGGGTCGTTCGCGGCGTCCCCGCCGGTGACCGACGCGGTCAGCGTCTTGCTGCCGTCCGGCGTGCTGTACATCAGCGATCCGTAGCCGTTGAGGCCACCGTTGTGGTTGAGGACGACGCCGACACAGCCCGGGCCCAAGTCCTGCGAGAACTGCCCGAGACCGTAGAAGCCGTAGAGGCTTTCGCTGCCCGGATGCGTCACGCGCATCTCGGCCAGCAGCCAGGCAGGCAGGAGCTTTCCGCTCTGCAGCGCGGAGTAGTAGGTCTGGAGATCCTTGGTCGTCGAGATCATGTCGCCGGCGCTGGAGATCCAGGTCGGGTTCTGGTGGGTGACGTCGATCGTCTTCCACTGGCCGGCGTTTTCGTAGCGGTAGTAGGCGTGGGCGTACGGCTTGGGCATCCCGGCCCACGCTCCCGGCGACAAGGTGTCACGCAGCTTGAGCGGCCGCAGGATCCGCCGGTCCAGCTCGTCGGCGAAGGGACGGCCGCTGAGCTTCTCGACCAGCAGCCTGGCCACCACGTAGTTGGTGTTGGAGTAGCTCCAGCCCGCCCCCGGCGCGAAGACCGCGGGCTTGGACACGGCCAGCCGCACCAGTTCCTCCGGCTGGTAGGTGTGGAACCGCTTGTCCACCCATTCCTGGCCCGCCCACGGGATCCCCGGCGTGACCGTGCCGTCCGGGTTGTACTGGCCGGTGTGGTTGAACAGCCCGCTGGTGTGCTGCAGCAGCATCCGCACGGTGATCCGCGGGTCCAGCCCGAGCTGGGGAAGGAGACCGGCGACCGGGGTGTCGAGGCCGATCCGGCCCTCGGCCACGAACTGCAGCACCAGGGTCGCGGTGAAGTTCTTCGTCGTGCTGCCGAGGCGGAAGTGGCCGTTCGTCGGCGGCTTCGCGGTGCCGCCCAGTTCGCGCACCCCGGCGCTGCCGGTCCATTCGCCCCGCTCGTCACGGACACGCAGCTGCATCCCGCCGAAGCCCGCGTCGACGAATTCCTGGGCCGCCTTCTGCAGCTCCGGGCGATCCTGCCCGGCGGAGGCGGCGGGGGCGGTCACGCCCGCCAGCAGAGCGGCGGCCAGGGCGGTGAGACCGATGCGGCGGAAGGTCTTCAGTGTCTTGGTCATGGCGACCACATTCGCGGGCCGCGCTGACACGGGACGGTCACGGCGCTGACATGGGAGTCTCGATCATGGACGAATTCAGGTTCGAGCAGGAACTGGTGCGGGCTCTGCTGCGGGAACAGCATCCGGATCTCGCGGAACTCGAACTCCGCGACGTCGAAGGCGGCTGGGACAACCAGCAGTGGCGTCTCGGACCGGACCTGGCCGTGCGCCTGCCACGCACCGAACGCGCGCCGGAGTTGTTGCGCGGCGAGCAGAAATGGCTTCCCGTGCTGGCCGAGCGCTTGCCACTGCCCACTCCGGTGCCGGTGCGGATCGGTGAGCCTTCGGCCCTGTTCGAGCACACCTGGACGATCACGCGCTGGGTCGAGGGCGAGCCTTCGGATCGCGCGCCGATCACCCGTCCGGATGCCGCCGAGACACTCGCGGACTTCCTCGCGGCGCTGCATCAGGAGGCGCCCGCGGATGCCCCG
Source organism: Amycolatopsis sp. CB00013 (assembly GCF_001905755.1). Lineage (NCBI taxonomy): Bacteria > Bacillati > Actinomycetota > Actinomycetes > Pseudonocardiales > Pseudonocardiaceae > Amycolatopsis > Amycolatopsis sp. CB00013. Next base: position 1,321,971 of record NZ_LIWC01000002.1, on the reverse strand, counting down.
GTCAGCCCGACGCGTGGCATCCCGCTCGCCGAAATGCGCGACGGTTTCGACCAGGGGCTGGAGTTCATCGAGGGCGACGCGAACACCGGACCCGCGCGGGAGATCTGGGAGAAGGCCCTCGCGGCGCCCGCGTGGGACGGGGCACCGATCTGGCTGCACGGCGACCTCCATGCCGCGAACGTGATCGTGCGGGATGGAACACTCGCCGGGGTGATCGATTTCGGTGACCTGTGCTCGGGCGATCCCGCGACCGACCTTTCGGCGGCCTGGCTCCTGCTGCCCGAGGGCACGGCGAACCGGTTCTTCGAGGCCTACGCGGTCGCGGACGAGGCCACCGTCGCGCGGGCCCGCGGCTGGGCGGTTCTGCGCGCGTTGCACCTGATCGGCATCGGGCGTAACGGCAGGCTCGGTCGTCCCGGGGGCAAGCCGACCTGGGAGCCGGCGGCCAGGGCGGCCCTCGAACGCGCGTCAGCCTGAGAGGCGGGCTTCGATGCCGTCCAGGAGGAAATCGAGGCCCATCCGGAAGGTTTCGTCGGCGTCCAGGTGGACGGCGTCGCGGACGACCGTGGCCAGCGCGGGGAGATCGCCGCTGGCGAACGCCCTCGTCAGGTAGGGCCCGAGCGTGGCCTGCCACCGCTGCTCGTCCATCCCGGTGGCACGTTCGGCGCGGCGTTCGGCGATCTCCCGGCGGACCGCGCCGATCGTGTACGCGTTGACCGCCGAGACCACCGGCATCGCGGAGTCCACTCCGACGTCGCCCAGCGCCGCCATCACGGCCTCGGCGGTGGCCAGCGCGTGCGGCCCCAGCTGGGGCCTGCCGCCCAGGAGGTCGGCGAGCCATTCGTGCCGGTGGACCGCGCGGCGCATGGCGTCGGCGAGCGACCGCAGTACCTCCCGCCAGCCGTCCCCGGTGGGCCGGATCTCGGCGTGGGCGGCGTCGACCATCAGGTCGAGCAGCTCTTCTTTGCTCTCGATGTAGCCGTACAGCCGCATCGGGCCGACGTCCAGCGCGGTCGCGATCTTGCGCAGGGATACCGCGTCCAGGCCGTCCGCGTCGGCGAGCCGGATCGCCGCTCGCACGATCAGCTCCCGGCTCAGCGGGGCCAGCGCGGGCCGGTCCGGCGGCTCGGGCCGCTCCCACACCACCATGGCGGTGACAATACAACGCATCGCTCGATACAGCGTATCGACCAATACGCTGTATCGAGAGGTGCGAATCATGACCATCGCCATCGTCGGAGCGGGCCTCGGCGGCTTGGCTCTCGCCCGGGTCCTGCACGTCCACGGCATCGAAGCCGTCGTGTACGAACGGGAGTCGTCACGCCACGCCCGCGGCCAGGGCGGCATGCTCGACATCCACGACGACACCGGGCAGCGGGCGCTGCGCGAAGCCGGCCTGATCGACCGGTTCGCCGCGATCGCCCGCGGCGAGGGCCAGGACATGCGGCTCTTGGAACCGGACGGCACCCTGCTGCTGCAGGAGGACACACCGGACGACGCGCCCTTCGCACGGCCCGAGGTCGACCGGGCCGATCTGCGCGACCTGTTGCTGGACTCGCTCCCCGAGCACACGGTGCGCTGGGGGCACGCGTTCGAATCCGCCGAAGACGGCGTCGTGCGCTTCGCGAATGGGCGCAGCGCGACGTACGACCTCCTGGTCGGTGCCGACGGCGCCAACTCCCGCGTCCGCGCCTTGCTCACCGACGCCCGGCCGACGCATCTCGGCCACAACCTGGTCGAACTCCGCATCCCCGACATCGACCACACCCATCCCGAACTCGCGGCGATGGTCGGACGCGGCACGTACTGGGTGCTCGGCGACGGGAAATCCCTCGCGGCGCAGCGCAACGGCGACGGCACGGTTCGCGTCGGTCTCAGCTTTTACGGCACCACCGAGGACTGGTTCGCCACCAACGGGATACCGCTCGACGATCCGGCCGCCGCCCGGACGTGGCTGATCGGACGGCTCGACGGCTGGGACGCGCGGTTCACCGCGCTGATCGCGGCCTGCGACGACGTGATCGTGCCGCGGTCGATCAGCAGCCTCCCCGTCGGCCTGACCTGGCCGTCGGCGCCGGACGTCACCCTGCTCGGCGATGCCGCGCACCTGATGCCGCCGGTGGGCGAAGGCGCCAACATGGCCCTGCTCGACGGTGCCCTGCTCGGGCTCGCGCTGGCCGCGCGGCCGGACGACTTCCCCGCCGCCGTCAAGGAGTACGAACACGAGATGTTCGAACGCGCCACTGCCGCCGCCCGGATGTCCGAGCGGGTCCACGAACTCCTCGCGGCTCCGGACGCTTCCCGGAAAATGCTCGAGTTCTTCCAGCCCGGGTGAGGCTAAGGTGGCTATGAACGAAAACTCATTTCGTTCATAGCCAGCCGGGAGCCGAGATGCCGAGCCCGTTCAGCGCCGAGGACCGCGCCAGGATCACCGAGCGGCTCCTGGACGCCGGACGTGCCCTGTTCGCCGCGCAGGGCCTGCGCAAAACCTCTCTGGACGACCTCGTGGCCCCCGCCGGGATCGCCAAAAGCAGCTTCTACGCCTTCTTCGATTCGAAGGAGGCGCTGTACCTGGAGCTTATGCTGCGGCAAGCCCCTGAGCTGCACGAACAGCTGGCGACAGTGGTGAACGAGACCGAAAACGCCCGCGCCGCCCTTGCCGGTTTCCTGCGCGCCACGGTACGGATCTTGGCGGAGAACCCGCTCTACCACCGGCTGATCACGCATCCCGAGGAGATGCGGGCGGTGGCCCGGCGGATGGGGCCCGAAGAGATGGCCAGAGCCGAGGAGGTGCTGCCGTTGCCCGGATTCCTGGCGGCGGCCCGAGCCAAGGGACAGCTCGTCGACGCCGACGACGACGAGCTGACCGGCGTGCTCCAGGCCGTCCTGCTGCTGCCCATGCACCGGCAGGACATCGGCGAGCACCGCTACCCCGCCGTACTCGACCGGCTCATCGACATCGTCGCGGCGGGACTGATCAAGGAGTGACCATGCGCGAAGGTGTACTGGCCGGTGGGGCCCCGTATTTCGAGTTCGGCACGGGAAGCCCGCTCGTGGTCTTCCGGACGGTGCTGCCCGACTCGGCCAACCCCACCGGCGTCGCCCGCTGGGCGGAGGTGCGTTCCCTCAAACCGCTGGCCGCGCGGTTCACCGTGCTGACGGTCGGACGGCGGCCGGGGCTCGAACCCGGCGTCACCATGGCCGACCTCGCCGCCCACCACGCCGAAGAGCTGCGCGAACGGTTCGACGGCCCGGTCGACGTGCTCGGCGTGTCCACCGCCGGTTGCCTGGCGCTGCAGTTCGCCGCCGACCACCCGGGCCTGGTGCGAAACCTGGTGGTCGGCGCCGCGGGCACCCGGCTCGGCTCGACCGGCCGCCGCGTCCAGCGCGAGTACGCGGATCTCCTGGCCGCCGGACGGCACCGGGCCGCGGCCATGGCGTTGGCGCCCACGGTCGCGGAATCCCGGCCGGGGCGGGCACTGCTGGCCGGCCTGCTGGCACTGACCTCCGGCCGTCCGGCGGACCCGAACGGCATGGTGGCCATGCTTCGGGCCGAAGACGCCTTCGACATCGAAGACCGGCTCGGCGAGATCACCGCGCCCACCTTGGTGATCGCCGGCTCGCGGGACGCCCTCTACCCGCTCGAACTCGCCGAGCGGGTGGCCGACAAGACCCGCCGCGGCGATCTCAAGGTCTACCCGGGCCGACGGCACCACACCGTGATGAGCGATCGGCGGTTCACCAAGGACGTCTTCGAGTTCTTGCTTTAGTCGTGTGACAGGTCGACGAAGCGGCTGTAGTGCAGCTGGTGCGCCACGGTGATCGTCGCCGTCGGCCCGGCACGGTGCTTCGCGATGATCAGGTCCGCCTCACCCGCCCGCGGGTCGTCCCGCTCCCAGGCGTCGGGGCGGTTGACCAGGATGACGAGGTCGGCGTCCTGCTCCAGCGAGCCGGACTCACGGAGGTCGGACAGCATCGGGCGTTTGTCGGTCCGCTGCTCGGGACCACGGTTCAGCTGGCTGATCGCGATCACCGGGACCTCGATCTCCTTCGCCAGCAGCTTCATCTGCCGCGAGAACTCCGAGACCTCCTGCTGCCGCGACTCGACGCGCTTGCCCGAGGTCATCAGCTGGAGATAGTCGAGGACGACGAGTTTGAGGTCGTTGCGCTGCTTGAGCCGCCGGGCCTTCGCGCGGATCTCCATCATCGTCATGTTCGGCGAGTCGTCGACGAACAGCGGCGCTTCGGAGACCTCGCTCATCCGGCGCGCGAGCCGCGTCCAGTCGTCGTCGGACATCTTGCCACCGCGCATATCCGCCAGGCGGATCCGAGCCTCGGCCGAGAGCATGCGCATGACGATCTCGGTCCTGCTCATTTCCAGCGAGAAGATGACGCTGGTCAGACCGTGTTTGATGGACGCCGAACGCGCGAAATCGAGTCCCAGCGTCGATTTCCCGACACCGGGCCGCGCCGCGACGATGATCATCTGGCCGGGGTGCAGGCCGTTGGTCAGATCGTCGAAGTCGGCGAACCCGGTCGGGATGCCCTGCGACTGCCCGCCGCGCGACGCGATCGCGTCGATCTCGTCCATGGTCGGCTGGAGCAGCTCTTCCAGCGCGACGTAGTCCTCGCTGGTGCGCCGCTCGGTGACGTCGTAGATCGCGGCCTGCGCGCGGTCGACGACCTCGTCGATGTTCGCGCCGTCGGCCGCGGCCGCGCCGTAGCCGTACTGCACGATCCGCGTGCCCGCCTCGACCAGGCGCCGCAGCACCGCCTTCTCGGAGACGATCTCGGCGTAGTACCCGGCGTTCGCCGCCGTCGGCACCGTCGCGATCAGGGTGTGCAGATACGGGGCGCCACCGACCCGGCCCAGCTCGCCGCGGCGTTCCAGCTCGGCGGAGACGGTGATCGGGTCGGCGGGTTCGCCTCGGCCGTAGAGATCGAGGATGACGTCGTAGATCGCTTGATGCGCGGGACGGTAGAAGTCGTCGGGGCCGAGGGCTTCGATGACGTCGGCGACGGCGTCCTTCGACAGCAGCATGCCGCCGAGCACGGATTGCTCGGCCGCGATGTCCTGCGGAGGCTGGCGGTCGTATTCACCGCCACGCGGACCGGGGTCGCTGGGACCCGGGTCGGACTCCGCGTACATCGGATTGCGGTCGTCGGTCAGCGCCACCGCTGCTGCCACCTCCTCAAGACATCGAACACGCGTTCGATTATGCCAGAATTTCCCCGGTCGGTCCGCCCACGCCCGTCCGCCCCTCCCGCGGCTCCGGACTCTCCCCTGTCTTCCCCTTTTCGGCCGGACGACCACCACGGTGTGTACCGGCCCGGCGGGCACGCTAAGCCCCCCGAAAGGACGAGCGCAATTTCGCCTGGGGACCGCCCTGTGGATAACCTGGGGATGACTGCGGGCATCCCTTCACAGGTGGCCCAAACCCTGTGTACAACTTGTGGGCAACGCCGGGATGGTCTGACAAAAGTGCTGGTCAGGCCCTGTGGAGAGTCTGTGGAGAACTTTATTCACCTCGCGACGGCGTGTCGGGCAAAAGTCGTCGTTCGGCGTGTCGCACGCGGGCGCACAGGGGTGCCCTGTGGATGAATGCTACGGAGGGTAGAGGGCTGACCCGCCGGGCTGAACGGGCCGGAATTCAGGACGCGAACAACCTGCCCTGTGCGCTCCGTAGTCGTTCTCCGAGAACCTGCTGGTCGGCGGGTGTGAAGGCGATCCTCGGCTCGCCACTCCCCGGTACCTCTTCGGTCAGCCACCGGCCCTCGGTCGTATCGATGTAGTTCACCGGGCGTTCGATCCGCTGCCGCGCGCCACTCCGGCCGCGGGCCGCGACGTAGAGGCTTCCACTCCCCAAACGGCGTAACGCGAGGATGCGGCGAAGCTCGTCGGCCTCCTGGCTCCCGGTGCTCTGCCGCCCGCTGCGAAGCACCTCGAAGCCCTCGTCCTGCGCCGTCGACGACGAGCGCGGAGCCTCGACCTGACTCTTCGGGACGGCGATCGGACGGCCGCGTCCCGGCGCGAGCTTCGGGATCTGGTCGAGGAACTCGGTGAGCAGCTCTTCGGGCCGCACGGAGGCCAGCGCGACGCCGTCGTGCTCGCTGTGCCGGGCGAGCACGAAACCCTCGCCGCCCGCGCTCCCCGCGAGCAGACTGAAGCTCAGCGCCTTCCCCTCGAACCCGCCGTCGACCCAGCCGTAGTACTCCAGCGTCGGCCTGGCGATCGCTTCGAGCGTCGCCTTGAAACCGGGGTGCAGTCCTCGCGCGCCGAAGAGACCCTGGCTCGCCAGTTCCTCGTTGGTCCGCTCGTCCTCGGCCCGCTGCGCGTCCTCGTCGTACCAAGTGGGGGTTTCCGACAGGATCGTGTGCGGTTCGCCGCCTCGGCGGTGGATCAGCGTGATGAGGGTGCCGGTCGTGATCGTGACCTGTTTGTCCAGCACCGGAACTGCCCCCTAGTCGTTCTGTTCGTCCAGCCCGGAACAAGACAAGCCGGGCGCGGCCCCAATCTTGGCACGCGCCCGGCCCGCTCGTGATGACTACTCGCCGATCACCGGCGGTGCGGTGAGTTCGTCGGTTCCGAAGATCTCGTTGGGGTCGTCGCCGACGAGGAACTTGGAGCTGCGCTCCTCGTCTTCGCCGCCCTTCCCCTTGGCGCCACCGGCTCCCATACCGCCCATGCCGCCCATCATGCCGCCGGCACCGCGGCCCGCTCCGGAACCGGAGCCACCGGCGCCGCCGCCCATGCCGGCGCCACCCATGGCACCCGCGTTGCCGGGCAAGGCCGCGCCACTTCCGCCGCCGGGGCCGAAGCCGCCACCAGGACCGAAGCCACCGTCCGGGCCGAAGCCGCCCGCACCGGGGATGTCGGTGCCGCCGAAGCCGCCACCGGCGCCTCCGCCGCCACCACCCGGGCCGAAGCCACCGGCGCCGGGGATCTTCGGCGGGGTGTAGCCGGACGCGTTCGTCCCGTCGTCCCAGGACGGCGGCTTGTAGTTGCTGCCGGGGATGTTCGGGTTGTACTGGCCGCCGGGCAGGTTCGAACCCGGCAGGTTCGACCCGGGCAGATTGCTGCCCGGAAGGTTCGATCCCGGCGTGCCGATGCCCGGCATGTTCGAACCGGGGATGTTCGGGCTCGGGACGCTCGGCATCCCGCCGGGCGGCATCGAACCGGGCGGCGTCGAGATGCCCGGCATGCCGTTGTTCCCGTTGCGGTCGCCCTGGCCGCTGCCGTCCTTGTCCTTGCCGTTCTTGTCCTTGCCGCCGCCGTTGACGTCGACGTTGGTGTTCTGCCCCTCCATCTTGTTGTAGGTGGGCAGCTTCTTGCCGTTCTCGGAACTGGCCTTGAAGTACTCGTTGAACGCGTCGACGTTCGCTTGACCCTTTTGGTTGTAGTCCCGGATCGCGCGGTCGGTGTCGGTGGTCCACGGGGTGATGGAGTTGAGCAGGTTGTTCTTCGGCGGGTCCTTCGGGACCTGCTGCACCTTCGCCTTCACCGTGGTGAAGGCGGTGTTCTGCTCACCGAGGTACTTGTCGGAGTCCACCAGCTTCTTGCCGGAGTCCTCCATCCACGTCCGCAGCGGATGCGCACCCGACTGCTGCGCGGCTTCGGCGCTCTTACCGGTCCAGGCGGCGTCCATCTCCTTCGACAGGTTGTCGATGGTGGTCAGCCTGTCCTGGTAGCCGGCCTTGAGCCGGGTCGCGGCGGCCTGGCCCTCCTGGATCGACCCGGTACCCGGACCGGTGACGATCTTCTCCCAGATGTTGTAGCAGTCGATCTTGCGATCGCCGCCGGACGCTTCGAAGTCGCCGGATTTCGTGGTCGCCAGATTGTAGGCCGAATACCCGGCGATGATCGGCAGCAGGAACACGCGTCAGCCCTCCTTCAACGTCTCGATCATCGCTTCCCCCACTTTGAGCGCGACCGGGCACGGATCACTCGCGCCGGGCCCGTTGTCGTACTGCACCAGGATGTTCACGGACAGCTGGTCGGTCACGCCGACGAACAGACCGCATTTGCCGTTCTTGCGGTGGTCGAGCGACGCGGCGTACACCGCCGGGTAGCCCGCGACCTCGGTCGGCTCGAAGTACTCGTTGTTGGCCTTCGTGTCGTAGACGTCGCTCAGGCCGTTCTTGTTCGCGAGCACCGGGCTGATCTCGATCTGGTTCAGCTTGTCGTCGGCGGCGAAGATCGAGCAGCCGGGCCCGACGCTCGTGGTCCGCCGCTCGCCTTCGCCGAGACCGAGCTCGGTCCGCTTCGCCGCGGAAAGCGCCGAACAGGCGTCGCTCTCGATCGACGAGGTCTTCAACGGGTTCGACACCTTGGGCGCGGAGCCGGACGAGCCGCTCGACGCGCTGGAGGCACCGGCCCCGGTCGTGTAGGACGGCTCCGAAGAGGCGGTGCCGTTCTTGGTGCCCGAACAGCCGGCGACCAGCGCGCCCGCGGCCAGGAGGAGAACGAGGGAACGTCGCATCACACGGCCTTGTGCTTGTTGAGCGAAGCCTGCGTTTCGGCCTCGTTCGTGGCGATCTTCTGCTTGGCGGCGGTCAGCTGGTCGATGTAGTTCTTGACGTAGTCCTGCATCTTCTGGTTCTGCTCCAGGAACGCCTTGCCCGACGGGTTGGCCAGCTTCTCCCAGTCGCCGCTCGCGAACTCCTTGCCGGGCGCCTTCACGTTCGCCATCAGGTTCGCGTCGGCGTAGTCCCGCTTGAGCTCGGCCTGCAGATCCGTCCACTTCTTGATGATGCCGTCGATCTTGTCCTTGTCGAAGGTGAACCCGCCGCCACCCCCGCCCGACTTCGTCGTGTCCGGATTGGCGGGCGCGGACACCGTGACCTTCTCTTGCCGGTTCTGCTCGGCGTTGCTGTCGTAAGCCATGCGTCCAGATCTCCCCGTGCCTCGACGTCGAGTCTCGATAATGCCTTGATCCCCAGTCAAGCTTAAGACGTGGCCCGAAGGGGTGGGGTTCCCCGTAAAACAAAGGGCGGGACACCTCCGGAATGGAGACGTCCCGCCCTGTGCCGAAGCGGTATTACTTGGCCTTGACCTCGAGCCGCACGTCGACGCGGACGTCGGGGTGCAGACGGGCGCCGACCGAGTGCTTGCCCACGGTCTTGATGTGGTCCTTCAGCTCGATGACGCGCTTGTCGAGCAGCGGGCCACCCGCGGCCTTGATCGCGTCCACGATCTCGGCGGTGGTGATCGAACCGAAGAGCTTCTTCGAGCCCTCGGCCGCCTTGCCGCTCAGCTGGATGGCGCCGAGGCCCTCCAGGGTCGCCTTGATCTCCTTGGCGTGGTCGAGGTCGCGGATGCGACGGCTCTCCTGCGCCCGCTTGATCGTGCGCACGTTCTTCTCCGCGCCCTTGGTGGCCACGATGGCGTAGCCGCGGGGGAGCAGGTAGTTGCGTGCGTAGCCGTCCTTGACCTCGACGATGTCGCCGGGCCCACCGAGGTTGGCGACGTCGGTGGTGAGAATGATCTTCGCCATTGACGTGCCTCCTTAGCGCGCGGTCGAGGTGTAGGGCAGCAGCGCCATTTCGCGGGAGTTCTTGACCGCGATGGCGATGTCACGCTGGTGCTGGCTGCAGTTGCCGGTCACCCGACGGGCACGGATCTTCCCGCGGTCGGAGATGTACTTCCGAAGCAGGTTGGTGTCCTTGTAGTCGATGTTCTCCGGGCGGCCCTTCTTCTCGGCCTTGCAGAACACGCAGACCTTCTTCTTGGGCTTGCGGATGGGTGGCTTGGCCACGGTATTACTCCTGAATTTCTACGTAGTGGTTGTCTCGAGGCGTCTCGCGGAGCTCGCGCCCGCGGTGGATCGCCTGATCAGAAGGGCGGCTCGTCGGAGAAACCGCCGCCACCGCCGCCACCGGCGGGCGGGGCGGAACCCCACGGGTCGTCGGCGGGCGGGCCGGACTGGCCGCCACCGCCACCACCGAAGCCGCCGCCACCGCCACCGGTGCCACGGCTGACCTTGTTCACCTTGGCGGTGGCGTAGCGCAGCGACGGGCCGATCTCATCGACCTCGAGCTCGACGACGGTGCGCTTCTCACCTTCCTTGGTCTCGAAAGACCGCTGCTTGAGGCGCCCCTGCACGACGACTCGCGCGCCACGCGTCAGCGACTCGGCGACGTTCTCGGCCGCCTGACGCCAGATGTTGCAGCGCAGGAACAGGGCCTCGCCGTCCTTCCACTCACCGGACTGACGGTCCAGCGTGCGCGGGGTGGACGCGACGGTGAAGTTCGCGACCGCCGCACCGGAAGGGGTGAAGCGAAGCTCCGGGTCGGACGTGAGGTTGCCGATCACCGTGATGACGGTGTCTCCAGCCATCGGAAAGTCCTTCGGCTCAGGCCTTGGCGGCGGCGGTCGCGGCGCGCTTGATCTCGCGGCGCATGACCTTGGTGCGGAGCACGGTCTCCTGCAGCGAGAGCTGACGGTCCAGCTCCTTGACCGCTTCCGAAGTCGAGTTCAGGTCGAGGAGCGCGTAGATGCCCTCGGCGTGCTTCTTGATCTCGTAGGACAGCCGGCGACGGCCCCAGACGTCGACCTTCTCGACGCTTCCGCCCGAAGTGCGGATCACGTTGAGGAAGTTGTCCAGGGTCGGGGCCACCGTACGCTCGTCGAGCGTGGGGTCCAGGATGACCATTACCTCGTAATGGCGTGACACAACCACTCACCTCCTATGGGCTCGCGGCCACGGACTGTCCGTGGCAGGAGGGTTTGTCCAGGTAAGCGTACCTGGCGGTCAGGAGACGCGGCGCAGGACCCAGGTGCGGACCAGCGCGGCGGTCACGCCGGCCAGCACGAGCACCGCGAGCAGCATCGGCAGCTGGACGTCGCCGCCCGGCATGCCGTCGGTCGCGAGCGCTTCGGCGTTGCCCGCGTTGCGGACGTCCGGACCCGGACCGGCCTGGCCGTCGGTGCCGTACTGCGGGGCACCCTCGCCCGGGAGCGGGCTGTTGGCCGGGTAGCGCACGCCCGGCGCCACCGCGACACCCGGCTGCGCGACCGGCAGGTTGCCGTAGTCGCGCGGCGGGGCGTAGCCGGTGCCGTTGCTGCCGCCGGGCAGCAGGCTCGGCGACGTCGGGAGGCCGTTGGTGCCGCCGCCGTTGCCGCCCTGCTGCGGGCCGGTGGTGCCCGGCGTCGGCAGGGTGGGCGCGACGTAGTTCGTGGCGACCGTGGTCAGGCCGCAGCTGCCGGCGACCTTGTGCTCGATGGAGTTCAGCGTCTTCTCGGGGTTCAGCCCGAGGCCCCAGGACTTGGTGTCCTTGACCGCCTGCCGCACGGCCGCGCCGATCGCCTTGCCGTCGACCGAACCGCCCGCGGCGTTCGGGACAGCGCCGACGCTGATGGTGTTGACCTTCGCGATGTCGTTCGCGGCGACGTCGTACAGCGCCAGCGTGCCCGCTTCCCGCGCGCCCGCCCGCACCAGTTCCTTGACCGAGGTGCCGGTGATCGCGACGGTGTCGCCCATCCCGCCGTTCACCGTGCCGCTGCACGCGTTCGCCAGCGTGGTGCCCGCCGCCGAGGCGGTACCCGCCGTCAGGAGCGCGCCACCGGTGACCATGGTCGCGAGTGCGGTGACGGTGAGCGCCTTGCGGGTGGTCTGCCAGATGGTGGTCTTCCGCACGGGCGCGATCCTCCGGGTCGGTGGGGGCGTGAAGCAGTGCATGAGGAATCACTGCAACGGGGATAACGAGGGAGTGACCAGAAAGATACTAGGCGGTAGGACTAACTTGTAGCGGCCATTCGGCGGAGGACCCAGGTGCGCACGAGGCCCGCACTGACTCCGGAGAGTGCCAAAACGGCGATCAGCAGCGGCAGTTTCCCGTCCTGAGTGAATCCGTCGCTCACACTCGGTAGCGCTTCGGCCTGTCCCGCATTCTGGACGTCCGGGTTGCCGGCCTGGTTCTCGGTCGCGATGCCGAACTGCGGCGCGTAACCCGGGATCTGGCCGCCGTACCGGAGGCCGGGCGATGGGCTGAAGAGACCGGCCGTCGCCATCGGGATGGAGCTGTAGTCGCGCATCGGGGCGTAGCCCGTGCTGATACCCCAGGGCAGGCCGCCGAAATTCGGGGTGAAGGTGCCGGGCAGGAGCGGGCTGTTCGCCGCCGGGATGCCGCCCGCCGGGGCGCCACCCTGCGCGGGAGCACCCGGCCCGCCGGTCTGCGGTCCGCCGCTGCCGGGCGTGCCGGGAGCGGGTTTTCCTGGCTGGGGCTGGGTTCCGGGGGCGGGCTGGCCGCCGCCGGTCAAGGCCTGTGTGGTGCCGGCGACCGCGCCGTTCAGCGCTTCCGCGGCGGGTGCGCCGACGACCGGGACCGGCGCGACGACGGTGTTCACCACGGTCACCGTCACCTTGCAGACCGTGCCGAGCAGCGCGTTGATCGTGCCCGTGAGCACCCCGGAGACCGACCCGGCCTGGCCGAGGTTGAGCGGGATGCCGAGCAACGGGGTCTTGCCGAGGATCGTGTCGCCGGTCTTCGCGGTCACCGAGCCGCCGCAGGTGGCGGTCTTGGTCTCCGCGGCGGCGGCCTGGCCGGGCATGGCGAGGGCGGCCGAGCCCGCGAGAATGAAGGCCGACGCACCCAGGGCGGTCGCCCTCCGTGTCCGTTCGCGCATGCCTTCGACTCCTCCGTCGTCGGGGTCACCTACCCGTGACAACGACGCTAATGGAGACAAGTAACGCCCGCTCACTCGAAGAGGTCAGGCATTCGAGTGGAAGCGGGCGTCACTGACGGTGAAAGATCAGGCGGGCTTACCCCGCAGCCAGGCGCGGACGAGCGCCGCGGCGACGACGGCCAGCGCCAGCACCGCGAGCAGCAGCGGCAGCTTGGCCGGGGCGACCGGCGCCTGGACGGCCTGCGCGTTGCCGGTGTCCTTCTCGTCGACGGTGGGCGGCGGCACCTCGCCGGGGATGATCTCGGTGATCACCGGCGCCTGGACGAAGCTGCCGGGGAGCAGCGCCGCGTTGCTGATCAGGCCGGCGATCGAGTCGCCGCCGATACCGGTGGAGGAACCCGGGGCGGTCTCGACCGGGAGTTCGCTGCCCGGACCGCCGGGCTGACCCGGACCCGGCTTCGGGGGCTCCGGCTTGGGTGGCTCAGGCTTGGGCGGCTTGGGGACTTCGGGAACCGGCAGCTCGTCGGCGACACCCTGGGTCAGGTTCCCGACCGCGTTCACCGCGCCCTGCGCCGGGGTGCAGACACCCTGCGCGACGAGGTCGCCTGCCGCGTTGTCGGTGAGACCGGTCGTCTTGACGAGATCCCCGACCGGCAAGGAGAGCAGGGGCTTCCGGCCCTCGGCGGTCTTGGCCTTCGAATCGAGACCGACCGTCAGCACCTCGGACGACCCGAGCGGCGCGCCCACGTCGGCGGTGAGGCCGTTGCCGGACTTTCCGTTCTGCAGCGTCGATCCGCAATCACCGGAAAGGGTCGGGCTCGGTTCCTCGGCGGCCGTCGCGGTCATCGGGAACGCGAGTCCGGCCGTGACCGAAAGCGCGAATCCCCAAGCCGTGATCCGCCCGGCAGTCTTCCCCATCGAGTTCGTCCTCCGCCCCTCAAAGACCCACGCGGTTTAACGGAACGCGCTCACGCTACCCCACGAGCGTGACGGACTGGGGCGCGCAGGGGAGAATTCGGCAGGTATAGCGTGCTGGCATGAAAATCGGTGCCCATGTCCGCGACGACGATCCCCTCTCCGCGGTCGCCGAACGCGAGGCCGAGGTCCTTCAGTTCTTCCTTTCCGACCCGCAGGGCTGGAAGGCTCCCAAACCCCACCCGCACGGCGAAGCGATCAAGGAATCGCCGGTCGAGGTGTTCATCCACTCGCCGTATCTGATCAACGTGGCGTCGTTGAACAACCGCATCCGCATCCCGTCGCGGAAGAACGTCACCCAGCACGCGAACGGCGCCGCCGAAATCGGCGCGAAAGGGCTCGTCGTGCACGGCGGCCACGTCGGTGCGGGCGCGGACGTCGAAGAGGGCCTCGTCAACTGGCGCAAGCTTTTCGAGCGGGAACAGGAAAAGGGCGGTTTCGCCGTGCCGATCCTGATCGAGAACACCGCGGGCGGCGACAACGCGATGACCCGCGACCTCGACACGATCGCCCGGCTCTGGGACAAGGTCGGCGAATTCGGCGCGGGTTTCTGTTTCGACACCTGCCACGCGTACGCGGCGGGCTGGGATCTGACCGAGGCGGTCAAGAAGGTCAAGGCCATCACCGGCCGGATCGACCTGGTGCACCTCAACAACTCGCGCGACGAGTTCGGTTCCACGCGGGACCGGCACGCCAACGTCGTCGGCGGCGACGGCACGATCGATCCCGAGGTTCTGGCCGCCGTCGCGGCCGAAGCGGGTGCGCCCGTGGTCGTCGAGACCCCGGCCGACGGGCAGGCCGCGGACATCGCCTTCGTCCGGGAGCGCGTCGCGTCCGCCTAGCGTCACGTTGGTCGTGAGTGGCGTTTCGGGTTAGAACCCGAAACGCCACTCACGACCACCCGGACCGAGGGGCTACTCGCGCGGGAGATCGTTCCCTCTCCAGCGGGAGGCCCGCCCGCGCGGGCGAAGGAAGGCTCGAATCCAGCCGGGAAACACCCGGTACTGGAGGGAAAGCCATGATGCTCAAGGCCAAGATCGCCGCCGTCGCAGTGCTCGCCGTCGCCGCGGGAACGCTGGGGGCGACCCAGGCGACGGCGGCGCAGGCCCCGCCGTCCGGCTCGGTCGTCCTCGGGTCGGCGGGCGGTCCGCTGACGTTTCCGGGCTACGAAGGCGATCCGGTCCGGTTCGACTTCGCGGCCTTCGGTGATCCTGGGAAGTCCTCCGGCCGGTTCCACGTGAATCATCTGACCAAGGACGGAAAGCCGTTCGCCGATTTCGAAGGCAAGGTCGACTGCGTCTCGCGTGACGGCGACCTCGCGATCCTGACCGGCGTGATCGAACGCGCCGACATCCCCGCGCTCCCGGTGAACCTGGTCGGGCGCCGGGTCGGTTTCTCGGTACGGGACGTGCCGGGCGGGCACGACCGGATCGGCTGGAGCTGGGCCGTCGGCGGCTTCGATCAGGACGTCGTGCGCTGCACGGCCCCGATCCCGTTCTTCGCAACGAGCACGGGCGGCTACCTCGTGCGCTGAATCGGCTTGACCCTCTCGCCACGGGAGGGTCGAGTCTTGGCCGCATGAAGAATCGGACCGTGTACCGGGCGGAGGACGGCGAGCACGTCGGCTACGTCGTCCCCGCGCCGGAAACCCGTTGGCAGGCACTGACCGTTTTCGGCTACCCGCTCGGCGGGCCCGCCGCCTTCGACGACTCCGTCGCGTTGCTGGAGGCGGAAGGCCTGGCCATTCTCGCCGAGCGCTGGTCGGTCAGGCACGGCGAAGACTGGTTCACCTGCAGGCTGGTCGAAACCTCGCCCGAAGCCGTCGTCGTGCGGATCGAAGACTTCGGCGCCGAGGATTTCGGCAAGCACATCAGGCTCGAACGTCCTGGACCTGAGGTGCTGAAGCGTGCTTGACCGCGCGTAGGTCGGGGGCGCCGTCGAGGAATCCGCCGATCGGATCGTCGTCCCCGGCGGCGCGGACCGGGTCTTTGCGTGGCTGGTGGATGTCGCGGATCACCAGCGCGCAAAGGCCGACCACCGCCAGGTCGCGGACCACGACGGCGCCCAGGAACCAGTCCTGGGGCAGGCCTTTGTTGTCGACGCCGAGGTAGTACATCATCCGCGGCGCCCAGACCAGCGCGTCGAGGATCATCCAGCCGAGCAGCAGCCGCCAGCGCGGGATCGCGAGCACCGCCAGCGGGACCAGCCAGAGCGAGTACTGCGGGCTCCACACCTTGTTGGTGAGCAGGAACGCAGCCACCACGAGGAACGCGAGCTGACCGAGCCTCGGACGGCGCGGCGCCTTCAGCGTGACGTAGCCGATGCCGACGCAGGCGGCGAGGAACAGCACCGCGACGACGGCGTTGAGCACGACCGGTGTCTCGCCCGTGGCGAGTTTCCCGTCGAAACCGGCCCAGCCGGAAAGATGGGAGATCACGTTGTAGAGCGAGTCCGGGTCCATCGGGCGTGCCGTGTTGAGCCGGAAGAACTCCCACCAGCCGGTCGGCGCGGCGAGCGCGAACGGGACGTTGACCACGACGAACGTCGCCACGGCGAGCCCGGCGGCGAGCGCCCACTGTTTGACCTTGCCCGCGCGCAGGCACAGGAAGAGCAGCGGGATGAGCAGCAGCAGCGGATACAGCTTCGCCGCCGCGCCGAGCCCGAGCAGGAATCCGGCGATCTCGGGCCGTCGCCGTGCCCACGCGAGCAGTGCGGTCGCGGTGAACGCGGTCGCGATGGCGTCGAAGTTGGTGAAGACGTGCACCAGCACCAGCGGCGAGATCGCGACCAGCGCGGCGTCCCACGGGCGGCGTTTCAGCGATCGGCCGGTCGCCCACACCGTGACCAGCCAGGCCAGCGCGAGCCACAGAGCCGAGATGTTGAAGTAGACGGCCACCGGGAGCGCGCCGGGCAGCCAGCCCGCTTCCGCGACCGAGAGCCAGGCTTCGGTGAGCTTCGCGTTGATCCACTGGAACAGCCCGGTCGCCACCGGGTACTCCATGTACCGCGTGGTCTCCTTCGCCGTTCCCGCGTTTTCGGTCCACGAAGTCACGTACGGGAAGGTGTCGGAGTTGTTCAGCCGCTCGGAGCTGTAGAGCGGGATGATGTCCGAGTAGCACATCGCGACGAACGGGCGGCCCGCCCGCCAGTCGAGCTGATGGGCGCCGGAGTCGTCGGTGTACTGCTGGATGCACGACGCCTTGCCGAACCACGAGAGCACCAGCGCGAGGCAGGCCAGCAGCAGCCCGACCCGCTGCGGCGACCAGAACCAGTGCCGCCCCACGGCCGCGTGCTCGCCGAGCGGGCCGCCGATCGGGCGGGTGGCCGCGGCCACGAGCGGTTCGTTCCAGCTCGGGATGACCCGCTCGCCGGGGGTGAGGGAGAGCGGAGCCTCGGGCTGGGTCGTCTGGTCGGACACGTGGCGGATGTTAGCGCCTATCCGGGTGACCACCCGGTGATGTCGCCGCTCTCGGAGAACCCGGTCGGCGATCTACTGGTGTCCGCAGGCCCACTTCCAGGTGGCGTCCCCGTAGGCCTTGGCCGCGGTATCGGGGTCCTTGCCACGAGCCGGCATCGCTGTCCGGTCGGCCATTTCAGGTGTCAGAACGGTGCGGGCGAGTCCGCTGATCGCGAGCGCGGATCCCGCGCTGCAGAAATTCTTCGCCGCCTCGAACATCTCGTCGTAAGTGTGCGGCGAGTTCGGTACGAAACCCGCGCCCTTCATCGCGCCCGTCCATTCGGCCTTGGGATCGGGCGGGGACACGGCGGTGCCGCATCCGGACAGCAGAACCCCGCAGGTCACGGTGATGGTCGCGATGATCGCCCTGGCGCGCAACTGACTCCCTTTGCTCCGAATGTCGATGCAAGGTCGTCACGGGAGCTTCGTCCGTTACAAGCCGGTTCCTAGGTGATGTCGCCGCTCTCGTAGAACCCGGCCAGCACCTCCGCCGCCGCGCCGAACGCCACGACGTCGTCGCCCATCTCGTCGAGGTCGACCTGGATCCGTTGCCAGTGCGGCAAAGGCAGGAGCTCCCGCAGTCGCGCCGCGACGGTGTCGCGGTACACCTCGGGCGCCGCGCGGACCGAACGTCCGGTCAGCACGACACGTTCGAGGTCGAGCACCTGGACGAGGTCGGCGAGCCCGATCGCCAGCAGGCCTGCCGCCTCTTCCGTGGTCGCCGCCGCGTTGTGCAGCACCTCCACGCAGCCACGGCGGCCGCACGCGCAGCGCGGTCCGTCGAAGGCGAGCGTCGTATGCCCGAACTCGCCGGCGTTGGTCCGCGGCCCGCGGTACAGCCTGCCGTCGATCAGCAGGCCGACGCCGATCCCGGTGCCGACGAGCACGACGGCGGTCGCGGCCTGGTCGCCCTCCGGCCAGTGTTGTGCGAAGGCGGCGGCGTTGGTGTTCTTGTCGAGCCGCACGGGCAGCCCGGTGTGTTTCGCGAGCAGGTCGCGCAGGGGCACGTGGTGCCAGCCGGGCATGTTCGTGGCGTCCCGGACCACTCCTTCGTGGTGATCGAGCGGGCCGACGCTGCCGACGCCGAGGCCGAGGACACCCTCGACGCCGTCGCTTAGCGCTTCGGTCGCTTCGCCGAGGGCGGCAACGGCCTGATCGGGGGTGAATCCGGGGGCCAGCGGCCCGCCGCGCGACGCGATGATCTTCCCGGTCAGGTCGGTCATGACCACCCGGAAGGAGTCCCGGTCGAGCTGGGCGCCGAGCGCGTGCCGGGCGTTCGCGCGGACGCGCAGCAGGGTGCGTGGCTTGCCGACACCCGCCGCGGGCTGGCGTTCTTCGTCCAGCAGGCCGGCTTCGAGCAGTTCGGGGACGATCTTCGAGACGGCTTGCTGGGTGAGCCGGGTGCGCTCGGCGAGTTCGACGCGGCTGAGGCCGCCCGCGCGCAGGATGTGCGTGAGCAGCAGTGTCCGATTGTGCTGGCGCAGGCCGCGCAGATTGACCCCGGTCTCCGGCATAGCGCGCATCCTGCCATGACTGGCTGATTACGCAACACTGTTGTTTAATGGGGTCATGGCTGATTTGCGAGTGGGGATCTTCGGATACGGCACCGGCGGACGCGTCTTCCACGCGCCGCTGGTCGACGCGACGCCGGGGCTGACCCCGGCCGCCATCGTCACCTCGAACCCGGACCGGGTCGCGCAGGCACGCGCCGACCACCCGGCCGCCGACGTGCTGCCGGACGCGGACGCGTTGTTCGCGAAGGCCCGCGAGCTGGACTTGGTCGTCGTCAGCACGCCGAACCGCACGCACGTCCCACTCGCGCTCCAGGCGATCGAGGCGGGTTTGCCTGTCGTCGTCGACAAGCCCTTCGCGCCGACGGCGGCCGAAGCGGCGAAGGTCGTCGAAGCCGCCAAGGCCAAGGGCGTCGGGCTGACGGTGTTCCAGAACCGCCGGTTCGACTCGGACTTCCTCACCGTCCGGAAGGTCCTCGAAACCGGCCGTCTCGGTGACGTCTTCCGCTTCGAGTCACGCTACGACCGCTGGGTGCCGAAGCCGCGGGACAACTGGCGCGAGTTCGGCGACCCCGCCGAGGCGGGCGGGCTCCTCTACGACCTCGGCGCGCATATCGTCGACCAGGCGCTGCAGCTGTTCGGCCCGGTCTCCGAGGTCTACGCGGAGGTCGACAGGCGCCGCGCCGGGGTGTCGGTCGACGACGACGCCTTCGTCGCGCTTCGGCACACCAATGGCGTGCGTTCGCATCTGTGGGCGTCCGCGCTCGCGGGCACCCGGAACCCGCGATTCCGCGTGCTCGGCGACAAGGCGACCTTCACCAAGTACGGCCTCGACGTCCAGGAGCCGCAGATCAAGGACGGCCTGCGGCCCGGCGACCCCGGCTGGGGCGTCGAACCGGAGTCGGACGCCGGCGTGCTCGGCGTGAACGACGACGTCGAGACCGTGCCCACCGAGGTCGGCCGCTACGAGGACTTCTACGCGCAGGTGCGCGACGCGCTGCTCGGCAAGGGCGGCTTCCCGGTCGATCCCGCCTCCGCCGTCGAGACGCTCCGGGTCATCGAAGCCGCTCACCTCGCGGGTGCCGAACGGCGCGTCGTCACCCTCTAGCTATTCGGTATCGCCTCTGCCGCCCCGGCCTGGAGGGCCTCCGTTGCCGCCCTCTTCGTTGTTCTCACTGGACGAAGGCGGGTTCTTCGAGCTCGAAGGCGGATCCTCTTCGTTCCGCGAAGACGAAGATCCGGTCGAGGGACCCGTCGACGGCGTGCCGGTCTCGGTCGAACCCTCGTCGTCGTCCGGCGGGGTCTGCGTCGACGGGACGGTGTTGCTGTCGTCCCCGCCGATGATCTTGACCTTGTCGAAGCGCTCCCCCGGTTTCCCGTTCAGGTACAGGGAAAGGAACTTCTGCCAGATCGGCCCGGCGATCGTCGAACCGAAGATCGACTTGCCGTTCTTGCCCTTCAGCGCCTTGTCACCGTCGCCACCGACCCACACCGCGGCCGAGATCGACGGCGTGTAGCCGACCATCCAGGTCTGCGAGTTGGCGTCCTTGGCCGACGCGGGCTCGCCCTGCCGGTAGGTGTGCTGCTGGGTCCCGGTCTTGCCGGCGCACTCGTGGTTGTTGGGGCACTTGAGCTTCGAGAACGGGATGACACCCTTGAGCGACTCGGTGACGTTGCCGGCGATCTGCTTGCTCTTGTCGGAGTCGTCGGCGAACGCAGGCTTCGCCTCTTCCGGAGCCGAGTACGCGGCCTCGTCCTGCGAGTTGGTCACCTTGACGATGAAGTGCTTGTCCCGGCGCTGGCCGTCGCCCGCGAAGGTGGCGTACGCGGCGGCCATGTCCTCCGGGGTGATGACCGTCTTGCCGCCGCCGAGCGCGATGTTGTTGTCGGCGAACAGTTCCGAGGTGCCGTCGGGGGCGGGTTTCACCCCGGCGTCCTTGGCGGCCTGTGCCACCGGCCCGGGTTTGGTCACGTTCACGACCATGTCGTAGAACACCGTGTTGGCCGACCGTTGCATCGCCTCGGACACCGTGCACTGCTGCGAACAGGTGCTGCCGGGACCGGCGTTCCGGATCGTCTGCTTCCCGAACTGCCGGTTGTTGGACCCGTCGAACGTCGAGTTGATACCACCCTTGCCGAGCTGCATGTACGCGGTGAGGTCGAACGGCTTCATCGACGATCCGGGGTTCTGTGGCGTGTTCGCCCAGTCCCGCCCCTTCTGGTCCTGGCCGTTGGGGCCCTTCACGATGGACGGGCCGCCGTAGTACGCCTTCACGCCGCCGGTCTTGGGATCGATCGCGACGAGCGCGTTGAGCAGGTTCTCGTCGGTCTGGCCCTTCATCCCGTCGGCCACCGCCTGCTCGGCCGCGGCCTGCGCCTTCGGGTCGATGGTCGTGTAGACCTTGTAGCCACCCCGGTAATAGACGTCGGCGGTGATGCCGTTCGCGGCGAGTTCATCCTTGACCTTGTCGCGGATGAACGGGTTGACCACGCCCGCCTGCTCCTTGTCGGTCTGCGGGATCGGCGTCGGGAACTGCAGGTTCGCGCGGTCGGCGGCGGAGAGGAAACCGTTCTGCACCATGCGGTTCAGCGCGACGGTCCAGCGTTCGTTCGCGACCTTCGGGTTCTCCGAGCGGCCCGGCTGCTGGATGAGGCCCGCGAGCAGTGCCGCCTCGGAGGCGTTGAGTTCGCCCGCGGGCTTGCCGAAGAACGACTGCGCGGCCGACTCGATGCCGTACGCGCCGCGCCCGAAGTAGATGATGTTCAGATACGCCGAGATGATGTCCTTCTTCTCGTACGTCTGGTTCATCTTGAAGGATTTGGCGAGCTCGGTCCATTTACGGGCGAGCGACGATTCGTCGTCCCCGCTGGCGACCTTGATGTACTGCTGGGAGATGGTCGAACCACCGCCCTTGCCCGCCGTCACCTGGTTGTAGACCGCGCGCAGGATGCCGCCGATGTCGAAACCGGAGTTGGTCTCGAAGGAGGCGTCCTCGGTGGCGATGACGGCCTTCTTGACGATGTCCGGGATCTGCTCCGGCGTCAGGATGTGCCGGTTGCCGCCCTTGGGGACGTCCTTGCCCATCTCGGTGTTGTCGGCGTAGTAGTACGTCACCGCCTGGCCCTGCGTGGCCGCGACGGACTGCGGCGACGGCACGTCGACGGCGAAGTAGGTGATCACGAACGCGATCGCCGGGATGACGACGAAGAGGCAGAACAGCGCGAGCAGCACCCGCCGGATGCGTCTCCACCGGCGCTTCTTGCGCTGGGCCGGGGTGAGGATCGGCTTCCCGTTCTCGTCGGTCTCCAGGCCGTACTGCTCATCGTCGTACGGCTCGTCGTAGCCGCGGTCGGCGGTGCCGTTGTGCTCGTGATGCGTGATGAGGTCCGGTTCGTGCTGCGGCGCGACCGGCGGCCGCTGCGGACGACGCGGGGGCGGCGGCTGCTGCTGGGACGGACCCTGGCGCTGCCACGGCGCTTGCCCCTGCGGGCCGGGACCCGGGCGCTGTCCGTATCCCGGGGGCGGACCGGCGGGACGACGGGGCGGTCCGGCCGGGCGTTGCGGACGACGGGCGGGGTCAGGGTCCTGACCTGGCCATCCGCCGTGGGGATCGTCGTTCACTGGGACGTCCTCCGAACCTTCCGTGGGTGAGCGCGGTCCTGCGGTCGCAGGTCTCCTTCTACTTAAGACGTATCGGATCGGTTCAGGTTCACCGATGCCACGAAAAAAGGTGTGCCGGGCGAGTGCCCGGCACACCTTTCGTCACGTGCTCAGCCCGATCGTCACGGATCTTCGCCGTTCGGGAACAACGGATCCGAAGTCCCCGGCCCCGGCCTCGTCCAGCTCGGCTTCGTGGGCTTGGTCGGTTTCGTCGGCTCCGTCTCCGTCGGCTCGGTGGGAGTCGTCGGCGTCGGGGTGGTCGTCGGCGTCTCGGTCGGCGTCGACGTCTCCGGCGGTTTCTGCGCCGTCGTCGTCGGCACGGACCGCGCGTCCTTGCCGATCGGCTTGACGCTCTCGAACTTCTCCGACGGCTTGCCGGTCATGTACCGGGACATGAAGTCTTCCCAGATCGGGCCGGCGATGGTCCGGCCGTAGACCGGCTTGTTGTTCTTGTCGTGCAGCGGCTTGTTGCCGTCGCCGCCGACCCACACCGCGGTCGAGATGCTCGGCGTGTAGCCGACCATCCAGGTCTGCGCGTTGCGATCGCGATAGCTCGCCGGGTCGCTGTCCTTGAAGTCGTACTGCTGCGTCCCGGTCTTGCCCGCGCACTCGTGCCCCTTCGGGCACTTGAGCTTCGAGTACGGGATGACCTCTTCGAGCGCGTCGGTGACGTTGCCGGCGATCTGCTTGCTCTTGGCGGCGTCGTCGCTGAAGGCGGGAGCGCCCTTGGGAGCGGTCTCGTCGAACTCGACCTCGTCCTGGGAGTTGGTCAGCTTCGCGACGAAGTGCTGCTTCTGCCGGACACCTTCACCGGCGAAGGTGGCGAAGCCGGCCGCCATGTCCTCCGCGGTGGTGACCGTGCCACCACCGCCGAGCGCGATGTTGATGTCGGGGCTCAGCTTCGCCTTGCCGCCGTCGGCCTCCACCATCACGCCGGCTTCCTTCGCGGCCTTCGCCACCGGGTCGATCTTCGTCTCGTTGCGGACCATGTCGTAGAACACGGTGTTCGCGGAGACCTTCATCGCCTCGGCGACCGTGCACTGCGGCCCGCAGTTGGAGCTCTCGCCCGCGTTCCGGATCGTGCGGCCGTCGAACTTCCGGTTGTTGGAACCGTCGAAGGTCTCGCCGAGACCCTTGCCCATCTTGAGGAAGGCGGTCAGGTCGAAGGCCTTGAACGCCGAACCGGGGTTGTGCGGCACGTTCGCCCAGTCCATCGCCTGGACGTCCTGGCCCTGCGCGTTCTTCGTCCAGTCCGGGCCGCCCCAGTACGCGACCACGCCGCCGGTCTTGGGATCGACCGCGACCAGCGCGTTCAGGATGTTCTCGTCCGTCTGGCCCTTCATCCCCTCGGCGACGGACTCCTCGGCCATCTTCTGCGCCTTGGGGTCGATCGTCGTGGTGATCTTGTAGCCGCCCTGGTGCAGCCGGTCCTGGTCGTAGCCGCGCGCTTCGAGCTCGTCGATCACGCGGTTGCGGATGTGCAGGCTCAGCGTCCCGGCGTCGTCGGCCTTCGCCTGCGCCTTCGGGATCGGCTTCGGGAATGTCGCGGTGGCGCGCGCACCCGGGTCGAGCCACTTGTTCGCCACCATCTGGTCCATCACGAAGGTCCACCGCCTGGTGGCGTAGGCCTCGTTCTCGGACTTGCTCGGGCCCTGGATCAGGCCGGCGAGCAGGGCGGCCTCGGACGCGCCGAGTTCCTTGGCCGGCTTCTTGAAGTAGGCCTGCGCGGCCGCTTCGATGCCGTTCGCGCCGCGACCGAAGTAGATGGTGTTGAGGTAGGCGGTGATGATCTCCTCTTTGGACATCTGGTTGTTCATCTTGAAGGATTTGGCCAGTTCGGTCCATTTACGCGTGAGCGTCGGCGCCTCGTTGGCCGTGGCCTTCTTGATGTACTGCTGGGAGATCGTCGAACCGCCGCCCTGGCCGCCGGTGACGTTGTTGTAGACCGCGCGCAGGATGCCGCCGACGTCGAAACCGGAGTTGGTCTCGAACGACGAGTCCTCGGCCGCGTACACGGCCTTCTTGACCACCTCCGGGACGTCGCCCGGCTGCAGCAGGTACCGGCTTCCGCCGCTGGCGGGCGCGATCTTGCCCATCGGGCTGCCGTCGGAGTACATCAGCGTGATCGGCTGGCTCTGCAGGCTCGCGACGCTTTCCTGCGACGGGACGTCCACCAGGAAGTAGGTGATGACGAACGCGATCGCGGGCACCACGACGAAGAGGCCGAACATCGCGTAGAGGACCCGGCGGATGATCCGCCAGCGACGCTTCTTGCGCTGCTTCGGCGTGAGGACCTTCTTCTTGCCGTCTTCTCCGTCTTCGGAGGGCTCGTCGTCATAGGCGTCTTCGCCCTCGGCGCCGAGCGCGGTGCTTTCGTGACGATCGTCATAGCGATCGTCGTACGGGTCGTAGCCGTACGGGTCTTCGGTGCCGTTGTGCGCGTGATGCGTGATGAGCTCGGGCTCGCGCTCGTACGGTTCCGGCTCGACCGGCCGGACCATCGCGGTCGCCTGGTCGGCCGGGGCCGGAGGACGGCGGTTGCCGGGCGGGGGCGGCGGCGGGCGGTGCCCGGCGGCACCCTGACGGGACCGCTGGTCACCGGCGGGGCCTCGCGCTCCCGGCGGCGGGGGACCCTGCCTGCGCGGGGGCATGCCGTTGGCACGACGCGGGGCCGCGGGACGGCGCGGCTCGTTGTCGGAGGGCCACTCCGGGCCGCCGGAGTCGCCGCCCGGCCACTGTGGCTCGTTCGCGGACCGTGGCGGGGCCGAGCGGGGGGTGCCGCTCGGGGGTGTCCGGCGCTGGGGGCGGCGCGGCGGTTCTTCGCTCGGCCAGCCTGGTTCGTCGGCTTCGCCAGGCCACTGGGCACGGCGAGGTGCATCAGGCTCCTGGCCAGGCCAGGAGCGATTGCGGTCGTCGTTCACGAATGGGCCTCCCAGACCGGCGCTTCGGGGGACGCCGCTCTGTGGTCAACTGCGTTTTCGATACCTGTCACTGACCCGCTGTCCTCTGCGACCGGGTCCGTGGCCGGGTGGTTCCCGGTTCTCCTGTTCCGAGGACGTAGGACCGCACCAAGTGGTTCCAGTGACAGCTCTGGCAGACCTCGACCTCGTAGACGGTGAACTCCGCGAAGAGCCCGTCCATCCGCGTCAGTTCCTCCGGCGTCTTGGCCGATCCGGCGGCGTGCTTGAGCTCGTCGCCGTACACCCAGGACACCAGGGTCAGTTGCTCCCGGTGGCAGACCGGGCAGTCCTGCTCGCCTGGTCGGCCGTGGAATTTCGCGGCCCGCAGGAGGTACGGGCCCGCGTCGCAGACGTCGTATGTGCCGACCCGTCCGGAGTGGACGCCCTTGAGCAGCGCGCGCCGCTGTAAGGCGTAGTCCACGACCTGCCGCTGGTTTCGCACGCCAACAGAGTACGGGCTCTTCCTGTGTGGTCCACGCCCCGTTCTCGGGGGGACGGTCCGCGCACGGTCGGACACGCCGACGATTCGATAACTCTCCGGTGAATTTCGTCCGGATCAGCCGGTGCTCGATCGGGTTAGCTACGCCACTTCGATGTATCGGCGCGATATAGTGGGCCGGTAGGTTGACCGAGCCGGTCACGGTGGCCAACGCGACCGGTCGCGGTTTGTTCCCGGAAGGGGGTGCGGTGTGCTCGAGCTCGCGATCTTGGGGCTGCTGCACGAGACCCCCATGCACGGTTACGTGCTGCGCAAACGTTTGCATGAGACGCTCGGGATGTTCCGGACGTTCTCGTACGGCTCGCTGTACCCGACCTTGCGCCGGTTGCTTCGCGCCGGTTACCTCGTCGAGGAGCTCGAAGAGGTGGAAGACCGGGCGTGGGCGCGCCGGGGCAAGCGGGTGTACAAGCTCACCGCCGAGGGCAAGGAACGGTTCGCCGAACTGCTCGGCGACGCCGGGCCGCAGACGTGGGACGACGAAGGCTTCGGCGTCCACCTGGCGTTCTTTTCGAGGACACCGGCCGACGTCAGGATGCGAATCCTGGAAGGCCGTCGTCGTCGGGTCGAGGAACGCCGAGAAGGACTTCGGACGGCAATGGCGCGGGCCGAGGAGAAGATCGACCGCTACACCCGTGAGCTGCACCGGCTCGGGCTGGAGTCCAGTGAGCGGGAGGTGCGCTGGCTCAACGAGCTGATCGCGCACGAACAGGCCGAGCAGCGCGGACCGGAGACCTGAGGCGCTCCGGCGGTCCTCGCTGCGCATTACCTACAACTGTTGGACTAATGAAGGAGAAACCGGCATGGGCGAGAACCGCCGCGTTCGGGTGGCCATCGTGGGCGTCGGCAACTGTGCGGCCTCACTGGTCCAGGGCGTTCAGTACTACCGCGACGCGGATGCCGGCACCCGCGTGCCCGGGTTGATGCACGTCGTGTTCGGCGAGTACCACGTCCGCGACATCGAGTTCGTCGCCGCGTTCGACGTGGACGCCAAGAAGGTCAGCCGTGACCTGTCCGAGGCGATCTTCGCCAGCGAGAACAACACCATCAAGATCGCCGACGTGCCGCCGCTGGGCGTCACCGTGCAGCGCGGTCACACCTACGACGGTCTCGGCCGCTTCTACCGCGAGACCATCGAGGAGTCCGACGAGACTCCGGTCGACGTCGTCGCCGCGCTGCGCGAGGCCGAGGTCGACGTGCTCGTCTCCTACCTGCCGGTGGGTTCCGAAGAGGCCGACAAGTTCTACGCGCAGGCGTGCATCGACGCCGGTGTGGCGTTCGTCAACGCGCTGCCGGTGTTCATCGCCTCCGACCCGGAGTGGGCGGAGAAGTTCCGCGCGGCCGGCGTCCCGATCGTCGGTGACGACATCAAGTCCCAGGTCGGCGCCACCATCACGCACCGCGTGCTGGCGAAGCTGTTCGAAGACCGCGGCGTCCAGCTCGACCGGACGATGCAGCTCAACGTGGGCGGGAACATGGACTTCCTGAACATGAAGGAGCTGGAGCGGCTCGAGTCGAAGAAGATCTCGAAGACCCAGTCGGTCACCTCGCAGGTCGACCGCGAGCTCGGCAAGGGCAACGTCCACATCGGGCCGTCCGACTACGTGCAGTGGCTCGACGACCGCAAGTGGGCCTACGTCCGCCTCGAAGGCCGTGCCTTCGGCGACGTGCCGCTGAACCTGGAGTACAAGCTCGAGGTGTGGGACTCGCCGAACTCGGCGGGCATCATCATCGACGCCGTGCGCGCCGCGAAGATCGCGAAGGACCGCGGCATCGGCGGCCCGATCCTCTCGGCTTCCTCGTACTTCATGAAGTCGCCGCCGGAGCAGTACGACGACGCGACCGCCCGCGACGAGGTGGAGAAGTTCATCGCCGGCGAGGCGTGACCCTCCCGGTCGCGCTAGGAACGGTCCTTTCCTTGCAAATTTTGCAAGGAAAGGACCGTTCCTAGCATTCGAGGGGCCGCTTAAACCCCTTCAGTCCTCCTGAAGCGCCGACGGCAGGTCCGTGATCACCGGGACCACCGTCGTCTGCTCCAGCACCGCCGGATCCGGCGGGAAATGCGGATTCGGCACCGCGTACACCGTCATCCCCGCCGCCAGTGCCGCGCGCAGCCCGTTCGTGGTGTCCTCCACGGCCGCGCAGTTCTTCGGCTCCGCGCCCAGCAGCTCGGCCGCCTTCAGATACACGTCGGGCGCCGGCTTCCCCGCGCCGACCTGCTCAGATGAGACCGCCGTCGGCACCGGCAACCGCGTGATGTCCAGGAATGCCTTGATCAGCAGCGGCGGCGACGAGCTCGCGATCGCCACCGGCCAGTGCTTCGCGACTTCGCGGACGACGCCCGGCGCGCCCGGGATGATCGGCGGCTTCTCCGCGTACCGCCGCGCCATCCGGTCGATCACCAGCTGCGCGACGTCCGAGGGCCGGAGCTGGACGCCGAGGTCGTGCGCCAGGTAGGCGGCCCATTCCGGGGTGCTCATCCCCTGCATGGCCCTGGTCGATTCCTCCCGCCAGGTGCCGTGGAACTCGTGGACGACCGCCCGGCGGACCTCGTCCCACATCTTTTCCGAATCCACCAGGACACCGTCGAGATCGAAGATCACCGCTTCCACACCCTCAACCCTAGGCGCTGGAAACCTGTGCGGCAGATTACTTAGCCATGCTCAGTAATTTTAGTTAGCATGGCTAAGTGACCACGAAAGTCGCCGATCTCGCCCACCGGCTCCGCCCGCTGGTGTTCCGGCTGTACTACCTCGTCCGCCGGGAGACGCCGCAGGTGCAGCTCACCCTCACGCAGGGTTCGGTGCTGTCGGAGCTGCTCAACGGCGGGCCGCGCCGGATGAGCACGCTCGCCGACCTGGAGCGGGTCCGGATGCCGACGATGACCGACGTCGTCCGCCGTCTCGAACGGCTGGGCCTGGTCAGCCGCCGTCGCGATCCCGCCGACGGCCGGGCCGTGCTCGTCGAGGTCACCGAGGTCGGGCAGCGCTTTCACCGGCGGTTGATCGTCGCGAGGGAGGAGTTCCTCCGCGAGCGGCTCCTCGAACTCGACGAGACCGACCGCATCGCGATCGAAGCCGCGCTCCCCGCCCTCACCAGGTTGCTGCACGAAGACAAGAAGGAGGAACTGATCCGCGATGAGCGCTGAGCCCCACTCGAGCCTGTTGGACGCCGTCAAAGGACAACCCAAACAGGTATGGATCACCGCGTTCGCCGCGGTCATCGCGTTCATGGGCATCGGGCTGGTCGACCCGATCCTGCTGTCGATCGCGGAAGGCCTGAAGGCGACGCCGTCCGAAGTGACGCTGCTGTTCTCCAGCTACCTCGGCGTCCAAGCGGTCGCCATGCTGGTGACCGGCGCGATGAGTGCCCGGTTCGGGGCCAAGCGGACCGTGGTCGTCGGGCTGACGCTGGTCGTCGTCGCCACCGCGCTGTGCGCCGCGTCTGGATCGATCGAACAGCTCATCGGACTGCGCGCGATCTGGGGGCTCGGCAACGCCTTCTTCATCGCGACCGCGCTTTCGGTGATCGTCGGCGCCGCGACCGGCGGCCAGGCGGGCGCGATCCTGCTGTACGAAGCCGCGCTCGGGGTCGGCCTCGCGGTCGGCCCGCTGCTGGGTGCCCTGCTCGGCAGCATCTCCTGGCGCGGCCCGTTCCTCGGCACTTCGCTGCTGATGCTGTGCGGTCTGGTGCTCTGCTCGATCTTCCTGACCGGTGACGCGAAGGAGAAGCGGCCGAAGATCCGCCTGCTCGACCCCTTCCGCGCGCTCAAGCACGGCGGGCTGCTGCGCACCTCGATCGGTTCCGCGCTCTACACGGCCGCGTTCTTCGTGGTGCTGGCCTGGTCGCCGTTCGTGCTGGAGTGGAGCGCCGTCGCCGTCGGCCTGATCTTCTGCGGCTGGGGCCTGTCGGTCGCCGTCGCGGGGGTGGTGCTGGCGCCGAAACTCGCCGCGAAGCTGGGCGAACGGCACGCGACCGTGGTCGCCGTCTTCGGGTACGCCGTGCTGCTGCTGATCATGGCGATCCCGAGCAAGCCGGTGCTGGTCGTCGGCATCATCCTGTCTGGTCTGGTGTCCGGCCTGCTCAACACGCTCTTCACCGGCACGGCCATGTCGATCAGCGGTGCCCCGCGTCCGGTCGCGAGTGCCGGGTACAACTTCTGCCGCTGGCTCGGCGGCGCGGTCGCCGCGACCGTCGTCGGTCACCTGGCCGAGTGGTTCGGCGCGAAGCAGGCGCCGTTCGTGATCGCCGCGGTCCTGTGCGTGCTCGCCGGAGCCCTGTTGACGATCCGCGAGAAGACCGCCGACCCGCACACGATCCCGGCCGAAGCGGTCCTCGTCGGCGAAGAGATGTAAATCGGAACAAAAGGTGAACACCGGACCAACGAGGGGTTTCCTCTCGTTGGTCCGGTGCCCTAGCGTCGACCTCCCGAACTGCAGATACGGAGGTCCGCGTGAAGTTCCTTCCGTTACTGGCCGGCCACTCACCAAGCCGGGCGTCAGTGACTTGTACCTATCGCTGTGGCGACGCGTGCTTCCACGACGCGCCGAACACGTCGGACAACCCCACCTTCGCCGACGTGCTCGGCGCGGTGAGCCGCCGTGGCGCGCTGAAGGCGACGGCCGTCGTCGCACTGGCCGCCGGGACGCCGCTCGCGCTCGCGGCGCCGGCGTCCGCCGCTCCCGAGGGGCGTCCGAAACCGCCACCCGGCACCGACTACAAGCGGGTCCAGCCGAACACGCTCGACGCCGTCGTGGTGCCCGAGGGCTACGAGCAGGGCATCGTGATCCGCTGGGGTGACGCGGTGCTGCCCGGCGCGCCGGAGTTCGACTTCGACCACCAGACCGCCGAGGCGCAGGCGAAGCAGTTCGGCTACAACTGCGACTTCGCCGCGCTGTTGCCGCTCGACCACTGGGGCCTCACGTCGCTCCTGGTCACGAACCACGAGTACACCTCGGAAGAGTTCATGTTCCGCGGTTACGACAAGGACAACCCGACCGAGGAACAGGTCAAGATCGCGTGGGCGGCCCACGGGCTGACCGTCGTCCAGGTGTCGCGCGGACGCGACACCGGGCACCTGCGGCCGAAGATGTCCCGCTACAACCGGCGGATCACGCTGCACACGCCGTTCAAGGTGACGGGCCCCGCCGCGGGCAGCGATCTGCTCAAGACCGCCGCCGACCCCACCGGCACGGTGGTGCTGGGCACGATGAACAACTGCGCGGGCGGCGT
This sequence comes from Amycolatopsis sp. CB00013, assembly GCF_001905755.1. Lineage (NCBI taxonomy): Bacteria > Bacillati > Actinomycetota > Actinomycetes > Pseudonocardiales > Pseudonocardiaceae > Amycolatopsis > Amycolatopsis sp. CB00013. The sequence goes on along the minus strand of NZ_LIWC01000002.1, from coordinate 1,291,054 downwards.
CACGCCGTGGGGCACGATCCTGTCCGGCGAGGAGAACATCAACCAGTACTTCGGGAACGCCGAAACGGTGACCGATCCCGTGAAGCGCAAGCGCTACGCGCGGTACGGCATCAAGGGCACCGCCACCACCCGCAAGTGGGAGCGGTTCGACGCGCGCTGGGACATCGCCAGGGAACCTAACGAGGCCCACCGCTTCGGCTGGGTGATCGAGCTGGATCCGAACGATCCCGACAGCACCCCGGTCAAGCACACGCATCTCGGGCGGTTCAAGCACGAGACGGCGAACATCCGTGTCGCCAAGGACGGCCGCGTGGTCGCGTACTCCGGCGACGACGAACGCTTCGAGTACATCTACAAGTTCATCTCCAAGGGGCGCATGAAGCCGGGCGACAGCGCGCATGCCCGGCGCCACAACATGACCCTGCTCGACGACGGCACGCTCTACGTCGGCCGGTTCACCGGCGACAGCCCGGTCTCCGAGATCGACGGCACCGGGAAACTGCCGTCGGACGGCGAATTCGACGGCGGTGGCGAGTGGATCCCGCTGGCGTCCGGGAACAAGTCCTTTGTGGACGGAATGACCGCCGAAGAGGTGTACGTCTTCACCCGCGAGGCGGCCGACCGGGTGGGCGCCACGAAGATGGACCGTCCCGAGGACATCCAGGCCCATCCGTACACCGGCCGGATCTATTGCGCGCTCAGCAACAACGTCGAGCGCGGCAACCCCGGCAAGGAGGGCGCCACCGAGCCCAACCCGCGGCTGAACAACAAGCACGGCCAGGTGCTGGAGCTCGAAGAACGGCGCGGGGACGCGCTCGCGCTGACGTTCAGCTGGCGGCTTTTCCTGGTGTGCGGCGACCCGGCCTCGCCGGACACCTATTTCGCCGGCTTCCCCAAGGATCAGGTCTCGCCGATCTCCAGCCCGGACAACGTGGCCTTCGACCGGCACGGCAACCTCTGGATCTCCACCGACTCGGCGGGTGCCCTCGGCATCAACGACGGCCTCTACTCGGTGCCGCTGGAGGGCCGCAACCGCGGCGAGCTGAAACTGTTCCTCACCGTGCCCCGCGGCGCGGAGACCTGCGGCCCGATCGTCGAGCGGAAGATCGTCACGGTCTGTGTCCAGCATCCGGGTGAAGTCGACGGCGCGAACGCCGACAAACCGGCCTCCCATTGGCCGGACGGCGGCGAAAACCAGCCCCGTCCCTCGGTGGTGGCGGTCTGGAAACCGGGCAGGCACGGGCTGTCCGACATCGGCTCCTAGTCGAAAAGCAACGATCTAGCAGTACTTTTGGTCGATGGCGCGCTGCCGGGTCCGGCAGCGCGCCATCGCTCGTTCGCGCGCTGTTCATCTTCTGGCCAGGGCCGGATCGTTTTGGTCGCTTACCGTCACGGCGTTCCCCCGACTGGACTACGTGTACCCACCGCGACCATGGAGGCCCTGTGTCCTTCGAGCCTCAGCGGCTCCTGCCGTTGATCACCTCCCACCCCGGTGGCCGCTCCGCGGTCACCTGCGAGTACCGCTGCGGCAACGCGTGCGCCCACCCCGAGCCGAACACGTCGGACAACGAGTACTTCGGCGACGTCGTCAAGAACATGCTTTCCCGTCGTGGCGCGCTGAAGGCGAGCGCCGTGCTGGCCGCGACCGCCGGTGGTTTCGCCGCGCTGTCCGGTACGGCCGCCGCCGAGACCCCGGCTGACGTCTCCGCCGCCGGCCACGGCAAGCCGGGCCGCCCCGGGCGTCCGGTGCCCGGCACCGACTTCGAAGCGGTGCCGCCGAACACGCTCGACGCCATCACCATCCCCGAGGGTTACGACCAGCGCGTCGTCATCCGCTGGGGCGACGCGGTCGAATTCGGCGCCCCGAAGTTCGACTTCCGCAAGCAGACCGCGGCCGCGCAGGCGAAGCAGTTCGGCTACAACAACGACTTCGTCGGCCTGATCCCGCAGGATCCGCTGGGCATCCGCAACCTGCTGGTGGTGAACCACGAGTACACCACCGAGGTCCACATGTTCCCGGCCGACCAGTACGACCCGGCGAACCCGACCGAGGAGCAGGTCAAGATCGCGTGGGCCGCGCACGGCCTTTCGGTCGTCCAGGCCTTCCGCGACCCGATCGGCGGCGCGCTGCGCACCGTGCCGAGCCCGTTCAACCGCCGCATCACGCTGAACACAGCCTTCGAGGTGCGCGGCCCGGCGGCGGGCTCGAAGTTCCTCAAGACCTCCGCGGACCCGACCGGCCGCAAGGTCTTCGGCACGCAGAACAACTGCGCCGGCGGCGTGACCCCTTGGGGCACCGTGCTTTCCGGTGAGGAGAACGTCAACCAGTACTTCGCCAACGCGGCGAGCGTCACCGACCCGGTCGCGGCCGCGCGCCTGAAGCGGTACGGCTTCTCCGGTGCCGCCAGCACCCGTAAGTGGGAGCGGTTCGACAAGCGCTGGGACCTCGCGCAGGAGCCCAACGAGGCCAACCGCTTCGGCTGGGTCGTCGAGATCGACCCGAACGACCCGAACTCGACGCCGATCAAGCACACCGCGCTCGGCCGGTTCAAGCACGAGGCCGCGAACGTCAAGATCACCAAGGACGGCCGCGTCGCCGTCTACTCCGGTGACGACGAGCGCTTCGAGTACATCTACAAGTTCGTCTCCAAGGGCAAGTACAAGCCGGGCAAGAGCGCGCACGCGCGCCGCCACAACTCGGCGCTGCTCGACGAAGGCACCCTGTACGTCGCCCGCTTCACCGGCGACAGCCCGGCCGCCGAGATCGACGGCACCGGCAAACTGCCGTCGGACGGCGAATTCGACGGCGTCGGCGAATGGATCCCGCTGGCCGCGGGGAACCAGTCCTTTGTGGACGGTTTCACCGCCGAAGAGGTCTACGTGTTCACCCGGCAGGCTGCGGACAAGGTCCAGCCGACCAAGATGGACCGGCCCGAGGACATCGAGCCGAACCCGGTCAACGGCCGGATCTACGCCGCGCTGACCAACAACAGCCAGCGTGGCCCCGCCGGCAAGGCGAACGTCGACGAGCCGAACCCGCGGCCGAACAACCGCAACGGCCATGTCCTCGAATGGGAAGAGGACCGAGGCGACGCCGCGTCGACGAAGTTCTCCTGGCGGCTCCTGCTGGTCTGCGGTGACCCGAAGACGGCGGACACCTACTTCGGCGGTTTCCCGAAGGAGCAGGTCAGCCCGATCTCCTGCCCGGACAACGTCGCGTTCGACCGGCACGGCAACCTGTGGATCTCCACCGACGGCAACGCGCTCGGCTCCCACGACGGGCTGTTCTCGGTGCCGGTCGACGGTCCGGAACGCGGGCACGTCAAGCAGTTCCTGTCGGTCCCGGTCGGCGCGGAATGCTGCGGCCCGGTGGTGACCGACCACCTGGTGCTCGTCGCCGTGCAGCACCCGGGTGAGGACGCGGACAGCTCCGCGAACCCGACGTCGCACTGGCCGGACGGCGGCACTTCGCAGCCGCGGCCGGCGATCGTGTCGGTGTGGAAGAAGGGCCGCTGGGGCCAGGTCGGCCGCATCGGCGTCAAGTAGTGCCTTCCGGCGCCCCGATCACTCTCGGCGAGACTTGTTCTCCCTGATCGGGGCGCCGGACGACACCGTTCGGTGATGACGGAAGCCGGTCGCGCTCATTAGCTTCAGCCCTGTGAAAAGGGCACTGGTGTTCATCGCGGCAAGCGCGCTCGTCTCCGGCTTCGTCCCTTCGTACGCGCAGGCGACGACCGTCCCGTCCGGCTGCACCGGCGGCGCCGCGCCGAACCCGAGCGTCGAGCAGGGCAGCCCGCCCGCCGGATACACGTTCAGCCCGGCCGCCCCGGTGCCACCGGGCACGCCGAGGAGCAAGCAGCCCCGGCTGTCGACGGCGAGCGGCTACCAGCCCGATGGCGGCAGATACGCCCTGATCGCGACCCCGGACAAGATGGTCAGCACCGCCTACGCGGCGCTGAAGTTCGTGCCCGGCGCCGTCTACACGCTGACCGACTGGACCGGCACGAACGTCCAGCGCACGGACGCCGTCCAGGAAACAGGACTGCGGTTCTACGACGGTTCCGGCAAGGTCGTCCTGGAGAACAAACTCAAGGTCACGCACGCCGTCGAAACCGACGGCGCGCTGGCGCGGCAGGACTTCCCGCCGTCCACCGCCCCGCCGTCGGCCGGCTCCGTGAAGTTCTTCGCCGCCACCGACCGCAACTGGGTCATGTGGGACTGCGTCCACCTGCAGGTCGCCTCGTTCTCGGCGAAAGCGGAGGTGCGGGATCCGGCGAGCGGCGCCTGGGGCGCCACTGCCACCATCGAGGCGGGCACCACCGCGAACTACCGGTTCACGGTCACCAACGACGGCACCACGACGCTGACCGACATCAAGGTCGACGACCCGTACTGCGACGTGAAACCCGCGCCGATCGCGAGTCTCGAAAGCGGCAAGTCCGCGACCGTCACCTGCGACCACAAGAACGTCACCGAAGCGGACAACGGCCACGTCAGCACCGTGACCGTCTCCAGCGGCACCCTGCCGAAGAAGACCGCGACCACCACAATCAAGGTCACCCCGCCGCCCGCGATCGACGAGATCGGCGAGTTCGTCTGGGACGACGTCGACCGGAACGGCCTGCAGGACGCCGGGGAGCCGGGCGTCCAGGGCGTGAAGGTGACGCTGAAGGACGCGTCGGGCAAGGCCCTCGGGACGATCACCACGGACGCCGGCGGCAAGTACCGCTTCACCAAGCTGAAGGACGGCATCTACCAGGTCTGCTTCGACATCGGCGGGCTTCCGTTCACGTATACGGCCAAGGACGCGGGCGACGACACGAAGGATTCGGACGCCGACCCGGCGACCGGCTGCACCGCGACCACCACCGTCGGCCCGCGTAAACGCGTCGACCTGACGCTCGCGGCGGGACTGAACGCGCCGACGAGCAGGCTGGGCGACTTCGTGTGGCTGGACAAGGACAAGGACGGCCTCCAGAGCCGCGACGAACTCGGCGTCCCGGACGTGAAGGTGACTTTGAAGGACGCGTCGGGCAAGGAGGTCGGCTCGGCCTTCACCGGGCCGGACGGGCGGTACGCTTTCGAGCGCCTGGCTCCGGGCTCGTACCAGGTGTGCTTCGACGTCGGCTCGCGTCAGCTGACCCGATCCGGCGCCGCGCACCACGACGGCACGGATTCGGCGGCGGATCCCGCGACCGGGTGCACGCCGGTGGCCGCGGTGGGGGCGCCGGAGGATCTGACCAGGGACGCCGGGCTGCTCGAACCGTGAATTGTCGGTGGGTGCCGCTAGCGTCGCCCACCGTGACCACTCATCTCGACGCCACCCGCGAGTCCTACGACACCGTCGCCGAGGATTACGCCGCGCTGATCGGCCCGCGCTTCGACCAGGAGCCGATCAGCCGCGCGATGCTGGCCGCGTTCGCCGAACAGGTACGCGGCCCGGTCGCCGACGTCGGTTGCGGTCCCGGGCACGTCACCGCCCATCTGGCGTCGCTCGGCCTCGACGTCACGGGTGTCGACTTGTCGCCGAAAATGATCGAAGTGGCTCGTCGGCAGTTCCCTGACCAGCGGTTTTCCGTCGGCTCGATGACGGCCCTGGAGTTCCGCGACGGCTCGTTGGACGGTCTCGTCGCCTGGTGGTCGATCTTCCATCTGCCGCCGGAGGTGCTTCCCGAGGCGTTCGCGGAGTTCCGCCGCACGCTCGCGCCCGGAGGCCGTCTGCTGGTGGGATTCCACGTCGGCGACGAGCGGCTGAGCCCGGAGACGGCGTACGGCCACCCCGTCAGCTACGACGCCTACCTGCTGGATCCCGGCCGGATCGCCGACCTGCTGCGTCTGGCCGGTTTCGAGGTCGCCGCGCGGCTGATCATGGAAGGGAGGAAATGGCCACAGGCCTGTCTGTCCGCCCGGGCGGTTTGACGCGCGGGCCGCGGACCTGATCTCCTGCGCACGCAACCGAGCCGGGCGGGGCCATGACGCAGACGAACACGACCACGGGTGAGAACACGCCCGACTGGCCTTCGCGCGCCTGGTTCCGCCGGCCGTCGACCTGGACGTGGTTCGGGTTCGGCCTGGTGCTGATGGTCTACGCCGACCTGGCCTGGCGCCGTCGCTGGATGAGCGACGACGGGCTGATCGTGCTGCGCACGGTCCGCCAGATCCTCGCGGGCAACGGGCCGGTGTTCAACATCGGCGAACGCGTCGAGACGAACACCAGTCCTTTGTGGACGGCGGTGCTGAGCGTGCTCGGGCTGATTCCGGGCGTGCCGCTGGAGTGGATCTCCGTGGTCACCGGACTGGTCTTCTCCGTCGTCGGGCTGTTTTTCGGCCTGGACGGCGCCCGGCGGCTCTACCAGCCGCTGGCGTTCCATGGCCTCGCACCCGCCGGGGCGCTGGTGGTCTGCGCGCTGCCGCCGTTCCGAGACTTCGCGACGTCCGGGCTGGAGACCGGCCTGATCACTCTGTGGCTGGGTGGCACCTGGTGGCTGCTCGTCCGCCGTGCGTCCACAGTGGACGATCTGCGCATCTGGCCGGTCGCGCTGGTCGCCGGTCTCGGGCCGCTGGTGCGGCCGGATCTCGCGCTGTTCAGCGTCGTCGCCTTGGTGGCGCTGCTCGTGCTGCTGCGGCCGGGACGTCGTCGTGCGCTGGGCCTGCTGGCCGTGGCGGGCGCGCTCCCGTTGGCGTATCAGGTGTTCCGCATGGGCTACTACGGTCTGCTGACGCCGAACACCGCCCTGGTCAAGGAAGCGTCGGAGGCGAACTGGGCCCGCGGCTGGGCTTATCTGGTGGATCTCGTCCAGCCGTACTGGCTGTGGCTCCCGCTGCTGGTGCTCGCGGTCGCGGCCGCCACGGTTTCGTCCACTGTGGACAAGACGTTCGTGGTGCTCACCGCGGTCCCGCTCGTCGGCGCGGTGCTGCTCGCGGGGTACGTGATCCGCGTCGGCGGGGATTTCATGCACGGGCGCATGCTGCTCCCGGCGCTGTTCTGCCTGCTGTTGCCCGTGCTGGCCTTGCCGGTGACGAGGCTGACCGTGGCATTCCTGGTCGTCGTCGGGATCTGGGCGTTCGTGGCCGCCGCGTCGCTCCGCCCGGCGTCCTCGGCTTCTCCGCGCGCCGTCGGCGTCACGGACGAGCGGTCGTTCTGGTCGCGATCGATCGGGCACGAACACCCGGTCCTGGCCGGCGACTACGCCGACCACCCGTTGATGCCGTCGGCGCTGGAGGCCGTCCACGGTGTGGTCGGCCCTGCGGTGCTGGTCCAGGACTACGCGACCAGGCGCTGGTACGCGTACCCGACGGACCGGCCGTACGTCACCGTCGCGGCGGACAGCATGGGCGCCCTCGGCCTCCTGATCCCGCTCGATGTGCGGCTGCGCGACGGCTACGGCCTCGCCAACCCGTTCGCCGCGCATTCGACGTCGCTCCCCAACGGCCGCCCCGGTCACCAGAAATGGCTGCCGCCGGTCTGGGAACTGGCGAACTCCGCCCGCCTCCCGATCGCCGAAGGCGGCCCGGCCCGCGCCGAGGACGTCGCCGCCGCCCGAGCCGCACTCGACTGCCCTGCCCTTCGCGCGATCGACGCTTCGGTGCGCGACCCGCTCACCGCCGCCCGCTTCGCGGACAACTTCGCCGGTTCCTTCACGCGCGGCTCCGTACGATTCCCGCGGGTCGCGACCCCTCCCGTCGTGTGCGCCCCCTGATCACGCGAGTTCGCCCTCCAATCACGCGAGTTCGCCTTCTAATCACGCGAGTTCGCCTTCTAATCACGCGAGTTCGCCTTCTAATCACGCGAGTTCGCCTTCTAATCACGCGAGTTCCGCTTTCGAGCACATGAGACCGCCGTACTAGCGTGGCGGGTATGGCTGATCTCCCCCTGGCTCTCGTCACCGGTGCCACCCGCGGCATCGGTGCCGCGACCGCCCGCGCGCTCGCTCCGACCCACCGGTTGCTGCTCGGCGGTCGCGACGCCGACGCGCTCGGCGAACTCGCGGAGACGCTGCCCGACGCGCGGCCGTGGCCGATCGACCTGACCGACGACGAGGCACTGGAAACCGCGACGGCCGAATTCGGCGCGCTGGACGTACTGGTGCACTCGGCGGGCGTGGCGCGGCTCGGCACGGTCGAAACCGCGACCGACGCCGACTGGCGGGCGAACTTCGAGGTCAACGTGCTCGCGGTCGTCACGCTGACCAGGCGGCTGCTGCCCGCGCTGCGTGCTTCGAAGGGGCATGTCGTCGTGATCAACTCGGGTGCCGGGCAGAACGCCCGCCCGGGCTGGGGCCCGTACGCCGCGAGCAAATTCGCCGTCCGTGCCTTCGCCGACTCGCTGCGGGAGGAGGAGTCCACGCTTCGGGTGACGTCGATCTACCCCGGCCGCACGGACACCGAAATGCAGCAGGCGATCATCGCCGACGAGGGCCGCGAGTACGAGCCGGAACGCTTCCTGCGCCCCGAATCCGTCGCGGCCGCCGTCGTCGCCGCGGTCTCCGCGACTGGTGACGCGCACCCGACCGAGGTGACCCTGCGGCCGCGGGGCCTGGTCTGACGCAGCTTCGCTCGCTCAGGTGTTCCCAATGTCCCGTTTGAGACGCTCAGCGTCCCAAATGCGACATTGGGAACCCCAGCACAGCCGCCCTAATGCCCCAATTTGGCATCAGGGCCACTCAACGTCCCCAATGCCACATCGGGCGCCTCAGCCCAGTTATCCACAGCCCCGCCCCATTGTGGACAACCAGCCCCTGAACAGCACTTTTCCCCAGGCCCCAGCCCCCACCCCCGATAGACTGGCTTCGGGGCCGCCCCCTGGGACGGGTGGGGGCTGGGTAGCTGAGTTAAGAGCGAAGGCGTGCGGCGGTGTCGGCGACTTCGGCTTGTACCTGGGCGCGGTCCACTCGCAGGGATTCGCCGTCGCCGACGACCTGCTCACCGGCGACCCAGACGTCGCGCACGCGGCGTGAGCCCGCTGCCCACACCAGGTTCGAGAGCAGCTGCACGTCCGGCACGTCGATGCCGGCCGCGAAGGCCGGGTCGTCGAGGTCGACGTGCACCATGTCCGCCCACCGGCCGGTTTCCAGCGCGCCGATGTCGGTCCGGCCCAGCGCGTCCGCGCCGCCGCGGGTGCCGAGCAGGAACGCGTCGGACGCGGTCAGAACGGTCGAGTCGCCGGTCGCGAGGCGCGCGAACATCGCGGAGAGCTGCAGTTCCTCCCACAGGTCGATGTCGTCGTTCGACGCCGGGCCGTCCGTGCCGAGCCCGACGGCGACGCCCGCCTTCCGCAGGTCCGTCACGCGCGCGATGCCCGAAGCGAGCTTCGCGTTCGAGCCCGGGCAGTGCGCCATTCCGACACCGCGCGCGGCGAACAGCGCGATGTCCTCGTCGGACAGGTGGATGGCGTGCGCGGCCAGCGTCCGGCCCCGCAGCATCCCGACCTTCTCCAGCAGCGCGGGCACCGAGCCGTGCGCTTCACGCTGCTTGACGTCTTCGAGCGCCGCCTCGGCCACGTGGATCTGCACCAGAGCGCCACGCTCGGCCGCCGATTCCGCGGTCGCGCGCAGCGCCTCCTCGTTCAGCATGTACGCCGAGTGCGGCCCGTAGCCGACCTCGATCCGGTCGCCCGGCCCGAACCGCAGGCCGTCGGTGTCGATCCAGCGTTCGATGCTCTTCAGCATCGCGCGCCAATCCATCCCCGGCAGTTCCATGATCGGCGGAGCCAGCACCACACGGCCACCGGTGGTGAGCACCGCGTCGGCGAGCTGCTCGCCTTCGAAATACATCTCCGCACTCGTCGTGACACCGTGCCGCAGCATCTCGACCGAGCCCAGCAGCATCCCGGTGCGGATGTCGGCCGGCTTCAGCTTCGCTTCGGTCGGCCAGATGATCTCGGTCAGCCACGGCAGCAGCGGCAGGTCGCCGCCCATCCCGCGCAGCAGCGTCATCGGGCTGTGCGCGTGCGCGTTGACCAGACCGGGCAGGAGGATGCCGCTCAACCGGGTCACGGGAGCAGACGTTTCGGGCGCCTCGGAAGCGGGACCGACATGGGTGATACGCCCCGCCTCGTCCACGTCGACCACGGCGTCACGCAGCAACGAGCAGGCGGGGTCGGCGGGGAGAACGACGGGAGCGTGGAAACGGCGTTGCATGGCCCGAGCTTACGGTCAGTCCACAACTCCGCTCCGCCACGCCCACGCCGCGATCTCCACCCGGTTCCGCGCACCGACCTTTCCCTGCACAGACGCCAGATGCGTCTTCACCGTCGACAGCGACAGGAACAGCTCGGCCCCGATCTCGGTATTCGTCAGCCCCTTCGCGGCCGCCTTCACGACGTCCAGCTCCCGCGCGGTCAGCGGCTCCGAGGGCGGGCTGACGTCGCGTTTCACCGTCCCGCCGTCGAAATGCTTCAGCAGCCGGACGGTGATCTGCGGCGACACCAGCGCGTCCCCGCGCGCGGCCGCGCGCACGGCTTCGATCAGCAGCGCCGGCCCGGCGTCCTTCAACAGAAAACCGCTCGCACCGTTCCGCAGCGCGGTGTGCACGTATTCGTCGAGGTCGAACGTCGTCACCACCACGACCTTCAGCGGATCGGTGACATCCGGGCCCGCCAGCTGCTTGGTGACCTCGAGCCCGTCGATCCCGGGCATGCGGATGTCCAGCAGGCAGACGTCCGGCCGCAGTTCCCGCGCCTTCGCGACCGCCGAGACACCGTCCGCCACGTCGGCGACCACCTCGATGTCGTCCTGCGCGTCCAGGATCATCCGGAAGCCGATCCGCACCATGTCCTGGTCGTCGGCGATCAATACCCGGATCACTCTTCTCCTTCAAGTGGTAGCCACGCTTCGACGCGCCATCCGCCGCCCGGCGCCCGCCCGGCGGAAAGCCGGCCGTGCAGCAGGGCGACCCGTTCGCGCATGCCGATCAGACCGTAGCCGCCCGACCCGCCCGCCGGACGCCGCTGGGGTTCGCGTCCGTCATCGGTCACCTGGAGGTGCAGTTCGTTCCCGGACACCTCGGCGATGACCAGCGCCTCTTTCGCCCCCGACGCGTGCTTGCCGACGTTCGTCAGCGACTCCTGCACCAGCCGCAACGCCGACCGCCCCACCTCGTGCGGCACGTTCGACGGCAGTTCGAGCTTCATCGACGTCTTCACGCCGTGGTTCGACCGTTCGATCAGCGTCCGCAGGTCGGCGGCGAGATCGGTGGTGGCCTGTTCGCTGAACTCGCTGCTCCCGGCCGGGGCGTCGCCGCGCATACTCCGCACGAGCCGCCGCATCGCCGCCAGCGCCTCCACCCCGGCGTCCTCGATCCGGCCCATCGCCTCGACCGCGACCTGCGGATTCTTCTCGCCCATCATCTTCGCCGCCTGCGCCTGCACGACGATCCCGGTGACGTGGTGGGCGACGACATCGTGCAGTTCCCGCGCCAGCGCCATCCGTTCCGACGTCTGCGCGTCACTGATCGCCGACTGGATGACCTGCGTCCGCTCCGAATCCCGCGAACGCAACGCCAGGCCGACCGCCACCGAGATACCGAGCAGCAGCACCGCCGCGACGGCGAGGCCGGCGATCTCGTCCGGGTCGGTCATCAGCTTGGGGGTCGGCCGTTTGGTGTTGAGGATCGCGGCCACGGCGACCACGGCCGAAAGCCCCGCGATCCGGGACACGGCCTTGCTCAGCCCGACCGCCCGGACCAGGGTGACGACCAGTCCCATCCCCGCGACGATCTGCGTCCCCGGCACCCCACCGGGCGTGGCGTAGTCGTAGCGGAGCCGCAGGAACGGCGTCACCAGAGCGGAAAGCAGCATGACCGCGGTGAGCGCGACCATCGCGTCGGCGGGCCGTCGCGGCGCCGCGACCGCGATGATCGCCGCGACGATCGAGCAGACCAGGATCGGGAAACCGTGCGCCCCGCTCTCGTAGGTGAAGCCGAACTCCAGGATCAGCGCGACACCCAGCAGACCGATGAGCGGCCATTGCCCCATCACCAGCTTGTTGAGCTTCTGCAGCTTTTCGTAGCGTTTCGGATGCGCCGTGCGGTCGCGGCCGGGGATCGCGAAGATCAGCGTGCCGCCCAGCAGGATGCCGCCGAACAGCATCGCCTGCGCCATCGTGCCGTTCGAATCGCTGCCGTAGAAGTACCGCCCGGACACCGCGGTCAACGTGGCCAGCACCAGACCCGAGATCACGGCGAAGGCGACACCCGGTCGCGTCCGGCGCGCGGCGTAGAACAGGATCTCGACCCCCGCCACCACCTCGGTGATGGACAGATGCGCGAGCACGCTCGAGTAGGTCGGGATGTTGAAGTACCGGACGACCAGCGTGTACGCCACCAGCACGACCGAGGCGGCGACGGCGGCGACGGCGGCCCTCTTCTGCGCCCAGAGCGCGCAGAACACCATCGCGAAAATGCCGGGGAACAGCAGGAGATCGATGCCGCGGGGGCCCGTGTCGTCGAAGGCCGCGTCGGTCACGAAGACCAGGTCGAACGCGAGCGCGGCCAGCAGGACGACGGCGGGCATGCCGATCCGTCGCGCGAGCGCACTCACCCGCGCGGTGAACTTGTTCTGGGCCGGACCTGCTGTCACACCGTGACGGTAGAGGATCGGCCGCCGTCCGCACCTTGGCCGACCGGCCCGAGCCGGGTCGGCCGATCGGCCGATGCGCGGGTGATCAGCACTGGCCGTCTGCCCGAAGTGGACAGACGGCGGTTTCGCAAAGCTGATCGAGGCTGAAGTGACCGAGGTCTTTTGATCTTTTGAAGTCGCGCCCCTGTTGACCGTCAGGTCCCGTGATCGTGATGGCAGGGCGCCTTTGAGTGGGAGGTAACGTGAATTCCGAAGCAGCGCCCTGGCAGCACGATCACGGCAGGCGCGATGACGGCGCGGTGCTTTCGGGCCGCGGGCTGGTGAAGCGGTACGGCACACAGCACGCGCTGGCCGGGATCGACATCGACATCCAGGCGGGTGACGCGGTCGCCATCGTCGGGCCCTCCGGCTCGGGCAAGACCTCCCTGCTGCACGTGCTCGCCGGGATCCTCCGCGCCGACTCCGGGCAGATCTTCCTGGCGGGCCAGCGCGTCGACCAGCTCAACGAGCGCAAGCGCAGCGAACTTCGGCGCACCGAGTTCGGCTTCGTGTTCCAGTCCGGGATGCTCGTCGCCGAACTGAGCGCCGAAGAGAACGTCGCGCTGCCGTCGCTGCTGGGTGGCAAGGGGCGCAAGGAATCCATCGAAGCCGGCCGCGAATGGCTGGCGAAGCTCGGCCTAGCGGGCAAGGAGAAGCGCCGCCCCGGCGAGCTTTCCGGCGGTGAGGCGCAGCGCGTCGCGATCGCCCGCGCGCTGACGCACCGGCCGAAGGTGATCTTCGCCGACGAGCCGACCGGCGCGCTCGACACCCGCACCGGCCGCGCCACGATGGACGCGCTGCTCGCCGCTGCCGCCGACAGCGGCGCCGCGGTGATCGTGGTGACCCACGACCGCGAGCTCGCCGAAGCCATGCCGCGCACCGTCTCCATCCGGGACGGCCTGATCGCGACGAGGTTGGCCGCGTAATGAACAGCTTCCAGCTGGCCATGCGGGTGCTCCGGGTCGACCGCCGGACCCGCACGTCGGCCATCCTCACCGCGGTCGGGGTCGCCGTCGCGACCAGTCTGGTGCTCCTGCTCGCCTCTCTTCCCGGTGCCACGCAGGCCCGTTCGCAGCGGGCGATCTGGCAGGACATCGGCAGCTACTACTCCCAATCCGGGGAGAGCCAGCGCCCGGCGCCGCTGCTCATGGCGTCGAACAAGGACTACTCGGGCGACCGCGAGATCATCCGCGTCGACATCGCCCTGACCGGTACCGCGCCGATGCTCAGCCTGCCGCCGGGCATCCCGAGGTTGCCCGGCCCCGGCGAGTCGATCGTTTCGCCCGAACTCGGGAAACTGATCCAGTCCGCGCCGCAGGCGCAGCTCGGGGACCGGTTCGGCAAACTCGTCGACGCCCTCGGCCCCGAATCGCTGATGTATCCGGAGCAGCTGGTCGCCGTCGTCGGCCACACCCCGGAGACGATGCCGCAGACGGCGCTCGCCGCGGACGGCTTCCCCAACAAGCAGGCGAAACCCGACCCGATGCTCGAACTGCTCGCCTGGGTCGGCGTCATCGTCCTGCTCGTGCCGAGCCTGGTGCTCGTCGCGTCTTCGGCCAGGCTCACCGCCGCCCGGCGTGAGCTGCGGATGGCCGCGCTCCGGCTCGCCGGGGCGACTCCCGGCCAGGTGACGAAGATCGTCGCCGCCGAAACGGCGTTGTCCGCGACCGTCGGCGCGTTGCTCGGCATCCTCGTGGCGCCCGCGCTGCAGGGGCTCTCCACGTTCGTCCCCTGGGCGGGCGGGACCTGGCTCGCGTCGGACTTCAGCCTGTCGGTCGGCTCGACCATCGCGGTCGCCATCGCGATCCCGCTGCTGGTCGTCCTCGCCGGGGTCCTCGGCATCCGCCGCGTGCTGAAGACGCCGCTGTTCGCGGCCTCGGCTCACGCTCGCAAGCCGCTGCACTGGTGGCGGCTGCTGGCGGTCCCCGTGGCCGGTGCCTTCTTCCTCTTCGCGATCACCCAGGACAACGCCAGCCTGCCGATGGTGATGCTCGGACTGTTCCTGCTGGTCGGCTCGGCCGCGATCATCGGACCGTGGGTCACCTCGGCGGTCGGCGGCACGTTCGTCCGGATCTGGCGCAAACCGGCGTCGTTGCTGGCCGGGCGCAGGCTCCGCGACGACCCGAAGAGCGCCTACCGCGCCACCGCGGGTGTCGTGCTCGCCGTCTTCACCGGCTCGATGGCGCTCACCCTGCTGCCCTCGTTCGAGTCGATGGCGGGTGGCGGCCGGACCTTCAAGGACAACGTCCTCTACGCCCAATCCGACGCGACCCAGGCACGGCAGGTCGCCGACCGGACCAACGCGTCCCTCACCCGCTACGGGATCACCGAGAAGGCCGTCTCGGTCGGGCAGGTCTACCTGTCCACCGGCGAACCGGGTACCCGCTCGCAGAATCTGAGCCGGGCGTTCGTGATGACCTGTGAGGACGCCTCGAAACTCCTGCGGGTGAACATCGGCGGCTCCTGCCGGCCGGGTCCGGCGATCTACAGCAGGTACGCCATCAACCCGGCGGAGTACCGCGTGCTGTCGGAGTACGACAAAGCCGGTCCGCAGCTGGATCCGAAGGCCCCCGTCCACCTCTTCCCGCAGGGTGACGAGGACACGTCCAGCACGATCGTCATCGACCCGGCCCTGGTGCCCGCGGGGGTCACGCCGGAACGCTTCGACGTGATCGTGCCGACGACCCCGGAGAACGCCGAGGTCGTGCGGACCGCGCTGGTCGGCGCGGCCCCCGGCCAGGAGGTCGGCAGCCGCGGCCTGCACCTGATCGGCCAGCAGCAGGAGCTCGGCGACCTGCGCCGGGTCACCGTCATCGGCCTCATCGCCGCCGGCGTGCTCGCCGGCTGCAGCGCGGCCGTGGCGACCGCGGGTTCGGTGATGGACCGCCGCCGCACCTTCGGGGCGCTCATCGCGGCCGGGACACCGGTCCGGGTGCTGGCGAGGGCGTTGCGGATGGAAGCGGCTCTGCCCGCGATGGTGGCCACCATCGGCGCGGGTGTGGTCGGGATCGGAGTCGGCATGGGGCTCTACAGCCTGGTCGAGAAGGAGTCGGTCGTGCTGAGCCCGTGGCTGCTGGCGCCCGTGGTGCTGGGAATCGGGGTGGCGTTGCTCGGGGCATCCGTCTCGACCCCGGCGCTCAAGCGGGTGCAGTCGGAGCCCTTGGCCGACGAATAGAAAAAAGGTTCGCCCGAATGGCGTCATGGCGCCTGGGCGGGCAGGTCTCGTGGGTGGAGTCGGGTGATCACATCCACGAGGCCGGGTGCCCGGTCGTCTCTCTGTCGGGGGAGGGACGAACGGGCACCGGGGACGCGCAGGGGGCGTTCCAAGGCACGGGGGTGTGAAGAAAGGGCCGGTCAGGGGACGTGGGGACGTCCTGACCGGCCCTTTCTGTGTGCTCTAAACCCGCTCGAAGATCAGATCGTGCGAGATCCGGCCCTCGACGTCGGCGCGGTTCTCGAACTTCGTGATCGGCCGCCAGTCCGGACGCGGCGCCCAGCCGCCGGGCTCGCCGGCGTGGCGGTTGCGCAGGAGCGGCTCGGCCGAGCAGACCTCCATCATCTGCTCGGCGTAGTTCTCCCAGTCGGTCGCCATGTGGAAGGTCCCGCCCGGCGCGAGCCGCGAGGCCACCAGCGCGACGAACTCGGGCTGCACGATCCGCCGCTTGTGGTGCCGCTTCTTCGGCCACGGGTCCGGGAAGAACAGCCGGACGCCGGACAGCGCGCCCGGCTCCACGTGCGAGGTCAGCAGCACGACGGCGTCACCGTGCATCAGCCGCAGGTTCTCCACACCGAGCTTCTCGGCGCGCAGCATCAGCTGGCCGAGCCCCGGGTCGTACACCTCGACCGCGACGTAGTTGAGTTCCGGCGCGGCGGCGGCGAGCTGGGACGTGGTCTCGCCCATGCCCGAACCGATCTCCACCATCACCGGGGCCCGCCTGCCGAACCAGTCGTCGAAGTCCACCGGTCCTTCGGGCAGTTCGCCGACGGTGCGGCCGAGCGACGGCCAGAGTTCGTTCCAGGCTCGCTGCTGCCCGACGGTCATCCGGCCGCCGCGTTTGACATAGCTGACCACGCTGCGCATCCGTGGCTGGTCCTCGTTTTCCACCAGCCCATTAAACGCGGCGGTTACCGGACGGCTTCGAACTCCCCCAGCCGCGAGCGCAGTCCCGCGAATCCGCCGACCGCGATCGGGGCGGGCGTCGTACCGGAATGGGCGGGGAGGACGTCGATCCAGCCGTCGTGGCCGCTGGTGTTCAGCACCGTGGTCGGGATCGAATGCCCGGACGCGCCGCGTTCGGAAGGCATGAACTCCCAGTAGCCGGATTCACCGTCCGCGGCCCACGGCACGAATTCCCAACCGGGCCGCCTGCCGAGCAGGCCGGCGATGCGATCTTCGATGCGGAAACCGAGCTCCCGCGATTCGAGCCGTCCGTCCACGATGGCCCGAAGCCACCAAGGCGCGGGAATTTCGCCGTGCATTCCGCTCGACGCGCGGTACAACGCGACGACGAGATCTTCGGGAGCGCGATGCACCCAGGCGCGGCGGATATCCGACGGCCGGGTCGCGGACGCCACCGTGCGGGGCAGTTCGATCGCCTGTGACCATTCGAGGTCGAGCATGGGCTCGAGCCGGGGCTGCATACTTTCCGTGCGGGCTTGCGGGATCATACGTTCCACTCCCTGACCGGAATCCACCGTCAAGGATCACCTCCGGGGCCGAGAGCCGAGAAATAGGCTCATCCCGAGCATCGCCCGGTCAGGAACAGTATGTCCGCTTCCTGTGAGAGAAGCCACAGCCTCTTAACGTGGACTTAACTCCTTTGGCCGCGGTAAAAGCTCAAGCATCCCTTCGATGGGTGATCATCAGCCCGGCCGCATAAACAATCACGCAGATGCCGCCGAAATAAGCCAAATAGCCCCACGGTCCCAACGGCGGTTCGAGTTTCAGCATCGAAACCGTCAGATCCGGCCCCGAAAACTGATTCGCCGCGAAGAACGGCATCCACTGGTAGATGTCGTCGCCCACTTTCGGGATCAGCATGACGAGTCCCTCGAGCAGCTGCGTCCAGGCCAGCGCGAACCCGAGCGCGAACGCGGGACTGCGGAACAACAGCCCGAGGCCGACGCCGAGCAGACCGGTCAGGAAGAAGGTCAGGCCCTGCCCCGCCACCGCGCGCCAGTCGGCGCCCGAAGCCAGGCCCAGGTCGGCGGCCGGTTTGATCAAGTACGCGATCGCCCACGAGCCGAAGCCCACCAGCAGGCCGATCAGCCCCGAGAACACCCCGACGACGGCGCCCTTCGCCAGCAAGGCGGGCAACCGCGAGGGCACCGCCTGGAAGGTGAGCTTCATCGTGCCCCAGTTGAACTCCGTCGCCGCCGCGAGGATCGCGAGGACCAGCACCACGGTGCGGCCGAGCGCGCTGGCGACCTGCGTCGAGTTGACGCCGGTCTGGCCTTCGAGCGGGACGAAACCGAAGAACAACGCGGTGTAGGCGAGCGCGATCACGACCGCGATACCCGCGCACCACCAGGGCATGCGGGTGCTCAGCAGTTTGATCCGCTCCGCGCGGAGCATGTTCGCCGCGGTCATCCGACGACCTCCGGGACCTGGCCGGTGCCGTACTCGACGGCCTCGGCGGTGAGTTGCATGTACGCCTGTTCGAGCGAGCCGGTGAGCGGCTTCAGCTCGTGGAGGGTCGCGCCCGCGGCGAACGCGAGTTCGCCGATGTGGTCGCTGTCCATTTCGGACACGACGAGCGCGCCGTCCTCCTCGCGGAATTCGGCGCCCTTCTCGGTCAGCGCCCTCCGCAGCTCGGGCAGATGCGGGCTGCGGACCCGCACGCCGAGACCCTTCGCGCGGCCGACGAAATCCTCCATCGTGCCCTGGTAGATCAGCTTCCCGCGTCCGATCACGACGAGGTCCTGCGCGGTCTGCGCCATCTCCGGCAGCAGGTGGCTGGACACGAACACGGTGCGTCCCTCGGCGGCGAGCGCGTGCATCAGCTTCCTGATCCACACGATGCCCTCGGGGTCGAGCCCGTTCACCGGCTCGTCGAACAGCAGCACCCGGGGGTCGCCCAGCAGCGCCGTGGCGATCCCGAGCCGCTGCGCCATCCCGAGCGAGAACTGCCCGGCGCGTTTGCGGGCGACCGGCTCCAGCCCGACGAGCCGGAGCACCTCGTCGACGCGTTTGTCCGGCAGGCCGTTGGTCGCGGCGATCCAGCGGAGGTGCTCGCGGGCGGTGCGGCCGGGATGCCGCCAGGTGGCGTCGATCATGCCGCCGACCGTCCGAAGTGGATCACGCAGTTCGCGGTAGGCGTGGCCGTCGATCGTCACCGTGCCCGACGTCGGGTTGTCGAGCCCGAGCATCATCCGCATGGTGGTGGACTTCCCCGCCCCGTTGGGGCCGAGGAACCCGGTCACCCGTCCTGCTTCGGCGGTGAAGGAAAGATCGTCGACGGCGAGCTTGTCGCCGTAGCGTTTCGTGAGTCCGATGGCCTCGATCATCAGCCCTCCCTCCGGTGGATTCCGACATTACGCGGGAAAGGACCGGGCTGCCCCCCGATAGGCGGCCCGGTCCTTGTTCCCCTTTTTCTCCCCGTCCGGACGTCTCGCTCCCCCGAGTGAGACGTCCGGCTTTCTCCCCTGTGGAAGTCCTTACGCGTCGCGCTTGTTCGCGACGACCAGCGAGATGACCAGCAGCACCAGCGCGAAACCGGCGAAGTAGGCCAGCGAGCCTGCCTGGTTCAACGGTGCGTCCGCCGCGGCGGGGCCCCCGGTGAGGAACCGGTCGGCGACGTGGAACGGCATCCAGTCATAGATGTCCTTGCCGATCTTCGGGATCAGCTGGATCAGGTTCTCCACCGCGAGGGCGTAGATCAGCACGAGCGAGATGGCGCCGGCGCTGTGCCGGATCAGGATGCCGACGGCGATCGCGATCACCGAGGCGAGGGCGAACACCACGCCCACCCCGGCGACGCTGACCCACTCCGCGGTGGTGTCCAGCATGAGGTCTTCCGGCCGCATGATCGAAGCGAGGCCCCAGGCGCCGAACGCGGCGATCTCGCCGATCACGAGCGACAGCGTCGCGACGACGCCGGTCTTGGCCAGCAACGCCGAAGTGCGGTTCGGCACGGCCTGGAAGGTGGTCCGGATGGTGCCGAAACGGTATTCGGTGGTCACCGAAAGCGCGGCGAGCACCATGATCACGGCCATGCCGAACCCGTAACCGAACTGGGTCAGGCTGACGTCGGTGAGTTCCCCGGCGGGCGCGGCACCGGAGACGATGGCGGCGAAGCCGATCACGACCGCGAGTGCGGCCAGCGCGCACCACCAGGGTGAGCGGGTGGTGAACAGCTTGATGCGTTCCACGGCGAGCAGAGTCATGGCTTTTCTTTCCTCAGAAGAGTGGACGGCTACTGGGCGGCGGTGACCACTTCGGCGGCTTCGGCTTCGAGACCGGTGTGGTACTCGACCGAATCGCCGGTGATCTGCATGAAGGCCTGCTCCAGGGAGCCGGTCTGCGGGCTGAGCTCGTGCAGCACGATCTGGTTGGCCGCGGCGATCTCGCCGATCTTGTCACTGTCCAAACCGGACACCACGATCGCTCGGTCGGCGTCGGTGACCTGAGCGCTCGCCTGCGTCAGCGCGGTGCGCAGCGCGGGCAGTTGCGGCGACCGGACCTTGACCGTGTTCTCGGCGGCCCGCGCCACGAAATCCTCGGTGGAGGACTGGGAGATCAGCTTCCCCTTGCCGATCACGACCAGGTGGCTCGCGGTCAGCGCCATCTCCGAAAGCAAGTGCGAGGAAACGAATACAGTGCGGCCTTCGTCGGCCAGCCGGTGCATGAACTTCCGGATCCAGAGGATGCCTTCGGGGTCGAGGCCGTTGACGGGCTCGTCGAACAGAAGGACCTCCGGGTCGCCCAGCAGTGCCGCCGCGATCCCCAACCGCTGCGACATGCCGAGGGAGAAACCACCGGCGCGCTTCCCGGCGACGCTGGTGAGCCCGACGATCTCGAGCACCTCGTCGACCCGGCTCTCCGCGATCTTGTTGGACTTCGCCATCCATCGCAGATGCGCCCGCGCCGACCGGTTGGGGTGCACCCATTTGGCGTCCAGCAGCGCGCCGACGGTCCGCAGCGGGTCTTTCAGTTCGCGGTAGAGCTTGCCCCCGATGCGCACCTGGCCCGAGGTCGGGTTGTCCAGACCGAGGATCATCCGCATGGTCGTGGACTTGCCCGCCCCGTTGGGGCCGAGGAACCCGGTGACCTCACCCGCCGCGACGGAGAAGGACAGGTCGTTCACCGCCAGTGTCTTGCCGTACCGCTTGGTGAGGCCCGCTGCCTCGATCATGTCTGCTCCCCTCGGCGACTGCGAGAACAATCGTCGTCCATGTGGGTGGCCGAGCGCGTCATCCTGAGGTGCCAACCTGATACCCGACCTGAGACGTAGCTTGCCGTCTTCCGGCGGCGTACGCGATCGGTGATACCCCTGAGAGTGACCCTGATTCGCCAGGGTTAATGAACCGTGGTTCAATAATCGCATGGCGAGGCCCCGCAGCATCACCGACGAACGACTGCTGACCGCGGCGGGAACCGTGATCGGCAAGGTCGGCCCTGGTTTCACGCTGGCCCAGGTGGCGGCGGAGGCCGGGGTCGCGGTCGGCACCGTCGCCCAGCGGTTCGGTTCGAAGAACGGTCTTCTGCTGGCGTTGAGCCGGGCGAACACGCGATCCGTCGTGGGGCTGATGCGGGAATGCGGCGAGCTGGCCGATCCCGTGGAAGCACTGCGGGCGGCGGTCGTCGTGGTCTACGAGGGCCTGGGCGACGCGGAGACCGCGGCGAACCATCTCGGGCAGCTGGGGGTGGACATCGGCGATCCGGAGCTGCGCGCCCTGCTCGGTGAACATTTCACCGCCGTGGAAGCGGAATTACGCAGGCTCGTGCGCGTCGCGACGCGTGACCTGCCGGGCGCGCCGGGTGTCGTCCGCGCCGCGCGAGTGCTGCTGGGGGTGGCGAACGGGGCCGCGCTGGACTGGTCGATCCGGCCGAAGGGACGGATCACCGAACGGTTGGGGCAAGACGTGGACGCGGTGCTGACCGCGTGGAAGGGAGTGTCCTGAATGGACCGGAAAGTGGCCGTGGTCACGGGGGCGACGCGGGGCTGCGGCCGGGCGATCGCGGTGGAACTGGGAAGGCTCGGCTGGACGGTGTTCGTCACCGGCCGCACGACGCGGGAGCACCAGTCGCCGATGAAGCGGTCGGAGACGATCGAAGACACCGCGGAGCTCGTCGACGCGGCGGGCGGCCGGGGGATCCCCGTCCGGACCGACTTCACCGTCGTGTCCGATGTGGACGCGCTGAAGGCGCGGATCGAGTCCGAAGTGGACGGCCGGATCGACGTCCTGGTCGACGACGTGTGGGGCGGTGACCCGTTCGCGGATTTCGAGGGGGCGTACTGGGACTCCAGCCTCGACGACGCGCTCACGCTGGTGCACAACGCGATCGACACGCATCTGATCGCGCTGCACCGGCTGCTCCCGCTGGTCGTGCGGCGGGAAGGTGGCCTCGTCATCGAGGTCACCGACGGCGACCACGACGAGTACGTCGGCGCGGGGATCCCGTACTTCCTCGCGAAATGCGGGATCCGCGCGATCGGCAGGGCACTCGGCGCCGAACTCGAGAAGTACGGCTGCGTCGGCATGACCGTCACGCCGGGCTTCCTGCGGTCGGAAGCCATGCTCGACCACTTCGGGGTCACCGAGGAGACGTGGCGTGACGCGGTCGGCAAGACCGCCCCGGTCGACTTCGCCATCTCGGAGACCCCGGCGCTGCTCGGGCGCGGTGTCGCGAAGCTGGCGACCGACCCGGAGGTCTCGCGGTTCGCCGGCAAGACGCTCGCGTCGTGGACGCTGATGAACGAGTACGGCCTGACCGACGTCGATGGCTCACGCCCCGACTTCGGCAAGTGGATGGCCGAAGTCAGGGAGCCGGGCAAGGACACCGCGACGGCGGATCACGCGCTGTACCGCTGAGGGATCGTGCCGGCCGGGGAGCTACTTCTTCCCGGCCAGCACGTCCAGGTAGTGCTGGTTGAACATGACGCCGAGGACGTTGCCGAACGGGTCGACGACGGCCGCGGTCACGAAGCCCGGCCCGCGCTCGATGATCGGCTCGTACTCCTTCGCACCCTTCTCCAGCAGCTTCGCGAAGGCGTCCTCGACGTTGTCGACGGCCCAGTTCGCGATGGCCCCGCCGGGGCCCGGCTGCGCCGACGGCGGCCGGAAGTCCCCGCGGACCAGGCCGAACTCGTGCTGGTAGTCACCGATCCGGAACTCGGCGTACGCCGGCGTGCCGTCGGGGCCGTTGCGGACGAAGTACGGCTCGATTCCGAAGAGGCCGGAGTACCACTCGATCGCGGCGGCCAGGTCGTCGGCGTAGAACGTGGTGGTGGTGAGACCTCGCAGCATTTCGTTCTCCTCAAGTAGTGGCTCTGAGAAGAAGGATCCACCGCAAAGTGCTCACCGAATGATCACTTTTCCGTGTGTTCCGGCTCCAATCACGTGAGTTCCGCCTGGAATCACGCGAGATCCGGCTTTCCGAAGGGACTCGCGGTCGCCAGCCCCAGCAGTTGCGCGCGAAGGCCCCCTTCCCTCGGCTCAGCCGAGGAAACTCGACCTTCACACCTTCCCCAAGTACATGAAGGCCCCCTTCACTGCGTCTAGCGCAATGAAGGGGGCCTTCACGTACTGCAGGGGCGAGCGAGTGTGACAGTGGCGCAGAGGCTCAGGTGACGCCGGGACGCGCCAGCCCGGTCTCGTAGGCGAGCACCACGGCCTGCACCCGATCGCGCAGATCCAGCTTCGACAAAATCCGCCCGACGTGCGTCTTCACCGTCGCCTCGGACAGGAACAGCGTCTCGGCGATCTCCAGGTTCGAGAGCCCCTTCGCGATCAGCACGAGCACCTCCCGCTCCCGTTCGGTGAGGACATCGAGCTCGGCCGCGTCGCGCATCGGCTTCCCGCCGCCGCCGACGAACCGATCGAGCAACCGCCGGGTCACCGAAGGTGAGACGACGGCGTCACCCGAAGCGACCGCCCGCAGCGCCGACACCAGATGGTCCGGCTGCGTGTCCTTCAGCAGGAACCCGCTGGCCCCGCCCTGCAACGCCGAATAGACGTACTCGTCCAGATCGAACGTCGTCATCACGAGCACCCGAGCCGTTCCGGCCTCGACGATCCGCTTCGTCGCTTCGACCCCGTCCAGCACCGGCATCCGGACGTCCATCAGCACGACGTCGGGCCGCAGTTCCTCGGCGAGCCGGATCGCCTGCGCGCCGTCCCCCGCCTCTCCGACGACATCGATGTCGGCCTGCGCGCCCAGGACCATCCGGAACCCGACGCGCATCAATTCCTGGTCGTCGACGACCACCACCCGTATCACGTCGCCAACCTAACCGGGAGCCTCGCGTGCACCTGCCACCCTCCACCGGGAGCGGGGCCGACCTCCAGCGTGCCGCCGAAGACGTTCGCCCGTTCCCTCATTCCGATCAATCCGTTCCCACCGGGGACGGTGAGCTTCCGCGGCGGCGCGGTGTGCGCCGCCACCTTCGTCGCCGCGGGCACCAGCTGTTTCGCGCGGCCGGCGCCGTCGTCGGTGACCTTGACGTCGATCACGTCGGCCTCGCGGCGCACCACCACCTCGGCCTGTGCGCCCTGACCGGCGTGTTTCAGCGTGTTCGTCAGCGATTCCTGAACGATCCGGTACACGCCGAGGGAGACACCGGCGGGCAGCCCGGCCAGCGCTTCCGGCCCGATCGCCAGCGTCACCGGCACCCCCGCCTGGCGGATCCGGTCCGCCAGGTCGGTCAGCGCGCTGGCGTCCGGCTGCGGCACGCGCGGCTCGTCGTCGCCGTCGCTGCGGAGCACGTCCAGCAGGCGCCGCAGTTCGGCGAGCGCGCCGCGGCCGGTCTCCGAAATCGTCTGCAGGGCTCGTTTCGCCATCTCGGGATTCCCGTCGACCGCGTAGGACGCGCCGTCGGCCTGCACGACCATCACGCTCACCGCGTGCGCGACGACGTCGTGCAGCTCACGGGCGATACGTCCGCGCTCCTCGCCGACGGCGATCCTGGTCGCCTGGTCCCGTTCCGTCTCAAGCAGATGCAACCTGGCTTCCACCTCCTCGTGATAGGCGCGCCTCGCGCCGGCGAACTCACCGAGCGTCCAGCACAGCGCGGTGGAGAAAAGGGCGATGATCGCCAGGATCCACACGTCTTCCGGCGTGTCGATCCACAGCTGGAGCCCCGAGACGACGACGGTCGCCAGCAGGTACAGCAGCCCCTGTTTGCGCCCGACGTAGACCAGCACCGAGTAGATGCTGATCATCATCGCGAACGCGCTGGCCGCGCCCAGCTCCAGCGCGCTGTGCGGGATGCCGATCAGCAGCAGGAGATACGCCGACCACAGCGTCGCCTTCCGCCGGAAGACCAGCGGCGCGACCATCGCGATGTCCAGCGGCAGGACCACGTACCAGGGCGGCATCGGGACTTCGGGCGTCTCGGCCGCCGCCACGAAGAACAGCAGGTCCGTGAGCAGCAGGGCGACGGCGATGAAGCTGTCCCCGGCCATGGGGTGGGCACGCATCCAGAGGCTTAACCGTCGCACCTGGTAACACTATGTCGGGCGATGCCGTTCGCGCGTCGGTCGCCGGTACCACCTTCGGTGCGACCCGAGGATGAGCGGCATGGCACGATTCTCCTCGGCGTGCTCGACGACTGGGAGGGGTGGGCGCCGTGACCTCAGCGACGGAGCAGGGCCGTCTCGCCGGTCCGTTGTCGATGTCGGTGGCGAATCTCTGCCATCGCCTCCAGCCCCAGGTGTCCGCGCGGACCGCGGCGGGTTTCGCCGAAGTGCTGCGCAGGCTGGGCGGCCCGTTGCAGGTCGCCGTCGCGGGCCGGATCAAATCGGGGAAGTCCACCCTGGTCAACGCCCTGATCGGCCGCCGGGTCGCGCCGACCGACGTCGGCGAGTGCACGCGGCTGGTCACCCGGTTCCAGTACGGCACGGTCGACCGCGTCGAGATCGTCTTCAACGACGGCCGCAAACAGGTGCTGCCCTTCTCCGCCGACGGGATGATCCCGGCCGAGCTGGGCATCGACATCGACCAGGTGTCGCATATCGAGGCGTACCTCACCAACGCGGTCCTGCAGGGCATGACCGTCATCGACACTCCGGGCCTCGGCTCGCTCGACGCCGCTTCGGTGTCGCGGACCGAGGAACTGCTGGGCGCGGCGAAGCACCGCAAGCCCGACGATGACGAAGAGGAAGAAGAAGGCTCCGACGAGCTGGACGACACCTCGCGCAACGCGGTCGCGGGCGCCGAGGCCGTGCTCTACGTGGTCACGCAGGGCGTGCGCGCCGACGACCAGCAGGCGCTGGCCGCGTTCACCGCCGCGACCGCGAGCCGCGAGGCGGGCCCGGTCAACGCGATCGCGGTGCTCAACAAGGCGGACACCATCGCGCCGGAGTCGGTCGAAGGCTCGGGCGGCGACGTGTGGAAGGCCGCGACGCTGCTGTCGGAGAAGCAGGCCGCGACGCTGAAACCCCGCGTCGCGGACGTGCTGCCGGTGATCGGGCTGATCGCGGAGTCGGCCGAGTCCGGCGGGTTCACCTCACCCGACGCCGAGGCGCTGCGCCAGCTGGCCGAGATGGACGACGACATCCTCGAGACCATGCTGATCTCGGCGGACATCTTCACCAGCTGGGAATGCGACGTCGCGGCGGGCACCCGGCTGCGGCTGCTGGAGAAACTGGACCTGTTCGGCGTCCGGTACGCCGTCGAGGCGATCCGCAAGGAACCCGAGATCACCGCGGGCTCGCTGCGGCGGAAGCTGCTCGACGCCTCCGGGCTCGAAGCCGTCCGCCAGCGGCTGAGCATCGTCTTCGCCGCCCGCGCCGACGGCATCAAGGCCGCCGCCGCGCTCGCTTCGGTCACCGCGCTGGCCCACGCGTCCGGCGATCCGGCCGAGCGGCAGCGCGTCCACGACGCGATCGAGGTTCTGCTCGCCAAGCCCGAGGCGCATCAGCTGCGCCTGCTCGAAGCGCTCACCCTGGTCGCGTCCGGCGCGGTCGACATGCCCGAGGACCTGTCCGAGGAGGTCCTGCGGGTCGGCAGCAACGCCGACATCGGCGCCCAGCTCGGCAAGCCGGGCGCTCCCCGCGCCGATCTCGCCGCCCACGCCCTGGAACGCGCCGGCTGGTGGCGCTCCTTCGCGTCCTTCGGCGCGACGCCCGCCCAAAGCCGCGTCGCGCACGTCGTGCACCGGGCCTACTTCCTCATCTGGCAGCAGATCCGCGACTGACCTCCCGCGATCCGCGCATTTAGTCGACTACTTGCCCCGACCGCAGTCAGGCGCCGGAAGGCATCCAGGCAAGTAGTCGACTAAACGCGGGCCGGATTGATAAACCGAGCGCTCGGTCTAATAATGGGCGCATGGAAATGATCGTCGACGAGCCCCAGTGGCTGCGCACGGCCTCCTGGATCGGCTGCCCACTGGCGGGGGCCGCCCTCGGCTGGTTCCTCCAGTCGATCTCGGGTTGGGTGGCGTCCCTGAGCTGGATCCCGTTCAAGGGCCCGTTCCAGCTCGTCTCGAACATCCCCCAGCCCTGGGGAACGGTCGTGGGAATCGGCGTGGGCCTGGTCCTCGGCCTGCTGTTCGCCGCGGTCTGGGCGCACGAACGGCTGATCGTCAAGGTGACGCCGACCCGCATCACGCTCACCACCAAGGGCCGCAGCCGCGCGTACGAAGCCGAGCTGGAGGCCGTCTTCCTCGACGGCAAGGAGCTCGTCCTGCTCGCCGCCGACGGCAGGGAACTGGCGCGGCAGAAGGGCGACGTCGACCGCGAGGCCGTCGCCAAGGCCTTCCTCGAGTACGGCTACCCGTGGCTCGACGAGCCCCCGGCGGTGAAATGAGGACGGTCGACCCCGCCAAACACGAGGCCAAACGCCGCGCCATCCTCGACGCGGCCGCGTGGCGTTTCTCGGAGAAGGGCTTCGAGAAGACCACGACGGCGGAGATCTGCCGCGCGGCGGGGATCAGCACCGGCAGCCTGTTCCACTACTTCCCGAACAAACGCGCGGTGTTCGTCGGCATCTTCGAGCAGGACGCCGACGAGACCGCGGCCCTGCTCGCGGGCGCCGGGGAGATCGAGGACCCGTGGGAGTCGATCCTCCACGTCGTCGCGCACGTGTCCGAGCAGCTGCTGCACCCGGTCGCGGCCAAACTCGTCCTCGAAGTCGCCGCGCAGTGCTCCCGCGACGCCGACCTTGCCGAGCTCGTCCAGGGCAACGACCGCGCCCTGCGCGACGGGCTCACCCTCCTCGTGACGCGGGCGGTGGACGCGGGCCGGATCGACCCCGGGTTGCCCCCGCGGACGGTGGCCAGCTGGCTCGTCGCTTTGGTCGATGCGCCGCTCTCCCGCGTGATTCTGGAGCCTGACCTCGATCCGGCGGCGGAACTCGCGGTGATGAAGGAGCTGATCGCCAGATTCCTTCGTCCCGTTCTGGCGATTCCGCCCCCGGCGGCCGGGCGGGTGGCCGACACTGGTGAAATCTCCCCGGGCTGATCGGTAAGCCCGGGACATCAGTTACGGGGGTCGAATCGGTGGGTGCCTGGCTGCGCAAGAAGGCGGTCGACGAGGAAAATCCGGACGATGTGCCGACCGGCCAGATCTCGGCGGCGATCATCGCCGAAGCGGATGGCGGGACTTCGCCGTCCGAGGGAACCACGGAGGTCGAAGCCGCGTCGAAACCCGATGTGGAGTCCACGACCACGGGTCCGGCCGACCTCGAACAGGCTCTCGCCGACAGGCAGGCACTGATCCAGATGTGCCTGTACGCCCTCGATCGCGCCCGCAGCGGCGGTGTCGTCGAGCGGCTCGAACACGGTCTCGCCGCGATCGGCGTCCGTGCCCTGCGTCCGGACGGCGAGCGGTTCGACCCCGCCGTGCACGAGGCGGGCGGCGCGGTCGCGACCGAGGATCCGGCACTCGAAGGGCTCGTCGCGGAGACCGAGGTCGTCGGGTTCGCCGATCACGACCGGGTGCTGCGCGCGCCGATCGTCATCGTCTACGCGAAGAAGGCACAGTGACCGCTCCGAGCGCGGCGGCCAACCTGCCCGCGGTCGTGAAGAGCACCCGCGAGCAGCTGCTCACCGTCGTCCGCGAAGCCGATCCCCAGGCCGCGAAATGGGTCGAGGACATCCGGAAGACGCGGCCGAAGAAGCCTTCGGTCGTGGTGGTCGGCGAGACCAACCGCGGCAAGAGCTCGCTCGTGAACGCGCTCCTGTCCATGCCGGGACTATCCCCTGTGGACGCCGACGTGGCCACGGCGACGTATCTCGTCTTCGAGCACGCCGAGCAGTGGTCCGCGCAGGCCTGCTACCCGGGCCAGCTGGCGCCGGTGCCGATCAACCTGAACGACCTGATCCACTGGGTCTCGGCGGCGCACGAACTGCCGGAAGGGCAGATCCCGCCGCGGTACGTCGAGGTCTCCGGCCCGGTCCCGCTGCTCGAACGAGTGTCCATTGTGGATACCCCGGGCGTCGGCGGGCTCGATTCGATGCACGGCGAGCTGGCGAAGGAGGCCGCCGCGGGCGCCACCGCGCTGCTGTTCGTCGTCGACTCCTCTTCGCCGTTCACCGCGCAGGAACTGCAGTTCCTGCAGGACATGGGCGAGCGCGTCGAGACCGTGCTGTTCGCGCTGACCAAGACCGACCAGTTCCGCGGCTGGCGCGAAGTCCTCGAAGCCGACCGGCGGCTGCTCGCCGAGCACGCCCCCCGGTTCGCGGACGCGGTGTTCCACCCGGTGTCCGCGCGCATGTTCGAAACGGCGGCCAAGGCCCCGAACGAGCAGATGGCCATGATGCTGCGCGAGAAGGCGGGCATCGCCGCGCTGCAGGGCGCGTTGCAGGAGATGCTGGTCGGCCGTTCGGCGATGCTGGGCGAGGCCAACACCCTGCGCGCGCTGTCGAGCGCGCTCGGCGAACTCAAGGCGAAACTCCAGGCGGAAAGCCGCGCGCTGTCCGCCGGCGAGGCCGAAGCGGAGCAGCTGCGCCAGCGCCGCGACGACCTGACCACCGAACGCCGGTCGTCGACCCGCGGCTGGCAGCTGAAGCTGCGTGCGGAGATCCAGCGGACCCGTGTCGAGGTCGGGCACGAGACCAGCAGGCAGATGCGCGACGCGTCGACCCACTTCCGCCAGCGGATCGACGGCGCGAAACGGGACGATCTCGCCGCGCTGCCCCAGCAGGTCGACATCGCGCTGCAGACGACGTCGCAGCGGATCTCGATGCTGCTCTCCCAGCGGCTCAACCAGGTCACCAACGTCGCGCTCGCCGAGCTGTTCTCGCCCGAAGAGCTCGACATCATCCGAGGCCAGTTCGCCAGGGCGGGCGGCCCGCCGGTCGTGCTGCGCCCGCCGGACAAGAAACCGCCGACGGCCGAGGACAAACTGCTCATCTTCATGGGGGTTTCCGGTGGTCTCGGCGCCGGGAAGGTCGCCGCGCTGCCGCTGGCGGGCGTCGCGATCCTGAACCCGGTGATCCTGCCCGCCACGATCATCATCGGGCTCGGTGCCGGCTGGTGGATGGCGCGGACCCGCAAACACGCGTCGGACAAGCAGCACATGAAGCAATGGCTGGTCGAGGCGATCGCCGACGCGCGGTCCACGTTGGACCAGCTCGTCGCGGAGCAGCTGATCGAAGCCGAACAGCAGCTTTCGATGGCGCTCGACGAAGCCCTCGGCCGCCGCATCGACGCGATCGAGGCGGAGCTGAAGGAAGTCGACAAGACGATCAAGATGGGCGCGCAGGAACGGGCGAAGAAGATCTCGGTCGTCGCGAAGCGCCTGAAGGACGTCTCGGACGGCCGGGACCGCGCTGAGGCACTGCTCGGACGCATTCGGTCACTGCGCGACAATCAAGCGTGACCTTTCCTCAGCAGCAGCAGCAGCCGTTCGCCGAGCCGCCTTGGGTGGTCGAGAAGAGGGCGAAGAAGAAAAAGAGGCTCTTCATCGGCTTCGGGGTCTTGGCCGGGGTGATGGTGCTGACCATCGCGACGGTGGTCGTGGTGGGCGTCGTCGTCGCTAACTCGGACAAGGTGGCCTATCAGCGTCTTCCCGGTGGCCCGGACGAGATCGCCCGTGCCTACGCCGACGCGGTGGAGACTCGGGATCCCGTCAAGCTGACGAATGTCGACTGTGCCCCTTCGGCCGAGTACCCGGCTTCGAAATCAGTGGCCGGGTTCGCGGAGCACGGCACCACGGTGATGATCGGTGCGCGACGGCAGAACGAAGCGACGCGGGTGTCCTTCGACGTGGAAATCCGCAGGACGGACGCGGCGCCCGACCCGAGCATCCTGTGGGTGACGCAGGAGGAGGGCGGCTCGTGGTGCGTCGGTCTGGGCGGCACGGGGCTCCCAGCCTGACGAACCTCCGGACGGCCCCAGCGGGTGGTCCTGTTG
The DNA here is from genome assembly GCF_001905755.1 of Amycolatopsis sp. CB00013. Classification (NCBI taxonomy): domain Bacteria; kingdom Bacillati; phylum Actinomycetota; class Actinomycetes; order Pseudonocardiales; family Pseudonocardiaceae; genus Amycolatopsis; species Amycolatopsis sp. CB00013. The sequence continues at coordinate 1,259,919 of NZ_LIWC01000002.1, read as the reverse complement.
TGGACCGGAACCGAACCGGCTTACGGTGAGTCTTAAGCTTCGACACACCAGCAGGTCAACGAGGGGGTTATCCCATGTGGGTCGACGAGAGCGGCGGCACGGACACCGAGTCGGGCTCCACCGAAGCGGTCACCGTCCACGTTGACGGCGAGGAGTACCAGGCCGAGCTCAACTACGACCTCGACAAGGACGGCGTGAACGACGCCGCCGTCATCCAGCACGAGGACGGCACGGGCCAGGCGTTCGTCGACAGCGACGGCGACGGCGAAGCCGACCAGTACGCGGTGCTCGACGAGAACGGCAAGGTCGTCCAGGAAGCCGTCTACGACGAGGCGTCCGGTTCCTGGGTCGAGGCGGGGGGCGGCGGCAACGACGACGGTTCCGACGCGGGCACCAGCGGCACCATGCACGCCGACATGCCCAGCGGCGACGTCGAGGTCGGCCCGCCCACCGTCGACACCAACAACGATGGGACCCCGGACACCGCCATCGTCCACACGGAGGACGGCCGCACGATCGCCTTCACCGACAAGGACGGCGACGGCAGCGCCGACATCGCGGTGGAGACCGACGCCTCCGGCAACTCCAAGACCTACGAGCACACCGGCCCCGGCCAGTGGTCCGAGGTCGGCAGCGGCCTGGTCAACAACGACATCGACTCGGCCTTCACGAGCGCTCCGGCGGCCGAAGGCGACCCGGCGGGCGACGCGGCGTGGGGTGGCGAAGGCACCGAAACACTCGAAGGAGTGGCGAAGATCGATTCCGCCACCGGCCAGTGGATCAGCCCCAACTAAATCCTGAAATGGCCTGGACCAATACAAGAATGGTTTAGTCCATTTCGGCGGGCCGATTAATGTAATCCTGGTCACAGAACAACCCGGCACGAGACCTCGTGCCGGGTTTTCTCATGTCCGATTCGTCTGCCGGCTGTGCCATCGATCACCGGAAGAATTTCTGCGTATGGCCCATTCCGGTGATACTGAATCGATTCCCTTATCGTTCTTGTGAGAGAACCGACAGGTCAGCTCTCGGTTACCTGCCGGTCATCCGGCTACTCTCGGGGAATCCCAAAACCTGCACACCGGTCTTCCCGCCGGTGTGCGAAGCCATTCGGTCGCCGGCATCGAAGCCCGCATCGGAACAGCGTCGTTCCCGGTGTGGGCTTCTGCCGTCGGAAGTCAGGAGTAGAGATGACCGCAGTCGCCATCCCTGGACTGGAAAATGCGCCGACGACGCACAGTGGCGTGCTGTCCTGGGTCCGGGAGGTCGCCGAACTGACCACTCCGGACCGTGTGGTGTGGGTCGACGGGTCCGACGAAGAGGCCGCCCGGATCAACGCCGAACTGGTCTCCGCCGGCACGTTCGTGCAGCTCGACGCGAAGCCCAACTCGTTCTGGGCGGCTTCCGACCCGAATGACGTCGCCCGCGTCGAAGAGCGCACCTTCATCTGTTCGGAGAACGAAGAGGACGCCGGTCCCACCAACAACTGGATGGACCCGGCCGAGATGAAGGCCACGATGACCGAGCTGTACCGCGGGTGCATGCGCGGTCGCACGATGTACGTCATCCCCTTCTGCATGGGCCCCCTCGGAGCCGAGGACCCCAAGCTCGGCATCGAGATCACCGACTTCGCCTACGTCGTCGCCTCCATGCGCGTGATGACCCGCGCCGGCAAGGCCGCGCTGGACAAGTTCGTCACCGAGGACGGCACCGAGCGCGAGTTCGTCCCGGCCCTGCACTCCGTCGGCGCGCCGCTGGAGCCGGGCCAGGAGGACGTCTCCTGGCCGTGCAACACCACCAAGTACATCTCGCACTTCCCCGAGTCCCGTGAGATCTGGAGCTACGGCTCCGGCTACGGCGGCAACTCGCTGCTGGGCAAGAAGTGCTATTCGCTGCGCATCGGTTCGGTCATCGCCCGCGACGAGGGCTGGCTGGCCGAGCACATGCTGATCCTCAAGCTGATCTCGCCCGAGGACAAGGTCCACTACGTCGCGGCGGCGTTCCCGAGCGCCTGCGGCAAGACCAACCTCGCCATGCTGCAGCCGACCATCCCCGGCTGGCGCGCCGAGACCCTCGGTGACGACATCGCGTGGATGCGGTTCGGCGAGGACGGCCGCCTGTACGCGGTGAACCCCGAGTTCGGCTTCTTCGGCGTCGCGCCGGGCACCGACTGGCACACCAACCCCAACGCGATGCGCACCATCGAAAAGGGCAACACGGTCTACACGAACGTCGCGCTCACCGACGACGGCGACATCTGGTGGGAGGGCATGGGCGACAAGCCCGAGCACGCCACCTCCTGGAAGAAGCAGGACTGGACGCCGGAGTCGGAAGAGAAGGCCGCGCACCCGAACTCGCGCTACTGCACCCCGATGTCGCAGTGCCCGATCCTCGCGCCGGAGTGGGACGACCCGCAGGGCGTGCCGATCTCGGCGATCCTGTTCGGCGGCCGCCGCAAGACCACGGTCCCGCTGGTGAACGAGGCCCGCGACTGGCAGCACGGCGTGTTCATGGGCGCCACCATGTCGTCGGAGACCACCGCGGCCGCCGCCGGCGCGGTCGGCAACGTGCGCCGCGACCCGATGGCCATGCTGCCGTTCCTCGGCTACCACGCCGGTGACTACTTCAAGCACTGGCTGGACCTCGGCAAGAACGCCGACGCGGACAAGCTGCCGAAGATCTTCTACGTCAACTGGTTCCGCCGTGGCGACGACGGCCGTTTCCTGTGGCCGGGCTTCGGCGAGAACTCGCGGATCCTGAAGTGGGTCATCGACCGCGTCGAGGGCAAGGGCAACGCGAACGAGACCCCGGTCGGTTTCGTGCCGAACGCCGAGGACCTCGACACCGACGGCCTCAAGGAGCCGCTGGCCGACATCCAGGCCGCGCTGGACGTCTCCGCCGACGAGTGGCGCCAGGAACTGCCGCTCATCGAGGAGTGGTTCGAGAAGATCGGCGACAAGGTCCCGTCGTCGCTGCGTGACGAGCTGGACGCGCTCAAGCAGCGCCTCGGCTGATAACCCGAACGCCGGAGAAGGCCTCATCCTCGGAGTCATTCCCGAGGATGAGGCCTTCTTCCTGTGCGCTCGGTACCGTGGCCGCATGGTCAAATTCGGCGTCAACATGGTCGTCCCGGAAAGCCGTGCCGCGTGGGTCGAAAAGTGCCGCAAGGCCGAGGACCTCGGATTCGACGTGATCGGCGCGGCCGACCACCTCGGCATGGCGCCGCCGTTCCCGGCCCTCGTGCTCGCCGCCGAGGTGACGAACCGCCCTCGGCTCAACACTTTCGTCATCAACACCGCCTTCTACAACCCGGTGCTGCTGGCCCGCGACGTCACCGGCACGGACCAGTTCACCGAAGGCAGGCTGGAGCTCGGCCTGGGGGCCGGTTACGTGAAGGCCGAATTCGAAGCGGCGGGAATGGAGTTCCCGCGTGCGGGCAAACGCGTCGACCATCTCGAAAACACCATAAAAGAGCTAAAACGGCTCTATGCCGACGAAAACCACAAACCGCCGACGGTGCAGAAACCGGGCCCGCCGCTGATGATCGCCGGCCGCGGCGACCGGCTCCTCACCCTGGCGGCCGAACACGCCGACATCATCGGCTTCACCGGCACGGCGGCCGTTCCCGATGGTGGCGCGCTCGCCGTCGACGACGCGGCCGGAATCGAGGAGCGGGTGAACTTCGTCCGCGGGAAACTGAACGGCCGCGCGGTCGAATTCAACATCCTCTCGCATTTCGTCGCCGTGGTCGAAGACCGGCGAAAAGGATTGGAGAGCCTGCGAGAATTACTCGACGGCACGCTCACGGTCGAACAACTCGCCGAACTGCCGACGGCTTTGGTCGGCACCCACGAGCAGATCGCCGAACAGATCCTGGCACATCGCGAACGCTTCGGCTTCACCTACTTCACCGTGCTGGAACACAACATGGACGCGCTCGCTCCGGTGATCGAATCCTTGCGCGGCAAATGATCGACGTACGCGGGCTCGGCGTCCAGGCCGGGGAGCACTGGTTGTTCGACGGCCTCGGCTTCGAGGTCGACGCCGGCGAATGCGCGGTCATCGTCGGCCCCAACGGAGTCGGGAAATCGACCCTGTTGCGGTGTTTGTACGGAACGCAAACTCCGCAGCGCGGCCGCGTCGTCGTCGCGGGCGGAAAACCCGACGAACGCGATGTTTCCTTCCGTCGCAAGGTTTCCGTCCTGTTCGACGACTCCGATTTCTTCGCCGAGCTGACCCCGCTCCAGCATCTCGAACTGCTGGAGGGTTCGTTCGGCGCCGATCTCGGCGATTTCGACGCGCTCCTCGCGGACGCGGGGCTCGCCGAGCGGGCGAAGGTCACCGCGGGCAAGTTCTCGGCCGGGCAACGCCGTCGGCTGTTGCTCCTCGGCGCGACGGCGCGGCCGCACGACGTCCTGCTGCTCGACGAGCCCGAGCGGGCGCTCGACGTCGCGGGGAAGGAATGGCTGACGTCGTTGATCAAGCGTTCGACCGACGCCGGGGCGGCCGTCGTCGTGGCCACGCATCATCCGCCGCTGCTGGAAGCGGCCGACTCCACCCTTGAGTTGTGGTGACCACGAAGGCGCCAACGCATGTGCCCGGACGTCAGCGATTCGGCGGGCTGCTCAACGGCGACTACCAGACCTTCCTGGCACTGTTCGGTTTCGGCGCGCTGTTCACCGCCTTCCAGAACCTGCCGAAGCTCCGCGATTTCCTCTTTGGACAGTCCGTTGTGGACTTCCCGGCGGTCTTCGGGCTGCTGGTCGTGCTCTGCGCGATGTTCTGGCGCGGCCTCCTGCGCCGGGGCTTCGTCTGGGCCGAACCGGCGGCGCTGACGTGGATGGACTTCGCCCGCGTCGACAGGCGCCGTGTCGTCGTGAAGCGGATGTGGACGCTGTGGTTCGGCCTGGTCCTGGTGGTCGGTTACACCGGGGCGCTGGTCACCGCGATCGGCGGCGGATCGAAGGACGTGTGGATCGCGATGTCGGCGTTGACCGCCTCCGGCGCGATCCTGGCCGCCGTCACCGCGCGGCGGACGGCGATCCGCGGGGAAACGCTCGCGCCGGTCGTGCTCGCGCTCGCCGGTCTGGCGTTCGCGGCCGCGGGCCTCGGCCCGGTCGCCGTCGAGGTACTGGCCGGCGCGTTGTTCGTGGTGGCGGTCGCGGTGGCCTTCGGCGGCGAGCCGATGTCCGGGGTCGGCCGTCAGGAACTCGTCGACGGCTGGAACGCGCGGCTGCTGCGGGCGATGGCCGCGGTGTTCATGGATCCCATGCTGCTGATCCCGGAGTCGAAACCGGTGCCGTGGCTGTCGCTGCGGCGTCCGACGGCGCTGCGGCTCGCGTGGGCCGGGGTGCTCGGCCGGGCGCGCTACGCGGCGGCGAGCGTGGTGATCGCGTGCCTGGCCGGCGTCGCGCACCTGGCCTTCCCGGCGATCCCCGCGGCGGCGCTGTTCACGCTCGGCGCGTACGCGGCGCTCGTGCCGTTCGTCGGCGGGCTCGGCGAACTGTGGCGCAACCCCGGCCGCAGGCGGTGGCTCGGCGCGTCCGACTGGGAGTTGCGGCTGGTCAACGGGCTGGTGATCGCCCTGCTCGGTATCGCTTGGGGGATCCTGCTCGGTCTCGTGACGCTGCTCCTCGGCGTGATCCCGGCCTGGCCGGTGTGGCTCGCGATCCCGCTCGCGGTCTTCGCCGCGCTGCGGACGGCGACCCGGCCACCGATGAACTACGACGTCAGCGGCGGGGCGGCCGGGCTTCAGGCCCTGCGCGGTGTCGACGTCCTCGTCGTCGGCGCCGTCTTGCTCAGCGTGATCGCCTGAGGTCACCCGTTCCCGCGTTCGGATCATTCGGATACTCCGAACGCGGGTTACCCTCGATGCGACGAAAGGAGCACGAGTGGGCGGCGGGCACGCACCGGGAAAGGGGCGGCGGGCGACCAGCGAGTTCCCCGCGGGCTGGACCGACGAGCAGATCATCGCGGTGATCAAGGACGTCGCGAACGATCCGAGCGAACCCCGCCTCAGACTCCACAACGGCCGTTGGCGCTGCGCCGGCGAACGGTACGGCGTGCACCTGATCGTGCTGGTCGAAGACAACGGCCACGTCAAGACGGGTTATCCGGTGGCGGGCCCCGGCGTGGTCCGCAATCCCGACACCGCCGCCGACCCGGCGAACCCGACCGTCGCCGACCTCGCCGCCGGCCGGATCAGCTTCTTCGGCGACAGCCTGCTCGACCAGATCGGCGACCGGATCGCGCCGGACGTCCTGGCCTTCTACCGCACCTTGCACTGGTCGGGTGAGTGGGAAGAACTGGCGGACGTCCTCGTCGCGCACGCGCTGAAGGAGAACCTGAACCTCGGCGTGGACGAGTACGCCACCTTGGAAAGCCTGCTGAACAGCTTCGACCTGCCGATCGACGGCTTCCTCTACCTGAACGACCGGGCACACGCCCTGGCCGCCCTACGCCCCTGATCTCTGCGTCACCCGCGCAACCCCACCCCCCACCCATCCCTGGGGGGCGCGCCCTGCACCAGCGTATCGGCGGTGGGTGACGGGAACGGGGCGGAAGGGGATCGAGGGCGGTAGTTGTCCACAATGGCGGGGCCCTGTGGAAAGTGGGTTGAAGGGGGCCTTGACCGCATGCGATGCAGCGAAAGCGTCCTTCACCGCTTCGCGTACGCCCACTGCTCACGAAGCGGTGCTGAAGCCCTCGTCAGCTCGCTTCGGCGACCTCTTCGGCGTCGCCCTCGGCGGCCGAACGCAGCGCGTCCAGCGGCAGCGCGACGGCGTCCGCGATCGCCATCACGGTGAAGAAGGCGGGCGTCGGGATCCGCCCGGTCTCGATCTTCCGGAGCGTCTCCACCGAGATCCCGGCCTCGGCCGCGACCTCCACCATGCTCCGCGACGACGCCGCGCGCGCGTCCCGGAGCGCCAGCCCCAGCCGCTCGCCGCGTTCGCGTTCCTCGTCCGTCAACGGCACTCGCACCATGAGCCCAATACTAATACCGCTCGCGTGCCGAGTTACCCCCAGCCTGTGGACAACTCTGTGCACAGGTCGTGGACAACCCCAAGAAAAGGGCCCCGCCGAGCCGAAACTCGACGGGGCCACAATCCCTAGTGGCTTCAGGCGCCCGCGGGCACCGGAAGTGGGAGTCCGGGGAGGCTCTGGTCGTTCGGCACCTTGCCGTCGACGAGGTAGTCCTCCACGACCTTGTCCACACCCACGTTGCCGCCGGCGTAGATACCGTGGTCACCTTCACCGGTCACGGTGATCATCCGCGAGTTGGCGAACGCGCGGTGCGCACGGGTCGCGCCCTCGATCGGGGTCGCGGGGTCGTGCACCGACTGGACGATCAGCACCGGCGGGACGCCGCGGCCGTCGAGCTTCGGCAGATCGACCGGCTTGTTCTTCCAGAAGATGCACGGCTGGATCAGCCAGCCGGCGCCGAGCAGCGGCAGATCGCGGTCGATCAGCTTCTGCGACTGGCGGATGACGCTCTGCCGGGTGCCGGTCCACTTGCCCTCGTTGCAGGGGATGGACCAGAAGCTGGCGTTGTAGGAGTCGCCGTCGCTCGGGACGAACAGCGGCTGCGGGCCGATGACGCCGTCACCGTCGACGGTCTCGGCCTTGACCTTCTGCGCGGCCGACGCCTTCTGCTGCTGCGACGAGGTGCCCTCGGTCAGCGTCTTCAGGTTGACCAGGTAGTCGGCCAGCGCCGGGAAGTTGCGCTTCGAGTAGAGGTACGACGCGATGGTCGAGTCGAGGGCGTTGGCCGAAACCGGGACGCCGTCCACCTCGACCGGGTTCTGGGTCAGCGCGAAGCGGACCTTCTCGTAGGTCTGGCGAGCGGCCTCACCGTTCTTGCCGAAGCCGTAGACCTTGTCGTACTTGCCCATCCACGGCAGGAAGTCCTGACGCCAGCGGCGCTCGAAGCCGAGCGGCTGCCCGTCGAACGAGTTCTGCCAGGTGGTGGTGAACTCGGTCGAGGAGTCGAGCAGGAAGCGGCCGGTCCGGGTGGGGAACTGCTGCGCGTAGTGCGCGCCCATCCAGGTGCCCGCCGAGTAGCCGACCCAGTTGATCTTGTCGCGGCCCAGGAGGACACGCAGCAGGTCGATGTCGCGGATGGTCTGGGCGGTGTTGATGAGCGGGCCCAGCTCGCCGGACTTCACCTGGCACGAGTCCGCCGCGTACTTGGTGGCGTCCAGGATCAGGTTGAGGTTCGCCCGGCTGCGGTCGCGCGGGTCCAGGTCGGAGCCGGTGCCGATCGCGTTGCCGCAGGTGATGTTGGTGCTCTTGCCGGTGCCGCGCGGGTCGAGACCGATGATCTCCTGGTTCGCGCGCAGCTTCGTCTGGTTACGCAGACGGGCCGGGAAGTTACGGCCGGGAGCGCCGGGGCCACCCGGGTTCGTGATGACACTGGCCGTCGCGTTGCCGCTGGTGGCGGCGAGGCGGCTGACGGCGATCGTCAGGTCGATGGCCTCGTTCGTCTTGTACCAGTTACGCGGCGCGCGGTAGGTCGCGCACTCGATGTTCTCGGCCCCCGGAGGCGGCGCGGACGGCAGCTCGCCGGCGGTGCACTTGTGCCAGTCCAGCTTCTGGTCCGCGTACTTCGCCGGAATGTTGGTGGAGTTCAGCGGCTGCTGCCCGGCAGCCTCCGGCCCTGCGAACGCAGGCGTGAACCCGGCCAGCATGGTGCCGGCGACAGCCGGGATCACCACCGCATAGCGGAGTTTCTTCATCCGATGCCCCTTTGATGTTGCGTGCGAAGTTCCTGTTCGCGACTTGCGGCTATTGATATCCGCCGGGGACTCCGACGGCAACCGCCCTTCGTCGTATGAGGCGTCGCTGATCAAATCGATATCAGGCAAGCGTGACCCGGACGGGGGAGAGGTTCTAGGGTCATCGGGTCGATCCGGGGGTACGGGAACGTTAGGTGAGGTCCGATGGCGTCAGGTAAGGCAGACGGGAAGGTGAGGGGTTTTCAGTTCAGCCCCTGGAACCTCCTGTTGATCATCCCGTTGCTGGTGCTGATCACGTCCTTGTTCAATTCGGACGGTCCCCGGCTGTTCGGGATGCCGTTCTTCTACTGGTTCCAATTCGTCTTCGTGGTGGTCGGTGTCCTCTGCACATGGATCGTCTACGTGATGACGAAGGACAAGCCGACCAGTGAGCGTCCCGACCGGCTGTCCGTGGACGAGCTCGACGAGGGGGACGTCAAGTGACCAACATCCAGTGGCCCGAGTTGATCATCTTCACCATCCTCTTCGCGGTCGTCACCGTTCTCGGCTTCGTCGCGTCGCGCTGGAAGGCAGGCAACACCCTCGATCACCTGGACGAGTGGGGCCTCGGCGGCCGCAAGTTCGGCTCGTGGATCACCTGGTTCCTGCTCGGTGGTGACCTCTACACGGCTTACACGTTCGTGGCCGTTCCCGCGCTGATGTTCAGCGCCGGCGCGATGGGCCTGTTCGCGCTGCCGTACACGATCATCGTCTACCCGATCGTGTTGATGCCGGCGCTGCGCATGTGGTCGGTCTCGCGCGTCCGCGGTTACGTCACTCCCGCCGACTTCGTCCGCGGCCGGTTCGGTTCGCCGACGCTGGCGCTGCTGATCGCCATCACCGGCATCATCGCGACGATGCCGTACATCGCGCTGCAGCTCGTCGGGCTCGAGGCGGTCCTGCGGACCATGGGCATCAACGGCTCCGGCATCGTCGGTCACCTGCCGCTGCTGGTCGCCTTCATCATCCTGGCGGTCTACACCTATCAGTCAGGCCTTCGCGCGCCCGCGCTGATCGCGTTCGTCAAGGACATCCTGATCTACCTCGTGATCCTCGTGGCGATCATCTACCTGCCCTCGAAGCTCGGCGGCTGGTCGGCGATCTTCGACGCCGCCGACGCGAAGTTCGACAAGACGCCGTCACCGGCGGACGGCATCCTGCTCAACGCCAACAACCAGTTGCAGTACGCCACGCTCGCGCTCGGTTCGGCGCTCGCGCTGTTCCTGTACCCGCACTCGCTCACCAGCGTGCTCGCCTCGCGCGGCCGCAGCGTGATCAAGCGGAACATGGTCGCGCTGCCGGCGTACTCGCTGGTCCTTGGCCTGCTGGCGCTGCTCGGCTACGTCGCGATCAGTGCCTCGGTCAAGCCGATCACGAACAACGCCACCGGCAAGCCCGACACGAACACCGTCGTCCCGGTGCTGTTCGACACGCAGTTCTCGTCGTGGTTCGCCGGGATCGCGTTCGCCGCGATCGGCATCGGCGCGCTGGTGCCCGCGGCGATCATGTCGATCGCGGCGGCCAACCTGTGGACCCGCAACATCTACAAGGAGTACATCAAGAAGAACGCGACGCCGGGCCAGGAGGCGAAGCAGGCCAAGCTCGCTTCGCTGATCGTGAAGTTCGGCGCGGTGGCGTTCATCCTGTTCATCGACCCGCAGTTCTCGATCGACCTGCAGCTCATCGGCGGGGTGCTGATCCTGCAGACGCTGCCCGCGGTGGCGATCTCGCTCTACACGCGGTGGTTCCACCGCTGGGGCCTGATCGCCGGCTGGGTGGTCGGCATCGGGTGGGGCCTGATCATGCTCTACAACATCCCGAACCCGGCGACCGGCAAGGCGCACTTCGGCGGCTCGGCGCTGAAGCTCGGGGACCTGTCGATCTTCGGCTGGCACCCGCTCAGCGGCTCGCAGCTGCAGATCTACGTCGGGTTCGTGGCGCTGATCGCGAACCTGCTGGTCGCGGTGATCTTCACGGTGATCGCGCGGCAGCTGAAGGTCTTCAACGGCACGGACGACACCGAGGCCGAGGACTACCACGCCGACGAACACGACAAGGATCTCCGCGAAATCGGCGTCCACTAGTCACCGCTGATCGAAGGGGCCGCGTCCTGCCGGGACGCGGCCCTTTTCATGGCTGCCGCCGACACCAGGTAGAGGGTGAGGCCGTTCAGCAGGTGCCAGAGGAAGTGCGTCCCGGCGGGGAAACCGCCGCAGACCGTGTGGTCGGCCGTGCGGAACGACAGGGACACCCCGAATACGCCCGCGGCGAGGGCGAACCTGCGGCGATGTTCACCCCTGAGGATGACCGCGAAGATCACGAGCCCGAGCAGTGCCGAGAGGTACAGCCCGCCGCCCAGTGACGCGACGACGGCGGTGAAGGCGAGGAACACGGGGATGCCGAGCCACGAGAGCCCGCGGCGGACACCGAAGAACAGATGCGGGAACACGGCGGCGTAGTAGAGGACGAACACCAGGATGAAGCCGGTGTCGGCGGCCGCGGACCAGCGGGTGGCGAGCAGGTGGAAGGCCGTGCTGCCGAGGAACACCAGTCCGATGAGGACGGCGAAGACGCGGCCTTTCGACTGCCGCCAGACCGCGATCGCCGCGATCAGGAACGCGAGATTGCTGAGACTGTTGAGCGGCTCGCCCCAGAGGCCGGGAGCGAGGCGTTCGCAGTAGCCGTCGACGTACGCCGTCCAGTTCACTCCCCCAGGTAACCGTGCCCGCGTGAACCGGAGGTGTCTTCCGCGCTGGACTTCGCGAAAGTGGCTTTCGCGTCACTCCGTCCGCCGGATCTCCGTGTCCTGAAGGGTCCCTTTGAGACGCTCGATGTCCCGAAGGCCCCCTTTGAGACATCCACCCGAGTTGTCCACACCCACCCGCCGTTGTGGACAACTCGGCCCCTTGGGCCACCGGAACCCACCCCGCGTCGCCCCCTCCCGATACGCTGGTGCGGGGCGCGCCCCCCTGGGAGCGGTGGGGGGTGGGGTACGCGCGGGGAAGCGAAAAAGGCCTGGTCAATCGGGTGAGCAGGACGCCAGTCGTCGGCTGAGGAAGCGACGTTGCGGCTCCGAGCAGGGCAGCGCGAGTGCGCGCCGGTAGTGGTCCGCGGCTCGCCCGGGATCGCCGGCGCGCAGCCACAGCGCGCCGAGGACGGCGGGCAGCAGCGTGTAGTCCGGCAGTTCGGCCTCGACGGCTTCGAGTTCGGCGATCCCGGCCGCCGCCCCGTCCACCATCGAAAGCGCGATCGCGCGATTCAGCCGCGCCACCGGCGACGGCCGCAACGCCAGCAGGTCGTCGTACAGGCCCACGATCCGGCGCCAATCCGGCGGCGAGGCTGTGCCGTGGCACAGCGCGATCGCCGCTTCGACGTGATACGCCGACATCTCCGGCCCGGTGCACGCCCGCTCGAACAGCCGCGTCCCCTCGGCGATCATCGCGTGATCCCAGCGGTCCCGGTCCTGCTCGTCGAGCAGCAGCAGGTCACCGTCGCGGTCCACCCGCGCGGGCAGCCTGCTCCCCTGCAACAGCATCAGCGCGACCAGCGCCCGCACCCTCGGCAGATCCGTCTTCGGCTCGGCCAGCAGCAGCCGCCCCAGCCGGATCGCCTCGCCGCACAGTTCGCCGCGCACCGCGACCTCGCCGGTCGTCGCGTCGTAGCCTTCGTTGAACAGCAGATAGAGCACGGCCAGCACACTGTCCACTCTGGACTCCAGCGCGTCCGGCCCTGGCAGGGTGAGCGGCTTCCCCGATTCCCGCAGCCATTTCTTCGCCCGCACGAGCCGCTGCGCCACGGTCGCCGGTTTCGTCAGCAGGGCCGCCGCGATCTCGTTCACCCCGAGCCCACCGACGGTCTTCAGCGTCAGCGCCACCTGCGAGACCGTCGGCAGCGCGGGATGACAGCACAGCAGCATCAACACGAGTTCGTCGTCCGTACGCCGGTCGGCTTCGTGGCCGTTCAGCTCGACGAGCCGCGGCAGCAGCGCGCGCAAGGTCTGTTCGCGCCGGACGACGTCCATCGCCCGGTTCCGCGCGGCCCGGAACAGCCAGCCACGCGGATTGTCCGGCACCCCGCTCTGCGGCCAGGTCCGCAGCGCCTGCTCCAGCGCGTCGGCGACGGCCTCCTCGGCCAGGTCCAGGCGTTCGGGGCCGAGCGCCCTGGCCAGCGTGGCGACGATCCGCCCGGCACTGTGCCGGAACAGATGCTCCACCACGCCGGCCGGGCGGCTCATGACGACCTCAGTCCTCACAACCGCGTTCGCCGATCTTGCGCACCTCGATCGGCCCGAACTTCAGATGCGGATGCGTCGCGAAGATCTTCTCCGCCTGGTCGAGGTCCACGGCCTCGATCACCTGATAGCCGCCGACGATCTCGGTGGCTTCGGTGTGCGGCCCGTCGGTCGCGCCGACCTCGCCGCCCGTGCCGCGCAGCACCCGGCCGCCTCGCGACAGCCCGCCGCCGCCGACGAAACGGCCCTCCTTCGTGCGTTCGTCGGCCCAGGCGATGTAGCTCTCGAGCACGCGTTGTGCTTCGTCGGGGCCGAGGTGATCATGCGAATCCGACTGGGACCGCAGGAAACCGGCGTACTGGGGCATGGTGTCCTCCTTGGAATCGATGGCCCCTAGACGAACGAGCCCCCGGCGAATCGACATCAATAACGGAAGAGCCGGTCGTGCAGTTCACGCTGCCGCGCGAACCAGGCACCCAGCCTGGTCCGGCGCCGTCGCCGTTTCAACACTTGCCGCACTTCGCGCACACAGGGTTCATGGGACGTGAAGGACTTCCCGGTCAGCAGGACGGCGTAGTGGCCGTCGGGGCAGCGACCGGAGACGGAGATCATGCCCGGGGTCAGGTCGTCGACGAAATCGATCGAGTCGACCCCGACCACGGACCGCCGATCGCAGACGGGGCAGTAGACGACGAACACGTCACAGCTCCAGCCGCCAGGTCTGCCCGGTCAGCTCGTACCCGAAGCCCGTGATCGTCTCTTCGCTCACCAGCTGGAAACCGGCCTTCTGGTAGATCGCCCTCGCCGCCTCCAGCAGCGAGACCGTCCAGAGCTCCATCGCCGGGTAGCCGGACGCCCTCGCGAACTCGACGCACTCGCTGACCAGGCGTTTCCCGACACCCCGTCCTCGCGCGGCCGGTTCGAGGAGCAACATCCGCAGCTTCGCGGTGACGCCGTCTTCGGCGGGCATGCAGAAGATGCTGCCGACGCGCTCCCCGTCGAGCTCGGCGATCCAGCCCGCTTGGCGCGGATCGCCGCGCCTGTCGACGTACTCCGCGACGACACGGGCGACGAGTGCTTCGAAGCGTTCGTCCCAGCCGTACTCGCGGGAGTAGAGGGCGCCGTGACGGTGGACCACCCAGCCGAAGTCACCCGGCCGCGGCGGGCGCAGGACCAGCGTGGGATCCGCGGCGCGCTCGCCGACCAGCGACGTGATCGTGTCCATGGCACCGAGCAGGCGTTGCTGTTCGTCGTCGCCGAACCGGCCGAGCAGCGAGCCGATCCTGCCCACCGACCGTTCGTCGAGGACAGCGAAGGCTTTGCGGCCGTTCTCGGTCAGCCGGACGATCTGACGGCGGGCGTCCTCGTCGCTGCGTTCACGGGTGAGCAGGCCGCGTCCCTCGAGTCTCGCGAGCAGCCTGCTCGCGTATCCGGCGTCGAGGTCGAGACGTTTGCGCAGGTCGGTGACCTGGGTCTGCTCCTGCTGCGCGAGTTCGAAGATGACCCTGGCTTCGCTCAGGGAGTACTCGGCGTCGGCCGGTCCTTCGTCGAGGACGCCGATCACGCCGGTGTACAGGCGGTTGAAGGCCCGGACGGTCGCCACCCGGTCTGCGGATCGATTCATTTGACCACCTCAACAGATTCGTTGACGAGGTCAAGTGTTACTCCGCGAAGCGGTGAAGGCAAGAAATCTTTCGGGTCCGGACATATGGAAACCCCGTGATGCTGCCAGGTCGGGGGTCCGCCAGCATCACGGGGTCGTAGTGGGTATCGACGCCGCGTTCCGCGGCGTTACACCTCACGCACTATGTGTCGTAGGTCACTCGAATGGGCGACACCTACAACGGTTGTTGTCGGGTCAGCGCATGTGCGTGTGACGCGCCTGGGAGATAGCGATGAGCTCCTGACGAACGGTCGCGGTGGCCGCGGTGTCGATCGCCCGGTTCAGCGCCCGGCGAGTGCGAGCCTCGGCGCGACGGGCACGGAGCTTGGCGGCGATGTTGTTCATCGGTTTTTGTCATCCCCTTGGGAGTAGGTCTTGCGTCTTCGTGGCTGTGCTCCTAGTATGCACCCTTTTTCACAAGGAAGCCAACGATTATCCGGTGACTTGGCACACCTGCCGATGAATCATCGGCAACATGAGCGTAAAACCGGAGAGATTTGGTGGCGCCGGTCACTTCTTGATAACGCCGGCGGCTAGCGCAGAACCGCGTCGGCCCAGACCGCCGTGGCGCTGCACGGCGAGTCGACGTTGTCCACCTGGAGGAGCAGTTGCTTGCCCTGGGCCACGGGGAGGTCGAGCACATCGACCTGTCCGGCGCGAAGGTCTCGGGTGGCCAGCGCCCGTCCGTCGATCCTCACCACGAACCGCGTGACGGTCTCGGCGGGCGCGCCGTCCGCGATGCCCAGCGTCACGTGGAAGCGTTGAAAGCGCTGATCGATGGCGAAGACTTCATGGCCGTCGTCGGATTTCGAGCACGTGGTGCCGATGTAGCTGTGTTTGAAGACTTGGCCGCCGACGGCGGCTTCGCCCCGTCGCCAATCTCCGTAGCCGCCCTCGACCTTCGGCAGGTCGATGAGCCACACTCCGCCGCTTGGTGGCGCCGCCGAAGGCGAGGGTGACGAAGACGAGGGTGACGTGCTGGTCGCGGCGGCCAAGCCGGGTGTCCGATCGGGAGTGTTCCGTTCCGTCGCCAGCGAGAAACCGAAGACTCCCGCGCCGGCGACCGCGACCGCGGCGCCGGCGGCAAGCCGGACGTCGACCGGCATGCCCCATCGCCGCCAGATGGCGAACACCCCGAGGGGCACCGCGCCGAGGCTCGTCGCCCAGACGATCGGCAGTCCGCCGCCGACGATCAGGACCGATACCGCCGCCACGTCGGCGACCACGCCGAGCGTCTGGGGGAGGAATCGGGTGGGTGGCGCACTTCCCGGAGTGCCGCCGACGCGACGGAAGTTCATGAACGACTCTTCGTCGACCGGGCCCGCATGGCAGCGACGGTAGCGATTCTCGTCGTCGTGCTTCCGAGTCGACTTTCGCCGTACTTGAGGGCGCAGATCCGCTGGCGCTCGATGCCGCTGCGAATTCAGCGGCACTCTGCTGGTCGAACCTCGGTTTCCGTTGCCTCAGATGACTTTCGAGACGGCTGGAGTCCGAGCGCGAAAGGGGAAAGCCACTCGATCGAGTGGCGCGCTAGCGCTCTCTACCTCTTTCTAGGGCTGATGCTATAAAGTCTGAGAGAGGCTTAGTCCCGGCCGAGCAGGTAGTGGCCGAAGTGCGGGACGGTGAAGGCGATGTGCCCGCGCTCGGCGGAGTACACCAGGCCCTTTTTCATCAGGCTGTCCCGCGCCGGTGACAGCGACGAAGGCTTCCGCCCCAGGTAGACGGCCACATCGGCGGTCCCGGCGGACTCGTCCCGCCCCTGCGTCAGCTCCGCCATCGCGAGCAGGTACTCACGTTCCGCGGGCGTCGCGCGTTCGTAGCGGGAGCCGAAGAAGCCGACCGCGAGCTCGGACTCGGCCTCCGGGGCGGCGACCTGGACGTCCTTCACGGTGATGGGGTCCGCCGGCGCGGCATCCCAAGCGGCCTTGCCGTAGGCCTGGATGAAGTACGGATAGCCGCCGGACGCGTCGAACAGGGCGTCCAGCGCCTCCGGTTCGATGCCCGCGTCCTCACGTTCGATCGGCGCCATCACCGCGAGGTCGGCGTCTTCGCGCTCCAACCTGTCGATGCGCGCGTAGCGGAAGAGACGCTCCGAGTACGACTTCGACGCCGACAGGACGGCGGGTACGTGCGGCAGTCCCGCGCCGACCACGACCAGCGGCGCCCCGGACTGCGAAAGTTCGTGGCAGGCGGCGCAGAGCGCGGAAACGTCCTCCGGCAGCAGATCCTGGATCTCGTCGATCAGCAGCGCGACCCCGGTGCCGACGTCGGCCGCCAGCTCCGCGACCTCGGTGAACAGTTCGACCAGGTCGATCTCGATGTCGCCGGAATCGGCGCGGCCCTGCGCGGCGGGCACGTCGATGCCCGGTTGCCAGCGGTCGCGCAGCTTCGCGTCCGGTTTGTTGGCGCGCAGCGCGAACGCCTTGAGCACGCCGAGCACCTGCTCGACCCGGTCCGGCGCGCGATGGCGGACGGCGAGATCGCGGATCGCGCGGTGCAGCGCGGCCGAGAGCGGCCGCCTCAGTTCGGTGTCCGGGCGGGCCTCGATCTTGCCAGCGCCCCAGCCGTGCTTGATGGCCCGCGAGCGCAGCTCGCCCAGCAATACGGTCTTCCCCACGCCGCGCAGGCCGGTCAGCATCAGGCTGCGTTCCGGTCTCCCCCGCGCGACCCGTTCGAGCACGACCTCGAAGGCCTGGAGCTCGCGGACGCGACCTGCCAGCTCGGGCGGCCGTTGACCGGCACCCGGGGCGAAGGGGTTGCGGATGGGATCCACTCTCCCACGCTATCGGGGTTTCTAGCGTCGACCCGATATTCCGCCATAGAGGGATAGGCGTGTCGCGGTAAAAGCGGCCGAGTGGTCTCCCCAAGGGCGCTCTGCGCCCGACGGAGACTTCACCGTCGCGCGCCTCGTTCGGGCCGGAGGCCCACGGAGACGGTTTGCGGGGCGGCTGCTTTGTCCACCAGAGGTTTCA
The DNA here is from genome assembly GCF_001905755.1 of Amycolatopsis sp. CB00013. Taxonomy (NCBI): domain Bacteria; kingdom Bacillati; phylum Actinomycetota; class Actinomycetes; order Pseudonocardiales; family Pseudonocardiaceae; genus Amycolatopsis; species Amycolatopsis sp. CB00013. The sequence continues at coordinate 1,242,279 of NZ_LIWC01000002.1, read as the reverse complement.
TCCGGTCTCCGCCCCGCGGGGCGTCTTCGTCAGCGCGCGACAGATAACAGAGACGGGTCTGCAGCCCCGTCCCTCGTTCCTACTCGCTCAGGTTGCGTTCCGCGTAGATCGTCATCGCGTCACGGATGTATTCCGCAGTGCCCGCGCCGTGCTTCTCGTCGTACTGCCCGTAGCGCGGGTCGTCGACGTACAGCTGCCCGAGACCGGCGAAGTAGCCCTTCGACACGGCTCGCACGGCCGGCCGGAGCCATTCGTACAGCCGCCGCGTGATCGCCTGGGCCTCGTCACCGTCGGCGGGCAGGCCCTGCGCGCGGGCCTCGCCGAACGCGGCCGCGATGTCCTTCTGTTCCTGCTGGTGCGCCTTCTTGTCCTCGGCGCTCAGCGACTTCCACCACCGGTCACCCTGCTTGTAGGCGTCGGCGCCCCAGCGTTCGGTGACCTCCTTCTCGTACTTCGTGTGGTCGAAGCCGTCGAACACTTCCGTTGCCATCAGTTGTTCACCTCTCTCCGTCTTCCTCAAGGTCGTTTTGACCGATTCGATCTGCCGCCCGAGCCGCTGTCGCTCCTGCTCCAGCCACTTCAGATGCGTGCGTAGCGCCGCCGTCGTGTCCTGCTCCCCTTCGAGGACTTCGCCGATCGCGGGCAGGCTCAGCCCGAGTTCGCGAAGCAGCAGGATCCGTTGCAGCCGCACCAGCGCGTCCTGGTCGTAGTAGCGGTATCCGTTGTTCCCCACCCGGCTCGGTTCGAGCAGCCCGATGTCGCCGTAGTGGCGCAGCGTGCGGCTCGTGGTCCCGGCCGAGCGGGCGATGTCCTGGATCGACCACTCCGTCTCGTTCGGCATGTCCACGAAGGTAGAGGTTGACGTTGCGTCAAAGTCAATCGAAGTTCGCCCGACCGTGGCATGGTTCACGGATGAAGACATTCGCGCTGGTCATGGCCGCTGCGCTGACCTTGACGACGGCCGGGGTCGCCGACGCGCAGCCGCGTCGCGCCTTCGACATCCAGGCTCACCGCGGGGGGCTCGGCCTCACGGTCGAGAGCACGCTCGCGTCCTTCGGCAAGGCGATGGAACTGGGGGTGACCACGCTCGAACTCGACATCCAGATCACCAAGGACGGTCGCGAGGTCATCACCCACGACCGCAAGACGACACCCGCGAAGTGCCGCGACACCGCGCCCGCGACGCCTGGCGACCCGGCGTACCCGTACGTCGGCAAATACGTGAAGGACCTGACGTTCGCGCAGGTCCGCACGCTCGACTGCGGTTCGATCCGGCAGCCCGCCCACCCCGGTCAGACACTGTCCCCCGGCGCCAAGATGCCGACGCTCGCCGAGCTCTTCCAGCTCGCCAGGGACCACCACGCCTGGGGGATCGAGTTCAACATCGAGACCAAGGTCGAGGCCGCCGCGCCGCACGAGACGGCGCCGCGTGAGCAGTTCGTCCAACGAGTGGTGCGCGAGATCCTGCGTGGCGGGTTCGCCCGCAACGTCACCGTCCAGAGCTTCGACTGGGGCGCGCTGATGCGGCTTCGCGAAGTGGCGCCGTGGATCCCGACGGTCGCGCTGACCCAGCCCGAGTTCCTGCAGGCCGGGCAGCCGGGCAAGTCGCCGTGGCTCGGCGGGCTCGACATCGACGACTTCGGCGGCAGCCCCGTCCGCGCGGTGAAGTCGTTCGGCGCGAGCGCGCTCTCGCCGGTGCACGGCAACCCGCAGGGCGGCAAGGTCGGCGACCCCGACTACCGGCCGTTCACCACGAAGGCGCTGGTCACCGAGGCGCACCGGGCGGGGATCAAGGTCGTGCCCTGGACGATCGACGACCCGGCCACCATGCACAAGCTCATCGACGACGGCGTGGACGGCATCATCACCGACTATCCGGACCGGCTGCGGCAGGCCGCGGCCGACTGCGGCTTCAAGCTGCCGAAGGCGTACCGGGCCCGCTAGCGAAATCTAGCGTCATCTAGCACTAGAGAAATATTTCGGGATACACCGTTAGCGCGGTTCGGCGCGGTGGCGGGCGGGAAGTCTGGGGATAGGTTTGTTTCCCGGGTCCGGATCCAGAAAGGTTTACGACCGTGATTCTCCGTCGCGTCGCACGTCCGCTCCTCGCCGCGATCTTCATCTCCGGCGGGATCGGTGCGCTGAGGGACACCCAGGGGCACGCCAAAGCCGTGGAGCCGTTCCTCACCGAGTCCTTCGACAAACTGGAGGGCGTGGTGCCGGAATCGGTGCCGCGCGACCCCGCCACCCTCGTCCGGATCGACGCCGCGGTGAAGGTCGGCGCCGGGGTCGCGCTCGCCGCGGGCAAGGCGCCGCGCCTGGCCTCGATGCTGCTGCTCGGCAGCCTCGTCCCGACCACGCTGGCCGCGCACCGGTTCTGGGAGATCAAGGAACCGGCCGAGCGTCAGCAGCAGCAGATCCAGTTCATCAAGAACGCCGGACTCGCCGGTGGCCTGCTGCTGGCCGCCGCCGACACCGCGGGCAAGCCGTCGCTCGGCTGGCGCGCCAAGCGGGCCGCCTCCAAGACGGAGAAGCGCGCCGAAAAGCTGGCGAAGAAGGCCGAGAAGGCCATCACGAAGTGACGACCCGCGTTTAGTCCTCTGGATGCGAAAAAGCGCATCCAGAGGACTAAACGCGTGGGGTCATGAGGTGAAGGCCTCGATGTCCTCCGCCTCGACGACGGTGCGGACCTCGACCTCGATCTCGTCGAACAGCGCGGCGTAGGACTCGGCGAACGCGACGGCCTCCGCCAGATCCTTCGCGTTGATCAGCGCGAACCCGCCGATGACCTCCTTGGCCTCGGTGAACGGGCCGTCGGTCGCGGTGATCTTGCCGCCGCGCGCCTTGCGGACCTTCGCGCCCCGCTCGGAGGGGTGCACGCCCTCCGCCGTGATGAGGATGCCCTTCTCGAACGAGTCCTCGATGAAGGCGCCCATCTTCTCGATGAACTCCTTGCTGGGGTTCCAGGCCTCCGGGGCGCTCTCGTCCAGCCGGTGCATCATCAGAAACCGCATCGTCGCTCCTCAGTGTCTTGGCGGGGCTTTTCTACCCCGCCTTCATCGACGCGTCGAGCAGCTCGACGGCGGTTCGACATTTGTGCACAGAAGTTTTTCTACCGGCTCGCGACCTTCTTGTACTGGGCCGTCGCCAGCGGCGCGAAGATCGCGATGATGGCGATGCAGCACAGGATCGCGTACAGCGACGCGTGCTCGGCCGGCCAGCCCGTCGGGGGCGCGCCGAAGCGGTTCCCGAACAGGTCGCGAGCCGAGTTGATCACCGCGGTGAACGGGTTCCAGTCGGCGATGGCCTTGAGCACGCCCGGCAGCTTGTCCGCCGGGACGAACGCCGTCGAGATGAAGCTCAACGGGAACATCCACATCAGCCCGGCACTCTGCGCCACCTCGACACTGCGCGCGACCAGCCCGATCCAGGCGCCGACCCAGGACAGCGCCCAGGCGAACATCAGCATCACCAGGTAGCCGAGCACGGCGTCGAGGAAGCTGCCGCGGATCCGCCAGCCGACCAGCAGCCCGCACAGCGACATCACGACCAGCGCGACCACGCTGATCACCAGGTCGGACGTCGTGCGGCCGAAGATCACCGCGAGCCGCGAGATCGGCAGCGAACGGAACCTGTCGATGATGCCCTTCTGCAGGTCGTTCGCGAACCCGATCACGGTGAACGCCGAGTTGAACGCGACCGTCTGCGCGAAGATGCCGGCGATCAGGAACTCCCGGTACGCGAGCCCGCCCGCCTCGCCGCCGATCGCGTCCCCGAAGACGTACGCGAACAGCAGCACGAACATGATCGGCTGCAGCGTCGCCGCCATCAGCCAGTCCGGGTTGCGCTGGACGTTCTTCAGGTTCCGCCAGGTGATCACGCCACCGTCGGAAAAGGCCTTCGCGACCGCGCTCACTTCTTCTCCCCCTCGTCCGTGGCGTGCCCTGTCAGCGAAAGGAAGACGTCGTCGAGCGTCGGCCGGTGCAGCGCGACGTCTTGGACGGCGACGCCGTGTCCGTCGAGCCGCCGCAGTGCTTCGATCAGCGCCTTCGGCCCGCCCTCGACCAGGACGTCGACCTTGCGGGTGTGCTCGTCGACCGTCGGGGTGCCCGAGCCGACCTCGGTGAGCACCTGCGTGGTCATGGCGAGATCGCTCGTGTTCGCCACGACGAGCTCCAGCCGTTCGCCGCCGATCTCCTGCTTCAGCTCGTCGGCGGTGCCGCGCGCGATGACCTTCCCCTTGTCGATCACGACGATCGAGTCGGCGAGCTGATCGGCCTCCTCCAGGTACTGCGTGGTCAGCAGCACGGTGGTGCCGTCGGCGACGAGCTCCTTGATGACCTCCCAGGTGTCGATCCGGCCGCGCGGATCGAGCCCGGTGGTCGGTTCGTCGAGGATCACCACGGTCGGCTCGGCGACCAGCGCACCCGCCAGGTCGAGCCGCCGCCGCATACCGCCGGAGTACGTCTTGGCGGGTCGATCCGCCGCGTCCTCCAGCCGGAACCGGGCGAGCAGCTCACGCGCCCTGGACTTCGCCGCCGCCTTCTTGCTCCCGTACAGCCTGCCGACCATGTACAGGTTCTCGAAGCCGGTGAGGTTCTCGTCCACGGCGGCGTACTGCCCGGACAGCCCGATCGACCGCCGGACGGCGTCGGGCTGGGCCAGCACGTCGTGCCCGGCCACCTCCGCCTCGCCCGAATCCGGGCGGAGCAGGGTGGTCAGGATGCGAACCGTCGTCGTCTTGCCGGCGCCGTTCGGCCCCAGCAGGCCCAGCACCTTTCCCGTCGGGATCGACAGATCGACCCCGTCGAGCGCCCGGGTGGACCCGTAGGTTTTGACCAGCGCTTTCGCCTGAACTGCGAACATGCGCACACGCTAGACCCGGGCACCGACAAAGACACCCGGGTTTTTCCCCGATCCGCTGCGGGCGAACGCTACTTTTCGAGGATCGCGGTGACGCCCTGGCCGCCCGCGGCGCAGATCGAGATGAGTCCGCGGCCGGATCCCTTCTCGCTCAACAGTTTCGCGAGGGTGGCGACGATACGGCCGCCGGTCGCGGCGAACGGGTGTCCGGCCGCGAGCGACGAGCCGTTGACGTTCAGCTTCGCCCGATCGATGGAGCCGAGCGGCTCGTCGAGACCCAGCTTCGACTTCGCGAACTGCGGGTCCTCCCACGCCTTGAGGGTGGCGAGCACCTGCGAGGCGAAGGCTTCGTGGATCTCGTAGAGGTCGAAGTCCTGCAGAGTGAGTCCGGCACGCGTGAGCATCTGCGGGACGGCATACGCGGGCGCCATCAGGAGGCCCTCGTCGCCGTGGACGTAGTCGACGGCCGCGGTCTGCGAGAACGTCAGGTACGCCAGCACCGGCAGCTTCCGCGCCTTCGCCCACTGCTCGGTCGCGAGCAGCACGGTCGACGCGCCGTCGGACAGCGGCGTCGAGTTGCCCGCGGTCATCGTGCCGTCAGGACCACCGAAGGCGGGCTTCAGCTTCGCGAGCTTCTCGACGCTGGAGTCCGGCCGCAGGTTCTGGTCACGCGCCAGCTTGAGGTACGGCGTGACCAGATCGTCGAAGAAGCCCTTGTCGTACGCGGCGCCGAGCCGCTGGTGGCTGGTGGCGGCGAGCTCGTCCTGCGCCTCGCGCGTGATCTCCCAGACCTTGGCGGTCAGCGCGGCGTGCTCGCCCATGGACAGGCCGGTGCGCGGCTCGGAGTTGCGCGGGATCTCGGGGACGATGTGCCCGGGGCGCAGCTTCGCGGCCAGCTTCAGCCGGTCGGGGAGCGTCTTCGCGGCGTTGAGCTGCACGAGGATCTGGCGCAGGTCGTCGTTGACCGCCAGCGGCGCGTCGGACGTGGTGTCGACGCCGCCCGCGATGGCCGAGTCGATCTGGCCGAGGGCGATCTTGTTGGCGACGTTGATGATGGCCTGCAGGCCGGTGCCGCACGCCATCTGCACGTCGGAGGCCGGGGTGGCGGGGTTCAGCCTGCTGCCGAGGACGCTTTCGCGGGCGAGGTTGAAGTCGCGGGCGTGCTTGAGCACCGCGCCGGCGGCGACCTCGCCGATCACCTCGTCCTGCAGGGAGAAGCGGCTGACCAGGCCGTCGAGGGCGGCCGTGAACATGTCCTGGTTCGACGCTTTCGCGTACGGACCGTTCGAGCGGGCGAAGGGGATCCGGTTGCCGCCGATGATCGCGACCTTGCGCACGGGTGCCGTCCTTTTCGTGGCCATTTTTTCCACTCCTCCGTAGGCTCTCTCACACTGTAACCTACTAGCGAGTAGGTTAGAATGCGACGTGACGCAAACTGCACGGGAGGCACGTAATGGCTGACAGGTACCAGCAGTTCACGAAATCCCCCGTGGGGAAATTCGTGGTGCCGAAGCTCGGCCTGCCGAACCCCGCGACGCTCCGCCGGTACAAGCCCGGCCAGCCCGCTCTCGAGGGTCCCGCACTCCTGGGGGCCGCGCCGGGCGGTCGCCTCGAAAAGGTGATCGAGGCGCAGCTGCACCGCGCGGGTATCGAGGTCGTCTCGGCCGCGACGGACAGGCACGCCGCTCTCGTCTTCGACGCGACAGGCGTGAAGGACCCGAAGCAGCTTCGCGAGGTCTACAACTTCTTCCACCCGGTGATCCGGAGCGTCGGGCCCTCGGGCCGCGTCGTCGTCCTCGGGACGCCCCCGGAGCTGGCCGAAGGCAACGAGCGGATCGCCCAGCGCGCGCTCGAAGGCTTCGTCCGTTCCGTCGGTAAGGAACTGAAGCGCGGCGCGACGGCTCAGCTCGTGTACGTCGCCGAAGGAGCCGAAGAGGCTACTGAGTCCACGCTCCGGTTCTTGCTCTCGTCGAAGTCCGCCTTCGTCGACGCCCAGGTCATCCGCGTCGGCACCGAGACCAAGACCGCCTCCGCGCCGTCCGACTGGGCGAAGCCGCTGGACGGCAAGGTCGCCCTGGTCACCGGCGCTTCCCGCGGTATCGGCGCCGCCATCGCCGAAGTGCTGGGCCGCGACGGCGCCCACGTCGTCGCGCTCGACATCCCCGCGCAGGGCGCGGACCTGTCGAAGGTGGCCAACAAGGTCGGCGGCTCGGCGCTGCAGCTGGACATCACCGCCGCCGACGCGCCGGAGAAGCTCGCCGAGTACCTCGTCACCCGCCACGGCGGCGTCGACATCGTCGTGCACAACGCGGGCATCACCCGCGACAAGACGCTGGGCAACATGACCGAGGGCGGCTGGGATTCGGTCATCGCGGTCAACCTCGCGTCGCAGCTCGCGGTGAACGAGAAGCTGCTGTCCGACAAGGTGCTGCGCGAGAACGGCCGCATCATCGGCGTCTCCTCCATCGCCGGCATCGCGGGCAACGTCGGCCAGACCAACTACGCCACCAGCAAGGCGGGCGTCATCGGCATGGTGAACGTCGGCGCGCCGAAGCTCGCCGAGTACGGCGGCACGATCAACGCCGTCGCGCCCGGCTTCATCGAGACCAAGATGACCGCCGCCGTGCCGCTGTTCATCCGCGAGGCCGGGCGGCGGCTGTCCAGCCTCGGCCAGGGCGGGCTCCCGGTCGACGTCGCCGAGACGATCGCCTGGTACGCGAACCCGGCTTCGGCCGCGGTCAACGGCAACGTGGTCCGCGTCTGCGGCCAGGCACTGCTGGGGGCGTGAACATGGCGGTCAAGGAACTCCACGAGTCGCCGAGCCTGTCTTCGTTGTACCCCAAGGCGTTGCTCGGCTCGTTGCGCAAGAGCGGCGGGAACACGCTGCCGTCGACCGAGTTCGTCCGCGAGGGCGTCGTCGTCGACCCGGCCCACCTCGCCGCGTACAACCAGGTGTGCGGATTCCGGCTGGACGACGTGCTCCCGGCGACGTATCCGCACATCCTGGCGTTCCCGCTGCAGATGGCGCTGATGACCGAGGACGACTTCCCGTTCCCGTTGCTGGGCATGGTGCACGTCGCCAACCGGATCACCCAGCACCGGCAGCTGCGGCTCGACGAGTCGTTCACCCTGCGCGTGCGGGCCGAGGATCTGCGGCCGCACGAAAAGGGCAGGCAGTTCGACGTGATCAGCGAACTGCTCGTCAACGACAGTCCTGTGTGGACGGACGTCAGCACGTACCTGCGCCGCGGTGACGGCAGCGGCGAGAAGACCTCACGCGGTCAGCTCTCGCAGCCTTCGCCCACCGCGATCTGGCAGGTGCCCGGCGACATCGGCCGCCGCTACGCCGAGGTCTCCGGCGACCGCAACCCGATCCACCTGCACCCGATCACCGCGAAGGCGTTCGGGTTCCCGTCCGCGATCGCGCACGGCATGTGGACGAAGGCGCACGCGCTCGCGGCGTTCGAAGGCAGGCTTCCGGAGGCCTTCACCGTCGACGTCAAGTTCAAGCAGCCGGTCCTGCTGCCCGCCAAGGCCGCTTTCACCACTTGGAGTGAAGGAGATGGCTGGGCATTCGAGCTGTGGAACGCGCGCAAGCCGAAGCCGCACCTGGAGGGCTCAGTCGTCGCTCTCTGACGGCTTCCAGATCTCGCCCTCGACCAGGTCGTTGAACCCGAGCCAGACCAGGTTCATCAGCCACGAGGCGAGTACGCCGTCGGAGACGTCGGGGTGGTCGAGCGCCCAGTCGGCCAGCGACTCGGCCGCCCCGACCAGCGCGGCGGACAGCCCGGCGCCGGAGAACTCGGCCTGCTCGCCGAGGCCCTTGCGGGTGCCGGCGGAGACGACCAGCGCGGCGACCAGTTCGATCGCGCGGGTGCGCATGTCGGTGATCTCCGCGGCGAAGGCGCCGCCGACGGTCATGGCCTGGCGGTGCAGCACCGTCCAGGACTCGCGATAGTCGGCGACGAAGCGGTAGAACGCGCGCAGACCGTGCCAAAGCTGCATGTCGGGCGGCAGATCGGGTTTGATCCCGTCCTGCACCGCCTCCAGCAGGCGGGTGGCTTCGCGGCGGATGCACGCGCCGAAGAGGTCTTCCTTGGAGCCGAGGTAGGTGTAGATCATCGGCTTGGACACGCCGGCGACCTCGGAGATCTCGTCCATCGACGCGGAGTGATAGCCGTAGCGCGAGAACACCGAGACCGCTGCGTCCAGGATCTGGCGTTCCCGCACCGCTCTCGGCAGCCTTTTGGCGCGTTCGGCGGGACGCGGCACTTCCTCGGACAACTCAAGACCTCCCATTAGCTCGCGTAAGACGCTACCGGGCTGCCACCGGCATGGGTGATTTCGGCACGCTTGCCCGCCTACCTACTCGCGGGTAGCCTTACGCTCGGGTAGCTGGAACTGGAGGGAAGATGACCGAGATCGTGGGGCTGACCGGCCGCGCGCTGGTCGACGCGCTGGAACGGATCGAGCCGGATTCGGCCGAAGCGCACTCTCTCGACGTCAACGAGGTCGCGGGCGCCATCGACCCGAAGGACCTCGGCAAGGACGACGTCCGGCGGCTGCTCACCGCGCTGGGGCGGCTCGCGGAATCCGCGCCCGCGTTCGACCTCCGCAAGGTGGACCCGGCCCGGTTCGCGAACCTCGTCGCCCGTGCCTCGCGCACGCAACTCGAGAGCGTCGTCGCCGAACGGCCGCTCCGGGAGCGGGTGCTGCGCGAGATCTTCGACCGCATGGGCGCCCACATCCGGCAGGACCGTGCGAAGACACTGCACGCCGTCGTCCACTGGCGGCTGTCCGGCGGCACCGGCGACGGCGGTTACGACCGCTACGAGACGGTGATTTCGCACGGTGAGTGCACGGTCAGTCGCGACATGAAGGAGAAGCCGAGGGTGACGATCACGATCGCGCCCGTCGACTTCTTCCGGCTCATCACCCATCAGGCTACGCCGGCTGTGCTATTCGTCACCGGAAAGATCAAAGTAAAAGGTGACCTGGCGTTCGCGGCCGGTCTCATCGGTTTCTTCGACCTTCCGAAACCGTCCTGAACCCGGCCGAGCAGATACACTTCCGTGCCGTGCCCCGAAATTCCCAGAACCGGCGCTGGCGGGACAAGGTACGCCTTTCCCGTCCGTTGAGGCTGCACAAGACGCGCACCGGTGGCGAGCACGTCGTCAACGCGTTCGCGGAGAAGCTCGAGCTCGCGAAACTGAGCCCCGAGCAGTTCACGCAAGTGCTGGAAACCCTGCACATGCTGGGCGAAACCGGCGCGGGCATCGAGCTGAGCTCACTCGAGACCGAGGTGCTCGTCGACGTCGTGCAACGGGCGTCACGGGAGCAGCTCAAGGCGATCGCCGATCACCCGGAACTGCGTTCGGCGTTCCTCGACGAGATTTTCCGCAGAATGTCGGACCATTTCGTTCCCGAACGCGCGCGCCATGTGGACTTCGTCGTCGCATGGCGTTTCACCGATGGTGACGGAGAAGACGGTTTCGATCGTTTTCAAACGGTCATCGAAGACGGCGTCTGCGTTTCGAGCACGGATCTCGCGCGCACTCCGGACACCACGATCACCCTTTCCGTCGACGACTTCATCCGGATGGCGACCGGCAACGCGGCGGTGGCGGCGATGTTCGTGACGGGCAAGGTGAAGGTGAAGGGCGAGTACGCGCCGGCCGTGCGGTTCAGCGGGTACTTCGACATCCCGAAGCCGAGCGTGAGCTGAAAGCGTCCTTCACCGCATGGGACGCGGCGAAGGACGCTTTCGTCGCATGCGATGCGGGGAAAGCGTCCTTCAGCCCTCGACGATGCGACCTTCGATCACCGGCGGCTGCTTCTTGGCGGCCTCCGCGGGCGGCGTGTCCGTCACGACCTCGCTGTCCACGACCATCACCGGCCCGCGGGCACGGTTCGCGAACTTGACCGCCCGGCGCTGCATCCGCTTCTGCCACACCTTGCGCGCGACACTCCGCGTCGGCGGCAGGATGAACAGCAGGCCGATGACGTCGCTGACGAAACCGGGCAGCAGGATCAGCAGACCGCCGAGCCCGATCAGCATCCCGTCGGTGAGTTCCTTCTCCGCGTCGGCGGGACGGCCGAGCCGCGCGGATTCGGCGAACGCCCGGAAGGCGCGGCCGCCTTCACGGCGCGCGAGCCAGGATCCGACGAACGCGCCGGCGAAGAGCAGCGCGATCGTGCCGAGCACGCCAATGGCCGAGCCCACCGCCCACACGGCGGCGATCTCGGCGACGACATAGAGCAGGAACGCGACAGCCATACCTGGACAACGTACGGCTTGCCCGTTTTGCTCCCAACCCCCGGTCAGCCGATCCGGCGAAGGAACTCCTCCGCCTCGCGTGGCCTGGTCAGCACGATCCGCCGTGCGTGCGCGCCTCGCTCCGCCAGCCGTCGCGCCGTCCGCTCCCGGTGGTGCTTCGGCCAGCGCCAGACGTAGGAATAGAACTCCGGATCCAGCCTTTCGGGGCAACCTGGCGCCTGCTTGTCTTGGCCGAGGTCGCGCAGGCTACGCACCAGGACCCGCCGGAGGCAGATACGACGCGGGTAGTCGAGGAAGACGACCGTGTCCGCTCTCGGGAGGCGGAGATGCATCGACGCCCCGTAGTTCCCGTCGATCACCCAGGCGTCGGAGGCGATGACCTCTCGTTGCGCGGCGTGGAACTCGGCGTCCGGTGCCGGTGTCCACCCCGGCCGCCAGTAGAGCCGGTCGAGGTGGGTGACCGGCAGGCCGAGCGCGGCGCCGAGTCGTCGCGAGAACGTCGACTTCCCGGCGCCGCTGCAGCCCACGACCATGATCCGCCGCACGGTCAAGCCTCGTCGAGGTACGCGGCCGCCTGCAGGGTGAACAGTTCGGCGTAGCCCGCCTCCGCCGCCATCAGCTCGTCGTGTGTCCCGTATTCGGCGACCTTGCCGTGTTCCAGCAACAGGATCCGCTCCGCCTGCCGCACGGTGGAGAACCGGTGCGAGATGTACAGCGTCGTGCGCCCCTCCGAAAGCTCCCGCAGGCGCGAGAAGAGGTCGTGCTCGGCCTGGGCGTCGAGCGCGGACGTCGGTTCGTCGAGGATGAGGATCGGCGCTTCCCGCAGGAACGCCCTGGCCAGCGCGATCTTCTGCCATTCGCCGCCGGACAGGCTGACACCCTGGTCGAACCAGCGCCCGAGCGGGCTGTCGTACCCGCTGGGCAGGCGCTCGATCCGCTCGTCGGCGCCGGCGCGTTTCGCCGACGTCTCGATCCGTTCGCGGTCGACGAGGTGCGTCAGGTCGCCGAGTCCGATGTTCTCGGCGGCGGTGCCCTGGTAGGTCACGTAATCCTGGAACATCGCGCTGATCTGCCGTCGCAACTCCACCGGGCCGTATTCGCGGATGTCGACGCCGTCGAGCAGGATCCGCCCGCCCGTCGGGTCGTACAGCCGGCACAGCAGTTTGAACAGCGTCGATTTCCCGGCCCCGTTGCGGCCGACGACGGCGACCGTCTCACCCGGCCGGATCTCGAAGCTCACGCCGTCGAGCGCGGGATCGGGCGCTCCCGGATAGGTGAAGGACACTTCCTCGAACTGGATGTGTCCCTCCACAGTGGACGGAAGCGGGCGCGGCTGGAGCGGCGCGACGATCTCCGGTTTCGTCCCGAGGAAGCGATACAGCGTGTCGAGATAGAGATTGTTCTCGTACATCCCGGAAAACGCGGTGAACAGGCCCTGGACGGACGTCTGCACCGACGCCGCGGCCGCCGTGTACAGCGCGAGGTCGCCGAGGGTGAGCCTGCCGCCGACGGCCTCCAGCGCGATGTACAGCGCGATAGCGGATCCGGCGGCCGTGCTGAGCAGACCCCACGATGTCGAGCTGACGCTGCGCTTGCGGGTCAGCGTCCGCTGACGGTCGTAGAAGACCTGGCCGAGCCGCTGGAACCGGTCGACGAAATACGGACCGAGGCCGAAAAGCTTGGTCTCCTTGGCATACGTGTCGGTGGTGACCAAAGAGGACAGATAGTCCATCCGTCGTTTCAGCGGCGACATCATCAACGTCAGCCAGAACGCGCGGGCGCCGTATTTCGACTGCGAGATGAACGCGGGGATCGGTGCCAAGAGGGCGACGAGCGCCAGCAGCGGGCTGATCGAGACGAGCAGCGCGATCATGCTGCCGAAGGTGATCACGGTCCGGACCAGGCCCAAGGCCGAGTTCATCATCGACAGCGGCCGGGTCGGCGCCTCCTGCGCGGCTTGGCGCAGCATGTCGTAGGACGCGGAACCCTCGAAGTACGAAAGATGCAGCTTGCTCGCGTGGTCCATCACCTGGTGGCGGATGGTCAGCGTCATCCGTTCCTGCAGCAGCGACTGGCCATAGGTGGTCAGCGCCTGCGAAACCGCGGTGAGCACGAGGATGCCGAACTGGAAGAGGGCGACGCCGACGATCGCGCTCTTCGTCCCGTGTCCCTGGATCGCCGCGACCACCGAGTCGATCAGCAGCTTCGCGATGTACGCGGTCGCCGTCGGGAGGAGACCGGAAAGCAGCGTCACCAGGGTGATCACGATGGTCAGCGCCGGGCTTGCCTGCCAGGTCAGCTTCGCGACCTTCGGCAGGCCGCGGACCGTGCCCGCGACGTTGACCCACATGCGGTCGAGCCGGGACTTGAGGTCTTTCGGGACGGCTTCGGGTTCGGGCTCCGGGATGTCGACCGGGCCGGTCAGCCCGCTGTCGGGCACCGTCGACGGCGGACGACGGCGCCTGCCGCCGCGGGCCATGAACAGCTCCAGGCCGCCTCCCCCACCGGGCGGGCCGATCACGCGGCCGCCAAGGCGCCGTTGAGGAACACGTCGACGAGCTCCATCGTGGTGGGCTCGTCCCCGGTCTCGCTGAACCGGATCCGGCCGCTGAACAGCAGAGACAGGAAGAGCGCCGCGGACTGCGACGGCGGCAGGCGCAGCCGATCCTTCTCCGGTTCGAACAGCTCGGCCATGGCGTCGCGCATGACGCTCATCGACTCCTTGCGCCGGTCTCGGCGATCGTCATGGCGATGCTCCAGTCGCCTGCCGGAACCATGCATGACCGCCATGAGCGCGCCCATCCGCTGGAGGTGCGCGCTGAGCGCGTCGGCCGCCTCGATGAGCCTGTCGTCGAGGGGCTGTTCGAGGTCGATGACCGCGATCGCGTCGAGTACCTGGTCGGGCTTCAGCGCTTCGGCGAAGCAGGTGGCGAACAGTTCGTCCTTGTCCTTGAACACGCGGAAGACGGTGCCTTCGCCGATGCCCGCGGCGCGCGCGATCTGGCTCGACGTGACACCGGCGCCGTGCTCCACCAGCAAGGGCAGCACGGACTGGACGATCATCCGGCGCCGCTCGTCGGCACTCATCCCCGGCGCTCTCCGCCGGGCGGTGGTTTCTGTCATGCGCCCAGTGTGCGGAGTGAGCGCTCACTCCGTCAAGCGAATAAGAGTGCTTCGAGCCGCCCGGCGGTGCGCGCATCCCGGCCGGCGCCCAGAGGAGGACTTAATCGTCCTCGACTGCTCGCAAGATCAGCTTGGTCAGATGTGGTTGCCAAACGTTCGGGATCAGGTCCGGCAGTGTCGCGCACGACGCGATATCCGCGGCGACGATCACGGGTTGGTCGGGAAGCCCCGTGAACATGGTGCGATCCCGTTGGTCGTCGCTGTCCAGGACCTTCAGCGCGTCTCGTCGGAACGAGGCGCTGTCCGTCTCGTCCGGAAGCTCGGCCAGTTCATCGCGCCTTGGCTTCATGAAGTCCATCTTGAGCACTCCAGACATCGCGCCACCCTTTCGACTCAGTTTAACTCATATAACGCTTGACTACGCTGTTCTGCAGGCGTTGATAGCAAGAATGGAACGTGATCCTGCGCCAAATCAGAACCAGGCTCATGATCGACAGGAAAACTGTGAATATCGCGACGCCGGTTTGTGAAAAACCGTCGGAAAGGGTCGAGGCCCAGCCTGCCTCAGGCGTCCCGGTCCGACGGGCGACCATCGAGCTTACGAGGGTGTAGAACGTCGACAGCCCGACGAGAAGCAAGCCGAGGCGGTTGACGAGTGGGATGCGGGATCGTATCTCTGCTTGGAAGGCCTTTGCGAACCAGATCGACGCGAAGCCGGGGAGAGCGACGAACAGTGTGGTGACGTTGACGCCGGTGCTGCTCGGACCGACCAATCGATCCCAGTTGCCGTAGAACAGCCATAGGAACGACGCTGAGAAAAGGCAGAGCCACATGGCCGCCGCCGTTGTTCCTGGAGGGCGCTCCCTGACGTAGGCGTACGCGTAGAGGAGTTGGTCCCCGAACTTCTTTTGGCGCAGATTGCGTCCATACAGATGGGCAATCGGTCCGCCGGCCTCCTCGTTTCCGAGGGCGTATGCCCCCTTTTCTTCGCAAAATTTGTTGAACGCTTTTTCCTGAGATTTCTGAGACATCCGAAGAGTGTCCTGCAGGACGAAACGTTGCTCTTTGAAGTAAGTCCCGGTCGGGGACGGCATGGTGAAGTGATAGCTGCGGCAATAGCTGTGCATCGAGAGTGGGACTCGGAACATGAACGGTTCTTGACCGACCGCTCGGCGAACCCATTCGATCGCTCGGTGCAAGAATCGGCGGCCTCTGAGTGGGCTGCCCTTCGAAGGTGTCGGCGAGTATTCGGCCGCGAATCGGGTTCGATACGAGATCGTCAATCGTACGGTTTGCCCCGGCCGACGTGTCAGGTGAACCCAAGTCAGGTGCCGGGTCGCGATGTAGCGGCCGAATACCTCGATCCGCTCCAGTGCGCCAGGATGCAGGACCAGCCCTGATTCGCTGGCTTCGCGTAGCCTTCGTACGGCCTTCTTGGCGATCTTCGGGGCGGCGCTGACATCTTCCATAGGGAGCGAGAGGTACTGACTTTTCGCACGTTCGATCCGTGCGCGCTGTTCGGTGCTGAGCCCGTTAGGCGCGATGTCGACGAAGGTCCAGAAGACCTTGAGCAGCCATTTCGCCCGCTCGGTCCATTCGGCTCGACCGCAGACGTAGAGCTGCTCGCCTTTCTGGTCCTCGACGCCGAACTCGGTCATCAATCTGCCGATTCGCATGACGTGAATCGGTACGACCAGCACGGGATTCGCCTCGTGAAAGTGCGCGATGAAGTCGGCCTTCGTCACTTCCGGGTAGTCGGGCAGTGCTTCGGCCAAGGTCGGCAGATGCCAGTCCAGCGTCAGCTTTCGGCGACACTCTCCATGATCGATCTCAACGTTTTCGATCACTCGCGCGAACGGTCCATCCTGACCCTGGACGATCCGGATCGCCAGTGCGGTCGAGTAAGCTTTGGCGATCCTCTTGATCAACGCATCGTCGGTCATTTCAAGCCCTCCCCGGCCTGCGACTTCCGCATTCCTGGCTTTGGTGTCGAGGGCTCGGACAACTCTGTTACGCGACGTGATCGCGCCGTTAACTCCCAGTTGTCAGGGAAAAACTCGCGTCAGACGCAGTGAAGGACGCTTTCCCCGCATCGCATGCGGCGAAAGCGTCCTTCACGCGCGAAACGTCAGTAGGTGATCGCGACCGCCGGGTCGGCCAGCAGGGCGCCGACGTCGGCCAGGAACTCCGAACCCTGCTGCCCGTCGACCACACGGTGGTCGAAGCTCAGCGAAAGCTGGAGCACCTTGCGCACCTTGATCTCGCCGTCGACCACCCACGGGGTGTCCTTGATCGCGCCGAGGCACAGGATCGCGGACTCGCCGGGGTTGATGATCGGCGTACCGGTGTCGACGCCGAAGACGCCGACGTTGGTGATGGTGATCGTGCCGCCGAGCATGGCCGCCGGGGTGGTCTTGCCCTCGCGGGCGACGTCGGTCAGCTCGGTGAGTGCGATCGCGAGTTCCTTGAGGGACATCGAATCCGCGTCACGGACCTTCGGCACGACGAGCCCGCGCGGGGTGGCCGCGGCGATCCCGAGGTGCACGTAGTCCTTGTAGACGATCTCCTGCGCCGCCTCGTCCCACACCGCGTTGACGTCCGGAGTGCGCTTGGCCGCCAGGCAGACGGCCTTCGCCGCGAAGGTCAGCGGGGTGACCTTGACTCCGGCGAACTCGCGCGACTTCTTCAGCTTCTCTCGGAATTCCATCATCGGCGTGACGTCGATGGTCAGGAACTCCGTGACATGCGGGGCGGTGTAGGCGCTCTGCACCATCGCGGCGGCGGTGGCCTTGCGGACGCCCTTGATCGGGACACGGCGTTCCCGCGTCGCCGGGTCGTAGCCGCTGTCCACAGTGGACACCGCAGCCGGTGCGGCCGAACCGTTGGCTGCCGCGTGCACGTCGTCACGCGTGATGACGCCGCCGTCGGCGGTGCCGGTGAGCGCGTGCAGATCGACGCCGAGATCCTTGGCGAGCTTGCGCACCGGCGGCTTCGCCAGCGGCACGTACCCGCCCTTCGGCTTCGAAGCCACCGCAGGCGCGGCAGGCGCGGCAGGCGCGACGGGAGCAGGAGCCGCGGCCACCGGAGCCGGAGCAGCGGGAGCAGCACCCTTGCGCGCCCGGCGCTGCGTCACGACGGCCTTGGAGCCGTAGCCGACCAGCGGCTTCATCTCCTCTTCCGCCGGCTCTTCAGCCGCGGGAGCGGCGGCGGGTGCCGGTGCCGCCTTGCCGCCGGGGTCGACGTCGATGGTGAGGATCGGCGCGCCGACCTCCACCGTCTGGCCCGGCTCGACGAGCAGTTCGGTGACCACGCCCGCCCACGGGATGGGCAGTTCGACGGCGGCCTTCGCGGTCTCGACCTCGACGACGATCTGGTTCACCGTCACGGTGTCACCCGGCTTGACCTGCCAGGCGATGATGTCGGCCTCGGTCAGCCCCTCCGCCGTGTCGGCCAGGGGGAATTGTTTGTACTCGGGCATTTCAGTTATTTCCCCCTTACCAGGCGAGCGAACGGTCGACGGTGTGCAGAACCCGGTCCAGGTCGGGGAGGTAGTGCTCCTCGAGTTTGGCGGGCGGGTACGGCGTGTCGAATCCGGTCACCCGCAGCACGGGGGCTTCCAGCGAGTAGAAGCATTCCTCCTGCACGCGCGCGGCGATCTCCGAGGTCAGCGACGATTCCGACGGCGCCTCGCTCAGCGCGATGAGCCGTCCGGTCTTGCGCACCGACTCGAAAACCGGCTCCAGGTCGAGCGGGGAGAGCGTCCGCAGGTCGATGACCTCCAGCGACTTGCCCTCGTCCTCGGCGGCGGTCGCCGCGTCGAGCGCGACCTTCACCGACGGGCCGTACGCGACGACGGTGACCGCCGTGCCTTCGCGGACGACGCGGGACTTGAACAGCGGGTCCGGCGTGGTGTCGGTGTCGACCTCGGACTTCATCGCGCCCGAGTGGTACAGCTTCTTCGGCTCGAAGAACAGGATCGGGTCGTCGGACTTGATCGCCTGCTGGATGCCCCAGTAGGCGTCGACGGCGTTCGAGACCGAAACGACCTTGAGACCGGGGATGTGCGCGAACAGCGACTCCGGCGACTCCGAGTGGTGCTCGACCGCGCCGATGCCGCCACCGAACGGCACGCGGATCACGATGGGCATCTTGATCTTGCCCTGCGTCCGGTAGTGCAGTTTGGCGACCTGGCTGGAGATCTGGTCGAAGCCCGGGAAGATGAAGCCCTCGAACTGGATCTCGCAGACGGGGCGGAAACCGCGGACGGCGAGGCCGACCGCGGTGCCGATGATGCCCGATTCCGCGAGCGGCGTGTCCAGGACGCGCTGCTCGCCGAAGTCCTTCTGCAGTCCGTCGGTGATGCGGAAGACGCCGCCGAGCTTGCCGACGTCTTCACCCATGATCAGGACCTTCGGGTCCTCTTCCATGGCGCGCCGGAGGCCGAGGTTGATCGCCTTGCCGATGGTGAGTTTCTGGAGGTCGGCCATTTCAGTGCTCCCCCGCCCCGATGAAACCGTCCAGGTAGGACAGGTACTCCTCGCGCTGCGCGTCCAGCAGCGGCGTGGACTCCGCGTACACGTGGGAGAAGATCCGGTCCGGTGGTGGTTCGGGCATGTTGAAGCAATAGTCGCGCAGTTCGGCCGCGAAGGCGTCCGAGTCGGCCTGCACCTGGTCGAAGAACGCCTGGTCGGCGCCGCCACCGCGGGCGAGGTACGCCCGGACGCGCTCGATCGGGTCCTTCAGCTTCCACTCCTCCAGTTCGTCGGAGAGCCGGTAGCGGGTGGGGTCGTCGGTGGTGGTGTGCGCGTCCATCCGGTAGGTGAACGCCTCGATCAGCACCGGGCCGTTGCCGTGACGGCACTCCTCCAGCGCCCAGCGGGAGACCGCGAGGCAGGCGAGGACGTCGTTGCCGTCCACGCGGATGCCAGGGAAGCCGTAACCGCGGGCGCGCTGGTACAGCGGCAGCCGCGACTGGCGCTCGGTGGGCTCGGAGATCGCCCACTGGTTGTTCTGGCAGAAGAACACGATCGGCGCGTCGTAGACGGCGGCCCAGACGAAGCCTTCGTGCACGTCGCCCTGCGAAGTCGCTCCGTCACCGAAGTAACAGATGGTCGCTTCGCTGTCTTCGTCGCCGACCTTGCCTTCGAACTTCTGGCCCATCGCGTAACCGGCGGCGTTGAGCACCTGGTTGCCGATCACGATGGTGTACGGGTGGAAGCGGTGGGCCTGGTAGTCCCAGCCACTGTGGTCGGTGCAGCGGAAGATGCCGAGCACCTCTTTGAGGTCGATGCCGCGGGCGTACGCGACGCCGTGCTCGCGGTAGCTCGGGAAGGCCATGTCCCGCTTCTCCAGCGCGCGGCCGGAGCCGATCTGCGCGGCCTCCTGGCCGAGCAGCGGGACCCAGATGCCGAGCTGGCCCTGGCGCTGCATGGCGTTGGCCTCGCGGTCCGCCCGGCGGACCAGGACCATGTCGCGGTACAGGCCTTTGAGGGCTTCGGCGTCGATGTCGTCGACATACCGGTCGAATTGCGGCGAGGCGACCCGTTCGCCTTCGGGAGTGAGCAGCTGAGTCAGCTCAGCGCCACCTTCGCTCGTTGCTCGCAAACCCGCGATCACCTGTTCGGGGGTGGGTTGCGCCGCCGCGGCGGCGGGACCGTCTCCAGGTTCCGGGTGCGTCCAGTGTTCGGACGGCATGCGCTGCTCTCCTTGATGTCGGCGCCGCTGGCGACCACTTGTGGCGGCGACAGTGACTGCGCCGGCGGGGACCAGCGCGTCGGATCTGAAGCGCCGGGTCACCATCGGCGTTGACGGTTCGTGCGCACATCCTGGCATGCCGGACGCCGTTTTGGTCAGGGCCGGATGCTGATTTGTTGCTGAGAAAGGGTGCCTGAACAGGGAAAATGCTAGGAAGCCCGAGTGTGGGGCCGCCGAAAGTAGGGGTTGCACTCGCGGGTCGACCAGCGGACGACAGACCCGGACGGGTGTCCTGGCCGGCGCGGGCGATGACGATCCGTGCCCGCCGCTGTGATCCATCCCACTCTCCGGCACCCGTGGCAGGATGGCGGACGTGGAGCAGAAATCCGTACGCGAAACCGTGGTTTCGAACTGGACGAACGACGTCCTTCCCAGCCTGTCCGGCCTGGTGGCGATCCCCGCCTTGTCGCCGGCGTTCGACGCCGAGTGGGCGAAGACCGGCCATCTGGCCGCCGCAGTCGAGCACGTCCGCTCCTGGATCGCCGCGCGGGAGATCCCCGGCGCGACGCTCGAGGTCGTGGAGCTCGAAGGCCGCAGCCCGCTGCTGGTCGTCGACATCCCGGCGACGTCCGAAGCCGCCGACAAGGGCACCGTGCTCATGTACGGGCACCTCGACAAGCAGCCGCCGGTCGGTGGCTGGTCCGAGGGGCTCGACCCGTGGACGCCGGTGATCCGCGACGGGCGGCTGTACGGCCGCGGCGCGGTCGACGACGGCTACTCCGGCTACGCGGCGACGACGGCGATCGAAGCCGTGCGCGCCGCCGGTGGCGAGCACTCCCGCGCGGTCGTGCTGCTGGAGACCGGTGAGGAATCCGGCAGCCCGGATCTGCCCGCCTACGTCGAGCACCTGAAGGAGAAGCTCGGCGCGGTCTCCCTGGTCGTCTGCCTCGACGCCGGCGGCACCGACTACAAGCGCCTGTGGCTGACCACCAGCCTGCGCGGCATGCTGCACGTCAACGTCACCGTGAAGGTGCTCGAGTCCGCGCAGCACTCCGGCATGGCCAGCGGCATCGTGGCCAGTTCGTTCCGCGTCCTGCGTGCGCTGATCGACCGGATCGAGAACGTCGAGACCGGCGAGATCAAGCTCGCCGAGCTCAGCGTCGACATCCCGGAGAACCGCGTCGAAGAGGCTCGTGGCGTCGTCGAGATCGCGCCCGGCGCGGCGAAGACGCTCTTCCCCGTGGTCGGCCGGACGGTCTCCGACGACGATCTGGAGCTGCTGCTCAACAACTCGTGGCGGCCGACGCTTTCGGTGATCGGCGCGAAGGGCTTCCCGCTCCCCGCCGACGCGGGCAACGTGCTGCGCGACAGCACCACGCTCACCCTGAGCTTCCGCCTGCCGCCGACCGCCGACGCGAAGGCCGCGATGGAGGCGGTCCGCCGCGTCCTCACCACCGACGTTCCTTACGACGCTTCGGTCGAGCTCGGCGATTTCCAGGCGGAGAACGGCTGGAACGCTCCGGACACCGCGCCGTGGCTCGACGAGGTGCTGCACCACGTCAGCGGCGAGGTCTTCGGCGAGCCGCACAAGAGCTTCGGCATGGGCGGGTCGATCCCGTTCATGGGGCTGCTCGGCGAGAAGTACCCGGACGCGCAGTTCGTGGTCACCGGCGCCTGCGGGCCGGACTCGAACATCCACGTGCCGGACGAGTGGCTGAACATCGACTTCGCGCAGCGGATCACCGAGGCGGTCGCGCACATCCTGGACGCGCACGCCAAGAGCTGATCTCCCGGCTCACGCTGCAATGAAAGGTCCTTTCCTAGCAAAATTCGCTAGGAAAGGACCTTTCATTGCACGCGCGGGAGGATCATGTTCGAAGGCTTCGAGCTCGAAAACGTCGACACGGGCGAAGTGACCTTCAGGGTCCGCCACGGCGGATCGGGGCCGCCGCTCGTCCTCCTGCACGGACATCCGCGCACCCACACCACCTGGTACGACGTCGCGCCGCGGCTCGCGGACGCGTTCACCGTCGTCTGCCCGGATCTCCCCGGCTACGGCCAGTCCTCGAAACCCGAGACCGCCGAAGACCACTCGGCGCACTCGAAACGTGCCATGGCCAGGCACATCGTCGCCCTCATGCGGCACCTCGGGCATGAACGGTTCGCCGTCGCCGGGCACGATCGCGGCAGCTACGTGGCGCATCGGCTGGCCATGGATCACCCCGAAGCGGTCACCAGGCTGGTCGTCCTCGACGGCGTCCCGATCGGTGAGGCGCTCGCGCGGGCCGACGCGACCTTCGCGCGGAAATGGTGGCACTGGTTCTTCTTCGGTCAGCTCGCGAAACCCGCCGAGCGGGTGATCAACGCCGACCCGGACGCTTGGTACGGCGGTGATCCCGAAGCGATGGGCGCGGAGAACCACGCCGACTTCCTGCGTGCGATCCACGATCCCGAGACGGTCCACGCGATGTTGGAGGACTACCGCGCCGGCCTCGGGCCCGACCGCGAAGCCGACGACGCCGACAAGGTGGCCGGGCGGAAGCTCGGCTGTCCCGTCCTCATGCTGTGGTCCAGCCGGGATGACATGGCCGAGCTGTACGGCGACCCGATCGCGGTGTGGCGCGAATGGGCCGACGACGTCCGCGGCTTCGCGATCGAATCCGGGCACCACATGGCCGAGGACAACCCGGCCGACCTCGCGGCGGCGTTACGGGAGTTCCTGGGCTAGGCGAACTTGTTCAGCGCCGCGGCGAGTTCCGTCAGCTGCGGCGTGAAACGCTGGTACGAGAACGGCGTCTCGTTGTTCCAGGGGATCAGTTTCCCGGCCTTCACCGCGGGCAGCTGTGCCCAGGTCGGCACGCCGCCGAGCCCGTCCGGGCCGAGCGAAAGCGAACCGCCGCGGTTGTCGTACATGATCACGTCGGCTGGGTACTTGCCGATGTTCTCCCAGCTGATCTGCTGGTAGTAGCCGCCCTGGCTCTCGTCCGGCGCCTCCGGCGTGACGAAGTCGAGTCCCTTGCTCTGGTAGTGCTTCGAGGTCGCGAATTTCGGCGCGTTCGAGACGTAGACGGCGTCCTTCTGCGCGGACACGAGGAGGATCTTCAGCCCAGCGGCCTTCTTCGCCGCTTCGGCGAGCGCGGCGTCAGCCTTCTCGTACTCCTCCTTCGCGGCCTTGATCGCCGGAGTCTCGGTGTCGGCGCCGAGCGCCTTCGCGAGCGCGATGAACTTCGCGATCCCTTCGGGCATCGAGATGTCTTGCAGCCGGACGCCGACGCTGGGCGCGGCCTTGTCGATCTTCTCGGTCTGCGTGTCCGGGACGTACCACATCTGGTCCTTGAGGTACATCACGCTGATCAGCAGCTGCGGGTTCAGCGAGACGAACTTGTCGAAGTTGAACTCGTTCCACACGTTCCCGAGTGAGGTCACCGTGTTGAGGTCGACGCCGCCCGCCTGCGGGTCCGGCTTGCCGTCGGCGAACTTCGACGGACCGAAGATCCCGACCGACTTCACGCCGAGGTCCCACAGCGCCGCCGCCGCGGTCACCTGCGCGACGATCCGCGTCGGCCGCTCGCCTTCGAGTTTCCGGCCGCGGTCGTCGGTGAACGACCAGGTCGCGCCCGCTCCCTGCGTGGGTGTCTCGTCCTGGTAGCCGCAGGCGGTCAGGAGGCCGGTGGCGCCGAGCGCCGCGGTGCCGGCGAGAAAGCCGCGTCGGGAGAGGTGCATGGAGATCTTCTTTCGCCGTCGAACCGGATTTCGTCGTTAGGCTAGCCTTCCCTTATCGTGGACGCCATGGTCCAGGTCACGGAGCGCGGCACGACCATGAGGACCAGCGTTTCTGTGAGAACGCTGGTCCTCGTGGGGTCCCTGACAGCGCTCGTCGCGGTCATCCTGCTGTCGATCGGCTTCGGCTCGAACCGCCTCTCGCTCGGCGAAGTCCTGCACGCCCTCTTCGCCTACGACGGGAGCTACAGCGACGTCGTCGTCCGCGACGATCGCCTGCCCCGCACGGTGCTCGGCGTCCTGGTCGGGATGGCGCTCGCGCTGGCGGGCTCGCTCATGCAGGCGATCACGCGCAACCCGGTCGCGGAACCCGGTCTGCTCGGCATCAACCACGGCGCCGCCGTCGCGATCGTGCTCGGCTCGACGCTGTTCTCGGTGACTTCGCCCGGCGAGTACGTCTGGTTCGCCTTCGCCGGGGCACTCGCGGGAACCGCGCTGGTCTCGGTGATCGGCGGGACACGCGGGGCGACGAGCCCGCTGAGGCTGGTGCTGGCCGGTGTCGCCGTCCAGGCGGTGTTCGTCGGGATCAACCAGGGCATGCAGATGGTCAACACGCACAACCTGCAGGCCATGCGGTTCTGGCTGGTCGGCTCGCTGGTGAACCGGAATCTGGATCAGCTGTCGGTCTTGCTGCCGTTCTTCGTCGCGGGGGTGGTGATCGCGATCGTGCTGGCCCGCGCGCTGAACGCGCTGGCGCTCGGTGAGGACACGGCACGCGGCCTCGGCGCGAATCCGGCGCTCGTCCGCGTCGCCGGGATGGTCGCCGTCGGTCTGCTTTCGGCGTCGGCGACCGCGGCCTGCGGGCCGATCGCCTTCGTCGGCCTGATGATCCCGCACGTCGTCCGCACGCTGATCGGCCAGGACGAGCGGTGGGTGATGCTGATTTCGGCGTTGCTCGGGCCGGTGCTGCTGCTCGGCTGCGACGTCCTCGGCCGCCTGCTCGGCTCGCCGGGGGAGATCCAGGTCGGCGTGATGACCGACGTCGTCGGCGGGATCGCGTTCGTGATCGTGGCCCGGCGCTTGAAGGCGGTGCGCCGATGACCGAGCTGGTACGCCGTGAGTCTGGTGTGGACAGACGATCGGTGATCGTCGTCGCCGTGCTGGCCCTGGTGACGCTGACGCTCGTCGTGCTTTCCGTCGGCACCGGCGACTACGAAATGAGCCCCGGCGAAGTGCTCGCCACACTCGCGGGTTCGGGTACGAAGGCGCAGTACCTGGTCGTCATGGGACGGCTGCCGCGGGTACTGGTCGCGATCCTCGTCGGGGCCGCGCTGGCGCTGGCCGGGGCGGTCTTCCAGACGATCACGCGCAACCCGCTGGGCAGCCCGGACGTCATCGGCTTCACCACCGGCTCGGCGACCGGCGGCATCGTGACCCTGCTGCTCTTCGGCTCCGGCCCCGGGCTGGTCTCCGTCGGCGCGCTGGTCGGCGGGCTGCTGACAGCGCTGGTCGTGATGGCCTTGTGCGCGCCGCACGGTCTGCTGAGTTCGCGGCTGGTGCTGCTCGGGATCGCGGTCAGCGCGGTATTGGTCGGCGTGAACTCGTATCTGCTGGTGAAGGCGAACCTAGAAGCCGCCGCGCAGGCCGTCGGCTGGCTGGTCGGCGACCTCGCCGGCCGCGACTGGGGCTTCTTCGTGCCGCTGGCGGTCGCGGTGGCGGTGCTCGCCCCGATCGTGTTCGTCAACGGCCGCGCGCTGCGCATGCTGGAGATGGGCGACGACACCGCCACCGGTATCGGCGTCGACGTCCACCGCGTGCGGCTGACCCTGGTGCTGGTCGCGGTCGCGCTGGCGGCCGCCGCCACCGCCGCGACCGGGCCGCTGCCGTTCATCGCGCTCGCCGCGCCCCAGCTCGCGCGCCGGATGACGCGTCTGCCGGGGCCCAACCTGGCGGCTTCGGCCTTCGTCGGCGCGGTGCTGGTCGTCGCGGCGGACTACCTCGGCCAGCGGCTGCTGGAGTCCTCGCTGCTGCCCGCGGGCGTCGTGGCGGCAGCCCTCGGCGGTGCCTATCTCCTCTGGCTGCTGCTGCGACGACGTGCCTAGGTCAGCCGGGTCAGCTGCACCGAGACGTCCAAAGTGGACTGACCGCCACCGGTGAAGATGCCCTTGAGCGGTGGTACGTCGGCATAGTCGCGGCCGTACGCGACCCAGACGTGCCGCGGCCCGACCGGGATCGCGTTCGTCGGGTCGTAGGCCCACCAGCCGCCGGTCCACACGTCGACCCAGGCGTGGCTTTCGCCTTCGACCGTCTCGCCGAGCTTCGCCTCCGGTTTCGTGTGCAGATACCCGGAGACGTAGCGCGCCGGGACGCCGATCGCGCGCAGCATCACCAGCGTGACATGCGCGAAGTCCTGGCAAACCCCTTCGCGCGCACGCCACGCGTCGGTCGCCGTGCTGTGCACACCGGTCGTCCCAGGCTGGTACTTCAGCTGCTGGTTGACCCATTCGCAGACCGCGAGCACGGCCTCCGCGGGGTCGAGCCCCTTCCGCAGTTCACGCGCGACCTTCGTCAGCTCCGGATCGCGGGGCGTGTACGGCGTCGGCGTCAGGTACTCGGTGCGGTGGTCAACCACGGTGTCGCCGCGCAGATCCTTCCACGTCGCCGAACGGACCGGCTCGCCTTCGTCGGCGGTCTCGACCACCGACGTCGCGAGCACGGTGAACTCGGTGTGCGGCGCGTGAAGGTCGAACGAAGTCACGACGGTGCCCCAGTAGTCCGTGTACCGGTAAGCACGGGTCGCCGGCGTCGTCTCGACCCGGTTCACGACCGTGGTCTGGCGCCGATCGGAGCGCGGGGTCAGCCGCGCCTCGTTGTACGACTGCGTGGCCGGGGTCGCGTACCGGTACCCGGTCCGGTGGGCCACCCGAAGCTGCCAGGTCACAGCGAAACCTCCGCACCGCTCCAGGCCACCCAAGGCGACGAATGGAAGTACTGCACCGAAACCGCGTCGCCGATGTCCTTGATCGAGGTCTGCAGGGCGCCGAGCCGTTTCGGCAGGTCCTCCAGCAGATCCGACGGCCGCAGGAACTCCAGCTCGCTGCGCGCGCGGCCGAGCTGCCGCAGCGCCTCGGACTTCTCGTTGGCACGCGAGTTGACGCCGGGGTCCAGCCGCTCCAGGCATTCCTCCGCCTGGCGCAACGCGTGGAACACCGAACGCGGGAAGAGCGTGTCCCGCAACAGGAACTGCACGACCCGGGCGGCGTCGAGCGCGCCGCGATAGGTCCGCAGGTACGTGTCCTGCGCGCCCGCCGAACGGAGCACGGTGATCCAGCCGGGTGACGACGCGCTGTCCTGCACTCGCGAGAGCAGCAGCCGCACCACCATGTCCGCGCGTTCGACCGAGCGCCCGAGCACCATGAACAGCCAGCCGTCGTCGCGGCTC
Organism: Amycolatopsis sp. CB00013; assembly: GCF_001905755.1. Taxonomy (NCBI): domain Bacteria; kingdom Bacillati; phylum Actinomycetota; class Actinomycetes; order Pseudonocardiales; family Pseudonocardiaceae; genus Amycolatopsis; species Amycolatopsis sp. CB00013. Next base: position 1,215,160 of record NZ_LIWC01000002.1, on the reverse strand, counting down.
ATCGTCGAATCGGCGAGCCCGGCGAACATCGCCGCGCGCTCCTCCACGAAGGAGAGGAACGCGTGCGGCCCGGCGCGGCGCGCGTACCGCTGCCTGTCCGGCACCGCGTTCCACGTCGCGTTCAGGCATTCCCACAGCTCGGTCGAGACGACCTCGCGGGCACCGCGCGTGTTCTCGCGGGCCGAGTTGATCGAGCCGACGATGGACGCCGGATTGTCCTTGGCGTAGGCGACCAGTTCGGTCAGCTTCCACACGTCGAGGGTGTCCATGCCCTCCGGCGAGATGCCGAGGACGGCGAGCAGCTGGCGGCTCGCGTGGTCCGGGTCGACGCTCGCGTCTTCGAGCAGCTGATGCACGGAGACGTTGAGGATCCGGGAGGTGTCATCGGCGCGTTCGACGTACCGGCCGATCCAGTACAGCGATTCCGCGTTGCGGGCGAGCACATCAACCTCCCTTATGCCTGTTGTTGCTGCTGTTGCTGGGTGGTGGTCAGCTCCGGGCCCTGTTCGGCGACCAGTCCGTCCACTTGGGACAGTGCGCCGAGTGCGGGCCGTTCCAGTTCCCGTTCCGCCGTCGAGGATCGCGGCGCGAGCACCCAGGTGTCCTTGGAGCCGCCGCCCTGCGACGAGTTGACGACCAGGCTGCCCTCCGGGAGCGCGACCCGGGTCAGTCCGCCCGGCAGGACGAAGATCTCCTTGCCGTCGTTGACCGCGAACGGCCGGAGATCGACGTGCCGTGGCGCCAGTCTGTCGTCCACTTTGGACGGAACGGTGGACAGCTGGACCACCGGCTGGGCGATCCAGCCGCGTTTGTGCGCCCGGACCTTGCGTTTGAGCGCGGTCAGCTCGGCCTGCGTCGCCTCCGGGCCGAACACGATGCCGTACCCGCCCGAACCTTCGACCGGTTTGATCACCAGCTCGTCCATATGCTGCATGACGTGGTCGAACTCGTCCGGCAGCCAGCACCGGAAGGTGTCGACGTTGGGCAGCAGCGGCTTCTCGTTGAGGTAGTACTTCACCATCTCGGGCACGTAGGTGTAGACGAGTTTGTCGTCACCGACGCCGTTGCCGACCGCGTTCGCGATCACCACGTTGCCCGCGCGCGCCGCGTTGAGGATGCCGGCCACGCCGAGCACGGAATCCGGCCGGTAGTGCACCGGATCGAGGAACTCGTCGTCGATCCGCCGGTAGATGACGTCGACCTGCCGCTCGCCCTCGGTGGTGCGCAGGTAGACGACGTTGTCCCGGCAGAACATGTCGCGGCCCTCGACCAGCTCGACCCCCATCAGCCGGGCCAGCAGCGAATGCTCGAAATACGCGGAGTTGTGCACGCCGGGCGTGAGCACGACGACCATCGGGTCGGCGACGTTCGCCGCGGCCGCCGCCCGCAGCGCGCGCAGCAGATGCGAGGCGTAATCGCCGACCGGGCGCACCCGGTGCTGGGCGAACAGGTCCGGGAACACGCGCGCCATCGTGCGGCGGTTCTCCATCACGTACGACACGCCGGACGGGTTGCGGAGGTTGTCCTCCAGCACCCGGAAGGTGCCCTCCTCGTCGCGCACCAGGTCCACACCGGACACATGGATGCGGACGCCGTTGGGCGGATTGATCCCGAACGCCTCGCGCTGGAAATGCTCGCACGAGGTGATCAGCCGTCGCGGCAGAACGCCGTCACGCAGGATCTGCCGGTCGCCGTACACGTCGGCGAGAAAGGCTTCGAGCGCGCGGACCCGTTGCGCCACACCGCGTTCGAGTTTGCTCCATTCGGCGGTGGTGATCACGCGCGGCACCAGGTCGAGCGGGAACGGGCGTTCCTGGCCCGACAGCGAGAACGTGATGCCCTGGTCCACCATGGCCCGGTCGATCGCCGCCGACCGGGACGAAAGGTCCGCCGACGTCAGCGCGGAGATCGATTCGTACAGCGCGCGGTACGGCTGGCGGACCGTGCCGTCGGCGGTGAACATCTCGTCGTACGCGCCCGCGTGCGGCCGCGACGGCGAGAGATAGCCGTCGAACTGCGCCCCGGGTTTCGCCGCGCGCCGGGCCGACGTCGTCGTCCGCGGGCGGCGGCCCGCAGGGGGGAGACGGGGCGCCGAGTTGTTGTTCATGGGGGTCATCGTGACCTATGTACCCCGTTCGGCGCGAGATGCCCGGGTTGGCTTGGCGGAATGATCAGCCTGATGCTAGCCTCGCCGGGCGTATTCGAACCTGACTGGGGAAGGTTGGATTCTGTTCGGCGTTTCGCCATGCGTAAAACTCGTTGATTCGCGTATTACCTGCTGGATAAGCAGGCTCTGAATTTCACCTGCAATTTACAAGGGGAATTGTGAAGAATCTTGTGAAAACGTTCGTCGTGGCCGGTGCCGCAGTGGCGGCGCTGGCCGTTCCGGGTGTCGCGATGGCAGCTCAGGGCGGTGCCGCGGCGCCGTCGACCAGTGTCGGCGTAACGGATGTCACGAGTCGCTGGTGCGGTCACAACTACGATAGCTGTATCCGTGAGCGGAGCGAATTCGCCCGGTATTACAACGTCGGGCCGCTCGAGTACTTTCCTGTCGACCCCAGTTGTGCGGGTATCTGCTACAACGGCTACAGGTTCCAATATTGGCCCAAGTAGATAGGGCGGCGATGGGGCGCTTCGGCGCCCCATCGTGTTTCCCGTGCTGGGCCGGTTGAACCTCTGTCGCGACCCACCGGGACCGAGGTCGGCTCCCTCCCGTTGTCGGGACGATCTTCGCTGGAAACAGCGCTGTAACGTCTCGGTGCTGTGCTTGCCGCCGGATGAGTGGCACTATGCATGCTCTCGACACATGGGAACTACAAGGAGTGACGACGTGGCCCGATTGAAAGCGCTCGCCCTGATCCCGGCGCTCGCCCTAGCCGCGGGTGCGCTGACCGCGTGTGGCGAAGAAGGTGGGCAGAGCACCGCGGCCGGTGGCGTCCAGCTCGTCGCCTCCGGCAAGCTCACCACCTGCACGCACCTGCCCTACCAGCCGTTCCAGGTCAAGCAGGGCGACAAGATCGTCGGCTTCGACGTCGACCTGGTCGACCTCGTGGCGAAGAAGCTGGGCGTCGAGCAGAGCATCGTCGACATCGCCTTCGAGAACATCGAGTCCGGCGAGGCGATGAACACGGGCCAGTGCGACCTCGCCGCCGCCGGGATGACGATCAACGACAAGCGCAAGGCGAAGTTCGCCTTCTCCGACCCGTACTTCGAGGCGTCGCAGGCGCTGCTGGTCAAGACCGGTTCGCCGATCAAGGACCTGAGCAACGTCGCCGGCAAGAAGATCGGCGTCCAGTCGGCCACCACCGGCGCCGACTACGGCAAGGAAAAGGCCGTCGGCGCCGAAATCGTCACCTTCGACGACCTCGCGCTGCTGGAGCAGGCGGTGAAGAGCGGCCAGATCGACGCGGGCATCAACGACAACGGTGTGCTCTACGACTTCGTGAAGACGAACCCGGACACGACCGTCGTCACGGAGTTCAAGACCAACGAGTTCTACGGTATCGGCGTGAAGTCGGGTAACACCGCCCTCGTCAACCAGGTCAACGAGGTCCTCAAGGCTTCGGTCGCCGACGGCTCGTACGCGCAGATCTACCAGAAGTGGTTCGGCAAGGCGCCGACCTGGCAGCCGGGCAGCCCGGCCGCCGGTTGATAATCCGTCCTCTGTGGCCGGTGCCCAGTGCACCGGCCACAGGCTTGTCACCACCTGTTTGAGGAGAGAAATGGCTCTGAGCCGCCGCCAGCGACGATCGGCGTTCCGGTGGGCGCAGTACGGTCTGCTGCTGGTGATCGTCGTGGTGTTCGCGCTGCTGGCCGACTGGGGACGGCTGGGCAAGGCGTTCTTCGACCTCGAAGTCGCCGCGAAGCAGTTCCCGGACGTCATCACCGTCGCACTGAAGAACACGATCGTCTTCACCGCGCTGGGCTTCGCGCTCGGCCTCGGCCTCGGGCTCCTGCTCGCGCTGATGAGACTGTCTTCGGTCGGCCCGTACCGCTGGTTCGCGCGCGGGTACATCGAGTTCTTCCGCGGCCTGCCCGCGCTGCTGATCTTCCTGGCGGTCGGTGTCGGGGTGCCGATCGCCTTCCCGAACGTGTTCCTGCCGCGGAACGTGTCGATCATGCTGGCGCTGGGCATCGTGTCGTCGGCCTACATGGCGGAGACCATTCGCGCCGGTATCCAGGCGGTGCCGCGCGGACAGGTCGAGGCCGCGCGTTCGCTCGGCATGTCACCCGCCCGCACGATGATCACCGTCGTGATCCCGCAGGCGTTCCGGATCATCCTGCCGCCGCTGGCCAACGAGCTGATCATGCTGACGAAGGACTCTTCGCTCGCGTTCCTGCTCGGCACCACCCCGGCGCAGCAGGAACTCGCGCAGTTCAGCCGTCAGGCGCTGCTTGAGGCCAAGGGCCTGACCCCGATCGTCGTCGCCGGTCTGTGCTACCTCGTCATCACCATTCCGCTGTCGATCCTGCAGCAGCGGCTAGAGAAGAAATACGGAGCCGGAGTGCCCGGCGGAGGAACGGTATGAGCACCCAGACGATCGTCGAAGTTTCGGGACTGCACAAGGCGTTCGGCGAGCTCGAGGTGCTCAAGGGCATCGACCTGGAGGTCCAGCGGGGCCAGGTCGTCTGCATCATCGGCCCGTCGGGTTCCGGCAAATCGACGCTGCTGCGCTGCGTCAACCTCCTCGAGGAACCGCAGCAGGGCAAGATCGTGGTCAACGGCAGCGAGATCACCGACCCGGACGTCGACATCGACGGCGCCCGCACGAAGATCGGCATGGTCTTCCAGTCGTTCAACCTCTTCTCGCACTTGAGCGTGCTCGAAAACCTCACCGTCGCTCAGCGCAAGGTGTTGAAGCGCGGCAAGGAAGAGGCGGAGCGCGTCGCGCGGGAAAACCTCGCGAAGGTCGGGCTGGCGGAGAAGGAGTCTTCGCTGCCGACACAGCTTTCCGGCGGGCAGCAGCAGCGCGTCGCGATCGCCAGGGCGCTTTCGATGGATCCCGACGTCATGCTGTTCGACGAGCCGACGTCGGCGCTGGACCCCGAACTGGTCGGCGACGTTCTCGCGGTCATGCGGCAACTCGCGCAAGAGGGCATGACGATGCTCGTCGTCACGCACGAAATGCAGTTCGCGCGTGAAGTGGCCGACATCGTGCTGTTCATGGACGGCGGCGTCGTCGTCGAGCAGGGCTCGCCGGACCAGGTGATCGGGGACCCGCAGGAGGAGCGCACGAAGACGTTCCTCTCGCGGGTCCTGAACCCGAACCACCAGGGCTAGCGTCCGCGAAGCTGCGACTCCAGCTGGACGACCTTCGCGACGATTTCGTGCGGCCCGGCGCCCATGAGGCTCACCCAGCCCTTGGCGTCCGGGCCGAACACGACGCGGCCGTGTTCGGTGTCCATCCAGCCCGGCGGCCTTTCGACGCGTTTCCGGTTGCCGCCGCCGTCACGGATGGCGACGTAAAGCCGTCCGAAGAAGGTGTACGGCGACCGGATCCACTGGAGGATCTTCTTGGCGTCGCGGATGCTCGGGCCGCTGCCGGTGAGCATTTCGCCCTTCATCAGGACCTGAAGATCGGCTTCCGAGCAGTTCAAAGACGGCGTGCGCGCGGCGGGCGCCTCGGGGAGCAGACCGGTGAAATCCTGCGCCAGCGTGTCCGGCCGCGTCGGTGTCAGGTAGACGACCTTGTCGACCAAAACGACGTTGACCGCTTCCCGGCCACTGCCCGCGGCGCGAACCGTCCGTTCCCGTCCCTCGGACTTCACCCACGAGTAGTACTCCACCGCCGGCCGCTGCAGGAAGCGCAGTGTGTCGAGGAATTCGTCGTCGATCTTGCCGCGCCTGAGCAGTCCCTGTCTGTCCAATTCGGACTGCGCGGTGGCGGCGAGCTCGCGCCGTTCCTCGGGCAGATACCACTGCGCGCCGCGGACGAGCGTCGGATGGATGTCGCCGAGATTGTGCTGGTCCAGCAAGGTTTCGTAGGTCTGGAGCGTCAGTTCGACGGGTTTCTGCAGCACGTTACGCGCCGATCACCGGCGGAACCGGCTTGTCACCGTCGTAACCGCCGAAGAGGGAGTCGCCGTCCTCTTCCTGCAGCGTGATCTTGCGCTGGTGCTCCTCGTCCTCGCCGCCCTTGCCCTTGCCGGCACCGGCGCCCATCCCGCCGCCGCCCATACCCGGCGCGCCGGCACGACCCGCCGCCGCGGCGCCGCCCGCCGGCGTACCGCGCATCGGCCCTTCACCGGGCATTGCGGCGCCGACACCGCGACCGGGCCCCATGCTCCCCGGCCCGCCCGTCGACCCACCCGGCCCGAAACCGCCGCCGGGCCCGAAACCGCCACTGAATCCGCCCGATCCCGGCCCGAATCCGTTGCCGCCACCGGGCCCGCTCCCTGGCCCGGGACCGAACGAGGGCGGTCGGTGGTCGCCCGGCCGCACCTGCGTTTTCGGGTCCCAATGGGACAGTTGGGTCCGATCGTTCGGCTGTGGTGACGGAACCGGACGCGGCACCTGCGGCACCCTCGGCGCCGGCGGAACCTGCGGCGGCCTCGGCGCCTGATACCCCTCGGCCCCCGGAGGCGCGCTGTACGAACTCGGCCCGCCGGTGTACCCACCCGGACCACTGTGCCGCCCGGAGTCGCCCGGCCCGCCGCTGAACCCGCTGACCTTGGTCTGCCCGGGATCGATCGGATCCGGCGTGATCGGCCCCGCCGAAACGTTCGGATCATGTGCGGCGGGATAAACCGGCGCGAGCGACTGCTGCCGCGGCTGGGTGCTCTGGTAGTACGGCTCGTAGATCTCGACGTTGTGCTTGGTGTCCGAGTCGAACTTCGCCGCCGCGATCTCGTCGTCACTCGCGCCGATGGACAGGATGTCGCCGGGCCCGTTGTCCCCCGCGCGTTCCTTCTCGACGGGACGGACATTGCCGCGCGTGTAATGGAAAGAGGCGTTCTGGTCGTACATCGACTGGCGAGCGCGGTCCATGTTCTCGCCGGCGATCTTGGAGGTCGCGATGAGCGGGGCGAGGCCTGCTGTTCCGCTGTCGGCGGCCTTGCCCTTCCAAAAGGACGTCAGCGCCGTTTGGCTGGTCTCCATGGCCTTGCTGAAGTTTTCATGGAACACCATCAACTTGTGTGAGGCGACCTGCGCCTTGTCGAGGGTCTCCGTCGTGGACGGATTGGCGTTGAGTTTGGTGAATATCTCCCAGCCGCTATAGGTCATGGCCTAAGCTCCTTTGAGCTTCTTGATCGCTGCGGCAGCAACCTTGGTAGCGAGACCACAGGGATCGGACAGCATGGGGTTTCCAGTGGCCAGGAGCGGCGTGACCGTATAGGTAAGGTCGTCACGCACGCCTACCGCGAGTACGCACCGCCCCTTGCCTTCTCCGCCGTTGTCGTAGATGACGCCTGGATATCCTTCGATCGAGTCGATCGGCTTGAAGGTGGAGAGCCCGCCCTGCGCGTGTTTCGCGTAGAGGCTGCTCAGCCCCTCCTTATTGCCAGGCAGAAGGCCTGCGGTCACGCTGCTTGGCCCGGCCTCGAAGATCCAGCCGCAGCTTTTTCCGAAAGTCCCGTCGTCGACCTCTGTCTTCTCGACCTTTCCGCCGAGTTCCTCGATCTGAGCGGTGGCCACCGTGCTACACGGGTCCGATTCGGCTTGGGTGGTGTTCAGAATCGGATTCGTCACAGCAGGAGCGCCGTTCGCCGGTAGCCGGGCCGACGTGGGCGCGGTCGGGGCGGCTGAGGTCGCATCGCCCGTCTTTGGATCGCTGCATCCGCTCATCAGCAGCAAACCGCTCACTGCGGCTACGGACACGAACTTCCTGGCGTGGGGCATCAGTCGGCCTTCCCGATCTGGCGGAGTGCGTCGATGGCTGCTTGATCCTGGTTCTGGTACGCAGTCCGGATTTGCCTCAAAGTGTCCAGGTACGAGTTCGTGTAGTCCCAGGCCCCCTGCATGAAGGCCTGGTAGGAGCTTCCCGAGTTGTTCGCAGCGGCCGTGTATCCCTCGCTGCCGACTTCATGGCCCGGCGGCTGGATCTGATTCAGTACGTCGGCCTCGCGACGTGCCTTCCGGAAGTCGCTCTCGAGGCAGTCTTCGAGGGACTTGATCACGGCGTCCATAGCGGCAGGATCGAACTCCCAGCCACCATTCGCCGAGGCGGCTGCGAAGTCGGCCTTCGCTTGTCCGCTGCCCAGTTCGCCGTAATTCGGCGGCGGAGGGGACGGCGGCGCTGCGGCAGCGCCCTGAATCAACCCCGAGTTCGGAGGAGGCGCCTGCGGCCCCGGCCCGTTGATCTGGTCGTAGACCCCTTGGGGGCCGCTTCCTGGTCTCGTCATTTCGTGCCTCCCCGCACGGGTCGCGATGGGGCGCGACCTACCCGTAGTTCCCCGATGACTCCGATCGGTGACGATAGCAGCAGGTAAACCGTTGATCAGCCCCTTCGTGAAAGATCACCATCGAAAGATGGGAAGTCGGCGTGATTTGTCTTGACTCCGGTGAGTGACCGCGGCGGTGAAACAGGACACCGGCGGCGAATCCGCCCAAGATCACCACCGCGGACGCAAACGGCCTGTTCCAGCACCCGGGGCGGCCGTTCTGCCGTCGCGATCCCGTGGCAGGTTCCGGTCCACTGTCCCGGGCCACTTGCGAACCCCGTGCGTGATCGGCTTCGCTGGGGGCCGAGGAACGACGGGGGAGGGAAGCGAAACGATGCCGGGTTTTCGGCGCAACAACGGGCCGCGCGATCCGGGGGAAGGTGACCAGAACGGCGACACGTCCTTGCCGCCGCTCGACCCGTTCGACCCGAACCCCGACAAGCGGTACGAGGTTCCGGCGTCCGAGCTGATGAAGCCGGGGACGACGGGGCTGCTCCGGTGGCGCCGCCAGGCGACCAACGCGCCGATCGTGCAGGTCGAGGACGCGTACATCACCGGGACGCTCGATCTGCGCGCCGCCGACATCAAGTATCTGTTCCGGTTCGAGCGGTGCCGGTTCGAGCATCCGCCGGACGTCCGTGAGGCGCATCTGCTCGGGCTCGTGTTCCGCAAGTGCTGGCTGCCCGGGCTCAAGGCGCGCAACCTCCGCACCCGCAACGACGTCCGCCTCATCCGCAGTGTCGTGCACGTCGACGCCGAACACGAGATCGAGGAGACCACGGTCCAGCGCGGTGACGATCGCGAGCGCGGGATGCCGAACGCGGCGGTCAATCTCACCGACGCGGTCATCGAGGGTTCGGTCGTACTGACCCGCACGGTGATCACGCATCCTCGCGGCAAGGCGATCCAGGCCGACCGGGTCAACATCGTCGGCGCGCTGCTGGCGTATCGGTTGGTGGCCAACGGAGAAGTCCGCATCCCGGGTATGCGGGCCGGCGGTAACGTCAACTTCTCCGGCGCGACGCTGAACAACCGCGACGGCTTCGCGCTCAACGGCAACGGCATCCACATCGGCGGCAGCCTGCTGTGCGAGGTGGACAACTACGGGCCCGCCGCGCAGCGGAAACGCTTTTCCGCCAGTGGGATCATGTACTTGCCGAGCGCCACTGTGGACAGTGACATCATCCTGCGCGAGGCCAAGCTCTCAGTGAACCAGTCCGGGCCGATCGTCGTCGACGCGTGGAAATCGAATGATCCGTACATCGATCCGCGGCCCGCGTTGGTCGCGGACCGCTCGACGGTCAACGGGAACCTCGAGCTGAGCGATGGCATGCAGGCCACCGGGACGCTGCGGATGGTCAACGCCCGCATCGGCGGTTCGCTGCGGTTGGCGGGCGCCGAGGTCCAGGTCGTCCGCGGGCAGAGCATTCCTTACTACGACCGCGCGATCCATCTCGACGGGACCACCATCGGCGGTGATCTCGAGGCGACGAGCCTGCGGGTGCCGTCCGGGCAGTTGCGCATGGCCGACATCACCGTCGGTGGGAACGTGCTGGCGTGGAACTCGATGTTCCTGCACCCGCGCCGCGACGTCTTTTCCGCGCGGCGCGCGAAGATCGCGGGCAACTTCCAGCTCACGGACGCGACCGTCCAGGGCACCTTGCGGTTGCAGGGCGCCGAGATCGGCGGCAGCGTGAACCTCTTCGGCACGAGCCTGACCGAGCCCGGCGCGCGCACGCGGACCAGCTACTCGCTGGACGTCCGCACCGCGCGGATCGGCCGGGATCTGATCCTCACCGAGAACAAGGAACGTCCGTTCGTCGCGCAGGGCGGGGTCAACCTCGACGGCGCGCAGGTCGCACGACGCGTCGACTTCCGCGGCGCGCGGCTCGGTTCCCTGCCGCAGCACGGGATCGCGCTCGACGGCAGTGACGTGTCCGCCGACGAATTCCTGCTCACGCCCGCCGTCCCACCGGACGGCCGGATCGTGTTGCGCCGGGCGCATTGCGGGACGCTGGGCGACAACGAGGCGTTCTGGGCGTCGGCGACGGGGATCGAGCTGGAGGATTTCCGTTACGACGCACTGCAAGAGGACATCGCGCTCGACGACGACCGGGCGATCGACCATCGGATCGTGTTGCTGCGCAAGGCGATGGACGGTTACCGACCGGGCCCCTACGACCAGCTGGCGGCGACGCTGCGCGCGTCCGGTAATGAAGAGCACGCCTCCACGGTGCTGCTGAAGAAACAGCAGTTCCGGTACGAGGCGCTCGCGAAGGGCTTCAAGTTCTTCGGGCCCGGCGTGCACGTGTGGAGCTGGTTGCAGCGGTCGATGGTCGGCTACGGCTTCCGTCCGGTGCGTGCGCTCGGCTGGCTGTTGACGTTGTTGGTGCTGGGCAGCCTGTGGTTCGGGTTCGGGGTCGACGACTGCGTCACCAAGCCCAATCTCACGGTGAGCGGGCCGCGTTGCCTGGTCAACCAGGACGACACCGGGCTGCAGTGGAATCCGGTGCTGTACACGATCGACCTGCTGGTCCCGATCGTCGACTTCGGCAACAAGTCGCGTTGGTACATGCACGGCATGGACAACTGGGTCGCGGCCGGGTTCACCGCGTCGGGCTGGGTGCTGGCGACCACGGTCGCGGCCGGGATCAGTCGCATGCTCCGTCGGGACAACTGAGGGTATTTCACATACCCTCAGTACGGAGGTATGTCATGACAGAGCCCAGCGCCACCGGAAAGATCGCGATCGCCGCCCCGCCCGAGAAGGTGTATTCCCTGGTCAGTGACCCGGGTGCGCTCGCGGGCATGGCCGAGGAATACGAGGGACACCGCTGGGTCGGCGCCGCGGGGGCCGCCGTCGGCGCCAAGTTCCGCGGCCGAAACCGCCGTGGGCTCCGCCGCTGGAGCACGCTCTCGACGATCACGGACGCCGACGAGGGCAAGCGGTTCGCGTTCGAGGTGACCACCGTCGCCGGCCTTCCCGTCGCGCGCTGGCAGTACGACATCGAGGCGTCGGGTGACGGTTGCGTGGCCGTCGAGAGCACGTGGGACCGGCGGCCGGGCTGGCTGCGCGGGCCGACGTCGCTGTTCACCGGGGTCTGGAAGCGGGACGACGCCAACCGGGCGAACATCGCCGCGACGCTGGCTCGGCTGAAGGCCGCCGCCGAGTCCTGACCCATACCACGGCCGGTCCCGGATCACCGAAAAGAGCAAGGGACCTTTGCTACCACGTGGGGCACATGTGGTGACGAACGATCCTCAACGCCACCACACCTAGCGGTCCCGCCCCACAAACTCAAGTCATGAACGGGCCGTTCATTCGACGAACCGCGACCAGAACTCGACGTGCCGCGGCCCGCCCTCCGGCGGCGGGCCCAGCGGCTGGCCGCAGAAGTCGTGCTGCAGGTATCCCCGCAGGTCGTAGCCGTAATAGACGATGTCGGTCTGATACACCGACAGCACCGGATAGCCCGTGCTCCCGGCGATCCCGGGCAGATACCGGTGCCCGCAGACGGGTACCAGCTGCGGCGCGAGCGCCAGATGCGATCGCGCCCGTGAAAGCGCGTCGGCGAGGTCGATCGGGCGCATGCCCCAGTCCGGCAGCCAGAAGCCGTTGTGTTCGACGTCGTAAAGCACCCCGTCGACCGGCCAGTCCAGGCGTTTTCGCAGCTGGTCGGGGTTGCCGCAGCGCCAGTCCGGCCAGCGGTCGCCGATCGGCACCCCGGCGGACAGGAACGTCCGGTGGTCGGCGGCGAACCGGAAGCCGAAACGGGCTTCGACGTCGTCGAGCTCGGCCTCGCTCAACCCGGGACGCACGGGTTCGGCCAAGCTCGCCTGGAGGTCGTGTGCCTCCTCGATGGTGAAGGCGTGCTCAACAGTGGACATGTGTTCGAGCCTAAATTGCGCATCGCGAAGGCGCCTTCCCTTTTAACACCACTCCCTCATCACCCACATGGGCCTCCTCCCGAGGGGTGAGCTCGCCCTCTCAACGCCTGGACCTCGGAACAGCACGGCCGCGGGTGTAGTTCACTCATGTCGTGACTTCCCCACGAACGCAGTCCCGTGTGCGCGCCCCCGAGCTCGCCGGTGACGGGTGGCTCAACACCGGCGGCGAGCGGATCACGCTCGCCGGGCTGCGCGGCCGCGTCGTCCTGCTGGACTTCTGGACCAGCGGCTGCATCAACTGCCTGCACGTGCTGGACGAGCTGCGCCCGCTGGAGGCCGAGTTCGCCGACGTCCTGGTGACCATCGGCGTGCATTCGCCCAAATTCCTGCACGAGGGCGAGGCGGCCGCGATCGAGGCCGCCGTGCGGCGTTACGAGGTGCACCACCCGGTCCTCAACGACCCGAAGATGGCCACCTGGTCGCAATACGCGGTCAAGGCATGGCCGACGTTGGTCGTAGTCGACCCCGAGGGTTACGTCGTCCACGTCGCCGCCGGCGAGGGGCACGCCGAGGCACTGCGCCGGGTGATCGCCGACCTCGTCGCGACCCACGAGGCCAAGGGCACGCTCCGCCGCGGCGGCAGTCCGTACGTCCCGGCCGAGGAGCAGCGCACCGAGCTGCGGTTCCCGAGCAAGGCCGTCACCACCGCCGAAGGCCGCATCCTGGTCGCCGACACGGGCAACCACTCCATCGTCGAGTTCGCCTCCGACGGCGAGACGATCATCCGCCGGTTCGGCAGCGGTGAGCGCGGCGCGCAGGACGGGCCGTTCGACCTGGCGAGCTTCACCGAGCCGTCCGGGATCACCCTGCTGCCGTACGAGGTCGCCGAACGCGCGGGCTATCACGCCGTCGTCGCCGACACGGCCGGGCACCGGCTGCGCGGTATCGACCTGATCACCGGCGAGGTCTCCACGGTCGCCGGCACCGGCCGCCAGTGGCGCGACGGCGTCGACACCGGCAAGGCGCTCGACATCGACCTCACCAGCCCTTGGGACGTCGCCTGGTGGGGTCCCGCGGGCGGCGTCGTGGTCGCCATGGCGGGCAACCACACGCTGAGCGTGTTCGAGCCGGTCTCGGGCACCATCCGCCGCTTCGCGGGCACGACCGTCGAAGGCCTTCGTGACGGCGACGTCCACGAAGCGTTCTTCGCGCAGACGTCCGGCCTGACGCCCCACGGGCAGAAGCTGTGGCTGGCGGACGCGGAGACGTCGGCGTTGCGCTGGATCCAGCCCGAGGGCGAGACGTTCACCGTGCACACCGCGGTCGGCGTCGACCTGTTCTCCTTCGGTCACGTCGACGGACCCGCCGACAAGGCCCTGCTGCAGCATCCGCTCGGCCTCGCGGTCCTGCCCGGCGACACCGTCGCGATCGCCGACACCTACAACGGCGCCATCCGCCGCTACGACCCGCTCACCCGCCAGGTGACCACGCTCGCGACCGGGCTCGCGGAGCCGTCCGGGCTGCTGGTGCACGACGGCGAACTGCTGGTCGTCGAGTCGGCGGGCGGCCGGATCGGGCCGGTGCCGCTCGGGGAGCAGGCCGTGGCCGGGGACGCGCACGCGGTCCGCCGTCCGCCGACCGTGCTCGCGCCGGGTGAGCTGGAGTTCTCCGTCGTCTTCACCCCGCCGCCCGGCGAGAAGCTCGACGACCGCTTCGGCCCGTCGACGCGGCTGGAGATCAGCGCGTCGCCGCCGGAACTGCTCGCCGACGGCGCCGGGGTCGGCACGGACCTGTTCCGCAAGCTCCGCTTCGCAGAGGGCGTCACCGGAGGGGTGCTGCAGGTCGTCGCACAGGCGGCGAGCTGTGACGACGGCGGCGAGCATCCCGCTTGCCGCATCACCCGCCAGGACTGGGGTGTGCCGGTGCGGTTCGAAACCGGCGGAGAAAGCGTGCTGAGCCTGGTCATGGCGGGCGACCCGGGTAAGTAGAGTCGTACTTGTGTCAGAGCGGCCGAAACTCGAGATTCAGATGCTGCAGGACAGGGTGCTCGTGAAGCTGTCCCCCGAGGACGGGGAGCGCCGAAGTTCCGGCGGCATCGTCATCCCCGCCACCGCGCAGGTGGCGCGGCGGCTCGCGTGGGGTGATGTACTGGGCGTGGGCAACAGTGTGCGGAACGTCAAGACCGGCGACCGCGTGCTGTTCAACCCGGACGACCAGCACGAGGTCGAGATCCAGGGCGAGGGGCACCTGGTGATGCGGGAACGCGACATCCACGCCGTGGCGACCGAACGGACCGAACACGGCACGGGGTTGTACCTGTAACTCGAGCCACGGGAGGGGTGGTGAGGGGCGGTGCGCGAAGACCATGACGAGCCGGGCGCCGACCTGTTCACCGACGATCTCCTCTCGGCCCCGGAAACCGACGAGGGCCTGGTAGACGAGCTCTTCGAGGGCGACAGGGTGGTGCATCCGCCGCCGACGCCCGCGTCGAAGTTCCGCAAGGGCCTCGGCAAGGCCCTCATGGTCACCGGCGTGCTCATGGGCCTGTTCGTGCTCCTGTACGCGGTCGATCTGATCGTCAGCGCCGGGGACGTCCCGCGCGGCGTCACGGTCGCGGGGATCGACGTCGGCGGTCTCACGCACAAAGACGCCGAGTCGAAACTTCGCCGTGAGCTGGAGCCGAGGCTGATCGAGCCGGTGCGGGTGCGGGCGGGCGACGTCCGCACGGTGCTGTACCCGACGTCCTCCGGTCTCGGCCTGGACTGGCCGCAGACGCTGGGCCGCGCCGGTCATCAGCCACTGAGCCCGTACACGCGGCTGATGTCGTTCTTCACCAGCCGCGAGGTCGGTGTCGTCACCTGGACCGACGCGCCGAAGCTCGAAAAGGCCGTCTCGGACCTCGCCGCCACGAAGCTGAACCGCCCGCCGGTCGAAGGGAACATCACCTTCCAGCCGGTCGCGGGCACCGACGGCGGCGTGGTCCCGGCCGCGGTCGAACCGCGCAACGGGCAGACCCTCACCGACCTCAAGGAGGCCGTCACCGCGGTCACCGAGGGTTGGTTGAGCGACAACGGTGTCGAGTTCAAGGTGAACGTCGCGCCGGTGAAGGCGACTTCGCCGGGCGTGCACGCGGCGCTCGTCAAGATCGTCGTCCCGGCCGTCGCGAAGCCGCTGGTCATCCGCGGCGAAGGCAAGGACGCGACGCTGAAACCGGATGTGATCGCGGGGTCCTTCCAGTTCGCCGCGCGCGACGACGGCAACCTCGAAGTCCGTATCGACCAGGGCAATCTGCGGGCGGTGGCGCAGCCGCAGCTCAAGGAGACCGAGACCGACGGCGCCGACGCGCAGATCGTCTTCGTCGGCGACAGGCCGGCGGTCCAGCCGTCGAAGGACGCGAGGAAGGTCAACTGGGACCTCACGTTCTCCTCGCTGACCTCGACGCTCGCCAAGAGCGAGGAGCGGGAGCTGAAAGCGGTCTACGACGCCAGCAGCCCGGCCGTCAGCACCGAGGCGGCGAACGTCCTCGGCATCAACGAGGTCATCGGCGAGTTCACCACGTCCGGTTTGAGCGGGCCGGCGATGACGAACGTGCAGACGCTGGCCACCAGGGTCTCCGGCGCCATCGTGAAGCCGAACGAACGGTTCAGCCTCGGCGCGCGCTCCGGGGCGAGGACGGCGGACGCGGGCTACGTGCCCGCCCCGGTGAACGAGGACGGCACCGGGCCGGTCGTGGTCGGCGGCGGCGTCTCGCAGCTCGCGACGACGCTCTACAACGCCGCGTACCTGGCGGGCCTCGCCGACGGCGGCCATCTGGAGCACGACAACTACCTGGACCGGTATCCCGTCGCGCGCGACGCCAAGGCGATCACCACCGACGGTTCGCCGGTCGATCTGCAGATCGTCAACGACGCCCCGACCGGGATCGCGCTCCAGGTGATCCCCGCGAACGGCTCGGTGACGGTGCGGATCTGGGGTACGAAACGGTTTTCGGTGCAGAGCGTCGCCGGCGTGCGGCACTCGTACGTCCCCCAGCCGGTGCAGATGGGCTCGGGGCCCGGCTGCGTCCCGGATCCCGGCGCGGCCGGGTTCAGCACCTCGGACACCCGCGTGCTCGTCGACGTCGTCACCGGTACGGAGGTCCGCCGGGAGACCCGCAACGCGACCTACTCGCCGAGGACCGCGATCATCTGCGCCTGAGCTTCACCGCAGCACCATGCAGCCCCGCGCCTCGAAGTCCGCGAGCCACGGAGGTTCGCGCAGTTCCTTGTTCCACCGCAGATCCAGTTTGTCCAATTTGGACAGCCGGGTGATGGATTCCGGCAGCGAAGTGAGTCGGTTCTCCCACAGGTCCAGCTGACGCAGCTCGCTCAGGTCCCCGATGGAGGACGGCAAGGAGGTCAGCAGGTTCTTTCGCAGATGCAGTTCGCGTAACGCGGAAAGCGTCCCCATCGATTCCGGGATCCCGGTCAATCCGTTGCCGTACAAGCGGAATTCACGCAACGACGTCAGGCCGGACAGATCCTCCGGAAGGGTGGCGATGCGATTGTCCGTGCACCCCAGGTATTTCAGCCGTCCTAGCGAACACAGCGCGGCGGGGAACTCGGTCAACCGGTTGTCGCTCACGTAGAGGTATTCCGTCAGCCCGGAAAGCTCGCCGAGTTCGTCCGGTAGGACGGAAAGTTCGTTGTGCCCCAGATCCAGCGTGTGCAGATTCCGCAAGGCGCCGATGGCGGAGGGGACGGAGGTCAGCCGGTTGGTGGCCAGATTCAGCACGCGGAGCCCGGAAAGCGACCACAGCTCGTCGGGAACGGACGTCAGCCGGTTGTCGTACAGGTCCAGGTACTCCAGCGTCGCCGGGAGGGAGATGCCGGACAGGGAGGTCAGCCCCTGGCCACCGAGTTCGAGTCGAGTGGTCACAGGGGCCGACCGTAGTCCTGGGTCAGGTCGCGGCGCGATGCCCGCCCTTGATCTTGGCGTAGATCGCGGCCGCGGCGATGACGCCGACGATGGCCGCGCCGACCTGGAAGGCGTGCCGGATCCAGTCGATGCCCGCGGTGTCGCGGACGCCGAACACGCCGGCCAGCCAGTTGCCGATAAACGCGGCGACGATGCCGACGACGATCGTCAGCCACATCGGGATCTTCTGATCGCCGGGCGCGATCATCCGGCCGATGACGCCGAGGATCAGCCCGACCACGATCGTGGTGATGATGCCCCAAAGGCCACCCAACATGGTCCCTCCTTCGCTGGAGAATCGAGTGAACCCACGGTGACACCGAAACCGGCTCGTCGCGCCTCAAGACCCCTTACCGGGTGACACCGCGGCGTCCGTAGAGGTTGGCGGCCAGCGTGACCCCGATCCCGGCGATGACGATCTGGGTGATGAGTTCGAGCCAGTCGAAGCCCTTCGTGTCCGCGTAGCCGAGCCCGCGGGCGATCGCGGTGCCGATGAAGGCGGCGACGATACCGACGACGATGGTCAGCCAGATCGGGATGGACTGCTTGCCGGGGGCGAAGAACCTGCCGAGCACCCCGAGGATCAGGCCGACCACGATCGCCGTGATGATGCCGGTGACTGTCATTGAGACTCCTTTGCCGAGGTCTCCGCCAACGGGCGGACTCAGCACGGAAATTCCCCCGGAAATCCCCCTCGAAACCACGAAGAGCCCCCTCCGGACCGGAGAGGGCTCTTCGTCACGAAACCGTTTAGAACGCGGCTTCGGGGATCTCCATGAGGCTGTTGTCCGCGGCCTCGACGATCGCGCGGCGCGACGTCAGCTCCGGCAGGACGCTCTTCGCGAAGAACGACGCCACGGCGAGCTTGCCCTCGTAGAACGGGACGTCCTTCGCCGACGCGCCCGCGTCGAGCTTGCCGATGGCGACCTCGGCGTGCTTGATGAGCTGCCAGCCGATGAGCAGGTCGCCGACCGACATCAGGAGGCGGACCGTGTGCTGGCCGACCTTGTTGATGTTCTGCGGGTCCTCCTGCGACGAGGTCAGGTAGCCGATCAGCGAGCCGAGCATGCCCTGGGTGTCCTCGAGCGCCTGCTTGAGCAGACCGCGCTCGTTCTTGAGCCGCCCGTTGCCGATCTCCGACTCGATGGTCTTCGTGATCTCCCCGGCGACGTAGGCCAGCGAAGCGCCCTTGTCGCGGACGATCTTGCGGAAGAAGAAGTCCAGCGACTGGATGGCCGTGGTGCCTTCGTACAGCGAGTCGATCTTCGCGTCACGGATGTACTGCTCGATCGGGTAGTCCTGCAGGAAGCCGGACCCGCCGAGGGTCTGCAGCGACTGCACGAGCTGCTCGGTCGCGCGCTCGGACCCGACGCCCTTGACGATCGGCAGCAGCAGGTCGTTGACGCCGTGCGCGATCTTCCGCGAAGCCTCGTCGCCCTCGCCGGTCCACACCTGGTCCTGGAAGGTCGCGGTGTAGAGGTACACCGCGCGCAGGCCCTCGGCGTACGCCTTCTGCAGCATCAGCGAGCGGCGGACGTCCGGGTGGTGGGTGATGGTGACGCGCGGCGCCGCCTTGTTCAGCATGTTCGGCAGGTCCGCACCCTGGACGCGCTCCTTGGCGTACTCGAGCGCGTTGAGGTAGCCGGTCGACAGCGTCGCGATGGCCTTCGTGCCGACCATCATGCGGGCGTACTCGATGACCTGGAACATCTGCGCGATGCCGTCGTGCACCTCGCCGAGCAGCCAGCCCTTGGCGGGGGTGCCGTGCTGGCCGAAGGTCAGCTCGCAGGTGGTGGAGGCCTTGATGCCCATCTTGTGCTCGACGTTGGTGACGAAGGCGCCGTTGCGCTCGCCCAGCTCACCGGTCTCGCCGTCGAAGTGGAACTTCGGCACGAGGAAGAGCGAAAGGCCCTTGGTGCCGGGCTTGGTCTCGATGCCGGGGCCCTCGGGGCGGGCCAGCACCAGGTGCATGATGTTCTCGACCATGTCGTTCTCGGCCGAGGTGATGAACCGCTTCACGCCGTCGATGTGCCAGGAGCCGTCCTCCTGCTTGACGGCCTTGGCGCGGCCGGCGCCGACGTCGGAACCGGCGTCGGGCTCGGTGAGGACCATGGTGGCGCCCCAGCCGCGGTCGATCATGATCTGCGCCCAGCGCTTCTGCTCGTCGGTGCCGTTCTTGTCGACGATGCCGGCGAAGTTCGGGCCCGCCATGTACATGAACAGCGGCGCGTTGGCACCGAGGATCAGCTCGGCCGCGGCCCACTGCACGGTCGGGGGCAGGCCGAAGCCGCCCAGCTCGTTCGGCAGGCCCAGCCGCCACCATTCGCCGTCCATCAGCGCCTGGTAGCTCTTCTTGAACGACTCGGGGATCTTCACCGAGAAGGTCTTCGGGTCGTACACCGGCGGGTTGCGGTCCGCGTCGGCGTACGAGTCGGCGAGGGGACCGGAAGCGAGCTTGTTCAGCTCGGTCAGCACGCCGCGGGCGGTCTCCTCGTCGGATTCCGCGAGGACGCCCTTGCCGAGGCGGTCCTGCACGCCGAGGACCTCGAAGAGGTTGAACTCCAGGTCTCGGACGTTGCTCTTGTAGTGGCCCATTTCGTCACTCCAATGTGTTCGGCTCCCCGGCCGGGCACACGTCCCTACTCGCCGGTAACATCAGGATATTACCTGTGGGTAACCGGCGGCAAGTGAATGGCCACTGTTGTGATGTGGAAATCAGCAATTCGGGGGGGCGAGGTGCTGGTTCAGCGGGGTGACGGCGCGATCGATGTGGCCGCCTGCGGCTCCGCCGGGGTGTGCGCGTCGTCGGGATTCGCCACCAGGATGCCGGAGCGGAACGCGATCGTCACGGCGTGTGTGCGGTCGCGGGCCGAAAGCTTGCGCAGGATGCTCTTGACGTGCGTCCGCACGGTTTCGACGGACAGGAACAGGATCTTCGCGATCCCGGAGTTCTCCAGTCCCTCGGCCACCAGCTGCAGGACCTGGTACTCGCGGCGGGACAGCGGCATCAGGCCGCGCGCGGTCGCCGGCTTGGGGGCTTCGCCCGGCTTCGGGAGCACGGGCTGGCGCTTCGGCCGCGCCGTGAGTGCCGCCAGCGTCGGGTCGATGTAGCGGCGGTCGCTGTGCGCGCGCCGGATCGCCTCGGCCAGGTGCCGTCCGTCGGTCGCCCTCGGCACGATCGCGTGCACGCCCGCCGCGATCGCCGCGGCGAGGTACTGCTGGGTGCGGTTGGTGTCCCTGATCATCGTGATGATGACCAGCGCCGGGTCGCCGCCGCTGAGCAGCCGGGACAGATGGCAGTTCGGGTCGAGCGCCGAATCCAGCACGATGACGTCCGGTTTGAGCTGTTCGCACAGCTGGAGCGCGGCATGGTGGCTCGCCGCGTGGCCGAGCCACGTCAGCCCCGGCGTGCGGTGGACCAGCGAGCTCAATCCCTCGCAGAAGATCGGGATCGGATCGACGGCGGCCACGCCGAGTCCGCGGCCGCCTGGCGACAGTCCGCCAGGCCTGCCGGCCTGCGTTCGGTTCGGCTCGATGCTTCGCATCACGGACCCCTCCGTTTTCGTGCCCGCCATCTCCGGACGAGAGGACTCGGAAGTCCATTCGGTGACCACTGCCCCCCGGCGTGGTCACCCTCGCCAACCGGTCCCCCCTGCGGGACCGGACAGAGATGACACCTCGTAACTATTACGAGTCGGTAGGTCGGAGCACGTGACGCGATATCCCCCTCATAGATGTATCGCCTCGTCGCAGCAAACTCTGCGTATCAGCTGGTTGTGGATCTCTTGCTCGAATGAGCGCGCCGACGGGAGATCCTGACCCGTTCACTACTGAGAGTGGACTTCGGCACGGAGGCGCCCGAACTCGTCCCCGAGCGCCGCGGGCGTCCAGTGCGCGTTCAGCCCGCTCGGATTCGGCAGTACCCAGACCCGCGCTCCGCCGATCTCGGTGTCTTGCGGGCCGATCTTCGCCTTCGGCAGGCCGAAGGCGGTCCGGTAGGCCGTGATCCCGACGACCGCGAGCCGGCGTGGCCGGAATTCGGCGACCCTCGCCGTGAGCAGACGGCCGCCTTCCCGGAATTCGTCCGGCGTCAGCTCGTCGGCCCGCGCCGTCGTCCGCGCGACGACGTTCGTGATGCCGAGACCGAGGCCGAGCAGTTCGTCCTGCTCGCTGGGGTCGAGCAGGCGCGGGGTGAAGCCGCCGCGGTACAGCGCGGGCCAGAACCGGTTCCCCGGCCGGGCGAAGTGCAGGCCGAGGGCGCCCGAGTAGAGGCCGGGGTTGATCCCGCAGAACAGCACGTCCAGATCGGGCGCGATGACGTCGTCGATGGTCTTGCCGTAGGCGGCGGCCAGCTCGTCCTTGGTCGGTTTGGTCCTCACGGGGCCAGTTTCCGGCACGCTGGTGGGTATGGAGCAGGGGACGTTCACGGCGGACGGGTGTTCGGTGGAGGTGTACCGGCTGCTGCCGCCCGGCGACGAGCCGGGGATCGTGCACGCGGCGGTCCCGGCGGGGGCCTCGATCCTGGAGCTCGGCAGCGGCGCCGGGCGGGTCACGCACGCGTTGCTGGAGCTCGGGCATCCGGTGGTCGCGGTGGACGATTCGCCGGAGATGCTCGCCCACGTCCGCGCCGGGACGGTGTGCTCGAAGATCGAAGACCTGCGGCTCGGCCGGCTCTTCGACGTGTTGTTGCTCGGCAGCCACCTGGTCAACACCGCCTCGGAAGCCGATCGGGCGGCCTTCCTGGCCACCGCCCGCGCGCATGTCGCGCCCGGCGGGCGGGTGCTCGTCGAATGGCATCCGCCGGAGTGGTTCGACTCGGTCCGCGACGGTCAGGGCGGCAGGCTCGGCGAGGTCGACGTCCGGCTCGGCCAGGTCGTCCGTGACGGCGACCTGCTCTCGGCCGTCGTGCGGTACTCGGCCGGCACCCGGTGGTGGAGCCAGGCGTTCACCTGCCGGCGGTTGGACCTGCAGGCCCTGAAAGCCGCGCTGACCAGCGCAGACCTGGCCTTCGAACGGTGGCACACCGAAGACCGGACCTGGTTCTCGGCGAGCCCCGAGTGACCTGCGACACCCACTTTCGTCTCAAGGGGTGGTCAACTCAGCACGATGTGCGTACTGTTTGTGATCTCGCACACAAGGTCGTCTTCGAGGAGGCGTTTTGCAGCTCTCGCTCATCCTCGGCCTGGTCGCGTTGATCTTCGTGGTGGCCACCGTGCTGGTGATCGCGGAAGACCGGCGGGCCGCGCGGCGCGCGGCCCAGCGACGGCAGGCGAGGCTAGCGGACCTGGGCGAGGTCGACCCGCTCGCGGCGCGGAAGCTGAAGCTCGACCGTTGAGGGAGCGGGCTTGCGCACGAGGCTGAGCAGCAGGGCCCCGGCGATCCAGCCGAGCATCGCGCCACCGGTGTTGTTGAGCAGGTCGTCGACGTCGAAGATCCGGTAGACGTAGGGCGCGGTGCCGAAGTTCGCGGTCAGCTGCGTGATCTCGATCAGCAGCGAAGCGGCGAGGCCGATCAGTGTCGTGCCGACGAGGCCGCGCTTCCACAGCGTCCTGGCGAAGAAGCCGAGCGGGACGAACAGCAGCACGTTCATGGTGGCCTGCTGAAAGGTCTGCGTGGTGAACCAGTCGGCCATCGGCAGCCCGTGCTTCAGCAGTTCGGTGTGGATGTCGGCGACCCATTGGAACGGCTGCAGCTGCACGGTCTGGCTCAGCCGCTTGACGCCGGGGCCGGGCAGCGGCAGGAAGGTGACGGCCAGCGTCATGGTCGCGTAGAGCAGCACGGCGGCCGTGGTCAGGACGGGACGAAGCCGCACTCGGCCGTGCCGCGCGTGCAGGACGATCAGCTGCGGGATCAGCACCGTCGCCCAGAGCGCGAAGAAGCCGATCAAGCCGTACTGCAGGGCGGTGACCTGTGCGTTCGTCATGACCACGACGTTATGGATCACGAGGGGTCCGCCACTTCGGTCGAAGGGCCGCGGCGGACGGCGCCGGATCGGCCGAGTGGCCGACCCCGATCTTGGCCGATCGGCGATATTCGTTCC
The DNA here is from genome assembly GCF_001905755.1 of Amycolatopsis sp. CB00013. Taxonomy (NCBI): domain Bacteria; kingdom Bacillati; phylum Actinomycetota; class Actinomycetes; order Pseudonocardiales; family Pseudonocardiaceae; genus Amycolatopsis; species Amycolatopsis sp. CB00013. Next base: position 1,191,894 of record NZ_LIWC01000002.1, on the reverse strand, counting down.
CCGATCCACCGCTCGACGTGGGATTCTGCCCGGATGTTGCTCGTTCGACGGCTCGTCCCCTCGGACCTCGACGTCTTCCGCGAGGTCCGCCTGCGTGCCCTGACGGACACCCCCGAGAACTACGGCTCGATCGCCGCGGCCGAAAGCGCGCAATCCGACGAGGAGTGGCTCGCGAAGCTGGCGGGCGACGTCTGGTTCGCCGCCTTCGACGACGGGCGTCCGGTCGGCCTCGTCGCCGGACGGGCGCGGGACGACGGCTGGATCCTCTACTCGATGTGGGTCGCGCCCGAAGCCCGGGGCCGGGGGCTGGGCACCAGGCTGATGGGCGAGGTGCGGTCGGCCGCCGAGGACGACGGCGCGCGCGAGGTGTGGCTGCACGTCGCGGAGGACAACGACCGGGCGCGGCGGCTGTACCTGAAGCTCGGGTTCATCGCGACGGGTGAACTGGAGCCGATGCCGAACGACGTCACCCGTCGGCGCGAACGTCTTTATTTACCTGTTACCGCCGGTAGCAGTTAATGGCTTAACCTCGCGGGATGGACAACGTCGTCTTCGACCGCGCCGGCAAGGGCGAGCCCCTGGTGCTGATCCACGGGGTCGGCCATCGCCGTCAGGCCTGGTCGCCCGTACTCGGCCTGCTCACCCCGCACCGGGACGTCATCACCGTCGACCTGCCCGGGTTCGGCGAATCGGCGCCGCATGCCGGCGGTTACGGCGTCGAAGCGGCCGTCGAGATGTTCGGGAAGTTCTTCGACGACCTCGGCCTCGGCAAACCGCACGTCGCGGGCAACTCGCTCGGCGGGCTGCTGTCGCTCGCGCTCGGGGAGGCGGGCCTGGTCCGCAGCGTGACGGCGTTGTCCCCGGCCGGGCTGTGGACGCCGCGGCAGCAGCGGTACGCGCTGAGCATGTTGCGCACCCATCGCCTGCTCGCCGAGCGGATCCCCGAACGCACCGCACGGCGCCTCGCCGCGACTCCGGCGGGCCGGTCGGTGCTGACCGGGATGATCGTCGGCCGCCCGGACCGGCTCACCACGCAGGTCGTCATGGAGGACATCCGCGCGCTCGCCGGCTGCCCCGGCTTCCGGCCGACGCTGGAGCAGGCCCGCGGCGGTTTCCGGTTCGAAGGTGTCGTGCGGGACGTGCCGGTGACCATCGCGTGGGCGGAACGCGACCGCATCCTCGCCCGCCCGAAGGCCGCCGAACTGCGCCGGATCGCACCGGAGGCCGAACTGCTGGTGCTGCGCGGATGCGGGCACGTGCCGATGAACGACGAGCCCGAACTGGTCGCGCGGGTACTGCTCGACGGAAGCTCACGCGCCATGTGACGGTTGCCTATCGTCCTCCTTTTTCCTCTGGTGAAGGTCAAACCCGCAAGGCAGACTCCTCCGCCGTGCGCCCAACAATGAAGATCTCCACCCGCCTGGCCGTCGTCGCCGGTGCCGCGCTGACCGCGCTGGCCGCCGTCGCCGCGCCCGCGTCCGCCGCGTCGGCGACCACCGACGTCCGGCTGATCACGTTCAACGACCTGCACGGCAACCTCGAACCGCCATCCGGTTCGAGCGGCCGTGTCACGCTGCCCGACGGCAAGACCGTCAACGCGGGCGGCGCCGCCTACCTCGCGACGCACCTGAAGAAGCTTCGCGGCGAAGCGCGCAACTCGGTCGTCCTGTCGGCCGGTGACAGCATCGGCGCGTCGCCGGTGATCTCGGCGCTGTTCCACGACGAGCCGACCGTCGAGCTGCTGAACCGGCTCGGCGTCGAGGCTTCCGTCGTGGGCAACCACGAATTCGACGAGGGCCTCAAGGAGCTCCGCCGGATGCAGCACGGCGGCTGCCATCCCACCGACGGCTGCCAGTTCCGCGAGTCCTTCAAGGGCGCGAACTTCCCCTTCCTCGGGTCCAATGTGTACTACGAGAACGGCGTCCCGGCGTTGCTGCCGTTCAGTATCGAGGTCTCCGGCGGCGTCCCGATCGGCGTCATCGGCGCCACGCTGAAGGATCTGCCGCAGGTCGTCACCCCGGAGGCGATCAAGGGCCTCAAGTTCGGCGAAGAGGTCCAGGCCATCGACCGCACGGCCAAGCTGCTCGACTTCTTCGGGGTCAAGGCGCAGGTCGTGCTGCTGCACCAGGGCGACAACTCCGAGACCGCCGGTCCGGACGAGTGCAAGGTCAAGCCGGGCGCGGCGACCGCGATCGCGCAGAAGGTGACGTCCAAAGTGGACGCCATCTTCACCGGGCACAGCCACCAGCAGTACAACTGCGTGATCAACGATCCCGAGGGCGCCCCGCGTCCGGTGATCCAGGGCGCGTCGTTCGGCCGTCTGCTGTCGGTCGTCGACCTGAAGATCGACCGCCGGACCCGCGACGTCGTCCGCGGCGAGACCAAGGCGCACAACCAGATCGTCACCCGCGACGTCACCCCGGACGCCGACGTGGTGAAGCTGATCGACGAGGCGAAGACCAAGGCCGCGCCGATCGCGAACAAGGCCGTCGGCACCATCACCGCGGATCTGGTCGCCAAGGGCGCGGCGTCCGGTGAGTCGCCGCTGGGCGACGTCATCGCCGACGCCCAGCTCGAAGCCACGAAGTCGAACGGCGCGCAGATCGCGATGACGAACCCGGGCGGTATCCGCACGGACTTCACCTACGCGTCGTCGCCCGCTGGCGAAGGCGACGGTGTCGTGACCTACGGCGAGGCGTTCGCCGTGCAGCCGTTCGCGAACATCATGCAGACGATCACGCTCACCGGCGCGAACCTGAAGAACGTGCTCGAACAGCAGTGGCAGGCCAACGGCGTCGTGCGCACGCTGCAGATCTCGAAGTCGCTGAAGTACTCGTACTCGGCGTCGGCGGCTCAGGGTTCGCGCGTTTCGAACCTGACGCTCGACGGCGCGCCGATCGACCCGGCGGCGTCGTACCGCGTTTCGGTGAACAACTTCCTCGCCGCCGGCGGGGACGGCTTCACCGAGTTCACGAAGGGGACCGGCCTGTCGGGTGGTCCGGTGGACCTGGACGCGCTGATCGCGTACTTCGGGGCGCACCCGGGCATCGCTCCGCCGCCCGCGGACCGGATCACCGTCCTGCCGTAGCTCCCCCGCGCGCCATGAAAGGTCCTTTCCTTGCGAAATTTGCGAGGAAAGGACCTTTCCTTGCATTCGCCGGGTGGTTTTGTCAGTGACCCAGGGCACAATGTCCGCCATGACGACCTGGGAAGAAGTCGTGGCTCTGGCGGGCAGGTTGCCGGAGGTCGAGGAGTCCACGTCGTACCGCACGCCGTCGCTCAAGGTCGCGGGCAAGAACTTCGCCCGGCTGCGCACCGAGGCCGAGGGCGGGCTGATGCTGCTGTGCGAGCACGCGGAGAAGGAGGCCCTGCTGGCTTCCGGCGACCCCGCGTACTTCACCACGCCGCATTACGACGGCTACGGCGCGATCCTCGTCGACCTCGAGAAGGTGGAGAAGGCGCAGTTGAGCGAACTCATCGAGGAGGCCTGGCGGATGAAGGCACCCGCCAGGCTCACGAAAGGACTGAACGACTAGCGGAGTTCCCCTTCGAGCAGGCTCATCAGGTACTCGTCGTGCCACTGGCCGTTCTGGCCGCGGAACGACTGCCGATGCCTGCCGTCCACCTGGAACCCGAGCTTCTTGTAGATGTGGATCGCGGCCTCGTTGTCGACCACGACCCACAGCGCGATCATGTGCAGCCGCATCATGTCGAAGCCGTAGCGGCAGAGCGTGCGCATGGCGTCGGTGCCGTAGCCGCCGCCCCAGTGGTCCTTCTCGCCGAGGTAGATGTCGAGTTCCGCGCGGCCCTGCTCCGGGGTGGCGTCGCGCAGGGTGCAGGTGCCGATCAAGGTGCCGACGGCGAGGCTCTCGATCGCGAAGTCCACCTGGCTGAAGCTGTTGGGTTTCCGGTGGGTGAAGCGTTCGCGGATCTGGGCGAGGGATTCCGGGTGGTCCGCGGGCAGCCAGCGCGTGACCTCCGGGTCGTTGTGCCAGCGCCACAGCGTGTCCGCGTCCTCGGGTTCCAGCGGGCGCAAGCGGATCAGTTCACCGGTCAGCATCGTCCATCCCAAGATCGGTATCGGACTTTCCAGACTATTGGGCGACACCCTCGAGCAGCCACCGCTTAACGGGGACTTCCAGCAGCACTCTGGCGCCGAACGGGGCGATCTCCACCCCGGCCGCCCAGCCGTCGTACTTCGCCGCCAGGGCCGCCAGGACGTCTTCGCGCAGAGCTCCTCGATGGACGCGCGCCACGCCTTCGGCGACAGCCGGAGCGTCGCCGTCTTCGAGCGCGAGGCTGACGCGTGGATCGCCGTCGATGTTGCGCACCTTCACGTTCCGCTCGCCGCTTCCGATCCAGAAGACGTCGTCGAGATACACGAACCACACCGGCGTGACGTGCGGCGATCCGTCCCCGCGGAGCGTGCACAACCAGGCGTTGCGCTCCCTGGCGAGCCGTTCGATAAGCGATTGATCACGTTTCACCTGGTCAGCCTGCCCGAAAGCTAGGGTGCCGGGCGTATGAAGGTCCACCAGTACTGCTACTTCGCCTTGAAGAGCGAAACCGTGTCCGCCGGGGAGATCACCGCGCGGCTCGGCATGGAGCCCGACGAGGTGCTGGTACTGGGTTCGCGGTCCGCCGAACACCGGTTGCCGCGGATGCACGCCTGGAAGGTGACGCATCGCGGTTCGGAACCGGTCGACGACCAGATCGAGAGCGTGATCGGCAGGCTCGCCCCGGTCCGCCCGGAAATCCGGCGGCTGGTGGACGAAGGTGTGAGCGCGGTGCTGCAGGTGGTGCGCTACTTCCATCATCGTGACGACGGCGAGGAATTCGGCTGGCATCTCTCGCCCGCCGTGATCGCGTTCCTCACCGAAGCGGCGGCCGCACTCGACGTCGACGAGTACGACCTCAGCGAATGACCTTCCGCCGGTCCGGTGCGCGAGGGGAACGCCGGAGATGGTGGGATGGGGCCCCACAGCCGGACAACCCCGTTGGGAGCCCAGCATGTCGAGCGAGAACTGGCCGATGAGTCAGGATCCCGAGTCGCCGGTGATCATCTCCCGGTCGCTGGTGGAGGACCCGTCGAACCTCGCGTTCGTCGTCCTGGACGACGACGGCGACTGGTTCATCAGCGACGGCAACGAGTTCTCCGAAGACATGGAGGAGAACAAGGACGCGTTCGGCGCGCTGCCCCTGCGGGACGCCGTGGAGCTCATCCCGGAGATCGCCGTGCTGGCAGGCCTCCCCACCGGCATGGCCGCCGACTGGGACCCGGAGCGGCGCACGTGGCTGCTCAGTTCGGTCGCCGACTCGGACGACGACGAGGAAGACCTCCTGGTGCGCGCCGCCCGCCTCGCCGCGTGGACGCATCCCGGCTCGCCGCTGGAAGAAGTCCAGGTGAGCACCGAACTCGCGGAGATCTCCACCGACCCCGCCGCTCCGGCGCGCGCCGTCCGGCAGGTCGTCCGCGAGGCCGACGGAAGCTGGCTGCTCGTCGGCTTCCAGGTCCCGGAAAGCGAGGACTTCGAGGTCGAAGCCCTCGAGATGGAACACGCCGTCACGCTGTACCCGGATGTCGCGCTGGTGCTGAGCGCCGCCCCCGGCCAGGTGTACGACCGGCCGAGCGCCGACGCTCCTTGGGAACTCGTCGAAGGCTAAAGGCAGCGCAGCCACACGGCGTGCCGCCAGGACATCCCGTCGGTGCGGACGTCGACCACGCCGAGTTGGACATGCGTCGCGACCGTGGTGTCCGTGCCGACGCACGTTGGTCCCGACGAGCCATCACGCCAAACGTTGTCGGGGCCGACCCATCGAGCGCCCGACAGAATGAAGCCGTCGCCGTTCGAGCCGCCCTCAGGTGACTCGGTGAGCCAGATCGTGTTCCCGGCCGCGTTCGGCCATGCCCAGCCTTCGACGGTGGTCGGCCGGACGTCGCGGTTCAGCAGCCAGGTCGCCGTGATCGCGACCGCCGCCACGGCGACGACGGCTGTGACGGCATGTCTTTTGATCGCCCCGTTCACGGTTTCAGCCGAAGTCGCAGTACATGACGTGCAACCCGATGCGCCCCAGCGTCGGGTGCTCGAACGCGCCCGGCACCGTTCCGACGATCTCGAACCCGAGCCGTTCGTAGATCCGGATCCCGGCCGCGTTCGATTCGGCGACCGCGTTGAACTGCATCCCCGCGAAACCCCGTTCCCTGGCCCAATCCAGGGCGTCCGCACACAGCGCGCCACCGATGCCCTTGCCGCGAACGTCCTTGTCCACCATGAAACTGGCCGTCGCCACATGGGCCCCGGGCCCGCCGCGGTTCGGCCCCATCTTGGCCGTTCCGAGGACGCGGCCGCCCTCGACCGCGACCACCGTCCGGCCCGGCGGCGTCTCGACCCAGGTGCCGCGGGCATCTTCCTCAGTGAGGTTCGGGTCGTAGGTGTACGTGTCCGCCGCCCGCACGACTTCGCGCACGATCGGCCAGACCTGCGCCCAGTCGTCTTGGGTGAACTCCCGGATCTCCATACCTGGCACGGTAACGACGCTGGGAAGTCAATAACCGGTCCGGCGGTTCCGGCGCCATCGCCAGGCGAAGCCGGAGAGCAAGACCAGGCCGGCGACCGTCAAACCCGAGCCGATCCAGATCCGCGTCGCGCCGGATTCCCGCTCGACGCGGATCCCCGGCGGCAATCCGGCCGCGATCCCGTCGATCTTGGCCTGGACCGAACGATGGTCGAAGACGCTCAGCTCGCCGTCTTCCGCCAACGTCGCCAGCCAGCGGCGAATCTCGTCGTTCTGCTCGCGGGAGAAACCGGGGAATTCGAGCGAGGCGTCCCGCAGCACTCCGGGACCCATGCACCTCAGCGGGTCCCCTGTGGACGCGTCGAGATATTGGCCTGTCGCCCCGCATTCGTCACCAGCCTTGGCGAAAACGACGGTGTAGGGCCCCGGGGTGCTGCCCGTGTTCAAGCCGATGACGAGGAAGATCCCGCCGACCAGGAGGAGCGGAAGGATCAGCGACCCGGCCACCACGGTGAGCAAGGCCGCGGCCGTACTGTCGCTCGACATTCTCCGCACGGTGCAGAAGGTAGCCGCGGGGCGCGGGACGGGTCCCCGGCTCAGATCAAGTCAATGCAGGCACGCATGACGGCGGCTAGGGTGGGGCTATGACGACCGGCGACAGCTCGGACTCGGATACGGCTCGAGTGTCCGCTGTGTCGACACCGCTCGGGCAGTCGGCCGAGGCACAGCCGGACGCTGAGCCGCCGCGCCGTCGCTTTCGTACGGCAGGTGTGTTCGAAGGCGAGCACGATCTCGGTCGGAGTTCCAAGGAATTGGCCCGCCATGAACTCGGCGGTGGATCGAGTAAGACGCTGTAATCCTGGCTGGCTCCGGGGGGCTTGGGTTGCCGTTGGGAACTACGCGACGATGACCACGAACGTTACACAGGCTCCTGGCTTTGACACATCGCGCGGACCGCCGATCTCGTTGAGAAGTACGCCGATCTCCCACTGGGTACTGCCGATGCGTGAGTCAGAGGGGGTACCTGTACTGGGTGGGTGCCAGTCGCTGTTGGTCCGGTTCCCAGTCTTCCCAGATGCGGAGGTGTCCGCCGGTGGCGTCGTATCCGCCGTCGTCCCGGCGCCGGGTTTCGATGCGGTCGACGACGACCAGGTCGGTGGGCTTGTGGTTGTGAGCGTGGGCGATCTCGTTGGCGGTGAGCTCGATCGCGATGGCGTCGACTGAGCTTCCTTTTACTTCGACGTGGCGCTCTGGTCCGAGGCCAAGCACACGCAAGTCGTATGGCTTGCCCAGTTCTTCTACCTCAGTCGCTCCCTGATCGAGGTAGTGCTGGGTGGCTAGCCGAACGGCGTGTAGCTCGATGACCCGCCTGAGCTCCGGATCTTGAAGGCGCCGGTATGCGCCGCCGCTTCGTTTGTTCCCTGCGGAGCGTGTCGGTGGGGTGTCTATCGATTTCGGAGCCCTGAGCGTCGAGAGTTCGGGAAGGAGATCGACGAGGGCAGCCGGAAACTTCGTCAGGTAGGTCTGCGCCGCCCTGACCTCGCCCGGCCTGTAGAACATGAACGGGAAATAGAGGGCTCCGCGGACGCGTTGGCTTAGGCGTTCATGGACCTGAAGTAGCTGAGGTTCGAGCTCGATGAGACGACGTTTGTCTACTGGCTGCGCGAGTCTTTGGAATCCGGTGCATGGCATCCGCCAGCCTTGGCCCGTCGTGGGGCGGGCGCGCTCCCGGCCGCGTGTGCCGTGGGCCGTCCACGTGTAGTGCTCTTCGATCGCGAGCGGGCCGACAACGGTCGACCAGCCCACTAGTGCTGGTTGGCGGAGAAGCGTCCTGTGCCAGTGGAGCACGATGTCGCCAGGTCTGGTCTCTGTAACGAGGGTGTAGCCCCACTCCTCGCGGCCAGCTCCATTGAGGGTGGGTGCATTGAGGTCATCTCCGAGGTCGCTGCGGTCGGTGATCTCCATCCAGAAGCGCTCATTATCGTCACCCGCCCACCAGTCGTTGATCGCCATGCGGCTCATCGTCTCATCGCGGTTCGACATGGAGCCGCCTCTACCTCTGCGCCGAAGCAACAGAGGGTATCCCGACGTATTCGAGAACTCCGCCGCTCTAGCTCGCCGGCGGGAAAGTACGAAGATCCCCAAGCTCGTCGACTGCCGTTGCCGGGTATGCCTCCCGATGACGACGAAGATCAGGACGGCCAACCGGTCCCGGTCGGCTAATGGACCGTTAATGGCACGCGAGCATCGGCGGTCAGACAAAGCGAAAGCCCCAGGTCCTAAGTGGACATCCACTGACCTGGGGCTTTCGCATGAGAGCGGATGACGGGAATCGAACCCGCGTATTCAGCTTGGGAACCAGGGTGATCATGCTGGAAAGTGGCTCTGACCTGCGGACGGCGCTTCCTCGGGGTGGCCGCGATTGACCGTGGTTGACCCCTCTGAATGGCCCGTTAATGGCCCAACGCGCCCTGTCTCTACCTGCGTCTTTGTGCCTGTTTGCTCCGCTTCCCTCGCCCCTGCCATCTCTAGCGCCGGGTCGGTCGTGTCAAGGCACGCTTTCCCGCCTTGATGCGGGCAGCACGGTGTTAGACGCTGAGCAGCGAGGGACACCCGGTGACCACTGCTACGCGGTCAGGTAGGTCGGGCGATCTGGCCGTCCTGTTCCATGGGTCTCCGGTGGTGGCGGCGCGCTGTGCGGTGCTGCCTCGTCGGCGGGCTCGCCCGGCGGCGCCTGCCGGAGCGGAGCGGGAGGCCGGCGTCCGCCATTAGGCGAAGCCCGCCGTACGGACGGTGACGTGCGCGCCGCCGCTGGCGGCGCCTTGATCCAATAGAGCCAAGTTCGGCAGGCAAGTCAAGTTCGGAGGCGTGATCATGACTGCGAATTGGAACCCTCGCAAGTGCAGAGATTTAATCAGGCGCAACAGTGTGGACAGTGATCGCGCCGATTTGCTCTAAAAGAACCCGGTGTCGCCTACCTTAAGGCGGACCAGTCGATGCCAACCCCGGCGCTCTCCATTTCTCGGGCAAGCGCCGCTTTCCATGCTCCTGCGGGATCAAGGCTAATGTAGACTACGCCATTAATGTCAGATGGAAGTTCAACATTTTCTTCGTATAGAAAGGCGACGCGCGATCTTCCCAACTTGCCAAAGAAGAATCCAAGTTCAAAAACAACATTCTGCCTCGCTCGCAACCGGTCTTTTTCCGCCACTTTTGCTCGACCAAGGTCGTCGCCGGTGGCGATCACGACCGCATATGCAGCCGTGGCGGCGTGTTCTTCGAATTTCTCAATGATAGTTTGACCAGAGTTCGCTTGTTCATGCAGAATTTTTGGTTCGTTTCCAGTTAGTTTCTGGATGAACCGGGCAACTTCGTGCTTACGTGCTTCGTCTTGTCCGTGGACGATAAATACGTCGGAACTAGCGGCTCGTTCCTCGTGTGCTGGTTCAGGTGCTCCGCCTGATAGTTCTACATCCAACAGTGCGGCTTGTAGTATGGCTACGGCATTCCTGACACCGCGCTCGCGCACGTCATCGAAATAGCTTTGAGGTGAAGCGTCGGTCCATACGCTCGGTGTGTATTTTACTTTCAGGAACCTCTTGTAGTTGGGGTGTGCATCACCAAGCGCATTGCGCAGAACTACTTCGGTTTTTTCCCGCCAGAGTCGAAAGTCTTCGGGCCTGCCGTCCTTAGCGTCTTCAATCTGCTTTTCAATAAGTTCGATCTTCCTGGTTGCATCCATGCTGGAATCGTATCCGCGTTCTCAATGCGTGAACGGATGGCTCGCCGACATGGCGCAGTTCGGGTTCGTAGGGGCGCGGGAGCGTTGTCTGAGGCAGGTGCGTGTAGCTAAAGGAGACGTGCTGTGAAGCCAGCCTTGCTCAAGCGGCCATAGGCCTCGTCAACGCTACTCGGGATCTCCTGCGGTATCGCGAAGCCGCGTTCAGCGTAGACAGTGATGCGCTGGGTGTCGCCGACAAGCATGTTGATGACACGGTCCACGTCGCCGATGCTCTCGATGTACTCATCCAGCGGGAGTGGTCGCGAAGCGCAAATGACGTCCACCTCGGGCCAGAGCTTCTTGCAGGTCGCATACGCGCGTCGCTGTTGGTACGGCCGTGAGATGAGGACGACAGACTCGACCTCGATGCCGCGTGACTTCAGCAGTGCGCGCGTGAGCATGATGTTGTCCCCGGTATTCCGTGCCTCTGGCTCGACCAGGATGGCGTCATCGGGTACGCCCAGCTCAAGCGCATGTTCGCGGTAGTGGACAGCCTCACCGCGCGGGAACCGTTCGACGGTGGTGGGGGCGTTGGCCCCGGTGAAGACGATGAGCGGGAACATCCCAGCTTGGAACAGTTCCGCGGTGAAGGTCGCGACCCCGAGATCGTGACTGCCAAGTCCGATCCCGACGTCGGCGGGCCGGAGTTCGTGGTGCATGTCGTGGTAGTCCCAGAGCGTCTGGACGTCGGCGCGGAGGTCGTCCGGCAGGGTGGTCGAACGCTCGGGCATCTGGGTCTCCGGGGTCAGTCGGGGATCTTGAAAGTGTAGGTCCAGGAGAACCGGCTTGCGGCGTGCACGCCTCGTGCGAACTCGACCACGCGGCCGTCCTCGGTGTACGTGCGGCGTTGCAGGACCATGACGGGTTCGCCTGCGGGCAGTTCGAGCTGTTCCGCCTCGTCGGGCGTCGGCATCCGCGCGTAGAAGGTCTCGGTCATGGTGTCCGGCTCAAGACCTTGCAGGGTGAGGACCAGAAACCCGCCTCCTCGTCCGGCTGGGCCGGGGGTTGGGTCGACGATGGGCGTGCCTTCGACGTCGGCGGGCCGGTAGTAGCTGGTGAGCACGTGGGTGGGCTGGCCGGCGTCCTTGACCAGCCGTGCTCGCTCGTAGACCGGGGAACCGACGATGACCCCGAGAGCGTCGGCGACTTCTCGGTCGGCTTCGATCTTCGCGACGGTCTGCGTCTGGTCGGTCGGCTTCCAGTCGCGGCCGGAGGCTTCGCGGTCGGCGACGAAGGCGACGGTGTCGCCGTACTTCCACTTGCTCTTCGCGTACCGGTCCTTGCCCAGACGCTTCATGGGCGGGCGGGCACGGACGACCGTCCCGCGTCGTCTGATCGGCGTGACCAGTCCTTCTGCTTCGAGGACACCGACGGCTTTGCGGACGGTGTTGACGTTGACGTCGTACTCGTCGGCCAGCTCGTCTTGCTTGGGCAGCGTGGTGTCCGGGGCGTAGTCGCCCCGCTGGATCGCGTCCCGCAGGATCGCGGCCAGCTCTCGGTAGCCAGTGCCCACCTGGTCCTCCTTCGTCGGTCGATAACGCTAGCGGTATCACCCCATCATGGTCTACGGAGCCCGATAGAGATAGTTCTATTGACAACTCGCGCGACGAAGCGCTTAATAGAACTACCTCTAATAAGGTGTAAGCCCGCTAGGGCTCCAGAGACGACAGGAGACAGACGACATGGCGATCGGCAAGGGACACCGTTTCGAGATCGACTTTGATGCCGCGTTCCCGCTGGGGCTGGTGATGGTCGGCGAAGTCGCGCCGGACAACGAGTACCAGTCGCGGGAAGATCGGTCCGCTGGTCGACCTGTTCGTCAGCGGGTCGACGAAGTGACGGGCAAGCGTCAGTGGAAGGCCACGGTCACCGACCCGAGCGAAACCAACTCCAAGCGTGCGTCTTACGACGTCACGTTCCTGGCTGATGTGCAGCCGGTGCCGACGACGTCGGAGGTGCTGCCGGGTATGCGGCCGATCGAACTGGAGGGCCTGACGGCTGAGCCGAAGGTGGCTGGTCAAGGCGAGTTCAAGTACCAGTCCTACGTGTTCCGCGCGACCGGCTTCAAGGCTGTTGCTTCGGGTGGGGCGTCGAAGTCCTCGCGGACCTCGGGCGCTGCTGAGTCGACGCCCAAGGCGGCGTGATGACGGGCCGGGTGCCTGGCAGTCAGGGTGTGGCCGTGGTTCCGCCGCACCTGGTCCAAACCTGGGAAGCCGCGTACCGCCACTACAGCGCGATGACGCAGCGGACTGCGCAGAGCGGGGATGCCCTGGCGGCGCATGACATGGCCGTCGCTTCCTTGGCGGTGGCGTCGGCATGGCGAGAACTGGCGACTCAGGGCCAGTTGCCGTGGTGGGTGCTGGCTGCGGTGTCGGCGGCTGCCGAGGGGTTCGAGGAGAACGCGCGCTCGTGGGAGATGCGCGCCTACAGCGAGGAGAGTCAGAGCCGTGGCGTTCAACGCGATGTGGAAGCCGGGGCGGCAGGCGGTCGCGGGGATGCAGGGCCATGGTTCGGCGAACCCGGCGCTGGTGATCTACCTGGACCCGGACAGCCTGGCGATCCTGCCGCCGTCCGACCCGGCCGTGTGGCCGGAGTTCATCCGGCTCCTTCGCCAAATCCGCGACAGCGCGGACGAACTGGCCGTGTTCCTCGGCAAGCACAAGGCGGTGCGCGGTGACGACGCCCGGCCGGAATGAGCCGCAGACACTGAAGGACGCGCACGCGGTCGCATCGGCCCGCAGACCGAAGCCTGGGGCGAACCTGGAGACGTGGCTGAAGTTCCATCAGGCCAACGCGCGCATGTATCGCGAAGTGTCCGATGTGGATCGCGCGCACCACCACGAACTCCGTTACTGGGTGGGCTACGAGGAGCGCAAGGCGGAGGAGGTGGCCGCGCAGATCCAGAAGAACAAGACGGAAGCTAGCTGAGAACTGAACAGCCGTAGGGAAAACGTGCGTGGGGACGTGCGGCGTACAAACACGTCCTCACGCGCTTCCCTCGGCTCGTAAGGCGCAGAACCGGTACCTGGCCTAGGAAACCTCGCCGGTCCTGCGCTGTCCACAACCACTGGGAAGTGAACAATGACAACGCTAAACGATGGCAACAACCGGCCGCTAGACGGGGTCACCCGAACGCGCTGCACAGTCTGCAAGCGGTTCGCGAAGCTCCTGCCCGGCGAGACGGAATGTGCTCCCTGCCGGGGAATGCTGCCGCTGGATCTGACCGGCGGTGGTCGCCGATGAACACAAACGGAATCGGTCTCCTCCTCGTCGGCGGCGGGGTGCTGGGTGTGGTGGTGTGGCTGCTGCACAAGCTCGGCCGCGCGCTCGCCACGATCGCGGAAGTCCTGGCCGCCGCTGCGGTGGTCTTCATCGCCCTGTGGTCGGCGGTGAAGTTGTTGGGATGGCTGGGAAAGCAGGTCTTCACGCACTGGCGAACCAGCCTCGGCGTGATCGCGGTGGTGGCCTGGTGGCAGTGGCTCGGCTGGCCGTCGCTCGCGATCACGGTGGGGTCGGTCGGCGTGGTGCTGGTGGTGTGGCGGCTGCTCGACGTGGTGTCGTTCGACCGGTGCTGTGGCCGGTTCCTGCGGGCGTGGTGGCTGCGCTGGTTCACCTACGCCCGGAAACTGCCGGGCTGGCTAGACGCCTGCGGCCTGTCGATTTCTGACGGCACCGTGCCGGTGGAAGTGACGGTGAATCTGGTCGGCCGTCGCCGGAAGGCGGTCTCCCGTACTGCGGGGGGCGCGGCTGTTCAGGTGCCGAAGGTGCTGGGGGTGAAGTCGGGGCCGTCGTGGGATGAGGTTCGTGTCCGGCTCGTGCCAGGTCAGAAGCCGGAGGACTTCGACGACGCCGCCCGCGCGCTGGCTGTGGCTCGCAAGGTCACGCGTTGCCAGGTGCGGGAGCTGGAACCCAATGTCGTCTCGCTGGACTTCCAGCGCCGGGACCTCCTCAAAGCGCCGGTGGATTGTGCGGCGCTGCCCGAGCTGGCGGCCGTCGACGGCGTGGATCTGCGGCGGGTGTTCGCCGGACGTACCGAGTACGGGAAGGACTGGCGGCTGCCGCTGACCGGTCCGGGCGCGCACATGCTCGTCGCCGGAGCGACAGGCGCAGGAAAGAACTCGGTCATGTGGTCTCCGCTGGTGTCGGCGGCCTCGGCGATCCGGGCCGGGACGGTGCGTATGTCGGGGATCGACCCAAAGGGGATGGAGCTCGCTTACGGACGTGGGATCTTCGCTCGCTACGGCGTCACGGGTAAGGAAGCAATCGAGGTCCTGGACGACCTGCTCGGCGGTCTTGAGTCCCGTAAGCGCGAGTTCGCCGGGCGCACCCGTGAGGTGCCGATCTCCACCGAGCATCCCCTGGAGGTGCTGGAATTCGACGAGATCGGCGCGCTGACCAAGTACACCGACCGCAAGACCCGCGAAGCCATCGTCGAACGGGTCGCGATCCTGACGACGCAAGGGCGGGCGCTGGGTTACACGGTGCGCGGGTATGTGCAGGAGCCGACGAAGGACACCGTGCCGGTTCGGGAACTGTTCCCCCGCCGGGTGTGCCTGCGCGTCACCTCGAAGACGCACGTCGGGATGGTCCTGGGCGACGGTGCCTATGAGCGCGGGGCGTGGGCGAACCGGATCGAGGAGTCGGCTGCGGGCGTCGGCTACATCTGGGGCGAAGGCATCCGCGAACCGCTGCGGGTCCGGGCTGGCTGGGTGCCGGACGAGACGGTCAAGGCGCTGGAGACCTACGTGACCAACGGCGGTGCCCACGTGATCAACCTTCCTGTTGGCCGTGGTGGAGAGGAGGTGGCGGCGTGAACCGCGTTCTGGTGTTCCTCGATGCGATCCGTGATCACCTCGACTCCCACGCCTTTCCGCCAGTTGCGTCCGTGCGGGTTGGGATTGGCTCGGATCCGGTGTCTGTCCAGCTCGATACCGACCGTCTGACGGACGTGGCGCGGAGCCTGGTCGTCTGGGCGGATTCGCTGGAGAACGTGACCGCCTCTATCTGGCGGGTGCCCCATGGCGGCCGTGTGCATCTGGAAGTACAGGGCCGGACTCCCTGCGGCATCCCGGTCGCGGTCTACGGCGGAGTCCCGTTCGACGAGGTGACCTTCCCTGATCTGCCTGCGGGGATGCGGCAGGAGATGCCGGTGTTCGTGCTGCGGCAGTGGAACAGCGCTGGGGAGGTGGCAGCGTGACAGGCACCAAGGAAGCCGCGGTGACCCCGCCGGCCAACTCGCGGGCAGCTCGGATGCGTGAACCCCTTGCCTCCGATGTGGTCAAGGCGACCGCTGAGAAGCACGGGGTCTGTGTCCGGCCGTTCACGATGGAAGTCGGTGACACCGACACCGGCGAACTCCGGTACGTCCCCGTTCCTTGCGGCTCGACCGTCGAATCGGTGTGCCTACCCTGCGCCCGGAAGGCGAAGGCGCTTCGACAGGTTCAGTGCCGTGAGGGCTGGCATATCGACACCGAACCGGACTTCACGCCGGAACCTCCGTCAGAGACACAGACGGAGCTGTTGGCGTTCCGGGCTGACCTGGTCGCGGCCTACCGCGAAGTGAGCGACCAGGCGGAAGCCGACGAGCTGCGGGAGGAGATCCAAGGAGTCGACGACGAACTTCGGCAACTCGGGATGCGCGGCCGTCTCCCGTCGATCGACCTCCCGGCCAAGAAGGCGGTGAAGCGGTCAACGAAGAGGCGGCAGGACGCGCCGAACCTGCCTCGGCGGAAGGTCGCCAAGACCACCGTGGGCCGTGAGTACGCCGGACGTTTCCGGCCGTCGATGTTCGTCACGCTCACCTGCGACACCTACGGCCCGGTGCGGTCGGACGGTGCCCCGGTCGACCCCGCGTCGTATGACTATCGGCGGGCGGCTCGGGACGCGGTGCACTTCTCGGCCCTGGTGGACCGGTGGTGGCAGAACCTCCGGCGGGTCGTGGGCTGGGACGCGCAGTACTTCGCCACCGTCGAACCCCAACGGCGGGCTGCTCCGCACCTGCACGCGGCTATTCGGGGTTCGGTGCCGCATGACGTGATCCGGCAGGTCACCGAAGCGACTTATCACCAGGTCTGGTGGCCTGCGCACGACGAAGTGGTCTACGTCGACCGGATGCCGCTGTGGGACGGCGACCGTCGGGTGTTCGTCGACCCGGATACCCGCGAGCCGCTGACCGAGTGGGACGACGCGGTGGAGGCCGTGGAAGACCCTGCGCACGTGGTCACCTTCGGCCGTCAGGTGCACTCCAAGGGCATCCTCGGCGGCTCCGAAGAGGCCGGGCGGCATATCGGCTATCTGACCAAGTACCTCACCAAGTCCACCGGTGAGGTCGTGGAAGCCGACACCGTGCGGCAGAAGGATCACCACGACCGGTTGCACGCGGAACTGTCGGTGACGCCCTGCTCGCCTCGGTGTGCCGTGTGGCTGCTGTACGGAATAAATCCCAAGGGCGCCAACGGAAAGACCACACCAGGGCACTGCAAAGGGCGCGCTCATCGGCGGACCACGCTCGGGCTGCCGGGGCGTCGGGTGCTGGTGTCACGGAAGTGGTCCGGCAAGACGCTCGTCGACCACAAAGCTGACCGAAAGGCGTTCGTAATTGAAGCCCTGGCGGCGGTTGGGATCGAGAAACCCGCACCGGACCCGGCTCGGCTCGTCTGGCGCAAGGTCGACTCGGGCGACACGAATGTGCCTCCTCGGGATCACCTGGTGATGCACGCGATCTCAGAACGGATCACGTGGAAAGCCGAGTACGACAAGGCATTACTCGCCGCGCAGGGTCCGCCGGATCTTTCGGCAACTCCGCTGGCAGCTTAGGAACTGGGGGCGAAACCGTGGGCAAGAACTATCTGACAGTCGAAGAAGCAGCCGAGTACCTGAACACGCGCGTCCGGTTCGTGCGGCGGTTGATCGCGGAGCGGCGCGTGGCGTTCCACAAGGTCGGCGTACACGTGCGGCTCGCCATCGCTGATCTTGAGGAGTTCATCCAGGCCGGTCGGGTCGAGCCGATCACGCGGGCTTCGGTGATCCGGGACCTCGGAAAGGCGGCCTGACATGGCGAACAAGCGAGGACACCGGGGTTTCGGCAACGTTCGGCAACGTGCATCGGGGAAGTGGCAGGCGCGCTATCCGGGGCCGGATGGCCAGATGCGGAACGCTCCCACCATGTTCGCCAGCAAGCGCGCGGCCGAACAGTGGTTGTCGGTGACCGAAACGCAGATCATCAAAGGCGAGTGGATCGACCCTGAGCGGGCGAAAGTCACGCTTGGGAGCTACGCGGACCAGTGGATTACACAGCGGCCTGGTCTGCGTCCGCGCACGGTCGAGTTGTACCGGTGGCTTCTGCGGAAGCACATCGAAGCAGATCTCGGCGGCGTCGAACTAGGCAAGTTGTCGACGGCGATCGTTCGGCAATGGCGTGCGGATCGGCTGGCAGCCGGAGTGTCGGAGTCGGTCACTGCTAAGGCGTACAGGCTGCTTCGGGCGATCCTGACAACGGCGGTCGAAGAGGACAAGATCTTGCAGCGGAACCCTTGCCGCGTGCGGGGTGCCGACAAGGAGAATCCGGCGGAGCGGCCGATTCTGACCGTTCCGCAGGTGTTCGATCTGGCTGGACGTATGCCGCACCGGTTCCGTGCGCTCGTACTGCTGGCCGCGTTCGCGTCACTTCGTTGGGGTGAGGTGTCGGCACTGCGACGGTGTGACGTCGCGGAGGACGGGAGCTGGGTCCGGATCTCGCGGGCGCTGGTCGAGGTACCGGGTCGCGGTCTGATCGTCGGTCCGCCGAAGTCGCGGGCAGGAGTGCGGACGCTGATCGTTCCGGCGGCGATTCGGCGGGACGTCGTGAAGCACCTCGACGCGTTCGTGAAGCCGGATCACGACGCGCTGCTGTTCACCGGTGAGCGTGCGGGCAACCCGGTGCGTCGGCCGAACTTCAGTCAACGAACGAAGTGGACGGAGGTCGTGACGAAGATGGGGCTTAAGGGCCTGCACTTCCATGACCTCCGGCACGCGGGGAACATCTGGGCGTCGAAGGCGGGCACGTCGACCAAAGACCTCATGGCGCGGATGGGACATGACGACATGCGGGCGGCGCTCATCTATCAGCGGGCGACCAGCGACGCTGACGAACGGATCGCCGACCGGCTCTCGAAGCTCGTCGACCAGCACCGGACGGGCAACTCAGATGATGATGACGACGGCCTGAGCGGGCAGCCGGTGCCCGTCGGCTAATGGCCCGTTAATGGCCCAGCCGGAAGATCACCCGGACAAAGCGAAAGCCCCAGGTCTAAAGTGGACATCCACTGACCTGGGGCTTTCGCGTGAGAGCGGATGACGGGAATCGAACCCGCGTATTCAGCTTGGGAAGCTGATGTTCTACCATTGAACTACATCCGCAGTGCTCGGCCAGCATACATGGCCCGGATCTCTCCTTGCCAAGACCCCGCCCACCTTGACGTCGCCGCCGAAAGTGACAACACTTGTTGTCTACCTCGGAGGTGATCCGGATGGGCGAGCGGCTGCCTGACCCCGAACTGTTCCGTCAAGGCGGGTTCCGGGTCGCGTCGAGGTTGTTCATCGAGGGCGACATCAGGGGTGACGAGCGCCAGGTGGCGCGGCTGCGGCAGTTCGCGCAGCGGGAGGATCCGGCGGCCGACGTGCTGGTGCCGTTGCTGCGCGAATGCCGGCCCGAGTTCGAGCAGGCGCTGCGGCAAGGCATCGACAGCGTCGAGAGTCCGCCAGAAGCGCTCGAAGCCTTCTTTCGCGACGTCGAGGCGACGCCGTACTGGGTCGACCGGGACCGCCTTGACCGCGGAGCGCGGGCGATCACGCGTGCCGGGTTGCTCGGGCTCTTCCCGCTCGGCGACGTCTCGTTGATGGGCGGCTACCTCGCTTCGCGCGCCACGAAGTCGCTCGTCGGCACCGGCGAGATCGAGTACAAGGCGGCACGACGTCTCGTCGAGACGGCGACGTGGTGGATCCACGTGACGACACCGGGCGCGCTGGTGCCCGGCGGGCGCGGGTACGAGTCCGCGTTGCGGGTGCGGATCGTGCACGCCCACGTCCGTGCGGCCATGAACCGCCGCAAGGACTGGGATTACGCGGCGTGGGACAGGCCGGTCAACCAGGTCCAGACCGCGGGCACGCTCCTGCTCTTCTCCCTCGTCTACGTCTTCGGCACGCAACTGCTCGGGCTCCGCTACAGCGCCCGCGAGCGCGCAGACATCCTGCATCTTTGGCGCTATGTCGGCTGGCTGATGGGTGTCGACGAGGAACTCCTGCCCGCCGGCGAGGACGACGCCTGGCGGCTGCTGTGGCTGCTCGCGACCACCGAGTTCATTCCCGACGACGATTCCAAACGGCTCGCCGCGGCGCTCATGAAGGCCCACGCCGGGATCGGCGACGGCCGCGGCGCGCTCGGCAAGGTCCTCGCGCACGTGTCGGTCGCGGGGCACGGGGCGATCAGCAGGCTCCTGCTCGGCAAGACCAACGCCGACTTCCTCGAACTGCCCGACGATCCGATCGCCCAGGCGGCCGTGGTCGCGGCGGCCGGGGTCAACTTCGCCGCCGAGACGGTGCGGCGGGTGGTGCCCGGCGCGACGGCGCTCCAGGAGCTGATCGGGGCGGCCGGCCGTCGCCACTATCTACGGCAGGTGACCAAGGTGTTCGGGCTCGACCCGACCTACGGCAGGCACATGAAGGCCGCTTGACTACGCTGATCGCGTGCTCCTCAGCGACCGTGACCTCCGTAAAGAGCTCGACGCCGGCCGTCTCGGCGTCGACCCGTTCGACCCGACGATGGTCCAGCCGTCGAGCATCGACGTGCGACTCGACCGCTTCTTCCGCGTGTTCGACAACAGCAAGTACACGCATATCGACCCGCAGCTGCAGCAGGACGAGCTGACTTCGCTGGTCGAGAAGGAGGGCGAAGACCCCTTCGTGCTCCACCCCGGCGAGTTCGTCCTCGGCTCCACCTACGAGACCGTCACGCTCGCCGACGACCTCGCCGGCCGCCTGGAGGGCAAGTCCTCCCTCGGCCGCCTCGGCCTGCTGACGCACTCCACCGCGGGCTTCATCGACCCCGGCTTCTCCGGCCACATCACCCTCGAGCTGTCGAACGTGGCGAACCTGCCGATCACGCTCTGGCCGGGTATGAAGATCGGCCAGCTCTGCATCTTCCGCCTGTCCAGCGCGGCGGAGTTCCCGTACGGCTCGAACGAGGCCGGTTCGCGGTACCAGGGGCAGCGGGGCCCGACCCCGAGCCGCGCGTACAAGAACTTCCACCGCGTCGACACCTGGAGGTAGCGCGTCAGCCCACTGGGGCTTCCCAGTCGATCCGATGCCGCCACATGAAGGCGTTCGGATCCTCCGCCGGCGGGTTCTTGAACGCCCGCGTGAGGAAGAAGTCCCGGATCACCCGCCCGACGGGCCCGGCCGCCTTGGCGTCGCCGTTGCGCTTGCCGCGCTCGACGACGGCTTCGACGCGCTCGCGCCGCAGGCCTTCGTAAACGGTGAGGGCCTTCGGGATCGAGGGCACGTCACGCAGGCATCGCGCCAGCGTGACGGCGTCCTCGATGGCCATCGCGGCGCCCTGCCCGGCCGCGGGTGAGGTCGCGTGCGCGGCGTCGCCGATGATGACCATCCGGTCCGTCCGCCAGGTCGGCACGCTCGGGAAGTCGTACGTCGCCCACGGCCGGTAGATCTCGCGCGTCGCGCGCACGATCTCGACGGCCGGGGTGCGGTCCACCGCCAGCCCCCGGATGAGGTCCTCGCGCCATGTGGTGGTCACGGTGAGGTCGGTCGGCGACGGCTCACGCTTCCGGGGGACGTTCGCGAACCACCAGACACCCCCGTCCGGGTGGACGACGTGGGCGAAGAACAGCCGCTTGCCGAATGTCATGTGCATGACGCCGGGTTCGTCGTCCAGCCGCAGGCCTTCGGCCAGCCCGCCCGTGTTCAGCAGCGGCACGTAGCGCGGTGACGGCGCCTTCGGGTCGATGATCGTCCGCACGCGCGAGCGGAGCCCGTCCGCACCGATCAGCAGGTCGCCTTCGGCCGACGAGCCGTCTTCAAAGGTCGCGAGGACGCCGTCGCGGGTTTCGCGCGCGTCGGCCAAGCGTTTGCCGTAGCGGATCTCGATGCCGCGTCTGACGGCTTCGTCGCGTAGGCCGATGTAGAGCTCGGAGCGCAGCACCGTCTGGCTCACGGTGTCGTCGTCGAGCTGCCCGCCGAGGGCGAAATCCGCCAGCTCGCGTCCGTCGCCGAGGTGCATCTTGATCCGCGGTGTATCGAATCCCAAGCCCTTGACCAGGCTTTTCAGTCCCAGTGGGGCCAGCGCGTCGAGGCCGTTCACCGCCAGGGTCAGGAACGCGCCGACCCCTTCCGCGGTCCGGTCGTACGCCTCGTGGATCACCGGCTCGTGGCCCGTCTCGTGCAGTGCGATCGCCGTGATCGTGCCCGCGATACCCCCGCCGGCGATCAGTACCTTCGCCATGTCGTTCACCCCATCGAATCTCTTAGAAACTAATTCGTTCTATCGAACTAAAGACTCCGCTAGGCTGACCGATGTGTCAAGCGAGCGAGCGGAACTGGTCGAGCGGATCCTCAGCGGGTCGCGCGCGCTGTCGACGGAGACGGTCATGTTCCACACGGCCATCGCCGAGCTGAGCGGCCTTTCGGCCGTCGAAAGCAAGGTGACCGACTACCTCGCCCGCTTCGGGCCGCAGACGCCGAAGGCTCTTTCGCAGCTGTCGGGGCTCGCGCCGGCGTCGATCACCGCGCTCATCGACAGGCTCGAAGGCAAGGGGATCGTCGCCCGGAAGCCGCATCCCGAGGATCGGCGGAAGGTCTTGATCGAGATCGACGCGGCGCGGATGAACACCGTCGCGCCGCTGTGGGATCACCTGGTGAAGTCGGTCCGCGAGGCCTGCGAGAACTACACGGACGACGAGCTGGAGACCGTGATCCGGTTCCTCGCCGACGCGGCGGCGATCACGCACGACTCCACGGGTCGCCTCAGCCGCTGACCGGTATTACTACTTTCGGGGGTATTGCCGTAACCAGTTCGTGATAGTTTTCGGCCCCGTGTCCCCCAATAGAACACGAAGCCGGTTACTGCTTGTCACGCTCAGTGTCCTGCTGGGCGGGGTGATCGCCAGCGCGAGCTACCTGATGGTGACCGATCGGTTCCAGGGCACCGCGCTGAGCAATCTCTCACTCAGCGTCCCCGACACCAAGGGCAGACCGGGCGACGCCCTCGCGAAGCCGCCCGCCTACTTCGGCCAGACGTCCTCTCCGGCGCCGGAGGGTTCCGGGCCCGGCTCGGCCGCTCCGACGTCGTCCTCGGCGGCTCCCACGTCGTCCACCGCCCCGCCCAGCTCGTCCTCCGCCGCGGCCGAGCCGCCCGCGAAGTCTTCCGAGGCGCCCAAGCCCACTCCGAGCAAGGCTCCGGAGCCGCCCCGTTCGCAGGACAGCTCGCTCGCCGGGCAGGTCATCGACCTCGTCAACGCCGAGCGTGCCGACGCGGGTTGCTCGCCGGTGAGCAACGAGTCGCATCTCGCCGCCGCCGCGCAGGGCCACAGCGACGACATGTCCGCGCGGAACTACTTCTCGCACACCACTCCGGAAGGCGTCACGTTCGACCAGCGAATCCGGGCCGCCGGCTACGACAAGCCCGGCGCCGAGAACATCGCCAAGGGCCAGTCGAACGCCGCCAAGGTGATGGACGCCTGGATGAACTCCGAGGGCCACCGCGCGAACATCCTGAACTGCAAGCTGAAGAAGATCGGCGTCGGCGTCAACACCAAGGGCATGTACTGGACGCAGAACTTCGGCTACTGACCCTTGTCCCACCGTTCGGCGATGTCGCCGTAGCGGGCCAGCACGGCCGCGCGCAGTTCGGCGTCCGTGCGCGGGACCGGTTCGATGAACACCTCGGTGACGTCGCCGAAGGACTCGGTCAGCTCGGTCGCCATCCGGACGCAGGCGCGTTCGACGTCCGCCGCGCCGAGTGAATCGTCGAAGTCGACACGGGCGCAGACGAGCACCTGATCGGTGCCCATGAGCATGGTCTGCAGGTCGACGACGGCCTCGATCTCCGGCGCGTTCCTCAGGTGCTCCCGCACCCCGCGCACCAGCCGGGGATCCGCCTGCCTGCCGATCAGCAGGCCGCGGTTGGTCCGCCCGAGCACGTAGGCGACCAGCGCCAGCAGGACGCCGATCGCGATCGACGCCGCGCCGTCCCAGACGTGCGAGCCGGTGAGCTGGTGCAGCCCGATCCCGGCGAACGCGAGCAGCAGGCCGATCAGCGCGGCCGAGTCTTCGAACAGGACGGTCTTCGGCGCCGGGTCGTCGATCATCCTCAGGTAGACCGAGACCTTCTGGCCGGAGTCGGCGGCGTCGCGGCGCACCTGCCGCACGGCCTGGAACCAGGAGACGGATTCGAGGGCGAACGCGATCGCGAGGACGATGTAGCCGACGATCGGATCGGTCTGCTCGGTCGCCTCGCCGAAGACCGTCGAAAAGCCTTCGTAGAGCGCGAACATCGCGCCGGAGGCGAAGATCGACACCGCGGCGAGCAGCGACCAGAAGTACCGCTCCTTGCCGTAGCCGAAGGGATGGACTCGGTCGGCGGGGCGGTCCGACCGTTTCAGCGCGGTCAGCAGGAGCACCTCGGTGATCGTGTCGGCCACCGAGTGCGCGGCCTCCGACAGCATCGCGCCGGAGCCGGTGATGATCCCGGCGATCAGCTTCAGCACGGCGATGGCGAGGTTGACCCCACCCGCCAGCACCACGGTCAGCGTGCTTTCGTCACCGGATTCTTCACTCACCTCGCGTAGCGTAGTGCGGGTGCGCCGATCTCACAGGCGACGCAATCCCTGCAGGACGCGTTCCATCAAGGCGAGTGCCGGATGACCGTCGAATTCAGCCTGCGTTTCATGAACGGTGACCAAACCGAGTTCGGCCATGTCACCCAAAAGGACCTTTGCAACGCCGAGTGGAACACATAAGGACGCGGCCACTTCGGCGACCGAAGTCGGACGACGGCAGAGTGATCTCACGGAATGGAATTCGACACTGAATCCCGGGGCCGTCCACGGTGCGTCGTTCCGGACGGAAATCATCGCTTCGATCGCGAAGTTCCGCTTGGACTGCGTGCGTCCGCCCGTGCGGACGTACGGGCGGACGCGCGTGCGTTTCCGTTCCTGTCGCGGCGGCCGCCGCGCGGCCGGGATGCTGGGGATGGTCGCTTCCTGGGCCACCCTGGCGAGTGCCGCGGACGACGGGATACGGGCGGTCGGGCGAACGGTCGGTGATCCCGGTGTGGCGAGCCGATGCTCCCTGACCGAGCGGAGTTCGTGACGGTTGCCCATTGATTCCTCGCCCCTTTTTTCCGGATCCGCTGCAGCCTATCGCCACGGTGTACCGCCGAACGGGTAATGGAACGAAATAACCGCACCGGGGATAAAACAAGAGGGAACATTCTCTCGCATTATGTGCGAGAGAATGTCCCCTCCGGGTGTGACGTTCTACTTGTCTTCCTCGGGCAGCGGGGTTCCGGTGGCCGTTTCGTCGGTCGGCGTGTCGGCCTTTCCGTCGAGTTCGGCGTCCGAGACCGCGTCCAAAGAGGGCGCTCCCGCCGGGACCAGTTGCGGCTCCGGCTTCCGCTTGACGGCGGTCAGCAGCAGCTGGGCGACGTCGACGACCTCGACCTTCTCGCTCGCCTGCCCGTCGCTCTGGCGCGCGGTGACGCCGTCGGTGAGCATCACGCGGCAGAACGGGCAGCCGGTCGCGATCTTCGACGGCGCGGTGCCGAGCGCCTCGTCCACGCGCTCGACGTTGATCCGCTTGCCGATCTTCTCTTCCATCCACATCCGCGCGCCGCCGGCGCCACAGCACATCGAGCGGTCGCCGTGCCGCGGCATCTCGCGCAGCTGGGCGCCCGAAGCGCCGACGAGCTCACGGGGAGCGTCGTAGACCTTGTTGTGGCGGCCCAGGTAGCACGGGTCGTGGTAGGTGACGTCCTCGGCGACCGGGGCCACCGGGGTCAGGTGCTTCTCCCGCACCAGGCGGTTGAGCAGCTGCGTGTGGTGCACGACGTCGAACTGGCCGCCGAGCTCCGGGTACTCGTTCGCGAGGGTGTTGAAGCAGTGGGCACAGGTGACGACCACCTTGCGCGCCTTGCGTTCGCGGCCCTCGAACACCGAGTTCAGGATCTCGACGTTCTGCTGCGCCAGCATCTGGAACAGGAACTCGTTGCCCGCGCGGCGGGCCGGGTCACCGGTGCAGGACTCCTCCGAGCCGAGCACGGTGTACTTGACGCCCGCGATGTGCAGCAGCTCCGCGACGGCCCGCGTGGTCTTCTTCGCGCGGTCCTCGAACGCGCCGGCACAACCGACCCAGAAGAGGTACTCGGTGTCGCCGAGGTCGCCGTCGAACACCGGCACCTCGAAGTCCAGGTCCTCGGTCCAGGCGAGCCGGTCCTTGGCGTTCTGGCCCCACGGGTTGCCCTTGTTCTCCAGGTTCTTGAACATCCCGTTGAGCTCGCTGGGGAACGCGGACTCGATCATCACCTGGTAGCGGCGCATGTCGACGATGTGGTCGACGTGCTCGATGTCCACCGGGCACTGCTCGACGCAAGCGCCGCAGGAGGTGCAGGACCACAGCACCTCGGGGTCGATGACTCCGCCGTCGTCACCGATGAGGGCCTTCTGGGACTCGGCGATCGCGAGGACGTCGATACCCGCGTACATGTCGTCGCCGGACAAGCCGACCTCGTCGCCGGCCATGTCGCGCTTGCCGCCCGCGAGCAGGTACGGCGCCTTCGCGTAGGCGTGGTCGCGAAGCTGCGTGATGAGCAGCTTCGGCGAAAGCGGCTTGCCGGTGTTCCACGCGGGGCACTGCGACTGGCAACGGCCGCATTCGGTGCAGGTGGAGAAGTCCAGCCAGCCCTTCCAGCTGAAGTCCTCGATCTTGCCGACGCCGAAGGTGTCCTCGTCCGGGTCCGCCTCTTCGAGGTCGAGCACCTTGCCGTTGCTCATCATCGGCTTGAGCGCGCCCAGCGCGACGCCGCCGTCGGCCTCGCGCTTGAAGTAGATGTTGAAGAAGGCGCTGAACCGGTGCCAGGCGACGCCCATCGTCATGGTGCGTGCCACGACGATCAGCCAGATGGTGGCGCTCATCAGCTTGACGAACGCGAACACCGTGACGAGGTTCAGGCTCGACGGCAGCAGCAGGCCGACCGGATGCGAGACGAACGAGGCCCAGATCGGGATCTCGTGGACGCCCAGCGCGGACTTCGCGGCGCGGACACCGAGGATGCCGATGCCCTCGATGAGCACGACGGCCTCGACGAAGTACGCCCATTTGAAGTTGGAGCCCTGGAAGCGGGACTGCCGGTCCGCGCGGCGCGGGTGGTTCTTCTGCCGGATCCCGATCAGCACCAGGATGCCGACGATGGTGCCGACGCCGAGCAGCTCCATGAGCAGGTGGAACAGCGACCAGTCGTCGAGGATGGGCCAGCCCCAGGTCGGGACGAAGACCTCGCCGTACGCCTCGAACACCGTGAGGGAGCCGAGCAGGAAGCCCCACATGACCAGCCAGTGCGCCGGGCCGACGCTCTTGACCTTGTTCATCCGGGTGTGCGCGGCGAATTCCTTGATCAAGGTCTTCATCCGCGGGATGAACGGCCCGTTGCGGGTCGAGTCCGGCTGACCGAGGCGGATCACCCGCACGAAGCGGGCGACGGTCGCGAAGAACATTCCCCAGGCGACGACGCCGAGCAGGACCGCGATCCCGCCGAGCGTCAGCTGTACAGCGCCCATCGTCGGGTGCCTTTCGTCCGTGAAGCGTGTGGTGGTTCGGGCAGACTAATGCTTCTTACTGATGGGTAACCCACTGACCGCGCCCAAGTCCCACCGATGTGGTGTACGCCTCTCTTGGTTTTAAGACGATCGTCCAGGTAGTTTTTGTGACATGGGTGCGTATCTCCTTCTGGCTTTGGCCATCGCCGCTGAGGTATCCGCGACGGTGTCGTTGAAACTTTCCGAGGGCTTCAGCAAGGTGGGGCCGTCGATCGTCGTGGTCGTCGGATACGCCGTCGCGTTCGTCGCGCTCGCGTATGTACTGAAGGCGGGCGTGCCGGTGAGCGTCGCGTACGCGATCTGGGCCGCGGCCGGGGTCGCGCTGGTGGCGGCCGTCGGGATGGTGTTCTTCAAGGAGCCGGTCAACCTCTCCGTGATCGCCGGTCTGGTACTGGTGGTCGGCGGCGTCGTGTTGATCGAGGCAGGGAGCGCGCACTAAGTGAAGATCCAGGTCGACGGCCGCAAGGCCAGGGGTGAGAAGCGGCGCGAGGAGATCATCGCGGCCGCGTTGCGGGTGATCGAACGGGACGGCGTCGCCGGCGTCACCCATCGGACGGTCGCCGCCGAGGCGGGCGTGCCGACGGCTTCGACGACCTATCACTTCTCGAGCCTCGACGATCTGCTGATCGCCACCCTCATCTCGTGCGCGAGGGATATGGCGACCGAGGTCTACTGGATGATCGACCGCGCCCGGTCGCGCGGCAGCCGCGGCGCGGAAGAGGTCGCCGGGCTGCTCGCGGAGGCGCTGGGCCCGAGCCGCGGGCGGACGATGGCGGAGTACGAGCTGTACCTGCTGGCCGCCCGCAAACCCGAGCTGCGGCCCGCCGCCCGGCGCTGGCTGGACGTGCTCACCTCGATGGTCCGGCACGACGACGAGGTCGCGTTCCGGGTGTTCCTCGCCGGGATCGACGGTCTGCTGATCCAGGGCCTCATCGACGACGAGCCGCCGTCCGCGGAGGAACTGCGGCCGGTGGTGGACTACCTGCTGAAACCTCGTTGACCTGCTGGGTAGCGTTCGGATCATGAGGATCGTCGGCGCATACGAACTGGATGACGACCCGGCACGGGTGGACCTCGACGTGGTGTGGAAGCACCTGTCCACCGGCGTCTACTGGGGCAAGTGGCGAGACCGCGAACTGGTCGAGAAGGTCTTCAGGAACGCTTGGCGCGTCGTGGGCGCGTACGAGACGTCGACCGGTCGCCTGGTCGGCTTCGCGAGGGCGTTCTCGGACACCATCGGCAGTGCGTATCTCGCGGACGTCTTCGTCGTCGACGAGGCGCGTGGCGCGGGGCTCGGCAAGGAACTGGTCCGGGAGATGATCGACAACGGGCCGGGCGCGGAGTTCCGGTGGATGCTGCACACCGCCGACGCGCACGGGCTGTACCGGCAGTTCGGCTTCGGCGACCCGCCCGAAGGGCAGTACATGGAGCGGGGCCGGGCGAACGGGCAGTGCTGAAGGGGACCTTCCCCGCATGAGACGTGGTGAAAGCGTCCTTCACCGCGTGCCATGCGGGGAAAGCGTCCTTCAGCCCTTGTTCTCGTGCAGGGCCGTCAGCGACGCCCGGGCGATCGCGTGGCCGAAGAGGTTGAAGCCGAGGAACGCCGGCGTCGCGTCTTCGCCGACTTCAAGCTTTTCGACGTCGACGGCGTGCACCGCGAAGATGTACCGGTGCGGCCCGTGTCCGGGCGGCGGGGCCGCGCCGAGGAACTGCTTCACGCCGCCGTCCCCCTTCAGGGTGACGGCGCCCTCCGGCAGACCGGAGCCCGCTTCGTCGCCCGCGTTCGCGGCCAGCGCGGTCACCGACGCCGGGATGTTGAACACCGCCCAGTGCCAGAATCCACTTGCCGTCGGGGCGTCGGGGTCGTAGCAGGTCACGGCGAAGCTCTTGGTCTCAGCGGGGAACCCCTCCCACGACAGCTGCGGGGAACGGTCCTCGCCGCCCGCGCCGAAGATCCCGGAAAGCTGGGGTGTCGGCAGGAAGCCGCCTTCTTCGATGTCGGTGCTGCTCAGGGTGAAGGCAGGCAGATCGGGCAGGAAGCTGTACGGATCGGGTGCCTGCGGCATGCGTCCTCCTGGTCGTTGAACAGATGACGGAGTCAGGTTATGACCCCGAGGCCCCTGGCGCGGGTTCAGGGACGAATCCGGGGGTTACCCCTATGTCCAAGCCGTCGTGGTGCCCTTAGCGTCGGGTTACACGAAAACCTGCTCTGGAGGGACTCAAGACCATGGCGCGCCCACTCCTCGCAATCGGCGGCATCGCCTTGATCGGCGTCGGTGTCCTCACCGGCCTCGGCTGGTGGTGGCCGTCCGACGCGGAGGCCACCGCGGAGGTGGCCCAGCCGATCCGCAGTGTGCGCATCGACAACGAGGAGGGCCGCGTCAAGGTTCACGCCGGCGAGGGGCCGGTGCGGATCCACCAGCAGTTCGAGTACCGCGGGAGCAAGCCGGGCGACGCCTTCCGCGTGGACGGCGACACCCTGGTCCTCGCCGACTGCGGCTCCTCCTGCGAGGTCGCCTACGACGTGGTGGTCCCGGCGGGTATCCCGGTCTCGGGCAAGCTGGACTCGGGGGCGCTCGACATCGCCGGAGCGTCCACTGTGGACGTCACGGTTGATTCCGGCCGGGTCGAAGTGCGCGACGTGCCGGGCACCGTGAAGGTGCGGTCCGAAGCCGGTCGCGTCGACCTGGCGAACATCGGGCAGGCCGTCACGGTGCAGGCGGCTTCCGGCGGTATCAAGGGAGAACGGCTCGGCGGCAACGTCGAAGCGCGGACCGACAGCGGCCGTATCGAACTCGAACTCCTCAAGGGTGCCGACGTCACCGCGCGGACCGACAGCGGTTCGGTCGAGGTCACCGTCCCGTCGGGTGAGTACAACGTCACCGGCGACACCGGCAGCGGCCACCGCGACATCGGCGTGAACCAGTCCGGTTCGGCCCAGCACAGGCTCGATCTCAACACCGACAGCGGAAGCGTCACGGTCAAAGCGGCCTGACAGACTTATCGGGGGAATACTTTCTCATGGGGAACAAGGAGAAGCGCGTTCTCGGCGCGCTCGCTCTCGGCGCGCTGACCGCCTTCGGGATCGTCGGCTGCACAGGGGAATTCCAGCAGAAACTGAGTGACGGCGCGCCCGTCACCGAGCAGATCACCGCGATCCGGGTGGACGTGCCGGTCGGCGCGGTCACGCTGCGGGTCGAGGACGGCGCGCCCGTCTCGCTGCGCCGCGAAGTGACTTATAACGGCAAGAATCCCGGAAAGACGTACAGCGTCGAGAACGGCACGCTGGTCCTCGGCGGCTGTCAGCAGTGCGGCGTGGACTACGACGTCGTGGTGCCGCGCGAGCTGGCGATCTCCGGGTCCATTGGCACCGGCAAGATCACCCTCACCCGCGCCGCCTCGGTCGATCTGAAGGGCGACGTCGGCGACTTCAAGGTGATGGGCACGTCCGGGCCGGTCAACCTGCGCACCGGCACCGGCGACATCGAGATCGGCCTGGCGAAGCCGGGCGCGGTCACCGCGAACGCGGAGGTCGGCAAGGTCGTCGTCACCGTTCCCGACGGCGCGTACCAGGTCCGCGCGAAGGCGGAGACCGGCAAGGTCGAGACCGGTGGCGTGCGGCAGGACCAGGCTTCGGCGAACGTCCTGGACCTCCAGTCCGGCACCGGCTCGATCACGGTGAAGCCCGCATGAAGGCGCTCGCCGCCGTCGCCGCGCTGACCCTGCTTCCGCTCACCGCGCTGCCGGCGTCCGCCGCGTCCGGGATCGACTGGAAGCCGTGCGCGACCGAGTACGCGCCGACGCTGGAATGCGCGAATCTCCGGGTGAGCGGTGGGTTTTCGATCGCGCTGGCGAAACTGCCCGCGACCGATCCCGGGCGCCGTATCGGTTCGCTGCTGACGAATCCGGGCGGGCCGGGTGGTTCCGGGGTCACCGTGCTCAAGTACGGCGGCCGCGGTTTCGCGCTGGACAAGCCGGAGATGGCCGAAGTGCGGCAGCGGTTCGACGTCATCGGATTCGATCCGCGCGGCGTCGGCGAAAGCACGCCCGCGATCACCTGCGGGCCGGATCTGCACGATCCGGCGGTCGGCCGGTTCCCGCGGAGCCGCGCCGACTACGACAAGCTCCTTGCGCACAACCGCGCGTCGGGCGAGGAATGCCTGAAGCGGACCGGGCGAGCACTGTCCTCAATGGACACTTGGCACGCCGCGGACGACATCGAAGCGATCCGTGGCGCCCTCGGCGAGCCGAAGGTGAACTGGCTCGGCGTCTCCTACGGTTCCGAACTCGGCGCAGTGTACGCGGAGAAGTATCCGAACCGCATCCGGACGATGGTGCTCGACGGCGCCGTCGACCACTCGCGGCCGACCAGGCAGGCGGTCCTCGAAGAAGCCGTCGCGACCGAAGGCGCCCTCAAGGACTTCGCGAAGTGGTGCACGACGTCGGCCGACTGCGTGCTTCGCGGCAAGGACGTCCTCGCCACCTATGACGCCTTGATGCGGACGCCCGGCGGCGTGCCGTCGAAACAGCTCGGGCGGAACGTGACCGCCGAGGAGATGGCGTCCGGGGTCTACGGCAACCTCATCTTGCCCGCGTTCTGGCCGGGCTTGGCGAAGGCGATCGACGCCGCGACGGCGGGCGACGCGGACGGACTGCTGCCGTATTCGCAGCTCGACCCGTCCTATGGCGCGTATCGCTCGATCGGCTGTCACGACTTCGGCTCGCCGTTCACCTCCTACGCCGACATGAGGGCGATGCAAGGACTGGTGAAGACGCTCTCGCCGCACGGCTGGCGGTACTCGGAGTTCTGGGACATGGCCAGCGGGTGCGCGGCCTGGCCGGTGCCCTCGGCGTACCTGCCGCGGCCGCAGAAGGTGAGCGGCGCGGCGCCGATCCTCGTGGTCGGCGGTGAACACGATCCGGCGACGCCGCTCGTTTGGGCGAAGGGGCTCGCGAGGAACATCGAGAACTCGACGTTGCTCGTCGACGCCGGGTACGGGCACACGGGGCTGCTGAACTCGGCCTGTGTGCGCTCCGAAGAGGTGAAGTACCTGGTGAGCGGTGTCACACCCGCTCCGGGCACGGTCTGCCGGTAGTCCGGGAACAAGACGACCGTGCCGCACGTTGAGCCGGATACAAGGTTGAGTGAGGGTGACTCAAGTCCGGCTTGACGGAAGCCCCACCATCCCGATACAACTTGCGTTGAGCCCACTCAAGGTGGGTGAGAACGTGCAGGTCACGAACTAGCAGGAGGATCACACCATGGCGCGAGCGGTCGGCATCGACCTCGGCACGACCAACTCGGTCGTCGCTGTCCTTGAGGGCGGCGAGCCGACGGTCATCGCCAACTCGGAAGGTTCACGCACCACCCCGTCCATCGTCGCCTTCGCCAAGAACGGCGAAGTGCTGACCGGTCAGCCGGCGAAGAACCAGGCCGTGACGAACGTCGACCGGACCATCCGGTCGGTCAAGCGGCACATCGGTACCGACTGGAAGACCGAGATCGACGGCAAGGCCTACACCTCGCAGGAGATCAGCGCCCGCGTGCTGATGAAGCTCAAGCGCGACGCCGAGGCGTACCTGGGCGAGACCATCACCGACGCGGTCATCACCGTCCCCGCGTACTTCGAGGACGCGCAGCGACAGGCCACGAAGGAGGCCGGGCAGATCGCCGGCCTGAACGTGCTCCGCATCGTCAACGAGCCCACCGCGGCGGCGCTGGCGTACGGCCTCGACAAGGGCGAGAAGGAACAGACCATCCTGGTCTTCGACCTCGGTGGCGGTACGTTCGACGTCTCGCTGCTGGAGATCGGCGAGGGTGTCGTCGAGGTCCGCGCGACCTCCGGTGACAACCACCTCGGCGGTGACGACTGGGACGAGCGGATCGTCACCTGGCTGGTCGACAAGTTCAAGTCGTCCAACGGCATCGACCTCACCAAGGACAAGATGGCGCTCCAGCGCATCCGTGAGGCCGCCGAGAAGGCGAAGATCGAGCTGTCCAGCTCCAACTCGGCCAGCATCAACCTGCCGTACATCACCGTGGACGCGGACAAGAACCCGCTGTTCCTCGACGAGCAGCTCTCCCGCGCCGAGTTCCAGAAGATCACCTCGGACCTGCTCGAACGCACCCGCAAGCCGTTCAACAACGTCATCCGTGACGCGGGTGTCGCCGTCGGCGACATCGACCACGTCGTGCTCGTGGGTGGTTCCACCCGCATGCCGGCCGTGTCCGAGCTGGTCAAGGAGCTGACCGGCGGCCGCGAGCCGAACAAGGGCGTCAACCCGGACGAGGTCGTCGCGGTCGGCGCGGCGCTGCAGGCCGGTGTGCTCAAGGGCGAGGTCAAGGACGTCCTGCTGCTCGACGTGACCCCGCTTTCGCTGGGCATCGAGACCAAGGGCGGCGTGTTCACCAAGCTCATCGAGCGCAACACCACGATCCCGACCAAGCGTTCGGAGATCTTCTCCACCGCGGACGACAACCAGCCGTCGGTGCAGATCCAGGTGTTCCAGGGTGAGCGCGAGATCGCGGCGCACAACAAGAAGCTCGGCATGTTCGAGCTGACCGGTCTCCCGCCCGCCCCGCGTGGCGTGCCGCAGATCGAGGTCACCTTCGACATCGACGCCAACGGCATCGTGCACGTCCTCGCGAAGGACCTCGGCACGAACAAGGAGCAGTCGATGACGATCACCGGTGGCTCCGCGCTGCCGAAGGACGACATCGAGCGCATGGTCAAGGACGCCGAGGCGCACGCCGAGGAGGACAAGCAGCGCCGCGAGGAGGCGGAGACCCGCAACCAGGCGGAGACGCTGGTCTACCAGACCGAGAAGTTCGTCAAGGACAACGAGGACAAGCTGCCCGACGAGCTCAAGGGCAAGGTGAAGTCCGCGATCGACGAGGCCAACGAGGCGCTCAAGGGCACCGACTCGGCGAAGATCCGCGAGTCCATCGAGAAGCTGAACACCGCTTCGCAGGAGCTGGGCACCGCGCTCTACGCCAACGCCACCCCGGGTGCCGAAGGTGCCGCCGGTGAAGGCGCCGCCGGTGCGGCGGGCGCGGGTACCGGTTCGCAGGCCAAGGCGGACGACGTCGTCGACGCCGAGATCGTCGAAGAGGACGAGAAGGACAAGAAGTGACGGGACGCTACGACGAAACCGAGGGCCGGGGCCCGGAGGAACCGGTGGTCGTGCGGGACCGTAGGCGGATCGACCCGCTGACCGGTGAGGTCCGCCCGGCCGCCCCGGCCGCCGAACCCCAGGACGGCCCGAAGCACGCCGCCCCGGCCGAAGAGGCCGCCGCGCAGACCGAGCCGGAGCCCGCCGCACACGCGGGCCCCGGCCTCGGGGGGTCCCTTGTGGACGATTCGGTGTCGGTGGCCACCGGTCTGGAGAAGGAGCTGGCGGAACGCACCGCCGACCTCCAGCGCCTCCAGGCGGAGTACGCCAACTACCGCAAGCGCGTGGACCGCGACCGCGAGCAGGTCGTCGTCGGCGCGAAGGCGTCGGTCGTCGGCGATCTGCTCCCGCTGCTCGACGACCTCGAGCGCGCGGAGCAGCACGGCGATCTGACCGGTGCCTTCAAGTCGGTCGGCGAGAAGCTGGTCGGAAGCCTGCAGAGGTCGGGCCTCGAGGCGTTCGGCACCGAGGGCGAGCCCTTCGACCCGAGCGTGCACGAGGCCGTGCAGCACAGCACGTCCCCGGACGTCACCGGGCCGACGGTCACCATGGTCATGCGCCGTGGTTACCGCTTCGGCGAGCGCGTGCTGCGTCCGGCGATGGTCGGGGTCACCGACCACGAGCCGGGTGGCGCCCCGGTGGACCCGCCGGTGGGCGGCGAGCTGCCGCTCGAGGGCGAACTTTTCGATGAGAACAACCGCTGATCGGCGATACGGCGTGAAAGGAGGAGACGTTCGGTGAGTGCACGGGAATGGATCGGTAAGGACTTCTACCGTGAACTGGGCGTCTCCTCCGACGCCACCGCGGACGAGATCAAGAAGGCCTACCGCAAGCTGGCCAAGGAGAACCACCCCGACGCCAACGCGGGCAACGCGGAGGCCGAGAAGAAGTTCAAGGCGGTCTCCGAGGCGTACGGCGTGCTGTCCGACACGGCCAAGCGCAAGGAGTACGACGAGGCTCGCCGCCTCTTCGGCTCCGGCGGTCCCGGCGGCTTCGGCTTCCCGGGTGGCGGTGCCGGCGGCGGTGGGTTCGACGTCGGCGACATCTTCGGCCAGGCGGGGCAGCAGCAGGGCGGCTTCGGCGGTCTCGGCGACATCCTCGGCGGGCTGTTCGGCCGCCGCGGCGCCGCGGCCGGTGCCACGGCGAACCGGCCGCAACGCGGCGCGGACGTGGAGACCGACGTCCGGATCGATTTCGCCGAGGCGGTCAAGGGCGCGACCCTGCCGCTGCGGCTGTCGAGCCCGGCGACCTGTTCCACCTGCGGTGGCAACGGCGCGAAACCGGGGACCTCCCCGAGGACGTGTGCGACCTGCCAGGGCAGCGGGCTGGTCAGCCGCAGCCAGGGCGCGTTCGCGTTCTCCGAGCCGTGCCGCGACTGCCGCGGTCGCGGCCAGATCATCGACGACCCGTGCCCGGAATGCGCGGGCGAGGGCGTCAGCACCCGTACGCGCACCCTGACCGTGCGGATCCCGCCGGGCGTCGCCGACGACCAGCGGATCCGGCTGGCGGGCCAGGGCGAACCGGGCCGTGGCGGCGCGCAGCCGGGCGACCTGTACGTCCGCGTGCACGTCGCTCCGCACACGTTGTTCGGGCGCAAGGACCTCGACCTGACGATCACCGTGCCGGTGTCCTTCACGGAGCTGGCCCTCGGCGGCACGATCACCGTGCCGACGCTCGAGGGCAAGGTCTCGCTGAAGGTGCCGCAGGGTACGGCGAGCGGTCGCGTGCTTCGCGTGCGCGGCAAGGGAATCGCGAAGCGTGACGGTTCGCAGGGCGATCTGCTGGTCACCCTGCAGGCGGCCATCCCGGCCAAATTGGACGACAAGGCCCGTGAAGCGCTGGAGGCGTACGCGGAAGCCATGTCCGGCCACGACCCGCGACCGGAGATCACCGAACTTCTCGAAGGCAGGTGAGCACGATGTTCGGCGGGCTGCCGCACGGTGCGGACGAGGACACCCCGGTGTTCGTCATTTCGGTGGCGGCACAGCTTTCCGGCCTGCACGCGCAGACCCTGCGGTCCTACGACCGCCAGGGTCTCGTGTCGCCGGGCCGGACCTCCGGTGGTGGACGGCGTTACTCGATGCGGGACATCGCGTTGCTGCGCGAAGTGCAGCGACTGTCCCAAGAGGACGGTGTCAACCTCGCGGGCATCAAGCGGATCATCGAGCTGGAGAACCAGGTCGACGCGCTCCGCGCGCGCATCGCCGAACTGACCGAGGAGCTCACGGCGGCGTACCTCACCGCCGAACAGACGGCCGCGGCCGTGCACGCCTCCTACCGCAAGGATCTCGTTCCCTTGCGGCAGCAGACGGCCCTCGTGGTCTGGAAGCCCAAAAAACGCAATTAGTCCTCTGAATGCCGCGGGTCGCCAGCCCTCGTGAGTACGTGAAGGCCCCCTTCACTGCGCTAGACGCAATGAAGGGGGCCTTCACGTACTTCACGCGTTTAGTCCTCTGAATGCGTCATTGGCCGGGGACCAGGGTCCGGATCTGCTGGACCTCGCCGGTGCGCGAGTCCTGGATCCGCTGGGCCAGAGCCTTCGACTCGGGGTTCTTCCCGTCCTTCAGCTCGGTCCTCGCCAGCGCGACCCCGTTGTGCTGGTGCGCCACGAAGATGTCGGCGAAGTCCAGACTGAACTCCGCACCATCCTTTTTGGACAGTGCGTCGAGCAGGCCCTTGTCGGTGAGCCCGTCGCCACCGTGATGGTGGTGCGCCTTCGGGTCCATGGAACCCGTCTCGGGTTTGCCCCAGGCCTTCAGCCGGTTCCGCATGTCGGTCGTCTCGGTCTGCTGGGTCGCCTCGATGGCGGCCGCGAGGTCCTTGAGCTCCTGCTTCTGCCCCTGCTTGGCCTTGACCAGCTTGACGATCTCCACGCCCTGGTCGTTGTGGGCGATCATCATCTGCAGGAACATCACGTCGGCGTCGTTGTACTCCGCGGACGCCCCGGCCGACTGGGGAACCGGGGAGATCGGGGCGCCGGCGTTGGTGGATGAGCCATCACCGGTCCCGCAGCCCGCGAGGGCCACGAGACCGGCGACGAGAACGAGGGCCAGCTTCACTGCCGCGTCCACAGCGCGGGGGTGTTCGGCGGTTCCCAGCCTTGGATCGCGGTATGCGCCATCTGGCAGCGGTAGGTCGCGCCGCCGTAGGTCACCGTGTTGCCGACCGCGTAGGACGTCCCGGCCGCCCAGGTGCCGCCGGTGGGCGGGTTACTGGTGCTGGTCGGCGGGTTCGACGTCGTGGGCGGGTTGCTGGTGGTCGGCGGGTTGCTGGTGCTGGTGGGCGGGGTGCCGCCGCCGATCTGCAGGTCGATGCAGCTGTAGAAGGCCATCGGCGTGTCCGCGATGTTCCAGATGGCGAGCACCTTCTGGCGGCCGCTGAAGCCGTTCAGGCTCACCGTGTGCGACGTCGGGTCCTTCGGCGCGGAGTTGTTCCCGCTGATGTCGGCGATCTTGGTGCCGCCGATGTAGTACTCGTAGTTCGTGGTCCGGTGGTAGGCGGTGAACTTCCAGTTGAAGGTCACGCTGTTGCCGACCGACGCGGCGGGCCACGGCTTCGACTCGTCGTTGAGTTCGGCGAATCCGGGAAGGCCGCCGTTGCAGCTGCGGAGCCCCTTGGGGCCTTCGACGCTCTGCGGTTCGTAGACGATGGCGCCGCAGCCGGAAACCTTGCCTTGGGCGCAGTTCGCCTGGCGGCTGGGCGGGGACAGCACATAGCCGTGGGCGCTGGCCACCTGCGGGATGGCCACGATGGCGATCGGGGCGAGGATCGCACCGGCGGCGGCTGCCACGAGCTTGCGTTTGACGGTCATGCCGGCTCCTGGGGATGGAACGACGGTGTTCCCGTGAGGGGGAGCAATGTGGTCTAGACCATAAATCCGCCGGTGACCGTGGTCAATGATTCACTGACCTACTGCTGCGTCGGGCCCAGGTGGAACAGCCGATCGGCCTAATACGAACGAAGTATCACCTCAGTCCAGGGTGAAGGGGTCGTACTTGATCCGGCCGAGGTCCGTGCCCGCGGCGAGCAGTTTCGCGATGGTCGCCCGGATCATCGACGGCGACCCGGCGACGTACACGTCACGCTCCTTCCAGGCCCCGCGCTGCGTCACCGCCGTCGCCAGCGTGCCGCGGTCGCCGCCGGTGACGGCGCCTTCCTCGGTCACCGGTGTCACCGTCAGCCAAGGGCAGGTGACGGTGAGCCCGCGGAGTTCGTCGAGGGCGTAGAGGTCTTCCGGACGGCGCCCGCCGAAGAAGAGGTGCACCGGCGGGTTGTTCTTCCAGCGCGACATGTCGT
Organism: Amycolatopsis sp. CB00013; assembly: GCF_001905755.1. Classification (NCBI taxonomy): domain Bacteria; kingdom Bacillati; phylum Actinomycetota; class Actinomycetes; order Pseudonocardiales; family Pseudonocardiaceae; genus Amycolatopsis; species Amycolatopsis sp. CB00013. The sequence goes on along the minus strand of NZ_LIWC01000002.1, from coordinate 1,153,266 downwards.
CGAGCAGGGCGAGCAACGGCGCGACGCCGGTGCCGCCGCCGATCATCAGCAGCGGACGGCTTTCCGTGTGATTCACCGAAAGCGCGCCGAGCGACGGGCCGAGGCGCCAGACGTCGCCGAACCGGGTGTGGTGGACGATCGCGCGCGAGACCCAGCCGCCGCGCACGGCGTGCACGTGGAACTCCATCGTCCCGTCGTCGTGCGGCGCGGTGGCGGGCGAGAAGTACCGCCACATCCGCGGCCGTTGCGGGACCTCGACGCTCACATAGCCGCCGGCCCGGTACGGCAGCGGCTGATCGGTGCGCACCTTGACGATGGCGACGTCACGGGACACGACGCGGTGTTCGATGACGGTCGCCTTCCACCACGCCGGCCCGACCTCCTTGCCCGCGGCCTCGCGCATGCTCTTCGAAATGACGCCGTATGCGGTGACCCAGGCGTCCTCCACCTCGGGAGTCCAGTCGTCCTTCAAGAACCTTTTCAACGCGGCGATCAGTGCGACGCCGACGGCGTCGTAATGGCGGCCGAGGACGTCGAACTTCCGGTGGTCCCGGCCGAGCTGGCTGAGGAACGTGGCCAGTTCGTCGGGCCGGTCCACCATCTGCACGACGTAGACGAGGGCGCGCAGCAAACGATTTCGCTGCGTGGCCATGTTGATCGGGAAGAGCGCCCTGGCGTCGGGTGAAACGGCGAAGAGTGCCCCGTAGAAGTATTGGGACAACTCCTCGGACTTCGTTTCGACGGCGGCGAAACTCTCCCTGATGAGCTTGGCCAGCTGGACGGACTTGTCCGCCGTCGGCGTCTCGATCAAGGGTGGGACGGGAATCGGTGAGGATCTGGACGAACTGGGCGGATGCTCGTACTTCACTGTTTCGGCGGTCATGGGTGAACGATTTTCTCCAGTTGGATCGGGCATATTCTCCAGACCCGATGTCATCGTGCTCGTGTTCCCCCGAGGGTTCTCGACTGTATGCCCGAAAGTCGCGAAAGGATCCACGAATGTTTGTTTCCCGCTCGAACGGAGCAAACGATATACGCGCCGTCAACCCCGTCTGGCACTAAGTAAAGGAATGCGTGATCGGCCGATCGGGTGGGTTTTTCTCTGTGCTTACGAGATCACGTAACGCGGCCGAACACCATTGTGGAATCGAATTGCCTAGTCGATGGTGAAGGGGTCGTACGCGATCTGGTCGAGCGCGCTGCCCGCGACCAGCATCCGGGACACCGTCGCCCGGATCATCGCGGGCGAGCCGGCGACGAGGATCCGGTGCCCCGGCCAGGATCCTTGCTGTGTAACGGCTTCCGCGAGCGTGCCCTGCACGCAGCCGGGGGCTTCTTCACCGTGCTCGACCACCGGGGTCACGGTGAGCCACGGGTTCGTGGCCGCCAGGGCGCGCAACTCGTCGAGGTCGTAGAGGTCCTCACGCGACGGTCCGCCGTAGAACAACTGCACTTTCGGGTTCTCGCCCCACTGCGCCAGATCGTCCAAGATGGCGCGCAGCGGCGCGACACCGGTGCCGCCCGCGATCATCAGGACGTCGCGGCCGTCGGTCCGGTCGACCGAAAGCCTGCCGAGCGGCGGTCCGAGCCGCCAGACGTCGCCGGGCTGCGTGTGGCTCACGATGGCGCGCGACACCCAGCCGCCGTCGACCGCGCGCACGTGGAACTCGATGCCGCCGTCCTCGCGCGGCGCGTTCGCCGGCGAAAGGTAGCGCCAGAGCCTCGGCCGCTGCGGTACTTCGACGCTCATGTACTGGCCGGGCAGGTAGGGCACCGGGAATTCGGGCTGGACGCGGACCAGGGCGAGATCCCAGGTGAGCCGCCGGTGTTCGAGTACGGTCGCCGACCACGACGCCGGGTTGACGTCGGCCGCGGCGGCCTCCTGCATCGCGCGGGCGACGATGGTGAACGCCTCCGCCCAGGCCCGTTCGACCTCGGGTGTCCAGTCCGGACCGAGGTGGTTCTTGAGCGAGGCGAGCAGCGCGGTGCCGACGGCCTCGTAGTGCCGCGGGATGACGCCGAACTTGCGGTGGTCGCGGCCGAGCTGGGTCAGGAACGGGACGAGATCGTCCGGCCGGTCGACCATCTGCACGATGTGGACCAGCGCGCGGACCAGCCTGCCGCGCTGGACCTCCATGTTGATGGGGAAGAAGTCGCGGGTGGCAGGCGCGAGGGTGAACAGCATCCCGTAGAAGAACTGCGAGATCTCCGGGATGAAGGGTTCCGACTTCGCCCAGGTGTCCCGGATGAGCCGCACCATCGCGGTGACGGCGGGCGGCGCTTCACGCGGCGCCGAAGACCGCGGGACCGGGCTGACCGCGTCGGCCGTCACGGGCTGGGAGTCGCTGATCGGGAAGCGCATACCGGAAGACAGTTCCCCGGATTCACGTACGAGGGTCCACTGGAGAAGAATTCACGGATCATTCACCTCTCCGGTCAGTGGCTGTCGGCCGGTCGGCTGAGTTCCGGCTCGTTCGCGAGACTAGCCGCCGAGAGACCTTTTGCCTGCATCGTTGCTCCGGACGGGTGTACTCGAAGCCGGTCCACAGTGGGCGATCTCACGAGGTAAATAGTTGTCTTACGCAAGTGTCGCCGAATAAAGTTGTACTGTACAAGTAGCCAGGAGGGACCGATGAGCTCCGCGGACGACGCCAGGGTCGAGCTGATGCGTGAGTTGAAGGCCGCCTCGCAGCTGCAGCACGCCTGGATAATGCAGGCGTGGCAGGACGACCCCGGGTTGCATCCGGCGGCCGCGATGCTGCTGTCGGATCTGGCGAAGCACGGCGAGGCACGCCCTTCCGAGTTGGCCAAACGACGCTTTGTGGACCTTTCGGTCGTAAGTCGTCAAATTTCCCAGCTGTCCGCGGCGGGCATGGTCGACCGCCGTCCGGCGCCCGAAGACGGCCGCGCGTCGATCATCAGCATCTCCGAGCGCGGGCGCGCGGAGCTGGGCCGCAGACGGGCCGGTTATCTGGAGTTCATGGAGCGCGCGCTGGGCGGCTGGGACGACGAAAAGGTCCTCGAACTGACCACCCGCCTGGCGGAGATGAACGCCGACGTCCGCGCCGCCCTGTCCGTGCGGACCTGCGACGTTTGAGGGCGGCCGTTGCTACCCGCCGGTCTTGACTGAACGGACCTTTCGTAGCGCTGTGACGCCGGTAGCGTCGTATCTGTGCGTAACCGGGTCGCATTGCTGGTCGCCTTGGGAATCGACAACTTCGGCTCGGGACTGTTCCTCCCGCTCGGGCTGGTCTTCGTCATCCGCGTGGTGGGTCTCCCCCTCGCTCAGGCGGGGAGTGCGGTCACTCTCGGTGCGTTGGCCGGCCTGCTCGTCCCCGCGTTCGCCGGACGGCTCGTCGACCTGATCGGCCCGCGGACGGTGATGATCTGCGCCCACGTCCTGCAGGCCGCCGGGGTGGGTGCTTTCCTGCTGGCCCGCGGCTTCGCCGGGGTCGTCGGCGCGTCCGTCATGCTCGCGGCAGGGCAGCAGCTGTTCTACAGCTCGCAGTTCTCGCTCATCGCCGACGTCGCGGGCGAAGGGCCGAAGGACCGGCCGTTCGCCGAAGCCGCGATGGTCCGCTCCGCGGGCTTCGGGCTGGGCGGGCTCGCGGCGGCAGGGCTGCTGGTCTGGATCGGGCGCGAAGGCCTCTACGTCGCCGTGATGATCGACGTCGCCACCTTCGTCATCGCCGCCGCCATCCTCTCGACTCTCGTGACGCCCGCCCCTCGGCACCTGCGGCGGTGCCCGGGGTCCGTGCGGGTCTGGCGGGACCGTCCGTACCTGGCGCTCATCGTGTTCAGCGGTCTCTTCGCGCTCACGATGGACTTCTTCCTCATCGGGATGCCCGTGTACGTCTTCAATGCGTTGCAGGGGCCTCGATGGCTACCTGGGGCGATCATCGCGCTGCTCACCGTCGTCACCAGTCTGGGTGGAGTCGTCGGGCTGCGGCTGACCAGGAAGCTGACCCGGATCGCCGCGATGCGCGCGGGTTCGGCGTTGTTCGCGGTGTGGTGCCTCGCCTGCCTGATGGTGGTGTTCGTGCCGAAGGTGTTCCAGCCGGTTTACCTGCTCGGCGCGACCCTCGTGCTGGCCGCGGGCGATCTCGCGTTCGGTCCGCGCTCCGGGGCGCTGGCCGAAGCGGCGGCGCCGCCGGAGGCGCGGGGCCGGTATCTGGCGGCCTTCCAATACGCGTTCACGCTCGCCGCGGTGATCGCTCCGGCCGTCGTCGCGCTGTTCTCCGTGGCAGTCTGGATCCCGTGGGTGCTCGTGGCCGCGTGCGCCTGCACCGCCGTCGTCGGCCTCGGCCGGGTGGGTCCACGGCTGCCCGCGGAGGCCGTCTCCCCGACCGGGGGCTGAAACTTTTCGGAGTTGAGTGGAACAGACTCAACTTTCCTGACGTTGTACCTGTCGACAGAGCTTTGCAAGACCTAGTACGAGGTGAGGGATGGACGCTTTCAACCCGACCACGAAGACCCAGCAGGCGATCTCGTCGGCGGCCCAGGCGGCCACGATGGCGGGAAACCCGCACGTGGCGGCCGCACACCTGCTCGGCGCCCTGCTGGCGCAGGGTGAGGGGCTCACCGCACCGCTGCTGACCGCGGTCGGGGCCGATCCGGCGCAGGTGCACAAGGAGCTGGAGCCGCTGATCGCGGCGTTGCCGTCGGCGACCGGCGCCACCGTGTCGAGCCCGCAGTTCGACACGAACGCCGTCAAGGCGCTGACGCACGCGCAGAAGCTCGCGACCGAACTCGGCGACGAATACGTCTCGACGGAGCACCTCCTCGTCGGCCTCGCCACCGAAGGCGGGCCGGTGGCCGAGCTGCTCAAACGGCACGGCGCCACCCCGGACGCGCTGCGCGAGGCGTTCGCCAAGGTGCGTGGCTCCGCGCGGATCACCAGCGCCGATCCCGAAAGCACGTTCAAGGCGCTGGAGAAGTACGGCGTCGACCTGACCGAGCGCGCCCGGGCGGGCGAGCTGGACCCGGTGATCGGTCGTGACACCGAGATCCGCCGCGTGGTGCAGGTGCTCTCGCGCCGCACCAAGAACAACCCGGTGCTGATCGGCGAACCCGGCGTCGGCAAGACGGCCATCGTCGAAGGGCTCGCCCAGCGCATCGTCGCCGGTGACGTGCCGGAGTCGCTGCGCGGCAAGCGCGTGGTGGCGCTGGACCTCGGCTCGATGGTCGCGGGCGCCAAGTTCCGCGGCGAGTTCGAAGAGCGGCTGAAGGCCGTGCTCAAGGAGATCACCGACTCCGCGGGCGAGGTCGTCACCTTCATCGACGAGCTGCACACCATCGTCGGCGCCGGCGCGACCGGTGAGGGCGCGATGGACGCGGGCAACATGATCAAGCCGATGCTCGCCCGCGGTGAGTTGCGGATGGTCGGCGCGACCACGCTCGACGAGTACCGCGAGCACATCGAGAAGGACGCCGCGCTGGAGCGGCGCTTCCAGCAGGTGCTGGTCGGCGAACCGTCCCCTGAGGACACCATCGCCATCCTGCGCGGGCTCAAGGAGCGGTACGAGGTGCACCACGGTGTGCGCATCACCGACGCCGCGCTGGTCGCCGCCGCGACGCTGTCCGACCGCTACATCACCGCCCGGTTCCTGCCGGACAAGGCGATCGACCTGGTCGACGAGGCCGCTTCGAAGCTCCGCATGGAGATCGACTCGCGGCCCGTCGAGATCGACGAGGTCGAGCGCGCCGTGCGGCGGATGGAGATCGAGGAGATGGCGTTGTCCAAAGAGGACGATGCCGCGTCCAAGGAGCGCCTCGCCGCGCTGCGCTCGGAACTGGCCGAAAAGCGGGAAACGCTGACCGCGCTGACCGCGCGCTGGCAGAACGAGAAGGGCTCGATCGAACGCGTCCGCGAACTCAAGGAGCAGCTGGAGCAGCTGCGCGGCGAGTCCGAACGCGCCGAACGCGACGGCGACCTCGGCAAGGCCGCCGAACTCCGCTACGGCCGGATTCCCGCGCTGGAGAAGGAGTTCCAGGCCGCGACCGAGGCGAACGAGGTCAGCCAGCAGAACGTCATGCTCAAGGAGGAGGTCAGCGCGGACGACGTCGCCGACGTGGTCAGCGCGTGGACCGGCATCCCGGCCGGACGGCTGCTGGAAGGCGAGACGGGCAAGCTGCTCCGGATGGAGGAGGAGCTCGGCAAGCGGGTCGTCGGGCAGAAGGAGGCCGTGCAGGTCGTCTCGGACGCGGTGCGCCGCACCCGGGCCGGCGTCGCCGACCCCGACCGGCCGACCGGTTCGTTCCTGTTCCTCGGCCCGACCGGTGTCGGCAAGACCGAGCTGGCGAAGGCGCTGGCGGAGTTCCTGTTCGACGACGAGCGCGCGATGCTGCGGATCGACATGAGCGAGTACGCCGAGAAGCACTCGGTGGCGCGCCTGGTCGGTGCGCCCCCGGGCTACGTCGGCTACGACCAGGGCGGGCAGCTGACCGAGTCGGTGCGCAGGCGGCCGTATTCGGTGGTGCTGCTGGACGAGGTCGAGAAGGCGCACCCGGACGTGTTCGACGTGCTCCTGCAGGTGCTCGACGACGGACGGCTCACCGACGGCCAGGGCCGCACGGTCGACTTCCGCAACACGATCCTGGTGCTGACGTCGAACCTCGGCTCGCAGGCCATCGCCGACCCGGCGCTCGACGAGCGTCAGCGCAACGACGCGGTGATGTCGGTGGTGCAGCGGCAGTTCAAACCGGAGTTCCTGAACCGGTTGGACGACATCGTGGTCTTCCACGCGCTGGGCACCGACGAGCTGACGTCCATTGTGGACATCCAGATCGAGCGGCTCGCCACGCGGCTTTCGCGTCGCCGCCTGACGCTGGAGGTCACCGACGGGGCACGCGAGTGGCTCGCGCTGAACGGCTTCGACCCGATCTACGGCGCGCGGCCGCTGCGGCGGCTCGTGCAGTCGGCGATCGGCGACAAGCTGGCGAAACAGCTGCTGGCCGGTGAGATCCGGGACGGCGACACGGTCCGGGTGGACATCCCGGCCCAGGAGGCGTCGGATGCCCTGACGGTCACGCGGGTGGACTGAGGCCTCGTGAGTGGCAAGGACGGCTAGAACCGTCCTTGCCTTCTATACCTCCTTGTCCGAAGTCCGTGAAGGCCTCCTTGAGGGACCCAGAGTCCCTCAAGGAGGCCTTCACGGACTAAGCACACAGGCGCGACGTGAGCGATGGCGTGACTCGCGTGATTGGAGCCCGCACCCGGGGTGTTCCTCCTCTGATCACGTGAGTTCCGCCTTCGATCACGCGAGTCACGCCGCTGATCACGTGAGTGCGGTGCCTGAACGAGATCCGGCGACTATGCGTGCCCAGCCGGACGACTCACGTGATCAGACGGACGACACGCGTGACTGGGTGGACGACACGAGAGTCGTCCGGCTGATCACGCGTGTCGTCCGTCCAATCACCGGTGTCGTCCGTCTGATCACATGCGATCGCCTGCCATTCACAAGCGTTGGCGACACGGCGATTTGTCGACCTTTCCTTGCGTCTTTCGTGGTCTTTCCCGGGTGCCGCACCGAAAGGGGCGCGCGACACGGCGCCCGGCGATCACATCCGGTGAGGGCAGGGGGATACCCTGACCGTCGTGGGTATTCCGGCGTGGATCTGGTTCGTCATCGCCGCCGTCGCCTTGGTGGCGGGGCTGGCGCTGCTCGCGGCCGACCGGGCGAAGGAGGGCTCGCGCAATCGCGAGCGCATGCGCTGGGCCGAGCTGCGCGGCTGGCAGTTCGTCGAAGAGGACGAGCGGTTGCCGCGGCAGTGGTCCAACGGCGCGATCGGCTACTTCGGCGCGCAGCTGGCGGTCAACGTCGTGGCCGGGTCCACCTTCACCTCCGACGGACGGCGCCCCGTCTTCATCTTCGACATCGAGACCGAGGGCCAGATCCCAGCGGTCGTGGTCGCCGTGCGCTGCAACCGCGTGCACGAGACGCCGCTGGAGATGTGGCTGTCCAGCGTGCCGTTCCAGCGCCAGGACATGCCCGAGATGCTCGGCCCGATCGGTCAGCGCTACGCCTTCGCGGACGACTCCGAGGGCGCCCGCAAGGTGATCACGCAGGAACTCGTCGACGCGGCGGATTCGCTCGGCGGTGACGTCGGCGTGGCGTGGCTGGAGAACGAGTGGGTGCTCGCGAGCGTCGCCCCGAACGCCGGGCCGTCGCGGCTCGAGCGGCTGCTGCGCGACCTCGGCGAGATCGCCGACATCGTCGACCCGTTCGACGAGGAGTACGACAACGCCCCGACCCCGGGCCGCCACTGGCAGACCGAGACCCCTGACGACATCGAGCCGCAGGCCTAAGTCGGTTTGAGCTCCAGCGGGAGCGCTCCGGCGACGTAGCCGGTGTGCGTCGGCTGACCGAGCAGCGTCAGGTCGAGCGTCCCGGACTGCGTCACATGCCCCGCCTGCGCAGGATCGGCGGTGGGCAGGACCCCGCGCACGGACGACGTCGTGGTGCCGCGGGCGGACGCGACCTCGCCGATGCCGAGGTCGCCGCTGATGGTGTGCGAACCGGCTCCGGTCAGTTCACCGCCGTGCTGCGCCAGATCCACGTCCTGTCCGGTGGTCACCAGCCCGGTCCCCGGGCCGACGGTGCCGCCGAGCGCGTGTTCCTGGCCGAAGGCGGCGCCCGAGCCGACGTCGAGCGGGAGAACACCCTTGAACCGGCCGTTGCCGTGCTGCGTCGACGTCGTCCCGACGGCCGCGAGGTCACCGAAGTCGACCGCGTGGCCCGACGACCGACCGGCCTCCAGGACACCGCCGAGGTCGCCGGTGAACCCGCCGTCGAGCCGGACGGCGCGGTCGAGAGTGCCGCCTGCTCGCTGGTCCGTCTCGTTGATCACGCCGATCCCCGGCAGCGGGCGGACGGCGTGGTAGGTCCCCTCGGCCGCGCGGAGCCCGCGGCCGTCCTGGGAGACGAAGGTGGGGACGCCGGTGCGCGGGTCGAGCGCGACCTCGGTCAGCCGGGCGCCGGTCCGCTCGAGTTCGGTCTCGTTCCCGGCGACGACGCTGCCGTAGCGGTCGACCTTCACGGCTTCGCGCTGGCCTTGCTTGAGGGTCTCGACGGTCTTCGCCGCGCCGAGCGCGCCGACTTTGTCCGGGCGGGCCGTGACACTCTCGCGGGTCTCGACGGTCTCGCTCACCGAGCGGCGGACGTCCGCGACGACCTTCGCGTCGCCGAGGTCCTTGCCGAAGACGTTCCGTTCGGTGTTGGTCAAGAAACCGCGAAAGACGGATGTGTCGCCTTCGGTGGTGAAGCCGGCTCCGCGGTCGAGGCTGCCTTCGCGCTGGTGGTCGAGGGGCAGCGGGATCGACGGGTCGGTCTGGGTGGCGATCGCGGTGGCCGGGCCGGCGAGCAACAACGCCAGCGGCGCCGCGCCGACCGCGACTTTGGGCAGGTAGCTCGGCTTGCGCCTGCTGTGCTTCCCCATGGGGGCGGACGATACTTCCCGACTCCGGCCATTGCACGTCAAATCCCCACGGTGGGTGACCCCCACGCTCGCCTCATCCGAGCGTCTTCCCGGAATCCGACCGAGGAGTAGGTTCGGCGGCATGACACAGACCGCCCTGATCACCGGTGCCACCGCCGGCATCGGTGCGCAGTTCGCGCGCCGGCTCGCCGCCGAGGGGTACGACCTCGTGCTCGTCGCCCGCGACGTCGACCGGCTGGAGGGCTTCGCGGCGGAACTGATCGAGGCGCACGGCGTCGACGTCGTCGTCCTGCCCGCCGATCTGTCCGAAGTGGACGGACGTGCGCTGGTCGAAGCCCGCCTGGAAGGCGAGCCGGTGGACCTGCTGGTGAACAACGCGGGCTTCGGCCTCAACGGCGATTTCTGGACCATCCCGCCGGACGCGCTGCAGCGTCAGCTCGACGTCAACGTCACGGCCGTCCTGCGGCTGACCCGCGCCGCGCTGCCGGGCATGATCGACCGCGGCGAGGGCGCGATCATCAACGTCAGCTCGGTCGCCGGTTTCTTCAGCGGCCGCGGCTCGACGTACACCGCCAGCAAGAACTGGGTCACCTCGTTCACCGAGGGCATCGCCGCCTCGCTGCCGAAGAACATCCGCATGATGGCGCTGTGCCCCGGGTTCACCACCACGGAGTTCCACGAGCGGGCGGGACTGGACAAGCCAGGACCGAAGGCGTTCTGGCTCGGTGTCGACCAGGTCGTCGACGAGGCGCTCGCGGATCTGCGCCGCGGCAAGGTTATTTCGGTGCCGAGCCTGCAGTACAAGGCGCTCGTCGCGGTCGGCGGATTGCTGCCGAGGGCGGTGCTGCGCAAACTCGGCGGCGGTTTCGGCGGCAAGGGCCGCACCTAGTCGTCATCGGCGGTTTCGATGGACCGCACACCTTCGGTCGCGGCGAGCACGGTCGGGGCGGCGGTGTGATCGGGGCCGGTGAGGTCGAGTGAGACCGTCACCTCGCCGTCGCGGTCGTCGGTGATCCGCAAGGACGTGATCGACCATCGGTGGCTCGTGCAGAGCGCGAGCAGATCGCGCAGGACACCCTGCCCGTCCGCGTAACTCACGCGCAGCCTGGTCGTGCCCGTGCCGCCCGGAAGATGCTCGGTCAGCCAAGTGAAACCGAGTACCACCACGAAATGCATGGCCGTCACGACGACCGCCAGCAGCAGCAACCCGGCACCGGCCGCCATCCCGATGGCCGCGGTCTCCCAGACCGCCGCGGCCGTCGTGAGTCCCCGGATCGCGCCCTGCCTGGTGATGATCAGCCCGGCGCCGAGGAACCCGACACCGGAGACGATCTGCGCCGCGATCCGCGACGGGTCGAGTACCACCTGCCCGGTCGCGAGGATGTCGCCGAAACCGTACTTACTGACCAAAAGGATCAGCGCGGACGCCGTGCCCACGATCGTCTGGGTCCGCAGCCCGGCGCTCTTGCCCCTGATCTGCCGCTCCAGCCCGATCGCCGCCGAAAGCGCGAACGCCGTCGTCAGCTCGCCGATCTGGAGCCAGCCCTGTCCGTTCGAGACCATCACCCCACAGTGCCATCCGGCCCGGCGACGGTTCGAGCTCGCGCCGGGCGGGTACGCGCGGATCATGAAGTCATCACTTCTCGTCATCGCGGTCGCGCTGACGCTGGCCGCTTGTTCCACCGAGCCACCGCCGGGGCCCGCGGCTCCGGGGCCGGAAGCCCAGCCGGTGAAGGCGATCCAAGCCGCGGCGGCCGCCGTGCCCGGCGGGCGGGTGTTCGACGTGGAGCCCGCGAACGACGGCTGGGAGATCAAGGTCGCGTCCGGCGGACAGGAACACAAGATCCGCGTGAGCCGGGACGGCGGTCAGGTCCTCGGCGATCAGCAGACGGCGAAGCCGAGCGACGACCTGGCGAAGATCGCGCAGGCGGACGTCGACGCGGTCAAGGCGCTGCAGACCGCGCAGCAACGGCAGCCGGGCGAGCTCGACGAGATGGAGATCGACCGCGCCACCGACGGTGCCCTCGTCTGGCAGGTCGGGTTGCGTGACGGCAAGGGGATCGAGCACGACCTCGACGTGGACGCCAAGACCGGGGCGGTCAGGTAGGGCCCGCCCTACCAAGGAGACGCACGCTCGCCCCAGGGTGCTTCCGACCTGGGATTCCTAGGGTTTTCACCATGAACCCTGGGTGGAACGGAGACGCGGTCCGGCTCGACGGCGTCCGCAAGGAATACGGCAAGGGCGTCGTCGCGCTGGACGGGGTGACGCTCGCGTTCCCGCGTGGCGGATTCACCGCCGTGATGGGGCCTTCGGGCTCGGGCAAGAGCACCTTCCTGCACTGCGCGGCCGGGCTGGACCGGCCGACGTCCGGATCCGTCGTGCTCGACGGGCAGGAGCTGGCCGGGATGAGCGAGACGAAGCTGACGAAGCTGCGCCGCGACCGGGTGGGCTTCATCTTCCAGGCCTTCAACCTGCTTCCGGCGCTGACCGTCGAGCAGAACGTCACGCTCCCGCAGCAGCTCGCCGGTGCCAAGCCGGATCGTCGCGTCGTCGAGGAGATGCTGGCCCGCGTCGGGCTTTCCGGCCGCCGCAAGCACCTTCCCGGCGAACTGTCCGGCGGGCAGGCACAGCGCGTGGCGATCGCGCGGGCGCTGGTCACCCGGCCCGCGGTGGTCTTCGCCGACGAGCCGACCGGGGCGCTCGACACCCGCACCGCCGCCGAGGTCCTCGAACTGCTGCGCGGTTCGGTCCGCACTACCGGTCAGACGGTGATCATGGTGACTCACGACCCGATGGCGGCCTCGTACGCGGACCGCGTCATCTTCCTGGCCGACGGCAGGATCGCGGACGAACTGCACGCGCCGACCGCGGACGTCGTCGCCGAACGCATGACCCACCTGGGTGCTTGGGGCAGCCCGGTCAGGGCGGGGGCGTGATGCTGCGACTCGCCTTCCGGACCTTGCGCCTGCGCAAGGGCGGTTTCATCGGCACCTTCATCGCCGTCTTCTTCGGCGCGCTGATCGTCGCCTCGTGCGGCGGCCTGATGGAGACGGGGATCCGTGGCAACGCGGAACCGCAGCGGCTCGCGGCCGCTCCGATCCTCGTCACCGGCGGCCAGACCTTCGAGCTGCCCAAGGAGGACCCGGCCTCCCTCGAACCCGACGACAAGCGCAAGTTCGAGGACGCGCGGCTTCCCGAACGCGTCCGGCTCGACGACGGCCTGGTCTCCCGGCTGCGGTCCGTCCCCGGCGTCTCGGACGTCGTCGGCGAAGTGAGCTTCCCGCTCGCGGCGGGCGGGAAACCCGCGCTCGGCCACGCTTGGGACTCCGCCGTCCTGACCCCGTACGCGCTGGTCGCGGGTGCCGCGCCGGTCGCGGGCGAGGTCGTCGTCGAGTCCTCGTCGGGCGCGAAGCCCGGTGACGTCGTGCAGATCGCCGCGCGCGGCAAGACCGAATCGTTCCGCGTCGCCGGAGTGGCCGGTGCGCCGCGTTCGATCACGCAGGCTGCCGTGTTCTTCTCCGCCGCCGACGCCGCCCGGCTCTCCGGGCACCCCGGCAAGGCCGACGTCATCGGTGTCTTCACCGATCCCGGCGCCGACGTCGAAACGGTGCAGGCGAAGGTCGCCGAGGCCGCGTCCGGCGCGAACGTCCTGACCGGTATCGACCGCGGTGTCGCGGAGTTCCCCGAGGCCGATACGAGCGGGACCAACCTGATCGTCATCGCCGCGGTCTCCGGCGGGCTTTCGGTGATGGTCGCGATGTTCGTCGTCGCCAGCACGCTGAGCCTGTCCACCCAGCAGCGTTCGCGGGAACTCGCGCTGATGCGGGCGATCGGCACGACCCCGCGTCAGCTGCGGCGCATGGTGCTCGGCGAAGCGCTGGCCGTCGGCCTGCTCGCCACCGCGCTCGCCGCCTTGTTGGGACCGATCCTCGGCGAGTGGCTGTTCGGTCAGCTCGTCGAGAACGGTGTGGTGCCCCCGGTCCTGCGGTTCTACCAGGGCTGGCTGCCTGCCGTCGTCGGCGCGGGAGCCGCGATGCTCGCGGTGTTCATCGCCGCCTTCGTCGCCGGCCGCCGCGCCGGGAAGATCCGGCCGACCGAGGCGCTCGCCGAGGCCGCGGTCACCCGCCGCTGGCTGACCCCGACCCGGTTCATCGTCGCCGCCCTTTGCTTCGGCGGCGGCACCGCGCTGGCCATCGTGACCGTCGCGGTGATGACCGGACCGATCGCGGCCAGCACCGCCGGCCCCGCGGTGATCCTGTGGGCGATCGGCGTCGCGATGATCACGCCCGGCGTCGCCAAGGTGATGACGGCGATCCTGCAGTGGCCGATGCGCCTGCTCGGCGGTATCGACGCCCGGCTCGCCGTGCTCAACACCCGCGCCGGAATCGTCCGGGCGGCGGGCGCGGTCACCCCGATCATGCTCGCCGTCGGCATCGCGACCGCGAACATCTACCTGCAGACCACCCAGCAGGAGCTGGCGAACCAGGCCTTCACCGAAGACGTCCGGGCGGACGCCGTGATCGGTTCCGTCGCGGGCGGGCTGTCCCCGGACCTCGTCCAGCGGATCCGGGCCGTTCCGGGCGTCGCCGGTGCCTCCGAGTACGTCACCAGCAGCGTGTTCCTCGAGAAGCCGTACGACTCCTCCGACGAGGGGCGCCCGGCGATCGGCCTCACCGCTTCCGGCGCGGCCGCCACGACCGACACCAGGGTGACCCAGGGCGATCTGACGGCGCTGACCGGCCTGACCGTCGCGCTCCCCGAGGTCTTCGCGAAGGACTACGGCCGCGGCCTCGGCGACACGCTCAGCCTGCGGCTCGGCGACGGCGCCCCCGTCGACGTCAAGGTCGTCGCGGTGACCAGCCAGCGCCCCGGCTTCGAAAGCCTGCTGCTCCCGGCCGGTCTCCTGGCCCCGCACACCACCGCCGGGCTCGCCCCGCAGATGCTGGTCCGCGCCGCCCCGGAGGTCGATCCGGCGGTGCTCACCGAGCGGCTCCGCGAGGCGACGGCCGGACTGCCGGTGTCCGTCGGCGACCGGGCGGCGCTCGTCGCGGCGCACGACAAGGACCAGGCCGTCGGCGCGTGGGTGAACTACCTGCTGGTCGGGATGATCATCGCCTACACGGTGATTTCGGTCGCCAACACGCTCGTGATGGCGACCGTGCGGCGGCGCCGCGAGTTCGGCCTCCAGCGGCTCACCGGCTCGACGAGGGCACAGGTGCTGCGGATGGCCGGCTTCGAAGGCGGGCTCGTCGCACTGGTCGGGATCGTGCTCGGCACCGTCGTCTCGGCGGGTGCGATCGTCCCGTTCTGCCTGGTGGCGGCCGATTCGCTGCTGCCGATGGGCTCGCCGCTGATCTACCTGACCATCATCGGGCTCGCCGCGGCCCTCGCGCTGGCGGCGACCCTGATCCCGGCCTGGGCGGCCACCCGCGGCCCGGCCGTCGACGCGGCGACGGCCGGCAGTGACTAGAGCTACCGTCGAAGGACCCGGCGGGCCGTGTGTAAGACTCTCGGCCGTGGCGTACCCCGGGTTGGATCAAGCGGCGAAACTCGAACTGGCGAGACTGGTCGGCGAACTCGCCGTCGTGCACGGCAAGGTGACCTTGTCCTCTGGCAAGGAAGCCGACTACTACATCGACCTTCGGCGGGCGACGCTGCATCACGCGGCCGCGCCGCTCATCGGGAAGCTGCTCCGGCAGCTCACGCACGACTGGGACTACGTCGCCGCCGGCGGCCTGACCCTCGGCGCGGACCCGGTGGCGCTGGCGATGCTGCACTCCGCGGCGACCGACGGCGTCGTGCTCGACGCGTTCGTCGTCCGCAAGGCCGTCAAGGAACACGGCATGCAGCGCCGGATCGAAGGCGTCGAGGTGCTGGGGCAGCGCGTGCTGGCCGTCGAGGACACCTCGACCACCGGCGGCAGCGTCCTCACCGCCGTCGAGGCGCTGCGCGAGGCCGGAGCGAACGTGGTCGGTGTCGCGACGGTCGTCGACCGGGACACCGGAGCGCGCGAGGCCATCGAGAAGGAGGGCCTCGAATACCGTTACATCCTGAACAAGGACGATCTCGGTCTGTCCTGAGTAAAGCGTCCCGAAGGGGGCATCCTCCGTGTGCGAACGGAGGATGCCCCTTTTTTCGTGAGCGTTTCTCAATACGAGAGGGGTAACGTCGCTGGTAGGGGTGTGAAAGGGGGCTTGAGGTGGCGGGTTTCCTGGCGAACGTGACAGTCGCGGTGCACATTTTCGCACTGTTGTTCATAGGATTCGGCGGTTTCCTGGCGTGGCGGTGGCCGAAGGTGATCTTCGTGCATGTGTTCTTCGCCGCATGGGGTGTCCTCGTCAACGTCTTCCCGTGGCCCTGCCCGCTGACCGCGGCCGAGAACTACTTCCGGCACCAGCAGGGCCTCGGCGACCTGCCCGGCGGCTTCAACGCCTACTACCTCTACGACACCGTGTTCCCGCGTTCGTCGCTGCCGGTCGTCGTCGTGATCGCGATGGCGACGGTGATCATCTCCTACGTCGGCGCGTATCAGCGCTGGCGTCACCGCCACCACGACGGAGACGCACCGGCGCACCGCGTCAGCATGGGTTAGTGGTCACCATCGGAAGTCCTCCGAGGGTCTCGACGGCCCAGCTTCCCGCTGGGCGCACGGCCGCGAGGCCCGAGTACGGACCCGGTACGAGGACCTCGCGGCCGCGCACCCAGCGGAAACCTGGATCCGCCGAATACCCCCGAAGGACTTCCGATGGCGACCACTGGGTGACAATCACCGGGTGAACTCGGAAGAAGCCGGGCCCACCGAATGGGTGGCGCGGGAAGAGGTCGGCGTCGGTCCGTGGGAGGGCGAGTGGCCCGCGGACGAGCGCTACGACCCGGAACTCCTGGCCAACGGTGATCGCCGCAACGTCGTCGACCCGTACCGCTACTGGCGGCGGGAGGCCATCGTGTCCGATGTGGACGGTCGTCGGCATCCGTTCCACGTGGCGATCGAGAACTTCCAGCACGACCACAACATCGGCACCGTGGTCCGGACGGCGAACGCGTTCGCCGCGGCGGCGGTGCACATCGTCGGGCGGCGGCGCTGGAACCGGCGCGGCGCCATGGTGACCGACCGCTACCAGCACCTTCTCCACCACGAGGACGTCAACGGCCTGCTGACCTTCGCCGCGACGGAAGGCCTCGCCGTGGTCGCCGTCGACAACACGCCCGGTTCGCAGCCCGTCGAGACCGCCGAACTGCCGCGCGAGTGTGTCCTGCTGTTCGGCCAGGAAGGGCCGGGGTTGTCGGCCGAGGCGCAGAAGACGGCGTCGCTGGTCGTTTCGATCGCGCAGTTCGGCACGACCCGCTCGATCAACGCCGGCGTCGCCGCCGGGATCGTCATGCACGCCTGGGTCCGGCAGCACGCCGATCTCGCCCAAGCCTGGTGACCCCCGCATTTCGTCCTCTGAATGCGGTCCTTGCGCGTGCAACTACCGCATTCAGAGGACGAAACGCGGGCTAGACGGGGGCCACCTCCACCGGGATCCCGTTCAGGACGGCGTTCCCGGACGGCACGTCGAGCAGGGTTTCGTCGGCGACCAGGTTCGAGTTGACCCCGGCGTGCGCCGCGGCGACCTTCGTCCGCGTTCCGTCGAGGTCGTGCCCCCAGCCGTGCGGCATGCTCACCACGCCGGGCCGGACGTCGGCCGTGACCTCCACCGGCGCTTCGAGTTTGCCCGCCCGCGAAGTCACCGATGCGAGCCCGCCGTCGGTCAGCCCGAGCCGGGACGCGTCGTCCGGATGCACCTGGACGGTGCACCGGTTCCCACCGCGCACCAGCGGCGTCAGGTTGTGCATCCACGAGTTGTTCGAGCTCAGATGCCGTCGCCCGATCAGCAGCAGCCCGCCGTCGGGCGCCTTGTCCAGCTCCGCGCGCAGCCGCGGCACATCCTTCGTGATCGCCTCCGGGGCCAATTCGACCTTCCCGCTCGCGGTGACGAGCGCCTCGGGCAGCCGCGGCTTGAGCGCGCCGAGGTCGATGCCGTGCGGGGCGGCTTCGAGGTCGGCCAGGCTCAGTCCGTACGGTCCGCCGCGCAGCATCAGATCGATCATCCGTGCCGGTCCCGTGCGACCTTCGGCCAGCGAGAGATCGACGCCGGTGCGTCGCGCCGTTTCGCCCGCGACCATCGTGTCGAAGGCGGCGACGTCGACGTCCGGGCCCTGGCCGGCGGCGATCCCGGCCAGCCGTAGCAAGGTCACCCACTCCTGCGGCATGTCCGTCTCGAGCGTCTGCGGCGTCCAGTTCGCGACATTGCGCACGGCGAGCGCGTACAGCGCGACGTCGTAATGCGGCCGCTCCAGCGGCGACGGTCCGGGCAGGATGACGTCGGCGTGCCGCGTGGTCTCGTTGAGGTACACGTCGAGCGAGACCATGAAATCCAGCTGCCGCAGCGCTTCCGAGAGCCGCGCGGAGTTCGGCGTGCTCAGCGCCGGGTTGCCGCTGATGGTCACCAGCGCCCGCACCTGGCCTTCGCCGGGCGTCTCGATCTCGTCCGCGAGCGTGGCCACCGGCAGTTCGCCGAGCACCTCGGGATACCCGCGCACCCGGCTCGTCCAGCGGCCGCTGGTGAACGGCGACGACCGGCGCGGCCGCCACAGGGCGGGCAGCGGGAACATCACGCCGCCTTCGCGGTCGAGGTTGCCGGTCAGCGTGTTGAGGACGTCGACCAGCCAGCTCGCGATGGTGCCGTACGCCTGGGTCGTGGTGCCCATCCGGCCGTACACCGCGGCGCGTTCGGCGTCCGCGAGGTCGAGTGCGATGCGGCGGATCTCCGCGGCGTCGATCCCGGTCGCGGGCGCGACCGCCTCCGGCGTGAACGGCTCCGCGAGCGCGCGGACCTCGTCGACACCGTCGACGTGTTCGCCGGGACGGACGCGGTTCTCCGCGAACAGGACGTTGACCAGCGCGAACAGGAACAAGGCGTCGGTGCCTGGCCGGATCGCGTGGTGCTCGTCGGCGAGCTGCGCGGTCCGGGTGCGGCGCGGATCGAGGACGACGATCTTGCCGCCGCGTTTCTGGATCCCGCGCAGCTTTCCGCGGGTGTCCGGGGCGGTCATCAGGCTTCCGTTGGACACCAACGGGTTCGCGCCCAGGATCAGCAGGTGCTCGGTGCGGTCGAGGTCCGCGACGGGGATGGTCTGCGGGTCGCCGAACAGGTAGCCGGAGGAGAAGTGCTTCGGCATCTGGTCGACCGTGGTCGCGGTGTAGAAGTTCCTGGTGCCCAAGGCTTTGAAGAACACGCGGCCGTAGAGCACCAGCGCCGAGTTGTGCACCGTCGGGTTGCCGGCGTAGACCGCGACGGCGTTCCGGCCGTGTTCGTCGATGATCGGCCGGAGCCGCCGGTCGATCTCGGCGAACGCTTCGTCCCAGGTGACCTCGACGAACTCGCCGTCCCGTTTGACCAGCGGCGCGGTGAGCCTGTCCGGGTCATGGTGCAGCGCGCCGAGCGAAGCGCCCTTCGGGCAGATGTAGCCCTTCGAAAAGACGTCCTCGCTGTCGCCCCGAACCCGGGTCACCAGGCTCTTCTCGTCGATCGTCACCTCCAGACCGCAGGTGGCTTCGCAAAGCGGGCAGGTCACGTGCGCCGTGGTCATGAAGCACCTCGCGGGTCCGGGAATCATCCCAACATACTGAGCGGTATGTCAGCGGGCAAGGGATGATGGCCCGATGACTGCTCTCGCCGACCGGGCCGCGACCGCCGAGCGCGCGATCCGCGACCGGCATCTGCGCCGCGTGTGGGGGCTGCCGGGGACCGTGCTGGGCTGCAGCGGCTGGCCGCCCTCGACGGGGCAGCGCGTCCATTGGCACTGGAACTACTGGTGGCAGGCGCATCTGCTGGAGACCCTCGTCGACGCCCAGTTGCGGGATCCGTCGCCGGATCGGCTGAAGCTGATCGACCGGTTCGTGGTGTCCGTGCGGCTGCGCAACTTCGGCAAGTGGATCAACGACTACTACGACGACATCGCCTGGCTCGGCCTCGCGCTGCAACGCGTGGGGCATCTCGGGCTGGACGTCCGCGGTGGGCTGGAGGCGATCAGTTCGCGGCTGCGCGAAGGCTGGACCGACGACGCGGGCGGCGGGATCTGGTGGCGCGTCGGCGACGACTTCAAGAACGCGCCCGCGAACGGCCCGGCCGCGATCTTCCACGCTCGCGAAGGCTCCATGCAGCACGCTCGCGGGTTGACCGACTGGATGACCGAACGGCTCGTCGACCCGGAAACCGGACTGGTGTGGGACGGTCTACGCGTCGGCAGTAACGAACTGGTGAAGCATATTTTCACCTACTGCCAAGGTGTGTACCTCGGCGCCTGCCTTGAACTGTCCGAAATGGACAGAGTGGAGCACACGATCCACGCGGTCGCGGAACACGTCGCGCCGAACGGCGTGATCCGCGGGCAGGAAGGCGGCGACGGCGGCCTGTTCGGCGGGATCCTCGCCCGATACTTGGCGCTCGCGGCGCCGCTGCTGCCGAGCGGGGTGGCGCGCGACCTGGTCATCCGGTCGGCTGACGCGTGCTGGTCGGGTGCCACCGAGACGCCGCACGGGCCGCTCTTCAGCGCCGACTGGGCGACTCCGGCGCCTTCGCTACCCCTCGCCGCCGACGCTCCCGAACGCGACCTGTCCGTCCAGGTGAGCGCGTGGATGCTGCTCGAAGCCGCGGCCACCCTGGAACACCGCATTTAGTCCTCTGAATGCGGGTCACCAGACGTCGCCGGAACGCCAGTCGCAGGTGATCTCCCCGTCCAGATCCAGCGTGACCCCCACCGGCAGCACATGGATCGACCCGTCCTCCTCCTTCGTCGCCTCGATGCCCGTAGGCGTCATGGCCGACGAAGTCCCGCGCCACAGCAGCCAGCCCCGCGACGCGTAGAACTCCAGCGCCTCGTCGGACGCCGAAAGCGCCCCGAGGTCGTACGCCTTCCGCAGGACCCGCTCCAGCGCGTCCATCATCGCGGCGCCGTGCCCACGCCGCCGGTGATCCGACCGGACGGCGACCGCCTCGATATAACCCGTGCGGAGGACCCGTCCGTCGTGCACGAGCCGCCGCTGGACCAACGACGCGTGCCCGATCAGCTCGCCGGCCTCCCAGACGAGCGTGTGCATGCCGCCGAGGGCGTTTTCCCAGTCGTGGTCACTGAAATCGCCGTCGAAAGCGTCGTCCAGCAGAGCGCGTGCCGACGTCAGCACGCCTGCTTCGAGGTCGGCGGTGTGCACGGTCCACAGGTCGGTCATTCCGCCATCATCACCCGGCGGCGGGCTTCTCACCAGCGACTTGTGATCAGCAGCCGCACGACTGCCGGTGGATGAACCGCGGCGCGAGCCGTACGGATTCGGGTCGTCGCTCAGGGTCGGTGATCCGGGCCAGCAGGAGTTCGACGGCCTTGCGCCCGATCTCCTCGATCGGCTGCGCCATCGTGGTGACCGCCGGGGTCACCTGCCCGGCCCACTCCATGTCGCCGTAGCCGACGATCGCGAGGTCGCGCCCGATCCGGATGCCGAGCCGGTGCGCCTCGTACTGGACGCCGATCATCATCGCCTCGCTCGCCACCACGAGCGCGGTCGGCGACGGCCAGCTGTCGAGCAGTTTCGCGGTCGCGGCGGCCGCGCCGCCGGGGGTCGACCGCCCGCACGCGACCAGCTGCGACGTCCACCGCAGGCCGGAGCGGCCGAGGCCGAGCCGGTAGCCCAGAGCCCGCTCCTCGTAGGTGGTCACGTCCTCTTCGCCGGAGATGAAGCCGATCTTGCGGTGCCGCAGCCCCGCCAGGTGCCGCACGAGCGCGCACACGGCCTGGATGTTCTCGGAACCGACCTGGTCGACGTCGTTGCGTCCGGCCATCCGGTCGACGAGCACGGTCGGCACACCCATCCGGACCAGCCCGTTGATCACCGCTTCGTCGCCGGCCGCCGGGACGAGCAGGACACCGTCGACGCGGTCCGCCCGCAGCGCGCGGATGACCGCGGCTTCTTCGGCGACGCTGTCCCCGGTGTCGGCGAGGGTGATCTCGCAGCCGTGACGGCGCGCGGCGCGGCGGATGGCGCGAACGAGTTCACCCGAATACGGGTTCGCGTGCATCGCCATGGCCACCCCGAACCGGTGGGTGACAGGGGTGTCCTCCCACAGGGGTAACGCCGGGGACAATGCGGTCATCGCTCCACGCCTTCATCCGAGCTTGAATGACGGTAACGGCTGACGGAGCGTCACTCGGCGGCGAGACCGGAAAGTCTCCCAACAATCATCAATGTGAGTGAACGAGGGCGCATCCGCAGGACGCACGATGGCGGAGCGTAGGCGGAATCCGCATCGTCTGGGCCTTGCGTGCGGGATCGTTGATGCGGGCGAGCAACAGACGCACCGCCTGTGTGCCTATCTCCTCGATCGGCTGGGCCATCGTGGTCAGCGGCGGGTCGACCAGATCGGCCCACTCGACGTCGTCGTAGACCACCACCGGCAGGTCGACACCCGCGCGCAGGCCGCGGCGCCGCAGCTCGTGCAGCACGCCGACCATCATGGTGTCGTTGGCGACCACGAGCGCCGTCGGCGGCTCCGGGAGCGCGAGCAGTGTGCTCAGCGCGAGCGCGCCACCGGCCTGCGAAGACTGCCCGCACGCGACCAGGTCCTCCGACCAGGTCAAACCCGAGCGCCCGAGCCCCAGCCGATAGCCGAGGATCCGCTCCTCGCTGGTGCTCAGCCCGGCCGTGCCGCTGATCATGCCGATCCGCTGATGCCCGAGCGACGCCAGATGCGCCGTCAGCGCCGACGTCGATTGGATGTTCTCCGCGCCGACCTGGTCGACGTCGGTGCGCGTGGAGAGCCGGTCGATGAGCACGGTGGGGACGTCGAGCGAGACGAGCTCGCCGATCACCGAACCGTCGCCCGGCGACGGCGTGATCAGCAGCCCGTCGACCCGGCGCGAACGCAGCGTCCGCACGGTCTCACGCTCGGTGTCGACGGTGTCGTGCGTGTCCGCGAGCAAGACCGTGTACCCGGCGAGCGCGGCCTCGCGTTCGATCGCCTGGATCAGCACGGCGAAGTACGGGTTCGCGATCAGGGAGATCGCGACGCCGATCGACCGCGTCCCGCCGGTCACCAGCGAGCGGGCGATGGCGTCGCCGGTGTAGCCCGTCTGCTCGATCGCGCGCAGCACCGCCAGTTTGGTGTCCTCGGCCACCGCCCTCGTCCCGTTGACCACGTGGGAAACGGTGGTGATCGAGACTCCCGCCAGCTCGGCGATGTCGCGTTGGGTGGGACGGGACGAGCGAGACGGCGGCATTACCAATCCTCGTGAAGTCAGCTGGCAAGCGTTTGCGCAAACGCTTGCGACTGAGCATAACCCTGTCTACCTTCCGGTCCATCACGGACAGCCTTGAATCGGAGGGCATCCCCCATGAGACAGCGCAGTCTCGCCGCGCTCGCCCTGGCCGCCGCCTTGACGGTGACCACGGCCGGGTGCACCGTCGAACGCCACTGGGGTGGCGGCTCGAACGCAGGCGGCGGTGGCAAGGCCAAGGTCGGCCTGGTCACCAAGACCGACACCAATCCCTACTTCGTGGAGCTGAGAGCGGCCGCCAAGGCCGCCGCCGAGGCCAACGGCGCGGAGTTCAGCGCGCTCGCCGGCCAGTTCGACGGCGACAACGACGGTCAGGTCCGGGCCATCGAGAACCTCATGCAGCAGGGTGCGAACACCATCCTGATCACGCCGAGTTCCTCGACCGGCGTCCTCGACGCCATCGACCGCGCCCGCAAGGCCGGGGTGCTGGTCATCGCGCTCGACACGGCGACCGAACCGGACACCGCCGTCGACGCCACCTTCGCCACGGACAACTTCGAAGCCGGACGCCAGCAGGGCGCGTACGTCAAGGCCGCCCTGAACGGCAAGCCGCCGAAGCTGTTCATGGTGGACGGCACCGCCGGGTCCACAGTGGACACCCAGCGGCACACCGGGTTCCTCAAGGGCATCGGGCTCACGGACGCGTCGCCGGAGATCAAGGGCAAGACCCCCGCGAACGGCGACCAGAGCCTCGCGCAGCAGGGCGTCGAGAACCTGCTGCAGCGCACCACCGACATCAACGCGGTCTACACGATGAACGAGCCGATGGGCCGCGGCACCTACGCCGCGCTCCAGGCCCGCGGCCTGGTGAACCAGATCGTGATGGGCTCGATCGACGGCGGCTGCGAAGGCGTCAAGAACGTGCGAGACGGCCAGTACGCCGCGACGGTCATGCAGTTCCCCAAGAAGATGGCCGAGCAGGGCGTCCTCGCCGCCGTCGAATACGCCAAGACCGGGAAGAAGCCGAGCGGGTTCGTCAACACCGGTTCCGCGGTGATCACGGACAAGCCGATCCCCGGCGTGGAAAGCCAGGACACCAAGTGGGGCCTCGAGAACTGCTGGGGGACGAAGTGACTACCGCAACCCTCAAAGGCAACGAACGCCCGTCCATCGGCGAGTTCTTCCTGCGCGCGCCCGCGGTCGGGCCCGCGCTGGCCCTGCTCGTCGCGATCGTGGTGTTCTCGCTGTCGACGGACACCTTCCTCGACCTCGACAACCTTTCCCTTGTGGTGCAACAGTCCCTGGTGGTCGGCACGCTCGCGCTCGGGCAGACGCTGATCATCCTGACCGCGGGGATCGACCTGGCCAACGCGGCCGCGATGGTGCTCGCGACGCTGATCATGGCGAAGCTCGTGGTCGGCGGCGTCTCCGGGATCTGGGCGCTGCTGCTGGGAATCGTGGCGACGGTGGTGATCGGGATGGTCACCGGTTCGCTGGTCACCCGGATCAAACTGCCGCCGTTCATCGTCACGCTCGGCCTGCTGACCGTGCTCACCGCGGCCGCGAAGCTGTTCGCGAGCGGGCAGGCCGTCCCGGTCGCCGACGAACTGCTCAAATGGCTCGGCACCCGCCGGTACCTCTTCGGCGGCATCCCGATCACCTACGGCATGACGCTCGCTTTGCTGATGTACCTGGGACTTTGGTACGCGCTCACGCGGACGCCGTGGGGCAAGCACGTCTACGCGGTCGGCAACGCGCCGGAATCCGCGCGGCTGTCCGGGATCAAGGTCAACCGGACGATCCTGTCGGTGTACATCGTCGCCGGGGTGATCGTCGGGATCGCCGCCTGGCAGGCGCTCGGCCGCGTGCCGAACGCCGACCCGAACGCCTTCCAGCTCGGCAACCTCGACTCCATCACCGCGGTGGTGCTCGGCGGCGCGAGCCTGTTCGGCGGCCGGGGTTCGGTACTCGGCACGATGATGGGCGCGCTGGTCGTCGCGGTCCTGCGGTCCGGGCTGACCCAGCTCGGGGTGGACGCGCTCTACCAGGACGTCGCCACCGGCGCCCTGCTCATCGGCGCGGTCTGCGTCGACCGGTTCGCGAGGAGGCAGCAGTCATGACGACGCCCACGTTGTCCGCTCAGGGACTGGTCAAACGCTACGGCCGGGTCACCGCCATCGACGGCGCCGACTTCGAGCTGTTCCCCGGTGAGGTGCTCGCCGTCGTCGGCGACAACGGCGCCGGGAAGTCGAGCCTCATCAAAGCCCTTTCGGGCGCGGTGATCCCGGACGCCGGAGAGATCAAAGTGGACGGTCGGACCGTCCACTTCAAGTCCCCTTTGGACGCTCGGCACTACGGGATCGAGACGGTGTATCAGGATCTCGCCGTCGCCCCCGCGCTCGACATCGCGTCGAACATGTTCCTCGGCCGGGAAAAGCGGCGCACGGACCTGTTCGGGAGAGTGTTTCGCAAACTGGATAGCGCCGCCATGCGGGCCGACGCGCAGCGGATCCTGGACGAGCTCGGCATCAACATCAAATCCATCAC
This sequence comes from Amycolatopsis sp. CB00013, assembly GCF_001905755.1. NCBI lineage: Bacteria > Bacillati > Actinomycetota > Actinomycetes > Pseudonocardiales > Pseudonocardiaceae > Amycolatopsis > Amycolatopsis sp. CB00013. Next base: position 1,127,969 of record NZ_LIWC01000002.1, on the reverse strand, counting down.
GCAGCCGGTGGAGACGTTGTCCGGCGGGCAGCGCCAGGGTGTCGCGGTCGCGCGGGCGGCGGCCTTCGGCACCAAGGCGGTGATCATGGACGAACCCACCGCCGCGCTCGGTGTCGCCGAATCGGGCAAGGTGCTCGACCTGATCAACCGCATCCGCGAACGCGGCCTGCCGGTGGTGCTGATCAGCCACAACATGCCGCACGTGTTCGACATCGCCGACCGTATCCACGTGCACCGCCTCGGAAAGCGGGTCGCGGTGGTCTCACCGAAGACGCACACCATGAACCAGGTCGTCGGCCTGCTCACGGGTGCGCTGAAGATCGGTGAGAACGGCGAGGTCGAAGAGGTCGCTTCAGCCGTCCACACGGGCCTGTAGTGAAGGTGCTGCTGGCGGGCCTGTGCACCGTCGACCAGATCCAGCGCGTCGCCGAGATCCCGGCGCCGGGCGAGAAGGTGCGTTCGCTGTCGATGGACGTCGCCGCCGGGGGGCCGGCGACGAACGCGGCGGTGACCGTGGCCGCGCTCGGCGCCGGGGCGACGTTGCTGACGGTCGCCGGTGCGCATCCGCTGGCGGCACTCGCCCGCGCCGACCTCGAGGCGTACGGCGTCGACCTGGTCGACCTCGATCCCGAACGCCCGGATCCGCCCGCGATCAGCGCCATCGTCGTCCGCGATTCCGACGGGGAACGCACCGTCGTCTCGCGCAACGCCCACGCTTCCTCGCGTTTCGTCCTCTCGATGCGGTCCTTGCACGCGCAACTACCGCATTCAGAGGACGAAATGCCGGGGTGTGTGCTCCTGGACGGGCACCATCCGGAGGTCGCGCTGGCGGTCGGGCGCTGGGCGAAGGATCGGAAAGTGCCGGTGGTGCTCGACGCCGGGAGCTGGAAGCCGGTCTTCCCCGAACTCCTCCCGCTGGTCGACGTCGCCGCGTGCTCGTCGCTGTACCGCGGGGACGATCCGCGTGAGCACGGCGTGCCGGTGGTCGTCACGACCGCCGGGCCCGAACCGGTCCGCTGGTCGACGACGGACGGATCCGGTGCAGTTCCCGTTCCCGTCGCGCGGGCGCGTGACACGCTGGGCGCGGGCGACGTCTGGCACGGGGCTTTCGCGTACGCGGTCGCCAGGGGCACAGGGGATGTCCCGGGCTGGATCGGGTTCGCCAACGAGGTGGCCGCCGAACGGGTGCGGCATGAAGGACCGAGGTCGTGGACGGCCGCGGTCGCGAAGATGGGAGAAGGACAGCCATGAGTGCCATGCCTCCGGTGTTCGAGGACCTGTTGAGCAGGGCTCAGACGCTGGCGAAGCCGGGACAGCGCAGTGTGCTCGGCATCGTCGGCGCCCCCGCGTCCGGCAAGACGACACTGGCCTGGGGCCTGGCGAAGGCGCTGGGCACGCGGGCGGCCGTGGTCGGGATGGACGGGTTCCACCTGGCGCAGGTCGAACTGCAGCGGCTCGGGCGGGTGGAGCGCAAGGGCGCGCCGGACACCTTCGACGCCGCCGGGTACGTGCACCTGCTGCGCAGGCTCGCCGAAGGCCGCGAGACGGTCTACGCGCCCGAGTTCCGCCGGGAGATCGAGGAGCCGATCGCCGGCGCCGTCGCGGTCACGCCGGACGTCCCGCTGGTCATCACCGAGGGCAACTACCTGCTCATGCAGGACGACCCGTGGAGTGGCGTGAAGCCGATCCTCGCCGAGTCGTGGTTCCTCGCGCCGGACGAACCCGAGCGCATCGAGCGGCTCGTCTCGCGGCACCGCCGCTACGGCCGTTCGCTGGTCGAAGCGCGTCGCCGCGCGCTCGGTTCCGACCAGCGCAACGCCGATCTGATCGCGTCCACCAGCGACCGGGCCGACCTGGTCCTCGAGAACCTGCCGCTGGTCAACTTCGCCATATGATCCGGTCATGACTGGGGTTCTCGTCGTCACCGGCGGAAGCAAGGGCATCGGCGCGGCGGTCTGCGAACTGGCCGCCGCGCGCGGATACGACGTCGTCGTCAACTACGCGGGCGACGCCGAAGCGGCCGAAGACGTCGCTTCGCGCGTCCGGAAGCACGGCGTCCAGGCGATCACCCAGCGCGGTGACGTCGCGTCCGAAGACGACGTGGTGGCCCTGTTCGACGCCGCCGTCGCACTCGGCCCGCTCGCCGGGGTGGTCGCGAACGCGGCCATCACCGGCAACACCCCGGGCCGCTTCGACGAGTACGAGGTCGACGTCGTCCGCCGCGTGGTCGACGTCAACGTCACGGGAGTCTTCCTGTGCGTCCGCGAGGGCATCCGCCGGATGTCCACCCGGTACGGCGGTGCGGGCGGCTCGATCGTGACGGTGTCCTCCACCGCCGCGAAAACCGGTTCACCCGGGGAGTGGGTCCATTACGCGGGCACCAAGGCGGCGGTGGAAACGATGACCTACGGCGTCGCGCAAGAAGTCGCGAAAGAGTCCATCCGGGTCAACGCCGTCGCGCCGGGCATGATCCACACCGGATTGCACGCCGCGGCGGGGATGCCCGACCGCATGGACCGGATCGCCCCCACCATCCCGATGGGACGGGCGGGTGAACCCGGCGAAGTCGCGGAAGCCGTGCTGTGGCTGCTTTCCCCGGCGGCGTCGTACACCACCGGGACGGTGCTGACCGTCGGCGGAGGACGTTGACACCCGGGGCCACGGACCGGTCACGGGGCGATATCGGGTCCGCGTGCGGTTCAGCCACTTTTTAACACCCTTTCCCGGCGGATATCACGATTCATGTGGGAAGTCGGCGGATCACCTCGTGGCCCGAGGCGCCTGTGTCACCCTGGTGGCGCCCCCAAGCTTCTTGATCAGGACGGTCATCCCCGATGTCCAAGCTCATGTCTGTGCACCACCTGGCACTCACCGTGACCGATGTGGACCGGAGCGTGCCCTGGTACGCCCGTGTGCTCGAGCTCGAGGAGTTCACGCGTCGCGAGGACCCGGAGACGGGACTGCGGAAGGTCGTGCTCAGGTCGCCGAGCGAAGGTTTCGCCGTGGTGCTCGTCGAGCATCAGGACACCGAGCGGCCGCGGTTCGACGAACGACGGACAGGTCTGGACCACGTGGCGTTCAAGGTCTCGTCGCGGTCGGAACTGGCCGAATGGGAAGCGCGGCTCTCGGAATACGGCGTCGTCTATTCGCCGTCGAAGGGATCGCGGACCTTGGAAGGCTCGTCGGTCATCGTGTTCCGCGACCCCGATGGGATCCAGCTGGAGATCTGGGCGGATCCCGAGGTCTAGGGGGTGCTCTGTTCCGGCTCTTCGGCGGGACGCCGCATCTCCTGGCGGTAGCGGATGAAGCCGTAGGCCGTACCCACCACGAAGAACGCGATGCTGATCCACAAGGCCGCCGTCTTGACCCACGGCAGCTGGTCCAGCAGACCGGCGCCGTAGTAGCCGAGCAGGACCAAGGTCGGCACCCAGAGCAGCCCGCCGAGCGCGGTCGCGAGGGCGAAACGCCGCGGATCCATCCGCGCGGTCCCCGCGATGAGCGGCGCCAGCGTGCGGATCCACGGGATCCAGCGCGCGGCGACGATGGCGAAGAAACCCTTGCGATCCAGGAACGCCCTGGCGCGGTCGAGGTTGTGCCGGTTCAGCACCTTGCCGCCGCGGCGGGCGATCAGTTTCGTGCCCGTGCCCCGGCCGATGTAATACCCCACCTGGTTGCCGAGGATCGCGACGAGCAGCGCGGCGGCCGAGAGCAGCCACGCGTTCAGGTCGGAGCCGTGCTGCGCGAGGACGACTCCGGCCGCGAACAGCAGGGAGTCGCCGGGCAGGAACAGCCCGATGATCAGCGCGCACTCCACGAAGATGAAGCTCAGCACGATCACCCAGACGAGCACCGGCCCGGCGGTGTCGAGCCAGCTCACCCCGATGCCTGCGGCCTCGGTGTACACCTCACTCACGACGCGAGCCTACGTGTACTCGGCGAACCGCACTTCACCGAACGGTGGAATCGGGGTGTCCTGAGCCCTGTGACCCGCTCCGCACGGTGGTCGTGACCTCCCCGTCGGGCGGGTTCGCGTGCTTGAACGGACGACACACGTGATCGGGCGGACGACACGCGTGTCCAGCCGGACGACACACGGCGGGACCCCTCGACGCACGCGTGTCGTCCATCCCGTCACGCGTGTCGTCCGTCGGATCACCCGTGTCGTCCTTTCAAGCACGGGAAACCCCCGATGCAATGAAAGGTCCTTTCCTCGCAAAATTTGCGAGGAAAGGACCTTTCATTGCGTTGGTGACTAGTGCTCGACGAGCTCGTCCAGCGCCTGGTCGTAGCTCAGCCGGACGTCGTGTTCGGCCTGGTCACCGCCCAGCAGTTCCACCCGGCTGGTCGCCGGCGGGTAGCCGCTGGCGATCACCGTGTAGGTCCCGGCGGGCAGGTCGCTGACCGTGTAGTTGCCCTCCGCGTCGGTCCTCGCCACGGCGGCGACGCCGCCCGAGGAGTCGAGCACGGTGATCCGCGCGTCCGGCACCACCCGGTCGCCGTCGGTGCGGGCGACCCCGCTCAGCAGGATCGTGCTGACCAGTTCGACGTCGTGACGCAGCATCCCGGAGCCGGTGGCGGTCAGCGTCGCCGCGACCGGCCGGAACCAGCGGCCGCTGGCGACGATCGTGTACCGCCCGCCCACGATGCCGGCGAACGAGTAGACGCCGTTCTCGTTGGTGTGCGTCCTGGCCACCTGATTGCCGTTGTGGTCGATCAGGGTCAGCGCCGCACCCGCGACGTTCGTGGCGTCGTCCCGGCGGACATGCCCGCTGATCTGCGCGGATCCCGCCCGGTAGGCGCCGTTCCCGTTGGTCATGGCGTGCTTGCCGGGCTCGACCGGCGCGGTCACGACGGTCTTCTCGGAAGCCGTCTCGACAGGCACGTCTTCCTCTTCGAGGAGTGCTTCGCCGCCTTCGAGAGCCGAGGCCGCCGAAGGAGCCGAGCCGCCGAGCAGCGGGATCTCCTTCATGAACATCAGCACCAGCGTCGCCAGCAGCGCGACCGCACCCGCCACGTAGAACACCGTGGTGATCGACTCGGTGAAGCCGATCAGCACCGGGGTCTTGATGGCCTCGGGCAGGCTCGCGATACCGCTCGTGTTCGACTGGATGTCGCCCAGCGCCGCCGCGCCGGGGCCGCTCGGCGGGTTGCCGCCGAACGCCTTGGTGATGTTGCCCGGCAGGACGTTGAACAGGATCGTCAGGAACACCGCGACACCCGCGGTACCACCGATCTGCCGGAAGAACGTCGCCGACGCGGTCGAGACGCCCATGTCGCTGCGCGGGCCCGCGTTCTGCACCGCGATGATCAGCGTCTGCATGCAGGCACCGAGGCCGAGACCGATGATCGCGGCCGCGACCAGCGGGTGCCACAGCGCGCTGTTGTACTCGACCTGCGCGAAGAAGAACGCGCCCGCCGCGATCAGCAGCGTGCCGACCACCGGGAACACCTTGTAGCGCCCGGTCTTGCTGGTGATCTGGCCCGAGATGATCGAACCGCTCATGATGCCCGCCATCAGCGGGATCATCAGCAGACCCGATTCGGTCGGCGAGAACTCCTGAACCACCTGCATGTACTGCGGGATCATCATGATCGCGCCGAACATCGCGACACCGACGATGATGCCGCCGACGATCGCGACCGTGAAGGTCGAGTTCTTGAACAGCCGCAACGGGATCAGCGCCGCGTCCTTCATCAGCTTCTCGATGAAGACGAAGGCGATCACGCCGATACCGCCGATGATGTAGCAGATGATCGCGTTCTGCGAGCCCCAGCCCCACTTGTTGCCCTGCTCGGCGACGATCAGGAACGGCACCACGGCGACGACGAGCGCGAGCCCGCCCCACCAGTCGATCTTGTGATCGTGGCGCTGGTGCGGCACGTTGAGCACGCGGGCCACCACGAACAGCGCGACGATCGCGATCGGCACGTTGATCAGGAACACCCAGCGCCAGCCTGCGATGTCGTAGCCGAAGACGCTGCCGAGCTTGTCGAAGTCGGCGAAGAAACCGCCGAGCACCGGGCCGAGCACGGTGGAGATACCGAACACGGCGAGGAAGTAACCCTGGTAGCGGGCGCGTTCCCGCGGCGGCACGATGTCGCCCATGATCGTCATCGCCAGCGACATCAGACCGCCGGCGCCGAGGCCCTGGATCGCGCGGAACGCGGCCAGTTCGTACATCGACGTCGCGAACGCCGAAGCGATCGAGCCGACCAGGAAGATCGAGATCGCCGCGATGTAGAACGGCTTGCGCCCGTAGATGTCGGACAGCTTGCCGTAGATCGGCGTGACGATCGTCGAGGTGATCAGGTAGGCCGTGGTGATCCAGGCCTGCAGGTCGAAACCGTTGAGATCATTGGCGATCCGGACGATCGAGGTACCCACGATCGTCTGGTCGAGCGCGGCGAGGAACATGCCCGACATCAGGCCGATCAGGATCGTGACGATCTGACGGTGACTGAGCCGGGGACCATCTTCGTGGATGGCTGGCGGACTTTCTACGGTGGAACTCATTGCTTCAGGCCCCCTTGGCCTTCGACGCCGACGCGGGGTCGGCGAACTGTGGAGATGTTTTTTCGAGGTCGTCGTTCAGCCGGTGGAACAGCGAGTTGAGGGTCTTCCGGTCGTCGTCGGACCAGTCGCCGAGCACCTCGGCGAGCCACTGGTTCCGCTGCTTGCGGTTCTCCTCGAACACCCGGAGCCCTTCGGCGGTCGGTGCGAGCAGGCAGGCACGGCCGTCTTCGGGGTCGGCCAGGCGTTCGACCAGTCCGTGCTGGACGAGGGAACTCGACTGCCTGCTGATGGTCGAGATCTCGGAGTGCAGGAACTCGGCGAGTTTGCTGGTCCGCTGGGGGCCGACGTGGATGAGGCAGAAGAGGATCGCGTACGCGGCCCGCTCGATGCCGTCCGGTCCCTGCTTGGACACCTGGGACTTGGCCCGGTTGACCAGGCGCACGAGCCGCACGAGCTCATGCCCGAGGGTGTCGGCCAGATCGAGGTCGGACTTCGACCTGGTGCCGGGTGTCGTGGGTGTCATGGTGGTCTCTCTCGCCGGTTGCTTGGTCACTGCAACTAGTTGTCTAGAGCAAGGATGTTCCTCTCAAAGGAGGTTCGCAAGGAGAAAGCGATGTTGTGTGTCGGATGACACTTTAGTTGCCGCATGCAAGCACATTTATTCGCGCATGTTTGTCCGATTCGCCCTGAGCTGCACTTTTGCTTTGATGGAGTCATGACCGACTCCGCGCTCTACGCGATCCTCGCCCGACGAAACTTCGGCACCCTCGCCACCATCAAGCGTGATGGGCGGCCGCAGCTGTCTACCGTCAACTACCTCTACGACGCGGACGCGGGCGCGATCCTGATCTCGATCACCGCGCCGCGAGCCAAGACCAAGAACCTCCAGCGCGATCCGCGGGCGACGTTCCACGTTTCGACCGAGAGTGGCGACGGCTACGTCGTCGTCGAGGGGCCGGCTGTGCTCACGCCGACCGCCGCTTCGCGTGACGACGCGACCGTCGACGCGCTCGTGGACCACTACCGGCGAGCGCGGGGCGAGCATCCGGACTGGGACGAGTTCCGCGACGCCATGGTCGCCGACCAGCGGGTGCTGCTGACCATCCCGATCGAGCGCGTCTACGGGATCCAGATGTAGGTGCCCCGCATTCAGTCCTCTGGATGCGGTAGTTGCACGCGCAAGGACCGCATCCAGAGGACTAAATGCATCAGCGGGCGATGCGGGCCTTGATCTCGTCGAGCCGGTCGAGGAGGGGGCTCGCGTCGTCCCGGCCGAGCGCGGCCCGCAGATAGAGGCCGTCGCCCACCAGGATGACCAGTTCGGCGGTCAGCGGGTCGTCGACGTGCTCGCTGATCAGGTCGTGGACCTTCTGGTTGTAGACCTGCACGACCTCGGACACCCGGGGTTCGTTGAGCATGATCCGGATCGTCGCCATGGTCGTGCGATGCAGCGCTTTCTGCTGCGTGACATCGGTGATCGCGGTCCGCAGATACCAGGAGACGACGCCTTCGGGCGCCTTCCGCGCCTCTTCGAGATCCGCTTCCGACAGCGTGGCGAGACGTTCCATCAGGCCGTCGACCAGCGCTTCCTTGGAGCCGAAGTGGTAGAGCAGGCCGCCCTTCGACACCCCGGCGTGCGCGGCGACGGCGTCGAGGGTGACCCCGCCGGGGCCTTGCTCGATGAGGATCTCCTCGTACGAGTCGAGGATGCGTTCCTTCGCGGTGGGCTTCGCCATATCAGTTGACTATACCGTCTGGACGGTTTACCTTCGAACGAGGCGGTAACTGTACCGTCCAGACGGTTTAGCTTAAGGAGAGTGCGCCATGGCGGGGCGCAAGCAGTGGTGGGCGTTGGCGGTACTGGTGCTTCCGGTGCTGCTGATCAGCGTGGACATGACGGTGCTCGGGTTCGCGCTGCCGTTCCTGTCCGAGGATCTGGCGCCCACCGGTGCGGAGCAGTTGTGGATCGTCGACATCTACTCGTTCATGCTGGCGGGCCTGCTGGTCCTGATGGGCACGCTCGGCGACCGCATCGGCCGTCGCAAGCTGCTGCTCATGGGTGCCGCGGCGTTCGGTGCCGCGTCGGTGCTCGCGGCCTTCTCTACCAGCGCGTTCATGCTGATCATCGCCAGGGCGCTGCTCGGCGTCGGTGGCGCGACGCTGATGCCGTCGACGCTGTCGCTGATCCGCAGCATCTTCGTCGACGCCAAACAGCGCCGGATCGCGATCGCGGTGTGGAGCGCCGGGTTCTCCGGCGGGATGGCGCTCGGGCCGGTGCTCGGCGGCTGGCTGCTGGAGCACTTCTGGTGGGGCTCGGTGTTCCTCATCAACGTCCCGGTGATGCTGGTGCTGCTGATCGTCGGACCGTTCGTGCTGCCGGAGGCGCGCGACCCGAAGCCGGGCCGGTTCGACCCGCTGTCGGCGCTGCTGTCGCTGGCCGCGATGCTGCCGGTGGTCTATGGCATCAAGCTGGTCGCCGAACACGGCTTCACGGTGAAGGCCGCCGTCAGCGTCCTGATCGGGCTCGGACTCGGCGTCGTGTTCGTCCGCAGGCAGAACAGCCTCGACGAGCCGATGCTCGACCTGAAGCTGTTCTCGAACCGGGCCTTCAGTGGCTCCGTCGTGACGAACATGCTCGGCGTGTTCGCCATGGTCGGCCTGCTGTTCCTGGTGCCGCAGTACCTGCAGCTGGTGCTCGGGCTGAGCCCGGTCGTCGCCGCGCTGTGGATGCTGCCGGCGACGGTCGCCGGTATCGCCGGTGCGCTCCTCGCGGCTTGGCTCGCGAAGCGGATCCGGGTGTCCTTGCTGGTCAGTGGCGGTCTCTTGGTCGCGGCGGTCGGCTTCCTCGCCTTGACCCAGGTGTCGTCCGGCGGCGGGCTCGCGTACGTCGTCGTGGCGTTCACGCTGCTCGGGGGTGGTGTCGCCTTGTCGGAGACGCTGACGAACGACCTGGTCATCTCGGCCGCTCCGGCCGAACGGGCGGGCGCCGCTTCGGCGATCTCCGAAACCGGGTTCGAGCTGGGTGGCGCGCTCGGTACGGCCATTCTCGGCAGTGTCGCGACGGCGGTCTACCGGTCCGGCCTGCCGGAGGGCACGGCCGAGTCGGCTCGGGACACGCTGGGCGGCGCGGTGGCGACCGCGCAGCAACTCGACCCCGCCGCGGGACAGGCGCTCCTGGAATCGGCTCGCGAGGCCTTCACCCAGGGCATGCACGTCACCGCATGGGCGGGCGTGGCCGTGCTCGTCTATACAGGTGTTCAGGCCTTTGTTCTGCTAGATCGGAAAAAAAATTCCGCAGTGCGGAGCTGATCCGGCTTACCATGAGGGCATGAACAACCATGCCCTGGTCACCCGCCTCCGCGAGCAGCTCGGCGACGCCGCGGTGCTCACCGACACCGATGTCACGGACGCCTACTCGCGCGACATGATGCCGCTGGCCGCCAGCGGCAAGCCGCTCGCGGTGGTCCTGCCGTCCGACGTGGAAGGTGTGCAGGCCGTGGTCAAGGCCTGCGCGGAGTTCGAGGTGCCGATCGTGCCCCGCGGCGCCGGCAGTGGTCTGTCCGGCGCCGCGAACGCGATCGACGGCTGTGTCGTGCTGGTGCTGACGAAGCTCGACCAGATCGTCGAGATCGACGAAGGCAACCGGCTCGCCGTCGTGCAGCCCGGCGTGGTGAACCTCGATTTCCGCAACGCGGTGGAGAAGCACGGCCTGTTCTATCCGCCGGACCCGTCCAGCTACGACTGGTGCACCATCGGCGGGAACCTGTCCACCAACGCCGGTGGACTCTGCTGCGTGAAGTACGGCGTCACCACGGATTCCGTGCTGGGACTGGAAGTCGTGCTCGCCGACGGCTCGGTGCTGAAGACCGGGCGCCGCACGGTGAAGGGCGTCGCGGGGTACGACCTCGCGCGGCTCTTCGTCGGCAGTGAGGGCACTCTCGGCGTGATCACGCAGGCGACCGTCGCGCTGAAACCGTTGCCGCAGTTGCCTTCCACGCTCGTCGCCGCCTTCAACAGCACGGAGGCCGCGGGCGAGGCCGTCGCGCGGGTCGTGCGCGAAGGTCTGGTGCCGTCGCTGATGGAGATCATGGACGCGACGTCCATCAAGGCCGCCGAGGCGTACCTCAAGACCGACCTCGGCACGAGTTCGGACTGCAAAGCCTTGCTGCTGGCGCAATCCGACTCCGGCGGCGAGGTCGCGCGGAAGGAACTCGCGGTGCTGGAACAGATCTGTGTCGACTGCGGCGCGGATCTGGCCTACGCCACCGAGGATCTCGAAGAGGGCAAGATGCTGCTGCAGGCGCGGCGGGTCGTGCTCACCGCGCTGGAGATGTACGGCGTCTGGCTGACCGACGACGTCTGCGTGCCGCGCACGCGGATCGCCGAACTGATCGCCGGCTGCGAGAGGATCAGCGAAGAGGTGGGGTTGCGGATCGCCGTCGTCGGCCACGCCGGTGACGGGAACATGCACCCGACGATCGTCTACGCACACGATTCCGAGGAGGAGTTCGCCCGCGCGCGGGTCGCCTTCGACGCGATCCTCGACGTGGCCCTGTCGCTGGGCGGGACGGTCACCGGCGAGCACGGCATCGGCCGCATCAAACGCGAGTGGCTGGCCAAGGAGATCGGCGAGGTCGGGATCCAGGTGCACCGGCAGATCAAGCGGGCGCTGGACCCGGGGAACCTCTTCAACCCGGGCTCGATGTTCTCCCTCTGACGCGGGAGTGCGGGGTCCGGATCACCCGGGAGGCCTCCCGCCCGAAACGCTCCTGAACGCCATGAAAGGTCCTTTCCTTGCAAAATTTGCAAGGAAAGGACCTTTCATGGCACGAGAGCGGGGAGAAGCGGGTCAGTCGCGGACGCGCGGGATCTGCTGCGTCGCGTCCATGTCCGCGGCCGGGGCGGCGGCTTCGTGCTTCTTCTCGCGGCGCGCCTTCAGGTACTCGATCACGATCGGCACCACCGAAACCAGCACGATCAGGATGAAGATCGCGTCGACGTTGTCGCGGATGAACGCGACACCGCCGAGCAGGTGGCCGAGCGCGGTGATCCCGGCGGCCCACAGGATGCCGCCGATGACGGTGTAGGTGAAGTACTTCTTCGGGTCCATCTTGCCGATGCCGGCGATCCAGGTGATGAATGTCCGCACGAACGGCACGAACCGCGCCAGCACGACCGCCTTCGGCCCGTGCTTCTCCAGGAAGGCATGGGTCTGGTCCACGTACTTCTGGTTGAAGAACTTCGAATCCGGCTTGCGGAACAGCCAGGGGCCGACCTTCCAGCCGAGGCCGTACCCGACCGCGTTGCCGAGCAGCGCGGCGACGGTGACCAGGACGCACACCAGCCACAGCGGCGCCTCGATCGAACCGTTCGCGATGAACAGGCCCGCGGTGAACAGGAGCGAGTCACCGGGCAGCACCGGGAAGATGCTGCTCTCGATGAAGATGATCAGGCAGAGCACGGTGATGACCGGGACGGTCAGCCCGCTCAGCAGGTGCTGCGGGTCCAGCCACTCCGGCAGGAGGCCCATCGTCGTCACGTTGTTCTGCGCCAGGATCACACCAAAACGGTACAGGGTGACGCAGAGTGCCTTGACCCGGCGGGAGACCCCGCTCAGATCAGCGTGAGCAGCCCGATCACCGAACCGGCGGCGAGCCCCAGCAGCACGGCCAGCAGCAACACCCAGTACGCGGGCAGCGGCGGGCTGCCCGGCGAAGGCGCAGGAGGCGGTGTCGGGCGCTCCGCCAACCTGGCCGTTTCCGCGTCTTCCAGCGCGACGCGCTCTCGCTCGAGCGAGTCCGCGCCGGCTCCGGACAGCAGGCCGTACTGCAGCGGCAGTTCGTGTTCGCCGGCGGATCCGAGATTACTCTCGGTGTCCGTTTCGACCGGTTTGTCGGTGGTCGTCTCGGAGATCCGCTCCGCCGAAGGGGCGAAGACGGCCTGAGCGCGCAGGGCATCGGCTAGGAGCTTCTCCGGGTCCTTGGGCTCGCTCATCCGGGACTCCTTTCGCCGCTACCCGTCGCTGACCGACACACCGCCTTCGATGGCGCTGCTCAATGTAGCCGCAGCGTCGTCTTCGACCCACTTGCCCTGACGAAGCACCTTGACCGGCCGCAGGTCGCGGTCGAGCACGACGAGGTCGGCCGCGAGCCCGGCCCGCAGCGAGCCGGTCCGGTCGGCGATGCCGAGCAGTTCGGCGGGGCGCCCGGAGGTCGCGCGGACCGCGTCGAGCAGGTCGATGCCCGCGCCGCGCACGAGGTTGCGGAAGGCCGCGTCCATGGTCAGCGTGCTGCCCGCCAGTGAACCGTTCCCGGCCAGGGTGGCGACGCCGTCGCGGACGTCGACCTCGAGGCGGCCGAGGATGTAACTGCCGTCGGCGGCGTCGGTGGCCGACATGGCGTCGGTGATGAGCACCGTCCGGCCCTTGCCCGCGTGGTGCGCGGCCAGCCGCAGGACGGTCGGGTGCACGTGGACGAGGTCGCAGATCAGTTCGACGGTGATGCGCTCGTCGTCGAGGAGGGCGCCGATCGGGCCCGGCTCGCGGTGGTGGAGCGGCCGCATGGCGTTGAAGAGGTGTGTCGCGACGGAGGCGCCCGCGTCGATCGCGGGGATGATCTGGTCCTCGACGCCGTCGGTGTGCCCGATGGCGGCGATGACGCCCGATTCGGCCAGTTGCCGGACGGCCTTGATCCCGCCGTGCAGTTCGGGGGCGAGGGTGACCATCCGGATGTCGCCGCGGCCCGCGCCGAGCAACGCGTTGACCGTCGCCGTGTCCGGCTCGATCAGCGTCGCCGGGTCGTGCGCCCCGCAGCGCGCCTTCGAGATGAAGGGTCCTTCAAGGTGAATTCCGGCAAGTTCACCCTCTTGGACCAGCTCACGAAGGGCCGCGATCTGGTCCCTGAGCACCGGGATGGGGTCCGAGACCAGACTGCCGAGCATCGTCGTGGTCCCGTGCCGCCGGTGCGCGCGGACCGCGCGGAACAGCTCCTCGGGGTTCGCGCTGGAGAACGATCCGCCCCCACCGCCGTGGCAATGGGTGTCGACGAAGCCCGGGACGACCAGGCCGCCCTCGACGTCCACATAGTCGGCACTGCCGATGTCCGGGGGTGTCCCGGAACCGACTTGGACGATCTTGCCGCCGGCGATAGCCAGCCAGCCGTCGTCGAGTACACGGTCCGGGGCGACGACCCGGCCGCCCGCGATCACGAAATCTCCGGCGCCTCTCACGCCCCCCAGCATATATTGGTCTGGACCAAGCATGGCGGCACAACCCAGCGGTCGAGATGAAGGCCGGGCATCAGTTCGGTGACTGCATCGCTTTCTGCAGTGCTTCGAGCGCCCGGCTGGCGGTTGACTTAACGGTACCTTTCGAAATCCCGGCGGCCTCCGAGATTTCGGCCTCACTCAGCCCACCGTAGTAACGGAGGACCAAAACCTCGCGCTGGCGAGGGGGCAGTTTGGACAAAGCGCTCACAACGGCCTGATGTTCACTCGACAGCATGGCGAGGCTTTCGGCCGAACGCGCGTTGACGGCGTGCGGCGCGACGTACTCGCGCGCGGTCTTGCGGCGGCGCAGCACGCTGCGTGAGCCGTTGACCACGGCGGTGCGCAGGTATCCGACGGCCGCGGCGGCGTCGCGCAGGCGCCCCCAGTTGCGGTGCAGCCCGGTGAAGGCCTCCTGGACGACGTCTTCGGCGGTCGCCGGTTCGTCCACGAGCAGGATGGCCAGCCGGACGAGCCGCATCCGGTGCTGGCGATAGAGATCCTCAAGGGTCAGCGGTGCCGCAGGCGGCGGTGGCGTGACCGGTCCGTCCATGGTGCGCAAGTGGCCGAGGGTCGCCTCGACACTGCGTTCCGCATTGCCCTCGAGCATGTACCCCTACCTGTTCATTTACCCCTTTGAAGCACAACCTGTGCGTGGCGCTCGATCAGCGTATCGGGTGGGGCGTGACTCCTGCCTGGTCGGATCCTGAGAAGCTGGGAGGCGTCTGTCGGAACGACCTTGGAGATGTCGATGGCCTGGTTCCTGGTGGAGATCACGTACGTGCAGGAGAAGCTGGCGGACGTGCGTCCCCGGCACCGGAAGTTCCTCGCCGACCTCGCCGACCAGGGCGTCGTCGCGCTCGGCGGCCCGCTGGGCGACGGCTCCGGTGGCATCTCGATGTACCAGGCGGCCGACGAGGCGGCGTTGATGGAGATCATCGACCAGGACCCGTACCACCTCGAAGGGGTCGTGGCGAAGCGGACCGTGCGCGAGTTCAAGCCGGTGATCGGCGCCTGGGTCCCCAAGGAAGCCTGACAACTCAGAGATCGAGGGTGACCGGCTCGCGTTCGACGCAGACCCGGACGCGGTCGCCGGTCACCGTCGGCAGTTCGCACGTCCCGCAAAACCCCTGGCGGCACGAATAAGCGATACCGGGCACGGTCTCGCGCAGGACGTCGAGCGTCGACCGGTCGGCGGGCACGTCCAGGGTCACGCCGCTGCGCGCGAGTTCGACGCGGAACGGCTTGCCGCCTACGATCGGCGGCGTCGAGAACCGTTCGAAGAACACGGGTCCCGAGCCGCGCAGCGCGGCGTCCGTCCGGACGCTCACGATCATCGGAACCGGGCCGCAGCAGTAGATCGGGGCACTCTTCGGTGTCCCTTCGAGCAATTCCTCGCCCGACGCGGGGATCCCGTGGTCCGTGTCCGGCCGGATCCAAACGCGGTCGCCGAATTCGGACAATTCCTCCAAGAACGGCATCGAAGCCTCGTCGCGACCGGTGTAGACCAGTCGCCAATCCGCTCCCGAAGCGGCCGCCTGCCGCACCATCGGCAGGATCGGCGTGATCCCGATACCGCCCGCGATGAACAGATACGCCGGGCTCTCGACGAACGGGAAGGCGTTGCGCGGGCCGCGCCCGGTGATCCGCGCGCCCTTCTTCAGCGCGTGCATCGCCGTCGATCCCTCGCCGAGCAAGCGGACTCCGACGCGGTAGGCCGAGCGGTCGTCCGGATCGCCGCACAGGGAGTACTGCCGGACCAGGCCCGGCCGCGGCGAGAGATCGATGTGCGCGCCAGGACGCCACCGGGGCAGCGGCTCGCCGCGTTCGTGCACCAGCCGCAGGACGGCGACGCCGTCCGCCTGGGCGCGGAGGTCGTCGACGACCAGCGGGAGGTCACGGTCGACGGCGACCACAGGCGGACGGCGACGGCCGCTCACCCCGCTGAGCCTGCGGTAGAGCGCGACGACACCGGTCAGCGACGCCATCGCGCGGTCGGTGCGCCCGCTGCCGTCGAGCCGCAGCGGCCTGGTCATCGGGGTTCGTCGGCGGCCAGCGCGGCCGGAGAGCTCGCGAGGTACGCGACGGCCTGATCCGTGTTGCCGGTTTCGGTGGGGTGATAGGACTTCCGGAAGTACGGCCGGATCTCGCGCCGCAACTGCCTGCCCGACGGCAGCAGCCCGAGCTTCGCGACGCGCAGATAGGTCCGGAAACTCGTCTTGCCCGGCCGGGTCGGGTCGTTCTTCATGAGGAACCTGGTGCCCCGCAAGAAGACCCACGCGAGCACCGGCGTCACCACGAGCATGCTGCGCACGCGGCGCGCGTACCGGCCGTCGAGGTGCATGAACAGATCGAACGCGACCGAGCGGTGCTCGACCTCTTCGGCGCCGTGCCAGCGCAGGAGATCCAGCATCGTCGGATCGGCGCCGGCCTTGTCGAGCGCTTCGGCGTCGAGGATCCACTGGCCGAGGAACGCCGTGTAGTGCTCGATCGCGGCGATGACGGCGAGCCGTTCGATCAACCATTCTTCGCGCCGTTTGGCGGAAAGCTCACGGTCGCCGAGCAGACGGCGGAACATCCACTCCATCTGCGCGATGTACGGCCGCACGTGGACGCCCGCGGCTTCGAGGTGTTCGGCCGCGCCGTCGTGCGCCTCGGCGTGCATGGCCTCCTGGCCGATGAAGCCGAGGACGTCCTCCTTGAGCCGCTCGTCGCGGATCAGCGGCACGGCCTGCTTGAACACCTCGACGAACCAGCGTTCGCCCTCCGGCAGCGCCAGGTGCAGCACGTTGATCGTGTGCGTCGCCTGCGGTTCGCCGGGGATCCAGTGCATCGGCAGCGACGCCCAGTCGAACTCGACGTCGCGGGCGTGCAGGACGATCTGCTCGTGGTCGGTCACGACGACCTCCCGCTGAGTTCGTAGTCGCTCGCGTCGACCTTGCGGGTGTCGAGCCAGTAGCGCCAGGTGAAGCCCGGCCAGATCGTGCGGTTGACGCCCTTCGCGTCGAGATACCAGCTCTTGCAGCCGCCCTGGGTCCACACGCCCTTGACGAGTTTGTCCTGGATCTCGCGCTGGAACTTCTCCTGCACGCCGGGGCGGACGTCGAGCGCGGCGGCGCCCCGCGAGTCGGCGAGTTTGATCGCGTCGACGACGTACCGCGCCTGCGACTCGATCATGAAGACCACGGAGTTGTGGCCCAGCGCGGTGTTCGGGCCGAGGAGGAAGAACAGGTTGGGGAAACCGGCGACGCTGATGCCCTTGTGCGTGTGCATCCCCTCGGTCGCCCATTCCTTGGCGAGGTCGCGGCCGTCGATCCCGGTGATGTCGAGGTATTCCAAGGCATCCGTGACCTTGAAGCCGGTGCCGTAGATGATCGCGTCGACCTCGTGCTCGACACCGTTCCCGTCGACGACGCTGTGCGCCTTGACCTCGCGCACGCCTTCGGTGTTGACGTCCACATTGGACCGATTGATCGCCGGGTAGTAGTCGTTGGAGATCAGCACCCGCTTGCAGCCCATGGTGTAGTCCGGGGTGACCTTCTTGCGCAGCTTCGGATCCTTGATGGCCTTGCCGATGTGGCGCTTCGCGATCACCTCGCCGGCCTTCATGATCGCGGGGTGACCGTTGAAGCCGACGGCGCGCACTTCGAGGAACCAGTACAGCGCGTTGCGGTAAAGCCGTTGCACACCGGGGATCCGGCGGAACGCGGTCTTGGCCCAGCCCGGCATGGCGTGGTCGGGTTTCGGCATGATCCACGGCGGCGTCCGCTGGAACAGCGTCAGCTCGTCGACCTCGGGGGCGATCTTCGGGACGAACTGGATCGCGCTCGCGCCGGTGCCGACCACGGCGACCTTCTTGCCGCGCAGGTCGTACTCGTGGTTCCACTGCGCCGAATGCCAGGTCTGGCCCTTGAACTTCTCGATCCCGGGCAGCGTGGGCACCTGCGGGATGTGCAGGCCGCCGACGCCGGAGACCAGGAACTGGGCCTCGAACTCACCCGACTTGGTGTGCACGTGCCAGCGACGCTTGGTGTCGTCCCAGGTGGCGCCGGTGAGCTCGACCCCGAAGCGGATCTTGCGCCGCAGCCGGTACTTGTCGGTGACGTCCTTCAGGTACTGGAAGATCTCCGGGGCGGGCGAGAACGACCGCGACCAGTCCGGGTTCTGCTCGTACGAGAACGAGTACATGTGGGACTGCACGTCGCAGGCGCAGCCGGGGTACGAGTTGTCGCGCCACGTACCGCCGACTTCGTCCGCCTTCTCCAGGATCACGTAGTCGGAGATCCCGGCCTTTTCGAGCTGGATGGCCTGGCCGAGCCCGGAGAATCCGGTGCCCACGATCACGACCTTGAATCGCTCGGTCATCTGCGCCCTCCACGTCGAGGCTTTCTTGCGCAGATGACGTTACCTGAAGTAACAGTTACTTGCTAGTACTACCTACCCGTCAGTACGTGCCGCCGAGTTTCGTGTGGTCCCAGCTGACGATCTTGGTGGGCCGGAAAATCAGCCCGATCCGCTTCGGGGCCTGCTTGCCGATGAATCCGGACAGCTCGTCGGGCACCGGGTCCCCGGGCTTCGCGCCCGCGTACCGCTGCATGAGGCTGATACCCATCTGGGTGACCACGGCCGTATCGGTGATGACCTCGACGTCGGCTTCGAGGGAGACCCCGCGCAGCTTCTCGTAGCTCTCGCCGTCCTCGATGAGCACGGTGGCGCGGGGGTCTCGCTCCAGGTTCTTCGCCTTCTGGGACGTGCCGTAGGTCCAGGTCGCGACGCCGGACTCGTGCGGGTAGTACCAGAGCGGCGCCAGATGCGGGCGGCCGTTGGGGCCGATCGTCGCGACGTTGATGACCTTCTGCTCGTCGAGGTAAGCGGCGAGTTCGTCAGGTGACATGCGGATCTGGTCGCGACGGGACATACGTCAGCCCTTTCGTGTGGCGGCCCGGCCTGCCTGGCCGGTCACTGAAGATTCGTACGCCCCGCGCTCCTTGATGTCCATGAGCGCGGCGGCGTCGGCCTTCTTGATCCGGCCCTTCGCGCCGATCTCGATGATCGGCGGCAGGAACGCGCGGATCAGCTTCAGGCCGCCGACCCAGCGGGGCACGTGCACGGTGCGGGCGCGTTTGTTGACCCCGGCCTGCAGGTGGTCGAGCGCGACGGACAGCGGGTAGGTCTTGCCGAGCAGGCCGGGCATGCCGGCGCGGAGCTTGCCGAAGACCGGGTGCTGGTCGGCGCTCTCGACGAGGTCGGTGCGGATCCAGGTGGGGTGCGCGACGCCGACCTTCACGCCAAGGTGGGCGACTTCGGCGCGGAAGCTGTTGCAGAACGCCTCGACGCCCGCCTTCGCGGCGGCGTAGTTCGCCATGCCGGGCGCGTGGGTGATCGCGGCCAGCGAGGAGATCGCGAGCAGGTAGCCCTTGCGGTCGATGACATGCGGAAGGGTGACGCGGAAGGTGCGCCAAACGCCCAGGAGGTCGACCTCGATGACCTTTTCGAAGGCGGCGGGATCCACCGACCGGACGAAACCGGAGGTCGCGATGCCGGCGTTCGCGATGACGATGTCGATCCCGCCGAAGTGCTCGACGACGCCCGCGGTGGCGCGTTCGAGGTCGTCCCAGCTGGTGACGTCGGCTTCCCACGCGTGCGCGCTGGGGCCGATCTTGTCGGCGACCGCCTGCTGTTCCTTGGCTTCGATGCCGACCAAGGCGACCTTCGCGCCCTGCGCGGCCAGGCGCTCGGCGAGCCCCGCGCCGATGCCCCTCGCGGCGCCGGTGATCAGGACGACCTTGCCGTTCACGCTGTTCTTGGCCACGTTGCCTCCTCGTCCGAGCCCTAAGGCTTTCGGACGGTACCTCAACCTACCCGGAGTAAGCTACCCGCAAGTAAGTCCGCGCTTCGTCCTCTGGATGCGGTAGTTCGTGGTGCCGACTACCGCATCCAGAGGACGAAACGCGAGGGTCGTCAGCTTCCGGAGGCGGCGGTGAGGGCGTCGACCTCCTCGGTGGTCAGCGTGAGGTCGGCCGCGGGCAGGAGGTCGTTCAGCTGCTCGACCGAGCGGGCGCTCGCGATGGGCGCGGTGACGGTCGGCTGCGCGAACAGCCACGCGAGCGAAACGGCCGCGACCGGGACGCCGCGGGAGGCCGCGACCTCGTCGAGCGCCGCGAGCACCCGCTCGCCCCGTTCGTCCAAATAGGACGAAGCGCGAGCGGCGCGCGGGCTGTCCCCGAGGTCGTCCTTCGAGCGGTACTTCCCGGCGAGGAAACCCTTGGCCAGCGAGAAATACGGTAGGACGGTCAGGCCTTCGCGCTCGACCGTCGGCGCCAGATCCTGCTCGTAGTCCCGCTCGACGAGGTTGTAGTGGGGCTGCAGCGCGACGTACTTCGCCAGCCCTTCGCGGTCCGAAATGGACAGTGCTTCGCTCAGTCGTTCGGCCGAGTAGTTCGACGCCGCGACGTAGCGCACCTTGCCCGCGCGCACGAGCGCGTCGAAGGCGCGCACCGTCTCCTCGACGGGCGTGTCCGGGTCGTCGATGTGCGCGTAGTAGAGGTCGATGTGATCGGTACGGAGGCGTCGCAGCGAGCCTTCGGCCGCCGCCGCGATGTTCGCCGCCGACAGCCCCTTGCGCTGCTCCCACATACCGGTCTTGGTCGCGATGACGACGTCGTCACGGCGGCCGCGCTTGGCCAGCCAGTCGCCGATGATCGTCTCGGAACCGCCTTGGGAGTACAGGTCGGCGGTGTCGATGAAGTTGCCGCCCGCCGCCGTGTAGGCGTCGAGGACGGCGAAGGACTGCTCCTCGTCCGCGGTCCAGCCGAAGACGTTGCCGCCGAGGTTGATCCCACGGACGTCGAGGTCGGTGTTCCCGAGTTTCGCCATGGTTCGAACATAAGGGAAGACATCGCCCGCCCGCGGTGTTGGCTCGGAACATGGGAATCGAACTCGGCAGGATCGGCATCTGGCAGCACGAATCCGTCTTCACCCCGGAGATCGCCCGTGAGCTGGAGGAACTCGGCTACGGCGCGATCTGGCTGGGCGGCTCACCGGACGGCGACCTCGTGAAGGCGGAGGAGCTGCTCGACGCCACGAAGACGATCAAGGTGGCCACCGGCATCGTCAACATCTGGAAGGACGACGCGGTCACGGTCGCCGAGTCGTACAAGCGCATCGAGGCGAAGCACCCGGGCCGGTTCCTGCTCGGGATCGGGGCCGGGCACCGCGAGCACACCGCCGAGTTCAAGAAGCCGTACACGGCGCTGGTCGAGTACCTCGACGCGCTCGACGACGCCGGGGTGCCGGTCGAAGGCCGCGTTCTCGCCGCTCTCGGCCCGAAGGTGATCAAACTCGCAGGAGACCGCACGGCGGGAGCCCACCCGTACCTGATGACGCCCGAGCACACCCGCCAGGCGCGGGAGATCCTCGGCGAAGGACCGCTGCTCGCGCCCGAGCAAAAGGTCGTCCTCGAGGCCGACCCGGGGAAGGCCCGTGAGATCGGGCGGCCGGGTGTCCAGTTCTACTTGAGCCTCGTCAACTACACGAACTCCCTGCGGAAACTCGGTTTCACCGACGAAGACCTGGCAGGCGAGGGCAGCGACAAACTGGTCGACGCGCTGGCCGTCCACGGCGACGCCGAGACGGTCGCCCGCGGCGTCACCGCGCATATCGAAGCCGGGGCGGACCACGTCAACATCCAGGTACTGAACCAAGACCCCCTGCCGGTCTACCGGGCGCTCGCCGCGGTCCTCCTCTGACGCGACGGCTGTAGGCACCTCCCGGCCGACCTCGTACGATGCGGCCGAGAGGTGCACCAGCCTGCTTCGAGGAGGAGTAAACGATGCCCATCGCCACCCCCGAGGTCTACGCGGAGATGCTCGACCGGGCGAAGGCGAACGAATTCGCCTACCCGGCCATCAACGTGACCTCGTCGGAGACCCTGAACGCCGCCATCCGCGGGTTCGCCGAGGCGGAGAGCGACGGGATCATCCAGTTCTCCACCGGCGGCGCGGAGTTCGCGTCCGGCCAGAAGGTCAAGGACATGGTGACCGGTTCGGTCGCGCTCGCCGAGTTCGCCCAGGTCGTCGCCGCCAAGTACGACGTGAACGTCGCGCTGCACACCGACCACTGCCCGAAGGACAAGCTCGACGGCTTCGTCCGCCCGCTGATCGAGATCTCGGCGGAGCGGGTCAAGAACGGCCAGAACCCGCTGTTCCAGAGCCACATGTGGGACGGCTCCGCGATCGACCTCGACGAGAACCTCGAGATCGCGCAGGAGCTGCTCGCCAAGGCCGCGGCCGCGAACATCATCCTCGAGGTCGAGATCGGCGTCGTCGGCGGCGAGGAAGACGGCGTCGAAGCCGAGATCAACGAGAAGCTGTACACCGCCGAGGGCGACTTCCTGAAGACGATCGACGCGCTCGGCTCCGGCGAGAACGGCCGCTACCTGCTGGCCGCGACCTTCGGCAACGTGCACGGCGTCTACAAGCCCGGCAACGTGAAGCTGCGCCCGGACGTGCTCAAGGGCGGCCAGGAGGCGGCGTCGAAGAAGCTCGGCCTCCCGGCGGGTTCGAAGCCGTTCGAGCTGGTCTTCCACGGCGGTTCCGGCTCGCTGCCGGAGGAGATCCGCGAGGCGGTGTCCTACGGCGTCGTGAAGATGAACGTCGACACCGACACGCAGTACGCCTTCACCCGGCCCATCGCGGACCACTTCTTCAAGAACTACGACGGCGTCCTGAAGATCGACGGCGAGGTCGGCAACAAGAAGGTCTACGACCCGCGTAGCTACCTGAAGGCCGCCGAGGCCGGCATGGCCGCGCGCATCGTCGAGGCCGCCCAGTCGCTGGGCTCCGCCGGCAAGAAGCTCTGACCCTCCCGCATTTCGTCCTCTGAATGCGGAAGTACATGAAGGCCCCCTTCCTTGCGCTAGACGCAAGGAAGGGGGCCTTCATGTACTCGGAGCGTGGCTGAGGCCAGCGGTTTCATGATCAGCAAAATGTCGGTCACTTGCGCTGTGGAATGGTGGTTCACCTGGTCGTGAAATGTCGGTCGAGGGTACTGTGAGATGTACACGACCTCCGGCATTTCGAGGAGCTATGGCCGAATCGGACCTGGTACGGGCCAGTTGCGCCGTCGCCGAGGAGTACCTGGCGAGCTTTCGTATCGTGATCCTCAACGGCCCGCGTCAGGCCGGTAAGACGACCATGCTCAGGCATCTGCACCGGCGTCACGGTGGTACCTCCTTCAACCTCGACGACGAGCAGCTTCTGCAAGCGGCCATCGAGGACCCCGTCGGATTCGCCGGTACCGGCCCGGAGCCCAGGCTCATCGATGAGGTGCAACGGGCAGGGGACCCGCTGATCAGAGCGATCAAGGCGGAGGTCGACGCGGAGAGCGGGCCAGGACGCTACGTCCTGGCCGGGTCCACCAGGTTCCTGGCGACTCCCAGCCTTTCGGAGTCCCTGGCGGGACGGGGCGTCGTCGTCGATGTGTGGCCGTTTTCGCAGGGGGAGTTCGAGGGACGGTTCGAGCGGTTCATCGATGTCGCTTTCGACGAACCCGGCCGTTTGCTCGGCCTCGGTCCCGCGAACGTCGATCGCGCGGACTACTTCGCGCGGATCTGTCGCGGAGGTTTTCCCGAACCCGCGCTTCTCGGCGGCGCGCGTGCGCGTAAGGCCTGGTTCCGTGCCTACGTGCAGGCCATCGCGGAGCGCGACATCCGGGAGATGTCCAGGGTCAATGAACCCAGCGCGATGACGGCCTTGCTGGCCTACCTGGCCTCCATCACAGCGCAAGAGCACAACAGCGTGAACACGTCGACCAGGACAGGCCTTCACCGCACCACGGTGAACAAGTACGTCGAGTTGCTCGAAGCGGTGTTCCTGGTCCACCGGCTCCCGGCGTGGTCGCGAAATCTGACGTCCCGGGCGGTGAAACACGCCAAACTGCACCTCACCGACACGGGCCTCGCCGCTTCTTTGCTGGGCGTGTCACCGGAATCCCTGGCGAAGCCCGTGGCGCCGACCCGTGGCCCCCTTGTCGAGACCTTCATCGTCAATGAACTTGCCAAGCAAGCGACGTGGAGCGAAGCCGAGGTTCGGCTCCACCACTGGCGAGTGAGCGGTGGCGCGGAGGTCGACGTGGTCATGGAACGGGACGACGGGCAGGTTGTCGGCGTCGAAGCGAAGGCGCGAGACACCGTGACCGCGGCGGATTTCCGCGGCCTCGCCCAGTTGAGAGACCTTCTCGGTGATCAGTTCACGCAAGGAATCGTCTTGCACACGGGGAGCCAGGGCGCCATCAGCTTCGGTGATCGGCTGATGGCGCTCCCGCTCGATTCCTTGTGGCGGGCCGGGCACGATCCGGCTACGTGAGACTCAGGCGGCGCGTGCGCGACGCTTCTCCAGCACCGAGTTCATCGCCCGCGTCCCCGGTCCGGCGGCGGCCCACAGCACGCCGACCCCGACCAGGCAGACCGCGGCCGTCCAGTAGGCCACCGGCGGCGCCGACTCCGTGTGCGCGTCGCCGAGGATCCACGGCCGGAACTGCGACTGCACCCACAGCATCCCGTAGCCGAAAGCGGTCACCAGCAGCGCGCCCGCGCCCGCCGTCAGCATCGGATGCCCCCGCCCGATGCGGAACGCCAGGTCGACGGCGAGGCCGACGGCCAGCAGATAGAACGGCACGACCGAGACCGGGAAACCCATCCCGAGCAGCAGCGGCCACATCACCAGCCGGTACGCGAGGTACGCGGCGGCGACCGTCGTGCCCGCCCAGCGGAAGCCGGTCGTGTGCCGCGCCAGCGCGAAGATCAGCGCCATCACGCCGATGCCCCACAGGGGGTACACCCAGTCGTCGATCGGCATCGTGAAGTACTCGACGGCCACCCGGTCGACCGGATGCCCGATCTGGTTGGCGGCGAAGTTCAGCAACTCGGGTTCGGCCTCGGGCGTGCCGCGTTCCCAGGCGCGCAGGCCGAGGATGCCGTACTCCTGCTGACCGTTCGGGAAGAACGTGTTCTCGAGGAAGAAGGCCCACAGTCCGATCAGGACACCGGTGCGCAGGCGGCCGGGCTTGGCGTACTTGAGCCAGCCCATGATCACGCCGGCCTGCATGATGCCCGTTCCGATGTAGAGCATCATGTGCGACGGGCTCCACGCGGTCAGGTCGAGACCGTTGACGCGGTGGTTGATGACGTCCAGCGGCGCCGCGATGAGGAACACCACGAGCCCGATCTGCATCAGCCGCAGCGAACGCCGGTCGGCACCCATGCCGGTGTAACTGTGGATCGCCACCAGCACCATGATGATCACCGTGCCGACGGTGTTGATCAGATGCGGCGGGGCGAGGTCGTCGCGCAGCCACATGAAATGCCACGACATGTCCCAGGACGAGCCCACCAGTTTGAAGGCGAACGCGGCCAGCCACATCGAGTAGCAGAAGTTCAGCACCCAGTCCGGCGTCGCCTGTCCCGGCGCGCCGCGGTGCCAATGGAGCTTGAAGAACAGCCTCGTCTTCGCGATCGGGCTGCGGGGGATGACACCCGGCGAAAGGTCCCCGGTCACTTCTGTCGCCTTTGTCATGCGGGTCATCTTCCCTGCTCCAGATCACGGGATGGGCATTTGGGGTCGAAAATCGGGGTTCACCCGTAGGGGTGGTGGATTTGCGACCGGCGTGCGAAACAGGGCAAGGTGTGCCGCCATGATGCCGAAACGACTCGTCGCGGCGGTCCTCGTCGCCGCTCTGGTGCTGGCCGGTGGGGGCATTCTCGGGAGCCTGTTCTTCTAGTCACAGCGCTGCTGATCGCGCGCTGACGAAAGCTCGCCGAAGGGGCGCCGTTCTCCGGCGATGGTCGCGTGCTCCGAGATGCGCCCCTTCATCGAACTTTCGTGGCCTTCGGCCGACAAAGGGCGCGCGATGTGAAGTCTCCGTCGGGCGCGGGGCGCCCTTGGGGAGACGGGTCGGCACAATGGCCCGTATGACGAACCTCCTCGGCCCCCAGCCGACGCATCTCCCCGAGCACACCGCCGCGCAGGCGGCGCTGGACGCCGGGACCGATCCGGCCGCCGTCGCCGCCGAGCACCCCGACTACAGCGAGGCGTGGGCCGCCCTCGCCGAGAAGGCGCTCGACGCGGGCGAGACCGTCGCCGCGTACGCCTACGCCCGCACCGGTTACCACCGCGGCCTCGACCAGCTCCGCCGCGCGGGCTGGAAGGGACACGGGCCGGTGCCGTGGTCGCACCGTCCGAACCAGGGTTTCCTGCGTTCGCTCGCCGTCCTCGGCAAGGCCGCCGGCAAGATCGGCGAGACCGAGGAGTACGACCGCTGCAGGACCTTCCTGAGCGACTCGGACCCCGCCGCCGCGGAAGCCACCGGCCTCAAGTGACGTCGTGAGTGGCGATTCGGGTTCTAACCCGAATCGCCACTCACGACCACCTGGACCGATCGGCCACGCCGCGCCTGTGTGCCCAGTCCGTGAAGGCCTCCTTGAGGGACCCAGAGTCCCTCAAGGAGGCCTTCACGGACTTTCGGCCAGGCAGCGCTAGAACAGGCCGCAGTTCCCGAAGGCCGGCAGCCCCGCGAAGCGTCCCTCAAGCCAAGCGAAGGCCTCCGGGAACGCCCGGATCGCCCCGCCGACGTGCGTCGGAACCAGCGAAGTCGAGAACTGCACCTTCGCACCCTTCGCGCACCACGAGCGCGCCATGGTCCTCCCCTGCGCGTAGGGGACGATGTCGTCGAGAGCACTGTGGACGACCAGAGTCGGGGCGCCCGGCTTACGCGCACCGATGAGCTGCTCCCCGACTCGCGTCTTGTAGGGCTCTTCGCCGAGGTAAGCCGTCAGCGGCCTGCCATCTTTCGTCAGGTCCTTCGACTGCGTGAACGCGTGCGCGAAGATCGCGTCCACAGTGCACTCCTGCTTGACCTTCTCGAACGCTTCGGCGCCCTTCGCGTTCAGCAGGGACGGGATGTTCAGCTCCGGGTACGCCGCGTCCATGCTGACCATCGTGAAGCCGAGGAACCCGAACGCGTAGTGCCCGTCGATGTTCTTGCCGACTTCGGCCAGGTCGGCCGGGACGGCGCCCGCGTACGAGCCCTTCAGCTTGAGTTCGGGCGCGTACGACGGCTGCAGTTCGGCGGCCGACGCCGACGCCCCGCCGCCCTGCGAGTAGCCCGCGGTCGCGACCGGGCCGTTGTCCGGCAGATTCGCTTCGGGCAGGCGCTGCGCCGCGCGGATCGAGTCGAGGACGGCGTTGCCCTCGGCGACGCGGTTGACGTACGTGTGGACGCCGGGAGTGCCGAGGCCTTCGTAGTCGGTGACGACGACGCCGTAGCCGCGAAGCAGCAGCCCGGCGATGAAGGGGCCTTCGTACTCCATGCCCGCCGAGAGGGCTTTCGACGGCGCGCACTGGTCGCCGACGCCCTGCGTCCCGGCCGCGTAGCCGATGACCGGCCGCTCGCCCGCGCCGGTCCACGCCTTCTTCGGGGTGAGGACGGTGCCGGTCACGGCGTTGGCCCGGCCGTGGGTGTCGGTGCTGCGGTACATGATGCGCTGGACGTCCGCGTCGGCCTTGATGAGTTTCACGGGATCGACGTAGAAGGTGGACGGCTCGTGCCGGATGATGTCGCCGGGAGCACCCGCGGGCAGCGGCGACGGGGGATCGTAGAAGGACGGGGCGGCGCCGGCCTGCTGTGCCCCGAAGGTCAGCAGGGCCGCGATGGTGGCCGCTGAGACGGCGGCGGACACACCGCGCCGGGATCCTGGACGCATGCTTGCTCCTCGTTGAGCACAAACATTTTCGACAGACGTGTCGAAAAAGAGAGTCAGTGAGGTGGCGCACAATGTCAAGTCCGGCGCCGCGAGGGAGACCCCGCAAACTCCCGATCGGCGAGCAACGCGCGCGGGTGCTGGGTTCGGCCGCCGGCGTCTTCGCGGTGCACGGCGCGCAGGCCGCGACGATCGAGCAGATCGCCCGGCGCGCGGGGGTGTCCCGCCAGGCCGTCTACGAGCAGTTCGGCGATCGCACGACGTTGTTCGCCCAGGTCGTGGCGGACATCGAGGAACGCGCCTTCGAGGCGATCGGCGCGCCCGCCCTCGACCTCTCGCAGCCCGAGCTCCGGTCCTGGGCCCGCGCCAACTACGCCAACATGTTCGCCTTCGTCGCGGCGAATCCCGACGCGTTCCCCGTGCTGCGTGAAGCGGAGCGCATGGGCGACCCGGCCCTCACCCGGCTTCGGGAACGGCTCGCGACCGTCTACACCGAGGCGAGCCGTCAGCGCTGGGCACGCCACGGCGTCGACTCCGGCCGCGCGGACAAGGCGCTGGTCACGCTGTTCTTCGCGATGACCGAGGCGCTCGTCCAGGCGAGCTGGGACGGTGAGCCGCCCGACGCGGACGCGCTCATCGACCTGCTCACCGAATTCACCGTCGGCGGCGTCGTCCGTCTCCGGACCGCGGCCGCCGACGTGATGGAAAGACTGCGTTAGGCCGCGACGGCCTCCATGGCTTCTTCGGTGACCGACGCCAGATCCGGTGACGAGACGACGCGGTTACGGCCGTTGCGTTTGGCCGCGTAGACGGAGGCATCGGCCGAGGCCATGACCTCGTCGATCGTCCGGCCGTCGAGCGGGAACGTCGCGACGCCGACCGACGCCGTCCGCTGCTCGATGACCACGGCGTTGCCCTCGTTGTCCTGGGTCTTGATGACCATTTCGCTGATCCGCTGCCGGATCCGCTCGGCGACCGCGACGGACTCCTGCTTCGAAGACGAGGTCAGGAGTACGACGAACTCCTCACCGCCGAAGCGGCCGGCGAGGTCCTGCGTCCGCGTTTCGGCCTTGACCAGCGCCGCGACACCCTTGAGGACATCGTCGCCCGCCAGGTGGCCGTACGTGTCGTTGATGCTCTTGAAGTGGTCGAGGTCGATCATCAGCGCGCCGAACTGGCCGTTCTCACGCTCGGCGCGGGAGACCTCGCGGACGGCGCCCTGCTGCCAGGTCGTGGCGTTGAGCAGCTGGGTCTTCTGGTCGGTGGTGGCGAGCTCCTCCAGCTGCTTGATCAGCACCGAACGCTGCAGCAGGTACAGCGGCAGGAAGACGAGCAGCACGAGTACCGGCTGATGCGGCAGGACGGCGAGCACGAGCGCGCCGATGCAGACCGTCGAGGCTTCGAGGATGTTGTCGTCCCAGGAACCGAGGAGCGTCTGGACGGTCGCCTTCTTGGGCGCCGCGAAGTACAGGCCGGTGCCGGTGAAGACGGCGTTCATCAGGAAGAAGGCGAGGCTCGCGGCGCAGATCGACGTCACCGACGCCGTGTCGGCGCCGACGATCTGCACGGCCGCCCAGGCGGCGAACGCGGTCAGCGTCATCGATGTGGCGTTCGCCACAGTTCGATGGGGGTTGACCGTGCGGAGGCCCGCCCAGCTGCGGTATCCGAGGTGAAGATAGATCACGGTTACGAGAAGCGCGGTCAACTGCGGCGGAAGCAGGATCGCGCCCGGCAGGACCCAGACCGAGGTCATGTTGATATGCGGGGTGACGCTCATGCTGCGCCGCTGGCGCTCGATCCGGCGGGTCGCCTCGGTGTGCGCGATGGCGAGCCCCGCGAGCAGGGAACACAGCAGGACCTGCGAAGACGTGATGGCGATGGATGCGGCGAAGACCCCCGTCAGTGCCAGCATCGTCGCGACGGACAGCCCGGTGTAGGCGATCCAGTGTTTAGGCCTCTTCCACAGCTCCCACGTCGCTACCGTGAGAGCCGAACGATGTCCAGCGCGTTCCTCCGATGTGATCATCTTTCCCCCTGACTCTTGCGTCATTCTCCGAAACCCCCTACTTACGGACAGCTTCTACCGACTTGCGGGCTGTCGACAAGCTCCCTAGGTGTGTACTTTTCTCTGAGAGGTCGAGGGAAAGGTGCCAGCGATGGCCGGTAGGGATCAGTGAACTGGGGCGCGCGCCAGACGTCCGCGCGATCGGGCCGGCGCGTGGAACAGCTCAATGTTCTGCGCGTGCGGCGTCTTTTTCCTGCCACCGTTCCGGGTCGCGGCTGAGGGTCCGGAACCAGCTCAACGCGAGCGGGACGGTCAGAATCAATCCCGCAAGGCCGAAGACGCCGACGGTCGACTGAGGGCCGACCTGGTCCGCCAGGATGCCGCCGATCAGGGGGCTCACCCCCATCGTCGTGGTCAATCCGGTGTTCGACAGCCCCATCACCTGTGCCCGGCTCTCGTCCGGCACGGCCAGCGTCAGCGACGCGGTCGCCTGCATCAGCGCCACCGTGCCGAAGCCGCCGCAGAGCACGAACAGCACGATCGACGACAGCGGTCCCGGCTGCAGGAAGCACAGCAGCAGCGGGAGCGCGGTCAACGCCGAAAGCGGCCCGATCAGTTTCGGTCTGACGTGTGCCGGCACCCACCGTGAGTAGATGAACGCCCCGATCACGCTGCCGATCGGGTCGGCGGCCAGCAACAGGCCGATGACCTCGGGGCCGCCGCCCGACGAGGCGACGTAGGGCGCCGCGATGCCCTCGTACACCGGCAGCAGGCCCATCAGCCAGGTGAACAGCAGCAACGAGCGCAACCCGGCGCTGGCGAAGACGATCTTGCCGCCCGAGCCGATCGACGCGAAGAACGACTTGCGCTTCTCCCCGGACGCCGCGGCCGGCCGCGATTTCAGCCCGAACCGGACGAACAGCGCCGAGATCACGAAGGTGACCGCGTCCAATGCGAGGGCGATATGGGGTTCGAGCGCGGTCAGCAGGAGCCCGCCGCCGGCGAAGCCCGCCAGCTGTGCCGATTGGACGGTCATGCTGCGGATCGCCATGCCGACGACGAACCGGTCGCCTTCGAGGATCTGCGGCAGCAGGGCCAGCTGGGCCGCCTTGAACGGCGGGTTCAGCAGCGAGACGCCGCCGACGAGGACGCACAGGACCCAGAACGGCAGTACCGGCACCGCGACCAGCGCGATCAGCAAGGCCCGTAAGAGGTCGACGACCACCATGACGGTCCGCCGGGGGAACCGGTCCGCGAAGCCGGTGAGGAAGATGCCGCCGAGCAGCGAAGGGGCGTAAGTCAGCGCGTAGGTGAGACCGGTCAGGGTCGCGGAGCGGGTTTCGGTGAAGACGAGGACGGACAGGGCGACCCTGGCGAGTTGATCACCGAAGATCGAAAACAGTTCGGCGAACCAGAGCGAACGGAACTCGGCTACACCGAACACCTCTCGGTAAGTGACCCGTCCGGCCGAAGCCATGTTGCCCCCAATAGGGTCCTTATTACGCGAGAAACTCGTGACCGAGAGTAACGCGGTCACGAGCTCGTCACGAAGCGTCATTCGTTCACGTAAGTGTCTCCTGACTGTTGGTGATTGGCTAGGTTCTTTCGCCGGGTTTCTGGAGTTGGAGATCTTTTTCGTGGACGAACGGCCGTTCGCGAAGATGTCCCGGTGACCGGTATCGCGGTCCAGGCCAGCGCTTTTGGGTTGATTCGGGCTTTTCGCCGGGAAAACGCGGGCAGGACGGCGTCACCCGGGGCGGGGATGCCGCGTCGCGACGGCGGTCCGCGCGTGGCTCCGAGGCGCCTGTGGGCGAACGGGTTTCGACTCCGCTCCGCGACGACCGGGGCAATCGACGGCAGCCGGCGTCGTGCGCCGAATGGATGATGCCGACCGCCATCCGGTCGAGTGAACGGCTCAGCCGTCGACGGCGAGTACCTCGCGCGCCGAAGCCGCCTTCGCCGCGTCGCGTTTGGCGACCTCTTCGCGCACGATCGGGATGACATGACGGCCGAAATCGATCGTGTCGCCGAGCATGTCGTAGCCGCGGGCGGAGAGGATGTCGACGCCGAGGTCGTAGTAGTCGAGCAGGGCCTGCGCGACGGTTTCGGGCGTGCCGACCAGGGCGTTGGAGTTGCCCGCGCCGCCGGTCGCGGCTGCCGTCGGGGTCCACAGCGCCCGGTCGAACCGCTCGCCCTCGGCGGCGACCGCGAGGAGCCGCTGCGAGCCGGTGTTCTCCGGGTTCGTGAGCGAATGTCGCCGAGTCAGCTGCTGACCGCCGCTCGTCCGGGCCTTGATCGCATCGACCGTCCGATGCGCCTTCTCCCAGGCGAGCTCCTCGGTCGGCGCGATGATCGGGCGAAAGGCGACCTGGATGCGCGGGACGTCGGTCCGCCCGGCTGCCCTCGCCGCGGCCTTGACGGACTCGATCTGCTCGGCCGTTTGCGCGAGGGGCTCGCCCCAGAGACAGAAGATGTCCGCTTCGGCCCCGCCCGCCGCGTACGCCGCAGGAGACGAGCCACCGAACGAGACGCCAGGGCGTGGCTGCTGCACAGGCCGGACGTCGAGAACGAAGTCGGCGAAGCGGTAGTGCTCCCCTTCGTGGTCGAAGGGCTCTTCGGACGTCCAAGCCCGCTTCACGATCTGGATGTACTCGCGCGTGCGTGAATAGCGCTCGTCCTTCGTGAGGTAGTCGCCTTCGCGCTGCTGCTCGTGATCGCTGCCGCCGGTGATGAAGTGGACCGTGAGCTTCCCGTCCGAAAGCTGGTCCAGCGTGGCGAAGGTCTTCGCCGCGAAGGTCGGGTACGAGACGTTCGGCCGGTGCGCCAGCAGGATCTGGAGCTTGTCGAGCTTCGCCGCGACGTACGCGGCCGCCTGCGCCGGGTCCGGCCCGCTGGAGCCGTACGCGAACAGCACCCGGTCCCAGCCGAATTCCTCGTGTGCCCGCGCGAGCCGCAGTGTGTAGTCCTTGTCGAAGACGCCACCCGATCGCGGATGTGTCTCCGAACCGTCGTTGGTGCCTCCGATACCCAGGAATTCGACCGGCATCGTCCGTCCCTCTCGTCCGTGTCCCCCTGTTCGACGAGTACGCGCCGGTTCCTCGCCGTGGCAACGGGTTCCGCTCCTTGAGAACCCGCACACGGCGCGGAATCCCGGCGTAGCTTCGGCTTCGTGACCACCGCGGACCTTCCCTACGTGCTCGCGGTGGTCGGCGCCGGTCCACGCGGGGTGGGCGTGCTCGAACGGCTCGGTGCCAACGCCGCCGAGCTCCTCGGCGGGCGGCGGCTGGTGGTGCATCTCGTAGATCCGTTTCCCGCCGGGGCCGGGCGGGTCTGGCGTTACGAGCAGTCGCCGTTGCTGCGGATGAACTCCATGCCCGAGGACGTCACCGTGTTCACCGACGACACCGTGGAGATCGACGGGCCGATCCGCCCCGGGCCTTCGCTGATCGAGTGGGCCCGGCTGGTCCGCGAGGGCGCGCTCGACGCGGAAGTCGACGAAAGCCTGCGCGCCGAACTCGAGGCGCTGCAAAGCGATCATTTCCCGACTCGACGGTTGCAGAGCGCGTACCTCGCCTGGTTCCACCGCGAGGTCCGCGCCGGGCTCCCGCCCGAAATCGAGGTCGTCGAGCACCGGACCCGTGCGGTGCGGCTGGAAGACGGCGATCCGCAGTCGCTTTGGTTGGAGGACCGGGCGGAACCCCTCGCCGTGGACGCGGTCCTGTTCACCGTCGGGCATCTCGACGCCGAACCGGACGAGCGCGAAACCGCACTAGCCGACTTCGCCGCCCGGCACGACCTCGCCTACTACCCGGCCGGCTACACCGCCGATGTCGACTACTCGGCGATCGGGCCGGGGGAAACGGTGCTGGTGCGCGGATTCGGCCTCGCGTTCGTCGATCTGATGCTGCTGCTGACCGAAGGCCGCGGCGGCCGGTTCGAAGAGCAGGCGTGCGGCGGGCTGAAATACCACCCCAGCGGCGCCGAGCCCGTAGTGCACGTCGGTTCGCGCCGCGGCGTGCCGTACCACTCGAAGATCGGCTACCGGCTGCGCGGGAAACCCTTGCAGTTGCCCAAATTCTTCGATTCCTACGCGATCGGGAAGCTCTGCGCGGTACCCGGCCGGATCGACTTCCGCCGCGACGTCTGGCCACTGATCTCGAAGGAGATCGCGTGGGCCTACTACAGCGAACTGTTCACTGCCCACCCCGATCGGGTGCGGATGGATTTCGCGGTCTTCGCCGACGCTTTCGCGGACGCCGCGCCCGGCGAGCTCGACGCGCTGGTGGCACGGGCGGTTCCGGCGCCGGACGATCGGCTCGATCTCGGCAGGCTCGACCGGCCGATGGCGGGGGCCGAGTTCGGCACCGCCGAGGAGTACGGCAAGGAACTGCGCGAGTACATCGAAGCGGACTTGAGCCGCCGGGCGGACCCCGAGTACAGCGCGGATCTGGGCGCGTTCATGGCGCTGCTTTCCGTGATGGGGCAGCTTCCGGCGCTGGTGCAGACCGGACGGCTCGACGCGGCGTCACAACTGTCCGATTTGGACGGTTGGTTCCTCGGTTTCTTCTCGTACTTCGCCAGCGGGCCGCCGCCGCGACGGCTCGAAGAACTGCTCGCGCTCCAGGAAGCGGGTCTCGTTTCCTTCTTGGGTGCCGAAATGCGGGTGTCGGCCGACGAGGAGCGCAAGGCCTTCGTAGCTTCGGGTGCGAGCTTCCCCGGTGAGACCGAGGCGCGAACCCTTGTCGAGGCGCGGCTTCCCGAGCCGAGCGTCTCCAGGGCGTCCGATGTCCTTTTGCGACAGTTGCGCGACAGCGGTGCGCTCGGCGAGGAAGCCGTCCTCGACCCGGTCACCGGCGACAGGCTGCTCGCCGGCCGTATCCACACCCGCGTCTCCGACGGCCGGATGCTCGACGGCGATGGCCGCCCGCATCCACGCCGGTTCGCGCTCGGGCCGCATACGTCGGCGCGGTCGGCCGGGGCGTTCACCCGGCCGAGGACCAACGCGCTCCCGTTCCTGCAGAACGACGTCGTCGCGCGGGAGATCTTGCGGTTGGTCACTTAACGAGCGGCGAACTCCTCCAGCCGCCGGACGACCTCCGACGGCGCGGGCATGGCGGCGATCTCGTGACGGGCCCTCGCCGCCACCTCGCGCACGCGGGCGTCGTCGAGGAGGGTCTTGGCCCTCTCCTCGACGGCGTCCGCGGTCACCTCGTCGCCGATCAGCGCCCGTCCGGCGTTGGCCGTTTCCAGCATTTCCGCGTTGACGAACTGGTCCGCGCCCTGCGGCAGCACCAGTTGCGGCAGGCCGGCCGAAAGCGCGCCGAGCACGGTCCCGGTTCCACCGTGGTGCACCACCAGATCCGCGCGCGGAAGGACTTCGGACTGCGGCACGAAGCCGGTCACGTGGACGTTCGGCGGCAGGTCGCCGAACTCGCCGGGGTCACCGGGACCACGGGCGACCAGGACGTCCACCGGCAGCCGCGCGAGGCCGTCGATCGCCGAACGCAGCACGCCGGTGGCGCCGAAGGCGACGGTGCCCAGCGTCAGGTAGACGAGCGGCCGGTCACGTCCGTCGAGCCACGACGGCACCGTGCCCGGTTCATTCCACGGCACCGGCCGGAGCCGGAAGACCGTCGGCAGCGAGCTCGCCACCGGGTCGCGGACGACATCCGGCCACACGTCGATCCCGGCGTCGCCCAGCATGAGGTCGGCAGGCGGGTTGCCGTCCCACAACGGCGCGAACCGGTGCGCGGCGGCGGCCATCAGCTCGGCGGGCATCGACCGCCCGATCACGTGGGACACCACCGGGATCCCGGCCCGGCGGGCGGCGGCCGCCGCGCCGACGTCGCTCATCTCGTAGACGACCAGATCCGGCCGGAGCGTGGGGAGCAGCGGGGTCAGGTCGGCGATCGTCGCCTGCGGCAGGATGTCGGCGAAGGCGGTGAAGATGGCCTCGAGCGCGTCCCCTTCGGCCTGGTCGACGGCGTCCTGGATCGAGATCCCGACCTTGTGCGCGTCGAAACCGAGTCCGCGGACCTTGTCCACGAACGCTTCGCCGGTCCCGAAGACCACTTCGTGTCCGGCGTCGCGGGCGGCGATCGCCAAGGGCATCAACGGGTACAGGTGACCGTAGGCCGGGCGGCACGTGAAGAGGATGCGCACTCCTCGAAGGTACTAGCTCTCCCACACCCGCGAGGGCAGTTCTTTCCGCACGATCGGGACGACGTCGGCGGCGAAGAGCTCCAGGACGTCTCGCGCCTCCCCGGCCTCCAGCCCGTCGACCGACACCGCCTGCACCTCGTGCCCGAACGACGCGTGGTAGTCGCCGATCTTGTCGATCACCTGTTCCGGGCTCCCGACGAGCGCGGAACCGCCGGCGATCTTGTCCTCCAGCGTGGTGAACTCCGACTTGTTGTGCTGATACGCGGGCGTCTTCATCAGCGCCTCGAAGTACGGCCGGTATCCGTCCAACGCCTCCTGCGAGGTCTTGGCCACGTACAGCCCGCCCGCGCCGGAACCGACGAGCGCGTCCGCCGGATCGTGGCCGTACTCCACCCATCGCCGCCGGTAGTGGTCGATCAGGTCGGCGTACTTCTTCTTGGGGTGGAAACCGTTCGCGGTGAACAGCGGATCGCCGAACTTCGCCGCCAGCTCGGTCGATTCGGTGCTCGACGCGCTGCCGTGCCAGATCCGCGGCCGGGCGTGGAACGGGCGCGGTTGCGTCGTGACGTCGGTCAGCGGCGTGCGGAACTCGCCCTCCCACGTCACGCCCTCCTCCAGGAACAGGCGGCGCAACAGGGCGAACTTCTCCGCCTGGTACTCCCACTGCCGGTGTTCTTCGAGGCCGAACAGCGGGAAGTGCCGAGGATCGTTGCCCTTCCCGATCATGAGTTCCAGCCGGCCGCCGGAAAGCTGGTCGAGCGTCGCGTAGTCCTCGGCGACGCGCACCGGGTCGAGCACGCTGATCACGGTCAAGGTGGTCAGCAGCCGGACACGTTTCGTGCGTTCCGCGACCGCCGCGAGGATCACCGGCGGAGCCGAGGAAAGGAACGGTTCCCCGTGCCGCTCGCCGACGCCGTACGCGTCGAAGCCCAGTTCCTCGGCGAAGATCGCCTCGTCGACGACCCGGCGCAGGCGTTCGTGCTGGGTCGGGGTCGCGCCGGTCACCGGGTCGGGATGGTTGGCGACCAGGGAGAAGAGCCCGAACTTCATCGTGTCTCCAAGGGTTTCCGGCCGGGGATGGCGGCGAGCAGCTCCCGGGTGTAGTCCGCGCTCGGCCGTCCGAGGACGTCTTGCGCGGGGCCGAGTTCGACGAGTTCGCCGCCGCGCAGCACGCCGACGGTGTCCGCGATCTGCCGGACCACGGCGAGATCGTGCGAGATGAACAGGTACGTCAGGCCGAGTTCGTCCTGCAGGTCGGCGAGTAGCCGCAGGATCTGCGCCTGCACCGAGACATCCAGCGCGGACACGGGTTCGTCGGCGACGATCAGGTCCGGGCGCAGGGCGAGCGCCCGGGCGATGGCCGCCCGTTGCCGCTGCCCGCCGGACAATTCGGCCGGCTTCCGCTTCAACACCGAAGACGGCAGGGCGACTTGGTCGACCAGCTCGGCCGCCCGCGCCCGGCGTTCCGCCTTCGTTCCGGCGCCGAACGCCCGCAGCGGCTCGGAGATGACGTCCTCGATGCTGAACTTCGGATTCAACGACGCATATGGGTTCTGGTACACCAGCTGGAACCGGCGCCGCAGCCGTCGCAGCTCCTCACCGCGCAGCGTCGTGATGTCCTCGCCGTCGAATTCGACGGCACCGTCGGTCGGCGTCTCCAGCCGCAGGATCATCCGCGCGGTGGTCGACTTGCCCGAACCGGATTCGCCGACCAGCGCGAGCGTCCGGCCGCGGGCGATGTCGAACGAAACGTCGTCGACCGCTCGGACGGTCCCGAAGGTCTTGCCGAGGCCACGGACGGACACCAGGACGTCGGACGACGGCGGTTTCGGCTCCCTAAGCGGGGTATCGGACAGACTGGGCGCGGCGGCGAGCAGGTCCCGCGTGTACGTCTGCGAGGGTGCGGCGAGGATCTCGCCGGTCGTGCCTTCCTCGACGACACTTCCCTGTGACAGTACGACGATCCGCGACGCGCGATCCGATGCGACGCCGAGGTCGTGGGTGATCAGCAGGACGGCGGTACCCGCTTCGGCGGCGAGTTCTTCGAAGTGGTCGAGGATCTGCCGCTGCACGGTGACGTCGAGCGCGCTGGTCGGCTCGTCGGCGATGATCAATTTCGGCCGCCCGGCGAGTGCGGCCGCGATCAGCGCGCGCTGCCGAAGCCCGCCGGACAGCTCGTGCGGATACTGCCGCGCCCGCGTTTCCGGATCGGCGATCCCGGCCTTGCGCAGCAGCTTCACCGCCTCCGTACCGGCGGTGCGTTTGTCGGCGAGACCGTGGATCAGCAGCACTTCCGCGACCTGGTCACCGATCCGGTGCACGGGATTGAGCGACACGGTCGGATCCTGCGGGACCAGCGCGATCTCGCGGCCCCGCACCGAACGCCAAGCGCGGTCGGAGAGTTTCGTGAGGTCACGGCCGTCGAAGGTGATCTCGCCGCGGTCGATCCGCCCGCCGCGGGGCAGCAGGCCGATCGCCGCGTGCGCCGTCGTGCTCTTGCCGGAGCCGGACTCGCCGACCACCGCGACGATCTGTCCCTTGTGGACGGAAAGCGAGACGCCGTCCACGGCGGTCACGGATTTGTAGGAAACCGCGAGATCGCGGATGGTCAGCAGTTCGCTCACCGCACGTCTCCTTCGATCGCTCTGGACAGCCGGTTCGCGGACAGCACCACGGCCGCGACGGTGAGTCCGGGGAAGGTCGTCATCCACCAGGCGGTGGCGAGGAAGCCACGGCCACCCGCCACCAGCGAGCCCCATTCCGGGGTCGGCGGGGTGGCGCCGTAGCCGAGGAAGCTCAGCGCCGACACCTCCAGCACCGCAGTGCCGAAGGTGAGCGTCGCGAGCGCGAGTACCGGGCCGAGGGCGTTGGGCAGCACGTGCCGCCCGAGCACGCCGGTCCAGCGCACACCACCCGCCCTGGCCGCCTCGACGAACACGCCACTGCGGACCCGCAGCACTTCGGCCCGCATCAGCCGGGCGAACTGCGCGAGGTTCGCGACCCCGACCGCGATCGCGACATTGGTCGTCCCGAAGCCGAGCGCGGTGACCAGCGCCAGCGACAGGAGAATCGACGGGATCGCCAGCAGGACGTCGACGCAGCGCATGATCGCCGAATCGAGCGCGCCGCCGCGGAACCCGGCGAGCAGCCCGAGCGCGGAACCGGCGACCAGCGCGACCACGACGGCGATCACGGTCGCCTGCAACGAAAGCGCGGCGCCGTGGACGACACGGGCGAAGATGTCGCGCCCGGTTTCGTCGGTACCGAAGAGATGGCCGAGCGACGGCCCCTGCATCTTCTCGGCGGGGACGCCGGCGAGCGGGTCCTGTCCGGTGAAGAGGCCGGGCGCGACCGCCGACAGCAGGGCGAAGGCCAGCACGGCGATCGCGAGGATCAGGCCCGGCTTGCGCCCGGTGCGCACGAGAACGTCAGGCATCGGCCGTCTCCCGGTGTCGGATCCGCGGGTCGAGCAGGGGATAGACGAGGTCGACGAGCAGGTTGATCACCACGAACACCAGCGCGGCGAGCACGATCACCGCCTGCACCACCGGGATGTCCTGCGCGGTGACCGCCGACGACGTCACGCGGCCGAGGCCGTCGCGGGAGAACACGGTCTCGGTGATCACCGAACCCGCGATCAGGTTTCCCGCGACCACGCCGGCGATGGTGAGCGTGGGCACCGCCGCGTTGCGCAGGAGATGTCCGAAGTGGACTCTCGACCGGCTGGCCCCTTTCGCCAGCGCGATCTCGGCATACGGCTCGGCGAGCTGCGTGCGGAGGCTTTTCGCCAGCACCTGCCCGATGATCGCGCCGGTCGGGATGGCGAGCGTGATCGCGGGCAGGATCAGCGACTCGAAGCCGTTCGAACCCAGCGCGGGCAACAGCCTGAGCTGGAAGGAGAAGAACTGCACGAGCAGCAGCCCGACCCAGAACGGCGGCAGGGAGATCCCCAGCGGTGGCAACGCGAGCAGGAGGTTGCCCAGCCACCGATGCCGCGTGAGGGTGCCGGCGAACGCGATCCCGCCGCCGAACAGGATCGCGAGCACCAGGGCGAAGCCGGTCACCGCCAGCGTCGGCGGCAGGGCGGAGACGACCATGTTCGTGGCGTCGTCCCCTGTGGCGATCGAGCGTCCGAAGTCCCCTTGGAGTGCCGCGAGCAGCCGCTTTCCGTACTGCAGCGGCAAGAGATCGTCGAGTCCGTATTCCGCCTTCGCCGCGGCGAGTTGTTCCGGCGTCACCGAAAGACCGGCCTCGCCCCCGCCGAGCTTCGCGCTGACCGCGTCGCCCGGCAGGAGGTAGAGGATCACGAAGGACACGGTGAACGCGGCCCACAGCACGAAGACCGCCTGCAGGATCCGCCGCAGCAGATACCGCGTCACGAGCCGGACACCCAGGCGTCGAACAGCTGAAGCCGGGACGACGCCTCGAAACCGACGCCGTGCGCGTTCGGCCCGTGCGCCAGCACCTGGGTCAGCTCGAACACCGGCGCGGAGTAGCCGTGCTCGATGATCGCGCGCTGCGCCTCCTCGGCCGCGGGCTTGCGTTTCGCCGGGTCCACAGTGGACGACTGCGCGTCGAGAGGCGCGTCGACGGGGTTGCCCGCGGACAGTTTGCTGCGGTTGTTCGCCTTGGTGGAGAACAGGTTGCGCAGGATGTCCGGATCGGCGCGGGTGGTGTTGTACCAGAGGTACTCGTAGTTCCCGCTTTGCGTGATCTGCACGCTCTCGGCCGTCGTGCGCTGCTCGATCTGAAGGTCGAAGCCGATCTTGCGCAACTGCTGCTGCACGAGTTCGAGCACGCTCTTGTTCTGGTTGAACACCAGGGAGAAGACGACCTTCGCGGTCAGCCGCTGCCCGTTCTTGGTGCGGATCCCGTCGGGGCCGGGGAGCCAGCCCGCGCTCTCCAGCAGCGCCGTGGCCCCTGCCGGATCGTAGGCGAGCAGCGGGGAAAGGTCGGTGTAGAACGGTGTCGCCGAGCCGAGGACGCTGGTGGCGGGCTTGTAGTTCGGGGTCAGCACGGTGCTGGTGACCTCGGGCCGGTTGATGCCCTTGACCACCGCCTGGCGGACCTTTTCGTCGGTGAGCACGCCCTTGGTGACGTTGGCGTGCAGGTTGAACACGACGCCGGGATTCGGGCGCGTGGGCTCGGTGAAACCGTTGCCGGTGAACTGCGGTTCGTCGACCGGCTGGACGTCGGTGATCGCGTCGAGCTGGGCGGACGCGAGACTTCCGGTGCGTACACCGGGTTCCGGCACGATCTTGTAGGCGATCTTGTCGAGGTACGCCTCGCCCTGGTGCTTGAACAGCGACGAACCCCAGTTGTAGCCCTTGCGTTTCGCGAGGACGATCTCCTGATTCTGCTTCAGGCTTTCGAAAACGAACGGGCCGGAGCCGATCAGGCCGTCACCCTGGCAACGTTGGTCGGCGGTCTTCTGGTACGCGGCGGGCGCGAGGACACCGAGCGACATCGTCGAGCTGGCCTGCAGGAACTGTGCGCTGGGAACGGAGAACTCGATCTTCACCGTCTTCGGGTCGACGACCGTCGTCCCCTTGTAGACGGCCAGATAGCCCGAGCCGAGCTGTGATTTCGGGCCGAGCGCCTTGATCGCGTCGAAGCTCGTCTTGACCGCGGCGGCATCGACCGGGCTGCCGTCGGAGAAGGTCGCGCCGTCGCGAAGGTGGAAAGTGAACGCGGTCGAATCCGCGTTGCTCTCCCATTTTTCGGCCAGCCACGGCTTGATCTCGCCGGTGGCCGGGTCTTGATCCGTCAGCGAATCGACCAGCTGACGGCCGACGTTGAGCGACGCGTTGGTGCCGACCTGTTGCGGGTCGACGCAGTCCGGGCTCGACGAGATCCCGAGTCGCAGCGTGCCACCGGGTTTGGGCGGCCCGGCGTCGGCGCCCGTCGCGCCACCCGCGGAGGAGCAAGCAGTGACGA
This sequence comes from Amycolatopsis sp. CB00013, assembly GCF_001905755.1. Classification (NCBI taxonomy): domain Bacteria; kingdom Bacillati; phylum Actinomycetota; class Actinomycetes; order Pseudonocardiales; family Pseudonocardiaceae; genus Amycolatopsis; species Amycolatopsis sp. CB00013. Next base: position 1,086,332 of record NZ_LIWC01000002.1, on the reverse strand, counting down.
CGATCGCGGTGAGGGCGAGCAAGGAAGTGGCGGCGGTTCGGGACACCGGGTGGCCTCCAGCGGGGAACGGGGGCGCTTTCTCTTGCGCCTACCCGAATCACGCTAATCACGGCCTTGAGCCCCGCCCACATGCTGAACCCGGCTCCCAGCCCGCGAAACGTCCCACGTTTCCGCTTGACAGTGCCGAAAGTACGTGAAGGCCCCCTTCATGTACCTAGGCGCAAGGAAGGGGGCCTTCATGTACTTGCGGGGTCTAGCAGCGGTTGAGCATGTCCGTCAGCGCGGTCTTCTCCGCCGACTTGATGCTCAGCTTGTACTTGTACTTCACCGTGGTCCACATCTTCGCGTAGGTGCACCAGTAGCCGACGGTCGGCGGCTTCCAGGCGTCCGGCGACTTGTCGCCCTTCTCCTGGTTGACGTTGTCCGTGACGGCGATCAGCTGCGGCGCGCTGAGGTCGTTCGCGAACGCCTGGCGCTGTGCGGTGGTCCACGAAGACGCCCCGGTGCGCCACGCGGCGGACAGCGGGACGACGTGGTCGATGTCCACATCGGACGCAGCGGTCCAGGTGGCCCCGTCGTACGGACTGAACCAGCTGCCGGAGACGGCGGCGCAACTGCTGTCCTGCTGAACGTTCGTGCCGTCCCGCTTCAGCACGACCTCACGCGTGTTGCAGCTGTTGCCCTGGTCGGACCAGTGCGGGAACTTGTCGCGGCTGTACCCGGTCGACGAACCGTCCGGCTTGACGGTCAGCGCGGCGAGCTGGGTCTTGGCGGTCGAGGCCGACGGGATGCCCGGGGGTGTCGCTTCGGCGACACCCACCACGCCCGCGGAGACGATCGCCGAGACGGCGAGAACGGTGAAGGAGCGACGAACAGCAAGCGCAGTTGGCATATTGCTGCCTCCGTGTCAGGTTTGGGGACCTGGTCACCATGCGGCACCGATATGACCCACGCAACACCATCGGATGACACTCTGCTGGCTATTCGTGAACGGAGGGTGTCACGAGCAGGTAGGACAGGGTGTCCGTCGCCGAAAAATCTTCGGAAAGTCCAGCTGAAGGTTCTGAGCCGAACGGCCTAGTCGGTGTCCGTCGGAGCGCGCTTTCGGATTTCCGCAGCCGGGCCGTGGCGAGGCGAGCCACTCGCTCGGCCGTCTCAGCGGCCCGTCTCCGCAAATCCGAGGCCTCCGGCCGAAAAGAGACGCGCGCGCGTGCCCTCGCCTGACCAGCGGACTTCAGTTCGGCGACACCCTCTAGTCGAGCCCGCGCACCAGCCTGAGGTCCTCAGTGTGCCGGTACCAGGTCCACCGGCTCATCGCCCGCGGATGGGCGACGCCGTCGCTGCTCGGCCGCGTCGGGATGCAGCCGAGCTGGAACGCCCGCGCGTACTGCGTCGAAGGCCGCTTGAACAGCGTCCCCTTGGTCACCCGCACCATCAGCCCCGGGCCGCTCGTGTCCGGCTCGACCTCGATCGAGCGCGCGGGGCCGCGCAGGACGGTGTGCTCGTCGCAGTAGGCCACCCCGCGGATCATCCCGATCACCCCGCGTCCGACCAGCACGCCTCCGGTGTCGTCACGGATCAGCGGCACCGGATCGACCTCGCCGCGCAACGCGAGCGAGAGGGCGCGCAGCGGCTGCGTCGGCAGGCTCCAGATGCGGGCGACGTCGGAGTCCGGCGAGGAAGGCACGAAGCCGAGCGACACGCCCGAGAGCTGTTCTCTTCGTAACAGCCGCAGCGCGACCGCCGCGAGGTCGGCATCGGTGCCCGCGACCACGAGATGGTCGTGTTCCCCCAGCAAGGGGTCGATATCCGCCTTGCCGGGACGGCTCGGGACGTGCACCATTTCGACGTCGTCGATCTCCGGGAGTGTGGGCTCGCCCTCCGGACAGACCACCACTATTCCGCGCACCCGAAGGCCCTCCGTTACGCTCATGCACCGGCATTTACCAGCGCCAAACCACAAGTCGCCGAACACCTGGAGTGTCACATGCCGGCCATCGTGCTGATCGGGGCCCAATGGGGGGACGAGGGCAAGGGCAAGGCCACCGACCTGCTCGGCGACCGCGTCCAGTGGATCGTGCGTTACCAAGGCGGTAACAACGCGGGCCACACCGTAGTCCTTCCCGACGGGCAGAACTTCGCCCTCCACCTCATCCCGTCCGGGATCCTCACGCCGGGCGTCACCAACGTCATCGGCAACGGCGTCGTCATCGACCCGGGCGTGCTGCTCGACGAACTCGCCGGGCTGGAAGAACGCGACGTCGACACCAGCAAGCTGCTGATCTCCGCCGACGCGCACTTGATCATGCCGTACCACGTGGCGATCGATAAGGTCACCGAGCGTTACCTCGGCAGCCGCAAGATCGGCACCACCGGCCGCGGCATCGGCCCCTGCTACCAGGACAAGATCGCCCGCGTCGGCGTCCGCGTGCAGGACCTGCTCGACGAGAAGATCTTCCGGCAGAAGGTCGAGTCGGCACTGGAGTTCAAGAACCAGGTGCTGGTCAAGGTCTACAACCGCAAGGCGTTGGACGCGAACCAGGTCGCCGACGAGGTGCTGGCCGCGGGTGAGAAGTTCGCGCACCGCATCGCCGACACGCGCCTGCAGCTCAACCAGGCCCTCGAACGCGGTGAGACCGTGCTGCTCGAAGGCTCGCAGGGCACCCTGCTCGACGTCGACCACGGCACCTACCCGTTCGTGACGTCGTCGAACCCGACCTCCGGCGGCGCGAGCGCGGGTTCGGGCATCGGCCCCGGCAAGATCGAGACCGTGCTGGGCATCCTCAAGGCCTACACCACGCGTGTCGGCTCCGGCCCGTTCCCGACCGAGCTGGACGACGAGTCCGGCGAGTACCTGCGCAAACAGGGCGGCGAGTTCGGCGTCACCACCGGCCGCTCGCGGCGCACCGGCTGGTTCGACGCGGTCATCGCGCGCTACGCGGTGCGGGTCAACGGCATCACCGACTACTTCCTCACCAAGCTGGACGTGCTGTCCGGCCTGGAGAAGGTGCCGGTGTGCGTCGGCTACGAGGTCGACGGGTTCCGCACGTACGACATGCCGATGACGCAGACCGACGTGCACCACGCGCTGCCGATCTACGAAGAGCTGCCGGGCTGGTTCGAGGACATCTCGGGCTGCCGCACCTTCGAGGAGCTGCCGGCGAACGCGCGGGCCTACGTCGAGCGGCTCGAAGAGCTCTCGGGCGCGCGGATCTCGGCGATCGGCGTGGGGCCGGGCCGGGAGCAGACCATCGTGCGGCACGAGTTCGTCTGACCCCCTTCGCGTGCTAGGAAAGGTCCTTTCATTGCAAATTTTGCAATGAAAGGACCTTTCCTAGCGTCTTAAGCGAGCGAAGTCTTCACCGGCGTCGGGTTCCGGAACAGGTCCAGCACCGGGCAGTGCTCGTCCACCTGCCGCTTCAGGTCCTCGTAGACCTCCGCCCCGGCGGGCCCGCTCAGCTCGACTGAAACACGGACGTCCCCGAAGCCCGGCCGGGTCTCCGAGAATCCGAAGAACCCGTGAAGGTCGATGTCGCCGTCCACGGTCACCTGCACGCCTTCGAGCGGCACACCGAGCTTCGCCGCCCAGAACTGGTACGTGATCACCTGGCACGAGCCCAGCGCGGCGAGCGCGTACTCGACCGGGTTCGCCGCGGTGTCGGTGCCGCCGAGCGCTGCGGGCTCGTCGACGGCGAACGAGTGGTCGCGCACCCGCACGTCCACCCGGGTCGCGGTCCCGGGGTTCAGCGCGTTGGCGACGCTGAACGAGACGGCGGCGTTGCGCGGGTCGGCGTCGACGGCGGTCTTGGTTCCTTCGATGACATCGGTCAGCGACATCGGGTCTCTCCAGGATCGAGGTGTCGGACGCCGCCCAGGGTGGGCCAACACCGCGATCCGCGCGCATGATCCCAACTGGTGAACGGCGAAATATCCGCGAGGCGCCGTCGTTGCCGTCGAACATGACCATCGGAGTGGCACTCCCGTCCGGGGACACCGCGGACGCAGTCAACATCGTCGACGAACTCGTCACCCAGACCCGGCAGGCCGCCGACGCGGGGCTGACGTCGGTCTGGTTCTCGCAGCAGATGGAGCACGACGCGATCACCGTCGCCGCCCTCGCGGGCCGGGCCGTCCCGGGGGTCACCGTCGGGACGAGCGTCGTCCCCATCTACCCGCGGCATCCCTTGCTGATCACCGGTCTCGCGCAGACGGCGCAGGCCGCCACCGGGGGCCGCTTCGTCCTCGGCCTGGGAACCGGCGCGAAGAACTGGCTCGAACCGGCGTACGGCATCGAGTACCCGTCGCCGATCAAACACCTTCGCGAGTACCTCACGATCCTCCGTCAGGTGCTCGACGGCGGCGAAGTCGACTTTCACGGCGAGACCGTCCGGGCGCACGCCAAGGGGTTCGCGGCCTCGCTTTCCGTCGCGGGGTCTTCGGACATTCCGGTGATCGTCGCCGCGATGGGACGGCAGGCGCTGCGCGTCACCGGCGAGCTCGCCGACGGCACGATCCCGTTCCTCGCCGGGCCGAAGGCCCTTTCCGGGCTGATCGTCCCGGAGATCACCAAGGCCGCCGCCGGTCGTCCGGCGCCGCGGATCATCGCGATGGCCCCGGTCGTCGTGACCGACGATCCCGACGCCGTGCGCGCCGCGGTCGACCGGCAGTACGCGTTCTTCCGCGACATCCCGTCCTACCGCGCGGTCTTCGACGCCCAGGGCGTGGATTCCGCCGGTGAGCTGGTGATCGCGGGGGACGAAGAGACCGTCGCCGCCGAGATCCAGCGGTACTTCGACGCAGGGGCGACCGAGGTCGTCGCTGCACAAAGCGGCATCCGGAACAGCGAAGAGCGGCTTCGCACCTGGCAGGTTCTCGGAGACCTCGTGAAGCGCTGACGCGCGAGTCATGAAAGGGCCGTTCAGGACATTCATCGTCCTGAACGGCCCTTTCATGTCATTCAGGGGCCCAGTGGCCTTGCTCACAGCGTTCGGATTGTGCATACTCGTGCGCATAGCGAACACAGCTGGAGGTCCCCATGTCCCCTGCCGCGGCCCGTTCGTGGGTGGTCCCACTCGCCTGGACGGCGGTACTGCTCGACGGATTCGACCTGGTCGTCCTGGGCACGGTGCTGCCCGCGCTGCTCCGTGACCACGTCTGGGGCCTGACGCCGGGCACGGCGTCGGTGATCTCGACGGTCGGCCTGATCGGCATGACGATCGGCGCGCTGGCGATCGGCACGATCACCGACGTCATCGGTCGCCGGAAGGCGCTGATCATCGCGGTCACCGCGTTCTCGGCGTTCACGGCGCTCTGCGCGATCTCGCCGTCGGCGTTCGTCTTCGGCCTGCTGCGCTTCCTTGCCGGGCTGGGCCTCGGCGGCTGCCTGCCGACGGCGATCGCGCTGGTCACCGAGTACGCCCGCAAGGGCAAGGGCGGCAGCGCGACCACCACGGTGATGACCGGCTATCACGTCGGCGCGGTACTCACCGCCCTGCTCGGCATCTGGCTGATCCAGCCGCTCGGCTGGCGGGCGATGTTCGTCGCGGGCGCGCTGCCCGCGCTCGTGCTGGTCCCGCTGATGATCAAGTATCTGCCGGAGTCCGAGTCCTTCGAGCGGGCGCGGGAGACGCAGGAGAAGTCGGCGACGGAGGTGGTCGGCGGGCTGTTCCGCGGCGGGCTCCTGCGCGCCACCATCGCGTTCTGGGTGACGTCGTTCATGGGCCTGCTGCTGGTCTACGGGCTCAACACCTGGCTGCCGGAGATCATGCGCCAGGCCGGGTACCCGCTGGGTGCGGCGCTCGGGCTGCTGCTCACGCTGAACCTCGGCGGTGTCGTCGGCCTGCTCGTCGCCGGCCGGGTGGCGGACAAGGTCGGAGTCCGCCCGGCGGTGATCTTCTGGTTCCTCGGGGCGGCCGTGTTCCTCGCCCTGCTGAGCGTGAAACTGCCCGCCGTCGGCCTGTACGTGGCGGTGTTCCTCACCGGCGGTTTCGTGTTCAGCGCGCAGGTGCTCGTGTACGCGTACATCGGCAAGACGTACCCGGACGTCATGCGCGCCACCGGAATCGGCTGGGCGGCGGGTGTCGGCCGGGTCGGCGCGATCTGCGGCCCGATCCTCGGTGGCGCGCTGCTGAGCGCCGGGATCGCATATCCGTGGGGTTTCTACGCCTTCGCCGGAGTCGGGGCGTTGGGAGCGGCCGCGGTGACCGGAGTCCGCGCCGGCCGCTCCCGGGAGAACGTCGCCGCTACCCCAGTTCCTTGAGTTCCTTTTCCACGGCGGCGAGTTCCTCCTCGGAGCCCTGCACCTTCGGACCCGTGAACCACTTGCGTGCCGAGGCGAACCACCACACCGCCGCACCACCGAGTACGACGAGGAAGGCGATGGGCGTGTAGTTGAAACTGTCGATGGTGACCGGTGATCCCTGCGGAAGCATGAACAGCACGAAGATGAAGCAGACCCAGACGGTCGCGATGGTCCCGACGAGCTTGCCCCAGCGGCCGAGGTTCCACGGTCCTGGTTCGAAGTCGTCGCCCTTGCGCACCCGCAGGAACACCGGGATCACGTAGGCCACGTAAAGCCCGACGACGGCGATCGAGGTCACCGCCGCGTAGGCGGTCGCGCTCCACAGGTACGGCAGGGCGAGCAGGAGCGCGCCGCCCGCGGCCAGCCACACCGCGTTGGTCGGTGTCTGGGTGCGCTTGTTGATGCGGTGCCAGAACTTCGAACCCGGGATCGCGCCGTCGCGGGCGAAGGCGTAGATCATCCGCGAGTTCGCGGTCACCGACGCCATCCCGCAGAACAACTGGGCACCGATGCAGATCAGTAGGAGGAACTTGCCGGTCGTCGCGCCGGTCGCGTCGATGAAGATCTGCGCGGGCGGCACCCCGGTCTCGGATTCCACGGCGCCGTCGTAGTCCTGGATGGCGAAAGTGAGGCCGATCAGCAGCACCCACCCGGCGACCAGGGAGACGAGGATCGAGTTGATGATGCCGCGCGGCCCGGCCTTCGCCGCGTTCTTGGTCTCCTCGGTCATATGCGCCGAGGCGTCGTAGCCGGTGAGCGTGTACTGCGCGACGAGGAGCCCCAGTAAGAAGACGTAGACCGGGGACGCCCAGCCGGTCTTGTTCACGAACTCGCCGAAGACGAAGGACGCGTCCTGGTGCTTCGCGGGCACGACGATCAGCACCCCGACGATGACCAGCACACCCACCAGATGCCACCACACGCTGATGCTGTTCAGCAGCGCCACGATCTTGACGCCGAAGGTGTTCAGCAGACCGTGGATCACCAGGATGATCGCCAGCAGCAGGATCGTGTTGCCCGGCGTCGCCTCGAAGCCGAACTGCAGGTCGAGGAAGGCGTTCAGGAACAGCGCCGCGCCGAAGTCGATCCCCGCGGTGACGGCGATCTGCCCGATGAGGTTGAACCAGCCGGTGAACCACGACCACGCCGCGCCGTTGCGCGGAGCGAGCTTCGCGGCCCAGTAGTAGAGGCCGCCCGCGGTCGGATAGCTGGAGCAGACCTCGGCCATGCCCAGCCCGACCAGGATGACGAACAGGCCGACCAGCGGCCAGCCCCAGATCATCGCGGCGGGGCCGCCGGTCTTCATGCCGAACCCGTAGAGGGTCAGGCAGCCGGAGAGGATCGAGATGATCGTGAAGGAGACGGCGAAGTTGGAGAAGGTCGACATCGTGCGCCGGAGTTCCTGCGCGTAGCCGAGTTGGTGGAGCCGGGCACTGTCTTCGTCGGCGGGTTCTGCGGCCTGCTTGTCAGAGACATCCATCGGGCACCCACTTAAAAGGTATGCGGACAGACCATTGAGATCCGCCGAAATTAGGCCCGCCGACCTGCGCATGTCAAGGTCCCGTCAAGAAACCCGTCCCCAGATGTCAGGAAAGGGTCGTTCAGGACGAAGAACGTCCTGAACGACCCTTTCCTGACACTCATCGTCAGAAGCGCGCGAGCAAAGAGGCCTTGATGCCGCCGGTCAACTCACGACCGCGAGAGCTCAGCGCCCCTGGAACGCCTTCACGGCCTCCAGCGCCGTGTCCGGGTGGTCGGCGAAGTACCCGTCGACACCCGCCTTCAGGAACGCTTCCTGCTCGGCGAACGCGTTGCCGTACTCGGCGAGGTTCGCCGACGAACGCAGGTTCTGCGGGAGGAAGTTGTTCTCGTTGCGGAACGTGTACGGCCCGACCTTCAGCCCGGCCTTGTGCGCGTCGGCGACGAGCTTGGTCGGCTGCCCCAGCGCGCCGTTCACCACCGGGATGACCTGCGCCTTCTCCGGGCCCAGGTAGTCCGCGTACTTCGAGATCTCCTTCAGGCCCGCCGGCGTCACGAGGTCGGCGTACGTCCGCGGGTCACCCTTCGCGACGAAGTCGGCCGGAGCGCCCGACGCCGAGGTCAGCTGCAGCAGCGGCACCCGCACCTGGCGCGAGAGCTCGATCAGGTTCGACACCTCGAACGACTGGATGATCACTGGCGCCTTCGGGTGGTTGAGCCCGTTGCGCTTGAGCAGCTCGACCAGCTTCGGCTCGGTCGGGTTCTTGATCGACGAGAAGTAGGTCGAGTGCTTGATCTCCGGGTACGTCCCCAGCTCGCGGCGCAGTTCGCGGCCCAGGCGGCGCGTCAGGTCGAGCACTTCCTGGTAGGTGGCGATCTGGTAGCGGCCGTCGTAGATCTTGTTGTTCGGCCGCAGCTGCGGGATCCGCTCGGTCGCGCGCAGGGTCTTCAGCTCGGCGAGCGTGAAGTCCTCGGTGAACCAGCCGGTGAACGACGTGCCGTCGATGACCTTCGTCGTCTTCCGGCCCGCGAACTCGGGGTGCTTCGCGACGTCGGTGGTCCCGCCGATCTCGTTCTCGTGCCGGGCGACGAGCTGGCCGTCCTTGGTGGGCACCAGGTCGACGTCGACCCAGTCGACGCCCTGGCGGTAGGCGAGCTCATACGAGGCGAGCGTGTGCTCCGGGCGGTAGCCGGGGGCGCCGCGGTGTCCGACGATCACCGGCCCATCGTGGCCCTTGGCCGACGCCGACACATCTCGGGCACCCGGCTCGGCGGCGCCGGCCAACCCGGTGACACTGAGTACGGCGAGTCCGGACAGGGCGAGCACGCCCAGGCGCTTTCGCATGGTGGATGACCTCTTTCGCTTGAACTCGGGGTACCGCGCCACCCTTGACGCAGGAGGCGTCCGGACGGCGAAGACGGACCGGCGGAGGCCTGACCGCCGGGTGAACGCCGGATGGAACCACCCGCTCGAGGACGGCGACGTGTTCGGGGCTCACCGGCCCGGTTACCCTGTGCGTCGTGCGCGTACTGGTAATCGGGTCCGGCGCCCGTGAGCATGCACTCGTCCTCGCGGTCGCGGAAGACCCTTCCGTCACCGCACTGGCCTGTGCCCCGGGCAACGCCGGCACCTCTTCGGTGGCCGAGCAGCTCGGCGTAGACGCGGCCGACCCCGAATCGGTCTCCGCCCTCGCGAAGCAGTGGCAGGCGGACCTGGTGGTGGTCGGTCCCGAGGTCCCGCTGGTGGCGGGTGTCGCCGACGCGGTCCGGAAGGCGGGCATCGCCTGCTTCGGCCCGTCCGCGTCCGCGGCCAGGATCGAGGGCTCGAAGGCCTTCGCGAAGGACGTCATGGCGGCCGCGAAGGTGCCGACGGCGCACTGCGAGGTCGTCGACAACCCCGCCCGTCTCGATGCCGCGCTCGGCCGGTTCGGCCCCACCTGGGTGGTCAAGGACGACGGTCTCGCCGCGGGCAAGGGCGTCGTGGTCACCACGGACGTCGACGTCGCGCGCAAGCACGCCCTGATGCTGCTCGACGGCGGCCACCCGGTGCTCCTGGAGTCGTTCCTCGACGGCCCGGAGGCCTCTCTCTTCTGCTTCGTCGACGGCCGCACGGTCGTCCCGCTGCTGCCCGCGCAGGACTTCAAACGCGTCGGCGACGGCGACGCGGGCCCGAACACCGGCGGCATGGGGGCGTACGCGCCGTTGCCGTGGGCGCCGAAGGACCTGGTCGACGACGTCGTCGCCCGGATCGTCCAGCCCGTGGTCGACGAACTCGACAAACGTGGCGCCACCTTCTCCGGCCTGCTCTACGCCGGTCTCGCGCTGACTTCCGAGGGCCCGCAGGTCATCGAGTTCAACTGCCGCTTCGGCGACCCGGAGACCCAGGTCGTCCTGGCGCTGCTGCGCAGCCCGCTCGGCAAGGTCCTGCACGCGACGGCGACCGGCAAGCTCGCCGAACTGCCGCCGCTGGACTGGGATTCCGGCGCGGCGGTCACCGTCGTGCTCGCCGCCGACGGCTACCCCGGCAAGCCGAGGACCGGCGACGTCATCACCGGTGGCGAGCTCGAAGGCGTGCTCCACGCCGGCACCCGCCGCCGCGACGACGGCGCCGTGGTCTCCTCCGGCGGCCGCGTGTTGTCGGTCGTCGGCACCGGCAAGAACTTGAAGGCCGCCCGCAAGGACGCCTACGCGACGGTCGAGAAGGTCCACTTGGCCGGCTCCCACCATCGCACCGACATCGCCCTGCTCGCCGCCAAGGGAGAGATCGCCACCCCGGTCTCGTGAATTCCGGACGGAACCGCTCCGGTCCTTGGTGCGTCTAACCCGGTATTTCCGGCAAAGCTTAGGCAGCCGATACATCCGCGTTGGTAGCCTCAGACAGGACGAACGGTCACCGTGCGCAGTGTCCAAGGGGTGGGGAATGGCAGCATCGGGCAAGGTCCAGGACCTCACGTCGGCGGTCCCGACGCCACCGTCGGTGGCCGACATCAGAGTCGATCCGTCGAAGCTGCTCGAAGTGGCGAAGATCGTCGAAGAGCAGGTCGACGCGTTGCAGGACAAGCTCATGACGCGGCTCGACCAGCTGCGGATCGACACTCCGGCCAACGACACCGTGAGCGTGCACGCGACCGACGTGTGGAACTCGCTGGTGGCCGACGGCGACCAGTCGTACGCCGCGCAGGTCCGGGCGTACGTGGCCGGTCTGCGGGGATTGGTCAGCCAGCTCCGCACGGCGGCCAAGGAGTACAAGACCAGTGATGCGGACAAGGCGGCCGCTCTCGGGGACCGTGGTGTTCACCGGGCGTAGGCCCCGTGTGCTGGTGTCCGGCGGCGTGCTCACCCTCGCCCTGGCCGGATGTACCACGGACACGGGCGGTCAGCCGTTCCCGAACGAACCCGCGCTGGCTTCGGCCACGCAGGGTGCCAAGGCGTCCGCGCTGCCCGCCAGGCCCGCCGAGTTCACCCTCCAGGGTGTCGATCCGTGTGTCCTGCTCGCCGATCCGCAGCTCGACCGGCTCAAGATCAACAGCAAACCGCGCCCGGCCGCGGAACCGATCGACGGCCCGACCTGTGTCTTCGACGCGGACGCCGAACAGCCTTTCCACAGTTACTACGTCCGCACGATCACGGCGGACGTCGAAGAATGGTTCACCGGCAAGCGCCGCAAGAACAGCATGACGACGGAACCGACGCAGGTCGACGGGTTCCCCGCCATCAGGAACCACCGCGACACCGGCACGCCGGGTGATTGCGAAACGCTCGTCGGCGTCGCGAAAGGACAGACGCTGGCGGTGCGGGCCGTCACCATCACCGCGGGCGCGTTCACCATGCCGCAGCTGTGCGAGAAGTCCGCACTGGCGGCCGATTTGGCTTTGCAGACCTTGAAAGCACGCAATTAGGGAGGGCGGCGTGAACGTTTCCGACCTCGCGGGCAGGCTCCGCGATCTTCGGTTCGACGGCTACACCGACACCGGGATCGCGACCGAGATCGAGCAGTTCCGCAGCGGCGACGGCACCGGCAGCATCGGCATCGCCGTCGACGCGCTGAAATCCGTCGCGGGCGCGCTCGCCGACACCGACAAGACGCTGCGTGACGAGCTGGGCAAGCTCGGCGTGGAATGGCAGAGCGAAGCGGGCGGCGCCGCCGGTCAGGTGTTCACCGAGCAGGCGGGTTTCTCCCAGGACGCGAACACGAAGGTCTCGCATTCCGCGGAGATGATCTTCGCCCAGGGTGAGGCCTTCAACCGGACGCTGCACAAGCTCCCGGATCCGGACGTGGTCCGGAAGGGCGCCGGCGGCCTGACCGTCGGCGACGTCCTGCTGAGCCTCATCGGGTTCGAGACCGACCACGCCAAGACCGTCAGCGCCGCGAACAACGCGCGGGCGCAGGCGCAGGAGGCGTTGAACGACTACGCCAAGACGAGCGGCGAGAACCTGCTGACGACCGACACCCTGGCCGATCCGCAGGCGATGAACCTGACCCAGACCACGACGACCGCCGGCGCGGGCGGCGGGTCCGCCCCGCTCGACCTCGCGGGCACGGCCACGGATCTGACCCCGGACGGCAGCGTGCGGCCCGCGTCGGCCGCCGTCGAGTCGAAGTACGTGCCGCCGGTCGCGCAGCCGGTCAGCCACCCGAAGGCGCCGTCCTACGACGCCCCGACCCCGGCCTACGGCGTCGCCATGGGCGGCGGGACGGCCAGGAAGACCGCTTCGGCGGCACCCGGCGCGACCGCTCCCGCGTCGGCGGGCTCGACGACACCGGCCGGCACTTCGCGGCCGGCTCCCGCCCCGGGCTCCGGCTGGGTGACGCCGAACCGGCCGTCCCCGCAGCCCGAACAGGGCAGGCCTTCGTACCCGGTCACCGGCCCTCCCGCTTCGCCGCCGTTTGTCCCGCCGGGCGCGCCGTCCAACCCGAACATCCCGCCGGGCCAGTCCACCGGCAGCCTGCCGCCGAACAGCACCACGTCGGCGCAGCCGGTCGGCAAGTCCTTCGGCACCGGTCCCGGTATCGACGCCGCGCTCGGCAAAGGCGCCGGTTCCAGCTCCGGCCCCGGTGTCTTCGGCAACGTCGGCGGCGGCGCCGGTGGCGATCAGGCGCTCGGCAAGGGCCGCTCGGTCGGCTCCGGACCGCAGGCGCCGTTGGCCCCCGGCAACGAATCCGGCCGCGGCTTCCCCGCCGTCCCGAAGATCACCGGCCCGGCCGCGGGCGACCTGGGCGCCGGTGCCGCCGCGCTCGGCGCCGGTGTCGCCGGTGGCGCGCTGAGCGGCGACAAGGAACGCGACCGCCGTCCCCGCCAGGAAGGCGGCGTGAAGCCGACCCGCCAGCTGCCGATCGGCGAGCTTCCCGAAGAGGAGGCCATGCGGCGCTCGGAGAAGATCGGCGCGAAGCAGCCGAAGCCCGAGTCGAAGTTCATGGAGCGCGCGGCCACCCAGGACGTCGAAGAGGACGCGGAGCACATCAGGCGTTATGGCGTCGACGACAAGGATCTGTTCACCGACGAGCGCTTGGTGTCGCCGGACGTGATCGGTGACCACGGCAACTCCGAAACGCGCTGACCCTGTGCCGAACGACAACGGCAGCCTGGTGCTGTCCGCACTCGAGTTCGAAATGCTCTGGGAAGCCGAAAGGCTGCCCCGCCGCCATGTCGCACTCGACGTGCCGAGCCCCGGAACGACCCATACGGAGCGGGCGGCACTGATCGAAGAGGCCTGGGAATCCCTGCGCGCGCGAGGGCTCGCGCGGGGACACCAGGCGTCGGGCGAGCTGGTCGACATGCTGAACCTGTTCGCGCACCCCCGGCTCGCGATCGACGTCTGGGTGTGGACCGACCGCGAGATCAAGGGCCAGGCGGTCAGCGTCGGCAACCAGGCGTTGCTCGGCGTGATCGACGCCGGTCAGGTGTGGCTGATCCCGGCCCGCGAGAGTTCGCTGGCCGAAGCCGCCGTCTCGGTCGCGGGTGATCTCGGCCCCGGTGTCGGCCAGTCGATCAGCATCCCCCACGACGTCCTCGTCCAAGCCGACGCCACGGCCCGCGGCGAGGCGAAAGCGCTGGTCACGGCCCTGGAAGATCTGGACGTGCCCCTCTGGCAGGCGCAGGAGGTGGCGGGCATGCTGCTGGGCCAGGAGGCGCGCGGCCAGTTCGGTGCCGAACGCGCGGGCCGCGACGGCCGCCCGCGGCGCGCGGACGGCGTGGTCGCCTTCTACGACACGGACGCGGGCCGCTATCTGTTCCAGGTCGCGCGGAACCGCGACGGGCGGGATTGGGCGACCATCACCCCGGCGGACAATCAACTGCTGGCGACGAGGATCCGGGAAGTCGCCGATTTCTGATTCGCCCGATTATCGGCGGGGTGGAAGTTGGCGTGGATACGCACACGGCCCCCTGCCGAGGTCTTAAAGTATGCGCGGGAACCGTCTTGATCGGCCGCGCGTCAGATCGGGCGGACACAAGTTTTTCCGTGAAGGGGATGACGAACCGTGCCTGTGTACGACCCGGATTCCATGGGGATCGCCGCCGGTCAGGTGGAGAAGCTCAAGGACGAGTTCGAGAAGACCAAAAAAGGCGTCACCGGGATGGATGACGAGAAGGAAAGCCCCTTCGGCGGAGTGGACGAGCACGGCGACGCGCAGGGCGCGGTCGGCAAGTTCAAACAGGGTGTCCACAACGAATTCGATTCGGCCGGTCAGCTGATGGAGGCCACGGCCTTCGTGCTGCGAAAGGCCGCGGGGCTGATCAAGGAGACCGAAGCGGTCCACGTGGACAACCTGAAGGTGCACGGGGACCTGTGACGACTCGCCAGGCCTGGGGGCCGAAGACCAAGGGGGCTTGAGCAGTGGCTTTGAACGGTGTCGGCGCCGGCACGCCGGACGGCTGGGACGGACTGACCCAGAAGGCCGAGCAGATCAGCAAGGTCAACCTCGCCGCCATTCAGAACGCGTCGAGGCAGTTCAAGACGGCCGCCGACAACGCGGGTGACCACAGCGCGGCGTTGTCGACGTCGACCGAGGCGCTGAACGGCGGCGTCTGGGCCGGGCCCGCCGCAGAGGCCTTCTTCGAGTACGTCAAGTCGATCACCAAGGCCGGGAAGAACGTCGAAGAGCAGCTGGGCAAGGTCGTCGACGACCTCGATCGCGTCCACACCGATCTCGGCAACATCAAGGCCCAGGTGAAAGGTGTCTACGAAGACGCCGAAGCGGCGGTCAACAAAAGGAACACCCAGGCGGAGTCGGACAAGAACGCGGCGATCACGGCCGCCGCGCAGGCCGAGAAGGATCACAAACCGGCGCCGAGCCCTTCGGCCGACGAGATCATCCAGAAGGCCAAGACCGACATCAACGGCATCGCCAAGGACGCGGACGGCCGGGTCAAGGGCCTGCTCGACCAGGCCAACCAGATGATCCAGAAGTCCCAAGAACTGATGAAGAAGGACATCCAGGGCGGCTATTCCACCGTCCCGATGCCCGGCAAGGACGGCTCCGTCCCCAAGCGCACCGGCGGACTCCACGCCGGTGGCGGCGGTGGAGGAGGCGGCGGCGGTGGCGGTGGGGGCGGCGGCCTCGGCCCGAGCGGCGGTCCGCCGTCGACGACGCCGCCGGGCAACGTCCAGCAGTGGATCCAAGAGGCCATCAAGATCCTGCAGGCCAACGGGATCCCGGTGACCGAGGCGGATATCCAGAAGATCTGGACGATCATCGAGAAGGAGTCCGGCGGTAACCCCAACGCCATCAACAACTGGGACTCCAACGCGGCGAAGGGCACGCCGTCGAAGGGGTTGATGCAGTGCATCGACCCGACCTTCAACGCGCACAAGCTTCCCGGGCACGACGACATCTACAACCCGGTCGACAACATCATCGCGGGCGTGCGGTACACGTTCTCGCGGTACGGCGGTTTCGAAGGCCACCCGGGCCTGAAGTCCATGGCCGGTGGCGGCGGATACCAGGGCTACTAACGAGCTCGACCGGCGCGTGCCGCGTTTCGGGCCCGCCAGAGAAGTACATGAAGGCCCCCTTCATTGCGCTAGACGCAGTGAAGGGGGCCTTCATGTACTTGGGAAAGGAGGCCTTCACGGATATCAAGTCACTTCCGTCACGCGTGTCGTCCGTCCAGTCACGCGAGTCCCCCGGCCGGCGCACCCCAAGGGCCCGCCGTCAGTAGTCCTTGAGTGCCAAGGCGTTCGCCGCTACCGTGAGCGGTCGCATGGCCGCCTTCATCAGCCGGTCCCGGAACGGCAGATGAGGCAGCACCCGCATCGACTGGATCTGTTTCCACTGCCGGAACCGCGTCTGACTCTTCTGGTTCATCGCCGCCAGCGCTTGGTTCTTGAGTACGAATGGCCGCATTTCCCTTTCGTAGGAAGCAAAAGCGGCGCGGTGGTCAAGAGAAGCGGCCAGCGACCCGGCGAGCACGTAGGCCCCGACGATCGCCAAACTGGTGCCCTGCCCCGAAAGCGGCGACGGTCCATAGCCCGCGTCGCCGACCAGCGCGACCCGCCCGTCGGTGAACCGGTCCATCCGGATCTGGGTCATGGAATCGAAGTACAGCTCGCTCGACGCCATTTCGCGAAGCAGCCGCGGCACTTCCCAGCCTTGACCGGCGAACCGGTCGGCGATCAGTTTTCGTTGCTGCTCCAGGTCGTGCCGGTCGAAGTCGAGCTCCGGCGACTGGAAACCGAGCATCGCCCGCGCTTCCGTGTTCTTTCGCGCGCTGTACAGCCCGGCCAGTTTCCCCGGCGTCATGTGGAAGGTCTGCCAGCGGTCCAGATCGAGGAAGTTCGGCACGGTGAACACCGCGAGATAGGTGTCCATGTAGTGCGAAAACTCTTTCTCCGCACCGAAAACCAGTGACCGCACCGCCGAGTGCTGCCCGTCCGCGCCGATGACGAGGTCGAAGTCCCGAGCCTCTCCGCGTGCGAAGGCGACTCGGACACCGTCGGTGCGCTGCGTGATCCCGGTGATCCAGTCCCCGTAGACGTACTCGACACCCTCCTGAGCGACGGAAGCCAATGTGTCGGTGAGGTCGTCCCGCAGGATCTCGACGTCCTCGCTGTCGGTGAGCCCGCCGGTCAGCGTGTGGTCGGTGACGTTCACGAGGGTCTTGCCCTCGCCGTTCACGAACGACATCCCACGCATGTCCGTCCGTAGCTCGCGGAGGCGTTCGAGCACCCCCATCCGGTCGACGACGCCGAGCGCCGTACCGCGGATGTCGACCGCGTGCCCGCCGACCCGGGGCGCGGGCGCCCGCTCGACGACCGTCGGCGCGAAACCGTGCCGGCGCAGCCAGTACGCCAGCGTCGTACCGGCGATACCCGCGCCCGAAATCAGGACCTTCCGCATGTCCACTCCTTGTGTACGGCGTTTTGAAGCACTGCGTACAACGTATGGACACGTCGGCTCAGCCCCAGTAAAACCGCTAGAAAACCTTCACTGCACTAGTGCGATCGAGCTAGTGCGGCACCTGGAATGCGGTAAGGTGCACTATGGCAAGAACCGATCCGCCCTATCTGCGGATCGCCGCCGAGATCCGTCACCGGATCACGTCCGGCGAGCTTCGCGAGGGCGACAAGGTCCCGTCGACCCGCCGGATCATCGCCGAGTGGGGCGTCGCGATGGCGACCGCGACGAAGGTGCTCGCCACGCTCAAACGGGACGGCCTGGTCGTCGCCAAACCCGGCGCGGGCACGGTCGTCGCGAGCCGCACCCGGAAGGCCGCGCCGAAGACCGAGGCGGAGCTGTCACGCGAGCGAGTGGTGAAGGCCGCGATCCGGATCGCCGACGCCGAGGGCATTCGCGCGCTCTCGATGCGCCGCGTCGCCTCCGGGCTCGGCGTCGCGACGATGGCGCTTTATCGCCATGTCACCGCGAAGGAGGAGCTGATCCTCGAGATGGCGGACATGGCACTCGGCGAGATCCGCTTCCCGCCCGAGCCGCCATCCGGCTGGCGGGCCCAGCTGGAGCTGATGGCGAGGGCGCAATGGGCTCTGTTCCGGCGGCATCCCTGGCTCGCGCAGGCGCTCTCGATCACCCGCCCGCAGCCACTGCCGAATCTGCTGACACACGCCGATTGGGCGACCCGCGCGCTCGACGGTCACGGCCTCCCGCCGTCGACGATCATGTACGCGCACATCACGATCTTCAACCACGTACGCGGCATCGCCCTCAACTTCGAGGCCGAAGCCGACACCGAATCCGGAACGGCGGTCACGGCCGACGCCTGGCTGGCGGAGCACGAGCCGATCCTCTGGGATCTGGTGTCCGGCGGCCGTTTCCCGAACTTCGCCGGTGTCGTCTCGCGCGCTCCGTTCGACTACGACCTCGACACGCTCTTCGAGTTCGGCCTGCAACGGCTCCTCGACGGCTACTCGGTTCTCCTCGCGAAGTCCGGTTAGCCTCACGTCATGCTCATCCCCGGTCCCGCCGCACGTTCCGACGTCCCGCCGTTCCACGTCATGGACGTCCTTTCGGCCGCACAGGCCCGGCAGCGCAGCCACGGCGACCTGGTCCCGTTGCTCGCCGGGCAGCCGTCCGCCCCGGCGCCGGGACCGGTGCTCGAAGCCGCGCAACGGGCGCTGAAGGACCACAACCTCGGCTACACCGAGCAGCTCGGCATCCCGGAGCTGCGCGAGGCCGTCGCGGAGCACTACAACCGCACGTACCCGGTCGACGTGAGCCCGCAGGACGTCATCATGACGACCGGTTCCTCCGGCGGTTTCCTGCTCTCGTTCCTCAGCGCCTTCGAGGCGGGCGACCGCGTCGCGATGGCGCGTCCCGGCTACCCGGCCTACCGCAACCTGCTGAAGGTGCTCGGTTGCGAGGTCGTCGAGTTCGCCACCGGGGCGGACACGAACTTCCAGCCGACCGTCGCGCTGCTCGACGAATTGGGGCCGGTCAAGGGACTCATCGTGGCCAGCCCGAGCAATCCGACCGGCACCGTCCTGCCGCCGGGTGAACTGGCGGCGATCAGCGGCTGGTGCGCGTCACGCGGTGTGCAGCTGATCAGCGACGAGATCTACCACGGGATCTCCTATGGCGCCGGGCTCGATTGCGCCTGGCAGTACGGCAACGAAGCGCTCGTCCTCGGCTCGTTCTCCAAGTACTTCGCCATGACCGGCTGGCGGCTCGGCTGGATGCTCGCGCCGCAGCGGCTGCATCGCGCGATCGACGTCCTGACCGGCAACTTCACCATCTGCCCACCCGCGGTCTCCCAGCACGCCGCGGTCGCCGCGTTCACCCCGGAGGCGTACGCGGAGGCCAACGGTCACGTCGAGCGCTACCGGGCCAACCGCGACGTGCTCTTCGCCGGTCTCAAGGGCATCGGCATCGACAAGCTCGCGCCGGCCGAAGGCGCCTTCTACGCCTACGCCGATGTCTCCGCGTACACGACCGACAGCCTCAGCTGGTGCCAACGGCTCCTCGCCGAAACGGGCGTCGCGATCGCTCCCGGGATCGACTTCGACCCGGTCGACGGCGGCCGGTTCGTGCGGTTCTCCTTCGCGGGTTCTCGCGAGGACATCGACGAAGGGGTCCGCAGGCTGGGCAAGTGGCTCACCGCTCAGGGGGAACCCGGAAATCACCCTGAACGTTAGGCGGAATGAAGGCGCTCGCGAGCTTCGCCTGACAACCTGGACTCACCGGGCCCGCTCGGGCACGGTGAGGCAATCGGAGGATGCCATGTTCTGGAAGATCGTCGGCGGGCTGATCCTGGCTTGGGTGGCCTTCATGGTGCTCGGATCCGTGCTCGGTTTCCTCGTGAAGGCCGTCTTTTGGATCGCCGTCATCGGCGGCGCGGTCTTCCTCGGCACGGCCGCGTACGGCGCCATCAAGGGCAAGGGCACCCCGAAGCAGCTCCGCCGCTAAGGCTTACGCGCCACCCCGCCGAGCGACGTGAAGTTCACGGGCGAAAGCGGGGTGAAGCGCGGGCCGTCCGGCCACCACAGGTGCGGGTACGTCAGCCCGGGCTCCATGAGATCGAGTCCTTCGAAGAACGACTCGATCTCGTCACGCGTGCGGTACAGCGTGTCCAGCCCCGTGCCGTTGAAGCGCTTCTCGAGTGCCGTCGCGACGTCGGCGGCTTCGGAGCCATCGGCGGGGTTGTGCTGGTGCAGCAGCGCGACGAACGAGCCCGGGGCCAGCGCGTCGACGTAGGCGCGGACGGTCTTCCGCGCCTCGTCGAGGTCCTGGATGTGGTGGACGATCGCGCACAGGACGAGCCCGACGGGCCGGTCGAAGTCCAGCCGGTGGGTGCGGGCGAGTTCCTCGACGACCTCGGCCGGTTCGGTCAGGTCCGCGGCCACCATATGCGCGAAGTCGTTCGCCGCGAGCAGCGCGCGGCCGTGCGCCTGCACCACCGGATCCCGGTCGACGTAGACGACCTGGGCCTCGGGGTTGTACCGCTGCGCGACCTGGTGCGTGTTGTCCATGCTCGGGAAACCGGAACCGAGGTCGAGGAACTGGTCGATGCCTTCCCGGTCGGTCAGGTAGCGCACGGTCCGCACCAGCCAGTGCCGCACTTCTTTGGCCATCGCCTGCGCGTCCGGCGAGATTTCCAGGATCTGGCGCAGCGCCACCCTGTCCGCTTCGTAGTTGTCCTGGCCGCCCATCAGCGCGTCGAAGACCCTCGCGATGCTCGGCCGGTCGAAATCGACGGGCACGAACGGGCGCTGGTCCGCTGACATGGGCACCTACCGGGGTAACTCGGTTTGGACGCGTTCAGCGTAGGTCATCCGCTTCACCGCGCGTAAGCGGATGAGCGGTGAGGGTGAATTATTCCTCCGAAGAGCCGAAGCTGGATTTCGCTGTTGTCACGCCGACCCAGCGTTCGGCCTTCATCCCCACCGCCCGTGCACCGTCCACATTGGACTGACGATCGTCGAAGAACAGGCAGTCGCCCGGTTCGGCGCCGAGTTCGGCGAGCAGGATCCGATAGATCTTCGCGTCGGGCTTCATGCAGCCGAGGTCACCCGAGAAGAGCTTCACGCGGAACAGCTTCGCCCACTCCTGCTCGCGCACCCACCGGCCGAAGGTGGACGACGCGTTCGAGAGCAATGCGAGCGCCGCGCCTGCCTCGTGCAGCCCTTCCAGCAGTTCGAGGACGTCCGGTTCGAGGTGCGTCCAGCCCTCGACGTCGATGCGGGTCAGCTCGTCCGCGAACGCCTTGTCGACAGGCACGTTCAGCGCGCGGCCGACGTTCTGCCAGTACTCGAGGTCCGAGCCGCCCGAGTCGTACTGGACCCGCTCGGCCCAATAGTGCGGCTCGAAGTCGGCGAGATCGAGGCCGAAGGCCTTGGCCAGGGTCGGCAGCGCGTCGGTGTGCTCGCTGATGACGTCGCCGTAGTCGAAGACGATCCAGTTCATGTTCAGCCCCCGGTCTTGACGCGTTGAAGGGTTTCTTCGATGTCCGCCGCCGAAAGGTCCCGGTGCGCGACGAAGCGGATCCGGCCCGAGCTCGGCAGCGTCAGGATCCCGAGCCCGGCCAGCCACGCCAGCCGCCCTTCGAGATCCGGTGCGGTGACCTGCACGATGTTGGTCTCGGGAGCGTTGACCTCCCAGCCGAGCTCGGCGAACCCGGCCGCGAGCCGGGTCGCGTTCTCGTGGGTCTCGGCGAGGTCGCCGATGCGGTCCAGCGCGACCATGCAGGCCGCCGCCAGCACGCCGCCCTGCCGGACGCCGCCGCCGAGCATCTGGCGCATCCGCCGCGCCTTCTCGACGAACTCCTCGCTGCCGGCCACCACCGAGCCGACGGGCGCGCCGAGCCCCTTGGAGAAACAGGCGGACACGGTGTCGACGCCGACCGTGAGGGCCGCGGGCGGGACCTCCAGCGCGACCGACGCGTGCCAGATGCGGGCGCCGTCGAGGTGCACGGTCAGCCCGGCCTCCTTCGCGATCGCCACCAGCTGGGCGTGCTCGTCGGGCGGGGTGACCGCGCCGCCCGCCGTGTTGTGCGTGTTCTCCAGGCACAACAGCGGGGTGCGCAGCGCGTAGTACGGCCCGCGCGGGACGCCGATCGCGGCCGAAAGCGTCTCCGGCGTCGGCCGCCCGGGCCCGGCGTCGTGCTCCAGCGGCTCCGGCATGCCGCCCGCGAGCCAGGCCGCGGAACCGAGCTCGTCGGTGATGACGTGCGAGCCACGCGGTGCGAGGAACCGGTCGCCACGCTGGAGATGGATGCTCAGCGCGATCAGGTTCGCCATGGTCCCGGACGGGGTCCAGAGCGCGGCGGGCATGCCGAGGAGTTTCGCGGCGCGCTGTTCCAGCGCGGCGACGGTCGGATCGCCGTCGAGGACGTTGTCGCCGACCTCGGCCTTCGCCATGGCCTGGCGCATGACGTCGTCGGGCCGGGTGACGGTGTCGGAGCGGAAATCGATCAGCGGGAGAGAGCGCGAGGTCACGGTACGATCACATCACATCGACGGGCCCGCCATGAATCTCCTCCCCGGCTGGTCCGCCGCGCCCGCTCATGCAACCGTGGACGCCCCCGGTTCCGTCCTACCCACCGACGAGGCAAGAGCGGAGACAAAAACCGCGTGAACCAGCGCGACGAACAAGAGTTCGCGGAGTACTTCGCCGCGAAGCGGGACTCCGTGCGCAGGACCGCGTACATGCTCTGCGGTGACTGGCATCGTGCGGACGATCTCGCGCAGACGGCGTTCGTCGCGCTGCACCGGAGGTGGAAGAAGATCAGAGAACGGGCGGCGACCGACGCCTACGTGCGGAAGACGCTGGTCAGGGCGGCCATCGACGAGTCGAGGCGGCCGTGGCGGCGGGAGTGGCAGACCGAAGAGCTGCCCGAACCGCCGCAGGACGGCTTCGACCTCGGCGAACAGGTCGTCACCAGGGAAGACCTGCTGGCCGCGTTACGGGAAGTGCCCCCGAAGCAGCGGGCAGTGCTGGTGCTCAGGTTCTTCGAGGGGCTGGACGTCGGTGCCGCGGCGAAGGCGCTGGGCTGCAGCGAAGGGAACATCAAGAGCCAGACCGCGCGCGGGCTGGCGAACCTCAGGCAGGTCATGGAGAAGGAGGAGGTGGCACGGGATGGACGAGAATGACCTGAAGGCGTTGTTCCGTGACGCCCCCGGCGACGCGCCGTCGCCGACCTTCGACACCGCCGACGTGGTCCGCGCCTCGAAACGCGCCACTGCCCGACGCCGAAACGGTATCGCGGTGGCCTGTAGTGCGGTGGTTTTGGTGCTGGCCGGAGTGGGCATGTTCGGCGTGCTCGGCGGAACCGACTTCGAACTGGGGACCGCGGCCAAATCCGATCAGGAAGCGGCGTCCGCGGGGCAACCCGGGGCCGCGTCCGCACGTCCTCAGAACGGGGAGTCCTCGAACTTCTCGAACCCGCCGCCTCAGCAGGGGGGCGGCGGAGTAGAGAAGACCGGCCCATTGGTGGCCGAAGGCACCTACGGGTGCGACCAGGTGGACCGGGAGCTCGCCACCGCCCTCGCTGGCGAGCTCCCGGTCCCCGTGGATGTCGCCAAGTCGACGCCCGGCGACATCTGTACGACGGGAGCCAGGTCCGCGGGGTTCCAGGTGCCGGGCGGCACGGTCTCCGCGGCGGTCTACCCGGCGGGTTCGTCCGTCCCGGTGATGCCCACCGGAGCGGCCGAGGCGCGGCGGACCACCCCCAAGGGGTCTCTCGTGGTCGTGGTGAGCCTCGGCGACGGTTCGGGCAGGCCCGCCCTTCCCGAGTCCGACGTCGACAGGCTGGTCGGCGTGCTCGCCGCCCGCTATTAACCGAGCTGGCAAAATAGCCCGCCATGACCGCCGCAGCGACCACACCGAAGGGTGAGCGACGCCGTGCCGAGCTGATCGAGGCCGCCTCGTCGCTCCTGGCCGAGGGCGGTTTCGACGCTGTGCGGCATCGTGCGGTCGCCGAGCGGGCCGGTCTTCCGCTCGCTTCGACGACGTACTACTTCGATTCGCTGGAAGAGCTGGTCACCGCCGCGGTGGAGCACCACGCGAAGGTGGAACTGGAGGACGGGCGGCAGCGTCTCGACGAGCTGGCGACCCGCAATCGCGGCGTCGAGGCCACCGTCGACCTGGTGCTGGACATGCTCCTCGGCCCGCTCCGCCCGGATCGCGAGGCCGATGCCGAAGCGGTCCTTCTGCGCTACGAACGCCTCGTCGGGACAGGGCGCCGCCCGTACCTTCGCCCCCTGATGCGGACGCTGTCCGCGCAGCTGTACGAGCTGCTCCACGAGATCTTCGCGCGCTCCGGCACTCCTGTGGACGCCACCGAACTGGAGCGGCTCGTCGCCCTGGTCGACGGCGCCGTGGTCAACGCGCTCATCGAGGTCGACCCGGAGCCCCGGGCCGCCGCCGCGCGCATGCTCCAGGCGGCCCTGGCCTGAAACTCCCGCGTTTCGTCCTCTGAATGCGGTAGTTGGCGTCGCGAACCACCGCATTCAGAGGACGAAACGCGGGGCGGGTTAGTCTGGCCGCGTGACGGACAAGCCCCGCATCCCCAACGTGCTCGCCGGCCGCTACGCCTCGCCTGAGCTGGTCGAACTCTGGTCCCCGGAACGCAAGGTCGTGCTGGAGCGCGAGCTCTGGCTCGCCGTGCTCCGCGCGCAGGCCGACCTCGGCGTCGAGGTGCCGGACGGTGTCGTCGCCGACTACGAACGCGTCCTGGAGCAGGTCGACCTCGACTCGATCGCCGCACGTGAGCGCGTCACCCGGCATGACGTGAAGGCCCGCATCGAGGAGTTCAACGCGCTCGCCGGACACGAGCACGTCCACAAGGGCATGACGTCGCGGGACCTCACCGAGAACGTCGAGCAGCTGCAGGTGCTGCGGTCGCTGGAGCTGGTGCGTAGCCGCGTCGGCGCCGTGCTGGCCCGGCTCACCGCGATCGCGGTCGAGCACGCCGACACGGTGATGGCCGGTCGTTCGCACAACGTCGCCGCGCAGGCGACGACCCTGGGCAAGCGGTTCGCCACCGCCGCCGACGAACTGCTGGTCGCCTTCGACCGGCTCGAAAACCTCATCGGCCGCTACCCGCTGCGCGGGATCAAGGGCCCGGTCGGCACCGCGCAGGACATGCTCGACCTGCTCGGCGACGAGTCCACTTTGGACGAACTGGAGTCGCGGGTCGCGGCCCACCTCGGCTTCGAGAACGTGTTCACCAGCGTCGGCCAGGTGTACCCGCGTTCGCTCGACTTCGACGTGCTGTCCACCGTCGTCCAGCTCGCGGCCGCCCCGTCGAGCCTGGCGAAGACGATCCGGCTGATGGCGGGCCACGAGCTGGTCACCGAGGGCTTCAAACCCGGCCAGGTCGGCTCGTCGGCCATGCCGCACAAGATGAACACGCGCTCTTGCGAGCGGGTCAACGGGCTCGCCGTGGTGCTGCGCGGCTACCTGTCGATGATCGGCGAGCTCGCCGGCGACCAGTGGAACGAAGGCGACGTGTCCGACTCCGTCGTCCGCCGGGTCGCGCTGCCCGACGCGTTCTTCGCGCTCGACGGTCTGCTGGAGACCTTCCTCACGGTGCTGGCCGAGTTCGGCGCCTTCCCGGCGGTCATCGGACGTGAGCTCGATCGCTATCTGCCGTTCCTCGCGACCACCAAGGTGCTCATGGCCTCGGTCCGCGCGGGGGTCGGGCGTGAAACCGCTCACGAGGCGATCAAGGAGAACGCCGTCGGCGTCGCGCTCGCGATGCGGGAGCAGGGGCTGGCCGAGAACGACCTCCTCGACCGGCTCGCCGCCGACGAGCGCATCCCGCTCGACCGCGGTGAGCTGGACAAACTCCTCGCCGACCGCATCTCGTTCACCGGTGTCGCGCCGCGTCAGGTGGCCGCGATCGCGGCCCGCGTCGAGGCCATCCTGGAGCGTTTCCCGGAGGCGGCGAACTACTCGCCGGCACCGATCCTCTGACCTGTGAGCAGCCCCACCACGGGGCGTTCACAGAGTGAGACGAAGTTACTCGATCGGGCGAAATGCCTAATCTCGATCGCTGAACCCGGAGCGCCAGGCCGCCCATGAGGCGGCCTGGCGTGTTTGTATCGCGCCTTGCGCGCCGACACCCACGGAAGAAGCGATGAGATCCACGCTGTCGAAAATCGTCGCCGTCGTCACGGCCGGAGCGGCCACCCTCGCCCTCGCCGCCTGCGGCTCCGGTGACGCGAGCACGACCGGCCAGAAGCTGCGGGTCGGCACCCTGACCGACGCGCCGCCGTCCATCTACCTGGAGAACGGCACCTTCACCGGCTACGACAACGAACTGCTGCGCGACATCGGGAGGCGCGAGGGCTTCGAGGTCGAGTTCGTCGGCACCGAGTTCGCCGGGCTGCTCGCGGCCGTCGCCACCAACAAGTTCGACATCGGCAGCTCCACGATCTCCACCACCGAGGCCCGCAAGAAGACCGTCGCGTTCAGCAACGGCTACAGCACCGGGTTCACCTCGATCATCACCAAGAAGGGCGCGGGTCTCAAGGACGTCGGCGCCTTCAACGGCAAGCGGCTCGGCGTCGTGCAGGCGTCGGTGCAGGACGATTTCGCCAGCGGCAAGGTGCCCGGCGCCAACGTCGTCCGCTTCCCCGACTACAACGCCGGTTTCGCGCAGCTGAAGGGCGGCAGCCTCGACGGCTGGGTCGTGCCGAAGGACATCGGGCAGAAGTACATCGACCAGAACCCGGACCTGCAGCTGGAGTTCGGCTACACCGTCGAGACCAAGGACACGCCGTCCGCGTTCGCCGTCCGCAAGGACAACAAGGAACTGCTGAAGAAGATCAACGACGGCCTCGCGAAGGCCGTGGCGGACGGCACCGTCGCCCGCCTGCACGCTCAGTTCTTCAAAACCGAGCCGCTGCCCAAGGAACTCGAACAGGGCGGCCCCGGCCTGCCCGTGCAGAACCCGGGGGTCTGAAAATCATGAAGAAAACGCTGCTCGCCACGCTGGCCGCGGGCCTCGTCGCCGTGCTCGCCGCCTGCGGTGGTGGCGAATCCGCCACCGAGAAGACCCTGCGCGTCGGGACGCTGAGCGACGCGCCGCCGAACATCTACGTCGAGAACGGCAACTACACCGGCTTCGACAACGAGCTGCTGAAGGCCATCGCCGCCAAGCAGAACCTGAAGCTCGAGTTCGCCTCGACCGACTTCTCCTCGCTGCTCGGCCAGGTCGCGAACAACCAGTTCGACATCGCCAGCTCGGCCATCGCGCAGACCGACGAGCGCAAGAAGAACGTCGACTTCTCCAGCCCGTACAACTTCGAGGTCATGAGCATCCAGACCAAGGACGGCTCGCCGATCACCGAGGAGAAGGGCCTGTCCGGCAAGCGGGTCGCGGTCATCCAGGCGACCGTCGGCGACAAGTGGCTCACCTCGACGGTGCCCGACGCGCAGGCCGTGCGTTTCCCCGGGTACGCCCCGGCGCTGGCCGCGCTCAAGAGCGGCGCCGTCGACGCCTACATCCTCGACCAGGCGATCGCCGAGACGAACGTCAAGGAGAGCACCGACGCGAAGCTCAAGGTCGTCAAGTCCTTCACCACCGACGTGCCCCACGGCTTCGCGGTGAAGAAGGGCAACAGCGAGCTGCTCACCAAGATCAACGAGGGCCTCAAGCAGGTCATCGCCGACGGCACCTGGGTCAAGCTGCACGAGAAGTTCCTGCCGACGGCCCCGGTCCCGGCCCAGTTCAAGGCGTGAGGATCACGATGAAGAAGTCACTCGCCGCCGTCGTCGGTGCCGTCCTCGTGGCGGTGCTGGCGGCGTGCGGCGGCGGTGAGGACGCCGGCGGGAAAACCCTTCGCGTCGGCACCCTCAGCGACTCGAAACCCAACGCCTATCAGGAAAACGGCGTGTTCACCGGGTTCGACAACGAGCTGCTGAAGGCCATCGCCGCGCACCAGAACCTGAAACTCGAGTTCGTCTCCACGGAGTTCTCGGCGCTGCTCGGCCAGGTCGCCACCGGCAAGTTCGACATCGGCAGCTCGGGGATCTCGCAGACCGACGAACGCCGCAAGACCGTCGACTTCTCGGCGCCGTACAACTACCAGTCGCTCGGCATCGAGACCCGCGAGGGCGTCGCGATCACCGACGAGAACTCCTTGGCGGGCAAGCGGATCGGCGTCGTCCAGGGCACCGTGTCGGACAGCTGGCTGACGGCCAACGCGCCCACCGCGCAGGCGGTGAAGTTCCCGCAGGACGCCGCCGCGCTCGCCGCGCTGAAGTCGGGCGCGATCGACGGCGCGATCTTCGACCAGGCGACCGCCGAGGACTACGCGGCGAAGAACCCGGACGCGAAACTCAAGGTGGTCAAGGCGATCACCACGACGATCCCGCACGGTTTCGCGGTCAAGAAGGGCAACACCGAATTGGCGGGCAAGATCAACGCGGGGCTCAAGGCGGTCATCGCCGACGGGACCTGGGAAAAGGTGCACCAGCGGTTCGAACCGAACGCGCCGGTGCCCGCGGAGTTCAAGGCCGGGCAGAAGTAAGTGGACGATTTCCTCAACACCTTCCTGAACTGGGAGTACATCTGGGAGGTCTTCCCCGACCTCCTCGGGACCGGCCTGCTGAACACGCTGATCCTGTCGGTGTTCTCGGCACTGATCGGCACCGTGCTCGGCATGCTGCTGGCCACGATGGGCCTGTCCAGCAAGGCGTGGCTGCGCTGGCCCGCCCGGGTGTACACCGACATCTTCCGCGGCCTGCCCGCGATCCTGACCATCCTGGTGATCGGGCAGGGCGGCGGGATCCTCATCCCGTCGCTGTCGCGGAATCCTTACCCGCTGGGCATCCTGGCGCTGAGCCTGATCGCGGCCGCGTACATCGGCGAGATCTTCCGCGCCGGTATCCAGAGTGTCGAAAAAGGACAGATGGAGGCCAGCCGCGCGCTGGGCATGAGCTACACCAAGGCGATGACGCTCGTCGTCATCCCGCAGGGTGTGCGGCGCGTGCTGCCCGCGCTGGTGAACCAGTTCATCGCATTGGTCAAGGACTCCAGCCTGGTGTACTTCCTCGGCTTCCTCGCCGAGCAGCGCGACCTGTTCCGCATCGGGCAGGACCTCGCGGCGAACACCGGGAACCTGTCGCCGCTTGTCGCCGCCGGTGCCGTCTACCTGGTGATCACCGTGCCGCTGACGCATCTGGTCAACTACATCGACAAGAAGCTGCGCACCGGCAAGAAGATCCGGGTCGACGACGAGGGCGGCGAAACGGAACTCCTGAACGCCGGAAAGGTGCCGATGTCATGACCGCCGCCGTCCGTTCCTCCAGCGTCGAACTCCGCGACATCCACGTCTCCTTCGGCACCCTCGAAGTGCTGAAGGGTGTGAACCTGACGGTCGAGAAGGGCCGCACGACCTGCATCATCGGGCCGTCGGGGTCCGGCAAGTCGACGCTGCTGCGCTGTGTGAACCGCCTCCAGGAGCCCGACTCGGGCGACCTGCTGCTGGGCGGCGAGAGCGTCATCTCGACCGATCCGGACGCGCTGCGGCAGCGCGTCGGGATGGTGTTCCAGCACTTCAACCTGTTCGGGCACCGCAGCGTGCTGGACAACATCACCCTGCCGCTGCGCAGTGTGCGCAAACTCGGCAAGGAGGAGGCGGCGGAGATCGCGCACGCCCGCCTCGCCGAGGTCGGCCTCGCCGACAAGGCGCCGTACCGGCCGAGCGCGCTCTCGGGCGGGCAGCAGCAGCGGGTCGCGATCGCGCGGGCGCTCGCCATGGAGCCCGAGGTCATGCTGTTCGACGAGGCGACCAGCGCGCTGGACCCGGAGCTGGTCAAGGGCGTTCTCACGCTGATGGCCGGGCTGGCCGAGCGCGGGCTGACGCTGCTCGTGGTCACCCACGAGATGGGTTTCGCGCGCGGCGTCGCCGACGAAGTCGCGTTCATGGACGACGGGAAGATCGTCGAACAGGGCGCTCCGGAGGCGATCTTCGACGCTCCGCGGAGCGAGCGGCTGCAGCGTTTCCTGTCGCAAGTGCTGTAGCGCGCTTCCGCAGTACATGAAGGCCCCCTTCCTTGCGCTAGACGCAGTGAAGGGGGCCTTCATGTACTTGGGAAGGTGTGAAGGTCGAGTTTCCTCCGCTGAGCCGAGGGAGGGGGGCCTTCACACATCTGCTGTGACTGCTGGGGCTGGTGGTGTCGCAGAGCCGCGGGTGGCGATCGTGTAGTCCGTGAAGGCCTCCTTGCCTACCTTCAGGGTAGGGAAGGAGGCCTTCACGGACCGGCGGCCAACGGCCACCCACATTCAGTAGGCACCTAAGACAGCCTTGGCCCGAATCGCCACTCACCACGCCTTAGTCGTTAACCTGCGGCTATGGCGAGAGTGGCGAAGCTGGTCTATTACCCGGTCAAAGGCTGCGCGGGCACGTCGGTCGCGACGGCCGACGTCACCCCCGCGGGGCTGAGGTTCGACCGGGCCTGGATGGTCGTCTCCCCGGAGGGCGAGTTCCGCAGCCAGCGCAAGCATCCGGTGATGGCGTCGATCCGGGCCGAGGTGCTCGACGACGGCGCCCGCCTGCGTCTCGCCGCTCCCGGCGTCGAGGAACTGCTGGTCGAGACGGTCACGGACGGGCCGAGGCAGCCCGCCGCGACGTTCACCTGGCAGGGCAAGGGCGTCCATCAGGGAGACGAGGCCGCCGAGTGGTTCTCCGACGTCCTCGGCCTGCCGTCGGTGTTCGTCGGGCTCGCACCGGAGCACGAACGCGTCACCAACGGCGAGATCCCCGGCACCGCGGCCTTCGCCGACGCGCACGCGATCCTGCTGACCTCGGAGTCCTCTTTGGACGGTCTGAACGAGCGTATCGCGTCGCGCGGCGCCGAAGCCGTGCCGATGGACTGCTTCCGGCCCAACATCGTCGTCGCGGGCTGGCCAGAGCCGCATCGCGAGGACGACGTCCGCTCGCTCACCGCCGGTGGCCTCGAACTGGGGTACGCGAAGGTCTGCATCCGCTGCACGGTGCCGATGGTCGACCAGGAGACCGGGAAGAAGGCCGGTCCCGAGCCGATCCGGTCGCTCGCCGACTACCGCCGCGAACCCGAGGGCGGCGTCTCGTTCGGGATCAAAATGGCGGTGACCGGACCCGGTCAGGTGGCCGTCGGCGACGAGGTGATCGTGCACTCCTGGGCGGGTCCGAGCCCGAGTACCGCCGAGGCCGAGCCGCCGTTCACGGCGACCGCGAGCCGTCCGGCGGAATCGGTGTAGAGCACGTTCCGGCCCGGCGGCACCGTGCCGAAGGTGTCGCCGACCAGCGCTTTCACCAGGACGTGTTCGCTGCTGACGGAGACCGTGCCCGCCAGCCCGGCCAGTTCGAGGTCGGCGGGGCTCGCGGCCAGCTGGACGTTGCCGAAGTGGTCGACCGTGAGCACCTCGGCCACCAGCTTGCCGGGGAACACCGCGACGAACGGGTCGGGCAGCCGCACGAGGTCGTCGACGCGCGGCCCGAACTCCTCGGGCGGG
Source organism: Amycolatopsis sp. CB00013 (assembly GCF_001905755.1). NCBI lineage: Bacteria > Bacillati > Actinomycetota > Actinomycetes > Pseudonocardiales > Pseudonocardiaceae > Amycolatopsis > Amycolatopsis sp. CB00013. The sequence continues at coordinate 1,055,153 of NZ_LIWC01000002.1, read as the reverse complement.
ACGCCGAGCGCGAGATGCGCGGCGGCGGGGGCGAAGACGTCACGTCCGTGGAACGTCGACGACGTCACCGGAAGGCGGTATTCCGGCGCCGCGAGTTCGTACGCGGCTATCACCCCGCTGAGTGTTTCGGCGGCGGGAATGAGGAGCCCGTTGTCCGGGCCGACGAGCATTCCGCGGTCGGTGACCACCACGACGCCGCGCCGGGCGGTGCCGACACCGGGGTCCACGACGGCGAGATGGACGGACTCCGGCAGATACGGCGCGGTCTGGGCGAGCACCTCGGCGCCGGTCCTGACCTGCTGCGGAGGGATCTCGTGGCTCACGTCGATCACCCGTACGGACGGCGCGATCCGCGCGATCACGCCGTGGCACGCGGCCACGAAACCGTCGCTCAGTCCGTAGTCGGTCGTGAACGAAACGCAGTGGATCGGCATGATCAGCCATCATCCTTGATCGCTAGGGTGCAGCCGTGACGACGCTCGAATACCCGAAGATCGCCGCCGGCAAGGTCCGTGAGCTCTACGCCGTCGATGACGAGCATCTGCTGCTCGTCACCTCCGACCGGATCTCCGCCTACGACGTCGTCTTCGACACGCCCATCCCGGACAAGGGGCGGGTGCTCACCGCGATGAGCGTGTTCTGGTTCTCCCTGCTCTCCGATGTCCTCCCCAACCATCTCGTCTCCTACGACGACGACCGCATCCCCGCCGAGGTCCGCGGCCGCGCGCTGCTGGTGCGGCGGCTGGCGATGCTGCCGTTCGAAGCCGTCGCCCGCGGCTATCTCACCGGTACCGGTCTCGCCGATTATCGCGCGCGAGGCACGGTTTGCGGTGTCGAACTTCCGCCCGGTCTGACCGAATCGTCCCGCCTGCCCGAGCCGATCTTCACGCCCGCGACCAAGGCCGACCGCGGCTCGCACGACGAGAACATCGCCTTCTCCGACGTCGTCGGGCAGCTCGGCCGCGAGCGGGCCGAGGAGGTCCGCGAGGCGACGCTGGCGGTGTATCGCCGCGGCGCGGAGTTCGCCGCCGAACGCGGCATCCTCCTCGCGGACACGAAGCTCGAATTCGGCGTCGACCGGGAAGGGAATCTCGTGCTCGCCGACGAGGTCCTGACCCCGGATTCCTCGCGCTACTGGCCGGCGGGCGGCTACGCGCCGGACAGCCCGCAGCCGTCGTTCGACAAGCAGCCGCTGCGGGACTGGCTCACCAGTCCGGCGTCCGGCTGGCATCGCCGGGACAGACCCGGGTCGCCACCCTTGCCCGAGGACATCGTCGCCGCCACGCGCGCGAGGTACATCGAGTCGTACGAACGCATCACCGGCCGGTCGCTGCAGGATTGGCCCGCCTGACCTGCGGCGTTCACCCCGTGGTCAGTCCGGCGCAAGTCGCGGCTGGCTCACTGGTGGGGTGGACGCACGTTTGCTGGTTTCCCTGTCCGGCGTGACCACCCGGACGTTGCACCGCTGCGCCGATCTCGCGGCCGAACTCGACCGGCGCAGGGTCCCGTTGTCCGTGCTCTACGCCGCTCGCACCGGCGAGGGCCCCGTGACCGAGTGGGTCCGGACGCGTCGCACCCGCGGCGATTCCGTCCTCCTGCACGGGTACGACCACCAGATCCCGCCCACCCATCGCGCCGTCTACCTGGGCAAACGAGCCGAGTTCGCGGCTCTGCCCGCGCACGAGGCGAGGCTGCGCCTGATCGCGGCGAAGGCGGCGCTCGACGCCAACGGCATGGCCGTCGACGGCTTCGCGCCGCCGCGCTGGATCGCCTCGGAAGGCACTCTGCAGGCCCTGCGCGAGCACGGGTTCACGTTGTGCGCGGATCTGGCGTCGGTGCGGGACCTGGTGTCCGGGGACGTCCAGCGCGCCAGGGTGCAGGAGTTCGGCGGACCGTCGCACCGCACGGAGACCGTCCGGTGTTTCGCGCTGGTGCTGGCCGCCGCCAGGGCCGCGCGCCGCGGCGGGCTGGTGCGGCTCGGCATCGACGCCGCGGACCTCGCCCGGCCGGGACTGCGGCAGGCGTTCCTCGACGCCGTCGACGTCTCGCTGGAGAACCGCGCTTTCGGAACCACGTACGGCTCGCTCTCGCGAACGCGGGTTAAATTGTCGGGATGACCGACGACGCAGGCGCACCGGCGACGCTGATGCGGCTCTGGCGCCGGTCGGAACGCCCGACGCGCGGCAGGCCTTCCGTGCTCGACATCGACGGTGTCGTGGCGGCGGCGGTGGACCTCGCCGATCGCGAAGGCGTCGCGAACGTGACGCTGGCGAACGTGGCGAAGGATCTGGGCGTCACGAAGATGTCGTTGTACCGCCACATCGGTTCGAAGGCGGAGCTGCTGGAGCTGATGGCCGACGTCGCCATCGGCGATCCGCCGGAGGTGGAGCCCACCGGTGACTGGCGGGCCGAGCTGACCACGTTGGCCGAGGCCAACCGCGACGTGCTGATGAGCCATCCGTGGCTGGTCGAGCTGCCGCTTTCCGGCCCGCCCGCCGGTCCGCACGCGGTCGCCTGGATGGACGCTTTCCTGCGCACGCTGCGCGAAACCGGCCTCGACTGGGGGACCAAGGGCGGGATCCTGGTCCTGATCGGCGGCTATGTCCGCCTCGCCTGCGCGCAGGCCCTGCAGCTCGCCGAGGGCCGGAAGGACAGCGGGCTGACCCAGGCGCAGGCGGAACAGGCCTACGGCAAGGGCCTCGCCGAGCTGATCGACCCTGAGCGTTTCCCCGACGCCGTGGGCTTCCTGAGCTCGGGTCTCGGTGGCTCCGAACAGAACTCCGACTTCGACTTCGGTCTCGACGTCGTCCTCGACGGCATCGCCGCTCTCGTCGAAGCGAGCTGACAAAACCCCTCCTCAGCCTTTAGTATCCGCCGGACATTAATTAGTGTACGTTGGATACTAAAGGGGGATCCATGACATCGACACCGACGGGCGAGCGTGTGCTCGCACCGGATCTGGCCAGGGGTTTCGCGCTCCTGCTGGTCGCGCTGGCGCATACCGCGAGCATCTTCCTCGGCAACACGCCGGGCGTCGATCAGACGCCGGAAGGACTGGAACGGCCGTACTTCGTGGTGCTGTTCGTGCTCGTCCACGCGTGCGCGCTGCCGCTGTTCGGCATGATGCTCGGCTACGGGATGGTGCAGTTCGCCGATCGGCAGGAAGCGCTGGGGCAGTCATGGCCGCGCACGCGTGGCATCCTGCTCCGCCGTCACGCGTGGCTGCTCGTCTTCGGCGCCGTCGACGGGGTGCTGTTCTTCTCCGGCGACGTGCTCGGTGCGTACGGAGTGGTCGGCATGGTGTTCGCCCTGCTGCTTTTGCGGCGCGGCAAGGGTTTCTATCGGATTCCGGTGCTGTACCTGGGTTTCGGCGTCTGCTATCTGGCAGTGCTGATGTACCTGGTGCTCACCGGGAATTCCGGGAGCGCGCCGGTTCCGTCCATCGAGGACGCGTCGTCACTGGCGCCGACGTACGGCGGCGCCGTGCGGGAACGGCTCGTCGAATGGCCGATGACCACCGCGGTCCTGCTGTCGTCGATCCTGTTCGTCTGGGTGGGCGCCTGGGCCGCGAAGAAGCGGGTGCTGGAGGAGCCGAATCGGAAACTGCTCCTTTTCGGTCTGTTCGGGGGTTTCGGTGTCGCGATCGCGGGCGCGCTGCCGATGGGGCTCTTCGCCGGTGACTACGTCGGCTTCGACGAGGAGACCGCCGGGCTCGTCAAGCTGATGTACGAGGGAGCGGGCCTGTTCGGCGCGATCGGTTACATCAGCCTGTTCGGGCTCATCGGCATGGCGGTCGGCAAAAAACGCCGCGGCGTCCTAGTCACCGCGATCTCGGCGCTCGGCCAGCGCACGCTGAGTGCCTACCTGTTCCAGTCGGTGGCGTGGCTGATCCTGGCGCCGCCGTTCATGCTGGGGTTGAGCGGCAGCACGTTCGTCGCGGCCGCGTGCGGGCTCGGCGTGTGGCTGCTGACGGTCGTCGTCGCGTACGTGATGCACCGGCGGGCGTATCGGGGACCGGCGGAGATCTTGGTGCGGAAACTCGCGTACCGGAGCTAGAAGCCTGACGTTGCGAAAGCCACTTTCGCAACCTTCAACGTTGCGAAAGTGGCTTTCGCAACGTCACCGGGGGCGGCGCGGCGCGCTGGATCATCGGCCAGTCCGATCACGCCACGTTTGCCCTGCCTTCAAGGGAAGCCCGTGCCGCGAAAGCCACTTTCGGGACGTCAGATGTCCTGAAAGTGGCTTTCGCGACACGGCTAGCCGACCACTCGGCGACCGGACGGCAAGAGGCGTTGCGAAAGCCACTTTCGCAACCTTCAACGTTGCGAAAGTGGCTTTCGCAACGCC